>NZ_JABEQK010000003.1 GCF_014174275.1 Gluconacetobacter takamatsuzukensis | reverse complement strand
AGCGCGCCGATCGCGGCCCCCGGTCCGCCGCCGGCCCGCGCGCCGATCGCGGCGCCGCCGCCCGCGCCGATCAGGCCGCCGCCGAGGGCGCGCTGGCCGGGGTCGTACGGATTGCTGCAAGCTGCCAGCGACAGTGCCAGGGCGCCGAGCGTCAGGAATCCGGCCGTGCGGACGGGACGGCGGGTTGGAGGGGCGGGCGTGCGGGGAGGGCTCATGGAATTCTCGTGGTTTCAGGCCCGTTCGGGGCCATGGGTCTCGTATGATGCGCCGGGTCGCGCGCTTTCGCCACCGTCACCGAGGGGGACGAAAGCGTGCGAGCGCCGGCGGATCGGCAAGCGGGGTCAATATCCCCGCCTGGGCGGGTTGGGCGTGGTGGCGGCGCCCGTGGCAGCGCCGACCGCGCCGCCGCCGAGGGCGCCGATGAGGGCGCCGCTTCCGCCGCCGGCAAGACCGCCGATCGCGGCGCCGCCGCCGGCGCCGATCAGCGCGCCGGTTCCGGCGCGGGCACCGGGATCGTATGGATTGCCGCAGCCCGCCAGCGCCAGAAGTCCGGCGCCGACCAGGGCTGCCCGGGTGAAGAGAGAAGCATGGGGGCGGATCGTCATGATCGTCTTCCTTGTCGAAAGGGCGCGCTGTTCGCCAGCTGTGGGGTATCGTCTTCCGGTGCCGCGAGTTTCCATGCAGGTCATGTGCGTGGCAGGGCGTTCCGGTGGCGAAAAAAAGGCAGCCGGCTCTATTCGTTGTCGCCGGCCGGCCCCCGCCGGGCGGAATGGCGGCCTGACGGGAGATGGGGACGAGGCGCGCCTTTTTCATGGCCCCGGGAGGGTGACGAAGTGAAAAGCACGAATTAATGTGGCTGGGCCTTGCCCGAGTCCTGTAGCCCCGGTAAGCCCTCGGCCTGATCCGGCTGACTGGGACGCGTCGCGACGGGCTGCCGTTCGGCAGGTCGCGCGCCGCGATGTTCCGGATCATGTGCCGCCGTGTCGTGCTTGTTTGTCGGGAGTTCTGGATGTTTGCTCGTCTGCTGGGTCTATTGTCGGCCGATATGGCCATCGACCTCGGCACGGCCAATACCCTTGTCTATGTCAAGGGACGCGGTGTTGTCCTGAACGAACCCTCGGTTGTCGCCATCGCCGATGTGCGCGGCAAGAAGCAGGTCCTGGCGGTGGGCGAGGAAGCCAAGCAGATGGTCGGCCGGACGCCCGGCAACATCACGGCGATTCGTCCCCTGCGCGACGGCGTGATCGCCGATTTCGAGGTCGCGGAGGAAATGATCAAGCATTTCATCCGCAAGGTGCATAACCGGCGGATGTTCGCCAGCCCGCTGATCATCGTCTGTGTTCCCTCCGGCTCCACGGCCGTCGAGCGCCGGGCGATCCAGGAAAGTGCGGAGAGTGCGGGCGCGCGCAAGGTGTTCCTGATCGAGGAGCCGATGGCGGCCGCGATCGGCGCCGGGCTGCCGGTGACCGAGCCCTCGGGCAGCATGATCGTCGATATCGGTGGGGGCACCACCGAGGTCGCCGTGATTTCGCTGGGTGGCATCGTCTATGCCCGTTCGGCCCGCGTCGGCGGCGACAAGATGGATGAGGCCATCATCTCCTACATCCGGCGCAACCATAATCTGCTGATCGGCGAGAGCTCGGCCGAGCGCATCAAGATCGAGCTGGGGTCTGCCCTGCCGCCCGACGATCCGGATGACGATGGCGGCTGGCGCGAGGTCAAGGGACGCGACCTGATCAACGGCGTTCCGCGCGAAGTGGTGGTGTCGCAGGCGCAGATCGCCGAGAGCCTGGCCGAGCCCGTGAGCCAGATCGTCGACGCGGTGACGACGGCGCTGGAAAACACGCCGCCGGAGCTGTCGGCGGACATCGTGGACAAGGGCATTGTCCTGACCGGTGGCGGTGCGCTGCTCTATCGCCTCGACGATGTGCTGCGCCGGGCCACCGGCCTGCCTGTTACGGTCGGCGAGGATGCGCTGTCCTGCGTGGCGCTGGGGACTGGACGCGCCCTGGAAGAAATGAAACGCTTGAAGAATGTCCTGACCAGCATGTACTGACCACGGGCGGAACGCGGGGGGCCGAGGCGATGGACGTCCGGCAGAATGACGGGTGTGACTGGCGCGGGCGTGCGCGATGCCTGGCGAATCCGTCATGATTCCGCTGTCCATCACCTTGCGGCAGGCGCTGGAGCGGCTGGTTCTGCCGATTCTGATCGTCGCGGCGCTGGGGATCATCCTGCTGGGGCAGGCGGATCGCGGCCTGACCGAGCGGGTGCGCATGGGGCTGGCCGATATTCTGGCCCCCGCGTACGGGCTGGTCGTATGGCCGCAGGAGCAGGCGCGCGATCTGCTGGGACGCATGCGCGACATGGGCCGAATCGAGGCCGAGAACCAGCGTCTGCGGGCGGAAAATGCGAATCTGCGCCACTGGTACGACGTGGCGGCCGCGCTGGCGGACGAAAACGCGGCCCTGAAGGCCAATCTGCACTGGATGCCCGATCCTGCGCCGTCCTTCGTGACCGGGCGGGTCGTCCGCGATACCAGCGGCCTGTATGCGCGCAGCGTGCTGGTGGCGGCCAATGTCGATGCCGGCATCCATAAGGACGAGATCGTGCTGGACGGCTCGGGCCTGGTGGGACGCGTGACCGAGATCGGCAGCCGGTCGGTACGGGTCCTGCTGATCACGGATGCGTCGAGCCGCATACCGGTCAGACTGGAAGTCAGTCACGGGGCCGCTATAATGGCTGGTGATAATTCGGGCACGCCTCGCCTTATCTACTATCCCCAGGACAATCCCCCGATCGAGGGAGAGCGCGTCGTCACCAATGGCGAGATCGATACAATGCCTCCGGGCCTGCCTGTCGGGCAGATCCATTATGTTCGTCCAGGCCAGCCGGTCGTCATTCCCTTTGCGTCGCTGGGGCATCTCGATATCGTCCGGGTCTTCGATTATGGGCGCTCCGCTGTCGTCCCCCCCGATGCGCCGGGGCGGATTCCGGTGCGGCGGCCGGCCGATTCCCTTCCGCTCCCGTTTCCCTCCCCACTCGGCCGTGGATGAGAGTGTGCATGGATGACGCCCGACCAGGCCCCAGAGTTCCAACCGGGCATCCAGCCCCGGCCCAGCCTGTGGCGGCGGCTGGACATGCTGTCGCGTCGCGGGCTGCCCGCCGCGCTGACCGGCATGGCCGTCCTGCTGCTGTCCGCGCCGTTCGGCCTGCCCGGGCAGGCCGAATTGCTGCCGGGGGTGGTGCTGTCGTCCGTGTTCTTCTGGTCGGTGTTCCGGCCGGCCTCGATGTCGTCGCCCATCGTGTTCCTGCTGGGGATCCTGGTCGATCTGCTGGGGTTCGGGCCGCCGGGCGTGATGCTGCTGGTCGTGTTGCTTGTCCATGGGGTCGCGCTTTCAGGCCGATACGGGTTTTCGCGCGCGCACATCCTGGTGTTGTGGATCGTCTTCGGGGGTCTGTCGCTGGCGGCGACGGCGCTGCAATGGGGGTTGATTTCCGCGCTGTCGCTGCATCTGGTGCCGACGGTGGCCTTTGCGTTCCAATGGGTGCTCGGGGTGGGGGTGTTTCCGCTTCTGTGCGTCGTCTTCAGCACCCTGGGGCGTTCGATCGCCAACCCGGACCGGGCCTGATGGCGGTTTCCGATTTCGTCCCGGCCTGGATGGATTGATGATCGGGCGTCGCAAAACCTTGCAGCGCCTGATGTCGCGGCCCGATGCCGACACGCCGTCGCGTGGGGTCTTTACCCGGCGCGCCCTGGTGGTGCTGGGGGCCCAGATGGCGGCGTTCGGGCTGCTGGGGCATCGGCTGTACGGATTGCAGGTGCTGGAGGGCGACCATTTCGCCCGCATGGCCGAGAATAATCGTGTCAGCCGGCGCCTGATCGCCCCGCCGCGCGGGCGCGTGGTCGACCGGTTCGGGATCGCCGTGGCCTCGAACAAGGTCAACTGGCGCGCCCTGCTGCTGCCTGAGGAGACCAGCGACATACCGGGGACGCTGGACCGTTTTTCCGCCCTCGTGCCCATCGAGGCCCGGGACCGGGCGCGCATCGAGCGCGAGATCCGGCACAAGCGGCGTTTCATTCCGGTCATGCTGCATGATTTCCTGTCCTGGGACGACATGGCGCGGATCGAGCTCAACGCGCCGTCGCTGCCGGGCGTGCTGATCGATGTCGGTACCACGCGGAACTATCCGTTCGGGCCGCTGATGGCGCATGTGGTGGGCTATGTCGCGCCGCCGGGCGACAAGGACGTGGCGCAGGACCAGACGCTGGCGCTGCCCGGGATGCGGGTGGGGCGCGCGGGCATCGAGCAGACGCAGGACGGGCTGCTGCGCGGGCAGGTCGGTGCGGTCGAGGTCGAGGTCAACGCGGTCGGCCGCCTGATGTCCGAACTGTCGCGGGACGAGGGGCAGCCGGGCGACGAGATTACCCTGACCATCGATTCGGGGTTGCAGCAGGCGGTGCTGGGGCGGATCGCCGACCAGTCGGCCAGCGCGGTGGTGATGGATTGCCGCAATGGCGAGGTGCTGGCCATGGTCAGCAACCCCTCTTTCGACCCGTCGCTGTTCGACAGCGGGGTCAGTCAGGCGCAGTGGCAGGAATGGGCCACCGATCCGCGCACGCCCCTGATCAACAAGGCGGTGGCCGGTGTCTATCCGCCGGGCTCGACCTTCAAGCCCGCGGTGGCGATGGCGGCGCTGAAGACCGGTACCCTGTCGCCGACCGACCGGATCTTCTGCCCCGGCTACCTGGATGTGGGCGGGACGCGGTTCCATTGCTGGTCGCGCTATGGCCATGGCTCGCTGACCCTCAAGGAGGGGCTGAAATTCTCCTGCGACGTGTTCTTCTATGAGGTGGCGCGGCGGACCGGGATGGATGCCATCGCTGCCGCGTCCCACAGTTTCGGGCTGGGCACGAACCTGGATATCGAGCTGCCGCATACGCGCACGGGCCTGATCCCGACGCCGGAATGGCGGCGGGCGCATGGCCAGCACTGGAATGGCGGCGACACGATCGTCAGCGGCATCGGCCAGGGATTCGTGCAGGTGACGCCGCTGCAGCTTGCGACCTATGTCTCGCGGATCGCCAGCGGGCGGGCGGTGCAGCCGCATCTGGTGCGGGCGGTCTCCGGCCGGATGACCGACGGTACCGATAGCGGCCACTGGCCGGCGCTGGATATGCCGGAGCCGTTCCTGACCCAGTTGCGGGCCGGGATGTATGCCGTGGTCAATGAGGAGCACGGCACCGCGCCCAAGGCGCGCCTGGATATTCCGGGGGTGCAGATGGCCGGCAAGACCGGTTCGGCCCAGGTGCGGCATGTCTCGCGCGCGCTGCGCGAGAGTGGGCACTTCGATTCGTCGTCGCTGCCGTGGGAATATCGGCCCCATGCGCTGTTCATCTGTTTCGCGCCCTATGACGCGCCGCGCTATGCGGCGGCCATTGTGGTGGAGCATGGCAATGCGGGTGCGGCGGTTGCTGCCCCGCTGGCGCGCGATATCATGACCGACACGCTGACCCGCGACCCGGCGAACCGCAAGGAGCCGCCGGGCCAGGTGGTGGCGGAGGTCGAGGACTTCCAATAGCCGCCTCCACGAGGCCTCTGCTCTGGACATGGGTGGGCGGGGCGCGCATGTGTGGCCGCCGCTCGTGCGGGGTCGCGGGCGATGACGCGGGACCGAGAGCATGAATTTCCAGAAACGCCTTCTGCGCGCCGAGCCCAATTTCCGGATCCTGGCCAAGCTGTGGCAGGTCAACTGGCTGTATGTGCTGCTGATCTGTGCGCTGGCCATGGTGGGGTATGGTGCGCTTTATTCCGCCGCCGGCGGGTCGTCGCGCCCGTTCGCGGGGCCGCAGACGATCCGCTTTGCCGTCGGCCTGGTGATGATGGTCTGCGTGGCGCTGATGAGTCCGCGCCTGCTGACGCGGCTGGCCTGGCCGCTCTATGGCCTTTCGCTGGTGCTGCTGGTTGCCGTGCTGCGCATGGGGCATGTCGGCAAGGGGGCGGAGCGGTGGCTGATCGTCGGCGGCGTGCAGATCCAGCCGTCCGAACTGGCCAAGATTGCGCTGGTACTGGTGCTGGCGACCTGGTTTCATCGTGTCAGTTACCGGCGCATGGTCAATCCGCTCTATCTGCTGCCGCCGGCCGCCATGGTGCTGCTGCCGGTGGGGCTGGTGCTGAAGGAGCCCAATCTGGGCACTGCCGTCATCATCGGCGTGGTGGGGGCGACGATCTTCTTCGGTGCCGGGATGCGGCTGTGGCAGATCGCGCTGCTGCTGGTGCCGCTGCCTTTTCTGGGCAAGATCGCCTACAGCCACCTGCATGACTACCAGAAGGCGCGCATCACCACCTTCCTGAACCCCGAGAGCGATCCGCTGGGGGCGGGGTACAATATCATCCAGTCCAAGATCGCGCTCGGGTCGGGCGGCATGTGGGGGCAGGGCTACCTGCACGGCACGCAGGGGCAGTTGAACTTCCTGCCGGAAAAGCAGACCGACTTCATCTTCACCATGATCGCCGAGGAATGGGGCTATGTCGGCGGGATTGCGGTGATCGGGTTGCTGATGCTGATGGTGATCGGCGGCATGCTGATCGCCATGCGCAGCCGCAACCAGTTCGGGCGGTTGTTGGGATTGGGGATCGCGACCAATTTCTTCCTGTATTGCGCGGTCAACCTGTCGATGGTGATGGGGACGATCCCGGTGGGCGGCGTGCCGTTGCCGCTGATTTCCTATGGTGGCTCCGCCATGTTGACGGTGATGTTCGGCTTTGGGCTGCTGATGTCCGCCTGGGTGCATCGCAACGACCATTTCGGCGAGGCCGGGGACCGGGCGTGACCGGTCTGCGGCCGGTCGATGCCGCGACCGCGCTTGCCTATCGCCGCAGCCTGTATCGCGCGGGCGGGATTTCGGTACGGGTCGGGCAGCGTCCGGTGCCGGATGGTCCGGGCGTGCCTGGATGGTGGCGGCGTGGGGACGTGGTGTTTGTCAGTGCCGCCAATCCCGGCGGGCGGCGCCGGCCGGATGGCTGGAACCGGCGGCGGATGCGGGCATTGGCCGGTTGCCTCGCAGGGTGCGAGAGGCATGAGGGCGAGGGCCGGCTGGGGCAGTGGGCCGAGCCATTGCTGGCCGTGCGCATGCCGCTGGCGCGTGGGCGGGTGATTGCGCGGCGCTTTGGGCAGAATGCTGTTCTGCTGGTGCGGGGTGGGGGCTTGGCGCGACTGGTATTTTTGGGTGGATGGGGGTGAAGATCTTCTTTTTCTGAAGAAAAAGAAGCAAAAAGACTTTTATTCGTTTGGCCGCGTACTTGCGGGCAAAAATCTCTTCAACAGATCAAAAGTTTTTTGGTTCTTTTTTCAAAAAAGAACAGGAAACCCCCACCCGGCGACACGCCCGGGTGGGGAAGCATTCAGCCCTCGATCTGGCTGAAATCCGCGATCAGCACGGTCATACGCCGCAGTTCGGCCAGCAGGCGCAGCCGGTTGAGGCGCAGTTCGGCGCGGTCGGCGTTGACTGTCACCGCTTCGAAGAACCGGTCCAGCACCGGCCGCAGGCGCGCGGCCTCGCGCATGGCGTCGGTGTAGCGTTCACTGGCGATCGCGGCCTCGACGGCGGGAATGACGTCCAGCAGCATGTCGGCCAGGTCGCGTTCCTCGGGCTGTTCGTACAGCGTCGGGTCCGGGGTGCCGTCATGCGGGCCGTCCTTGCGGTCTTCGATCCGCAGAATATTGGCGGCGCGCTTTGTGGCTGCCAGCAGGTTCTGCCCGTCATCGGTGGCCAGCATGGCGGCCAGCGCGTCGGTGCGGGCCAGCAGGCGGGTGATGTCGCTGTCCTCGTTGCCGCTGGAAATCGCGGCCAGGATATCGTGGCGGGCGCCCTCGGCGCGCAGTTGCACGCGCAGCCGCTCGGCCACGAAGGCGGGCAGTAGGGCCAGGTCGGGCGCGTCGCGCAGGGATTCGGGCAGGGCTTCGGAGGCCAGCACGAACAGCCGGACCAGATCCAGCCGCAGCGCGTTCTCGCGGATGATGCGGATGATGCCCAGGGCGGCGCGGCGCAGCGCGTAGGGGTCGCCCGAGCCGCCGGGCTTCTCGCCCGCCGCGAAGAAGGCGGTCAGGCTGTCGATCTTGTCGGCCAGTGCGACCGCGATCGAGACCGGCGCCGTCGGCACGCCGTCATTCTGGCCGCGCGGCATGTAATGCTCGGCAATGGCGGTGGCGACGCCGGCGGGCTCGCCGTCATGCCGGGCGTAGTACGATCCCATCACGCCCTGAAGTTCGGGGAACTCGCCCACCATGCCGGTGGTCAGGTCGGCCTTGGCCAGCAGGGCGGCGCGTTCGGCCTCGGGGGCCGGGGCGCCGACCATCGGCGCCAGCAGGCCGGCAAGGCGGACGATGCGCTGCACGCGCGCGCCCTGGCTGCCGAGGGCGGCGTGGAAGACGATGGCGTCCAGCGCCGCGACCCGGCTGGCCAGGGGGCGGGCGCGGTCCAGGTCCCAGAAATGGCGGGCATCGGCGAAGCGCGCGCGCAGCACGCGTTCGTTGCCCGCGATGGTCAGCGCGCCGCCGTCGGTGGGTTGCAGGTTGGCCACGAAGGCGAAACGGGGCGCGGCCGAGCCGTCGTCGCGGACCAGGGCGAAATAGCGCTGGTTGACGCGCATCGACACCTGCATGACCTCGGGCGGGAGGTCCATGAAGGTTTCGTCGATCCGGCCCAGGAACGGCACCGGCCATTCGGTCAGGCCCGCGACCTCGTCCACCAGGCCGGGATCGGCCACGATGCGCAGCCCTTCCTCGGCGGCGAGGCGGGCGGTGCCCTGCTCGATCAACGCGCGCCGCTCGGCCGCATCGACCAGGACCTGGCGGGCGCGCAGGCCCTCGCGCCAGTCGGCGGCACCGGTTACGGCGAAGGCGCCGGGCGCGGTGAAACGGTGGCCCTCGGTCAGCCGGTCGGCGCGCAGGCCGTGGCCGTCATCCTCGCCGTCGGCCAGGGCAATGTCGACGACCTGGCCATCCAGCAGGCACAGGATGCGGCGAAGCGGACGGACCCAGGTGAAGGCGCTGCCGTCGCCCCAGCGCATGGATTTGGGCCAGGGGAAGCGCCGCAGCAGCGGCGGCAGGGTCTCGGCGATGCGGGTTGCGGCCTCGACGGGCGGGACGGTGCGGTTCAGCACCCAGAAGCCGTTTTCCAGCACCAGGTCGTCCTGGGTGACGCCGTGCTTGCGGGTGAATCCGGCCAGCGCCTTCTCGGGCGCGCCGTCGCGGGGGCCGCGCTCGGCGATGGTGGTGCCGGGTACGGTGGCGTCCAGCGTCAGGGCCAGGGCGATGCGGCGGGGGCCGGCGAAGGCGGTGGCGTCGCGCGGGTTGAGGGGCGCCAGGGCCTCGGTCACCAGCCGCAGCAGGTCGTCGGCGCCGCGGGCCTGCATGCGCGCGGGGATTTCCTCGGAGAACAGTTCGAGCAGAAATTCGGGCATGACTTATTCCTCGCCCGCCAGCCATGCGTCGCAGCAGCGTCGGGCCAGGGTCCGCACGCGGCCGATATAGGATGCGCGCTCGCTGACGCTGATCACGCCGCGCGCGTCCAGCAGGTTGAACAGGTGGCTGGCCTTCAGGCACTGGTCGTAGGCGGGCTGGGCGATGCCGGCATCGGCCAGGGCGGTGGCCTCGCGCTCGGCGTCGATGAAATGGCGATGCAGCATTTCGGTATCGGCCAGCTCGAAATTATGGCGCGAATAATCCCGCTCGGCGCGCAGGAAGACGTCGCCATAGGTCAGGCCCTGGCCATTGAAATCGAGGTCGTAGACGTTTTCGACCCCCTGGACGTACATCGCCAGCCGCTCCAGCCCGTAGGTCAGTTCGGTGGAGGGGAGCACCGTGGGAATGCCGCCGACCTGCTGGAAATAGGTGAACTGCGTCACCTCCATGCCGTCGCACCAGACTTCCCAGCCCAGTCCCCATGCGCCGATCGTGGGGTTTTCCCAATCGTCCTCGACGAAGCGGATATCGTGTTCCAGCGGGTCGATGCCGATGGCGCGGTAGCTGTCGAGAAGGAGCTTCTGGCTTTCCTCGGGCGTCGGCTTCAGCAGCACCTGGTACTGGTAGTAATGTTGCAGCCGGTTCGGGTTTTCGCCGTACCGTCCGTCGGAGGGGCGGCGGCAGGGCTGGACGTAGGCGGCTTTCCACGGGCGCTTGCCCAGGGCGCGCAGGGTGGTGTGCGGCGAGAGCGTGCCGGCCCCGACCTCGGTATCGTAGGGCTGCAGGATGGCGCAACCTTGCGCGGACCAGAACCGGTGCAGTGTCAGGATCAGGTCCTGGAAGGAAAGGGGGCGAGGCGCGGAGGCCGGGACCATGGACGGGATGCTCCGGGTAAGCGATGGAAAACGCATGCCATCCGGCACGCACAGGGGCCGCACCATACAGGCATGAGGCGCGGATCGAAAGGCGGTGCGTGGCGGGACGGGGCGGGGTTGCGAAATCCATGCACGCGGGCCACATCTAGGGTCGGCACTCTTGTCGGAGACAGGACGGAAACGATGAATACCGAAGAACGCGACCTGATTACGAAGTTCGTCGCCCGTGTGGGGGGCGCACCGCAGGGGGGCTTCGGCAGTGTACCTGCGACCACGCCCAACCTGCCGCCGATCGACCCGGAGGCCGACCAGTATATCGGCCAGATGTTCCAGCAATATCCCGAGGCCCGCTACCGCGTCACCCAGATGGCGGTGGTGCAGGAAGCGGCGCTGGTGGCGGCGCAGAATCGGATCCAGCAGCTGCAATGGCAGCTTCAGCAGGCGCAGCAGGCCCTTCAGGCGCAGCAGCAGCAGCGCCCCGCCGGGGGCGGCGGCCTGTTCGGCGGGCTGTTCGGTGGCGGGCAGCGCGCGCAGGGGGCGCCTCCGCCGGGTTGGGGGCAGCAGGCGGCCCCGCCGCCGCCCCAGCCGCAGCAGGCCTATCCGATGGGCATGCAGCCGGGGATGTTTCCGGCGCGCGGCAGCGGCTTCCTGGGCTCGGCCCTGACCACGGCGGCGGGGGTCGCCGGCGGGATGATGGTGGGGAATGCGCTGACCGACCTGTTCAGCGGCCATCATGACGGAGGGGGCTTCGGTGGGGGCGGCATGGGTGGCGAGACGGTCATCAACAACAATTACGGGGCGGCGCCGGGGGGCGATCCGTTCGGGGGCTCGGGCACCGATGTCGATCCGGGCTTCGATGCCGGGGGCGGCGGCGATGGCGGCTTCGGCGGTGGCGATTGGGGTGGCGGCGGCGACGACAATTTCTGAGCCGCGCCAGCTTGGGCGATGAGGGAAAGGCGGCCGTAATGGCCGCCTTTTTCATGTCCGCGCCGGGGAAGCGGCTGTGGGCTCACATTGCCGAGAGGTCTATTGATATAGAATCTGAAATAGTGTTATTCAGAAAACGGCCACTAAGGCCATTTCCTCTGTGTCGTCTCATCCGCGGGAAACCGGGGCCGCAAGGCTCCGGTTTTTCCGTTTTCGGATCGGGTTTCGTCCTCAATCGTTCGGGAGGACGAAACGATACGCGGTGGGGAGCGTAAGGAAGGGCAGGCCACAACGTTTCGAGAATGGAGAGGCAACATGTCCATTACCGACTCCGCAACGACGCTTGGCGATTTCCTGACCGGTGCCCGGTACGATCATTCGGGCCTGGTGACTGCGATCCACGAATATCTGGACGGCGTGAAGCGCGAATACGGGCTGAACGGCTTTGCCGAGCGCGCGGCCGCCGCGGGCTATGGCGATATCGTCGCGCGCTGGAAGGCCGACGACAAGATGGGCCCCATGACCGAGGAAATGCTGCGCACCCTGATCGCGCAGCGGGACCTGGAGCATTTTGCCGAACAGACCGGGCTTTCGGTGCCGGCGGTGGTCACGATCCTGGCGAGACAGTTGCCGATCGTGATCTACAAGCGGGCGCATGCGGTCGAGCCGCACTGACTTGACTTCGTGAACCGGTACGGGCGGGGTGGAGACGACGACCAGGAAGGGAAAACGGCGTGCTGATTCGTGCCGGTTACGACATTGCCCTGACGGTTCAGGCTCCAACGCCCATGGTACTGATGCTCGAGGTCCATCCGGATCGTGAGCCGGACCTGATGACGCCCCAGACCCCGGTCTTCGACCCGCCCGTGCCGACGCAGCGCTACCTGGACGGGTACGGCAACCGCTGTACCCGCGTGGTGGCGCCCGTCGGCACGCTGCGGACCAGCCTGTCCTTCGTGATTGCCGATAGCGGCCTGCCGGACCGGTGGATGCCCGGCGCGCGCGAGGTGCCGGTGGCGGACCTGCCGGCGGATTGCCTGCTGTTCCTGATGGGCAGCCGATATTGCGAGACCGATCTTCTGTCGTCCTTCGCCTGGTCGATGTTCGGCCATCTGGCGCCGGGGTGGGGCCGGGTGCAGGCTATCGTCTCGTTCGTGCACCAGCATATCCGGTTCGACTACCAGCAGGCGCGCCCGACCCGTACGGCCTATGAGGCCTATCAGGAAGGGGTGGGCGTGTGCCGCGACTATGCGCACCTGGCGGTGACGCTGTGCCGCTGCATGAATATCCCCGCGCGCTACTGCACCGGCTATCTGGGCGATATCGGGATTCCGCCGGTCGATTATCCGATGGATTTTTCGGCATGGTTCGAGGTCTGGCTGGAAGGCCAGTGGTTCACCTTCGATGCGCGGCACAACATGCCCCGGATCGGGCGGATCGTGATGGCCCGGGGGCGGGATGCGACGGACGTTGCCCTGACGACCACGTTCGGCCCGGCGGTTCTGTCCAACTTTTTTGTGACGACCTATGAGGAGATCGGCTGAGAGGCTGGTCGCCCCTGTTCTTTCCTGAAGGAAAGAATCGAAAAAATCCTGATATGTTCAGGGTTTTTTCTTTGGAAAAATTGGGAAGAAAATTGGTGAGCCGGGTGGGACTCGAACCCACGACCATTCGATTAAAAGTCGAATGCTCTACCGACTGAGCTACCGGCTCACCGGGACCGCGTAGCGGTGCGGCCCCGGGTACCGGCTTCGGCCGGTCAAGTCAACCGTCAAAGGCGGTGACGAGACGCGGTTTGTCGGTCAGGCCGCGACCGGACGCATGGAAATGATGCGGTCGGGGTCCTGCACCACGCCGCTCTGGCCCGCGCCGCGCTTGATCTGGTCGATATGTTCCATGCCTTCGACCACCTGGCCGACGATGGTGTACTGGCCGTCGAGATGCGGCGAGGGCTCGAACATGATGAAGAACTGGCTGTTCGCGCTGTCGGGATTCATGGTGCGGGCCATGCCGACGGTCCCGCGTTCGAACTTCGCCGCGCGGGTGAATTCGGCCTTCAGGTCGGGTAGGTGGCTGCCGCTGGTGCCGGTGCCCGTCGGGTCGCCGCCCTGGGCCATGAAGCCGTGGATGACGCGGTGGAAGGGGGTGTTGTCGTAGAACCCTTCGGTGGCCAGCGTGCGAATCCGCTCGGCGGCCAGCGGCGCCAGGTCGGGGCGCAGCTGGATGATCACATGGCCGGTCTTCAGTTCCACGTCGATCAGGTCGGCCTTTGGTGCGGTATCAGACATCGTTCGTATTCCAGTTTGCTTGCGTGGCGCGCGGCGAGCCGCGCGGCCGGCGTTATCCCCCCAGCCGCGCCAGGATGCGCCGGCGGGTGAAGGGGGGAACGAAGCTGGTGATGTCGCCGCCCAGGCGTGCGACCTCCTTCACCAGCCGCGAAGAGATATATTGGCTGCGTTCGGTCGCCATCAGGAACACCGTCTCGATATCCGGGGCCAGATGGTGGTTCATGCCGAACATCTGGACCTCGTAATCGAAATCGGTGACGACCCGCAGCCCGCGTACGATCACGGTGGCGCCGTGGCTACGGGCTTCCTCGACCAGCAGGTTGCCGAACCCGATGACCGAGATCTGGCTCCCGGTCCGTTCCGCGATGGACCGGGTTTCCTCGACGACACAAATGATGCGTTCGTCCAGCGGCATCAATGGCTGCTTGCCGGAATTTTCCGCCACGCCGATGATCAGCCGGTCCACCAGCCGCGCCGCGCGTTCGACGATATCCAGGTGACCGGTGGTCACCGGGTCGAACGTGCCGGGGTAGAAGCCCGTGCGCGGCCCGGTATCAGGCATCGGGGGTCTCCTCGGGGGCGGTGCCTTCTTCCGTCGCCTCGCCTTCGTCGTCGGCATCGTCGTCCATCACGGGGAAGACGCTGATGACGTGCTCGGTGGCGTCCAGCCGGAACAGGGTGACGCCGCTGGCCTGCCGCGACATGACCCGGATCTGGTCGACCGGCACGCGGATCAGCCGCCCGGCGTCGGTGACCAGCATCACGTCCGTGCCGCCGATGACCGGCAGGGTGGCCACGACCTCGGTCCCGCGCTTGCCGGAGGTGAAGGTCATGTTGGAGATGCCCTGGCCGCCACGGCCAGTCACGCGGTAATCGTAGGCCGACGACCGGCGGCCGAAGCCCGCGTCGCTGACGATCAGCAGGATTTCCTCGGCCAGCTCCAGCTCCGCGAACCGTTCCGGATCGATGACCGAATCGGCGGGCAGGGCTTCTTCGTCCGACGTGTCGGCAGGCGCTTCGGCCGCGACCTCCTCGGCCTCCTCGCCGCCCTGGCTGGCCGCGAGTTCCGCCCGGCGGCGGGCATTGGCCATGCGCAGGTAGGATGCGCGTTCCTCGACCGCTGCCTCGACATGGTTGAGGACGCACAGGCTGTTGACCTGGTCGCCTTCACCCAGGCGGATGCCGCGCACGCCCGAACTGTCGCGCCCGGCGAAGACGCGCAGCGTGTCGTCGGTGATCTGGAAGCGGATGCAGCGGGCGTTGCGGGTGGCCAGGAACACGTCCTGCCCCTCGCGGCAGGTCGCGACGCCGATCAGCCGGTCGCCCTCGTCCAGCTTCATCGCGATCAGGCCCGAGGCGCGGATATTGCGGAAATCGCTCAGCCGGTTGCGGCGCACGGTGCCGGACGCGGTGGCGAAGACCAGGTGCAGGTTCTCCCACAGCGTCTCGTCCTGCGGCAGGGGCAGGACGGCGGTGATCGAATCGCCGCCCAGGTCGGGCAGGAGATTGACCAGTGCCCGGCCCTTGGCGGTCGGGCTGGCCTCGGGCAGGCGCCAGACCTTCTCGCGATAGGCCTTGCCGCCCGACGAGAAGAACAGCACCCATTGGTGCGTATGGGCGTTGAACGAACGCACCACGATGTCGTCGCCCCGGCGGCCGGCGGCGGTGCGGCCGCGCCCGCCGCGATTCTGGGCGCGGAAGATTTCCAGCGGCGTGCGCTTGATGAAGCCCTCGCGCGTGATCGTCACCACCATCTGGCCGGGTTCGATCAGGCTTTCGTCCGTCTGGTCGCCGGCATAGTCGGCGATTTCGGTCATGCGGGGGCTGGCCAGTTCGGCGCGGATCGCCACCAGTTCCTCGCGCATCACCTCCATGCGGCGGGGGCGGCTGGCGATGATGGCCAGAAGCTCGTTGATCTTGTCCGCGACCTCGGACAGTTCCTGCTGGATCTTCTCGCGCTCCAGGCCGGTCAGGCGCTGGAGGCGGAGCTCCAGGATGCCGCGGGCCTGGGCCTCGGTCAGGTGGACCTTGCCGTCGCGGATGACGTTGCCTTCGTCCAGGATCAGGGCCAGCAGCGGCTCGACCTCCGCCGCGTCCCACGGCGTGGTCATCAGCGCCTCGCGGGCGCTGGCGGCGTCGGGGGCGGCGCGGATCAGCGCGATCACGGCGTCGATGTTCGCGACCGCGATCACGAGGCCGACCAGCAGGTGGGCGCGGTCGCGCGCCTTCATCAGGTCGTAGCGCGCGCGGCGCAGGATGACTTCCTCGCGGAAGGCGATGAAGGCTTCCAGCACGTATTTCAGCCCCATCAGGCGGGGCTGGCCGTTATCGAGCGCCAGCATGTTGACGCCGAACGAGGTCTGGAGCTGCGTGAAGCGATAGAGCTGGTTCAGCACCACTTCCGGCGTGGCGTCGCGCTTGACCTCGATGACGATGCGCATGCCCGACCGGTCGCTTTCGTCGCGGATGTCGGAAATGCCCTCGATCTGCTTGGCGCGCACCAGGTCGGCAATGCGCTCCTGCAAGGTCGATTTGTTCACCTGGTACGGGATCTCGGTGATGATGATCGCGTGGCGGTCGCGATGCAGGTCCTCGATCTCGGCGCGGGCGCGGATGATGACGGAGCCGCGCCCGGTCTCGAACGCGCTGCGGATGCCCGCGCGGCCCAGGATGATGCCGCCGGTCGGGAAATCGGGGCCCGGCACGATCTTCATCAGCTCTTCGAGCGTCAGATCCGGCTGGGCGATCAGCGCCAGCGTGGCATCGATGATCTCGCCCGGATTGTGGGTCGGGATGTTGGTCGCCATGCCGACCGCGATGCCCGAGGCGCCGTTGATCAGCAGGTTGGGGAAGGCGGCGGGCAGGATCTTCGGTTCCTGCTCGCTTTCGTCGTAGTTCGGCTGGAAATCGACGGTGTCGCGGTCGATATCGTCCAGCAGGAAGGACGAGGCCTTGGCGAGGCGCGCTTCGGTATAGCGCATCGCGGCCGGGGAATCGCCGTCGACCGAGCCGAAATTGCCCTGGCCGTCGATCAGCTTGACCCGCATCGACCAGGATTGCGCCATGCGCACCATGGCGTCGTAGATCGAGGAATCGCCGTGGGGGTGGTATTTACCCATCACGTCGCCGACCGCGCGGGCCGATTTGCGATAGGGCTTGTCGTGCGTGAACCCGCTTTCGCGCATCGAATAGAGGATGCGCCGGTGCACCGGCTTCAGCCCGTCCCGCACGTCAGGCAGGGCACGGCTGACGATGACCGACATCGCATAGGCGAGGTAGGAGGAACGCATTTCCTCCTCGACGGTTACCGGAACGATGTCGGAAGGGGCCGGCGGCTGCGGCGGGTCGGGAATCTCGGTCAAGGCATATCCGTCATGTCAGAGCCATCTCTCTCGCGCCGGGCGCGCCGAATGGCGGGAACTGGTCCGGGTCCGGCGCCGGTGGATGCGTCCACCCTAGCATGGAGTGCCGGTCGGGGAAAAACCGCGCCCCGGCGGCGGAGCCCGGCAGGGGGCCCGGGCCGGGGAAGGGGCCCGTCTCAGAACGGAATTTCGTCGTCCAGGTCGCTGCCGCCGCCATGCGGGGCATCCCACCCGCCACCGCCGCCGGCCGGTGCGCTGGGGGCGCCGTGGCTGCCAGCCGCGCCGCCGCGCCCGCCGCCGATCTGGCGGGGGGCGGAGGGGGCCGAATATCCGCCGCCGCCGTAGCCACCGCCGCCATAGCCGCCGCCGGCGTCATCGCCGGACTCGCCGCCGCGATTGCTGTCGAGCAGCACCAGGTCGCCGCGGAAACGGTCCACCACCACTTCGGTCGTGTAGCGTTCCTGCCCCGACTGGTCGGTCCATTTGCGGGTCTGCAGCGAGCCTTCCAGGTAGACCTTGCGGCCCTTGCGCAGGAAGCGCTCGGCCACGTCGGCAATGCGCTCGTTGAAGATCACGACGCGATGCCACTCGGTCTTCTCGCGCCGTTCGCCCGATGCCTTGTCGTTCCAGGTGTCGCTGGTGGCCAGCGTCAGCGACACGATCTTGGCGCCGTTCTGGCTGTTCCTGACTTCGGGGTCCTTCCCCAGATTGCCCACGAGGATGACCTTGTTGACGCTACCCGCCATAGTGCTGCCCTGCCGCTGTCCGGTCCGGGGCCGCGCGTTCGGGCGCCGCCCCATCAAAAAAACCGTCCTCCCGGACCGGTGCGGTTGGGGGACGGGACTCAGCCGCGATCCTAACCCAGATGGCCGGCGGATGATACCGGCATGTAGGGCGCCCGTGCGGGCGGCGGTGTCGCGGCGCGGGATTTTCCGGCGGGCGGATCTTGGCGGCGGCGCCGGAACCCGGCAGAACAGAGTATGAACGACCCGGCCCGGCGGGCGCCGGAGCAGAACGGAGAGCGGACATCATGGCGAATCGATCCGGGCCGGTCGCGGCCGAGCCGACAGAATCGACGCCGATGCGCGGGGCGCCGGCGATCCGGGTGCGCGGCGCGCGGGCGCACAACCTGAAGAACGTCGATGTCGAGATCCCCCGCGACGCGCTGACGGTGGTGACGGGGCTTTCGGGCTCGGGCAAATCGTCGCTGGCGTTCGATACCATCTATGCCGAGGGGCAGCGGCGCTATGTCGAGAGCCTGTCGGCCTATGCGCGGCAGTTCCTGGAACTGATGGGCAAGCCCGACGTGGATTCGATCGAGGGCCTGTCGCCCGCGATTTCGATCGAGCAGAAGACGACGTCGAAGAATCCGCGCTCGACCGTCGGCACCATTACCGAGATCCATGATTATATGCGCCTGCTGTGGGCGCGGGCGGGCGTGCCCTATTCGCCGGCCACCGGCCTGCCGATCGAGGCGCAGACCGTCAGCCAGATGGTCGACCGGGTGATGGCGATGCCCGAGGGCACCCGGCTGATGCTGCTGGCGCCCGTGGTGCGCGACCGCAAGGGCGAGTGCCGCAAGGAACTGGCGGAATTGCAGCGCAAGGGCTTTGCCCGGGTGAAGGTGGACGGCGAACTGTACGAGATCGCCGATGTGCCGGACCTGAACCGCAAGCTGCGCCACACGGTCGAGGCGGTAGTGGACCGGGTGGTGGTGCGGCCGGGGGTGGAATCGCGCCTGGCCGACAGTTTCGAGACCGCCCTGGGCCTGTCGGACGGGCTGGTCTATGCCGAGGAAGTGGTGCGCGACGGGGGGGAGACGCCGCCGCATGTCGTGTTTTCCTCGCGCTTCGCCTGCCCGGTCAGCGGGTTTACGCTGGAGGAGATCGAGCCCCGGCTGTTCTCGTTCAACGCGCCGCAGGGGGCTTGCCCGGCCTGCGACGGGATCGGGACCGAGACCTTCTTCGACCCGCATCTGATCGTGCCCGACGAATCGCTGTCGCTGGCGGCGGGGGCCATCGCGCCCTGGCGCAATGCGCAGAGCCCCTATTACCAGCAGACGCTGGAGAGCCTGGCGGCCCATTACGGCGTGAAAATGGACACGCCGTGGCGCGACCTGCCGGCCGGCGTGCGCGGCGTGATCATGGAGGGCGGTGAGGACGAGGTGACGTTCCAGTACCGCGACGGGCGCAAGAGCTACAGCCTGACCAAGCGGTTCGAGGGTGTGGTGGCCAATCTGCGCCGCCGGGTGGCCGAGACCGACAGCGTGTGGGTGCGCGAGGAACTGTCGCGCTACCAGTCCGAGAAGCCGTGCCATGTGTGCCATGGCGCGCGGCTGCGGCCGGAGGCGCTGTCGGTACGGGTGGCGGACCGCACCATCGCCCAGGCATCGGACCTGCCGATCCGGCGGGCGCTGGACTGGTTCGGCACCGTGGAGGCGACGCTGACGCCGCAGCGCGCCGAGATCGCGCGCCGCATCCTGCGCGAGATCATGGACCGACTGCGCTTTCTGGACGATGTGGGGCTGGATTACCTGACGCTGTCGCGCGGGTCGGCCACCCTGTCGGGGGGGGAGAGCCAGCGGATACGGCTGGCCAGCCAGATCGGGTCGGGGCTGACGGGCGTGCTGTATGTGCTGGACGAGCCCTCGATCGGGCTGCACCAGCGCGACAACGAGCGGCTGCTGGGGACGTTGCAGCGGCTGAAGCGGCTGGGGAACACGCTGATCGTCGTGGAGCATGACGAGGATGCGATCCGCTCCGCCGACTGGCTGATCGACATGGGGCCGGGGGCGGGCGTCAATGGCGGGCATGTCGTGGCCATCGGCACGCCGGCGCAGGTGGCGGCCAACCCGGCCAGCCTGACCGGCGATTACCTGTCCGGGCGCAGGCGGATCGAGGTGCCGGCGAAGCGCCGGCCGGTGGACCCGAAGCGGATGCTGGTGCTGGAAGGAGCCAGCGGCAACAACCTGCATGACGTGACCGCGCGCTTTCCGCTGGGCACCTTTACCTGCGTGACGGGGGTATCGGGCGGGGGCAAGTCGACGCTGGTGATCGACACGCTGTACAAGGCGCTGTCGCGGCAATTGATGGGATCGGGGCAGAACCCGGCGCCCTATCGCCGAATTGCCGGGCTGGAGCTGCTGGACAAGATCATCGACATCGACCAGTCGCCCATCGGGCGCACGCCGCGATCCAACCCCGCCACCTATACCGACCTGTTCGCGCCGATCCGCGACTGGTTCGCCGAGCTGCCGGAGAGCAAGGCGCGGGGCTACAAGCCCGGCCGGTTCTCGTTCAACGTCAAGGGCGGCCGGTGCGAGGCCTGCCAGGGCGACGGGGTGCTGAAGATCGAGATGCACTTCCTGCCCGACGTGTTCGTGACCTGCGATACCTGCAAGGGCGCGCGCTACAACCGCGAGACGCTGGACGTGAAGTTTCGCGGCAAGTCGATTGCCGACGTGCTGGCGATGACGGTGGACGAGGCGCTGCCGTATTTCTCCGCCGTGCCGCGCATCCGCGACCGGCTGGCCATATTGCAGCAGGTCGGGCTGGGCTATGTCGCGCTGGGCCAGCAGGCGACCACGCTTTCGGGCGGCGAGGCGCAGCGGGTGAAGCTGTCCAAGGAACTGGCGCGCCGGGCGACCGGCCGCACCTTGTATATCCTGGACGAGCCGACGACCGGGCTGCACGCCGAAGACGTGCGCAAGCTGCTGGACGTGCTGCATGCCCTGGTGGACCAGGGGAACACGGTGCTGGTGATCGAGCATAATCTGGACGTCATCAAGACGGCGGACTGGGTGCTGGACATGGGGCCGGAGGGAGGCGACGGCGGCGGGCGGATTGTCGCCGAGGGGACGCCGGAGGACATCGCGGCCTGTGCCGAAAGCCATACCGGGCGGTTCCTGGCCCCGCTTCTGACCCGGCCTGTGGCCCCGCCCGCGGCCGAGCCGTCGAAGGGGCGGAAACGGCGCGCGAAAGGCTGAAATTTCCCCCCTGGAAGAAGCTTGTGTGAAAGAGGCAAGAAAAAACGTGTCCGGGGGGCAAAAACGCTTGCGTTGACAGGGTGAAGGTCTTATCAGCGGCCCCCTTGGCCCAAGGGGGCGATCCCGCCCAACAGGCTGTCTACTGGTTTGGGGGTACGTGATGAACGCACTTGCTCAGCTGGGGATGGTCTCGGAACTCCCGAGCAATATCCAGATGTCTGCAGCTCCGTCTTCGTCTGACGAGGATCGGAAGGATTATTTCGTCGAGCGGGACGGGATGAAGTTTGCGGGGACGCATCTTCTTGTCGACCTCTGGGAGGCCCGGAATCTGGACGATCCGGCACAGATCGACCGTACGCTGTGCGAAGCGGCGGTGACGGCCGGGGCGACGATCCTGCACAGCCATTTCCATCACTTCACGCCCAATGGCGGCGTGTCGGGCGTGGTGGTGCTGGCCGAGAGCCATATCTCGATCCACACCTGGCCCGAGCGGAATTTTGCCGCCGTCGACATCTTCATGTGCGGCGCGTGCGATCCGCACCTGGCGATCCCGGTGATGCAGCGCCTGTTCCAGGCGGGCCGGGTGGTCGTGGACGAGCAGCGTCGCGGCCGGGTCGCCTGATGGCGAGGGTGCCGGCATGGCCCGGCACCCGTCCGTCCTGTGCGGCATCATGCCGCGCGGCGTTTGAGGGCCGGATTCGTCCGGCCTTTTTTTATGTGTCCATTTTCGTGCCGGGGAGACACAGGCAATGACCGACGCATGGATCGGCGAAACACTCTATGACGGCTGGCAGCAGCGTTTCCGTGTTCGCAAGGAACTGGCCCGTACCAAGAGTGCCTTCCAGGATATCGTTGTTTTCGAAAGCGAGACGCATGGTCGCGTGCTCGTGCTCGATGGTGTGATCCAGATCACCGAGGGCGACGAGTTCGTCTACCAGGAAATGCTGACGCATGTGCCGATGCTGGCCCATGGCGATGCGAAGAGCGTCCTGATCATCGGGGCCGGCGATGGCGGCGTGCTGCGCCGGGTGTTGCAGCATCGCAATGTCGAGCGTGCCGTGATGGTGGAGATCGACGGGGCGGTGATCGAACTGTCCAAGCAGTTCCTGCCCGGGATTGCCGGCGATGCCTGGACCGACCCGCGCGCCGAGGTGATCGTGGGCGACGGGATCGATTATGTCGCCCGGGCGGAAAGCGGTTCGGTCGATGTCATCATCGTCGACAGCACCGATCCGATCGGGGTGGGCGAGGTGCTGTTCACCGATGCGTTCTACGAGCATTGCGCCCGTATCCTGACGCCCAACGGCATTATCGTGAACCAGTGCGGCGTGCCCTTCATGCAGGCCGACGAGCTGCGCGAGACCAGCCTGCGCCGGGCGCAGTTCTTCCCGCATGTCTCGGCCTATGTGGCGGCCGTGCCGACCTATGTCGGCGGGTTCATGACGCTGGGCGTCGCGGCCAAGGGGACCAATCCGGCCCTGCATCCGGTCGGGACGATCCGCGCGCGGGCCGAGCAGGCCGGCATTCTGGGCACCACCGGCTACTGGACGCCGGAGATCCATGCCGGGGCGTTCAACCTGCCGCCCTATATCGCCAGGCATCTGCCGGCGGCGAAGTAGGCTGTTCGGCGCGGGGGCATGCTCCCCCGCGCCGGCATCGTTCAGGCGGGGTGGGTGGCCAGGAAGCGCACCGCGACCGTCTGGATGCCCAGGTCGCGCACCGCGTCGGCGAAGACCTTGTAATGCGGGGTCGTGAGATGGGTGTCGAATGCCGCGCGGTCGGTATAGACCTCGTGCAGGATGACGCCGTTCGGCTCGCCGTCGGGGAGCAGGACGTCGAAGGCGTGGCATCCGGCCTCGTCCGCCACCGAATGCCTGGCATCGTGGGCGCAGAATTCCAGAAATTTCGTGCGGTTTTCGTCGGTTGTCGTGAATTCCGCGATGACGGTCAATGGCGTGGCGTCCATGGTCGCGTGGCTCCTTTTCGCATTCTGTCCCGTCGCCGAGGGTAGGGCGTGGCGGGCGGTCGATCCAGCCCCGGAGACGGCGCGTGGACGATTGACTTGATTGCGCAACATGTGCGAATCATCGAGCCGCTGACGCGGGAGAGACTGGCGAGAGCCGGCGCCGAAGGAGCAACCGCCCCGGAAACTCTCAGGCCAAAGGACCGCCCGGCTTCGACTTCTGGAGAGAGGCGCCTCGAGCGTCCGCCGACGGGATAGCGATCTCAGGCAAACCGACAGAAGGGGCATTCGGATCCGGTTGTGGATTCAGGAGGCTCTGTTCATGTCACGTTGCCCATCTTTCCTCATTTTCTCCTGTGCCCTCGTGTGTGGCGCCGCCGGCGCCCGGAGGGCGGCATGAGCGATTCGCTTCAGCGCACGCCGCTTTACGACCTGCATCTGTCGCTGGGCGGGCGCATGGTCCCGTTCGCGGGCTATGAGATGCCGGTCCAGTATCGGGCCGGCGTGATGGCCGAGCACCAGCATACGCGCACCGCCGCCGGGCTGTTCGACGTGTCCCATATGGGGCAGGCGCATCTGCATGCGCGCTCGGGCCGGGTCGAGGATGCGGCGCTGGCGCTGGAGCGGCTGGTGCCGGCCGACATCCTGTCGCTGAAGACCGGGCGCCAGCGTTACACGCAGCTGACCGACGGCAATGGCGGCATCCTTGACGACCTGATGGTCTCGCGCCTGGGCGATACGCTGGTCCTGGTGGTCAACGCCGCCTGCAAGGAGGCGGACCTGGCGCATATCGCCGCCGCCCTGCATGACGAATGCATTGTCGAGGCGCTGCCGGACCGGGCGCTGATCGCCATTCAGGGGCCGCAGGCAGGCGCGGTGATGGCGCGCCTGGCGCCGGCTTCGGCGGACATGCGCTTCATGGACGTGGCGGAATTCGCGGTGGCGGGGGTGCCCTGCCTGGCCTCGCGGTCGGGCTATACCGGCGAGGACGGGTTCGAGCTGGGCATGGCGGCCGATGGCGCCGTGCGGGTGGCCGAGGCGCTGCTGGCCGAGCCCGAGGTGGCGCCGGCGGGCCTGGGCGCGCGCGACAGCCTGCGGCTGGAAGCCGGGCTGTGCCTGTACGGATCGGATATCGACCGCGGGACGACGCCGGTCGAGGGCGCGCTGGAATGGTCGATCCAGAAAAGCCGCCGCACCGGTGGGGCGCGGGCAGGGGGCTTTCCCGGTGCCGACATCATCCTGGGGCAGATCGAGGGCGGCGTGAGCCGGCGGCGCGTCGGCATTGCGGTCGAGGGCCGGGCGCCGGTGCGC
This sequence comes from Gluconacetobacter takamatsuzukensis, assembly GCF_014174275.1. Lineage (GTDB taxonomy): Bacteria > Pseudomonadota > Alphaproteobacteria > Acetobacterales > Acetobacteraceae > Gluconacetobacter > Gluconacetobacter takamatsuzukensis. Next base: position 398,809 of record NZ_JABEQK010000003.1, on the reverse strand, counting down.
GGCGGCGCGCGGCTGTTCGCCGACGAGGCGGGCACGCAGCCGGTCGGGCATGTGACGTCGGGCGCGTTCGGCCCGACCTTCGGCGCCCCCGTGGGCATGGGCTATGTCGAGACGGCATTCGCGGCGACGGGCACGCCCCTGTTCGCCGAATTGCGGGGGCGCTACCTGCCTGCCGCCGTGGCGGCGCTGCCCTTCGTGGCGCCCGGTTTCAAACGTTGAATTTCATACGCTGACCTGTTGGGTGGAGATCGGAACATGACTGTCTATTACACGAAGGAACATGAGTGGCTGCGCGTCGAGGGTGATGTCGCGGTTGTCGGCATCACCGCGCATGCCGCCGAGGAGCTGGGCGAGCTGGTATTCGTCGAGGCGAAGGACGAGGGTACCGAGGTCGCACAGGGCGACAGCGCCGCCGTGGTGGAATCGGTCAAGGCCGCGTCGGACATCTATGCGCCCGTGTCGGGCACCGTCGTGGGCTTCAACGCGGCGCTGTCGGACGATCCGTCGCTGGTCAATCGCGATCCGGAAGCCGAGGGCTGGATCCTGAAGCTGCGCATCGCCGATGCCGGCCAGCTTGCCGGGCTGCTGGATGCCGATGCCTACGCTGCCCTGATCGCCTGATCCTGGCCGCCTGACGGACCGGCCTGCCGGCGCGCGTTCGTGCGCTGCGCGTGCCCGCCCGGCGGGCCGGATCCTGAAACAGTCTTTCAACGCCGTTTCTGTTCCTGTCGCGGAGAATACCGATCGTGACCTCCACTACCCTCTGGCAGGGCACCCAGCCCGCCGCCGACGCCTTCTGCGCCCGCCATGTCGGGCCGGGGGCGCGGGATGTCGCCGCCATGCTGGAGGTCGTGGGCGCGGGCTCGCTCGACGAACTGATGGAACAGACGGTGCCGTCTTCCATCCGCCTGCGCGGCGAGATGGGGCTGGGGGCCGGCCTGTCCGAACCCGAGGCGCTGGCGCGGCTGCGGACCATCGCCGGGCGCAACCGGGTGATGGTCTCCCTGATCGGGCAAGGCTATTACGGCACGGTGCTGCCGGGCGTCATCCAGCGCAACGTGCTGGAAAACCCTGCCTGGTACACGGCCTATACCCCCTATCAGCCGGAAATCAGCCAGGGTCGGCTGGAGGCGCTGCTGAACTTCCAGACCATGGTCCGCGACCTGACCGGGCTGGATGTCGCCAATGCCTCGCTGCTGGACGAGGCGACTGCGGCCGCCGAGGCGATGGCGCTGGCGCGCCGGGTGGCGAAGTCGAAGGCCGACGGGTTCTTCGTCGATGCGGATTGCCATCCGCAGACGCTGGCGGTGCTGCGCACGCGTGCCGAGCCGATGGGCTGGCGGATCGTGGTCGGCGACCCGGAGCGTGACCTGGAGCCGGGTGCGGTCTTCGGCGCGCTGTTGCAATATCCCGGTTCGTCGGGCCGGGTGCGCGATCCGCGCGCCTGGATCGAAAAGCTGCATGCCGCGCAGGCGGTGGTGGCGATGGCTGCCGACCCGCTGGCGCTGACGGTGCTGGAATCGCCCGGCGCGCTGGGGGCCGACATCGCGGTGGGGTCGATGCAGCGCTACGGCATGCCGATGGGTGCCGGCGGCCCGCATGCGGCCTATATGGCGGTGCGCGATGCCTACAAGCGCAGCATGCCCGGCCGCCTGGTCGGGGTGTCGGTCGACAGCCGGGGCGAGCCGGCCTATCGGCTGGCGTTGCAGACGCGCGAGCAGCATATCCGGCGCGAGAAGGCGACCTCGAACATCTGTACCGCGCAGGTGCTGCCGGCGGTCATTTCCGCGATGTATGCGGTCTATCACGGCCCCGAGGGGCTGACGGCGATCGCGCGGCGGGTGCATCGGCTGACGGCGATCCTGGCCGAGGGGCTGCGGGCGCTGTCGGTCCATGTCGAGACGGATGCGTTCTTCGACACGATTACGGTGGCGACGGGTGGCACGTCGGTGCTGGTGCGTGCCCGTGCCGAGGATGCCGGGATGAACCTGCGCGCGATCGACGAGGATCGGGTCGGGATCAGCCTGGACGAGACCACGACGCCGGAGATCGTGCGTGCCGTGTGGCGCTGCTTCTGCCCCGACGCGCAGCGTCTGGCGGCGATGGAGCAGGGCCTGTCGGCGCCCGACAGCCTGCTGCCGCGCGCGCTGCTGCGGCAGGGCGGGTTCATGACCCATCCGGTCTTCCATGCCCATCGGTCGGAGACCGACATGCTGCGCTATCTGCGCCGCCTGTCCGACCGCGACCTGGCGCTGGATCGCACGATGATCCCGCTGGGATCGTGCACGATGAAGCTGAACGCGACGGTCGAGATGATGCCGGTCACATGGCCGGAATTCTGCGACATTCATCCTTTTGCGCCCGAAGCGCAGCAGCAGGGCTATGCCGAGCTGTTCCGCGATCTGGAGCGGATGCTCAAATCCATCAGCGGCTATGATGCGGTGTCGTTGCAGCCCAATTCCGGGGCGCAGGGCGAGTATGCCGGGCTGCTGGCCATCCGTGCCTATCACCGGTCGCGCGGCGACGAAGGGCGCGACGTGTGCCTGATTCCGGCCTCGGCCCACGGGACCAACCCGGCTTCGGCGCAGATGGTCGGCATGCGGGTGGTGGTCGTGGCGTGCGACGACCAGGGCAATGTGGATATCGACGACCTGAAGGCGAAGATCGCGCAGAATGCTGGCCGCCTGGCGGCGATCATGATCACCTATCCCTCGACCCATGGCGTGTTCGAGGAATCGGTGGTCGAGATCTGCGACCTGGTGCATGCCGCCGGCGGGCAGGTCTATCTGGACGGTGCGAACATGAACGCGCAGGTCGGGCTGTCGCGGCCCGGTGCCTATGGCGCCGATGTCAGCCATTTCAACCTGCACAAGACCTTCTGCATTCCGCATGGCGGCGGCGGGCCGGGCATGGGGCCGATCGGGGTGGGGGCGCATCTGGCGCCCTTCCTGCCCGGCGTGCCGCAGGAAGGCGGGGTGAACGCGGTTTCGGCCGCGCCGTTCGGCTCGGCGGCGGTGCTGCCGATTTCCTGGACCTACATGATGCTGATGGGCGATGCGGGCCTGCGTCGGGCCACCGAGGTCGCGATCCTGAATTCCAACTACATCGCGGCCCGCCTGTCCGGCCATTATCCGGTCCTGTATCGCGGGACCAACGGCCGGGTGGCGCATGAGTGCATCGTCGACCTGCGCCCCATCCGCGACACGGTCGGGGTGACGGTGGACGATATCGCCAAGCGCCTGATCGACCATGGGTTCCATGCGCCGACGGTCAGCTTCCCCGTGGCGGGGACCTTCATGATCGAGCCCACCGAGTCCGAGGGGCGGGTGGAGCTGGACCGGTTCTGCGATGCGATGATCGCGATCCGCGACGAGATCCGCGAGATCGAGCAGGCGCGGATTGCGGCCGAGGAAAGCCCGCTGCGCCATGCACCGCATACGGTGCGCGACCTGACCGACCCCGACTGGGACCGGGCCTATGACCGGCGGCTGGGCTGCCTGCCCGGCGACGTGGTGCCGGAGTCGAAATACTGGTCGCCGGTCAACCGGCTGGACAATGCCTATGGCGACCGCAACCTGGTCTGCTCCTGCCCTGATATCTCGGTCTATGCCGAGGAAGGCGCGGCCTGAGCCGACGCGCCGCGTCGTTCCGTAGGCGTGCCATGCGTGCGGCGCCGGGCCTGGCCCGGCTGCCGTGCGGCAGGTGCGGGGATTGATGCGTTTTGTGTCAAGAGATTGCGACTGGTATCGAATCGCCCTTGGGGGCGGGCCCGACAGGGCGCATGGTCATGGTGCAGCCGGACGAACCCGTCGCCACGCGCGACAAAGAATAAAGGGACGGTCCGGGGGAGGCGCATATGTTCCATCTCGGTGCGGCGGGACCCCGGCGGTCCTTTACGAATGCTTCATGGCACGCGATTGCCCTGCGCCATGACGATCCCTCCTGGATCGATGCGCGGGATCGGATGATGGTCGGGCTGATCTGTTGCGGCCTGCTCAGCGCATTCCTGATCGATATGGCAGTTCTATACTTCTCCATGCTCCGCCCCTGAGTTTGTGCCCGTAAACGGGGGCTGGTGGCGATCCGACGCGCGTTTCCTGCGCTCCGATGCTCACGGCCATCAAGGTCGCTCCGCTTCGGTGCTCGGATACGCACGCCGGGCGTGCCGCTTTGCGGCACTCTCGCTCACCAGCCCCCGTGTCCGGGCACAAACTGCGGGGGGTGGGCCGACCGGCGGGGGGGTGGGGGACTTCCCTGTCGCGCGCGCCCGGACTCAGCCTGGGGGGAGGTCTTTCAGGCGTTGGGCGGCTTGTTCTATCGAGCGGACGATCTGTTCGGCGAGGTCGCGCACCTTGGGGTCGGTGTGCAGGCTCAGGCGGTCGGCGGACAGCATGGCGGGCGACAGCAGGCCGCGTACGTCGTGCAGGACCTTGGATCGGGACCCGGAGGCGGGTACCGAATCGGGGGGGGCGGCCGGGGGGGCGCCGATGGGGGGCGGGTCGGAACGATCGTCGTCCGGAATCGGGTCTGGGCCTTGCATGGAGGCTCTTCTCTTGCACGTTGACGCGGGGGGAAACGGGACGTATAAGGCGCGCCTCAGGTCAGGCGGCCTTCGGGCTGCTCCGGCGCGTCGTGGGATATAGCCGCGTCGCGTTTATTCATGTCAATCGGGGAGTCGCGTCGTGAAGCGCACGTATCAACCGTCCAAGCTGGTCCGCAAGCGCCGTCACGGCTTCCGCGCCCGTATGGAAACCGTCGGTGGCCGCAAGGTGATCGCCAATCGCCGTTCCAAGGGCCGCAAGCGTCTGTCCGCCTGATCAGTCAGGTCTTGTCGCGTTCCGGGCCCGGTCATCGGGACCTGGGTCCGGATAGCGCGTATAGGGGGCTGCGAAGAGTGGCCGACCGTTCCGTCCGTCTCAAGAAGCGCGCCGAGTTCCTCAAGGTTGCATCCAAGGGGCGCAAGGTGCCGTCTCCTGGGCTGGTGCTTCAGGCATTGGGCCGTGACGATGCCGACCCGGCGCGGGTCGGGTTTACCGTAACGAAGAAAGTCGGCAACGCCGTCATTCGCAATCGCACACGCCGCCGCCTGCGCGAGGCCGTGCGAATCGTGACGCGTGAGCAGGATCTTGCCGGGGTCGACCTGGTCGTGATCGGCCGCGACGGGACGCGGGGCCGCGCATTCACGGCCCTGGTCGAGGATCTGCGCCGGGCCTTGCGCAAGGCCGGCGTGCGGGGGACGGAGTGATCCGTCCGGTCCGGGCCGCGACGGTCTGGGCCCTGGTCGGGGCGATTCGCGTCTACCAGCGGTTCGTCAGCCCGCTTCTGGGCCCCAATTGCCGTTTCGTGCCCACATGCAGCGATTATGCGCAGGAAGCGATTCGTCGCCATGGACCTTTGCGTGGCGCATTTCTGGCCGGTTGGCGGATCTTGCGTTGCAATCCGTGGAATATCGGCGGATACGATCCCGTGCCCACCCGGGAGCACGCGCGGGCTTCCTGCTGTTCCTCCCATAGATAACGAGAGTCTGGCCGGTCGCCGATGGATACCAAGCGCTTTATCGTGGCGGTGTTGCTCTCCGCCATGGTCCTGGTTGGCTTTGAATATTTCATGCCGAAGCAGACCCATCAGGATGTCACGCAGCAGGTCGCACAGACCAGCCGGCTGACGCCGCCGTCGGACGCCGCGCGCCCCGCGGCGCCGGTCGCGGGCGTGAGTTCGCAGCCGGTCTCGGTTGCCTCGCCGCAGGCGGAGACGCGGCTGGAGATCGATGCGCCGGCGGTGCATGGGTCGATCGACCTGCTGGGTGCGCGGCTGGATGACATGGTGCTGCGCGACTATCACGAGACGGTGGCCGCCGGCAGCCCGCTGGTGCGCATCCTGGAAGCCGCGCACGACCCGCAGCCCAATTATGTGGAAATCGGCTGGGCGAACCTGGCCGGCGGGCAGGTGCGCGTGCCCGATGCCACCAGCGTCTGGACCGCCGACGCGCCCAAGCTGACGGCCGACCGTCCGGTGACGCTGTCGTGGGACAATGGCGCGGGCGTGACCTTCCAGATCGTCGTCGGCATCGATGCGCATTACATGTTCGCGATCGAGCAGCGGATCGTGAACCATTCGGCGCAGCCGGTGTCGCTGTACCCGTTCGCCCGCGTCAACCGGGCCTATACGCCCGAGGAAACGGGCGGCTACCTGGTGCATGAGGGACCGATTTCGGTCGTCGACGGGCGCCTGGACGAAAGCAGCTACAAGAGCCTGCGCACCGGCGCGACGCCGCCGGGCAACACGTCCTGGACCAAGGCGGGGCAGGGCGGCTGGGCCGGCATTACCGACAAATACTGGCTGACCGCCGTGGTGCCCCAGCAGGGCGTGCCCGTGACGGGCAGCTATGGCTACCAGGCGAATGGCGGCGCGGGCGTCTATCAGGTCGGCTTTATCGCGCAGGTGCCGACCGTGGTGGGGGCGGGCGCGACGGCGTCGACCGCGAGCCATGTGTTTGCCGGTGCCAAGGAAGTCAGCCTGCTGGAGCAGTACCAGTCCAGCCTGCATATTCCGGATTTCTGGAAGGCGGTCGATTTCGGCTGGTTCGCGTTCCTGACGCGCCCGATCTTCTATGTGCTCGACTATCTGAACACGCTGCTGGGCAATTTCGGCCTGGCGCTGATGGCCTTTACGCTGCTGGTCAAGGCGCTGTTCTTCCCGTTGGCGACGCGCCAGTTCCGCTCGATGGCGAAGATGCGCAAGCTTCAGCCCAAGGTGCAGGAGCTTCGCGAGCGGCTGAAGGGCGACCAGATGGCCATGAACCAGCAGATGATGGCCCTGTACAAGACCGAAGGGGTGAACCCGGCCAGCGGCTGCCTGCCCATGCTGGTGCAGATTCCGGTATTCTGGAGCCTGTACAAGGATCTGTACATCACCATCGAGATGCGCCATGCGCCGTTCTTCGGCTGGATCCACGATCTGTCCGCCCCGGACCTGACCAACCTGTTCACGCTGTTCGGCGTGATTCCGTGGGACCCGACCGGTCTGTCGCCCTATCTGCAACTGGGCGTGTGGCCGATCCTGTTCGGGGTGACGATGTTCCTGCAGCAGAAGCTGAACCCGGCGCCGATGGACCCCGCGCAGCAGCGCGTGTTCCAGATGATGCCGGTGCTGTTCACCTTCTTCATGGCGCGTCAGCCGGCGGGCCTGGTGATCTATTATTGCTGGAACAACCTGCTGACGATGGCGCAGCAGATGGTGATCCAGCGTCGCATCCAGGGGGCGACCAAGCAGACTGCGCCCGCGCCTGCGACGGCCGGCCGGAAATAGGACGGGTCTGATGTCGGAGTTCGTGACCCAGCAACCTTCGCCCGAGGAAGAGGAGCGGCTGCGCGAAGCGGGGCGGCTGCTGTTTGCCGGGCCGTGCGACTTCTTCTTCGGGGCGCAGAAGCTGGAGCAGCTTCCGCCGCCCGGTGCGCCGGAGATCGCTTTCGCCGGGCGATCGAATGTCGGCAAGTCCAGCCTGATCAATGCCCTGACCGGGCGCAAGGCGCTGGCCCGGGCCTCGTCGGAGCCGGGGCGGACCAAGCAGCTCAATTTCTTCGACCTTGGCGGCCGGCTGACGCTGGTGGACATGCCCGGCTACGGCTTTGCCAAGGCGGCGAAGGACGTGAAGGAAGACTGGCAGGGCATGATGTTCGCGTATCTGCGCGGACGCCCGACATTGCAGCGTGTCATCCTGCTGCTGGATGCGCGGATCGAGATCAAGGCGTCGGATCGCGAGATCATGGCGCTGCTGGACCGGGCCGCCGTCACGTTCGAGATCGTCCTGACCAAATGCGACGCGCTTCGCCCAGGCCCGCTGGAGGCCAAGCGGGCGCAGGTGGCCGATCTGGCGGCCCAGCACCCGGCCGCCTACCCGCAGATCCTGCTGACCAGCAGCGAGAACGGGCTGGGCATGCCCGAACTGCGGGCCGGACTGGCCGGTCTGGCCCTGCCGCCGACGAACGAAACGGTTTTATCCTGATCAAGAGCAAGAGACAGGGCACGACCCGATGAGCCAACCGACAAGCGAGACTACCGGCGATATCGTCCAGACGATGAAGGATGCCCAGGAGCGCGCCGCCGTCCTGGCCCAGGCCCTGCCGTTCCTGCGTCGCTACGCCGGCGATACGATCGTCGTGAAATATGGCGGCCACGCCATGGTCGACGATTCGCTGTCCAACGCGTTCGGGCACGATATCGCGCTGCTGAAGCTGGTGGGGGTCAACCCCGTGGTCGTCCATGGCGGCGGCCCGCAGATCAGCGCCATGCTGACCCGGCTGCAGATTCCCTCGACCTTCGTCGACGGCCTGCGCGTCACCGACGCCGCGATGGTCGATGTGATCGAGATGGTGCTGGCGGGCAAGGTCAACAAGCAGGTGGCCGGGCTGATCAACCAGGCCGGGGCGTTGGCCGTGGGTATTTCGGGCAAGGATGGCGGGCTGATCACCGCGCGCCGCCTGCGCCGCACGGTGCGGGATGCCGACAGCCTGATCGAGCAGGTGCTGGATCTGGGCTTCGTGGGCGAGCCGGTGCGTATCGACCCACGGGTGCTCTACGCACTTTCCGGGTCGGGGCTGATCCCGGTCGTGGCCCCCGTGGGCATCGGCGAGAAGGGCGAGACCTACAATATCAATGCCGACACGGCGGCGGGTGCCATCGCCGGTGCCGTGCATGCGACGCGGTTGCTGATGCTGACCGACGTGCCCGGCGTGCTGGACGAAAATGGCGAGCTGATTCCGGAGCTGACGGCCGAGGAAGCGCGGCGCGGCATTGCCAGCGGCATGATCAGCGGCGGCATGATCCCGAAGGTCGAGACCTGCCTGGAGGCGGTGCGTGCCGGCGCCAAGGCGGCGGTGATCCTGGACGGACGGGTGCCGCATGCCTGTCTGCTGGAACTGTTTACCGAGGCCGGGCCCGGGACGCTGATTCGCGGCGAATAAGGCGGCCGGCGGCCCCCGGCGGCGCATCGCAAGATGCGTTGACAGACGGGGGCATCCTTCGCATGGTCCCGCCACATGGCGACAACGGGGTGCCGGCCGGACCGGCGCCGACAGAGGATTGCAGGATATGAACGACGAACACGCCCTTCGGACCCATATCGAGGCGGTGTGGGAACGGCGCGATACCCTTTCCTCCGCCACCACCGGCGCCGACCGCGAGGCGGTCGAGCAGGCGCTGGCCGGGCTGGATGCCGGTACGCTGCGCGTGGCGGCCCCCGGCGATGCCGGGTGGGTGGTCAATGAATGGCTGAAGAAGGCGGTGCTGCTGTCGTTCCGGCTGAACGACAGCCAGGTCATGCCGGCGGCACCGGCGCCGTTCTTCGACAAGGTGCCGCTGAAATTCGCCGACTGGGACCAGGCGCGCTTCGCGCAGGCGGGGTTCCGTGCCGTGCCGGGCGCCATCGTCCGGCGGTCGGCCTATGTCGCGCCCGGCGTCGTGCTGATGCCCAGCTTCGTCAATGCCGGCGCGCGGGTCGAGAGCGGCACCATGGTCGATACCTGGGTGACGATCGGAAGCTGCGCGCAGATCGGGCGCAACTGCCATATCAGCGGCGGCGTGGGCATTGGCGGCGTTCTGGAACCGTTGCAGGCCGCGCCCGTGATCATCGAGGATGACTGCTTTATCGGCGCGCGGTCGGAAGTGGCCGAGGGCGTGATCGTGGAGCGGGGAAGCGTCCTGTCGATGGGGGTGTTCCTGGGGGCTTCGACCAAGATCGTCGATCGGGCGACGGGCGAGGTCTTTGTCGGACGTGTGCCCGCCTATTCGGTCGTGGTGCCCGGCACGCTGCCGCCGCGCCAGCCGACCGGGGCCGACGGCGCGCCGCTGCCGTCGCTGGCCTGTGCCGTGATCGTCAAGCGTGTGGATGAGCGTACGCGCGCCAAGACCTCGATCAACGAATTGCTGCGCGATTGATCGGCGCGGCGATGGAGCCGGAACTGGTCGATGCGCTGTCGCTGGCGCAGGAGCTGATCCGCGCGCCCTCCGTCACGCCCGACAGCGGCGGGGCGATCGGTGTGCTGGGCGACGCGCTGCGGCGGCTGGGTTTCGATGTCATCGACCTGCCGTTCGGCGATGGGGCGGAGCGTACGCCCAACCTGTTTGCCCGGCTGGGCATGTCGGGTCCGCATCTGTGTTTCGCCGGGCATACCGATGTGGTGCCGCCGGGCAACGAGGGCTGGACCAGCGGCCCGTTCGATGCCGCCGTGCGCGGCGACGTGCTGTATGGGCGCGGCGCCTGCGACATGAAGGGTGGCATCGCCGCCTTCGTCAGCGCGGTGGCGCGGCATCTGGGGGGCGGCCGGCCGCTGAACGGCTCGGTCAGCCTGCTGATTACCGGCGACGAGGAAGGGCCTGCGACCTACGGCACCGTGAAGGTGCTGGAATGGATGGCGGCGAACGGCCAGATCCCGGATTTCTGCCTTGTCGGCGAGCCGACGAATCCCGACCATATGGGCGATGTCATCAAGATCGGGCGGCGCGGCAGCCTGAATGCGCGCATCGTCGTCCATGGCATCCAGGGGCATGTGGCCTATCCGCATCGGGCGGACAATCCGGTCCATCGGCTGATGGCGATCCTGTCGGACGTGACGGCGCACCCGCTGGACAAGGGATCGGAATGGTTCGAGCCGTCGAGCGTGCAGGTGACCAGCGTCGATGTGGGCAATGAGGCCACCAACATCATTCCGGGCCGGGCGTCGGCCCGGCTGAACATCCGTTTCAACGACCGGCATACCGGCAAGGAACTGGCGCACTGGATCACCGAGATCGTCCGGGCCCGCGCGCCGGGGGCGGAGATCGATATCCGTGTCAGCGGCGAGGCGTTCCTGACCCCGCCCACCCCGCAACTGGACATGCTGGTCGCGGCCGTGCAGCAGGTGACGGGGCATGAGCCCCGGCTGGATACGGGGGGCGGGACGTCGGATGCGCGCTTTATCAGCCGCTATTGCCCCGTCGCCGAATTCGGCCTGGTCGGCGCCAGCATGCACAAGGTGAACGAGCATGTGTCCGTCGCGGACCTGCGGGCGCTGACCGATATCTACGCGGCATTTATCGAAAGGCTGATGGGATGACGCAGGGACGCGGCGTGCCGCCCCGACTGATGCCCGGCTCCCCGGGGGGCATCTTCCGGGGCATGATGCTGCTGGGCCGCGGCCGGCGCGAGGGCATGAGCTGCTTCGGCGCGACGCCCGACGCCGTGCTGACGGCGCTGGCGCCGCGGGTCGCGCTGTGGCTGGTCGGCGGCGTGCTGACGATGGCGCAGGCGCCGACGCTGCTGAGCGGCAGCAAGGTCGTGTACTCGCTCTGCCTGGTGCTGACGCCCGTGGTGCTGACCCATCTGCTGGCGCGGCTGTGGGGGCGGGAGGCGCTGTGGCCGCGCTATATGGCGGCGGCCCTGTGGTGCGACTGGCTGGTGCTGTTCGTGATGCTCGCGGCGGTGGCGCTGGTGGCCATGCTGACGCCGGCTGGCATGAGTCTGATGCATTCGGCGCTGATCCTGAACGGGATCATATTCGCCTATAATCTGTGGCTGACCTGGTTCGTCGCGCGGGCGGGGCTGGCGCTGGGGGCGTGGCGGGCGCTGCTGCTGCTGCTGGCCCTGACCGCCGCCATCATGGCGCTGAGTGCGCTTTCCGCGCTGCTGCCGCCGCATTATTCGCCGTGGCAGGATTTCCTGGCCCTGCCTTCGGGCCACGGCGACCGGTAGCGCGCGGTCAGGACGGCGGGGCCTCGGTCCGGAATGGATCGGGGTCGTAGCCGACGGCGGTCAGGTACAGCCCGTCGGGGGGCGCCGTCGGGCCGGCGGCGCGACGGTCGCAGGCGCGCAGGACCTCGGCCACGCGGTCGGGGGGCCAGGTGCCTTCGCCCACCAGTTTCAGCGTGCCGACCATGTTGCGGACCTGATGGTGCAGGAACGAGCGGGCCTCGGCCTCGATCACGATGTCTTCGCCCAGGCGGGTGACCGCCAGCCGGTCCAACGTGCGCAGCGGGTTCCTGGCCTGGCAGGCGCTGGCGCGGAAGGACGTGAAATCGTGCCGGCCCAGCAGGTGGCGGGCGGCGCTGTTCATCGCGTCGGTGTCGAGGGGGCGCTTGACCAGCCAGACTCGGCCCTCATCCAGGGCCAGGCGGCCGCGCCGGTTCACGATCCGGTAGCGATAGGACCGGCGGTTGGCGGAAAACCGGGCATTCCATGCCGGATCGACCGGTGCGGCCTGAAGGATCGCGACCGGGTGGGGCTTCATGTGGAAATTCAGCGCGTCGCGGATCTTGGAGCCCGTCAGGCCGGTGCCCTCGGGGAAGTCCAGATGCGCGACCTGGCCGGTTGCGTGCACGCCCGCATCGGTGCGTCCGGCGGTGATGCTGGGGACGGTCCGGCCCGCCGCCAGGCGGCCGGCGGCTTCTTCCAGCACCTGCTGCACGGACAGGCCGGTATTCTGGCGTTGCCAGCCGACGAAGGGGCGGCCGTCATATTCGATCCGGACGGCCCAGCGTTCGACGGGCAGGGCGGTCGCGGTCTCCGCGGTCACGATCCCAGCACCGTTCCGGCCGGTACGGGCTGGCCGCGCAGGAACGGGTCGGCGTCCATCATGCCCCGGCCGGGGCGTTGCAGGCGGGTGATGCGGAGGGCTCCGTCGCCGGTGGCCACGGTCAACGCTTCGTCCAGGATCTTCCCCGGGGGCGCGAGGTGGGCAGCCGGGGCGAGGGTGGCGGCGCCGATTTTCAGCACCTCGCCGTTCAGGGTCGTGAAGGTGCCGGGCCAGGGGGTCAGGGCGCGGATCTGGCGGTCGAGCGCGGCGGCGTCGCGCGTCCAGTCGATGCGCCCGTCCTCGCGCGTCAGGCGGCCGGCATAGGTCACGCCCTGTTCGGGCTGTGGCTGGCCGGGGCCGGCCGGTTGGGCCAGCGTGGTGACGATGAGGCGCGCGCCCATGGCGGCGAGGTCGTCATGCAGGGTGGTGGCGGTGGTGGCCGGGGTGAGCGCGACCTGGTCGGACAGCAGCATCTTGCCGGTATCCAGCCCTTCGTCCATCCGCATGATCGTGACCCCGCTTTCGCTGTCGCCGGCCAGGATCGCTGCCTGGATCGGGGCGGCGCCGCGCCAGCGGGGCAGCAGGCTGGCGTGGATGTTCAGGCATCCCAGAGCAGGGGCGTCGAGCATCGCGGCCGGCAGGATCAGCCCGTAGGCCGCGACCACGGCGGCATCGAGCTTCAAGTCCCGGAAAAAGGCATGTTCCTCGGCATTGGTACGCAGGCGCGCGGGCGTGCGTACCGGCAGGCCGAGGGTTTCGGCCGCCTGGTGGACGGGCGAGAGGCGGACCGACTGGCCGCGTCCGGCCGGCCGGGGGGGTTGGCTGTAGACGATTGCGATCTCATGCCCCGCCGCATGAAGGGCGAGCAGGGCGGGCACCGCGAAATCCGGGGTGCCCATGAAGGCCAGGCGCATGAAGGGGCTCCATCCGGTTGGATATGTACAGGCTGGGAGGGTGCCTCTACCGCTTCTGGCGCTGTTCCTTGGCGAGGCGGCGCATGATCATGTTGCGCTTCAGGGTCGAGAGGTGATCGACGAAGAGGATGCCCTCCAGATGGTCGATCTCGTGCTGGATGCAGGTGGCCAGCAGGTCGTCGGCCTCCATTTCCTGCTCGGTGCCGTCCACGGTGCGGTAGCGGACGCGCACCTGCTGGGGGCGGACCACGTCGGCATACTGGTTGGGCAGCGACAGGCATCCTTCCTCACGCGAGACCAGGGTTTCCGATTCCGCGATGATTTCGGGATTGATGAGGACCAGCGGGTCGCGCTGGCGTTCCTCGCCCAGGTCCACGATGGCGAAGCGCAGGCCCATGCCGACCTGCGGCGCGGCCAGGCCGATGCCCGGCGCCTGGTACATCGCGGCGAACATGCGGGGCAGGGCCTCGCGCAGCATGGGTTCGTCTTCCGGCCGGACCAGGCGGGTCTTCTGGCGCAGGATGGCCTGGGGCGCCACCAGGATCGGCATGGGGATGGCGGCGGCGATTTCGTCGTGACTGATCATAGGGGCGATGTAGCGATCCTGGCGCGCGCGCGCCAGTGGCTACGCGCGCGTATGGGGCCGGGCGGGGCATGGCCTTGCGGAACCGGCCGGGCGTCCCATATCATGACGACGCGGGCGCCGATGACGGGTCCGCGTGATCGTCTCGCTCGGTAGAGGAGGCCTGGATGTCGGGTAGGCTTTTCGGATCCCCCATGTTTCTGGGGTTTGACCATCTGGAACAGATGTTGGAACGCGCGTCGAAGGGGGCTGCCGATGGCTATCCCCCGTATAATATCGAACAGCTGAATGCCACGTCGCTCCGCATCACGCTCGCGGTCGCGGGATTCGTGATGGACGATCTGCAGATCACGCAGGAAGACAACCAGCTTGTCATTCGCGGGCGCCAGACCGACGACACGCAGGGGCGCGTCTTCCTGCATCGCGGCATTGCCGCGCGGCAATTCCAGAAGGCGTTCGTGCTGGCCGAGGGTATCGAGGTCAGCGGGGCATGGCTGGATAACGGCCTGCTGCATATCGACCTGGTGCGGCCGCAGCCGGAAGTGCGGGTCAAGCTGATCGAGATCACGCAGGGACGTTCGGGTGGGGCACCGACCGAGATCGACCTGCCCAAGGCCCGCCCACAGCGCGTCGTGCGGGCGCTCGAGGACGATTGAGCGGCAGGCTGCCAAGCCCGCTTCTGCCATCGCCGCCGCACTGGCCAACGGGACGGTCGCCGCCTGACGGGGAAGCGTCCTTACGGAGGATCGGATCATGAGAATTACGACACAAAACGGCCAGGTCGTGCTTCAGGCCGACCATACGCCGATGGCCGCCGACGTGCGGCATCTGACGGATATCCAGATGCGGGCGCTGGGCGTGTCGCGGGTGGCCTATATCAAGCCCGTGATCATCGAAGGGGAGGACGCGTTTGCCATTCACGCGGCCGACGGTACCCCGATGGCACTGACCGAGGACCAGGAGACGGCCGTCGAGGCGATCCTGCAACACGAGATGGTGCCTGCGCTGCTGCACTGAAGGCAGCCGGCCGATGGCTGCCTGTGCCGGGACGATCGATGCGTCCCGGCACAGGCGTTGCGCCCGGCATCAGCCGGGGGTGGGATCCAGCCAGCCGATATTGCCGTCCTGCCGGCGGTAGATGACGTTGATCTGCTCGCTGATGCTGTTGCGGAACATCAGCAGGGTGGAGGCCGCCAGGTCGAGGCGCATCACGGCCTCGCTGACGCTGAGGGTGGCGATTTCCGCCGGGCGTTCCGCGACGATGGTCGCATAGGCGTGGGCGCTGGTGTCGCGCGCCGCGCCGTTGGTCGCCTGTCCGGCATCGTCGGCCGGGCGCAGGATGTAGCTGCGCCCCATTTCCGGCGATTTGCGGCGGGGAAGGGTGCGGATATGGTCGTTGACCCGTTCGCGATAGCGGCGGAGGCGCCGGGCCATATGTTCGGCGGCGTCGTCGAACGCGCCGTGGGCGTCGGTGCCCTCGCCCTCGCCCCGCAGGGTCAGGCCGCGTGCGGCGTGAAGATTGATATCACAGGTGAAGAACGACCGCGCGCGGCTGAAGGTGACCTGGGCTTCCAGGGCGCGATCGAAATATTTGTCGGCAAGGCGATCGAGATGCCCCGTAACGCGGTGCTTCAGGGCGTCGGAGAGGTCGATCTGTTTGCCAGCGACACTGATCTGCATGTGACATCACCCCTTGAATAGAGGAGCGTCCGAAACCGGACGGAACCGTGCCGGCGGTTTTTTTAATGCATATTCCGCCGGGTGGCGTCAGGCCTCGAAAGCCTTTTCCCGTTTTCTCTGCGCTGAATTCGGTATTTTCAGCGCATCCCGGTATTTGGCCACGGTTCGGCGGGAGATGTCTATTCCTTCCTTTATTAATTCGTTCACAATTGCATCGTCAGACAGGATATCCTGCCGGGATTCCTGCGAAATCAGCAGCTTGATGCGGTGGCGGACGGCCTCGGCGCTGTGATCGGCGCTGCCTGCGCGCCCGGGGATGGCCGTGGTGAAAAAATATTTCAGCTCGAACATGCCGCGCGGGGTGGCGATGTATTTGTTCGCCGTGACCCGGCTGACGGTGCTTTCGTGCAGGCCGACCGCCTCGGCGATGTCGCGCAGGACCAGGGGCCGCAGATGGCCCGCGCCATGGGCCAGGAAGCCGCCCTGGCGGCGCATGATGGCGGTGGCGACGCGGACGATCGTCTCGGCCCGCTGCTGGAGGGCGCGGACCAGCCAGTTGGCGCTGGCCAGGCGCTCGGTCATGAAGGGGCGGTCCGTATCGCGCAGCCGCAGCGTGGTGCGCAGGGTGAGGGCTGAGTTGACCACCACCCGGGGCATGGTGTCGGGATTGAGCTCGATGATCCAGTCATGATCGGGCGCCGGCAGCATCAGGATGTCCGGCACGACGATGCCGGCCTCGGCGGCCGCCGCATCATGGGCCGGGCGGGGGGAGAGGGTGCGGATTTCGGCGATCATGGCGGCCAGGTCGTCCTGGTCGACGCCGCACAGGGTGCGCAGCCGGCGCAGGTCGCGCCGGGCCAGCAGGTCCAGGTGCCGCAGCAGCATGGCCATCGCCGGGTCCAGCCGGTCGCGTTCGCGCAATTGCGCGGCCAGGCATTCGCCCAGGTCATGGGCGAACAGGCCGGTCGGTTCGAACTGCATCATGGCCAGGCGGACCCGTTCGACCTGTGCCGGCGGGGCGTCGATGCCGGGGGTGCGGGCGATCTCGGCGGATGAGAGGGGCAGGCGCCCGTCGGAATCCAGCAGGGTGATCAGGTGGGCGGCGATCCGCCGTTCCCGGGCATCGAAGCGCGACAGCCGGACCTGCTCGGCCAGTCGTTCGTGCAGCGGGCGCGCGGGGCCGGCCAGGCCGTCAGGCGGATCGTGCCATATGCCGGGATCGCGGGCCGGGCCGAGGGAGGGCGGGGGCAGGTGGCGCGGTGCGCCGAAGGCCGGGAACGGTGGGTCGGCCGTCTCGGGGCGTTCCAGCAGGGGGTTGCGCTCCATCTCGTGCTCGACGACCGACCAGGCGTCGAGATTGGAGAGTTGCAGCAGCAGGATCGCCTGGCGCAGTTGCGGCGTCATGACCAGGGATTGGGCCTGCCGGAGGGCAAGCTTGGGTCCGATGGTCATGACGGGCGGTCAGAGGGAGAAATTTTCTCCAAGATAGACGCGCCGCACGTCCTCGTTGGCGACGATCTCCTCCGGGCGGCCTTCCATCAGGACCTGGCCGCTGTGCATGATGTAGGCGCGGTCGATCACTTCCAGCGTCTCGCGGACATTGTGGTCGGTGATCAGCACGCCGATCCCGCGATCCTTGAGGTGCGAGACCAGGTCGCGGATTTCGCCCACCGCGATCGGGTCGATGCCCGCCAGAGGCTCGTCGAGCAGGATATAGTGGGGCTGGCTGGCCAGGGCGCGGGCGATTTCGAGACGGCGCCGCTCGCCGCCCGAGAGGGCCAGCGACGGGGAGCGGCGGAGGTGGGAAATGCCGAATTCGCCCAGCAGGCCGGTCAGCATTTCCTCGCGCCGGTCGGGGTCGGATTCCACGACTTCCAGTGCCGCCATGATGTTCTGTTCGACGTTCAGGCCGCGGAAGATGCTGGCTTCCTGCGGCAGGTAGCCGATGCCCAGCCGGGCGCGCCTGTACATCGGCAGGCGGGTGATGTCGGTGCCGTCCAGCGTGATCGAGCCGCTGTCGGGCTGGACCAGGCCCACGATCATGTAGAAGCTGGTGGTCTTGCCCGCGCCGTTGGGGCCCAGGAGGCCGACGGCCTCGCCGCGATTGACCTGGAGCGAGACGTTCCGGACCACCGGCCGCTTCTTGTAGGACTTGCCGATTCCGCTGGCGATCAGTCCGCTGAGGGCACTGCCGAAGGGCGCCTGCCCGGCCGCGTTTTTCGCCTCGTCGGACAGGGCGTAGGGGATATCGTTCATCGCTGGGTTCCCGCAGGGGGGGGATTGGCCTCGTTGGGGACGATCAGGCCGCTGACCCGTCCGCCCGGGCGTTCGGTCATCGTGGCGATTCCGGTGTGCATGTTCACGATTGCCGCGGCTCCGCTGATCTGGTTCTGGCCCCGCGTGATATGCACGTTGCCGACGATCCGCGCGATTCCGGTATCGGGGACATACACGCCACGGTCGCCGGTCACGGTCTCGGTCTGCGTGCGGACGAAGACATGGCCGAATGCGTTCACTTTTTCCAGCTTCCCCGAACTGGTCAATGGCTCGGCGCCCTTTCCGGCCGCCTGCGGGGCGGGCTGGGGTGTGGATTGGGGCGTGGTCTGGGGGGCGGGTTGGGTCGGTGCGCTGTAGCCGACCAGCACGTCGGCGCGGATCTGCCGGCCGTCATTGGTGGTGACGGTGGCGTTGCCCCTGCCGACCGACATGCGGGTCTGGGAATAATATTCCATCGAATCCCGGGCGGTCAGGACATCCTGCGGCGTGGTCAGCTTCAGCCCGGTGCCGGTCAGGATCATCACCGCCTGGTCGATGTCGTAGACGGCCTTGTCGCCCCAGGCCTGGTCGGTGTCGGTGAAGATATGGACATGGCCCAGCGCGTTCAGGCGATAGACCTCGTTGGCGCCCGATCCGGCGTCCATGCCCTGGGCGCCGGCGGCGGGCTGTGCCGCCGGCTCGGCGGGGGCGCCCGCGGCGGAGCCGGGCGCGGCCTTCTTGCGGTAGAAGGCGATCAGGCGGTCGCCGGTGACGGTGACGTTGCCCCGGGTCGCCTGGGCCTTGTCGTAGGCGGTGACGGTCTGGGTCTTCTGGTCCCAGTCGAAGCCGCCGGCTGCCGTGACGCTGATCTGGCCGCCATGCGAAAGGTCGATGGCCTGGCCGCGCGCGGCGCCCGGGGGAAACAGGCAGGCCACGGCGCCGAGGAGCAGAAACGCGGAGGCGACCTTTGCGGGGGCGGTCATCGACTGGGCTCCGTCTGGGCGGCTTGGGGGGTGGAAGGGTGGGATGCCGGGCCGGCATGGGCGTCGTCGTTCAGGACCAGCCGGCCGGGGCCGCGGAACTGGGCGATCCCCTCATGCTGGGACAGCAGGACGCCCTGGGCGTCCAGCACGCCGAACGGGCCTTCGGCATGGACCCACTGGTCGGAGGCGATGATGCCCTGCCTGAGGTCCATGTCGGCGGTGACGCCGGTCATGATCACGCCGTCTTCGCGGTAGAGGGACACGTCCTGCGTCAGGTCCAGCAATTGTTCCCGTTGCAGATACACGCCCTGCGCGGCGCTGACCATCATCCAGTCGCCGCCCTGGGTCAGGGTGTCGGCGGCCGGGCGGGCCAGGTTGATGCGGTCGGGGCCCACCTGCTGGGCCTGGTCGGCGGTGATCATGAACGGCCGGTCGTGGTCGTCCAGCCCTCGATAGACGGCGCCGAGCATGTTGCCGCTGGAGACGCGCAGGTTTTCCATCTCGCGCAGGGCGCCGCGCTGCATGTTGACCAGCCGGTCGATGGCCGGCCACACGGCGATGGAGCTGAGCAGCAGCAAAGCGGCGGCCGGCAGGGCCCATTTGGCCCAGCGAACCAGGCGCCGGCGGCGGGTGATGTCGCTGGGCCGGAGGACCCGGCGCAGGCGCGACGTATCCTGGTGCAGCAGCGACCGCTGCCGCGCGATCTGGTCGGCGGAGCGCGCGAAATCCTCGCGCCGGGGCGGCGTGTCGCCGTCGGGGGGCGGGGGGAGGCTCATGCCACGCCCGCGCGCAGCAGGTCGTGGACATGGAGGATGCCGACGGGAACGCGGTCGGCATCCAGCACGAACAGGCTGGTGATGGGGCGGGCGCGGGCGTTCATCAGCCGCAGGGCCTCGGCGGCCAGCACGTCGGGCTCGGTCGTCAGGGGCGCGGTGTTCATGATGTCCGCCGCGCGGGTGTGGTCCAGGTTGCGGTCGAGGACGCGCCGCAGGTCGCCGTCGGTGATCAGGCCGCACAGCTTGCCGTCGGCATCGACCACGCCCATGCAGCCGAAGGCCTTGCGCGTCATTTCCATGATGACCTGCCGCAGCGAGCTGTCGGGCGTGCCCAGCGGCATGACGCCGCCGCGATGCATCAGGTCCGCGACGCGGCGCAGGCGCGTGCCCAGCCGGCCGCCGGGATGGAAGATGCCGAATTCGGTCGCCGAGAAGCCCCGCCGCTCCAGCAGGACCACCGCCAGCGCGTCGCCCAGGGCCAGCTGCATCATGGAGGAGGTGGTGGGGGCCAGGCCCATCGGGCAGGCCTCGGGCGCATCGGGGACGATGAGGGGGATGTCGGCGGCGCGGGCCAGTGTCGAGGCCGCGCGGGTGGTGATGGCCACCAGCAGCAGGCCGTAGCGGCGCGCATGGGCCACGATGTCGGCCAGTTCGGCCGTTTCGCCCGAATTGGAGAGCGCCAGCACGGCGTCGCCTTGCTGGAGCATGCCGAGGTCGCCGTGCGAGGCCTCCGACGGGTGGACGAAGACCGAGGGCGTGCCCGTGGAGGCCAGGGTGGACTGGATCTTGCGGCCGATCTGCCCGGACTTGCCGATGCCGGTGACGACGACGCGCCCGGCGAGGGCCGAGAAGGCCGCGATGGCGCGCGTGAAGGCCTCGCCCAGCGGCGGGGTGTCGTCGCCCTCGACCGCCGGGGCGCGCAGGGCGGCTGCCATCTGCATCAGCCCGTCGGTCTCGCGCGCCAGGACCCGGCAGGCCGCCGCGATATCCGCGTCGGACTGGTCGGAGTCGGAGCTGTCACCAACAGGAGGAACGGATTGGGTCATGCCAGCCGTGTATCGCCATGGCGGTGGTCCAGGTCAAACAGAACGATGGACCGCGAGGGGAAGGGGGGCATCATGCCTGGTGGGCGAAGATGTCCGGCGTTTCGTATCCCAGCAGGTCCAGGCGGGCGCGTGCGGGCAGGAAATCGTAGCAGGCCTGGGCCAGGTCGCGCCGGCCCTCGCGGTGCAGCAGGGCTTCCAGCTTCGCCCAGAGCGCGTGCAGGTGGAGCACGTCGGACGCCGCGTAGGCGCGCTGTTCGGGTGTCAGGTCCGGGGCGCCCCAGTCGGAGGTCTGCTGCTGCTTGCTGAGTTCGACCCCCAGCAATTCGCGGCACAGATGGGCCAGCCCGTGGCGGTCGGTGAAGGTGCGGACCAGCTTGGAGGCGATCTTGGTGCAGATGACCGGCGCGACGGTGATGCCCAGCGTGTGCTGGAGGATCGCCACGTCGAAGCGCGCATAGTGCATCAGCTTGGTGATCGCGGGGTCGGCCATCAGGCGGGCTAGGTTGGGGCTGGGGGCGCCGGGCAGGATCTGTACCAGGTGCGCGGACTGGTCGCCGGCCGAGATCTGCACCAGGCACAGCCGGTCGCGATGCGGCTTGAGGCCCATGGCCTCGGTATCGACCGCGATCGGGCCGTGGAAGGTCACGTCGGCGGGCAGGTCGCCGCGATGCAGGTGGATCGAGGGCGTGGTGGCGATCATGCGTGAGACCCCGCGTTGCAGACGTGACGACGGAAAATGCAAGAACGGCCCATGATTCCCAATCCGCAAGACGCATGCCTGCGCGCCGCCATGCCGTTGTAACCGGATGCCGGGGCAGTGAAGGACATATAATAACGGAAGCGCCCATGCGCGAGGGGGTGCCGACCACCACGACCGGCTGCCCGGGGGCGCCGTGCCGCCCCAAGGGGCGATGTCCGATCCGGCTGTAGGGAAAATGGTGCCCAGAAGAAGACTCGAACTTCCACGACCTTGCGGCCACAGGTACCTGAAACCTGCGCGTCTACCAATTCCGCCATCTGGGCTTAGAAGGCCCCCGTTTCCGGGGTGGTGAGGGGGATTTACTCGGAAACAACAGGGTGGTCAACGGCACCCTTCACATATTCCGCGTGGGAAACGACATGGCGTATCCGGCGCAGGGCGGAAGACGGCAAAAAGGCGCCTCGACATTGTCGGGCGCCTGCCAGCACACTGATTTTTCAGTATTCAGAAGAGATGGTGCCCAGAAGAAGACTCGAACTTCCACGACCTTGCGGCCACAGGTACCTGAAACCTGCGCGTCTACCAATTCCGCCATCTGGGCTCAGAAAGCCCCCGTTTCCGGGGTGGTGAGGGGCGTTTACTCTGCCCATGGGGGGCGGTCAACATGGGTGGGGCGATTCGTGTCGTTTTTATTGCATGCGCCGGACGACGGGGTGTGTCCGGCCGGGCGGGACGGGCGTTGTGCTAGAGGTGTGAAAAGAAAGGATAGGGGTGGGATTCCGCGCGTGGCAGGCAGCCTGCGCGTGCGGCCGACCCCGTATTCGGGGGATGGACATGACGACGCGAAAAGTTGCGGCGGTAATCGGCGGTTCGGGATTCCTGGGGCGCCATGTGGTGCGGCGCTTGGCCGATGACGGATATGTGGTGCGGGTGGCCGCGCGCCGCACCGACCGGGCGGCATCGCTGCGGCCGCTGGGCGATGTGGGGCAGATCGTGCCGCTGGGGGCCTCGATCCTGGACCATGCCTCGCTGATTCCGGTTGTCGAGGGGGCGCAGGTCGTCGTGAACCTGGTGGGAATCCTGGCCGAGCGCGGGCCGGCGACGTTCCAGGCCGTGCATGTCGAGGGGGCCGAGCAGGTCGCGCGGCTGGCGGCGTCGGCCGGGGTGGCGAAGCTGGTGCATGTCTCGGCCATCGGGGCCGCGCCGGACAGTCGCTCGGCCTATGGTCGCAGCAAGGCGGCCGGCGAGGAGGCGGTGCTGCGCGCGATGCCCGAGGCGACGATCGTGCGGCCGTCGATCCTGTTCGGGGCCGAGGATCATTTTACCAACCTGTTCGCCACGCTGGCGCGGTTCAGCCCCGTCGTGCCGGTCTATGGCGCGCGGACGCGCTTGCAGCCGGTGCATGTCGCCGATGTGGCCGAGGGAATCCGGCGGCTGCTGGCGGGCGAGGGGTATGCGGGGGCGGTCTTCGAATTCGGCGGGCCGGCGATTCGGACCATGGAGGAGATCGCGCGCCTGATCGTGGCCGTGGTCGGGCGGCGCCGGCTGGTGGTTGCGGTGCCGCCGGCCCTGGCCTGGTGGCAGGCGATGTGGCTGGAACGCCTGCCCGGGAAGATGCTGACCCGCGACCAGCTTGCGATGTTGGCGAGCGACAATGTGGCGGCGGACGGGGCCCCGGGGCTGGAGCAGCTGGGCATTCGGCCGGCCTCGATGGAATTGATTGTTCCATCCTATCTGGGTGGATATAAAATTACATAAACAAGCAAGCTCAACGCACTATATGGCCAATTGGTCCGGATCGGACCTATGTGGCCGGGCGGGATGTTCGATCGGATGGCTCGCGAGGGGGCTTTTTGTCATAAAGGGCAGTGATGCTGTCTTTTATGGCGGATATGTCTGTCGTAGGTGTTCCGCCAACACACGTACCGCAGGTGACGGTCGGGCGTTATCCAGGGGGGACCGATGGTCGAGCACATGCTGAAATTCGTCTCCGTGCCGCAGAGCCAGCCCGACAAGCGGCCGGCCGTGGAGCGGAACGGCGATTTCGACGAGATCTATCGCGCATTCGCGGTGGAGAAGGCGGAACAGCAGGCCAGCCGTTGCTCGCAATGCGGGGTGCCGTTCTGCTCGGTCCATTGTCCGCTGGGCAACAATATCCCCGACTGGCTGAAGATGACGGCCGAGGGGCGGCTGGAGGAAGCGTATGCGCTTTCGGCCGCCACCAACAATTTCCCCGAGATCTGCGGCCGGATCTGCCCCCAGGACCGGCTGTGCGAGGGCAATTGCGTGATCGAGAAGGGGTTCGAGAGCGTGACCATCGGCGCTGTCGAACGCTTTATTACCGATACCGCCTTCGCCAGCGGCTGGGTGGAGCCGATCCGGCCGCCGGTGGAGCGCGAGACCTCGATCGCCATCATCGGTGCCGGGCCGGGTGGGCTGGCGGCAGCGATGCAGTTTCGCCAGCAGGGCTACCAGGTGCATGTCTACGACCGGTACGACCGGATCGGCGGCCTGATGATCTACGGCATTCCGGGCTTCAAGCTGGAAAAGGACATCGTGGCCCGCCGGCACCTGTATCTGGAGGAATCGGGGGTACGGTTCCATCTGGGTGTGGACATCGCGGATGCGGACGGGGCGGGAACGCTGTCTTTCGCGACGTTGCAGGCCCGGCATGACGCGGTGCTGATCGCGACCGGCGTGTACAAGTCGCGCGATATCGGCGGACCGGGCGCGGGGCTGGACGGCATCGTCAAGGCGCTGGACTACCTGACCATGTCGAACCGGCTGTCGCTGGGCGACCGGTTTGCCCCCGAAGAGAGCGCGGCGCTGAATGCCGCCGGCAAGTCGGTGGTGGTGATCGGCGGCGGCGATACGGCGATGGATTGCGTGCGCACCGCGATCCGCCAGGGGGCGAAATCGGTCAAGTGCCTGTATCGCCGCGACCGGGCGAACATGCCCGGGTCGATCCGCGAGGTGAAGAATGCCGAGGAGGAAGGGGTCTCCTTCGTCTGGCTGGCGGCGCCCGAGGCGTTTCTGGGCGATGGCAGTGTCAGCGGCGTGCGCGCCGTGCGCATGAAGCTGGGCATGCCCGATGCCAGCGGCCGCCAGTCGGTCGAGCCGGTCGAGGACAGTGCCTTCGTGCTGGAAGCCGACCTGGTGATCAAGGCGCTGGGCTTCGACCCCGAGCCGCTGCCGACCCTGTGGGGGCAGCCGGACCTGGCCGTGTCGCGCTGGGGCACGCTGCGGGTCGACCATGAGAGTTTCATGACCAGCCTGCCGGGCGTCTTCGCGGCGGGGGATATCGTGCGCGGGGCCAGCCTGGTGGTGTGGGCGATCCGCGATGGACGGGATGCGGCGGCGCAGATGCATCGCTGGCTGGAAAATCGGGCGGCGCAGTGCGCCCAGGCGGCGGAGTGACGGACATGGACCAGTTGACCCAGGATCATGGACCGCGGGATGCCGGCCAGGCGTTCGTGGCCGAATGGCAGGAGAATGCCGAGGCGATCGCGGGGCTGTACGACGCCACGCAGGAGCGCGATGCCTGCGGCGTGGGGCTGATCGCGTCGCTGGACGGGCGCAAGCGGCGCGAGGTCGTCAATGCCGGGATCGCCGCCCTGAAGGCGCTGTGGCATCGCGGCGCGGTCGATGCCGACGGCAAGACCGGGGACGGTGCGGGGATTCATCTGGAGATTCCGCAGGATTTCTTTGCCGAGGCGATTCACAGCGGCGGCGAGGGCTGCGTGGACACGCAGATCGCCATCGGGATGATCTTTCTGCCCAAGACCGACCTGGCGGCGCAGGAACGCTGCCGGCAGATCATCGAGACCGAGATCCTGGCCTTCGGCTACGGGATCTATGGCTGGCGGCAGGTGCCGATCGATACCGCGTGCATCGGCGAGAAGGCGAATGCCACCCGGCCCGAGATCGAGCAGATCATGATCCGCAACCTGCCGGGGCGGGACGAGGAGGCGTTCGAGCGCGACCTGTATGTGATCCGCCGCCGGATCGAGAAGAGTGCGCAGGCCAATTCGCTGGACCTGTATATCTGCTCGATGTCCTGCCGGTCGGTGATCTACAAGGGCATGTTCCTGGCCGAGAACCTGACGGATTTCTATCCCGACCTGCTGGACCCGCGCTTCGTCAGCCGTTTTGCGATCTATCACCAGCGCTATTCGACCAACACGTTCCCGACCTGGAAGCTGGCGCAGCCTTTCCGCCGGCTGGCGCATAACGGCGAGATCAACACGATCCAGGGCAACGTCAACTGGATGAAGAGCCACGAGACGCGGCTGGCGGACCCGGGGCTGGACCCGGTGATGGAGGACCTGAAGCCCGTGGTGCAGGCCGCGGGGTCGGACACCGCGATGCTGGACAATGTGTTCGAGCTGCTGACCTTTGCCGGGCGCGACGCGCCCATGGTCAAGGCGCTGATGGTGCCGGCCAGTGTCGGCGGCAATTCGGGCATGCCGCAGAAGCACCAGGACCTGTACGCCTATTGCAACGCGGTGATGGAGCCGTGGGACGGGCCGGCGGCGCTGTGCGCCACCGACGGGCGCTGGGTCGTGGCGGGGCTGGACCGCAGCGGCCTGCGCCCGCTGCGCTACACCGTGACGGCGGACGGGCTGCTGATCGTGGGGTCGGAGACCGGCATGGTGAAGGTGGCCGAGACCGACATCGTGCGGCGCGGGCGGCTTGGGCCGGGGCAGATGATCGGCCTGGACCTGCAGGAGGCGAAGCTCTACGGCAACGAGGCGCTGCTGGACCTGCTGGCCGGCCGCCGCGATTTCGGCGCCTGGGTGAAGAACATCCAGAAGATCGGCTCGGTCGTGCGGGCGGACGTGCAGGAACCGGTACTGTACGGCCGCGACGAGCTGCGCCGTCGGCAGCTGGCGGTCGGCACCACCTTGGAGGAGCTGGAGACCATCCTGCATCCGATGGTGGAGACCGCCGCCGAGGCCATCGGCTCGATGGGTGACGATGCGCCGCTGGCGGTGCTGTCGGCGCGCTATCGGGGGCTGGCGCATTATTTCCGCCAGGCGTTCAGCCAGGTGACGAACCCGCCGATCGACAGCCTGCGCGAGACGCGGGTGATGAGCCTGCTGACCCGGCTGGGCAATCTGGGCAACATCCTGGAGGAATCCGAGGTCCAGTGCGACCTGCTGCAACTGCCCAGCCCGGTGCTGACTACCGGCGAGTTCGAGGCGCTGCGTAATTTCTGCGGCGACAGCGGCTTCGTGATCGACTGCACCTTTCCGGCGGCGGAAGGGGAGGCGGGGCTGCGCGAGGCCATTGCCCGCATCCGGCGCGAGGCCGAGGACCGGGTGCGCGAAGGGTGCACCCATCTGTTCCTGACCGACCAGGCGCAGTCGGCGGAGCGTGCCTATATCCCGATGATCCTGGCCACGGCGGCGGTGCATACGCATCTGGTCCGCCAGTCGCTGCGGACCTTTACCTCGCTGAACGTTCGCTCGGCCGAGGCGCTGGACGTGCATGCCATTGCGGTGACGATCGGGGTGGGGGCGACCAGCATCAACCCCTATCTGGCGCAGGAAAGCATTGCCGACCGGCAGCGGCGCGGGCTGTTCGGCGAGATCTCGCTGCGCGAGGCGGTGGAGCGGTACCGCAAGGCGGTGGACAAGGGGCTGCTGAAGGTGATGTCCAAGATGGGCATCTCGGTCGTGTCGGCCTATCGCGGCGGGTATAATTTCGAGGCGATCGGGCTGTCGCGGGCGCTGACGGCGGAGTTTTTCCCCGGCATGCCGTCGCGTATTTCCGGCATCGGCCTGTCGGGCATCGCGACCAATGTGATGAGCTTCCACCGGATCGCGTGGGACCAGAACGTGATCGCGCTGCCGGTGGGCGGCCAGTACAAGATGCGCCGCCATGGCGAGGTCCATGCCTTCGACGGCAACCTGATCCACATGTTGCAGACGGCGGTGGCGAGCGACAGTTTCACGATCTATCGCCGCTATGCCGACGCGGTGCGGCGCCAGCCGCCGGTGGCGCTGCGCGACCTGCTGGATTTCCGCGGCGGGCGGACGCCGATCCCCGTCGAGGCGGTGGAGAGCATCACCCAGCTGCGCAAGCGGCTGATCGCGCCGGGGATCTCGCTGGGCGCACTGAGCCCCGAGGCGCACGAGACCCTGTCGATCGCCATGAACCGGATCGGCGCGAAGTCGGATTCGGGCGAGGGGGGCGAGGACCCCGCGCGTGCGAAGCCGCGGCCGAACGGGGACAATGCGTCCTCGGCCATCAAGCAGATCGCCTCGGGCCGCTTCGGCGTCACGGCGCAGTATCTGAACGATTGCCGCGAGATCGAGATCAAGATGGCGCAGGGCGCCAAGCCCGGCGAGGGCGGGCAGCTGCCGGGCTTCAAGGTGACGGGGCTGATCGCGAAGCTGCGGCATGCGACGCCGGGCGTGACGCTGATTTCGCCGCCGCCGCATCATGACATCTATTCGATCGAGGATCTGGCGCAGCTGATCTACGACCTGAAGCAGATCAATCCCGAGGCCACGGTCACGGTGAAGCTGGTCGCGCGGTCGGGCATCGGCACCATTGCCGCCGGCGTGGCCAAGGCCAAGGCCGATGCGATCCTGATTTCTGGCCATAGCGGCGGCACCGGCGCCAGCCCGCAGAGTTCGGTCAAATATGCCGGCCTGCCGTGGGAGCTGGGGCTGGCGGAGGCGCATCAGGTGCTGATGCTGAACCGGCTGCGCCACCGGGTGAAGCTGCGCACCGATGGCGGGCTGAAGACCGGGCGCGACGTGGTGATCGCGGCGATGCTGGGGGCCGAGGAATTCGGCATCGGCACCGCCAGCCTGGTGGCCATGGGGTGCATCATGGTGCGCCAGTGCCATTCCAACACCTGCCCGGTCGGGGTGTGTACCCAGGACGAGGCCCTGCGCGGCAAGTTCGAGGGCACGCCGGAGAAGGTGATCAACCTGTTCTCGTTCATCGCCGAGGATGTGCGCAACATCCTGGCTTCGCTCGGTTTCTCTTCGCTGAACGAGATCATCGGGCGGACCGACCTGCTGAGGCAGGTGTCGCGCGGTGCGGATTATCTGGACGATCTGGACCTCAATTCGCTGCTCGCGCAGGCCGATCCGGGGCCGCATGCGCGCTATTGCACGCGCGAAGGGCGCAACGAAGTGCCCGAGACGCTGGATGCGCAGATGATCGCCGATGCGCGGCCGCTGTTCGACCATGGCGAGAAGATGCAGTTGCACTACAACGTGCAGAACACGCATCGGGCGATCGGCACGCGTATTTCCTCGCTGATCGTGCGGCAGTTCGGCATGTCCAAGCTGGCGCCGGGGCATCTGACGGTGCGTCTGCGCGGCTCGGCCGGGCAGTCGCTGGGGGCGTTTGCCGTGCAGGGGCTGAAGCTGGAAGTGCTGGGCGACGCCAACGATTATGTCGGCAAGGGCCTGTCGGGCGCGACCATCGTGGTGCGGCAGTCGCCCTCTTCGAACCTGGTGTCGAACGAGAACGCGATCATCGGCAATACCGTGCTGTATGGCGCGACGGCGGGGGCGCTGTATGCCGCCGGCCAGGCGGGCGAGCGCTTCGCGGTGCGCAATTCCGGCGCGACGGCGGTGGTCGAGGGCTGTGGGTCGAACGGCTGCGAATACATGACCGGCGGCACCGTGGTGATCCTGGGCGAGGCGGGCGACAATTTCGGTGCCGGTTTCACCGGGGGCATGGCCTTCGTCTATGACGAGAAGGGCACGTTCGAGCAGCGGATCAACCCCGATACGCTGCTGTGGAACCGGGTGGTCGACCCGAAATGGGAGGCTGTGCTGCGCGGGCTGGTGGAGACCCATGCGCGCGAGACGCACAGCCGCTACGCCGCGCTGATGCTGCATAAATGGGACAATGTCATCCAGCATTTCTGGCAGCTGGTGCCGCGCGAATATGCGAAGGTGATCGGCTATGCCACCCCGGCCGAGACCGTGCTGCGCGCCTAGGCGCGTTGCATGGCCGGAACGGTCGTGCTGCCGGAAAACCCGTCGCTGTCAGGTGATTGAGGCAGGGCTGGGGCCCTGCCGGTCGCCTGGCGGTCTGCCGGGCCGAGGGGGATGTTTGCGTCTGTTCTTGGGAGACCGACCCCGGCGTTGGCATTGACGGGGGTTCTTGCGGATTTATACCGGTCCATCTTATCGAGGATAGTGCGAGATCCGATGAGGGGCCGTGTTGGGCGAATATCAGTATTACGCGTTCCTGGCGCTCGACCGGCCGCTTGACGCGGTGTGCCGCGAGGCCTTGCGGGCATTGTCGTCGCGGGCGGAGATCACGGCGACGCGCTTTGCCGTTACCTCCGACGGGGATGATTTCAAGGGCGACCCGGTTACGCTGGTGGAACGCTGGTTCGACCTGCATCTTTATGTCGCCGATTGGGGGACGCATCGTCTGATGCTGCGCTTTCCCCGGCGGCTGGTGGATCCGAGGTCCCTGGACGCGTTCCTGCGCCCCGTCGATTGCGCGGCGCTGAGACTGTCCGGCGAGAACCTGATCCTGGATATCGTTCGCGAGGATCTGGAGCCGGAGGGCGAGGGCGGCTCGGACTGGCTGGCCGCGCTGGCGCCTTTGCGGGCGGATGCCATCGGCGGGGATCTGCGATTCTTTTACCTGCTGTGGCTGACGGCGGTCGCGGATGGCACCGTCCCGGACGATGCGGCGGAACCGCTGCCGGGAATCGGGCCGCTATCGGGCGCGCTCGAATCCTTCGCGCGATTCTTCGGCATTGATCGGGACCTTGTCGCGGCGGCGTCGGAGCGGTGTGGCGACGTGCCCGCGGATGAGGTTTTCGCCCCGGATATCGCCGGGCGGCTTGTCGCGGAATTGACGGCTGGGGAAAAGGACGGGCTGCTGGCCCGGCTGGCGCAGGGCGATTGCCTGGTGGCCAGCGAGCTTCGGCTGCTGCTTCGGCGTCGCCTGGAGGCGGAGGCGCCGGGTGGCCGGCCTGTCGTCGGCTTGCGCATGGCGGGCGAACTGCGCGCCCGTGCCCATGCCATCGGGGAGGCCCGGGAACGGGAAGAGGCGCAGCGCGCGGCGATGGAGCGGACGCGGCGGGCGGCGGAGGAGGAATGTGCCCGGCGCGCGCGTCTGGACGGTCTTCTGACGCAGGGCGAGGCGGTGTGGGGCGAGGTCGAGGCGGAGATCGAGCGCCGGAATGCGGCGGGCTACGACAGGGCGCTGGGTCTTCTACTGGACCTGCGGGCCCTCGCCGGGGAGCAGGGGACGGGGGAGGATTTCTGCCGCCGTCTGGACGGAATTCGCGAACGGCATGCCCGCAAGGGGCGTTTCATCGAACGGTTGCCGGCACTGGGATAGGCGCGGTACCTGCGTGTGCCCGCCGGGGACGCGCGGGTGGGACCGCCTTGCCGGCGGCGACATGCCCGGGACAGTCTGGTAGAGATCAGGGCAGGACCGGCCCCCCGTACGTGACGTGCCGGGGGCGTTGAAGGAGTGGCGTGCCGATGCCGACGTTGAATCTTGTCTCCGGCCCGATGGATCACAGCCCCTTGCGGGCCGCCGATGGCGGTGCCCCGGCCGGTACGATCGGGGACCTGCCGCGCTGGGATCTGCGGGACCTGTATGAGAGCCCCGAATCGGATGCGCTGCGCACCGACCTGGCGCAGGCCGAATCGGACGCCGCCGCCTTTGCCGCCGCTTGGAAGGGCCGGCTGGCCGGGGCCGCGCCGGCCGACATGGCCGAGGCGATCGGGAAATATCAGCGAATCGACGAGGTGCTGGGGCGGGCGGCGTCATACGCGCAATTGCTGTTTGCCGGCGATTCGTCGGATGCCGGGATCGGTCGGTTCTCGCAGTCGATCAACGAGCGGCTGACCGATATCTCCAGCCATCTGCTGTTCTTTACCCTGGAGCTGAACCGGATCGGGGACGAGGATCTGGCCGCCCGCCTGGCGGACCCGGCGCTGGCGGTGTGGGCGCCGTTCCTGCGCGACCTGCGGGTTTTCCGGCCGCATCAGCTGACCGACGAGATCGAGCAGGTCCTGCACGAGAAATCGGTGACGGGGGCGGCGGCGTGGAGCCGGCTGTTCGACGAGACGATGGCCGGGCTGCGCATTCCGCTGGACGGTCGGGAGCTGACGGTGGGCGAGGCGCTGAACCGCCTGTCGGATCAGGACCGGGCGGTGCGCGAGCGCGCGGCGCAGGCGATCGGCACCGTGTTCGGGAACAATATCAAGCTGTTTTCGCTGATTACCAACACGCTGGCCAAGGACAAGGCGATTACCGACTCGCTGCGGCATTATCCGCGCCCGGGTTCGTACCGCAATCGCAGCAACATGGTGGAAGACGAGGTCGTCGACGCGCTGGTGCAGGCGGTGACGGAGGATTATCCGCGCCTGTCGCATCGCTATTACGCGATGAAGGCGCGCTGGCTGGGGCTGGAGAAGCTGGAGCATTGGGACCGCAATGCCCCGCTGCCGGCGGCGGACGAGCGGACCATTCCGTGGGACGAGGCCACGCGGCAGGTGCTGGCGGCCTATGAAGGGTTCGACCCGCGCATGGGCGCGGTGGCGCGGCGGTTCTTCGACAATCCGTGGATCGATGCCCCCCCCGTGCCGGGCAAGGCGTCGGGGGCGTTCGCGCATCCGACCGTGCCGTCGGTCCACCCTTACCTGCTGCTGAACTATCATGGCCGCACCCGCGACGTGATGACGCTGGCCCACGAGCTGGGCCATGGGGTGCACCAGGTGCTGGCGGCGCCGCACGGGTACCTGATGTCGGGCACGCCGCTGACGCTGGCCGAGACGGCGAGCGTGTTCGGGGAGATGCTGACCTTTCGCGCGCTGCTGGATGCCGAGACCGATCCGGCGCGGCGGCGGCTGATGCTGGCCGCCAAGGTGGAGGACATGCTGAACACGGTCGTGCGCCAGATCGCGTTCTACCGGTTCGAGACCCTGGTGCATGACGAGCGGAAATCGGGCGAATTGCTGCCCGAGCGGATCGGCGCCATCTGGCGGCAGGTGCAGACCGAGAGCCTGGGCCCGGCCTTCAACTTTACGCCGGATTATGACGTGTACTGGACCTATGTCCCGCACTTCATCCATTCTCCGTTCTATGTCTATGCCTATGCGTTCGGGGATTGCCTGGTGAATGCGCTGTATGGCGTCTTCACGTCGGGTCATGCGGGGTTCCAGGACAAATATCTGGACATGCTGCGGGCGGGGGGCACGATGCGGCATCGCGAATTGCTGGCGCCGTTCGGGCTGGACGCGGCCGATCCGGGTTTCTGGCGCAAGGGGCTGGACGTGATCGCCGGATTTATTGACGAACTGGAGCGTGCCTGACGTGGCGGAGGAACGGGATCTGGACAATACCGGCATGTTCGGCGAGCTGCGCCGGATGGTGCGGACGTCGGGCGCGGTCGGCGGTATCGCGGCGCGCATCGCGGGCCACAAGATGGGGCTGCGCACCGACCACGCCACCCATGCCGGGGACCTGAAATCGATTCTCGGCGGGCTGAAGGGGCCGCTGATGAAGGGGGCGCAGCTTCTGTCCACCATTCCCGGCGCGTTGCCGGACGAATATGCGGCGGAGCTGGCGCAGTTGCAGGCCAATGCGCCGCCGATGGGGTGGAGCTTCGTGCGCCGGCGGATGAGCGCCGAGCTGGGACGCGACTGGGAGCGGCGATTCCGCTCGTTCGAGCATGAGGCCGCGGCCGCCGCCAGCCTGGGGCAGGTGCATCGGGCGGTGCTGCCCGACGGGCGCCGGGTGGCGTGCAAGCTGCAATATCCGGACATGCAGGCCACGGTGGATTCCGACCTGCGGCAGTTCCGCATGGCGGTGGGGCTGTATTACCGCATCGACAGCACCATCAAGCAGGACGACGTGCTGGTGGAGCTGACCGCGCGCCTGCAGGAAGAGCTGGACTATCTGCGCGAGGCGGCGAACCTGCGGCTGTACAACCTGATGCTGGCCGGGTGCCCGGATGTCAGCGTGCCCATGCCGGTCGAGGACCTGACGACGCGGCGGCTGCTGGTGATGGACTGGCTGGACGGGCGGGGCGTGCAGTCGGTGCTGGATGCCGACCCGTCGCAGGAGCAGCGCGATGCCATGGCGCGGGCGCTGTTCCATGCCTGGTACGTGCCGCTCTATCGCAACGGCGTGATCCATGGCGACCCGCATATGGGCAATTTCACGGTGCGGCCCGATTACGGGCTGAACCTGCTGGACCTGGGCGCGATCCGGATCTTCCCGGCCCGTTTCGTGCAGGGGATCATCGACCTGTATCGCGCGCTGGAGACCAATGACGAGGATCTGGCCTATCACGCCTACCAGGCCTGGGGCTTCGTCAACATGTCGCGCGAGACCATGCGTGTGCTGAACGAGTGGGCGCGCTTCGTCTACGAGCCGCTGATGCAGGACCGTGTGCGGGCGATCCAGGAAAATGACGATCCGCAATATGGGCGTGCGGTGGCCGAGCGGGTCTATGCCGGGCTGAAACAGACCGGGGGGGTGCGGCCGCCGCGCGAGTTCGTGCTGGTGGACCGTTCGGCGATCGGGCTGGGCAGCGTGTTCCTGCGGCTGGGGGCGAAGCTGAACTGGTATCGGCTGTTCCAGGAACTGATCGCCGATTTCGATTCGGCCAAGCTGGCGGCGCGGCAGGCGGAGCTGTTGCAGCAGGCACGGGTGCCGCCGCCGGTCGAGGGCTGATCTTCCCAGCCCCCTCGGGGTGTTACAGGGGCAGGGCGAGCTGGCGCATGGAGGTGGCGTCGTCCTGTCCTGTACGGCGGGCGCGTTCGGTGCGCAGCGCGAAGGCCAGGTCGGGGCCGGGCGGGCGGCAGTTGGCCAGCAGCCGGTCCAGGTCGCTTGTGGCCAGCGTGCGGATGCGGCGGCCGCGCAGGGGGCCGTGGGGCACCCGCACCAGCAGCGCCGGCTGGCGCGACCAGCGCAGCAACTGTTCCACCGAGGCCAGGGCCAGCATGTCGCGCAGATGGTGGGCCGTGACATAGGCATCGGGGCCGGCGCGGTGGGCGGGGTTGCCCAGATGCTTGTCGAGGCCTGCCGGGCGGCGGGAGTAGCGCAGGCCCTGGTTGGAATGACCGGGCTCGTCGGGCCACAGGCGCAGCGCGCATTTGTAGGTGCAGATCCAGCCCGTGCCCGCCATCAGGGCGGGCGGCAGGTGGGCGCGCAGCCAGCCTTGCTCGAAACTGGCGCGGTGGGCGGCGAAGGCCTGGGGGCGGGCCGGCGGGCGCAGGATGCCGGGGGCGACGGTGGCGATCGGCGGGGCGTCGCGCACATCGTGATCGGTGATGTGGTGGATGGCCGTGGTCCACGGCGCGATGGGGCCGCCCGGGTGGGTCAGACGGGCGTGGGGGCTGTCGGCCAGTTGCCAGCCGTCGGGTGCCTGCGCCACGTCCTGCCAGCCGATTTCTACGATTCCGCCCTGCGCGGCGTCGCGGTCGCTGGTTTCCAGGTCGATGACCCGGACATAGGGAGGGGATTGGGGGGACAGGGTACCGTCCATCCGCCCAGTGTAGGGACAGGCGGCGCGATTCCCAAACCGAATCGGCACGCCCGGCGTGCGGGCTGGTGCGCGCGCGACGGCTCTTGCGCTGGCGTCGCGCGATGCCCACAGTCCTGAACCATGTCCGCGCCCGCCCGCAAGAAGACCCGTCGTCCCGATCCTTCGGAAGAGATCGTGACCTTTCAGCCCGAACGCCAGCCGGCGAAGGAGAAGACGCGGCGGCTGGTCATCCAGGCGCCCTACGAACCGGCCGGCGACCAGCCGCGCGCCATTGCCGAGCTGGTGGCCGGGGTAGGCGAGGGGGAACGCGACCAGGTGCTGCTGGGCGTGACCGGGTCGGGCAAGACCTTCACGATGGCCAAGATCATCGAGGCCACCCAGCGGCCGACGCTGATCCTGGCGCCGAACAAGACCCTGGCGGCGCAGCTCTATGGCGAGATGAAGCAGTTCTTCCCCGACAATGCGGTGGAATATTTCGTCAGCTACTACGATTACTACCAGCCGGAAGCGTATGTGCCGCGCTCGGACACGTATATCGAGAAAGACAGCCAGATCAACGAGCAGATCGACCGGATGCGGCATGCCGCCACCCAGGCGCTGCTGGAGCGCAACGACGTCATCATCGTGGCCTCGGTGTCGTGCATCTACGGTATCGGGTCGGTCGAGACCTATTCGCGAATGGTGGTGCGGCTGGAGGTGGGCGGCGAGATCGACCGCGACAAGCTGGTGAAGGCGCTGGTCGAACTGCAATATCGGCGGAACGATGCGGCGTTCCAGCGCGGGACCTTTCGGGTGCGGGGCGAGAGCGTCGATATCTTTCCGGTGCAGAACGAGGACCGGGCCTGGCGGGTCTCGCTGTTCGGCGACGAGATCGAGGCGATTGTCGAATTCGACCCGCTGACGGGCGACAAGACCGGCGACCTGCAGGAAGTCAGCGTCTACGCCAACAGCCATTACGTGACGCCGCGCCCGACGCTGAACCAGGCGGTGACGAGCATCAAGCACGAGCTGCGCCAGCGGCTGGCGGAGTTTACGGCGGAGGGCAAGCTGCTGGAGGCCGAGCGGTTGCAGCAGCGCACGACCTTCGACCTGGAGATGATCGAGACCACGGGCGTGTGCAAGGGGATCGAGAATTATTCGCGCTATCTGTCCGGGCGCAAGGCGGGCGATCCGCCGCCGACCCTGTTCGAATATCTGCCCGAGGATGCGCTGCTGATCGTCGACGAAAGCCATGTGACCGTGCCGCAGATCGGCGGCATGGAGCGGGGGGATTTCGCGCGCAAGTCGATCCTGTCGGAATTCGGGTTCCGGCTGCCGTCCTGCTTGGACAACCGGCCGCTGAAATTCGCGGAGTGGGATACGTTCCGCCCGATGACGATCTTCGTCAGCGCCACGCCGGGGCCGTGGGAGATGGGGCGCGTGGGCGGGGTGTTCGCCGAGCAGGTGATCCGCCCGACCGGGCTGATCGACCCGGTGACGGAGATCCGGCCGGTGGAGCGGCAGGTGGACGACCTGCTGGCGGAATGCCGACTCACGATCGCGGCCGGGGGCAGGATACTGGTCACGACGCTGACCAAGCGCATGGCCGAGGACCTGACGGATTACATGAACGAGGCGGGCATCCGCGTCCGTTACCTGCATTCCGACGTCGACACGCTGGAGCGGATCGAGATTATCCGCGACCTGCGGCTGGGGGCGTTCGACGTGCTGATCGGCATCAACCTGCTGCGCGAGGGGCTGGATATTCCGGAATGCTCGCTGGTCGCGATCCTGGATGCGGACAAGGAGGGGTTCCTGCGATCCCGCACCTCGCTGATCCAGACCATCGGGCGGGCGGCGCGCAATATCGACGGGCGGGTGCTGCTGTATGCCGACACCATGACCGACAGCCTGCGCTACGCGATCGAGGAAACCGCGCGCCGGCGGGCGAAGCAGTCCGAATGGAACACCGAGCACGGCATCACGCCGCAATCGGTGCGCAAGCATATCGGCGAGGCTTTGTCCTCGGTCTTCGAGCAGGATTACGTGACCGTTGCGCCGACGAAGGCGGGGGACGTGGCGGAGTTTGTCGGCAAGGATCTGGGCAGCACCATCGCGGAGCTGGAAAAGCGGATGCGCGCGGCGGCTGCGGACCTGGAATTCGAGACGGCCGCAAGGCTGCGCGACGAAATCAAGCGGCTGGAGGCGCTGGACCTGGGGCTGGAGCCGGTGCCCGTGCCGGTTTCGACCGCCGGTGTCGCCGGCAGTACCGGTCGGCCGCCCCGGCGCAAGGGGCAGGGGCCGGAACCGCTGGGGCCGGGCGGTGGCGGCTACGACCCCGCCAAGGGGCGGGGTGGCCGGCGGCGGGGCGGACGTTAGAGGCTGTTGCGGAAGCTTTGCCGGCGGCGGTTCGGCGGCGGTTTCCGAAACGGTCTTTCAGGGTGAACAGGGACGGGAAAAGAGACGGATGATCGAACTGAAGGCGGGGGCGGCCCGGCTGGGCCTGTTACCCGAACTGGGCGGCGCGGTGAGCTACTGGAAAAGTGGGGATGTCTGCGTGCTCGACACCGTCAGCGATCCGAACCTGTTGGCGCAGAAGGGGCACAAGGTGGCGGCCTATCCGCTGGTGCCGTTCTCGAACCGGGTCGCGGACGGGCATTTCCGTTTTGATGGCGCGGACTACCGGATGAAGCCGAATTTCGCCGGCGAGCCGCATGTGATCCACGGCAACGGGTGGGAACATCCGTGGGAGCTGGAGCTGCTGAGCGACGACAGTGCCACGCTGCAACTGGAATGGCACCCGCCCTACGACCGCCCCATGGATGAATGGCCGTTTGCCTACCGGGCGCAGATCCGCTTCGACCTGCGCGAGGAGAGCCTGGCGGTGGGGATGGTGATCGAGAATATCGATCAGCGGCCCCAGCCGGTCGGGTTGGGGTTTCACCCCTATTTTCCCCGGCGCAGCGGCGTGAAACTGGGGTTTTCGGCCGATACGGTGTGGACGAACGACGAGCACCACCTGCCGGCGCTGCGGGTGCCGGCCACGGGGGAGTGGTCGTTCGAGCATATGCGCGCCGTTACCGACCAGGCGATCGACAATTGCTATGCCGGCTGGGACGGCGCGGCCTTCCTGCGCTGGCCCGATGACGGGCTGGCCCTGACCGTTTCGGCCAGTCCGGCCTTTCGCCATCTGGTGCTGTTCACGCCGCCGGAGAAGAATTTTATCGCCGTGGAGCCGGTGAGCAACATGAACGATGCGCTGAACCATGCCGGCGTGACCGACCGGGGGATCACGATCCTGGCGCCCGGGGCGCGGCTGGAGGGGCACATCCATTTTGCGCTGACCGCGTGCTGAGGCACAATGTGGCCCATGACGCACGATGACGACGATGATGACGAGACGCGGCCGCGCGCCATAGACGGGGTGTCGCGCTACATCACCCCTACCGGCATGGGTGCGACGCGGCGGGAACTGAGCGCGCTGCTGTACGAGGAGCGGCCGCGCATCGTCGAGATCGTGTCGTGGGCCGCGGGGAACGGCGACCGCTCGGAAAACGGGGACTATCTGTACGGTAAGAGGCGGCTGCGGGAGATCGACCGGCGGGTGCGCTTTCTGACGCGCCGCATCGAGAAGGCGATCGTGGTCGATCCGGCCGCGCAGACCCAGCGGAATCGGGTCTTCTTCGGTGCCACCGTGACCTATGTGACGGAAGAGGATGTGGAGCGGACGGTCGTGATCGTGGGTGTGGACGAGGCTGACCTGACAGTGGGGCAGGTCAGCCTGGCATCGCCCGTCGCCCGGGCCCTGCTGGGGGGGCAGGTGGGCGACGAAGTGCGGGTGATGACGCCCTCGGGCGCCGAATTGATCGAGATCCTGGCCATTTCGTACCCCGAACCTGTCGGGGTGGATGCGCTATGAGGTTTTTCGCGGCCGAGAACTCGACTAAGAAGCAAGGGCCGGTGACAGATCGTGTCATCACGGTATCGGATTGTACCCGGAGGTCGCGTTGATGTCCCGCTCGCTGAAGGTTGCCGTGCAGATGGACCCCCTGTCGGGGGTGGACATCAACGGCGATTCGACTTTTGCCCTGATGCTGGAAGCGCAGGCGCGGGGGTACGACCTGTTCGTCTACCAGGTGCAGGGGCTGAGCCTGCGCGAGGGGCGCGTGGCCGAGGGCGCGCGGGCCCAACGGCTGACGGCGCGCGCGCGCCCGGCGCGGGTGCGGCGGGTCGCGGGCGACCATGCCGAGCTGGGCGCGGAGCAGGTGATCGACCTGTCCGCGATGGATGTGATCCTGATGCGCCAGGACCCGCCCTTCGACATGGCGTATATCAGCGCCACCCACATGCTGGAGCATGTGCACGGCACCGGGCCGGGCAGGGCACTGGTGGTCAACGACCCGGAATCGGTGCGCAATGCGCCCGAGAAGCTGCTGGTCACGCATTTTCCCGAGCTGATGCCGCCGACGCTGGTGACGTGGGATGTGCTGGCGATCCGTGATTTCCGCGCCGAGTGGCGGGACATTATCGTCAAGCCACTGTTCGGCAATGGCGGGGCGGGGGTGTTTCGTATCCGCGAGGATGACGAGAACCTGAATTCGCTGCTGGAGATGCATTTCGCGCGTTCGCGCGAGCCGCTGATGATCCAGCGCTACGAGCCGGCGGTGCGCCAGGGGGACAAGCGCATCATCCTGGCCGACGGCGTGCCGATCGGCGCGATCAACCGCGTGCCGGCGCAGGGCGAGGCGCGGTCGAACATGCATGTGGGCGGCCGCGCGGTGAAGGTCGAGCTGAGCCCGCGCGACCGCGAGATCTGCGAGGCGATCGGGCCGATGCTGCGCGAGAAGGGCCTGATCTTCGTGGGGATCGACGTGATCGGCGACTGGCTGACGGAGATCAATGTCACGTCGCCGACAGGGTTGCAGGAAATCGACCGTTTCGACGGCATCAATTCCGCCGGGCTGATCTGGGACTGCATCCTGCGGCGGCTCGACGGTGGCGTGTAACCGGCGCCGGGATGGCGGACGAGAAAGAGGAGTGGGTGATTTGCGCTGTGCCACCGGGCCATGGTCCGCTATCCCCTTGAAGACAATCGCCCGGCAGGGCACAAAGGGTTCCCGATGAGCAACGTTCTTCAAGACGCGCCTGCCGAGGCGGATGCCGCCGCCAGCCTGGCCTGTGCGCCGGTACCGCGTTCGGCCCTGGACGCCGACGCCGTCAAGGCAGCCTATCGCCGGTGGGCCGGTGTCTACGACACGGTGTTCGGTGGGGTTTCGGCCTTCGGACGCAAGCGGGCGGTCGCCGCCGTGAACGGCCTGCCCGGCACGGCGGTGCTGGAAGTGGGCGTGGGCACCGGCCTGGCCCTGCCGCATTATCGCGCCGACAAGCGCATTACCGGCATCGACCTTTCGGGCGACATGCTGGACCGCGCGCGCCAGCGTGTGGCGCGGATGAACCTGCGCAATATCGATGCCCTGCTGGAAATGGATGCCGAGGATACGCGGTTTGCGGATGCGTCCTTCGATATCGCGGTGGCGATGTTCGTGGCCTCCGTCGTGCCCAATCCGCGCCGGCTGCTGGCGGAACTGAAGCGCGTGGTGCGGCCGGGCGGGCATATCCTGTTCGTCAATCACTTCCTGGCCACCGGCGGCGTGCGGCTGGCGGTCGAGCGCGGCATGGCGCGGGCGTCGCATTCGCTGGGCTGGCATCCGGACTTCGCGATGGAAGCCCTGCTGCCGCCCGACGACCTGGCCCGCGCGACCATCCAGCCGGTGCCGCCGGCGGGGCTGTTCACGCTGGTGACGCTGCCGCGCCTTGCCGTTGCGAGCCGGGTGGAGAAGCCTGCCGCCTGACGCTGCCCCGCCATGTCGGCATGGCCGGAATGCCGGCCATGCTGGAGGCGGGGGCTGCGGGCTCTCGTCTTGGCGGGCTGGTTTCGGTAACATCATCACGATTTCGAGCACGGTCGCCCTCCGGCGGCCCATCGGCGCAGGAGAAGTGGCGTATGCCGGCAGAGAGGCAGGTCCGGATGGATGTCGCAACCGGGGGCTTCCTGACGCGGAGCGGCGGCCTGAGCGGCCACAAGGCGGTCGGGACGCTCTATCTGGTCATGGCGGTCCTGGCCGGGCTGATCGGCGGCGGGCTGGCCCTGCCGCTGCGTATCGGGCCGGATGCCAGCGCCGCGTGGGGCCGGATGGCGATCGACCATGGCGCGCTTATGGTGCTGTTCTGCGCCCTGCCGGCGCTGGTCGGCGGGTTCGGCTCGTGGTTCGTGCCGCTGCTGCTGGGTGCGCCCGACATGGCGTTCCGTCGCCTGAACCTGGCGTGCTGGGCCGGTGTTGCCGCCAGCTTCGGGCTGGTCGTCGCCGGGGTGTCGACGGCGGGCGCGATGATGCTGTGGTGTGCGGCGATGCTGGGGCTGGCGATCAATATCGTCGCCACCGCGCTGAACATGCGTGGACGTGGCGTCGGGCTGGGGGCCATGCCGCTGTTCGTCTGGGCGCAGGTCCTGACCGCGATGATGATGGTGATCGTGCTGCCGGTGCTGGCGGCGGCGCTAACGCGCGGCCTGCTGGCCGGGGCGGGCACCGATGTGGTGGCGCGGGCGTTGCGCGCGTTCTCGGGCCCCGAAGCGGGGCTGCTGCTGCTGCCGGCCGCCGGGGTGATCTGCCAGCTGGTTGAGACTTTCTCGGGCGTGGCGCTGCGCCTGCGTGGCGCGGCGCTTGGGGCAATGGTCGTGCTGTCGGTCGGCGGGGCGTCGGTGTGGGTGCATGATCTGTTTGCCATCGGTCTGGCGGCGCAGCCTGCCGCGCGGCCGCTGGCCGAGCAGGCCGTGATGGCGCTGCCGATGCTGGTGCTGCTGGCGGCCTGGGGCAGGACGCTGATGGCCGGTCGGCCGGTCTTTCGGGTGCCGATGCTGTGGGCCGTCGCCTTCATGGCGATGCTGATTGCGGCCCCCGTGCAGACGCTGGCGGGTGGTGGGGCCGACGCGCATGCGCTGGTGCTGCCTGCCGCGCTGTTCGCCGCGTTCGGCGGGTTCTATTACTGGATCGGCAAGATGGCCGGCGGAGCCTATCCAGAATGGGCGGGGCGCCTGCATGTGGCGCTGGCGGTCGGCGGCAGTGTCGTAGGCCTGCTGCCCGGCGGCGTGCTGGCCGGGGTGGCGATGCAGGGCCTGTCGATGGTGGCCTTCGTCGCCGTGCTGGCCGTGGCGCTGCTGGGGCGGCATCGCGTTACCGGCAATTACTGGGGGGCGGGGGCCCGCACCCTGGAATGGACGTTGCCGTCGCCCGCGCCGCGTGATTCCTTCGCCGGCTTCATGGTGGGGGGAGCCGGGGCATGAGCGCCCGCGCCGCCGCACCGGAGGCGCCGCGTTTCGACGCGGCGCTGGTCGGGACCGAGGCCCGTGACTGGTTCGCGCTGCTGAAGCCGCGCGTGATTTCGCTGGTAGTGTTTACCGGTGCGGCCGGCATGGCCATGGCGCCGGGCCACCTGAACCCGGTGGTGGCGTGCGTTGCCATCCTGTGCATCTGCATGGCGTCGGGTGCGGCGGGGGCGATCAACATGTGGTACGATCGCGATATCGACGCGATCATGACCCGGACCGCGCGCCGCCCGATCCCCGATGGGCGGATTCGCCAGGATCAGGCGCTGGGGTTCGGCATCGGCCTGTCGACGGCCTCGGTGCTGCTGATGTGGCTGGCGACCAATGCGCTGGCGGCGTTTATCCTGGCCTTTTCCATCTTCTTCTATGCCGTGATCTATACGATGTGGCTGAAGCGCTCGACGCCGCAGAACATCGTGATCGGTGGGGCGGCCGGGGCCTTTCCGCCCATGATCGGTTGGGCGGCGGCGACGGGATCGCTGGATGTGATGCCCGTCGTGATGTTCGCGATCGTGTTCCTGTGGACGCCGCCGCATTTCTGGTCGCTGTCGCTATATGCCTGCAAGGATTACGGGCGGGCCGGGATTCCGATGCTGCCGGTGGTGCGCGGGGCACGGCATACGCGCTGGCAGATCCTGATCTATACGCTGATCCTCTCGGCGGTATCGCTGGTGCCGTCGGTGCTGCATCAGGCGGGCTGGCTGTATTCCGCCACCGCGATGCTGCTGGATGCCGGCTTCGTGGGCTGTGCCGTGCGCGTGCTGAGGGACCGGCAGGATGCGACCGGCGTGAGCCTGACGGGCGATGGCGCGGCGCGGCGGGCGTTCCGCTTCTCGCTGCTTTATCTGTTCCTGCTGTTCTGCGGCCTGCTGGCCGATCATTTCCTGGTCATGGGCTGAGGAGGCCGGTGATGGATCAACCGCTTGCCCTGACGCCCGACCAGGCCCGCGAATGCGTGCGCCGCCATCGTGGCCGGCTGCTTGGTGTGGCCTTTACGCTGCTGGGTCTGGCAGCCGTGTTCTACGGTCTGGCCCTGGTGCGCATGTAAGAGGCGCTCGGCCTCTTATCCCCACGGCTGAAATCATCCGATTATGAATGGGTTTCCAAAGGGCGACTGTCCTTTGGTGGGTCAAGGGCAAAGTCCTTGGCAGGCCCTTCGATCAGGACGCCCGGGCGCTGTTCAAGGTCAGGTAGAGAAAGGCCAGCGCGGCCTGGTCGTTGGCGAAATAGCCTCGGGCCTGGATGGCGCGGCCGAGCATCGCATTCGACGCAGCGATCGTATGGGCGGCCGATTGGAGCATCTGGCCCCATGGGCTGTCGGCCATGGCGACGCGGTCGGTCACGGCCATGACGTTTGGCAGATGATGCAGCAGGTGCGCGATCGAAGGATGGACCAGCGCCTGGGGGAAGGCCGCGTGGATGGCGGCGGGAATGCCGTCTGCCCCCTCGGCAACGGCCATCAGGATATCTTCCATGCCCCGGCGCTTCAGCGCATCCATGATATGGCGCCCGAAGCCGGTAGTCTGGTGCCGTTCGAGCCACAGGCCGAGCATGTCCATGGTGCCGTCGAGGTGCATCCCGCGCACGACGTGCACGGGCTTGTCGCGGACGATGCTGTCGTCGCGGACCTTGACCTGTAGCGTGTCGAAGAAGATCACGGGATAGAGCGCGTTCAGCCGGCGCCCCTGCCATGCGGCGACCGCGTCGAGAAGGGCACCCGTGACCCGGCCGGTGGGTTCCGGCGGTGGGTCGGTGTCGTCGATCTCCGGTGCGGGCTCCCGGATTGGGCGGTTGCCCATGGGAGGGGCATACATCGCGACCATCCGTTCATCGACCTGGGGGAGATTCTGGACGTTCTGGGCGATGGATTCGGGATCGGTCGACCCGGTCAGATCGTGGGAGA
Organism: Gluconacetobacter takamatsuzukensis; assembly: GCF_014174275.1. GTDB lineage: Bacteria > Pseudomonadota > Alphaproteobacteria > Acetobacterales > Acetobacteraceae > Gluconacetobacter > Gluconacetobacter takamatsuzukensis. The sequence goes on along the minus strand of NZ_JABEQK010000003.1, from coordinate 354,556 downwards.
GATCGGGCACCATCGGGTCGGTAACGGTCTGGGGCCTGTTGCCGGCGTGGTCGGTGGGGCGACCGGCCAGAAAGTGGGTGCCCGGATCGTCATCCAGTCCGCTGTTGAGCAGGCGTTCGGTGAGGGCTCTTTCCACATCGTTCGCGAGGATCGTGTTCTCCGCTGTGTCGGGGGTTGCGGAATCCGTTTGGCCCGGGCCGGGAGGGGGGGCGGTTCTGGTCTGAGCGGGGGTTGGGGCGGCGTGATCGGGGGCCGACATCAGGGTGCGTTCGTAGGCGCGGCCCCAGATGGCCGGGGTGGGCATTCCTTCATTGGCGCCCATGGTGAGAACGGCAGCCTCCATGTCGGCTTGCGCGGCGTCGATGATGGCCGAGGGGATCTGGTTCGTCGGATCGGGTGGGGCATCTTCGGCGTCGGCCGGTTGCATCTCGGGCGGCAGGGGAGTGTCCTGGAGGGCTTGCGGGTCTTCCGTCGTCTCGGACGACAGGACGGCCAGGGCGGCGAGGGCTTCCGCCGACAGGGTGACGGTATCGCCGTCGCCGGGGGCTGCGGCGTTGCTGCCGGAGCGGTTGCCGCCGCTGGGCGAGGCGCCGCCGGCTTTCGGCCGGTCGCTCTCGGCGCCGGGAAAGGAGATGGGGACCGAGTCCGGCTGTATGGCGTCGATCCTGATCATCGGGCGGTTCCAGTGGCGGACGGGGGTCTGTCAGGCTCCCTTTCAAGTATTAGCGAATCGTTAAGATGCTGTTTGAAAAATGTCCCGGTCGGGCGAGGATTCCGGTCGGTCCACCTGGTCCTGGTGCGTGGCCGGGGGGGGCCTGGGGCGCGGTAGTGCATTCGGTAGCGCCGATAGGCCACGGTCCAGAGTGCCAGCCCGCCCATCGTGACGTAGCCGAGGATCGGGCCGACCACGAGATAGGTGGCGATCGGCAGGCTGTAGATGAGCACGACCGAGACCGCCACGTCTGCCAGCAGGCCGGCGCCCCATACCAGTGTCATGACCATGATGGCGCGCCGCATGCCGGGGGTGTTGCGGTGCGCGTCGAAATCGGCGAGGGCCTGGGCGGATTCCCGGGCCACGGTTGCGCGTGCCAGGGCGGCGACCAGCGGTTTGCCGATTGCCGCCGAGCCGAGGAAGGCCAGGCCGATCAGGAAGGTGACCATTTTCTCGCGCAGTTCCAGCATCCGCGCGGAGCCGCCGCCCAGGAAGGCGAGCAGGGAGAGGGCGATGCCGGCCAGGGAAAGGAGGGACAGCGCATCGACCCGCCGGTTGCGCAGGAAGCCGCCGATGCTCCACAGGAGCGGGGGCATGGACGAGGCCAGAAGTGCATCGACATCGCCCCAAGCCGCCTGCATCCGGTCGTAGATCAGCGCGGGGGCGGCGAAATTCACCGCGAGGTCGAGTGCCAGGAGTGCCAGGCCGGGGATGCGCGGGCGCAGGCTGTTCATGGGGTGCTGCCTCCGGCGATCCAGTTGCCGTGGAAGCCCGGCGGCACGCGGTGCGGCAGGCGGATGCCGGCGACCGGCGGCTCGGAAAACCGGCGGGCGTCGAGGATGACGAGGTCGGTCGTTTCGCTCGCCATGTCGATGACGAAGCCGATCAGCCAGCCATGCCCTTCGGGGCTGTCGGGGGTCTCGGGCACGAAGACGAATTCGCCGGGGTGGCGGTTGGGGCCGAAATCGTGGACCTGCCGTTCGCCTGTTACGAGGTCGTGCGCGTAGAGCGCCGTTGCGCCGATGAAGCGGTTGGCCGGGTCGGCCGGCAGGGCGAGGCTCCAGACATGGCGGGAGGGGCGGCCGAAGAAGCGTTCGTCGGGGCGGGGGAATTCCTGCGGTGCGGCGTCGAGCGTGCGGATGGCGACCATGCGGCCGGCGGGGTCGATGGTCCAGCGTTCAAGCCCGCGCGATCTTGCGTCCGGGCCCTGTGCGCCGTCGCCGAACATCGTGTCGTAGACACAGAGATCGAGGATAACGCTTCCGTCGTCCGCATCGTGGGCGTTGGCGACATGGAAGGCGTATCCGGGCGCCACCGGGCACCAGATGATGTCGTCCTGCCCGCCATGGCGTGGCAGCAGCCCGACGCGCGCCGGGTGTGCGGGGTTCCAGCGATAGGGGAAGCCGTGGCCTGCGACCAGGGCCTTCATCGAAAATGTCACGGGCAGGTCGAGGATGATGACGAAACGGTCGGTAAGCGCGCAATCATGGATCATCGGGCCGTGCTTTACCGCGACCGGTTCCTCGCGGATCACGCGCCCGGCTGCGTCGACCACGACGTGGCGGATGGTGCCGGGATCGCGGCCCTCGTAACAGATCGCGTGCTGTTCTCCGGTTTTCGGATCGCGGTGGGGGTGTGCGCTGAAGGAGCCTTTCAGCGAGCCGTCGAACGGATTGTAGCGCTGGTCGTCGAGCGTTTCGCCCAGTTCGACCGGGTAGCTGCCGGCCTCGACCAGCGCGAAGGTGCGACCGCCGATATCGACGACATTGGTGTTGACCGTATCGAAGACGTGGCGTGGCCCCGGTGCGGGGACGACGCCGCGTGCCCTGGCGACGGCGTTCGAGCGGATCCAGCGATTGCGGTACCACAATGCGCGGCCATCGGCGATTGCGAGCCCGTGGACCATGCCGTCGCCGGTGAACCAGTGATAGGAGGCCGGATCGGGCGCTATCGGGTTGGGGCCGATGCGCAGGTAGCGTCCGTTGAGCCCGGCGGGGATCGTGCCCGTGACCGGGAGTTCGGTCAGTGTCCGTTCCTCGGTCATCGGGGCATGGATGCCGGTCAGGAACGGGTTGGCGTGCCGGGGCATGCGTTTGCGGTTGTGGGCGGCGAGGGCTTCGATGCCCCTGGTCACCGTTTCGCGGATCAGCGTTTCGATCGGGCTTCCCATGTCGGCCTCCGATGTTTACGCTGTTACTATGAGTGGGAATGATAACAGCGTCAACATAAAGAAGCGGTCCTATCATCATGGTGATCTGCGCGCGGCGCTGATTGCCGAGGGGCTGCGGTTGCTGGCGGAACGGGATGTGGATTCGCTGTCGCTTCGCGAGGTCGCGCGGGGGGTGGGCGTGAGCGCGACCTCGGTTTACCGCCATTTTCCGGACAAGGATGCGCTGCTGGCCGCGCTGGCGCAGGAAGGGCTGGTGCAATTGGGTGCGGCGCAGCGTGCGGCCGGGGCGACGGCGGGCGGCGGGCGCGCCGGCTTTGCCGCGACGGGGCGGGCCTATGTGCGCTTTGCCCTGGCCAATCCGGCGCTGTTCCGCCTGATCTTTACGTCGCCCGTGCTGGCATCGGCCCGGACCCCCGATACGTTGAAATCCGACCCCGCGATGCTGTTGCAGGCCAATGCGGCGGAAGCGGCGGCCCAGGAGGGGGGCGAGGCCGCCATGCGGGCCATCGAGGCCTGGGCGCTGGTCCATGGCTTGGCGCTGCTGATGCTCGACGGCCAGATCCCGGCGGACGAGACGATCATCGAGAAAGTGATCGGGCAGCGATGAATGCCTTGCCGCGCGTCATGCGGTTGTGGCCGTTATTGCCGTGAAACGGATGGCGACCGCCATGCACGGATGGGGTAGTGGGCCGTAATGATCGTGCCAAATGGGGTATATGATCGAAATACAGGGGTAATTTTACTCTGCTGCATTGTCGTGGATAAAGGGTGCTGTCTCGCCTGACCGGAGAAGCCGTGATATCACGACGGTATCTCTATCATCGGGTTGGGGGCAGAGGGTGAACAGGACTGCTATATTTCTTCTGACTGCAAGTGTCGGTCTGTCCGCATGTACCTGGGTGAAGCCGGGCACGACGGAGCAGGATCGGAAAGCCGCGAAATATGCGTGCCTGAAGGATGCGCACCGGACCTGGCACTGGGCATTGGGTATCCCCGTGGTGGATGCTGCGTTTTTTGCTGCCGATACCGGCAATTTTTATGACACGTGCATGAGGTCGAAGGGCTGGGCCAAATACGATTCCGACGATGCGAAGCTTGTCATGCAGGAAACGAACGAGACGCTGCAAAGTGCGCAGGATGTCAGGAATGCCTGCGTCAAGGACGTTCGGGATCGGCCGCAATATAGCCGGATCTACAGGATGTTTCCCGATCTCTATACGGCGCGGTTCAGTTTTGCGCAGACGGTGTCGAACGAGTTTCCATCCGCGGCGGATGCGTCTGCCCTGGCGACGTATTTCCCGGCCGTGGAAGAATGTCATACGCGGTATCTGAATCGCGTCGGCCCTCTTCTGACCGTTGAGGACAGGAAGATATTTCAGGAACGGGATATCGAAAAGGCGAGGAATGCCTCCGAACTGACGCGGGGGAAGATGACGTATGGCGATTATGCGACGCGGGAAAACCAGTCGATCGATACGACGAAGGTCCGGCTGATGCACGACTGACGGCGCAGGGATCGCGGGGGCCATCCTGACGCCGGTCGCGGGGAGCGGCGGCAGGATGGCCCGTTTGCCTAGCGTTTCGAAAGCGCGCGGCGCCTGCGGACGAGGACGATTGCGATCAGGGCCGCGACGACGGCGCATCCGAATATGAGAGAGGCGACCGGGCCGATGGAGCGGGCGGCGACGGCTTGCGGCTTTGCCGCCTGTGGCGCGGTGGGGGCGGGCTGGGCAGGTGGCGGTGCTTCCGCTGTGGCCGTGGTCGTTGGTGGGGCGGGGGTTGCCGGGGTGGTTTCGGATGGGATCAGCGTGGCCGCGTCGTCGTCGGAGAGGAAGCCGTCGGTCGCCGGGCGGTGGGCGGCCTGTTGCCAGGCGGCGATGGCGGCACGCGTGGCCTCGCCATACAGGCCGTCGACCACCGTATCGGCCGGCAGGTAGCCGAGTTCGACCAGTTTTTTCTGGAGCGCGATGTGGCGCTCCAGCGGGCGCTGGCTTTCCATGAGCGCGGCGCCGGAGAGGCGGACGCGATATTGGGCCGCCAGCCGGTCCATGGCGGCCTCGTAGCAGGTGGCGGCGTTCGGCGGGAGGTCCTGGGCGCCGTCGCCGGGAACGGGGAGGCCGCAGGACTGGTTGGCCGTGTTCTGGTCGAGGACGACCTGCTGCTTCAGGTCCTTCCATCCATCCTGGCCGACCTGGTGGCGCAGCGCGTAATAGACCTGGTCGAACATCAGCTCGTGCCGCGCGGCTTCGCTGTCTTGGCACAGCATCGTGGCCACGCCGTTGTCGGCCGGCGGAGGATCGCAGGGGAAATCGGGGTGGTAGGGGCCGGACGGGGCGGAGCCGGCGCCCGCTGCGGGTTTGTCGGACAGGAGGGCGCGGGCCTGGGCCTCGGACATATAGTCGTTGCGGGTCAGGAAGGCGGCCAGACCCTGCGGGAAGGGGAGCGGGGCGCGGTCGGCCTTGGAGCAGTAGCGGCCGTTTGCGGTTTCCTCGGGGGATTTCAAGCTGCATGCCGAGACGCCGAAGCCGCTCTTCGCCGAATTCTGCGCGCGCGGCAGCATGTGCGCCCAGGCGGCGGACAATTGGCCGAGGCGGGCCCGGGTTGCGACGTAATAGGCCAGGTAGCCGTTGGGTTCCGACCGGCCCGATGCCTGCCATTGCCGGGTCTGCCTCGCCAGATCCTCCACCAGATAGGAGCGGTAGGCCGGATCGTCGCTGACATTCGCCAGCCGGCCGTCATGATAGCGGGAGAGGATGACGGGGGTGAAGGACCCGGCATGGGAGGCGAATGTGTAGAGGAACGCCTGGTCGTAGGTCACGATGACGGGGGCGGGCGCCCCCGGCACGGCGACGATCTCGGGCGGGCCGCCGCCATCCTGCATGCCCAGGTCCGCATGCGTCCATTGCCCGTTCCGGCTCCGGCCGAAGATGGATGTGACCTCGCAGCAATGCGCGCCGCCGGTATAGGCCGAGACCATGATCTGCGGCACGGTGGACGCGGGGTCGAGCTGCCGGATGCTCAGCTTGAGGTCCATGAAGCCGGCATCGGCGCCGTAGGGGGCCAGCGGAAAGGATACCTTGTGGGCCTGGCCCGTGGCCTCGATGGATAATGTGGCGATGCGGCAGGTGGCAGCCGGATCGGGGTCGGCTGGCTGCCACGCCATGGCGACGCCGCATTGCGTCGACGATTTCAGCGTGATCGATGCCGTCAGCCCGTCGGCGGCGAGGTCGAGCCGCGACCGGTCGCCCAAGCCGGCTTCCGCCAGGGCGGGAACGGCGTGCGAGGCGGCATGTGCCGGGTGGGCGCACGCGGCCAGCATGGCGAGCGTGAGAAGGCCGCCGGACGCGGCGCGCCGGTTGCCGGCCATGGCGGCGCTGGGAAATGTCTGTGGCATCAAGCGCCTCTCCGGTTGCAAGCGTCCTGTGACGGTCTGTTCTGAAACGTCATTTCGGCTTTTTGGATGCGCTTTTCCGAGGGGGCGTGGCCATGCTGTCGCGCAGGAAGACCATGATTTCCTCGTCGGAGGGCTCCGGGACGTCATCGTCCAGATCGGGGAAGGCCGCGTAGCGCGGTTCCAGGGTCTGGCCCATGATCGCGACCATGATGGGAATCTGCCGGAGCGGCAGGCCGTTGATCATCTCGCGGGCGGTGATCGCGAAGGAGTCCGCGAGGGGGTCGTCGCGATCCTTCAGGAGCAGGGCCGTGCGTGCGACGAGGGTGGCCCAGAACGTCCGGCGGGTTTCGAGCAGGGCCCATACCGCGTCCATGCGCGCCGTCGAAGAGCCGGTGCCGTTGCGCAGTGCCTCGTTATCCTCCAGCCAGCTGGCCAGGACAGGATAGTCGGCCGGCCAGTCCGCGCTGGCGGCGACGAGGCGTTCGCATGTTTCCGCGTCGAGCGAGGCGAGGGCGCCTTCGGGGTCGTACCGGTGGAGCAGGGCCTGGACGGAGGCGTCCTCTGCCGGGCGCAGGTCGGCGATGGCGCACGCATCCACGATATCGACCAGGCCGGGGGCCGGAGACACACCGTTTGCGAGCCCGTCGGCCAGGGCGAGGCCCAGGACGGACTGCACATAGGCCAGCGAGACGTCGCCCTTTTCCGCGGTGAATGTGATCTGTCGCAGGATGTCGCGCTGTTCCGCCGCGTTGGCGCAGGGGGCGAGATAGGCGTCCTTGACGCCGAATCCCTGCTTGAGCAGGACGGTGGCGATGGAGCGCGTCCGCCCTTTCTGGAGTGCGATCCCGAGGCTCTGGCTGCCGACGCCGTCGATGGGGCTGGAGACGCAGCCTGTGATCCGGGGGGCGGGCGGAGCGTCCTGCGCGGGGGCGAGGCCGGTGCGGATGGCGCTTTTGATCAGGGTGTCCACGCGCTGGCGGGTGGGTTTATGGGTGATCCATGTCCTGAGGACCGCAAGACGGCCGAGCGCCTGTGCGCTCAGTTTTCCGGCGGCCAGCCGGTTGGCCAGGCCTTCGCGCGCGCCGTCGCGGACCGGTTCGGACGGGTCGAGAAGCCACGCGCAGGCCAGCGCCTCGAAGCGCGGATCGGGGTTGGCGGCGGCCAGTGCGCACAGCATGCGTCGGGCGGGCGCCGGAATCCCGGGCAGGACTTCGGCAAATGTCTGGTGCAGGAGCGAGGGATCGTGGCCGACGCTGGTGACGAGCTCATCGAGAATGGCCGCGAATGCTGCCTCGGGGCTGGCATGGTCCCCAAGGGAAATCGCGGAGGTTTCCTCCAGCACCGCCTGTTCGTCGGGTGCCAGGCTCTCGGGGACCGGGAGGCCGGCCCTGACATAACAGCGGGTGATCGCCATGCTGCCGCCGAGCGTGAGCGTGCCGTTTGCGGACAGGGCGGCAAGATGGTCCGACAGGGCGTCCAGGCATTGCTTGCCGAAATGCTGGCCGTCTTCCTGCGCCATGCGGGCCTGGTCGAGCGTCATTGCCAGGAGTTCGCACGGTTCCGGTTCCGGATCGGTGCCGGTTGGCGTGGATGCAATGGCCTGGGCGAGGGCGCGGACATTCTGGGGATCCATGGCCAGCGCCCGGGCCGCGTCCATCTTCATGTCGTGAAACAGGCGATCAGAGTCGGAAGCCGCGAGGGAGGCCGGCGGGATGCTGGATTTCTTTTTCTTCACGATATTCCCTCGTGGCTGGCGGCAGCAGGCGATTTCATCGGGAAATCCGGTGTCGAGGATATCATCGGCGCGACTCTATGGGGCGGTTCGCGGCCTGGTCAACCGCAGGCGCGCGGCTTTCGTGGCAGGCCCGGCGCCCGCGATGGTAGAGATGGCAGGCAATGCCGCACTTGCAGGGAGCGTGGTTCATGTCCGGTTTCGAGCGCCTCGGTCTGGCTGTTCCGCTGATTCAGGCGCCGATGGCGGGGGTTTCCACGCCGGCCATGGCGGCGGCGGTATCGGAGGCCGGCGGGCTTGGGTCCATCGGGGTCGGCGCGGTCGACGCGGCGGGTGCCCGGGGGATGATTGCCGAGATCAGGGAGCGAACCGATCGCCCGTTCAACGTGAACCTGTTCGTCCATGCGGCACCGCGCCGCGACCGGGTGCGCGAGGCGGCGTGGCTGGCGTGGCTGGGCCCGGTCTTTGCCGCTTTCGGGGCGCCGGCCCCGGCGGCGTTGCGTGCGCCGTACAGGCGTTTTGCCGACGATCCGGAGATGCTGGACATGCTGCGTGCGGTCCGGCCGCCGGTCATCAGCTTTCATTTCGGGTTGCCGCCGGCGGAGATGGTGGCGGCGCTGCGCGCGACCGGGGCGGTGCTGCTGGCCAGCGTGACCTGTCTGGACGAGGCGCGCGCGGCCGAGGCGGCCGGGATGGATGCGGTCGTCGCGCAGGGGATCGAGGCGGGCGGGCATCGGGGGGTGTTCGATCCGGCCGCGCCGGACGACGCGCTGGGCATTCTTGCGCTGACGCGGCTACTGGTGCGGCGGTGTCGCGGGCCGGTGATAGCGGCCGGCGGGATCATGGATGGTGCGGGGATGGCTGCCGTGCTCGACCTGGGGGCGGTGGCGGCCCAGATGGGGACGGCCTTCATCCTGTGCCCGGAATCCGCCGCTGACGCGGCCTATCGCGCGGCGCTGGCGGGGCCGGGGGCCTTTCATACCCGGCTGACCAGCGTGATTTCCGGCCGGCCGGCGCGGGTGCTGGCGAACCGCTTCACGGCCCTGGCCGATGCGGGGGCGGTGCCGGTGCCGCCGGATTATCCCGTTACCTACGATGCGGGGAAGACGCTGCATGCCGCGGCGAAGGCGCGTGGAGAATTCGGGTTCGGGGCCCAGTGGGCCGGGCAGGGGGCGCCGCTGGCGCGATCCATGCCGGCGGCGCAGCTGGTGGCCTGCCTGCGCGACGAACTGGCGGCTGCCCGGAGGGGGTAGGTCTGGGGCTAGGTCTATCCGGCGATCAGGTGGGGCACGATGGGCGAGGTGTGGCGGATGACGGCATCGGGGCTTTCGCGCACCGTGATGCCGGCGAAATGGCTGCCGACGATCCAGGCGCCGATGGAGGCGGTGACGCCGTCGATGCGGTGATCGGCATAATGCTGGTAGATCCGGGGATAATCGCCGTAGGTGCCCGGTTCCAGCGCCAGCGTTTCCTGACCCGCGACGATGCGGACATTCTCGCCGCCGCGTGCGTGGATGGGTTTTTCGACGTAATGCGCCATGCCCTCGGGCGTCCACGCGGCGGGCAGCAGGAGCGGATGGCCGGGGTGATGCCGCCACAGTGCCGGCAGCAGCGCCTTGTTGGACAGGAGTGCCGTCCAGGGCGGGTTGAGGAACCGGCAGCCGCATCGGCGCAGGTGGCGCGCGCCGGCATCGCGGAACATCAGCTCCCACGGATACATGCGGATCATGGTGCGGACAATGCGGCCGCGATGCAGTAATCGTCCATCGGTACTGATTTCGAGGTCGCGCAGTTCGCATTGCACCGCGTCCAGCCCGGCCTGCCGCGCCCAGTCGATGTAATAGCGGGCATGGACGGCGTCTTCGCGATTGTCGGGGTAGGGGACGACATGGACGATATCGTCCAGCCGGTCCTGCGCGCGGAGTGCCGACAGGTGGTTGACCAGCGCGGCCTCGCTGAGCGCGCGGTCGCCTAGCGCGGGATGTGTCGCGCGCCGCCATGCCGCCTGCATGCGCGTGCTTTCGGGCAGGGTGGCGGGGGTGTCGGCATTATATTCGATCAGTTTCGGCCGGCCGCCCTGCCATGCGAAATCGAACCGGCCGATCAGGAAGGAATCGCGCCGTGCCCAGGAGTCGCGCACCACCGGCTGCATGGCTTCGGGAATGTGGAAGGCGTCGAGGCCGCGCGGGGTGCGGGTGGCCTCGTCCACCAGGGCGAGGCACATGCGATGCAGCGTCTCGGCCGCGCGGCGCAGGGTTTCGGCGGCGGTGGGGGCGATGGCGTAATACGCGTCCTCGCGCCAGGCGAGGCTGCCGTCATCGTTGCGGTAATAGGTGTAGCCGAGCGTGTCGGCGCACTGCTGCCAGTCGGGGCGCGGGGAGCAGCCGATGCGCCTGATGCCGGGGATCATCGGGGGCGGAGCGGCCTATTCGCCGCCGCCGCCGTGACCGGCGGCGCTGCCGCCGAAGCCGGCATGGCCTGCCGATTCCGCCTCGCCCTCGCCGCCGCCTGTGCGGCCGGCGCGGGAATCGTCGTCATTGTCGCCGCGACCGCTGCCGGTGAGGAATGCCATCCCGCCGGAGGAATGAGGGTGGTGATCGCACTCTTCGGGCCGGCGGTCGTGCGCCGTGTCCGGCGGATGGGTGCCGGGGGCGGCGGGCGGTGCATCCTGCCGGCAGGCCTGGTCGTCCGCCTGATGGCTGGACGTGACCAGGAACGATGTTGCGCCTGCGATCCCCAGCGCCCCGGCCGCCACGAGAATGACAGTGGACTGTTTGTTCATCGGTACGATCCTGAAGGGTGTCGGGTCCTGGCGGGCGCGATCATTCCGGCGCCACGGCGCGGGTGGCGAGCGTGGGCATGCCGTCCGAGATGCGGTCGCGCAACTGGCGCAGCCGGGCTTGCTGCGTGCGGGTGTGCTCGATGGCCCGCCGGTCGTTTCCTGCCATTTTGGCCAGGGCCCGCGTCACCTTGTCGGCGGCCTGCGACGGGGCCTCGACCTGGCGCGGATCGACGCCGCGCTGGGCGGCGGTGGTGCGGGCGGCCTTGAGCTTTGGGTCATCGTCCGCGCCCACCTCCTCGTGCGTCATGCAACGGGCCCGTAACGCTTCGACAAAAAAACAGGTCCGTCAAGGACCTTGTCGGGCGTCGGGGCAGGGTGTGGGGAGGGAGATGGGCCGGGGTTTTCCGGTCGATGGTTCCGGCGGGGAGCGATGCCGCGCCCCGCCGGGGAGGCGGGTCAGCGGGTCTGCTGGATGGCCGAGAGCAGCCAGCCGCCGCCGCGCGAGGGGCGCATGAAGGTCCAGAGTTCGGTGACGCTGACGCGCTCGGTCGAGCTGCCGTCGATGACGCGGCCGGTCATGTCGGTGGTGATGTCGATCATGGAATAGCGCATCGCCACCGTGGCGTAGTCGAACCCGCTCTCGCTCCATGCCTCGGACAGGTCGCCATGTTCGAAGCGGACGTCGGAGACGACGTTGCGCGCGCCGCGGCTGGCGAGGTCGGAAAGCTGGGCGTTGAAATAGCCCACCATCTCGGGCGTTGCCATATGTTGCAGCGCCGGGAGGTTCTGCTGGCTCCATGCCGCCTGGACGTCCATCAGCAGGCGCTGGAACGCACGGTAATCGTCGGGGGTGATCGTGACCGGGGCGCCCGAGGGGCCGGCCTGGCCGTAGGAGGGGGGAGCGGCGATCGGCGCGCCCTGCCGGGCGCCGCCGCCGAAGCGGCGCACCAGCCAGCCGATCAGCAGGCCCAGCAGCAGGAGCTGGACCAGCATGCCGAGGAAGCTGCCGCCGCCATGCAGCCCGCCGGCGATGCCGTGGCCGAACAGCACGCCGAACAGACCGGCGCCCAGCATGCCGCCGAGGAAGCCGCTGGCGAACGGATGCGGCCGCGCGGCATAGGGCGACCCGTAGGGCGCGCCATAGGGCGAGCGCGGATAGGAGGACGGCCCGTTCATGTATCCGCCGGACGAGGGCTGGGTGATCGAGCGCTGCATCGGCGCCGCCCCGTAGGGCGCGGTCTGGGTGGGGGCGGGGGCGCTGTAGGTGCGCGAGCCCCGGCTGCCGATCGAGGAACCGCCGCCGGGCCGGGCATCGGCACCATGGGACAGCAGCGGCAATACCGCCAGGGCGGTGCCCAGCAGCAGGACGCCGAGGCGGCGGGCGGTGCGGACGGGCTGGGACGGGGTGGTCATGGCTGTGTCCATTTCTCCAGTCGTGCGGGTCCGGCTCAGGAGCCGGCGATCATCATATCATCGATGCGGATCGTGGGCGCATTGATGCCGCGGCGGAACACCAGGTCGTCCGCCAGCATCATGCGGGCGAACATGTCGTTCAGGTTTCCCGCGATGGTCAGTTCCGCGACCGGTTCCGCAAGCGTGCCGCCCCGGATCATGAAGCCGGAGGCCCCCCGGCTGTAGTCGCCGGTCAGCCCGTTGATGGCCGAGCCCATCAGCTCGGTAATATAGATCCCTTCCGCGATGTCGGCCATCAGCGCCGCCGGGGTGGGGGCGCCGGGGCGGGCATACAGGCTGCCCAGCGAGGGGCCGGGCGGCGCGCTGCTGCCACGGCTGGCGCGGCCGTTGCCCGGCAGGCCCAGTTGCCGGGCGCTGCGGGAATCCAGCGCCCAGTTGGCCAGCACGCCGTCCTGCACGATCGCCAGTTCGCCGCAGCGCACGCCCTCGCCGTCGAACGGGTGGGCGGACAGGCCGCGCACGCGCGTGGGGTCGTCGAGGATGTCGATGCCCGCGGGCATGATCCGCCGGCCCATCCGGTCCTTGAGGAAGGAGGTGCCGCGCGCGATGGCGGTGCCGTTTACGGCCCCGGCCAGGTGGCCCAGCAGGCTGGAGGAGACGCGCGGATCGAAGACCACATGCATGCTGCCGGTGCGCGGGCGGGTGGGGTTGAGCCGGGCCACGGCCTTTTCGCCCGCGCTGCGCCCGATCGTGCCCGCATCGGCGAGGTCGGAGAGATGAACGGTGGCGTCGTAATCGTAATCGCGCTGCATGCCGGTACCCTGGCCGGCCAGCACGCTGACCGACACGGAATGGCTGCTGCGGGCATAGCGGCCGGAGAAACCGGCCGAGGTCATGAGCACGATGTCCGCCAGGCCGAAACTGGCCGAGCCGCCGCTGCTGTTGGTCACGCCCGCGACCGCAAGCGCCGCGTCCTCGGCCGCGCGGGCGCGTGCCATCAGCGCCGCCGTGTCGGGCCGCGCGCTGTCCAGAAGGTCCAGCCCGGTGCCGTCGACGAAACCGTGTTCGGCCTGGGGCGACAGGCCGGCATGCGGGTCCTCGGGCAGGACGCGGGCCATGGCCAGCGCCTGCTCGACCAGCGCGTCGAAGCGCGCCGGGTCGAGGCTGGTGGCCGAGACGATGGCCGATTGCCGGCCGGTGAAGACGCGCAGCCCGAGGTCGCAGGTTTCCGACCGTTCCAGGTCCTCGGTCTTGCCGTTGCGGATCTGCACGCCATGGGCCGTGCGGGCCGTGTAGACCGCATCCACCGCATCGGCGCCGGCGGCGCGGGCCTTGCCGATCAGGGTGCCGATCAGGTCGAGCGGGTCGGTGCTCATGCCGCCAGAGCCTCGGCAATGGAGCCCAGGGTGGGCATGTTGTGCACCGGGCCCAGCGACGCCAGCGTGGGCGTGCCGCGGAAGACGCGGGCGGCGACGCGCCGGACGTCGTCGATCGTGACCTTGTTGACCAGGCTGACGGTCTCGGCCGTGGGGACCAGGCGGCCGAAGACCTGCAACTGGCGGGCCAGCTGCTCGCACCGGCTGCCGGTGCTTTCCAGCGACATCAGGAGCGACGATTTGAGCTGGGCGCGGGCGCGGTCCAGTTCCTCCTGCCCGACCTGGAGCTGCACCTTGCGCAGTTCCTCCAGCGTCACGGGAACCAGTTCGCCGACCTGGTCGGCGCCGGTGCCGGCATAGATACCGAACAGGCCGCCGTCGCGGAACGGGGCGTTGAAGGAATAGACCGAATAGACCAGGCCGCGCTTCTCGCGGATTTCCTGGAACAGGCGCGACGACATCCCGCCGCCGAGCAGGGTGGAGAGCAGCAGCACCGGGTAGTAATCGGGGTCGCCGTATCCGACCGAGGGGAAGCCCAGCACGACATGGGCCTGGTCGAGATCCTTCTCGCGCCGGAATTCGCCGCCCGTGTAGCGGGAGTCGAAGCTGGCGGGGCTGCCCAGGGTCGGCAGGTCGCGGAAATGGCGTTCGGCCAGGGCGACCACGTCTTCATGATGCAGGTTGCCCGCCGCCGCGACCACGGTGTTGGCGGTCGTGTAATGGCCGCGCATGTAGCGCATCAGGGTCTCGCGGCTCATGTCGCGGATCAGGGCCTCGGTGCCGAGCGTGGGGCGGCCCATCGGCTGCTCGGGGAACGCGGTTTCCTGGAAATGGTCGAAGATGATATCGTCGGGCGTGTCGTTGGCCTGCCCGATTTCCTGCAGGATCACGCCGCGCTCGCGCTCGACCTCATCAGGCGCGAAGCTGCTGTGGGTCAGGATGTCGCCGATGATGTCGGCGCCCAGGGCCAAGTCTTCCTTCAGCAGCTTGACGTAATAAGCGGTGTGCTCGCGCGCCGTGTAGGCGTTGATATGGCCGCCCACATTCTCGATTTCCTCGGCGATGCCGGCGGCGCTGCGGCGTTCGGTGCCCTTGAAGGCCATATGTTCGAGGAAATGCGAGACGCCGTTTTCCTCGGCGTGCTCGTGGCAGGTGCCGGCGGCGACATAGGCGCCGAACGACACGGTTTCGACCCGGTCCATGCGTTCGGTGACCACGGTCAGGCCGGAAGGGAGGCGGGTTACGTTGATCTGGTCGGTCATCAGGGTCCTGCGTGACGGTCCGGCCGGCAGGGCCGGACGTCCGGAGAAAGGGAAGGTATGGGCGTCAGCTGTTCTTCATCACCGCCGCGCGGACGCGGTCTTCCACCGCATCCAGTTGGTTGGGCACGACGTCATAACGCTCCGGCCGGTCGAACAGATCCGCGAGATGCGGCGGCAGGGCGGGGCGGATGCCGACCGCCTGCGCCATCGCATCGGGGAATTTGGCCGGATGGGCGGTTGCCATCGCCACCATCGGGATGCCGGGTTCGCGGAACATCCGCCCGGCGGCGATGCCGATGGCGCTGTGCGGGTCCGCCAGATACTGGCTGGACCGGTACAGAGTCCGGATTTCGGTCTTCGTGTCCTCGTCGTCAAGGGCGAGGGCGTGGAACAGGCCCGAGGCCTGGCGCCAGACCGCGTCCGGGACCACCATGCGGCCGGTGCTGCGGAAACCGGTGACGGCGCGGGCGCAGGCCTCGGCGTCGCGGTTCAGCAGTTCGAACAGCAGGCGCTCGAAATTCGACGAGACCTGGATATCCATCGACGGCGACAGGCTGGGCACGACCTCGCGCGCGCTCATGTCGTTGTCGCGCAGGAAGCGGGTCAGGATGTCGTTGCGGTTGGAGCCCACGCACAGCGCGCGGACCGGCAGGCCCATGCGGCGCGCGGCCCAGGCGGCGAGGATGTTGCCGAAATTGCCGGTGGGTACCGCGAACGAGACCTCGCGGTCGGGCGCGCCGAGGGCCAGGGCGGCGTAGACGTAATAGGGGATCTGGGCCGCGATGCGGGCCCAGTTGATGGAGTTGACCGCCGAGAGCCCCATGTCCTGCCGGAAGGGGGCGTCGGCGAACATCGCCTTCACCAGGTCCTGGCAGTCGTCGAACGTGCCCTGGACCGCCAGGTTGGTCACGTTGGGTTCCAGCACCGTGGTCATCTGCCGGCGCTGGACGTCCGACGTGCGCCCCTCGGGGTGGAGGATGACGATGCGCACGCGCTCGCGCCCGCGGCAGGCCTCGATCGCGGCCGAGCCGGTGTCGCCCGAGGTGGCGCCGACGATGGTGACGTGCGCGTCGCGCTCAGTCAGCACATGGTCGAACAGCCGGCCCAGCAGCTGCATCGCCATGTCCTTGAAGGCGAGCGTGGGGCCGTGGAACAGTTCCTGGACGAACAGCCCGTCTTCGACCTGGACCAGCGGCACGATGGCGGCGTGGTCGAACCCGGCATAGGCTTCCCGGCACAGGCGCAGCAGCACGTCGGGCGCGATGCAGCCGGCGGTGAAGGGCGCGATGATGCGTGCCGCCAGTTCGGGATAGGGCAGGCCGCGCAGGGCCCGCCAGTCGTCGGCGGTCAGGACCGGCCAGCTTTCCGGCAGGTAGAGGCCGCCATCCTCGGCGAGACCGGCCATGAGAACCGAGGAGAAATCGCGGACGGGGGCCTGTCCCCGGGTCGAAACGTAGCGCATGCCCCCTTCATACCGCCAAGCGGGCCCCACGCGAAGGGGTTGTGTCAGCGGATCGGAGGGGGGAGGGCGGCAGTGTCGATGCGATAGATCGTCAGCGGCCACTGGACCGCCATCTGGCCGTGATTGAAGCGCGGCGTGCGGTCGAGCTGGGCGGTGGGGATGTAGAGCTGGCCGGACGGCGTGATGGCGGGGGTGGCGGGCCAGCGCAGGCGCGGGTCGAGGACGATGCGCTGGTAGATGCGCCCGGCGGTGAAGCGGAAGATGCTGCCGGTCGAGATATCGTCGAAATAGAGCGTGCCGTCGCGGGCGACCGTCATGCCGCCCAGCGGAGGCGTCTTGTACCAGAGCGTCGCGCTGTCATCGAGTTCGAAGCTGGTGATGGTGGTGTCGGTCAGCAGGTCGGTGCCGATCCGGTAGAGGGGGCCGCAGAAGGGCTGGTAATAGAGCCACTGGCTGTCGGGGCTGATTTCGATCTCGTTCGCATGGACGATCGCGGTGTGGCCGGTCGCGTCCTGCACCACCTGGCCGCCCACGGTGATCGGGCGCTGGGCGGTCAGGGAGGGGTGGTGGTCCATCAGGCGCCGCTGGGGCCCGTGTTCGAGATCGATCACGATCAGGCCGGGCACGCCGGAATCGAGGATGAAGGCGTGGCCCCGGCCCACCCGGACGCCCGCGACGCGGCTGCCGGGGCGCAGGACGGCCGGGTCGACCGTCCATGTCCGGGTGACGGTGCCGGTGCGGGTGTCGAGCCGCACCAGTTTGGCGGGCGCGACGGCGCGGTCCGCGCTGTCGAAGCCGCTATCGAGCACCCACAGCGTGCCGTCTTCGACCAACTGGAGGCTTTCGGCCGACACCAGGCGCTTTTCGGGCGGGGTGGCGGGGTCGTTCCAGCCCGCATCGGGGTAGGGGTGCGTGGTGCCGTCGGCGTCGCGCAATGCCAGGGTCGGGCCCTGGGTGCCGGTGGAGGTGGGGGAGTCGAGGATCATGCGGCCGTCGGGCAGGACCACCAGGGCGGTCCAGACCTGCGTGGTCGACTGGGCGACCGCGACCAGCGGGGCGGACGGGTCGAGCGGCGGCGCCGGCTTGGCGGCCAGGGCCGGCACGGCGGCGGAGAGGATCGACGCGGCCAGCGCGGCCGGCATCACGCGGGACGGGAGGGAGAGGGTACGGAACATCGGCGCCATGTCGCCACGATCGCCCGCCGAAGGCAACCTGTCGGGCGAGAGGGGCAGGGCCCCGCATGCGGGGACGCTGGCGCGAATGGCCCGGAACGGCGCGGCCGGCGGAGGGCCTGGGGATTGCTTGACAGGGTCGGGTGTGCCGGCCAACTACGCGGTCATGAGTGCCAGACTGCGTCGCTTCCCGCTTGCCGACCGTGGTCATGCCGTGGGGTTGGGCCTGTGCTTCCTGTTCCTGGTCTGGGCGAATATCGTCACGCCGCTATGGGCCGACGATTACTGCCGCACCGCGCCGTTCAGCCTGACGAGCCCGGTCCTGCTGGCCTGGCGGGATTATTTCCAGTGGACCGGCCGGTTTTTCGCCACCGCCCTGACCTATTTCGCCCTCGCCACCCTGCCGCCATGGTGGATGATCGGGTTCGATATCCTCAACGCGCTTGTCTTCGTCGGGCTGATCGACACCGTGCTGCGTCTGGGATGGATCGCGGGCGGGAACCCCGTGAAGGCATCACGCGGTTTTCTGGCCGGTGTGACCGACATGGTCGTCGTGGGGCTTCTGGTGTGGTGGCTGCCGCGGACCATCGGGGAGGTGGCGCTGTGGAAGACCGGCGCCATCGGCTATCTGTGGCCCGTGGCCGGTGAGCTGTGGCTGCTGCGGCGGATGCTGGAGGGGCGGGCGACGGGGCGTTTCTGGATCGGGCCCTTTGCCTTCTTTATCGCGAATTTTCTGGAGCCGCTGTCGCTGGCGATGTCGGGCGTCTTCGCGCTTTACGGGGTGCGGCAGCGGCGGCAAGGGCGGCCTGTTCCGCTGGCCCTGATCGTGGGGCAGGTGCTGGGGACGATGGTGCTGCTGGGGGCGCCGGGCAATTTTGCCCGCACCCATGTCGTGGCGTCGAGTTCGGCGATGGATCGCGTTGCCGGGATTGTCAGCAACCTGGGCAGCCTGTTCGATCCCTGCTGGATCGTTGCGCTGGTGCTGATTGTGCTCTGTTTCGTGGGGCGCCCGGCGGGCGGGCGGGTGCTTGCTGCCGGGAGGGGCTGGGTCTTCCTGCCTCTCGCACTGGTCTACATGGCCACGCTGCTTGGCGTGCCGCGCGCGGCGCTTGCGGCGCGCGTGTCGTTTCCGGCCAGCATGTTTCTGGTCTGCTATGTGGCGGCGCTGTTCCTGCTGCGGCCGGTTGGCCCGGTGCGGGACCGGCTGGTCGGGGTGATGGCTGTCATGCTGGTGGGGGTGCATCTTGCGGTCTGCATCGCGGACCTGACGCGGGTGGCGGCCATCAGCCGGGCCTGGGCCGCCGACCCGCAACTGGCGCGGGGGGCGGGGAGCCACGCGGTGCTGCCGCTGGTGAAGATCGGCCGGAAGACGCTGTATGTGCGCAAGGACATCATGTTCGCGGGGCTGACGCCGAACCCCGCGCATTTCATCAATGCCTGCTACGCGCGGGCGAAGGGCGTTGCGTCGGTCGTGGCGCGGTAGGCGCTACCGTGCCGCTGCCTAGGCGCCGCAGTAGCGTTCGCGCAGATGGGTGCGATAGGCGGCGGTGGAGGGCGGGGCGCCGGTGGCGGCGGCCACGATCCCGGCGGTGGACAGGCGGCTGGCCTGGCCGTGCACATGTTCGCGCAGCCACGCGACCAGGGGCGCGAAATCGCCGTGCGCGATGCCCTGCGCGATGGCGGGATCGGCGTCGAACGCCGCCTGGCGCAGTTGCGCGGCCAGGATCGCGCCCAGCGTGTAGGTGGGGAAATAGCCCCATGCGCCCGAGGGCCAGTGGATATCCTGCAGGCAGCCCAGCCGGTCGTTGGGCACGTCCAGTCCCAGCAGGTCGCGGATGCCGGCATTGAAGGCTTCCGGCAGGTCGCGCAGGGGCAATGTGCCGTCGATCAGCGCGGTTTCCAGCTCGTAGCGGACCAGCACATGGGCGGGGTAGGTGATCTCGTCGGCATCGACGCGGATGAAGCCGGGCTTGACCTGTGTGACGGTGCGATACAGCGCGTCGGCCGACCAGCCCGGATCGGTCGCGGCCGCGCCGAACGTCTCGCGCAGCAGGGGGGCGACCCAGTCGATGAAGGGGCGGGAGCGCGCGATCTGCATTTCCATCAGCAGCGACTGGCTCTCGTGCAGGCTCATGCCCCGGGACTGGCCGACGGGCAGGGTGTGCCATGCCGCCGGCAGGCCCTGTTCGTAGAGCGCGTGCCCAGTCTCGTGCACTACGCCCATCAGGGCGGAGAGGAAATCCGCGTCGTCGTAGCGGGTGGTGATGCGCACATCGTCCTCGGCCCCGCCGCAGAACGGGTGGATGCTGACATCCAGCCGGCCGCGCGCCATGTCGAAGCCCAGCGCCGTCATGATTTGCCGGCCCAATGCCTCCTGTTGCGCCACGGGGAAGGGGCCGGTGGGGGCGACGACCGGGGGCAGGGTGGCCTGGTGGGCCTGGGCCTCGGCGATCAGGCCGGGGAGGTCGCGGCGCAATTCGGCGAAGACCGGGTCGATATCGGTGCGGCGGGTGCCGGGGTCGTACTGGTCCAGTAGCGCGTCGTAGGGCGGCAGGCCCAGTGCCGCGCCCTTGACGATGGCCAGTTCGCGCGTGCGGTCCAGCACGTCGGACAGGAGCGGCAGCAGGGCGGCGAAATCGCCATCGCGGCGGGCGGTGCGCCATGCGACCTCGCACCGCGATGCGGCGCGGGACGAGGCCTCGACCAGTTCGGCGGGGACCGAGGCGGCGTGCAGCCAGGCGCGCCGCATTTCGTGCAGGTTCGCGGCCTCCCACGAGCCGGCCGGGGCTTCCGCGCGTTCCAGCAATTCGCCGACGCGCGGGTCGGTCAGCATGTCGTGGCACAGGACGCTGAGGGTGGCGATGCTGTCGGTGCGGCTGTCGGCGGCACCGGAGGGCATCATCACATCCTTGTCCCATCCCAGGATGCCCAGCGCATTGCGGATGCGCCCGATGCGGGCGAAATGGCTGGTCAGGTCCTGGTAAGCGCTTTGTGGCATGGTCTCTCTTCTTGCGAACGGGACGGGCTGTCGCACTCTGGGCGATGGCGGGCGGCGGATGCAACCGGGACGAACGGAATGGACGGACGACAGGACAGGGTGGCCGGGGCGATGGCGAGGCTGGCGGCAGGCGACCGCGACGGCGCCGCGTCCCTGCTGCGCGCGGCGCTGGCCGACGCACCGGACGACCCGGAGATCCTGCACGGCATGGCCTGTGTCGCCCGTGCGTCGGGCCGGCCGGACCTGGCGATCGGGCTGGCGGGGCGGGCGATCGCGAGCCTGCCGGCCGCGCATTTCCATATCACCCTGGGGTGCGCGCTGCATGAGCAGGGGCATCTGGAGCCCGGCCGCGCCGCCCTGCATGTCGCGACCCTGCGCGAGCCGCGCGACGCGCGCGCCCATGCCGCCCTCGCCGCCGTGCTGGGGGAGATGGGACGCTGGAGCGAGGCCGAGGCGAGCCTGCGTGCCGCGCTGGGCCTGCGGCCGGGCGACCCCGCGCTGCTGCTGGACTGGGGGCGGGCGGCGATTATGGCCGGCGGAGCCGGGATCGCGGGGCGGCTGGTGGCGTCGGCCGGGCTGTTCGCCGCGCCGGATGCCGGGCGGCTACACGCGCTGGCGGTGCTGCTGTCGGAGCGGGGGCAGCATGGGGAGGCGGAGGGCCTCTACCGGCTGGTGCGGGATCTGTGCCCGGACCAGGGGGCGGCGTGGGCGAATCATGGTGCCGTGCTGTTTGCGCTGAACCGGCATGACGAGGCGTTGGTGGCGCTGGAGCAGGCCGACCGGTTGGCGCCGGACGTGGCCGAGACGCTGAACAATCTGGGGCTGGTGCGGATGGCGCTGGGCGATCTGCCACGGGCGGGCGAGGCGCTGGCGCGGTCGCGGCGATGCGCGCCGGAGGATGTCCGGATTGCCGTCAACGACGCGACCATCCTGGCCGAGCTGGGCGACGATGCGGCAGCCGAGGAACTGCTGCGCGGCGTGACGGCCGACCCGGTGGCGGGACGGGGCGTGGAGGGGGCGCGGGCGGAATTCAACCTGGGCACGCTGCTGCTGGCGCGGGGGGCGATGGCGGAGGGGTGGCGGCATCTGGAGGCGCGGGGGCGCCTGCTGCCCGAGAGGCGCTGGCCGGGTGTGGCAGCGTGGGATGGATCGGCGCTGCCCGGGGGGCGCCTGCTGCTGCATGCCGAGCAGGGGGTGGGCGATGCGATCCAGTTCCTGCGCTATCTCCCGGAGTGCCTGCGCCGGGTGGAAGTGGTGCTGGACCTGCCGCCGGCGCTGCATCGGCTGGTGCGGACCATGCCCGATCCGGACGGGTTGATCGCGTCGCGCTGCACGCTGTGGCCGGTCGGGACGCCGCTGCCGGGCGATGTGGCGGCCCGTTGCGGGTTGCCCAGCCTGCCGCATCTGCTGGGCATGGCGGAGGTGCCGGCCTTTGCGCCCTATCTGCTGCCATCAGTGGGTGAAGGCGATGGGCGGTTGCGGGTCGGGGTGTGCTGGGCGGGGAACCCGGCGTTTCGGTTCGACCGGAGGCGGTCGATCCCGCCGCATGTGCTTGCGCCGCTGGGGGATGTCGGGGGGCTGTGTTTCGTCAGTCTCCAGCATGGGGTCGCTGCCGGGGCGCTGCCCTTTGTCATGGAACCGGCCGCCGCGGGCGACTGGCTGGAGACCGCGCGGGTCGTCGCCGGGCTGGACCTGGTGATCACGGTCGATACCGCCATGGCGCATCTGGCGGGGGCGATGGGGCGGCCGGTCTGGCTGCTGAACCGCTTTGGGGGCGATTGGCGGTGGTCCGCCGCGTTCGACCGGGGGGCGCCGCCATGCTGGGGGAACGGGACCAGCCGGTGGTATCCGTCGCTGGAGCAGTTCAGGCAGGCCGGGCCCGAGGTGCCGGAGCGGGCATGGCAGGCGCCGGTTGCCGCGCTGCGGGCCGCGCTGGCGGGCTGGCGGCAGGGCGGCCGATGAATATCGCGATTCTGCCGGGATGTTTCATGAGGAGGCGCCGGTTTTCAGGGGCGCGGTCACTCGCGGGGCGGCATGCGTCTTCTGGAATTGCAGGGCCTGCAGACGAAGATAGCTGAACAGCCCCAGGCCGGCCATGGCCGCCATCATCCAGCCCGGGAACAGCGGATTGCCGCTGACGGCGATCAGCCAGGTGACGGCGGGTTGGGTCAGGCCGCCGAACACGGAGACGGCGGTTGCGTAGATCACGCCGAACAGGAAGGAACGGCTGTGGGGCGGCAGGGCGTCCAGCACGGTCTTCCACATGCTGCTCATGACGAAGCCCGACAGGGCGAACATGGAGATGTTCAGCGCCATCTGGCTGCCGAGGCCCGGATGGTGGATGGCGTAATGATAGACGATCGGCGACAGGGCACCCGTCAGGAGGGTCACGCCGATCACCATGCCGGTCGGGTCGGGATAGCGGGCGATGAAGGCCATGCTGGCGAGGACGCTCAGTGCGCCGAAGGCCAGGCCGGCCGTCATGGCGGCCATGCCGGTTGCCGGCGAAAGATGGAGCACCGACACCGCGTAGCTGACGCCGAAGCTGCGGAGATAGGTGGAGACGGTTCCGCTGACGATGGCGAGGAACACGAACAGGATCACCTTGCGGACCGCGCGCCGGTCCTCGGGCGAGGATGCCGGGTGGCGATGGGGGGCGATGGCGTGGCCCGCGGCAAGGCTGCGAAGGAAAAGGCCTGCCGGGACGATGACGAGTCCGAGGATGAAGGGCACCCGCCAGCCCCACGCGAACAGGGCATCGTGCGACATGGTGAGAGACAGGACAAGGCCCAGCAGGACGGCGAGCAGGCTGCCGAGCAGCTGCGTCATGTACTGAAGCGTGCCGAAGACGCCGCCGAGGCCGCCGGGGGCTGCGGAATAGAGCAGATCGGTCGCCGGTCCGACTTCGCCGCCATCGGAAAAACCCTGGAGCATGCGGGCGAAAATGATGACGATCGGGGCTGCGATGCCGATGGAGGCCGCCGGGGGTGTCGCCGCAATCAGGAACGAGCCCAGCCCCATCATGGCGAATGTCGACATCAGGGCCGCGTGCTGCCCGCGTGCCCGGGCGAAGCGCCCGACGATGACCGCGCCCAGCGGGCGCATGACGAAGCCCACGGCGAATGTCATCAGCGCGTAGAGCAGGTTCACCAGCGTGCCGGCACCGCCGGGGAAGAACGCATGGCCGATCATGGGCGCGAAGAACGCGTAGGCCATGAAATTGTAGAATTCCAGGAAATTGCCCGCGCAGGCGGCGCCGATCAGGATGCCTGCCCGGGCCCGGCCCGCATTCTGTGCCATCGCTTCGTCTTTCCGTCCTGTTCCGTGCGGCGGGGGCCCGCCTGGCCGTCAGGGCCGGGCGGGCATGCGACACGAATATGGGCGGTTTCGGAACGTTCTGGAAGCGGGCCGGACGACCCCCGCCGGTCCCTGTGGCTGCCGCGTATGGGCGGGCAGCCTGGAGGGCCGGGGGAGTGGCGGGGGTCAGGGCGTGTGAATGAGCTTGTGGTTGACGAATTCGGTGATCCCGAATTGCGACAATTCGCGGCCGTAGCCCGAATTTCCGATACCGCCGAAGGGCAGGTCGGGGGCGGAGCCGGTGATGTCGTTGACGAAGACCATGCCGGTTTCGATCTGCTCGGCCACCTTGCGGCCGCGCGCGACGTTGCGGGTATGCACCGAGCCGCCGAGCCCGTAGGCCGAATCGTTGGCCAGGGCGATGGCTTCGGCCTCGGTCCCGACGGGATAGATGGTGGCGACGGGGCCGAAGATCTCCTCATGGAAGATCGGGTTGTCGCGGGTCACGCTCGTGAGGATCGCGGCGCCCATGAAGAAGCCTTCCTGCTTCAGGCGCTTGCCGCCGGTTACGAGGGTGGCGCCATGCTTCACCGCCTTTTCGACCTGGGAGATCGCGCGTTTCATCGCGTCCTCGCTGCTCATCGGGCCGTGGGTCACGCCCTGTTGCAGCGGGTCGCCGTAGCGGAATTCGCCGATGGCCTTTTCCAGGCGGATCGTGAATTCGTCGACCAGGGAATCGTGGACGATCATCCGCTTGGCGGCGGTGCAGACCTGGCCGTTATTGGACATGCGGCCCGCGACGGCGCGCGGGATGACGTCGTCCAGGTCGGCATCGTCGAGCACGATGAAGGCATCGGCGCCGCCAAGTTCCATCGTGCTTTTCTTGAGCGCGCGGCCGGCCTGGCCGGCCACCGCGCTGCCGGCGCGCTCGCTGCCCGTCAGGGCGACGCCGCGGATTTCGGGGCGGGCGATCAGGGTCTCGGACTGGTCGTTGGTGATGAACAGGTTGGTGTAGGCGCCTGTCGGGGCCCCGGCCTCGAGGAACAGGGCCTCGAAGGTCTCGGCGCATTGCGGCACGCCGGGGGCGTGCTTCACCATCACCACATTGCCCGCCATCAGGTTGGGGGCGGCAACGCGCGCGAGCTGGTAATAGGGAAAATTCCAGGGCTCGACACAATAGATCACGCCCAGCGGCTGGCTCAGCACCGTGGCGTGGCCCTGGGCGACGTCCAGCTTCATCGGGGCGAGGAAATGTTCCGCCTTTTCGGCGTAGTAGGTCAGGATGTCGGCCGAGAGTTCGATCTCGGCAATCGCTTCGGGAAGAATCTTGCCCATTTCGATGGAAATCAGGCGCGCATGTTTTTCCTTGTCGCGGCGCAGGATGTCGGCGGCCCTGCCCACGATGGCGCGGCGTTGGGCGAAGCTGCGGTGACGCCAGTCATCCTTCCAGAGCTGATGGGCGATTTCCAGTTTTTCCTGGAGCTGTCGGTCGCTGTGCAGGTCGAAGACTTTCTCGGTCTTGCCGGTTGCCGGATTGATCGTGCGATAGGTGCTCATCGGTCGGTAATCCTACGCTGTTGCCACACACACCTTTCGATGTTGGGGCACGCGGCCCGAATAACCAGACCGTGATCGCGAAGGCGTGATCGGCTAGGGGGGATCAGGCGGGGATCGGCAGCAACAGGCCGGCCAGCGCCGAAAGCAGCACGACGGGAAGTGGCGGCGCGCGCCAGGCGACGAGGAGGACGACGCCCATGGCCACGACCGCGCAATCGGCGGACCCGTGCACGGCGCTGGTCCAGACCGGGTCGTAGAGGGCTGCGGCCAGTAGTCCCACCACGGCGGCGTTGGTGCCGCGCATTGCCGCCTGGGTCCCCGGTCGGCCGCGCAGATCGTGCCAGAAGGGCAGGGCACCCAGCAGGCAGAGAATACCGGGCAGGAAGATGGCGCAGAGCGCGATCAGGGCGCCGGCCACGCCGCCTGGCGGCATGCCGGCGATGGCGCCGAGATAGGCCGCGAAGGTGAAGAGGGGGCCGGGGACGGCCTGTGTGGCGCCGTATCCGGCCAGGAAGGCGCTGTCGGACACCCATCCGGGCGTGACGACGGCCTCGCGCAACAGGGGCAGCACGACGTGGCCGCCGCCGAACACCAGCGCGCCCGAGCGGTAGAACGCGTCGAACAGCGCGACCGGGCCGGGGGGCATGGGGATGAACGCGAAGGCCAGCAGCCCCAGGAACAACACCAAGCAGCCGATGGCCGCGCGCCGGGACTGCGGCAGGCGCAGCGTGTCGGGCGGCATCGGGCGCGGACCCTGGCACAGCAGGCGGCCCGCGATGCCGCCGGCGAGGATGGTGCCGAACTGGAAGAGGGCGCCCGGCGCGAGCAGCATCGTTACCATCGCGGCCGTGGCGATGGTGGCGCGCGTGCGATCCGGGCACAGGCTGCGCGCCATGCCCATGACGGCCTGCGCGACGATGGCCACGGTCGCGAGCTTGAGCCCGTGGAGCAGGCCGGCCCCGGAAGCGGTCGCCGCGATAGTGCCGGCGCCGTAGGAGAAGGCGACCAGCAGCGCCGCCGAGGGAAGGGTGAAGCCGATCCAGGCCGCGATGCCGCCGGCCAGCCCGCCCCGGATCAGGCCGATCCCGAAGCCGGTCTGGCTGGAGGCCGGTCCGGGGAGGAATTGCGACAGGGCGACCAGGTCGGCATAGGCCTGTTCGGTCAGCCATTGCCGGCGCTCGACGAATTCTGCCCGGAAATAGCCCAGATGGGCGATCGGGCCGCCGAAGGCGGTGCAGCCCAGCCGGAGGAAGATGCGCAGGATGGCGAATGGCGGGCTGCCCGGGGCGGCTGCCGGCGGGGTGCTAGCGCGCATGATCCGGGCCGTGGGTGCTAGACACCGAAGATCTGGCCTATGCCGCCGGTGACGATCATCGCGACGATCCCCCAGAAGGTGACCCGCAGCGTGGGGCGCAGCGGTGGCGCGCCGCCCGCGACCGCGCCGACGGCGCCCAGGCCGGCGAGGGCCAGGACGGAGACGAGGGAGACGCCCCAGGAGACATAGGGTTCCGGCGTCAGGACCGCCGCCATCACCGGCAGCAGCGCCCCGGAGAAGAAGGCCGAGGCCGAGGCGAGGGCCGCCTGGAACGGCCGGGCGGTCGTCGCCGCGGAAAGCCCGAGCTCGTCGCGGGCATGGGCGCCGAGGGCATCGTGCTTCATGAGTTCGGTCGCCACCTGGCGGGCAAGGGTCTCGTCCAGTCCCCGTTTGCGGTAGATGCCGGCCAGTTCGTCGATTTCGCCGCCCCAGTCGGTCGCCAGTTCGCGCTTTTCGCGGGCGAGGTCCGCATGTTCGGAATCGGCCTGGGAACTGACGGAGACATATTCGCCGGCGGCCATGGACAGCGCGCCCGCCACCAGCGCGGACAGGCCGGCGACCAGAATGCTGCCGCGCGCGGCATGGGAGCTGGCGACGCCGACGATCAGGCTGCCGGTCGACAGGGTGCCGTCATTGGCGCCCAGCACGGCGGCGCGCAGCCACCCGAGCTTTTCGACGGCATGGTGCTCGGTATGCTTGGGAAGTCGCGACATGAGACAGGCTGCCCTGATCGATAGAACCGGCAGCTATCTTTGATGTAAAGAATCCTTTTGTCGAAATGCATTTTTCGAGATGCATCGATGCCGGTCTTTTATTTTCATTTGCGGCCGAATGGCCGGTCTGTTCAGGTTGCTGTCAGCAATTCATGGCATGATTGCCAGTCGCCTGCCGCAGGCGCGGGGAACGGGACCGGTCTTGCCGGCCTGCCGTCGCCCCGCGACAGGACGTGCCGTCAGATGGACAGGGTTTCGACGGGCGGGACCTCGACATCGCTGGTCGCGGCTTCTTCGGCCTGGCGCAGGCCGTGGATCAGGGCCTCGCGGATTTCGGTCAGCCGGTGTTCGTCGGTGATCTTCAGGCCGAACAGGTCCTTGACGTAGAAGACGTCGACCGCGCGCACGCCGTAGGTGGTGATGTGGGCCGAGGCGATCTGGAGTTTATGGTCGCTGATGGCCTGGGTGACGTCATGCAGCAGGCCGGGCCGGTCGCGGCCGTTGACCTCGATGACCGTGTAGCTGTTCGAAGCGCGGTTATCGATCACTACCCGGGGCGGCACGTGGATCGCGCGCATGCGCCGCCCGTGGCGCATGCGGCCGATGCCGCCGATCTCGCGCGCGATATCCATCCGTCCGGACAGGGTCTGCTCGACCAGGGCGGACAGGCGGGCGAGCTGGTGGGGCTCTTCGAACGCTTCGCCGCTGGCGTCCTGGATCCAGAACGTGTCCAGCGCCATGCCGTTGATCAGCGTGTGGATGCGCGCATCGACGATCGATGCGCCGGCGATGGCCAGCGCGCCGGCGATGCGCGAGAACAGGCCGGGATGGTCGGCGGTGTAGATCGTGACCTCGGTCACGCCGCGCGTCGGCAGGGGCTGGGTTTCGACCGTCAGCGGAGAGTCGCGGCGTTCGGATTCGCGGATCAGCAGGGCGTGGCGGGCGTGGGTGTCCTGGTCGAAGGACAGCCAGTAGCTGCCATAGCCCAGGCCGAGGAAATGCTCGCTTTCCCCGGGGGTGAAACCGTCTTCCGCGAGGATCTCGCCCACCGCGTCCTTGGCGCGGGCGACGCGCACGTCGCGCTCGGTGGTGGCCAGGCCGCCTTCCAGAACCTCGGCCACGCGCATGTACAGCTCGTGCAGCAGGGTGGCCTTCCACGCGTTCCAGACGCGAGGGCTGACGGCGCGCATGTCCACGATCGTCAGCAGCAGCAGCAGGCGCAGCCGCTCGGGCGACTGGATGGTGTCGGCGAGGTCCAGGATGGTCTTCGGGTCGTCGATATCGCGCTGGAACGCCGTCTGGCTGAGCAGCAGGTGGTGGAGGACCAGCCACGAGACGGTTTCGGTTTCCTCGCCCGTCAGGCCCATTTCGGGGCAGACTTCCAGCGCGATCTCGGACCCGAGTTCGGAATGGTCGCCGCCGCGGCCCTTGGCGACGTCATGCAGCAGGATGGCCATGTACAGCGCGCGGCGGGACTGGAGATTGCGGGCCAGGTCGTAGGCCAGCGGGATTTCGTCGGCCATGGCGCCGTGTTCGATGCGGCCGAAGATGCGGATGGCCTCGATCGTGTGCTCGTCGACCGTGAAGACGTGATAGGTGTCGAACTGCATCTGGCCGACGATGCGCGACCAGTCGGGCATCAGCCGCCCCATGATCCCGGTTTCGTTCATGATGTGCAGCCAGTAGGCGTTGCCCTGCCGCCGGTCCTCGGCGGTGGCGTGGAAGCTGGGGGCTTCCTCGCGCGGGGTGCCGGCGCCGTCGGCCGCCGGGGCGGGGCGGGGGGCGCGTTCGGGCGGTGCGCCGCACAGCAGGTCGAGGAAGATCCGCGCCGCCTCGGGGTTGCCGCGCAGGCTGGCGGCCCGGCGTTCCCACCGAATCAGCTTGTGCATGGCCAGCGGGTGGATGGGCAGCTTGCGCGTGCGTGCCCATTCCAGCAGGCGCATCATCTGGATCGGCTCGGCATCGAACGAGGTGCCGCGTTCGGGCAGGATCTGGCCGTCCAGCACCGTGAAGCCCGCGTCGCGCATCGCGGCGTCGGCCTGCGGCGCGTTCGCGGTCGGGCCCAGGGCCTGGCGCATCACCGCCGGTTCCAGCACATGCGTCAGGCGCATGACCTCTCGCACCGTCAGGAAATAATGGCGCATGAAGCGCTCCACCCCGACCTGGCGGCCGTGACGGGTATAGCCCATGCGCGCGCCGACCACGGGCTGGACGTCGAAGGTCAGCCGTTCCTCGGCGCGGCCCGAGATGTAGTGCAGATGCAGCCGCACGCTCCACAGGAAGTTCCACGAGCGACGAGCCCGCTTGGCTTCCTGCTCGGTCAGCAGGCCTAGGCTGCTGAAGCCGGGAGCCAGCAGATCGGAGACATGGCGGGTGCCGAACGTGTAGCGGCACATCCAGTAGAGCGTCTGCAGGTCGCGCAGGCCGCCGCGCCCTTCCTTGACGTTGGGCTCCACCAGGTAGGGGCTGTCGCCGAAACGGTGGTGGCGGGCCGTGCGCTCCTTGCGCTTGTCGGTGATGAAGCGCGCGGCACCGGCCTCGACGCACGCGACGATGTAGCGGGCCTCGAACATCGCGAACAGCGCGTCGTCGCCCGCCAGCAGGCGCGCGTCGAGCAGGGTGGTGCGGACCGTGGTGTCGGCCTCGGCCTCGGCGATGCACTGGGGGATCGAGCGGGTGGCGTGGCCGACCTTCAGCCCCAGGTCCCACAGGAAATACAGGATATATTCGACCACGCGGCTGACATCGGCCGAGGGCTCGTCGGGCGTCAGGAACAGCAGGTCGATATCGCTGAAGGGGGCCAGCATGCCGCGCCCGTAGCCGCCGGTCGCCGCCACCGCGAGGACGGGGCGGCCGGATCCGGGCGCGAAATCAAGCGCGTGGGCCATCGTGAAATCGACCAGCGTGCGGATCATGCCGTCGGTGTAGTGCGCCAGCTGCTTGGCGGCGGAGGCGCCGTGCAGGCGATGGGCCTCGAATTCCTCGCGCACCGAGGCCTGGAACCTGGCGAGATGCCGGCGGAACAGGCCGATGGCCACATCGCGCGGGACGGCATCTCCCGTTTCCGGCGACAGGAGGGAGGCCGCGAGGCTTCGGGTCAGGTCCCTGACGGACAGGGAAGGAGAAGACAGAGTCGGCATCGCGGCGTGATCGGTTTCCTGAAAATGTTTATGGCCGGGCATGCGCCCGGCCCTGGAGGCTGCTTCAAAAGCGTCGCTGACGGCGTTTTCCGGCACTTGGGTGCGCATGGCCGGCAGGGCCATTCCGCTCCGATGCCCGATCACTACCGCCGGACGCGCGGCAGGCCGCGCTTGCGTTCACCATCGAAGCTTTCGAAGCAGCCTCCTGTCCACCCTATCCGTGGTCCAGATGCCGCGATTCTTCAAGCATCAGTTTCTTGAGAGCATAGACCATGTCCAGCGCGCTGCGCGGCGTCAAGGCATCCGGGTCGAGCTGTTCGAGCATCTGGCGGACGGCTTCGGGCACTTCGGGCTCGGCCGGATCGACCGGTTCCGGCGCCGCCGGCGCGTCGGTGGAGGCGAAGAGCGGGAGCGGGCGGGCGCCGACCGCGCGTTCTTTCTCCAGACCGGCCAGAAGCCTAGCTGCGCGGCGGACAACGGGCTCCGGCACGCCTGCCAGGCGGGCCACGTGCACGCCCCAGCTCCGGCGTGCCGAGCCCGGAACGACCTCGTGCTGGAACACGACCTGGCCCTTCCATTCGCGCACGCTCATGGTGTGGGGGGAGAGGCGGGGGAGGCTTTCGGCCAGCTCGGCCAGTTCGTGGAAATGCGTTGCGAAAATCGAGCGGCACCGCAACGTGGAATGCATGGCTTCCAGCACCGCCCAGGCGATGGCCAGGCCGTCCAGCGTCGCGGTGCCGCGGCCGATTTCGTCGACCACCACCAGCGAGCGCGGGCCGGCCTGGTTGAGGATCGCCGCCGTCTCGGTCATTTCGACCATGAAGGTGGAGCGGCCGCGCGCCAGGTCGTCCGACGCGCCGACGCGCGAGAACAGCCGGTCGACGATGCCGATCCGTGCCGCCCTGGCCGGTACCGGCAGGCCGGCCTGGGCCAGGATGACCGCCAGCGCGCCCTGGCGCAGGAAGGTCGATTTACCGGCCATGTTGGGGCCGGTCAGCAGCATGACGCGCTGGGCGGGTTCCAGCACGCAATCGTTGGGGGTGAAGCGCTCGCTGCGCGGCAGCGCGGCCTCGACCACCGGATGGCGGCAGCCGGTGAGGGTGAAGGCGGCGTCGTCGGTGACCTCGGGCCGGCACCACAGGCCGCCGGCCGCCAGGTCGGCGCAGGATTGCAGTACGTCCAGCACTGCCAGCGCATGGGCGATGGCCGGCACCGCCGGTTCGGCCAGGATGTCGCGCACCAGGGTGGCGAAGATGCCGCGTTCGCGCGCGCTTGCGCGTTCCCCGGCCTCGGCGATGCGGCGGTCCAGGGTGATCAGCTCGTCGGTCGAGAAGCGGGCGGCGCTGGCGGTGCCCTGGCGCAGGATCAGGTCGGTGCGTTCGCGCACGCGGGTCGCGGCGGCGGTGGGGATTTCGATGACGTAGCCGAGTTGCGCGTGGTGGCGGATCTTGAGGCTGGCGACCCCGAATTCCTGCGCGTAGTCGTTCTGCAGGCCGGCGATGATCCGCCGGCTGTCGTCGCGCAGGCCGCGTTCGGCGTCCAGTTCGGGGTCGAAGCCGGGGGCGATCACGCCGCCATCCTCGACCCGTGCCGGCAGGGATTCGGCCAGTGCCTGCTTCAGCCGGTCTTCCAGCGCGGTGCCGCCGCCCAGATGGCGCATGGCGTCCGCGATCAGGGCGGGGGGCGCCGCGCGGCCGTCGGCCAGGGAGGAGGCGATGCGCCGGGCGATGGACAGGCCGTCGCGCACCGCCGCCGCGTCGCGCGGCAGGCCCCGGCCCAGCGAGAGGCGGGCCAGCGCGCGGGCGATATCCGGC
Source organism: Gluconacetobacter takamatsuzukensis (assembly GCF_014174275.1). Classification (GTDB taxonomy): domain Bacteria; phylum Pseudomonadota; class Alphaproteobacteria; order Acetobacterales; family Acetobacteraceae; genus Gluconacetobacter; species Gluconacetobacter takamatsuzukensis. The sequence continues at coordinate 322,247 of NZ_JABEQK010000003.1, read as the reverse complement.
GTGCCCCGCAGCCCCTGGCGCAGGGCGGCGCGCACCCCGCCTTCGTCGATCAGCCACGACCAGCCATCCTGGCGCGCGGCGATCGGCGCGCAGCGGGTGAGGGGGGCGGCGATCCATTCTGCCAGCAGGCGGCTGCCGGGTGCGGTGACGGTGCGGCCGACGCTGGCCAGCAGCGTGTGCTCGGTGGTGCCGTCGCGGGTGCGCAGCAGGTCCAGGCTGGCGCGGGTGGCCGGGTCCAGGCCCAGGATGCCGCCGTTTTCATGGGCGTGGGGGTGGGCCAGGCGCGGCATCTGCCCGGCCTGGCTGCGGCGGACATAGTCCAGCGCCATCGCGGCGGCGATGGCTTCTTCGTCCGAGAAGGTGCCGAATGCGTCCAGGCTGGCGACCTCGAATGTCTCGGCCACCCGGCGGCGGGCCGTGGCGGGTGCCGGGGGCGTGGCCTCCGGCGCGCGCCTGGCGTCGAAATCGCCCAGGTCGATGCCGCCGGCGGCCAGGATCTCGGCCGGGTCCAGCCGGCCCAGCAGGTCCATCAGCCCGTCGGGCGGGACGGATGCGGTTTCGAACGCGCCGGTCGAGATATCGATCCATGCGACGCCCCAGCCACGGCCGGCCGGGGCACGGCCCGCGCCGGCCGCCACCGCCACCAGCAGGTTCTGGCGCCCGGCCTCCAGCAGTTCGTCCTCGGTCAGGGTGCCGGGGGTGACCAGGCGCACCACCGCGCGGGCCAGCGGGCCCTTGGCGACGCCCTTGCCGGGCTTGCGCGGGGGCTCCGTCTGCTCGGCCACCGCGACGCGGAAGCCCCGGCGGATCAGCCGGGCCAGGTAGGCCGAGGCGGCCGCCACCGGCACGCCGCACATCGGGATCGGCATGTCGCCATGCGTGCCGCGCGTCGTGAGCGCGATGTCGAGCGCGGCGGACGCCGCTTCGGCGTCGGAGAAGAACATCTCGTAGAAATCGCCCATGCGGAAGAACAGCAGGGCTTCGGGATGTTCGGCTTTCAGGGAAAACCATTGCGCCATGGCCGGGGTGGCGCCGTCCGGGGAAGGGAGCGTCATGCGGGCCTGTGTACAGGCCCGCGTGGCGATGTGCCAGCCGGGAAATGCGGCGCGATGGTCAAGGACGGAACCCGGTTTCGGCTCACGCTTCAGGCGGTTCGGCCGCGCCGGCGCGCCAGCCGGCCGCGCAGCATGGCCATGGCGGCGCGCAGTTCCATGACACCCAGGATCTGGAGCCCGATGCCGTAGGCCAGCATCCCGGCCGCGATCAGGACCATCAGCGCCACGATCCGCAGGGGGCCGTGGCGGACGGCGAGGGGGCCGAGGACCGTCAGGTTCAGCATCACCAGCGTCGCCGCCATGCCCAGGGCCGCGAGCAGCATCCGGGCGACCCGCGACAGGGTGGTGCGGGCGATGCGCAGCAGGCCCCGGCGGCGCAGCAGGAAGGCGAGGATCGCGACATTGACGATGGCGGCCAGGCTGCTGGCCAGCGGCGGGCCGGCATGGAGCAGCGGGTGCATCAGCAGCAGGTTGAGCACGAAATTCAGGGTGAGCGTGAACAGGCCGATCCGCACCGGTGTTGCGGTATCGCCCCTGGCGAAGAAGCCCGGGGCCAGGACCTTGATCAGCACGAAGGCGGGCAGGCCGATGGCGAAGGCGCGCAGTGACTGGGCCGACAGCATGGCATCGCGCGGAGTGAAGGCGCCGTGCTGGAACAGCGTGGCGATGATCGGGTGGGCCAGCACGATCATGCCCAGCGCGGCCGGCAGGGTCAGGACCATGGCGTAGTCGATAGCGCGGTTCTGCGCGCCGTGTGCGCCGTCATGGTCCTCGGCCGCCACATGGCGGCTGAGGACCGGCAGCAGGGTGGTGCCGGCCGCCGCCCCCAGCACGCCCAGCGGCAACTGGTTGATGCGGTCGGCGAAATAGATGAACGATACGCTGCCGGCCGGCAGGTACGAGGCGATGATGGTATCGACCAGCAGGTTGATCTGGCTGATGCCGCTGCCCAGGCAGCCGATTGCCATGCGCCGGATCAGCGTGTGAATGCGTGCCGTCAGGCGCGGCGGCAGCAGCATCAGCTGGAAGCCCGCGCGCCGGGCCGCCAGCAGCAGCAGCCCGAGCTGGACGACGCCCGATGCGGTGACGCCCCACGCGGCGGCCTGCCCGACATTGCCGGTGAGGGGCGTGAGCAGGAAGATCGCGGCGATGCCGACGACGTTGAAGGACACGTAGGCCGCCGCCGCGACGCCGAACCGGTGCAGGCCGTTGAGCACGCCCGACACCAGGGCCGCCGCGCAGATCAGCACCAGGTAGGGGAAGGTGATGCGGCTGAGCGTGACCGCCATGTGGTAGCGCTCGCCGCCTATGGGGAAGCCGGCGGCGATCACGCTGACGACCTGCGGCATGAAGATCTCGCCCAGGACCGCGATCATGGTCAGCCAGGTCAGCAGGACGCTGAACGTCTCGCTGGCGAAGCGGCGGGCCTTTTCGGTGCCGTCGGTCGTGAGCATGGCGGAGAAGAGCGGCACGAAAGCCGTGTTCAGCGCGCCCTCGCCGAAGAGCTGGCGGAACATGTTCGGCAGGCGGAAGGCGACCTGATAGGCATCCTGGATCGGGCCGGCCCCCAGGAAGGCCGCGAGCAGCTGGTCACGCACCAGGCCAAGCACGCGGCTGAGCATCGTCCAGCCGCCGACGGTTAGAAAACCCTTGAGCAAACGGGACCCTCCTGTCTTGGCCGCGCGCATACTGCACGAGGGCGCCCTTTCGGCCCAGCGTGATTCGCGCGGCGGCGCGGTGGGTCAGTGATCGAGGATCGCGCGTTCGATGGCCAGGCGCATGCGCCGCGATTCGGGCGAGGTCAGGCTGACGAACCAGTTTGCCAGCGTGCCGTCGCGGCCGATCAGGTATTTGTAGAAATTCCAGCGCGGGCGTGCCAGCACGCCGCCCTGCTGCGCCAGCCAGCGGAACAGCGGAATCGCCTCGGGGCCCCGGACATGGCTGCGGGTGGCCATGGGGAAGGTGACGCTGTAATTGCGGGCGCAGAAGGTGGCGATCTGCTGGGCGCTGCCGGGTTCCTGGTTGCCGAAATCGTTCGACGGCACGCCGATCACGGTCAGGTCGCTGCCGCGATAGAACGACCAGAGCGCCTGAAGCCCCTCGAACTGGGGGGTGAAGCCGCATTGCGACGCGGTGTTCACGATCAGCACCGGCTTGCCGCGCAGGGCGCCGAGGTCGATCGTGCCGCCTTCCAGGGCCGGCAGGGTAAAATCGTACGCGGTCGTCATGGGAGCCGATTCGATCTGTTGCGGTCTGTAACGGGGTGGGAGCCTAGAGCAGTTTCCTCCGCCGCACGAGTAGGCATGGCCGGCGCCATCCGCCACTCTGGACAGCACATCGTGCAGAGCACAGTGTCGTTTCGGTTTTGGGTCGTTACGGTTTTGGATTGGTAGGGTGGAATGGCGGTCCTGCATGGAATTCTCGGGCTGGCCTGCCTGATTGCGCTGGCGGTGGCCTTTTCGGCGGACCGGCGGGGGATCCGCCCCAGGATCGTGCTGGCCGCCGTGGCCATGCAGGTGGCGCTGGGCGGGCTGATCCTGTTCGTGCCGCCGGGGCGGGTGGCGCTGCATGTGATCTCGGGTGCCGTCGATACCGTGCTGGGCTATGGCGCGCAGGGCAGCGCCTTCCTGTTCGGCCCGCTGGTCGGCCCGCGCATGGACACGCTGTTTCCCGGCGGGGGCTTTATCTTCGCGCTCCGGATCCTGCCGCAGATCGCCTATATCTCGGCGCTGATCGCGATCCTGTACTATTACCGCATCATGCAGCATCTGGCGCGGCTGCTGGGCGGGGTGCTGCGGCGGGTGCTCGGGACCTCGATGATCGAATCCTTTTCCGCCGTCACGACGATCTTTCTCGGCCAGAGCGAGATGCCGGTGGCGCTGCGGCCCTATGTGCCGCTGCTGACGCGCGAGGAACTGTTTGCCGTCATGTGCAGCGGCACCGCATCGGTCGCCGGGTCGGTGCTGGTGGGCTATGCCGGGCTGGGCGTGCCGATGGATTACCTGTTGGCGGCGTCGGTGATGGCGATTCCGGGCGGGCTGCTGTTTGCCAAGATCCTGATGCCGTCGCGGGCGCAGACGCGTGTCTCGGGCCTCGACCTGGAATTCGGCCACGAGCATCCGGTCAATGTCTTCGAGGCCATCGCCATCGGTACCGCCAGCGGCGTCGGCGTTGCGGTTGCCGTGGGCGGGATGCTGATCGCGTTCATCGGGCTGATCGCGCTGGCCAACGGGCTGATCCATGGGCTGGGCGGCTGGCTGGGGCTGGGCGACCTGTCGCTGGAGACGATCTTCGGCGTGATCTTCGCCCCGCTGGCGTGGCTGATCGGGGTGCCGTGGCATGAAAGCGGCATGGTCGGCGCGATCATGGGGCAGAAGCTGGTGTTCAACGAATTCGTGGCCTATGTCGCGCTGGCGCCGCATTTCCATGACGCGACGCTCGACCCGCGTGCGCTGGCGATTGCCTCCTTCGCCTTGTGCGGGTTTGCCAATCTGTCCTCTGTCGGCATCCTGATCGCGGGCTTCGGCAGCATTGCCCCCGAGCGGCGGGGGGAGGTGGCCAGCATGGGCGTGCGCGCGGTGTTTGCCGGATCGCTGTCGAATTTCGCGAGTGCCACCATTGCCGGCATGTTCATCGGGTAGGGTCCCCGGTGGGGGATATGCGGGAAATATCGATAATTTGATATGAGCCCGGTTGGCGAGGTGGCGGCGGGCAAGCGGTAAGCTATTGTCGATATGTGGCTTTTCATCCAAGGTCGGGGGAATTGTTACGTGGCGATAACTTTCGAGGCTGATTCCATTGTTCCTGCGCACGCTCTTCCGGCCTGAAAACGGCGATTGTTCCATTCGGCGGATCGATACGATTTCATCCCATGGCGTGCCGGTCGCGCATCGGCGCCGATTCCTGAAAGAGGGTGCTGCTTCCGGCTTTTTCGGGACCTGCGGCGTGTATGGGCCTGTGCTGGGGATTGCCCTTGCGGTGGGTGCCGTGGGGCAGGCCTGGTCGGCGCCGGTCGGCGACCGCCATGCGGTGGAGGCGTCGCTGGCGCTGGCGGAAAAGGCGATTGCGCTGCGCTCGGTCGCCGGACCCGGCAACCAGACGCCGCAGGTGGCGCAATTGTTTCGGGACGCGCTGATCGCGGGCGGGTTCGCGGCCTCCGATATCGCGATCACGCCCGTGGGGGACACGGCGTATCTGATCGCGCGCTGGCCGGGGAGCGACCCGTCGCTCAAGCCGCTGGTGATTTCGGGGCATATGGATGTCGTCGAGGCGAAGGCCGGGGACTGGACGCACGATCCGTTCAAGGCGGTCATCCAGAAGGGGTTCCTGCTGGGGCGCGGCGCGACGGACATGAAGCTGGACGACGCCATTGCGATCGAGGCGCTGATCGGGCTGAAGCGCGCGGGATACAGGCCCCGGCGTGACGTCATCATCGAATTTTCCGGCGACGAGGAAACGGCGATGGCGACGGGTGCCATCATCGCGGACAAGCTGTCGGGCGCCGAGCTGGTGCTGAACGTGGATGGCGCGAACGGCGTCATCGACGAGAAGACCGGCAAGCCCGATTATTTCGCCTGGGAAGGCGGCGAGAAGACCTATGCCGACTACCAGATGGTCGTCACCAACCCCGGCGGCCATTCCTCGGAGCCCAGCCCGCTGAATGCAATCGACGAGATGGCGGCGGACCTGCTGCGTATCCAGCATTATCGCTTCCGGCCCGAGATCAACGATCTGAGCCGGGGGTATTTCCTGGGTGCGGCGCAATGGGAGTCGGCGTCGATCGGGGCGGCAATGCGGGCCTTTGCCGCCGAGCCGACGAATGAGGGTGCCATCGAGACCCTGTCCGCCGACCCGTCATTCGTCGGGCGTATCGGCACCACCTGCGTCGTGACCGAGATCAATGGCGGCCATGCCCTCAATGCCCTGCCGCAGCGGGTGACGGCCGATATCAACTGCCGGATCTTTCCCGGCCATCCGCGTGCCGAAATCCTGAACGAACTGCGGCAGGCGGCGGCCGATCCGGCTCTGACGATCACGGATGTGACGGAAGGGTCGGTCGAGACGCCGGCATCGCCCATGCGTGAGGATGTGGTCCGGGCCATCGAGCATGCCGTGCATGGTGCCTATCCGGGCGTGGCCGTTTTTCCGTCACTGGGATCGGGTGCCAGCGACAGCATGTGGTTCCGCTCCCACGGGGTGCCGAGCTATGCCGTCAGCCCGCTCTTCATCAAGAATTCGGATTCCTTCATGCATGGGCTGAACGAGCGGACGCCCGTCTCCAGCGTGGGGCCGGCCCTGGATATCGTTGCGGTGCTGGTGACGGATCTTTCGCGCTAGGCCGGCGGGCCTGCCGGGGCGCGGGGCGGGGATTATTCGATCCCGACCGGGCGGCTGAGCAGGCGGTCGCGGGCTTCGCCCAGGCCGATATCGCCCGCCAGCAGCAGCGACATTGTTTCGATGACCGGTACGGCGATGCCGTGGGTGCGGGCGAGGGCGAGGAGGGCGGGGGCGGTGGCGACCCCTTCGGCGACGGTGGTGCGGCTGCCCAGGATCGCGGCCAGCGATTCGCCCCGGCCCAGCGCCAGGCCGAGGCTGAAATTGCGCGACGACGGGCCGGTGCAGGTCAGGATGAGGTCGCCCACCCCCGCCAGGCCCGACAGGGTGCCAGCGCGGCCGCCCAGCCCCAGGGCCAGGCGGCCGAGTTCGGCAAGGCCGCGCGTGATCAGCGAGGCACGGGCGTTTTCGCCCAGGCCCGCGCCGATGGTGGCGCCGGCCGCGATGGCGATGACGTTCTTCGCCGCCCCGCCGACCTGTACGCCGATTGCGTCGTCGCTGGCATAGAGGCGGAAGGTCGCCGTGGTCAGGTGATCGGCCAGGGTGCGGGCCAGCGACAGGTCGGCGCAGGCCAGCACGGCGGCGGTGGGCAGGCCCTGTGCCACCTCATGCGCGAAATTGGGGCCGGAGAGCACCGCGCGCGGCAGGTCGGGATGGCGGTCCGCGATGACCTGCAACGGCAGTGCCAGCGTGTCGCGCTCCACGCCCTTGCAGCAGGCGATCATGGGGCCGGCGGCAGGGATGTGCGCCAGCACGGCGCGCAGATGCTGCATCGGCACCGCCAGCAGCACCGCGTCGGCTTGGGTGGGCATCGCGTCGGTCACCGTGATCGCCTCGGGCAGGGCGATGGCGGGCAGGCGGGGCAGGGTGCGGGTGTCGGTCAGGGTCTGGGGGTGACGGGCCCACAGATGGACCTGCGCCCCGGCGCGGGCGGCCTGGACTGCGAGGGCGATGCCCCAGGCGCCGGCCCCGATGACGGCGATGCGTGCGGCTGCCATGGTCCTATTCCTCCACGATGCGCGTGACGCTCGCCTCTCCCGTGCCGTCGGGGGAGAGATGGGTCAGGGCGCGCAGGGCCGGAAGGGCGGCTTCGGCGAAGCCGAAGGGGGGATTGATCACCACCAGCCCGCATCCGTTGAGGCGCGCGGGGTCGAGCGGCGGGCGCAGGGTGAGTTCCAGCGCCACGATGTCGCGAATCCCCGAATCGCGCAGCGAATCGAGGAAGGCGCGGACGGGCGCGCGGTGCTTGATCGGATACCAGCCCGCGAGGATGCCGGCGGCGAATCTGCGGTGCGCCGTGGCCAGCCCTTCGACCAGGCGGGCGAATTCGTCGGGTTGTTCGAACGGCGGGTCGATCAGCACCAGGCCGCGTCTGGCCTCGCGCGGCGGCAGCAGGGCGCCCAGGGCGGCGTAGCCGTCGCGGGCGTGGATCGAGACCTGGCTGTTGCCGGCGAACAGGCGCCGCAGCATCCGGCTGTCCTCGGGGTGCAGTTCGCAGCATACCAGCCGGTCCTGCGGCCGCAGCATCATCGCCGCGATCAGGGGAGAGCCGGGATAGATTGCGGGTGCGCCGGCCTGGCGCACCAGGTCCAGATAGGCCGGCGGCAGGTCGGCCGGCGGAGCGTCGAGCAGGCGGCCGATCCCGCCCTGCCATTCCATGGTGCGGGTGGCCTGATCGCCGCCCAGATCGTAGCGCCCGATACCGGCATGGGTATCCAGCACCGAAAAGGCCGCCGGCTTGCGGGCCAGCGCCTGGAGCAGCAGCACCAGCAGCGCGTGCTTCATGCAGTCGGCGAAATTGCCGGCGTGGAAGGCGTGACGGTAGTTCATGCGGCGCTCGCGTCGAATCGTGCCGCCATCTGGTCCAGCGGCCAGCGCGGGCGGGGCAGCAGGGCGAGATCGTCCACCGGCGGCAGGCCCAATGCGTGGCGGGCGCGCATCGTCTCGATGGCCGCCCAGCCCACCATCACCGCATTGTCGGTGCACAGGCGCAGCGGCGGGGCGGCGAAGGGCAGGCCGCGCGCCCGGGCCAGCGCATCGAGCCGCGCGCGCAGGGCGCCGTTGGCGGCGACGCCGCCGGCCGCGACCAGCAGGGTGGCGTCCGGCATCATGTCCAGCGCGTGTGCGACGCGGTCGGCCACGATATCGGCCACCGCGTTCTGGAAGCTGGCGGCGATGCCGGCGGCGACCGGGCGGGGCAGGGCGCCATTGTCGTAGGGCGCGAGTTTCTGCGCCACGGCGGTTTTGAGGCCGGAGAACGAGAAGTCGCAGCCCGGGCGGCCGTGCAGCGGGCGGGGCAGCGGCCAGGGTGCGGGGTCACCCTCGCGCGCCAGGGCTTCGACCGCAGGGCCGCCGGGCCAGCCCAGGCCGAGCATCTTCGCCACCTTGTCGAAGGCCTCGCCGGCGGCGTCGTCGATCGTGCCGCCCAGCTTGCGATAGCGGCCCACGCCCTCGACGGCGATACATTGGCAATGGCCGCCCGAGACCAGCAGCAGCAGGTACGGGAACGGGGCGCCGCCGGGCACCAGGCCGGGCAGGCGCGCGGTCAGGGCGTGGGCCTCGATATGGTTCACGGCGACGAACGGCCGGCCCAGCGCCACCGCGAGCCCCTTGCCGACGCCGGCCCCCACGATCAGCCCGCCGATCAGGCCCGGGCCGGTGCTGGCGGCGACGGCGCCCAGGGCCTCGGCCGGCAATCCGGCGGCGTCGAGCGTGCGGCGTACCTGGCCGGGCAGCGCCGCCAGATGGGCGCGGGCCGCGATTTCGGGCACCACGCCGCCGAAGGGGATGTGCCCGGACTGGGACAGCACGGTTTCGGCCAGGATGGTGCCGTCAGGCGCCAGGATGGCGCAGGCGGTGTCGTCGCAGGACGATTCGATCGCCAGAACAGGCGCCAGGACAGGGGTCTGGGCCGCCGATTCGGCCGGCGCCGGGGCGCCGAGGGGGGGAGAAGACATGATCATTGCGCAAAAGACAGTTCCGTCGGGCGTTATGTCATCTTTTCTTCGGGGCGTCGCGGTAATAGAGACAGCGGATGGTTTTCGCTCCGTCCTCCGTCTCTGACGGGTCCGCCGCCCGGGCTTCGGCCTTGCAAAAGATCGCGGCCGAGGCCGCCGCGCGCCAGAAGCAGGGCGTGCTGCGCCCGGCCCTGCCGCATCGCCGCCAGCTGCCGCTGCGTGTGGGCACGCGGGCGTCGCCGCTGGCGCTGGTGCAGACGCGGGCCTTCCTGACCATGCTGACGCGTTTCTGCCCCGTGCTGCGCGACATGGGGGCGTTCCAGGAGCACCAGATCAGCACCACGGGCGACCAGGTGCAGAACCGCCGGCTGGCGGAAATCGGCGGCAAGGGGCTGTTCGCCAAGGAAATCCATGACGCGCTGTCGGACGGGCGGATCGATTTCGCGGTCCATAGCCTGAAGGACCTGGAAACCACGCTGCCGCCCGGGCTGGTGCTGGCCTGCACCCTGCGGCGCGAGGATGCGCGCGACGTACTGATATTGCGCCCCGGCGAGGGCCGGCCGGAGACGGTGGACCCGGCGGCGCCGTTCGACGCCCTGCCGCGCGACGCGCTGGTCGGCTGCGCGTCGGTGCGGCGGCAGGCCCAGATGCTGCACCAGCGGCCCGACCTGCGCTTCGGCCTGCTGCGGGGCAATGTGCAGACGCGGCTGGACAAGCTGGCGGCGGGGCAGTGCGATGCCACCCTGCTGGCGCTGGCCGGCCTGCGCCGGCTGGGCATGGGCGACCGCGCGGATATCATTCTCGACCCCGAGATCATGGTGCCGGCGGCCGGCCAGGGGATCGTGGGCGTGACGGTGCGCGAGAGCGACCTGGAACTGCGCGAGCTGCTGGCGGCGATCGAGGATTACGAGGCGCGGGCCGTTTCCACCGCCGAGCGCGCCCTGCTGGCGGAGCTGGACGGATCGTGCCGCACGCCGATCGGCGGCTATGCCCGCCTGATCGACGATGCACAGGGGGGCGGGCCGGTGCTGCGCCTGACCGGGCTGGTGGCGCGGGAGGACGGGTCGTTCCTGCTGCGGCGCGTCGTGACCGGCGCGCCGGCCGATGCCGAGCGGATGGGGCGCGAACTGGGCCACAGCCTGCGCGCCGACAGCCCCGCGGATATTTTTGCGCCCTGATCTGCCGACCGACCCGCCATCCGGCGGGTTGCGACCGGCGGTGCTGGTCACCCGGCCCGAACCGGGCCTGAGCGAAACCATGGCGGCCGTGACGGCGCTGGGCTGGCATGCCGTGGCGCTGCCGGCCTTGCGTGCCGAGACGATCCTGCGCGCGGCGCTGCCGGTGCGGGGGGTGCAGGCGATCCTGGTCACGAGCGGGCAGGCCGTTACCGCGCTGGCCGGGCGGGTGCCGGCGGACATGCCGGTTCTGGCGGTCGGTGCGGCCACGGCACGCCGTGCGCGTGCGGCGGGCTTCGTGCATGTGACGGCGGCGGAGGGCACGGCCGAGGCGTTGGCCGACCTGGTGCGGGCGGAATGGCGGCCTTCGGCGGGTGCGCTGCTGCTGGCGACGGCGCCGGGATATGGGATGGATCTGGTGACGGCTTTGCGCGGGGGTGGCTTCAGGGTCGTCCGGCGGTGCGTGTATCGCATCCGGCCCGGGATGCCGGCCCCGGAGGCCTTGCGGGCGATGATCGGGCCGGGCGGGGTGGACGCTGCCCTGTTCTTCTCGGCCGAGACCGCGCGCCAGTTCCTGCGGCATCTGCCGCGCGACGTGCGGGAGGGGCTGCGGAGCGCGCGGGCCATCGCGATTTCCGACAGGGCGGCCGGGATTCTCGGCGCGGCGCCCTGGCGGGAGATCGTCCGGGCCGCCACCCCAGACCAGGCCGCGATGCTCGACCTGCTGGGGGTGGCGGGGGAGGCGGAAGGGTCCGCCGCCCGGTAGTGGCACCCGGCTGCCTGTGGTGCGGCCGGGTGCGTGCCCTGCCTCAGTGGAAGGCGGCGGCGCCTTCGTGCAGGTTTTCGCCCCGGGCGCGGGCCTGCTGCATGTATTTGCGCGCATGTTCCGGAATCGAGAGGGACAGCGTCAGCACGCCGGCAAAGACATAGAGGCCGGAGAAGATCCAGATGATCCCCTCGATCCCATGCCAGGACTGGAACCAGGTGACGATGGCCGGCCCGACCCAGGTGCTGGCGCCAGCGCCGAGGCCCAGGGCCGACAATGCCGCAGCCTTCTCTTTCGGGCAGATCTGCGGGACCAGGCCGGAGAGAGGGACGAAGGCCGCGATGGTCGCGCCGTAGAAGATGCCCACCAGTGCCGCGACAAGGAAATTGCCGTGATAGGCCAGGGGCACATAATAGAAGGCCGGGACCGAGATCGCGGCGCCGAGGCAGCCTGCGACCGAGACCACCGTCCGATGGCCCAGCCGGTCGGCCAGCATGCCCGACATCAGGTTGAACAGGATGTTGCTGAGGAACACGATCGAGAGCAGCACCAGCCACTGCGACAGGGTGAAGCCGACCACCTTGGTGAAGAAGGCGGGCATGATCACCAGGAACGCATATTCGGACGAGGTGTTGATGGTCCGGATGATCATCGCCATGAACGTCTTGGGCTCGCGCCACAGGATGGAGATCGAGCCGAAGAAGATGCCGCGCACCGAGACGTCGGGCGGTGCCAGGCGGCTGGCGCCACGCGGTTCGTGCGTCATCAGCAGCGCGACGCAGCCGCCCGCGACCACCAGCACCAGTGACAGCCAGAAGGTCGGCACCTCGCCGACCATGGGGATGGTGGCGCTGGCGAAGAGCGAGCCCAGGGTGGGCAGGCCGCCGGAGAAGGCGAACCAGAACCAGCCGGCGGCCGACCCGAGCTGGCGCGGCGGCGTGGCGGCCGCGATCCAGACCAGGAACCCGTAGGCGAACAGCGGATAGCCCAGGCCGCGCAGCGTATAGGCGGCCAGCATGACCATGTAATTGCCGGTCATGATGCCGGCCATCAGGAAGACGACCTCGAAGACGGCCCAGATTGCCAGGCCGATCCACATGACGCGCTTGGGCCCCCACAGATCCGACAGCGGACCCGACAGCCAGGACGAAATGGACACGGCGACGCCGTAGATGGTGAACAGGAAGGCTACGTCGCGCGACGAGACGCCGTGATTTTCGAGATAGGGGGCCAGGTAGCCGGCCTCGACCCCATCGCCGACCATGAACAGGAGCAACCCGACGAAGCCCCACAGCAGGGGGCGGGGGATGCCGATCCGTTCGACGAGGGAAGGGCGGGGCAGCAGAATATCTGTCTGCGTCAAGGGGAGAGTCTCCTCTTTAACAGGCAGCCAACATAACGGTGAGGGGCTTCGCCTCATTACGAAGCATCGATGCAAGCTGCGTTCGAAATCGCGATGCGGCGTGCGCAGGGTCGATTCCGAAATCATCATGTAGGGATGCGCGTCCAGGACGCGGAAATCGCCAATTTCGTGGCGAAATCTCGGTGTGCGACAATATATCGCGTGGGACGGTTTCTATTGTCGAAATATTCTGAATAGTTCAGAATAAAGTAAAACCGGAATTGATTCCCCGTTCGCGCAGGCTGTGCGCAAACGTTACTCCTTTTTCTCCTGCTATGAATTTCGTGTTCGCACAATATAATAAATATACGAAGATTTGAAGGAAAAATATCATAAAAATGGATAAATTTTGGCAAATATATGTTGGCGGTGTGATGAATTATTCAGCAAATAAATATCATGTACGATAAATTATTTTGCAAATGCAGGTATGATTTTTATAAATTCTGGCATGATTTTTTACTATATTGTTTGATGCCTGTTTAGATAAAAAAATATATGTTCTTGGTCTGCCCGGGCGGGGCGGCCCTGGGCCAAAAACAGAAAGGCCCGCACGAGGCGGGCCTTTCCAGTCGATAACCGATTGTTTGGAAACGGTTGTTCGGGTTCAGGCGTTGCCGGCCGTCTGGGGGAAGCTGGCGCGCTTGGCCTGCCACAGGGCAACGAAATCGATCGGCTGGAGCACCACGGGCGGGAAACCGCCATCGCGCGTGACTTCGCTGATGATGTTGCGCACATAGGGGAAGATCAGGCGCGGCACTTCGACCAGCAGGATCGGCTCGACCAGGTCGTCGGGCGCGTTGCCCAGCGTCACCACCGCGGCATAGGCCAGTTCGGCCACGAACACCGTGCGGCCGGTGGGGCCGCCTTCCTTTTCCGGCGCTTCCACGGCTTCGGTCTTGATCGACACCACGACCTCGAAAACCGGCTGCTCGGGCGGCAGGCGGCTGGCCTGGACGTCGATGTTCACCGAGATCTGGGGGTTGGCGCGCAGGGTCGCGAAAATCTCGGCGCCGGAGGGAACTTCGAACGACAGATCCTTGATATACTGCACATTGATGGCCAGCGGCAGCGCCGGCGGGGCATTCTGGCTTCCGTCGGCGGGGAGCTGAGTCGTATCTGACATGAACGAAGATTTCCTTGCGGGCAATAAGGCGGATACCGGATATCGCCGGTAGCATGGTCCGCGACGTTCGCCAACCTCGACGAATTGCCGGGGCGGAAATTCCTCCCGCTTCGGATCGGCCTGCCGCATTGTGTCGGCGGGGTGCGTTGCCTATGTGTTAGGGCATCATAGAGGGATCGCGCTGCCGGCAGGCCCGGCGCGCCTTTCGGTTAGGCTTGGTGATGGATTTTTCGTTCAGTCATTTTCCCTTCGACTTGGTGCTGTTCGGGCTGATCGCTGCGTTTCTCGCGCTGCGGCTGCGCAGCATCCTGGGGACGCGGGTGGGGGTCGGGCCCGCATCGCCCGCCGCGCCCCCGGTGCCCCGTCCCGGCCCGGTGATCGAAGGCCGCGCCGAGCCGCCGGCCGCGCTGACCGATTATGACGTGCCGGCCCCCGAGACCCGGGTAGGGCAGGTGCTGGGCGCCATCGCGGCCCAGGAGCGCGATTTCGTGCCGGCGCAGTTCCTGCGCGGGGTCGAGGTGTCGTTCCGCCAGGTGGTCCAGGCCTTTGCCGCCGGCGATCGGACCATGCTGCGCGAGCGCCTGACCGCCGAGGCCTTCGCTGCCTTCGATGCCGCGATCCAGTCGCGCGAGCAGGCGGGCGAGACCCAGAAGAGCGAGGTCCGAGCCATTGCCGGTCTGGCGATCGTCGATGCCGCCATCGACCAGATGGCCGGCGCGCCGCGGGCGCGGATCGATGTCCGCATCGTCTCGGACCAGATCAGCCTGACGCTGGACAAGGACGGGCATCCGGTCGCGGGCACCGATGCCGTGACCGAGTTTTCGGACCTGTGGACGTTCGAGCGCCTGCTGGGCGTGTCGATCGGCGGCGCCGCGTGGCGTCTGGCGGCCAGTCGCAGCGCCTGAGCGAACCCCTCCGGCGGCGGTGGCCGCCCCCCCCTGCCTATCCATTGAAGAGCAAGTCTGGCCGTTTCCTTGAGCTATTTCCGCCTGTCCATCGTCGCGCGGGGCGTTTGCGCCGCCGCAATCCTTCTGCTGTCCGCCTGCGCCGAAACCGGGCAGGACGAGCGCCACCCCGTCGCTTTTTCGACCCTTGCGGGCTGGGGGCCGGATGAGGCCGCGCGCGCCCTGCCGGTGTTCATGGAGGAATGCCGCCATCTGGGCCGCCTGCCGGCCGAGGCGACGCTCGGCACCGAAAGCGGGCCGGGGGCGCATGTCGCCGACTGGCTGCCCGCCTGCCGGGCCGCGACCGAGGTGCCCGTCGATGACGATGCGGCGCCGCAGCGCTTTTTCGAGATATGGTTCCAGCCGGTGCTGATGTCGTCGTCGGCGCTGTTCACCGGCTATTACGAGCCGGAGATCCGGGGCGCGCTGTCGCGCGGCGGTATCTACCAGACGCCGGTCTATCGCGTGCCCGACGACCTGACCCGGGCGCGGGCGACCGATGGGCGCATGGTCTCCGGCCACTGGCAGGGCGGGCAGTTCGTGCCCTACTGGTCGCGGGCGCAGATCGATGCGGGGGCGCTGGCCGGGCGGAACCTGGAATTGCTGTGGGTTGCCGACCCGGCGGACCTGTTCTTCCTCCAGATCCAGGGCTCGGGCCGGGTGCGGCTGCCCACCGGGCAGATCGTGCGGCTGGGCTTCGGCGGCAAGAACGGGCAGCCCTATGTGCCGCTGGGCCGCGTGCTGGTACAGAAGGGCGAGATGAGCGAGGATGCCCTCAGCATGCAGTCGATCCGCGCCTGGCTGACGGCGCACCCCGAGCAGGCCCGGGCGGTGATGGAAGAGAATCCGAACTACGTGTTCTTCAACGCGCTGGACGATGTGCCGGCCAGCCAGGGTGCGCCCGGCGCGATGGGCGTGCCGCTGGAGCCGGGCCGGTCGGCGGCGGTGGATCGCGGCGTGATTCCGCTGGGAACGCCGGTCTGGGTCGAGACGACATTGCCCGCGCCGTCGAACCAGGCATGGCACCGGCTGGTCTATGCGCAGGATATCGGCACCGACATCAAGGGCCCGGCGCGCGCCGACCTGTTCCTGGGCTGGGGCGACGAGGCCGAGCAGACGGCCGGCGCGATGCGCCAGCGGGGCCGGATGGTCGCCCTGATGCCCCGCCCCGTCGTCACCCGACCCTGATGGCGCCGCGCAGCGGGTCTGCAACCGGCACGCGCCCCCCGCGCGCGGTGCGCCAGGCGATCGGGCCGCACCTGCTGGTGCGGAACGACTGCCTGCGCGAACTGCGCCGGATGGAGGCGGATTCGGTCGATGTCGTCGTGACCTCGCCGCCCTACAATATCGGGCTAGGCTACCGGACCTATCGCGACCGCATGTCGGAAACGCAGTATCTGGACTGGATGATGGCGGTGGCGCGCGAGCTGCATCGGGTGATGCGGCCGGATGGCTCGTTCTTCCTGAATATCGCGGGGTCGTCGGCGCAGCCTTGGCTGCCGTTCGAGCTGGCCGTGCGGCTGCGCGAGATTTTCCACCTGCAGAACCATATCAGCTGGATCAAGTCGATTTCGGTCCATGACGACACGTATGGGCATTTCAAGCCGGTCAACAGCGCGCGCTACCTGCATCGCAATCACGAGCATCTGTTCCATCTGACGCGCTCGGGCACGGTGGAACTCAGTCGCCTCGATATCGGTGTGCCGTACAAGGACAAGTCGAATATCGCGCGGCGCGGGCATGAGCAGGACAGGCGCTGCCGGGGAGATACCTGGTTCATCCCCTATGAAACGGTGCGCGACAAGGCGCAGAAATTCAATCATCCGGGGACGTTTCCGGTCCAGTTGCCGCGCATGTGCATCCGCCTGCATGGGCGGCCGGATGCGCTGGTGCTGGACCCGTTCATGGGCACGGGAACCACGCTGGTGGCCGCGCAGGCGGAAGGCGCGCGCGGCGTGGGGATCGAACTGGATGCCGCCTATGTAAAAGTGGCGCGGGAACGGCTGAAACTGGCCATGGAACAGGACAAACCGCCCGTTTGATCGAGCCAATCAATCGTTTTTATTAAAAATATGATTTTGACAGATGTTTTGTGTTTCCGGCACACCCGTCCTGAGACGATAGAGGAGGGGTGGACGTGTCGGTACGCAAGGCAATAGTTTCGGTCGCGGTTATGGGGATTGTCGCGTATGGCGGCGTGGTGGGTTATCTGACCCATTTCGACCATGAAACGGCCCCGACGCTGGATACGCATTCGCCGACGCTAGCGGACCCGGTGGCCGCGGCGGCCTTCGCGGCGATTCGCGAGGCGCGATGCGATTATTGCCACGCGCGCAATGTCGAACTGCCCTTCTATTTCCATGTGCCGGTCGCCAACCAGCTGATGCAGCGCGACGTGGACCAGGGGCTGCGTCATTTCCGGATCGAACCGGTGATCGAGGCCTTCCAGACCGGTGCGGTTCCCTCCGAGGAGCAATTGGCGCGGATCGAGGAAGTGGTTCGCCAGAACCGCATGCCGCCGACGCTGTATCTGCTGATGCATTGGCATGCCCATCTGTCGCAGGCGCAGCGTGATGCGCTGCTGGACTGGGTGGCCGCCGAGCGGCGCGCGCATTATGCGACGCCGGGTGTTGCCGCGCGCTTTGCCGCCGAACCGGTCCAGCCCGTGCCCGACAGCGTGCCCGTGGATGCGGCCAAGGTGGCCCTGGGCCAGCGGCTGTTCTTCGACAAGCAATTGTCGGGTGACGGTACGCTGAACTGCGCCAGCTGCCATGCGCTGGATCATGGCGGCGTGGACGGGCGCGTGACGGCGCTGGGGATCGGTGGCCAGCATGGGCCGATCAATGTGCCGACCGTCTATGACGCGGTGTTCAACAAGAGCCAGTTCTGGAACGGCCGCGCCGCCACGCTGGCCGAGCAGGCGGCCGGCCCGGTCATGAACCCGCTGGAAATGGGATCGCACGACTGGACGCTGGTGGCCGACAAGGTGAAGCAGGATCCGACCTATGTCTCGGCCTTTCATGATGCGTTCGGCTCGGACGATATCGACAAGGACCGGATGACCGCCGCCATCGCGGAGTATGAAAAGACGCTGATCACGCCCGGTAGCCGTTTCGACCGCTACCTGAAGGGCGACGAGCAGGCCCTGAATGCCCAGGAAAAGAACGGGTATGCGCTGTTCAAGAGCGTCGGCTGCTCGGGTTGCCATACCGGGGCGTCGCTGGGTGGCCAGGCGTTCGAGGTGATGGGGCTGGAAGGCGATTATTTCGCGGCGCGCGGCGGGGCCGTGACCGATGCCGACAAGGGGCGCTACACCGTCACGCAGTCGCCGGACGACATGGAGCGTTTCAAGGTGCCGAACCTGCGCAATATCGCGCTGACCGCCCCCTATTTCCATGATGGCAGCGTCAAGACGCTGGAAGACGCGGTGCGGCTGATGGCGCGCTACCAGACGCCCGATCATGCGATGTCCGATCATGATATCGCCGATATCGTGGCCTTCCTGCGGACCCTGACCGGCACTTACCAGGGGCAGCCCCTGGGCGGTACCCCGGCGCCCTGACGCGCCATCCTCCTGGCAGTGCGCGTCCGGGCTTCGATCCGGGCGCGACCTGTTTTAAGATCGGGGGCATCGGGGCGATGGGCGGCATGGGGTCGTCCGCCGGCGGGCGGAGGAGAACAGGGGTGCGCCGTCGACGGGTCCTCGGGGAAGACGAACAGGCGCTGTGGACGGCCTTCGTGCGCGGTATCAAGCCGCTGGCCGCCAGGGCCGCGCGGCCGGCGCCCGTGGTCGCCGCGCCGTCAGTGCCGCCGGCCGCAGCCCCAGCGGCCGAGCGACGCGATCGCGCCGCGCCGCCTGCGGCCATGGTGCCGCAATCCGACATGCTGCGTCCGGCCCGGCCGGGTTTTACGCTGGTCCGGTCGCGGGCCGAGGTCGCGATCGGCCAGCGCGGGCCGGGGCTGGACGATACGAGCTGGCGGACGCTGGTCAGCGGCAAGCTGCGCCCGTCGCGGACGCTCGACCTGCACGGGCAGAATGCGCATGCGGCCTTCCAGCGCCTGCATTCTTTTCTGATCCAGGCGCGGTCGGACAATCTGCGCTGCGTGGAAGTCATCACCGGGCTGGGCTCGGGCCGCGAGGGCGGGGTCCTGCGGCGGGAGCTGCCCTTCTGGCTGGGGCGGCCGGACCTGCGGCCGCTGATCCTGGCGGTGGTGCATCCCCATGCCGCCAATCAGGGGTCGGTGCGTATCCTGCTGCGTCGGGGACGAGGTTGACTCGCTCGACAGGCCGACATTGCAAAGAGCCTCCGAGAGCGGGCCGGAACCGGCACGTTCGGGACGGTTTCCTATCCTAATCGCCATTCCGGCGTGTGAATGGCCAGCCAGCGGCGCAGCATCAGGACGGCCGAGATTTCGCCGGTCATGTCGTGGAGGTAGCGGCCGCAATCCGGCCCGGTGACGAGGGCACGGCCGGCATCGGCCTTCAGCGTGTCGAACGCGCCCTGGGTGCCGGCGACGCCGACCGCGTGGCGCCAGCCGGCGACCTGCGCCGGCGGGGTCAGCATCGGCAGCATGAGCCCGATATCGAGCGAGGCGGCGGAGGCGACGACCTTCCAGGCCTCGTAGAGCAGGCCGGTGGGGGCGCGGCCGCGTTCCTGGGTGAAGCGTTCGGCGAAGCTTTGCACCGGCCGGCCATGCACGGTCGCGCGCACGGTGTCGCCCAGCGTGAACAGGGGCACGGCGCCGCTGGGTTCCAGCGGTGCCAGCAGGGCGTCGAGTGCCTGGGGGGGCATCGGGTCGGAGATCTGGACCACGTCCACCTTGCCGTCGCGCAGGGCATCCAGGGCTTCCTGCGGGGTGGCGATGCCCGTGACGGGGATCGGCCGGAAGCCGAACATCGCCATGGCCATCACGGTGGCGAGTTCGAGCCCGTGGTCGCTGGATACTGCCACGCGGATCGGCCGGTCGCGCACCAGGTCGCGCAGGGTACGATGCAGGTCGGCCCGGCCGACCACGATGGGCGAGACCAGGCTGAGCATCAGCGGGACCCAGCGGCCGAAATCGTAATGGGCGCGCGGATCGCCGGTCAGCGAGGCCACCAGCGCCGCGCCGGGCACCAGCAGGGCGGTTGCGCCGTCCGGCACCGTCTGGGTGTCGAACTGGTTGGCGCCGGTCACGCCGTCCAGCCCGCTGGTCAGGTGCGTGTCCAGCGGGGCGGGGGCCCCGAGCCCCTGTGCCAGTGCCGGGGCCAGCACGGTGCTCCAGCGGCCCGCCGCACTTTCGGCGTTGCCGGCGACCAGCAGGGTGGGGTCGACGATGGTGCCGCCGGCCGGGGCGATGGCGGCGATGTGCGTCAGGGAACCGGCATGGGCGGCGGGAATGCCGGCGAGTGCGGAGAAACCCGCCAAGGCAAGAAACTGGCGGCGGCGCATGCGCATCTAGGCCCGACCGGGCCGGTGGTCAGAACAAGGGCGGGGTCGGGTCGCGGGCAAAGGCGGCATCTCCACGGCAGGGGACATTCCAGCGCCTGTCTTGCGCTGGAATGCGGCGAGTCTATGGCAGGTGCCGGGGCGGCCCACGGCGGCGAAGGCGCGACTTTACGGCCAGTGGACCTCGGGGGGAAGACTCATCAGGATCGCTTCGGTATTCCCGCCGGTCTTCAGGCCGAACAGGGTGCCGCGATCGTGGATGAGGTTGAATTCCACGTAGCGGCCGCGCCGGACCAGTTGCGCGCGGCGTTCCTCCTCGGTCCAGCGTTCGTTCATCCGGTGGCGGACGATGGCGGGATAGGTTTCGAGGAAGGCCAGGCCGACATCGCGGGTGAAGGCGAAATCGGCTGCCACGTCGCCGGTGTTCAGCCGGTCGTAGAAGATGCCGCCCAGGCCGCGTGGCTCGTTGCGGTGGGGCAGGAAGAAATAGCGGTCGCACCATTCCTTGAAGCGGGGGTAGTAGGCCGGGTCGTGCGCGTCGCAGGCGGCGCGGAAGCCGGCGTGGAAGCGCATCGCGTCTTCCTGTGCCTCCGCACTGTCGGGGAACATCGGCGTCAGGTCGCCGCCGCCGCCGAACCAGCCCTGGGTGGTGACGATCATCCGCGTGTTGAAATGGGCGGCGGGAACGCGCGGATTGCACATGTGGGCCACCAGGCTGATGCCGGTGGCGAAGAAGCGCGGGTCCTCGGCGGCGCCGGGGATGGTGGCGCGGAATTCGGGGCTGAAGGTGCCTTCGACGGTCGAGACGTTGACGCCCACCTTCTCGAACACCCGGCCGCGCATCAGGCTGATCACCCCGCCGCCGCCCGGTGTGCCGTCGTCGTTCACACGGTCCCACGGCGTGCGGACGAAGGCTCCGGGGGCCTCGCGGCCGGGCAGGGTCTGCACGTCGCCGGCATCCCGCTCGATTTGTTCGAAGGCGGCGCAGATCCGGTCGCGCAGCGTTTCGAACCAGGCGCGGGCCTCCTGCTTCAGCTGGTCGTGGGGGATGGGCGCGCGGGTCTCTGTCATGCTCGGGTCATCTTCTGCGTCGAACGGGTCGTCTGGATAGGCGGATGCGATAAGAGGCTTTTGAAACAGCCGCTGGGGAGTCTGATCGGAAATGTGGGCTGGTGAGCGAGAGCGCCGCAAAGCGGCACGCCCGTCGTGTGTTTCCGAGCACCGGAGCGGAGCGGCCTTGATGGCCGTGAGCACCGGAGCGCAGGAAACGCGCGTCGGATCGCCACCAGCGCGCATTTACGGTCAGACTCCTAGGGGTGCCTGTTCGTGGGGGTAATTGCAAGAAGGGGCACCGGGCCGTTATGGAAGGCGGGCGCCGCAGGGGCGCAGGATTGAGGACCGATGACGGACGCTGGTTCCCGCGACAGGCCGGATGAACAGGAGAAGGCGGGGCTGGTGCCTTGGCTGGATGCGCGCCTGCCGGTGGTCTCGGCCTTTCGCCGGGAATATGTCGACTACCGGACGCCGCGCAACCTGAACGGGCTGTGGAATTTCGGCGCGATCCTGACGGTCGTGCTGCTGGTGATGCTGGCCACCGGCATCTTCCTTGCGGTCAACTACACGCCGACCGCCGCCGGGGCGTTTGCGTCGATCGAGGCGATCGATCGCCAGTTGCCCAGCGGGTGGCTGCTGCGGTCGATCCATGTCACGGGCGCCAGCATGTTCCTGGCCGCGCTGTATATCCATCTGTTTCGCGGCCTCTATTACGGGTCCTACAAGGCGCCGCGCGAAGTGCTGTGGCTGACCGGGCTGGTGCTGCTGGCGATGGTGATGCTGACCGCCTTTGCCGGGTATGTGCTGCCCTGGGGGCAGATGTCGTACTGGGGCGCCGATGTCGCGGGCAAGGCGGTCGATGCGATTCCGGGCGTGGGGCCGTGGCTGGAACATTTCCTCCAGGGGGGCGATGCGCCGGGGGATGTGTCGCTGCACCGCTTCTTCATCCTGCACATGGTGCTGGCCTTCGCGGTGCTGGGCGTGGTGGGCATCCATGTCGCGGCGCTGCATGTGACCGGCTCGAACAATCCGCTGGGGATCGAGCCCAGGGGGGCGGGGGATACGCTGCCCTTCCATCCTTATTATACGAGCAAGGATGCGCTGGGCCTGATCCTGTTCGCGCTGCTGTTTGCCGTGGTGGTGTTCTTCCTGCCGGATGTGGTGTTCGAGGCCGAGAATTTCCGGCCGGCCAACCCGCTGCATACGCCGGCGGATATCGAGCCCGAATGGTATTTCCTGCCGTTCTACGGAATATTGCAGTCGGTTCCGTCGAAATTCGGGGGGCTTCTGGCTTCGGTCGGGGCGATCCTGGTACTGTTCCTGGTGCCGTGGCTGGATCGTTCGCCGATCCGCTCGGCGCGGTTCCGGCCGCTCTATCGGGCCTGCATGGGGGTGCTGGTCGTCTGCTTCGTCCTGCTGGGCTTTGTCGGCCGCCATCATGCGCAGGGGGGGTGGATGATCGCGGGACGGATCGCCGTGGTCTATTATTTCGCGCATTTCCTGGTCCTGCTGCCGCTGTCTGCCCGGACCGAGCGCGGGATCGTGCTGCCGGACGGCATTGCCGGCGCCGGGAGGCGCGGGGCGTGAGGGGCGGGGTGATCCTGCGGTTTGTCGCCCTCCTGGGGCTGGCGGCGCCGCTGTGCGACATGTCGCGGGCCGCAGCGCAGGCGGGGCCGCATGACCGGGTGCCGCATCAGGCCTGGAGTTTCGAGGGGCCGCTGGGGCGGTTCGACCTGTCGGCCGTCCAGCGCGGCTATGCGGTCTATGCCCAGGTCTGTTCGGCCTGCCACGGCATGAAATCCATGACCTATGGCGATCTGGCGGCGACCGGGCTGACCATGGAGCAGGTCGGCCGGATCGCGGCCACGCAGCAGGTGCCGGGCGGGGTGGATGCGCAGGGCGACCCGGTGACGCGCGCGGCGACGCCGGCCGACCATTTCCGCGACCCGTTCGCCAACCCGGCGGCGGCCGCGGCGGCCAATAACGGGGTGGCGCCGCCCGACCAGTCGCGGCTGGCGCTGGTCTATCCCGGTGGGCCGGACCGGATCTATGCGGTGCTGACCGGCTATCGGGAGCCTCCGGCGGCGTATCGGCCGAGCCATGCCGGCGCGGTCTACAACCCCTATGCCAGCGGCCGGGAAATCGCGATGCCGCCGCCGTTGCGCGACGGGCAGGTTGTCTATACCGACGGCACGCCCGCCACCACGGCGCAGGAGGCGCGTGACGTCACGACCTTCCTGGCGTGGGTGGCGCAGCCTCATCTGGAAGCGCGCCACCGGCTGGGTGCGCAGGTGGTGCTGTATCTTCTTTTTCTTGCCGTCCTGGCGTTCCTTCTGAAACGGAGACTCTGGTCCGATGTCCACTGAAACCGCCCCCCTTTCGTCTGCGCAGGACGCCGTCGAACCCGTGATCGGCCTGATCGGCGGATCGGGCCTGTACGATATCGACGGGCTGGAGGAGAAGGAGTGGCGCACGGTCGAGACCCCGTGGGGCCTGCCGTCCGACCAGTTGCTGTTCGGCCGGCTGGACGGCGTGCGCTGCGTGTTCCTGCCGCGTCACGGGCGAGGGCACCCGATCCCGCCGTCGCGCCTGAACTACCGCGCCAATATCGCGGCGCTGAAGATGTCGGGCGTGACCGACATCGTGTCGCTGTCCGCCGTGGGGTCGCTGAAGGAGGAACTGCCGCCGGGGCATTTCGTCATCATCGACCAATTCATCGACCGTTCCTTCGCGCGGGAGAAGAGCTTCTTCGACACGGGCTGCGTTGCCCATGTGTCGGTGGCCGACCCGCTGTGCCCGCGCATCGGCGACGTGCTGGAAGAGGCGGCGCGGGAGCTGAAGCTGGATGTGACGCGGGGCGGGACCTACCTGGTGATGGAAGGCCCGCAATTCTCGACCAAGGCCGAGAGCAATCTCTATCGCTCCTGGGGCTGCTCGGTCGTCGGCATGACCAACATGCCGGAGGCCAAGTTGGCGCGCGAGGCGGAGATCTGTTACGCGACCGTTGCGATGGTGACGGATTACGATTGCTGGCACCCTGACCATGACAGCGTGACGGTCGATGCCGTGGTCAAGGTCATGCTGTCGAATGCCGACCGGGCCCGGGCGCTGGTCAAGTCCGTGATCCCGACCCTGGGCCGCCCGCGCGGGCTGTGCCCGGCCGGGTGCGACCGGGCGCTGGAGCATGCGCTGATCACCGCGCCGGAGAAGCGCGACCCGGCCCTGCTGGCGAAGCTGGAGACCATTGCCGGCCGCGTGCTCTCGCGCGGCTGATCCTGCCCGGGGGCGCCGGGGCGATGGGCCCGGCGCCCCCCGGGGGGGGGCGGGGCCTCGCGCCCCCCCGCCCCCGGATGAGGGCCTGGTCAGAGCAGCCGGTCGAAGAAGGCCAGGCTGCGGGTCCGGGCCAGGGCGGCGGCCGGCGCGTTGAAGCTGCCGCGCTCCGAACAGCCGAACCCGTGCCCGGCATCGGGATAGGTGTAGATCGCCAGATCGGGATGGGCGGCGCGGATGGCGGCGATATCGGAGAGCGGGATCGCGCTGTCGGTCTCGCCGAAATGCAGCTCCACCGGGCAGTGCGGTTGCAGGGTGCGCTCGGCGGCGATCCCGCCGCCGTACCAGCCGATAGCCGCCCCGAAATCGTCGGTCCGGCAGGCGGCCTGCCAGGCGATCGTGCCGCCCCAGCAATAGCCGATGATGCCGGTATGCGCGGGCTCCCGCCTCAGCGCATGGGCAGCGGCGACGATGTCGCGCAGCGTGGCTTCGGGCGGGATCGCGGCACGCAGGTCCAGGCCTTTCTGCACGCCCTCCTGATCGTAGGCCAGTTCCACGCCGCGTTGGGCGCGGTCGAACAGGGCGGGGGCAATGACGCGGTATCCTTCGGCGGCGAAACCGTCGGCGACGGTGCGGATATGGTGATTGACGCCGAAGATCTCCTGCACGACCACCAGCGCGCGGGGAGCGTTGGCGGGGCCGGCGGTATAGGCGGAGAGCGTGTGGCCGTCGGAGGCGGTCAGGGTGATGGTCTGGTTCATGGACGGGTCCTTTTCTGTCCGGACGATGGCCGGTAGAGTGGGCCCATGGCTGAGATCGTCAACCTGCGACAGGCGCGCAAGCGCCGGGCCCGTGCGGACCAGGCCGCCGTCGCGGCCGCGAACCGTGCCCTGCATGGCAGGACGGCGGCCGAGCGCGATCGTGACCGGCAGGAGGCCGAGCGGGCCCGGCGCACGCTGGACGGCGCGCAGCTTTCCGCCGGGCCCGAACGGGACGGGCAGGGCTGACGCGGTCCTTGCGGGCCGTCAAGGCCGTGCAGTCAATGTAACGTGAGACACGCCGTGGCGTGGCGCAGGGCGGGGGGCGCGATCAGGGCCTGCTGCGCCACGCGGACCGAGTGCAGCTTGCCCTCCAGCGACCGGGTCCAGAAATCGAGGAACCGGCGGAGTTGCGGATAGGACGGCGCCAGATCGAGTTCCTGCCAGATATAGGTCTGGAGCAGGGTGGGGTGGTCGGGCAGGCGATAGAGGATCTCGGCGGTCGTCAGGCGATAGTCATTGAGCTGGAGCCGCAAAGACATGGACACCTCGCTGGATCGACGGTTGTGGGCACGGCGCCAGCCTGCGGGATCGGTCATGGGGATTTCAAGAAAAATTCTTTATTCCCAGAAACTTGGCAGTCGTCGAAAGAAAGTGCTGCCAAAACGTTGACATGGGCGGGGTGGGCACCTACCTGTTTGTTGGCACTCTCGCCAGGAGAGTGCTAAAGCGACGCGGCTCTGGCGCGCGTGCCAACCCGGTGGCGTTGCTTATTCAAGGGCGTTACCTTTTTTGACGTGGAGCGATCCATAATGACGAATTTTCGGCCCCTGCATGACCGTGTGGTCGTCCGTCGCCTGACCGGCGAAGAGAAGACGGCTGGCGGCATCATCATCCCCGACACCGCGAAGGAAAAGCCGATGGAGGGCGAGGTTATCTCGGTCGGCCCCGGCGCGCGGAACGAGCAGGGACAGATCGTCGCCCTCGATGTCAAGGCGGGCGACAAGGTGCTGTTCGGCAAATGGTCGGGCACCGAGGTCAAGATCAATGGCGAGGAGCTGCTGATCATGAAGGAAAGCGACATCATGGGCGTGATCGCCTGACGTCCTTCCTCTTTCCTTTCTGATCGACAAGTTTCCTACAGGAGAATTCTGAAATGGCAGCCAAGGACGTAAAGTTCGGCGGTGACGCACGCCAGCGCATGCTGCGGGGCGTGGACATTCTGGCCGATGCGGTGAAGGTGACACTGGGGCCGAAGGGCCGCAACGTCGTGCTCGACAAGAGCTTCGGCGCGCCGCGCATCACGAAGGACGGTGTGTCGGTCGCCAAGGAAATCGAGCTGGCCGACAAGTTCGAGAACATGGGCGCCCAGATGGTGCGCGAAGTGGCCTCGAAGACCAACGACGTGGCCGGCGACGGCACGACGACCGCGACGGTGCTGGCCCAGTCCATCATCCGCGAGGGTGCCAAGGCCGTGGCCGCGGGCATGAACCCGATGGACCTGAAGCGCGGCATCGACAAGGCCGTTGCGGCGGTCATCGAAGAGCTGAAGAAGAACACCAAGAAGATCACGACCCCGGCCGAAACGGCGCAGGTCGGCACGATCTCGGCCAACGGTGAGCATGAGATCGGCGAGATGATCTCGCAGGCCATGCAGAAGGTCGGCAGCGAGGGCGTCATCACGGTGGAAGAGGCCAAGGGCCTGCACACCGAGCTGGACGTCGTCGAGGGCATGCAGTTCGATCGCGGTTATATCTCTCCGTATTTCATCACGAATGCCGAGAAGATGGTCGCCGATCTGGATAACCCCTACATCCTGATCCACGAGAAGAAGCTGTCGTCGCTGCAGCCGATGCTGCCGCTGCTCGAGAGCGTCGTGCAGTCCGGCCGTCCGCTGCTGATCCTGGCCGAGGATGTCGATGGCGAGGCGCTGGCGACCCTGGTCGTCAACAAGCTGCGTGGCGGCCTGAAGATCGCCGCCGTCAAGGCGCCGGGCTTCGGCGATCGTCGCAAGGCGATGCTGGAAGACATCGCGATCCTGACCGGTGGCCAGGTGATCAGCGAAGATCTGGGCATCAAGCTGGAAACCGTGACCCTGCCGATGCTGGGCCGCGCGAAGAAGGTCCGGATCGAGAAGGAAAACACCACGATCGTCGAGGGCGCCGGTTCGTCCGACGACATCAAGGGTCGTTGCGCGCAGATCCGTGCGCAGATCGAGGAGACCTCCTCGGACTACGATCGCGAGAAGCTCCAGGAGCGTCTGGCGAAGCTGGCCGGTGGCGTTGCCGTTATCCGCGTCGGCGGTTCGACCGAGGTCGAGGTGAAGGAGCGCAAGGACCGCGTCGACGACGCGCTGCATGCGACCCGCGCCGCCGTCGAGGAAGGCATCGTTCCGGGTGGTGGCACCGCGCTTGCGCGTGCGTCGACCGCGCTGAGCCACCTGCATTTCCACAATGACGACCAGCGCGTCGGTGCGGAGATCATCCGCAAGGCCCTGCAGTCGCCGCTGCGCCAGATCGCCCACAATGCGGGCGAGGACGGTGCGGTGATCGCCGGCAAGGTGCTGGAAGTCAGCGACTACAACTATGGCTTCGACGCCCAGATCGGCGACTACAAGGATCTGGTCGCGGCCGGTATCATCGACCCGACCAAGGTCGTTCGTACCGCGCTGCAGGATGCGGCGTCGGTTGCCGGCCTGCTGATCACCACCGAGGCGATGGTGGCCGAGCGTCCGGAAAAGAAGGCCCCGCCGGCACCCGGTGGCGGCATGGGCGGCATGGGCGACATGGATTTCTGAGATCCATCAGCCTTTCCGGCCCGGGCCCCGTGCCCGGGCCGGAAGCTGCCTTGTCCGGCAGGAAAGGAGCCGTCCGTTCGCGGGCGGCTTTTTTTTGTCCGGAACTCCGGATTCGGGTGGGGCGGGACCGTCATGGCCGCAGCGCGACATGCTCGTTTTTTAGAATTTCCGATGTTCGGATGGTTTGACAAACCGGCAGGGTTCGTGCGCCCATAACCGCATCTGGATCGATGCTGATCGTCGACGGGGTGGCCTGTCGGGTATCGCGTGTCGGGCAGACATCGGTCGAGCGGCATAATGCCGGCAACAAGGGACGAAGTGACTATGGCGACGGGTACCGTGAAGTGGTTCAACGCAACCAAGGGTTTTGGCTTCATCATGCCCGAGGACGGTGGCAAGGATGTGTTCGTGCACATCACCGCCGTTCAGGCGGCGGGCCTGCGGGGGCTGAATGAGAACCAGCGCGTCAGCTATGACGTCGTGACCGAGCGCGGCAAGGCGGCGGCGTCGAACCTCAAGCCGCTCTGACGGCGCGCTTACGGGACGGGGGGCCGCGCGTGCTCCCCGTCCGTCGAGGCGCGCAGGAACGCTTCCAGTTCCCGCGCGGTCTCGGCAAGGCCGGCCCGGCGGACGGCGACGCCGTCGGGGAAGGCCGACATCAGCCTTGATGGCGCCCGGCGGTCGAGCAGCACGAATGCGCCCCGGTCGCCGGTGCTGCGAATCAGCCGGCCGAAGGCCTGGCGCAGCCGCAGCCGGGCGATCCGGTCGTCATATTCGCCCGGCGCCCCGTGGGACAGATGCGTGCGGCGCTCGCGATGCAGGATATCGGGGCGGGGCCATGGCACGCGCTCGAACACCACCAGACGCAGCGACCGGCCGGGCACGTCCACCCCGTCGCGCATCGCATCCGTGCCCAGCAGGCAGGAATCGGTTTCCGAACGGAAGATATCGACCAGGGTGGCATTATCCATGCCGTCGACATGCTGGGCGTAGAGCGGGATGCCTGCCTCGTCCAGCGGCTGCGACAGCCGGCGGTGCACAGCGCGCAGGCGGGAAATCGCGGTGAACAGGCCCAGCCCCCCGCCGCCGGCGGCCAGGAACAGCGTGCGGTAGGCCGCGGCCAG
The DNA here is from genome assembly GCF_014174275.1 of Gluconacetobacter takamatsuzukensis. Classification (GTDB taxonomy): domain Bacteria; phylum Pseudomonadota; class Alphaproteobacteria; order Acetobacterales; family Acetobacteraceae; genus Gluconacetobacter; species Gluconacetobacter takamatsuzukensis. The sequence goes on along the minus strand of NZ_JABEQK010000003.1, from coordinate 293,057 downwards.
CGCGCCGATATCGTCATGGGCCACATCGGTCACGATGAAGGCGCGGCTCTGGTGCCGGTAGTCGAACGGGCTGGCCAGCGCGGCCCGCAGGGCGGGCGAGGGCAGGTGGCTGGCGCCGGTCCGGGCCTCGGCAGCTTCCCACGCGCGTTCGGCCTCTTCCGGGTCGCCCTTGCCGTTTTCGTCGCGCAGGGTCGCGGAGGTGATCAGGACCCCGTGCGCGGGCGCCGCCAGGACGGTGGCGAAGGGGATGGTCGGGTCCAGCCAGTGGCGGTGGAGGCCGACATCCTGCTCGCCGGGGCGTTGGCCTTCGCGCCGGTCCATGCGGATGAAATCGACATATTGCGGGGCGCCGAGTTGCGTGTCGTCGCGGGTTTCGCCCAGCGCGCGCAGCATGGCGCTCCATCCGTCGACGCGGCTGAGGGCGCGGCGGCGCATCGTGCGCACCGCGGCTTCGATCCGTTCGCGGGTGGCGGGGTCGAGGTCGCCCGATTCGTCGTCCAGCCGTTCCAGCAGCCGGTCGACCAGGGTGCGCAGGGCGACCGACAGCCGGTCGAACGCCCGCGCCAGCGTGGTTGCGGCCGGCGGTACGGTCTCGGCCAGCGGGTGCAGGTCGCATTCGATGGAGCCCGGCATGCCGGGCTGGGCCTGGTGGCCGGCAGGGCTGCGCGCCAGGACCTGGCAGGCCAGCAGGTGCAGGAACTGCTCGCACGGGTTGGGCAGGGTGTCGCGGGGGGGAGTGGGGGCCTCCGGGGTTGCCGGGTCCTCGCCGGGCGGCGACGGCATGGCGGCCCGCAGCATGCCGGCCAGGCGGCCGGACCAGCCGGGCGCGGGCAGGGCGTGGGCCGCCTGCAGGACGGCGTCGAGCGGGGATTCCAGCCTGGCGTCGCCGACGACCAGATCGTCCAGGCGGCGTTTCAGGCCCCGGGCGCGGGATCGCGCGCCTTCGGCACCCAGAAGCCAGCGGCGCAGCTCCGCCGCTTCCAGCCCCGACAGTTCGACGGAAAAGGCGCTGTCGGCGGCGTCCATCACATGATGGCCTTCGTCGAACACGTAGCGCGTGGGGATATTGTCCTCGTCCGAGGCGGCGTCGCCGCCCATGGCGTGCCAGGCGGCCTGCGTCATCACCAGCGCATGGTTGGCGATGACCAGGTCGGCCTGCCGGGCACGGCGGATCGAATGTTCGACGAAGCAGCGCTGATAATGGGGGCAGGCACCGTGGATGCATTCGCCCCGGCGGTCCGCCACGCCCGCCAGCGTGCCGCGCCCGAACAGGTCGCCGAACCAGCCGGGCAGGTCGCCGCCCATCAGGTCGCCATCGGCGGTGACGCCGGCCCAGCGGGCCAGCAGCGACAGCGCGACGATCCCGCCCGAGGGGCCGCCCCGGTTGCCGGCCACGTTCACGGCCTCTTCCATGTTCAGCAGGCACAGATAGTTCTCGCGCCCCTTGCGCAGCACCACATGCTGCCGCCGGATCGCGGGATCGGGGTGGAGGCGGGCCAGTTCGCCCTCGATCTGGCGTTGCAGGTGCCGGGTATAGGTGCTGATCCAGACCGGGCCGCCATTGCGTTCCGCCCACAGGCTGGCGGGCGCGACATAGCCCAGGGTCTTGCCGGTGCCGGTTCCGGCTTCGGCCAGGACCAGGTGCGGGTCGCCCCGTGCGAGGCGGGGGGCGAAGGCGGCACTGGCGGCGCCGGCGAAATCGGCCTGGCCGGCGCGGCTTTCCGCATCCGTGCCCAGCATCTCGGCCAGTCGGCGCCGCGCGTCGGCCACCGGCACCGGCAGGCTGGAGGGGGCGGGGCGGGGGGCAGTTTCCTCCCATTTCGGCAGGCGGCGCCAGACGCGGATGGCATCGCCCGGTTGCAGGGCCTCCGCCGGCAGCCTGTGGGGGACGGTCAGGGCGGCCAGCACGCTGGGGGCCCAGGCCCAGCCGGCATGGTCCATCCGCGCTGCCAGCGCGGCCATTTCCTCGCCCGCCGGGGTGGGGCGCAGGGCGGCGATGTGGTCGAGCAGGATATCGGCGAGATCGGGCAGCAGGTCGGCTTCCGCCGCGCCGATCCTGGCCTCGTCCAGTCCCAGGGCCAATGCCAAGCCCCGCGCCGTGGGCGGCACGGTTCGGCCGGGCATGGCGAACAGGAAGAGTTCCAGCAGGTCCAGCCATGGTGTCGGCTGGGGCAGGGGCGGAAGGCCCAGCCGGCGCGCGGTCAGCGGCGCGTGGACGACCATGGGGGGCGGCATGTCCCGCAGCAGGCGTGCCGCGTCCTCGCCCGGTACGGCCAGGAGTTCGCCGTCCGGGGTCAGCAGCGAGCAGGTGCCGTGGCGCGCCACGAGGGCGGGCGGGAGGTCCGGAGAGGGGGGCGGTGTGGCCATCAAGGGAACATATAGGGGACAAATCGCCGCCTGTCGCCCATCCGGCACACAGATGATATATGCTATGGATTGACCCATCAGGTTTCAGTTCATAGCTTCCGGCGCATCATGTCCGATCAGAACCGTCTCGATCCCGCTTTCCTGCCCAAGGCCTGGCCGTTCGAAGAGGCGGCCAAGCTGGCTGCCCATGTCGAACGCAAGGCCCTGCCGGCCGATGCGCCCGCCCTGCTGGAAACCGGCTACGGCCCGTCGGGCCTGCCGCATATCGGCACGTTCGGCGAGGTCGCGCGGACCTCGTGGGTCAGGCAGGCCTATACGCGCCTGACGGGCCGGCCGACGCGGCTGCTGGCTTTTTCCGACGACATGGATGCGCTGCGCAAGGTGCCGGACAATGTGCCGAACGGCGACATGCTGCGCCAGCATCTGGGCAAGCCGCTGTCGCGCATTCCCGACCCGTTCGGCACGCACGAATCGTTTGCGGCCCACAATAATGCGCGGCTGCGCTCGTTCCTGGACGGATTCGGCTTCGAATACGAATTCGCGTCTTCCACCGACTATTATACCAGCGGCCGGTTCGACGCTGCGCTGCGCCGGGTGCTGGAGGTGCATGACGAGATCGTGGCCGTCATCGCCCCGACGCTTGGCCCCGATCGGCGGGCGACCTATTCCCCCGTCCTGCCGGTTCATCCGCGTACCGGGCTGGTGATGCAGGTGCGCATGGACGGGATCGACCCCGTGGCGGGGACGGTGCGCTGGACCGACGAGGATGGCGAGACGTTCGAAACCCCGGTGACGGGCGGCCATGCGAAGATGCAGTGGAAGGCCGACTGGGCCATGCGCTGGTTCGCGCTTGGCGTGGATTACGAAATGTCGGGCAAGGACCTGATCGATAGCGTGAAGCTGTCGGGCAAGATCTGCCGCATCCTGGGCGGCGAGCCACCGGCCGGGCTGACCTATGAGCTGTTTCTGGACGAGAACGGCCAGAAGATCTCCAAGTCCAAGGGCAACGGCATTTCGGTCGAGGAATGGCTGCGCTATGCCCCCGCGGAGAGCCTGGGCCAGTACATGTTCAATGCGCCCCAGCGGGCGAAGCGCCTGTTCTTCGACGTCATTCCCAAGGCGGCGGACGAATACCTGGCCAATGTCGCGCGGGCGCAGACGCTGGCGGCCGACGATCCGGCGCTGCCGGCCAATCCGGCGTGGTTCATCCATGCCGGGCGGATCGACGACAGCGCGGGCAGCCCGCTGACCTTCGCCATGCTGCTCAACCTGGCGAGTGCCGCGAATGCGGATACGCCCGACGTGCTGTGGAAGTTCATCCATCGCTACGACGCGGCGGCGTCGCCCGAAACCTGCCCGATGCTGGCGCGGCTGGTGGACCACGCGATCGTCTATTACGCGGATTTCGTGCGGCCTTCGAAGACCTATCGGGAGCCGGACACGCGCGAACGCGCGGCCCTGGCCGATCTGGCGGAGATGCTGCGCGGGCTGGATGCCGGGACGGTGGACCCCGACACGTTGCAGAACCTGGTCTTCGAGATCGGCAAGCGCCATGGGTTCGAGCCGCTGCGCACCTGGTTCGGCTGCCTGTACGAGGTCCTTCTGGGCCAGAAGGAGGGACCGCGATTTGGCATTTTCATCGGGCTGTACGGGGTGGCGGAAACCGTGGCGCTGATTGAGGCGGCGCTGCTTCGGGCGTCGGCCGGGGCCGCATCTGTCGTCGCCGGTTGACGCACCGGCGATGATTTCTGCCATGGCCGGGTTCGCTCTCTCATGGTTCTGAATTGTTCCCTGCCGCCGGAGGGGCCGCCGCCACCGGCACCGGGCTGGCGGCGCCTGCTGCGGCATCTTCCCCATGTCATGGGCCTGGGCCTGATGATCGCGGCGATCGTCGTGGTCCAGCACGAGGTGCGGGACCTGCATTGGGACGATATCCGGGCGGCGCTGGGGACGATACCGGCCACGACCATGATGCTGGGGATCGGCTGCACGGTCCTGTCCTATTTCATCCTGTCCTTCTACGACTGCCTGGCGGTGGTGCAGGTCGGCCATCGGCTTTCGTTCCGCAAGGCGGCCTTTGCCTCGTTCTGTTCCTATGTCCTGTCGCATAATCTCGGCTTTGCCGCGATTTCGGGGGCAGCGGTGCGCTTTCGGCTGTATGGCAACTGGGGGCTGGGGCCGTTCGATATCGCGCAGATCATCGCGTTCTGTTCCGCGACCTATCTGCTGGGGGCGGGGGCGCTGATCGGTGCCGTCCTGCTGCTGGAGCCCGGCGCGATCCCGGTCGTCGGGGCGCATCTGCCGCATCTGGTCCTGGCGGGGATCGGGCTTCTGCTGTGGGCGGGGGTTGCGGTCTATATCCTGCTGGGACTGTGGCTGACGCAGGTGCGCATCTGCCGCTGGACCATCGTGCTGCCCCGGCCGGGCATGGCGTTTGCCCAGATGCTGGTTGCCGCCGCCGAGGTCGCCGCTACGGCCGGGATCGCCTATATCTTCCTGCCGCCTGGGATCGGGCTGGGATATGGCGTGTTCCTGGCCATCTATATCGCGTCCTATACCGCCGGCCTGGTGGCCAGCGTGCCGGGGGGGCTGGGCGTGTTCGACGGCGCGATGATGCTCGCGCTGGGGGCGTATCTGCCGCCGTCGCAGATCGTCAGCACCATTCTGGTCTTCCGGCTGTTCTACTACATCATCCCGCTCTTTCTCGCCGGGCTGATGTTCGCGGGGCATGAGCTGTTCCTGCGCGGCGATGCCGCCCTGGCGCGCAAGACGGCGCCCCAGGCGCCCCGGCGGGGGCGGCGCGAGGTTCGGCCCAGCCATGTGATCCGCGAGAGCGAGGCCGATTTCTCTGTCGTCGTGGCGACGGGGGCGGTGTCGATCTGCGGGGCGCTGCTGGTCGCGCTGACGATCCTGGACCCCGCATCGTGGAGCAATGCCGGCGGCCTGCATCATCTGGTGGGCGTGGCGGGCGATTACCTGCTGTCCCTGATCGGGGTGGCGCTGATCGGCCTGGCCGTCGGCCTGTCGCAGCGCGTGACCCTGGCCTGGAAGCTGACGCTGGGCCTGCTGGTCGGTGCCGCCGCGCTGACGCTGCTGCGCGGGGCGTCGCTGGCCGTGCCGGGGATCCTGGGGCTGGTGGCAGTGCTGATCGCGCCCTTCCGCAGTTCCTATTACCGGCACGCGCGGATCCTGAGCGAGCCGCTGTCGTTCCGCACCGGGCTGTCGCTGGTGCTGCTGATCGGCTGCGTGCTGGTGCTGGTCTGTTCGGGGCCGCAGGACGAGGTCGGCGGAAGCTGGTGGGAAGTGATGCTGTTTACGGCGTCGCATGGGGTCGTGCAATGGACCATGGGGCTGGCGGTCGTGCTGGGCATGGTCATGATCGGCCGGCTGGTGCGTCCGGGCCAGATTGCGGTGCGGCCCTGGGACAGCGTGGGGGAGGCCGAATATCGAGCGCTGGACCATGCGGTGGACGATCTGGGGCCGATGCCGCCCGCCGGGCTGATCCCCGGTGAGGCCGGGCAGGCCCTGCTGCCGTTTCTGCGGACGGAGAATTTCCTGATCGGGCTGGGCGATCCGGCCGGGGCGTCGGCCGATTGTGCGTCGGCCGTCTGGTGGCTGCGGGACCTGGCGGTGCAGGAGCGGCGGCAGCCGGCCTTCTGGCAGGTCGGGGCTTCGATGCTGGATGTCTATAACGATCTGGGCCTGACATCGTGGCCGCTGGCGGAAGAAGCCGGGGACGAGCTGTATCTGTGCTGCGTGCCGCAGAGCGTGCCGCAGGTCGTCGCCGCGATGGGGGCTGATGGTTCCGTGACTGCGATCCGGCCGAACGGGACTTGACTGTCGGGCCGGTCTGGGAAAGACGATAAGAGCTTTCGACTGGCGGCGACTGGTCGGGCATTGCCGCAAGATCGCTCCTTTGGAATGCGTTCCGATGTCCCCAGGCCTTCATGCCATTCCTTCCCTCGACTGGAAGAATGCGCTTTCTGTATTCAGCGATACTTTCCTGCTTGCCTTTCCGGCCCTGTTCTCGATCGTCAATCCGATCGGGGCGTCGCTGATCTTCTCGCAGGTGACGGCCGGGCGGGAGCGGGGCGAAACCCTGGCGCTGGCCCGGACCGTCGCGTTCTATTCGGCGGGGCTGCTGATTGCCTCGATCTGGGCCGGCAGCGCGATTCTCGCCTTTTTCGGCATTACGGTGGATTCGCTGCGGATTGCCGGCGGGCTGGTGGTGGCCGTGCGTGCCTGGGCGCTGCTTCAGGCGCCCGAGGAAGCCGCGGCCCGCAAGGAAAAACAGGCCATGCAGGGCGGGCGGACCGTGACCGTGCCGAACTGGATGGAAATGGCCTTCTTCCCGATGACCATGCCGTTCACGGTCGGTCCCGGCTCGATCGCGGTCGCCATTGCCCTGAGTGCCTCGCGGCCGGCATCGCCGGCGTGGCTGGTCTTCTACCTGGCTGTCTCGGCCGCCGCGATCGTGGTGGCGGGGACGGTCTGGCTGGCTTATGCCTATGCCGAGCGGCTGGTCGTGATGCTGGGTGTGACCGGCGCGCGGATCGTCTCGCGGCTGGCCGCGCTGATCCTGCTGTGTATCGGCGTGCAGATCCTCTCTGCCGGGATCGAGGGGCTGGTGGTCACGATCATGCGGGCGGCGGCGGCGTCCTGACCGTTTCGGCTTTCCGCGCAGGCTCCAGCAAAGGGGCGATGGCGGCACGGAGCGCCGGCAGGACTTCCGCCGCGAACCAGGGGGTGCGGCGTTCCCATGCGCCGGTCCGCCACGAGGGATGGGGCAGCGGGAAATAGCGCGGCAGATAGGCCCGGAAGTCCCGCACCCGGTCTTCCACCCGGCCCGGCCCCAGGACCGCTGCCTGGGCGTAGGACCCGACCAGCAGGGTCAGGGCGATGTCGGGCATGGCGGCCAGCAGCCGTGCCCGCCAGAGCGGCGCGCATTCGGGGCGGGGCGGCCGGTCGCCACCCTTTGGAAGGCGCCCCGGATAGCACAGGCCCATCGGCAGGATGGCGATCCGCGTGGAATCATAGAAGGTCTCGCGATCGATCCCCAGCCAGCCCCGTAGCCGGTCGCCGGAAGCGTCGTTGAACGAGATCCCGGTTTCATGAACCCGCGTGCCGGGGGCCTGGCTGGCGATCAGCAGGCGCGCGGTGGTCGAGACATGCAGGACCGGCCGGGGGCCCAGCGGCAGGCTGGCGGCGCAGAGCCGGCAGGCGCGTACTTCCGCCACCAGTGCGGCGAGGTCGTCCGCTGCCCCGTTTCGTTCGGTCATGATCCCAGGATTTCGGCCACCCAGCGGGGAACCATCCGGGTTGCCGGCCCGACCAGCGTGCGATCGAACAGGGTCGGGATGGCCGGGGCTTCCAGATTGATGTCCAGCGTGTCGGCATGGTCGCGGACCTGGGCCACGAAGCCGGCTGCCGGGTAGACCGTGCCGGAAGTGCCGATGGTCACGAACCGGTCGCAGGCGGCCAGGGCGGCATCGATGCGCGCCATATGCATCGGAATTTCGCCGAACCAGACGATATCGGGCCGCAGGGTAGGGTGCCGGCAGGCCGGGCATGGGGTCTGGGGCAGGCAGTCCCCCTGGCATTCGGGCGTGGCGCCGCAGGACATGCAGCGGACCCGCCGCAATTCGCCATGCATATGCACCACATTGCGGCTGCCTGCGCGCTCGTGCAGGTCGTCGATATTCTGCGTGACGATCAGGAGTTCGCCGTCCCAGCTTCCGTCGCGGGCGGCCTGTTCCAGCTCCGCCAGGGCGCGATGGGCGGCGTTGGGTTCGACACCCGCCAGTTCCGCCCGGCGCCCGTTATAGAAGCGGCTGACCAGCATCGGGTCCCTCAGGAAGCCTTCCGGGGTGCAGACATCGTCGATGTTATGGCGGCTCCACAGGCCATCGGCGTCGCGAAACGTCTCCAGCCCCGATTCCTTGCTGATGCCGGCGCCGGTCAGGACAACGATACGCTCTGCTGGGGGATGCTGGGTCATCCGCCCTTTATGCCCGATGGCGGCGCATAAAAAAACCGCCGCGGGGAGGCCCCGCGGCGGCTGCATGGAAACCTGGCTGGCCGGGCGATTACTGCGCCTGGTCCACCCCGGCATGGGTCTGCGGTGCGAAGGTCCAGCCCGCGCCGTAGGGCTGCGGGTGTAGCAGCGGCCAGCCGCTGGTCGGCGCGCCGAAGCCGCCGCCGGCAACCGGGGCACCGGTGTCGCGCAGCTTGGCGACATCGGCCGCCGTCACGTTCGCCGACGCATGGTTGCCCCAGCCGGTACGGATGAAGTTGACCACGTCCGCGATCTGCTGGGCCGACAGGGTCTTGCCATAGCCCGGCATGGCCACGGCCGAAGGCGCCCAGTTGGTCGGCGGCAGCACGCCGCCATGGACGACCACGTTGACCAGCGAGGTCGGGTTTTCCGTCACCACGACCGGGTTGCCGGCCAGCGGCGGGAACATGCGGGCCACGCCGCCGCCGTCATTGCGATGGCAGATGGCGCATTCACGCAGATAGACGTCGGCACCCGGCGACGACGCGGTCTTGCCCGCGTTCAGCATGTCGGCGGTCGAGGCCTCGTACGTGTAGCTGCCCTGGGCCGGGGGAACCGGCGGCAGGCTCTTCAGGTACTTGGCCATCGCGCGCAGGTCGTCGTCGGTGAAATACTGGGTGCTCCAGCCCACCACGTCGGCCATGCCGCCGAACACGGCGGAATGATCGATACGACCTGTCTTGAGGAAGTAGTACAGGTCGTCCTCGGACCAGCTGCCGATGCCGACCACCGGGTCGTTACGCAGGCTCGGGGCCACCCAGTTGTCGATCGGGGCACCGCCGGCCAGGAAGACCGCGCCGCCGGTGGCGTCGAGGGCCTTTTCCTGCATCGCGAAGCCGCGCGGCGTATGGCAGGCGCCGCAATGGCCCGGACCGGTGACCAGATATTCACCGCGCGCCACCACCGGATCGGTGCCGGCAGCCGGCTTGAACTCGGCAGGGGCCGGGGCGAAGAGGGTGCGCCAGATGGCCAGCGGCCAGCGCATGGACATCGGCCACGAGATCTCGTTGGCCTTGTTGGGCTGCGCCACCGGCTTCACGCCATGCATGAAATATGCATAGAGCGCGCGCATGTCGTCCTGCGTCATGCGCGAGAAGGCCGGGTAGGGCATGGCCGGATACAGGGTCGAGCCGTCCTTGCGGATGCCGTGGCGCACCGCCTGGTCGAATTCCTCGAAACTGTAGCCGCCGATTCCGTTGGAATCGGGTGTGATGTTGGTCGAGTAGATCGTCCCGATCGGGCTCTTGATCTCCAGACCACCGGCGTAGGCCTGCCCGTGCAGGGCAGTGTGGCAGGCCACGCAGTCACCCAGGCGGGCGACATACGCACCCTTGTCGATCAGCGCCTGATCCGGCGCCTGAGCCATTGCGGCCGTGGCAAGGAGGCTGAACGCCGCCGTGCCGATCGCAACCTTAAGCCTGTTGAGCATTCTGTTCACCATGCGTCGCGTTGATGCAAAAAAAACGGAAGATCGAGCGGAAGGGTCTCATTGAGCGGGAATGCCTTCCGCGTTCTTCCGGGCATCAACCTCCCTCTGGTAGGTTTCGTTGGCGCGCTTCAGCAGGAACTGCCGGATGTCCTCGATCTGCTCATGCGACATCGAGGAATCGAAGCGGTCCATGCCGTAGGCCGTCAGCGCGCCGCGGCCGACCACGTTGTAGAATGCATCCTGGTGGCGGATCGCGCCGGACCAGCGCAGATCGGGCAGGACGCCGCCGGCTTCGCCATTGTCGCCATGGCAGGCCGCGCAATAGGTCTGGAATTCGAAATAGCCGTTATCGGTCCGCTTTTCGTCGAATTCGGCGGGCGGCTTGACCGGCAGGTAGCCCTTGTCGTTCTGCGGCGGCAGCTTGGCGTTGCCGTCCAGCGAGAAGGCGACGACGCGGGAGTGGTTGACCGTCCAGCCGCTGGTGCGCGCGATGCCGCCCAGGAAGAACGGATAGATGCCGCCCCAGCCCACTTCGACCGCGACATACTGCTTGCCGTTCGCCAGGTAGGTCACCGGCGGGGCGATGATGCCGCTCTGGGCCGCGAAGCTGAACAGGTCGTTGCCGTTGGTGGCGTCGTAGGCGTGGAATTCGCCGTTCGCCAGGCCCTGGAACAGAAGGTCGCCGCCGGTGGCCACGATGCCGCCGTTCCACGGGCCCTTGTGATCGACGCGGAAGGCTTCCTGCTGCTTGATCGGGTCCCAGGCCACGATCCAGCCCTTCAGGTCCTTGATGAACGCGTCCTTGGCGTCCTGCTTGTCCGGAAGGCCGACCTTGTTCATGTCCAGGCCGAGATTCCAGCTGTCCGGATGCGCCTTGAAGCCGCCGACCTGGTTGGAATACAGGAACGGAACCTGCTGGGCCGGGATGTAGACCAGGCCGGTGCGGGGGCTGAAGGCCATCGCCGCGAAATTGTGGCCGCCCAGGTCGCCCGGGATGCCGTACCAGTCCTTGCCCGTCATCGTGTAGAGCGCTTCGGGGTTATAGAGCGGACGGCCGGTCTTGGGATCCAGGCCGCTGGCCCAGTTCACGTAGACATAGTTCTTGCCCGACAGGAACTCGCCGGTCTTCGCGTCGATGACGTAGAAGAAGCCGTTCTTGGGCGCGTGGACGATGACGTGCCGCATCTGGCCGTTGATCGGCAGGTCGAGCGTCATGATCTGCTGGACCGAGGTGAAGTCCCACTGGTCCATCGGCGTTTCCTGGAAGTGCCAGACATATTCGCCGGTGTCGGGCTTGATCGCGACGATGCTGCCCAGGAAGAAATTGTCGCCCTTGCCTTCGGAGCGGAACTTGTAGTTCCACGGCGAGCCGTTGCCCACGCCCAGATAGACCAGGTCGGTCACGGGATCGTAGACGATCGAATCCCACACGGTGCCGCCGCCGCCCTGCTTGGTCCAGGCGCCCGTCGGACTCCAGGTCTGGTAGGCCTTGTTCATCAGCACGCTGTCCGAGGCCGCGTTGTCGGGCTTGTTCTCGGGGTTCGGCACCGTGAAGAAGCGCCAGTCCAGCTTGCCCGTCTCGGCGTCGAAGGCGGAGACGAAGCCGCGCGCGCCGAATTCGGAGCCGCCATTGCCGATGATCACCCGGCCGCGGGCGATGCGCGGCGCGCCGTCGACCGTGTAGGAACGCTGGTTGCCGAGCGCGCCGCCGGTGGGGATGGTGTTGACGCTCCAGACCAGCTTGCCGGTCTTGGCGTCCAGCGCGATCAGGCGGCCGTCGAACGTGCCGAAATAGACCTTGCCGTTCCAGTATGCCGCGCCGCGGTTGACGGTGTCGCAGCAGCCCTTGTCGGCGATGTTGCCGGGCACGCGCGGGTCGTAGGCCCACAGCAGCTTGCCGGTGGCCGCATCGAGGGCCTTCATCTTGCTCCAGTTCGTCGTGGCGTACATGACGCCGTTGACGACCAGCGGCGTGCCTTCCTGGCCGCGATTGGTATCCAGATCGTAATACCAGGCCAGCTTGAGGTTGCCGACATTGGAGCGGTTGATCTGGTCGAGCGGGCTGTAGCGCTGCTCGGAATACGTGCGGCCGTATGTCATCCAGTCGCCCGGATGGTCATCGGCATGGATGATCGCCTCTCCCGTATCGCCTGAACCTGGGTCAGCCGCAACGGCGGCGTAGCCGCACAGAGTGACGGCGCATATCGTTCCGGCGGCAAGCGTTCCTCGCAGAGAACGTCCTTTCCGGAAAGCAGCTCGCATCATGTCCGATGTCCTCGTGACAATAAAAAAATAATCCCGACAGCCCCGGTCCCGGACCGGGAAGAATCAGGCCCAATGCGACCATACTGACGCTGCAAATCCAGTCTTCTGACGATTTTGTGTTCGCTGGATTAAGGAGCCGGACCAGCAGGGGGCCATCGATGCTCGTGGAACCCGCCATGCAACAGCATGATATGTCTCATTATATTGATTTCGCGTCTTTTTCCGGAACGCAGATCAGGTATGCGTGATGAATGCCCGGCCCGTGGGCGAAACATTAATATGCATTAATATAATTAAATATATTCATTATATGGATCAACGGCGTTCATAGTTTTGTGAATGAACACGATTCGGAATCCGGTCATCCGTCCAGATCGTACTCGGCCAGGCTTTCGTAGACCGGTTGGTCGGGACCGCGATGGGATCGGAAGAGGGTCAGGCGCGGGACCGCGACCGCCGGCAGGGGCAGGGCGGACCAGCGGGCCAGCCAGGGGGCCAGCAGGTCGGGCGACGGCGCGGCGATCGTGCCGATCGTGACATGGGGGACGAAGCGCCTGCGTTCGATCGCCAGGCCAGCGGCGCGGCGCATGGCGGTGTCCACCTTGCGGTGCAGGTGCAGCAGCGCGGGGCTGCGCGCGATCCCGATCCACAGGGTCTGCCGGCCGTCCTGCTCGAAGATGCCGGGTGCTTCGGGCTGGAGGAGAACGGCCGGGGCGCGGAGCGCCGACAGGGCGATGTCGATATCCTCCAGCCGGTCGCGGCCGGTGACGTCGCCCAGAAAGCGAAGCGTGACGTGATAGGTGGCGGGATCGGCCCAGCGCACGCCGGCCAGGCTGCCGCGCATGGCCCCGATTGCGTCGCGGAGCGGGGATGCGACATCGAGGGCGATGAAGAGTCTCACTGTCGTGCCTCGCGCATGGAAGGTTTTCGCGATGTCGTCCGTTGCCTTATAATATACCGGTCGCGGTGGGGCGGCCCTTTTATGGAAAAGTCATCCGGAAGCGAGACGATTTTCCTTGAAATGTCGCCGGCGCCTCCCACATCACAGCTATGTTGCGTCCGGAATTGCCCGGACAAAGGAAGGATGTCATGGCTTTCAGCCCGGATTTTCGAACAATGTCCCGACCCGCAGGCACCGGGGTCGGCGCTGGAGCCATCGACCAGGGGCTGCGGGCCTATATGCTCCGGGTCTATAACTGGATGGCGTCGGGGCTGGTGCTGACGGGGGTGGTGGCCTACCTGGTTGCCAATACCAGCCTGCGCGCCGCGTTCTTCGCCGCCGTGATGACGCCCAATGGCGTGGCCGTGCGGCCGACCGGACTGGGCATGCTGGCGATGATCGCGCCGCTGGGCTTCGTGCTGGTCATGTCGCTGGGCGTGAACCGTCTTTCGCGCCAGGCGGTGCAGATGCTGTTCTGGCTGTTCTGCTGCGTCATGGGCGCCAGCCTGTCCAGCATCCTGCTGACCTTCACCGGCGTTTCGGTCGTGCGCGTGTTCTTCGTCACCGCCGGCACGTTCTCGGCCATGTCGATCTGGGGATATGTGACCCGTACCGACCTGACGCGCTTCGGCTCATTCCTTATCATGGGCCTGTTCGGGCTGGTGATCGCGGGGCTGGTGAACATGTTCCTGCACAGCTCCATGCTCTATATGCTGTACAGCGTCGTGGGCGTGTTCATCTTCATCGGCCTGACCGCGTTCGACACGCAGCGGATCAAGATGACCTATCAGCAGGTTGCCTATTATGACGGGCCGGACGGCGCGGCCAAGCGGGCGGTCTACGACGCGCTGGCGCTGTACCTGAACTTCATCAACCTGTTCCAGTTCCTGCTGCAGTTCATGGGTGTGCGCAGCAACCAGGATAACTGAAGGCGCTCGAATCGCCTTTGCGTGCCATGGTGCCTGAACCGGGCCCCGCCTTGCGGCGGGGCCTTTTTTCATGCGCCGCTGCCGGGCGCCGAAAAATCGGGCGATGCTGGCGAATGACGTGGAAATCCGGCCAAAATAAGACTTATTCTTCCATGGAAAGAGTGCGATGACGCGGATGTGATGTCAGGCATACCGCGTTAAAGTATTGAAATAGAACGAATTAGTTCCCCTGAATTGTCCCCTGTGAAATAATCGGAAACATTATGTGAAGGCTTGCTTGTAGGGTCCTTCCAGTCGGATAAGGCGGTAAGAGAACTATGAACGAAAGGATAGCTGCGCAGACAGGACGCTCGAGGCACGCGGCGGCACGTGAGGCCCAGTCCGGCTCGGCGGGATGGAAAAGATGCTTGACCATTCCGATCCTTGATCAAGATCAAGGCCAAAAGGCCGGCGGATACTCATGACGGGATCGATCCGGCGAAGGCCTCCTATTCCAAGAGGGAGGTAGACGGCGGTTTGATATCAACGGATGTAACATACGGCGAGAGACCCGCACCGGGATTCGCGGCAGACGTGAGACATGGCCGTTGTTGCTTTGGGGGCCCGTGAACGAAGCGCGCATATGAGCAAGGGTGATGTCGAAACCAACGAGGCGTGAGATGAAGAAAAAAATCTTGCCAAGATTATCGAGTTTATTGTGTTTGTCCTCAGCGTTCCTCTTGGCGGGATGTGACTGGGCACTGCTCGATCCGAAGGGTACCATCGGTGCCCAGGAGAAGAGCCTGATCCTGACCTCGACCTATGCGATGCTGCTTGTGGTCATACCGGTCATCGTTCTGACGCTGCTGTTCGCGTGGCAGTATCGCCATTCGAACACGAGTGCCGAATACCTGCCGAAATGGTCGCACTCGAACAAGATCGAAGTGGTGATCTGGGTGGTTCCGTCCCTGATCATTCTCTTCCTGGCAGTCCTGACCTACCAGACCTGTCATTCGCTCGACCCGTACCGTCCGCTCGAGGAAGAAGCCAGCGTGAAGCCGATTCACGTCGAGGTCGTCGCGCTGGACTGGAAGTGGCTGTTCATCTACCCCGACGAGGGGATTGCCACGGTCAACCAGCTGGCCTTTCCGGTGAATACGCCGGTCGACTTCCGGATCACGTCCGACGCGGTGATGAACTCGTTCTTCATTCCGCAGCTTGGCTCGCAGATCTATGCCATGGCCGGCATGCAGACGCAGCTGCATCTGGTGGCCAACACGGCCGGCAATTATCTGGGCGAGTCCGCGAACTTCAGCGGTCGCGGCTTCTCCGACATGCGCTTCCGCGCGCTGGCGCTGAGCAACGACGACTACACCGCCTGGGTGCAGAAGGTGAAGGCGGCGTCCGAGCAGCTCGACAATTCGAACTATCCCAAGCTGGCCGCGCCCAGCGAGGCGAACCCGGTCGAGTATTTCTCGCATGCCGAACCCGGTCTCTTCGACCAGATCGTGGCCAAGTACAACAATGGCATGGTCATGGATAAGAGCACGGGCAAGATGTTGCATGTGCAGTCCGCAATGTCCGACATGAATATGAAGGAATAGGACCGATGTTAGGAAAATTAAGCTGGTCGGATATTCCGATCGATGTGCCTATCCTTGTCGGCACCTTTGCCGGTGCGGCGATCGCCGGCCTGGCGGTGCTGGGGCTCATCACCTATTACGGCAAGTGGGGCTATCTCTGGAAAGAGTGGTTCACTTCGGTAGACCACAAGCGCCTGGGCGTGATGTATATCGTCCTGGCCCTGGTCGCCCTGTTCCGTGGCTTCGCGGACGCCATCATGATGCGCTCGCAGCTCGCGCTGGCCTATGCCGGCAATCCGGGCTACCTGCCGCCGCATCACTACGACCAGATCTTCTCGGCCCACGGCACCATCATGATCTTCTTCATGGCGATGGCGTTCATGACCGGGCTGATGAACGTGATCGTGCCGCTGCAGATCGGCGCGCGCGACGTGGCCTTCCCCTTCCTGAACTCGCTCAGCTTCTGGATGACGACGATCAGCTTCGTGCTGATCAACATCTCGCTGTTCATCGGTGAGTTCTCGCAGTGCGGCTGGCTGGCGTATCCGCCCCTGTCCGAGCAGCAGTTCAGCCCCGGTGTCGGTGTCGACTACTATATCTGGGCAGTCCAGCTTTCGGGTGTCGGCACGCTGCTGACCGGCGTGAACTTCTTCACCACCATCGTGAAGATGCGCGCGCCCGGCATGACGTTCATGAAGATGCCGGTGTTCACCTGGACCATCTTCTGCACGAGCGTGCTGATCATGCTGTCCTTCCCGATCCTGACCGTGGCCCTGGGCCTGCTGGGCTTGGACCGTTACCTCGGCATGCACTTCTTCACCAATGACGGCGGCGGCAACCAGATGCTGTACCTGAGCGTCATCTGGGGCTGGGGACATCCGGAGGTCTACATCCTGGTTCTGCCCGCCTTCGGTGCGTTCTCGGAAATCACGCAGACCTTCTCGCGCAAGCCGCTGTTCGGCTACAACACCATGGTCTATGCGACCTGCTCGATCATGGTCCTGTCGATGGTCGTGTGGCTGCACCATTTCTTCACCATGGGTGCGGGTGCCAACGTCAACACGTTCTTCGGCATCATGACGATGATCATCGCCATTCCGACCGGCGTGAAGATCTTCAACTGGCTGTTCACCATGTATAAGGGCCGCGTCGAGTTCCACGCGACCATGTACTGGGTGATCGGCTTCATGATCACCTTTACCATCGGTGGCATGACCGGCGTCATGCTGGCCATCCCGGCCGCCGACTTCGTCCTGCACAACTCGCTGTTCGTTATCGCCCACTTCCACAACGTCATCATCGGCGGCGTGTATTTCGGCTATGTCGCGGCGATGAACTTCTGGTTCCCCAAGGCTTTCGGCTTCAAGCTGAACGAGGCGTGGGGTAAGCGGGCGTTCTGGCTGTGGTTCGTCGGCTTCTACTTCGCGTTCATGCCGCTCTATGTCCTGGGCTTCGAGGGCATGACCCGTCGCATGAACCATTACGACAACCCGGAATGGTATCCGTGGCTGCTGGTCGCCGAAGCCGGCGCCGTGATGATCGCCCTGGGCATCGTCTGCCAGCTGACGCAGATCTATGTCTCGATCCGCGACCGTAACCTGGCCGAGAACCGCGACCTGACGGGCGATCCGTGGAACGCGCGCACGCTGGAATGGTCGACCTCGTCGCCCCCGCCGTTCTACAACTTCGCGGTTGTTCCGGTGGTGCATGACCTGGATGCGTTCGCCCACGACAAGGAGGCCGGCATCGATACCCGTGCCGCCGGTTCGACCTATCAGCCGATCCATATGCCGAAGAACACGGCCGCGGGCTTCTTCGTCGGCATGTTCAGCCTGATCCTCGGTTTCGCCGCTGTGTGGTGGATCTGGTGGCTGGCGGCCGTCGGCCTGATCGGTGTCATCGCGACCGTGATCGCGCGGAGCAGCAACAACGATGTCGACTACTATGTGCCGGCGTCCGAGGTTGCCCGTATCGAGAACGAGCATACCCGTAACCTTCTGGCGGCACAGGCGGCGGAATAATGGCGCACGATATCACTGCTGATGCGGCCCACGCCCACGAGGAACACCACGAATCTCCCGTGGTGTTCGGGTTCTGGCTGTATCTGATGACCGACTGCATCATCTTCGGAACGCTGTTCGCGGTGTTCGCTGTGATGCGCAACCAGTTTGCCGGTGGTCCCACCGGCAAGGACGTCTTCGAACTGAACGGGGTCGGGATCGAGACAGCCTTGCTGCTGCTCAGCTCGATCACCTACGGTTTCGGCATGATCAGCGCGCACCAGAACAAGCTGGGCGCGCTGCGGGGCTGGCTTGGGGTGACGTTCATCCTGGGCCTGGGCTTCCTGTTCATGGAGCTCCGTGAGTTCTCGCACATGATTGCGGAAGGCAATGGACCGGATCGCAGCGCGTTCCTGTCCGCCTTTTTCACCCTGGTCGGGACCCACGGTCTGCACGTGACCTGCGGCCTGCTGTGGATGGCGGTCCTGATCGTCCAGACGGGTGGAAAGACCGTCCTGTCCGAGCGCATGACGAACAAGCTGACCTGCCTCAGCCTGTTCTGGCACTTCCTGGACATCGTCTGGATCTGTGTCTTCACCTTTGTCTATCTGATGAGTGTGATCTGATGGCTGACGCGCATGCGCATACGGACCATTCGGGAGCGAGCCACGGAAGCGTAGGGTCTTACCTTACCGGGTTCGTCATCTCTGTCCTGCTGACGGTTGCCGCCTTCGGCATCGTGATGGCTCACAGCTTCTCGCCCTCCGGGACGATTGCTGCCATTGCGATCCTGGCCGCGGTGCAGATCGTGGTTCATCTGGTGTTCTTCCTCCACATGAACACGTCTTCCGAGCAGCGCTGGAATGTGATGGCATTCGTCTTCACCGTCCTGACGGTCTTCATCCTGATCGTCGGCACGCTGTTCATCATGCACGACACCTCGATCAACATGATGTCGCGCTGATATCCGCCTAACCGGGTGCCGCAAGGCTCCCGGACCGGATGGATGCCAGACATGAAAAAGGCCGGTGAGGGAAACCTCACCGGCCTTTTTCATGTCCGTGTCGAAGCGGCGGGGACGCCGCTTCGACCAGGGGGATCAGTCCTTGTGCGGCTCGGGCGACAGCAGGTCCTTCTTGCCGGGCTTGTCCTTCCATTCCTCGGCATCGGCGGGGGCTGTGCCCTTGCGGGTGATGTTGGGCCATTTCGCGGAGTAGCTGGCATTGATCTCGGCCCATGCGGCAGCGCGGTCGTCGCTGTCGGGGACGATGGCCTCGGCCGGGCATTCCGGCTCGCACACGCCGCAATCGATGCACTCGTCGGGGTTGATGACCAGGAAGTTCTCGCCGGCGTAGAAGCAATCGACCGGGCACACCTCGACACAGTCCATGAACTTGCAGCGGATGCAGTTTTCGGTGACCACGTAGGTCATCGTTCATCTCCGATTATCTGTAGCTGCGATAACGTCGCGATCGACGACATCATCAGCCTTGGGCCTGCGAGGTGCCGCCAACGGGAGCCTCGCCTATGATGGGCGCTGGTATGAAAGTCTTTTGAAGCCATGGCAAGTCAAAGACGCCATGCTGCCTTGTCGGGACGCGACCGGGATCATTCCACGGAGGACAGGGCCCGTTCGGGCACGATCTCGTAGAGCAGGCGTGCGGCGGCCGCCGGCCCGCGCCGCTGCGCCAGCGCCACGATCCGCAGCACCATCACGCCGTCGTCGGACGGCGAGGGCAGGGTCAGGACGTCGCCCGGGCGCACCAGCGCATGGGCCTTTTCCGTACGCTGCCGGTTGATCCGCACCAGGCCGGCCTGGGCCATGCGGGCGCAATCGGGCCGGTGGCGGGCAAAGCGCGCGCACCACAGCCAGATATCGAGCCGCTGGGTCGCCGGCTGGGTCGCGGCGGGATCGGGCGCCGAGCGGTCGCGGCTCATCGGCGCGGGTATTTCAGCACGGCCAGCGCCGCGAACGGGCCGTCCGGGACGGGATAGGGCCTGGGGGTGGCGATGGGCCGCGCGGGGGCAGGGGGCTGGCCCTTGGCCGGCCTGGCGCGGTGGATCGGGGCCTCGTGCGGTGGGGGCGGATTCCGTCGCTTCTGGCGGCGCCGGGCATCCTGCGTCACCGCCAGCATCGCCGGTGCGGCCGGGCCGTATTCGCTGGCCCCCAGCGGGCGCGCGGCGCGGACGGGGATATCCAGGGCCTTCAGGATCGCCGCCACCATTTCCGGCCGGACGCCCAGGCGCGACGGCAGGCCGTCGGGCAGGGGGACCGGGCCGTTGCGGGCCCGCCAGCGCAGTTCGCCCGAGAGTTTCTCGGCAATGTCCAGACGCAGGCGCACCGGGCCGGCGGCGATCCAGCCCAGTTGCGCCAGGATGGCGTCATGCGGGCCGTCGGCCGGGACCGAGACCGCGCCGGCCGGCGGCAGGTCGGGCAGCTTGCGCCCGGCGCGGGCGGCCAGCAGGATCGCGCGTAGGTGCATGGCATGAGGGCGCAGCAGCGAGGGCATCAGCACCGCATGCCGCCCGATGCGCACGCCCAGCGCCTTGAGGCGGGTGCGCAGGGCAGGGGGCATGGATAGGCTGTCGGCCACCACGCCGCCCTGTTCCTCCAGCCGGTGCAGCAGGCCGCGCAGCGTCGGGTCGGCTTCCACGGCGGCGCGGGCGGCGAACAGGGGGGCCATTGCCTCGTGCACCTGCCGGTCCAGCCATTGGGCCAGGTGGGCGCGGATGCGTTCCTTCTGCGCGCCGTCGAGGAAGGAATTGTCCAGCACGTCGATCCGTGGCCGCAGCAGGTGGTCGCCGCCGCGCAGGCGGGCGATGGTGCCGCCGTCCCATTCCACGAACCGCCCGTCGGCCGAGAAGGCGAAGGCATCGTCGGGGGCCTGGGTGAGGGTCTGGACCCGGCGGGGGATCTCGGTCCGCAGGGCGCGGCGGGCGGCGCGCAGCAGCAGGCGCTGGTCGGGCAGGGCGCCGGTGGAATCCGCCACCAGGTCCAGGCCCGCCACCCGGCCCACCGGATGGCCTTCCACCACCACCTCGCCCTGGGCGGTGACGGCGGACAGCAGGTCTTCCTCGGCCGATTCATCGAGCCGGCGGATCAGGGAGGCGGCGCGACGATCGACGAAGCGGGCAGTCAGGCGTTCGTGCAGGGCGTCGGACAACTGGTCCTCGACCGCGCGGGTGCGGTCCTGCCACTGGGTGGCGTTGCGTACCCAATCGCGCCGGGCGGCGATATAGGCGCAGACGCGGATGCCCGAGAGCCGGTGCATCAGGGAATCGATATCGCCGTCGGTGCGGGTGAAGCCCGCGATCTGTGCGTCCATCCAGGATTCGGGGACATGCCCGTCGCGCATCACATGGGTGAAGATGCGGGCGCAGAGCCTGGTATGGCTTTCGTCGCCCAGCTTGCGGAAATCGGGGATCTGGCAGGCCTCCCACAACAGCCGGGTGGCGCGGGAGGAGCGGACGAGGGCGCGGATCTCGGGCACCGCCGCCAGGCTGCCGAGGGTCAGGACATCGGTGGCCTCGTTGCCGGCGGTCAGCCCCACCATGGGCGGGGCGCGGTTGAGGCTGGCCAGTAGGGCCTCGGGGCCGGAGAAATCGAGGTCGCTGTTGCGCCAGAACAGGCGCTCGATCGGGTCGAAACGGTGGGTTTCGACGGCTTCGACCACTTCCTCGGGCAGGGGCGGGCAGGTGCCGGCGGTGCCGAACGTGCCGTCGCGCATGCCCCGGCCGGCCCGGCCGGCGATCTGGGCGATTTCGGCGGGGTGGAGGCGCCGGGCCCGCATGCCGTCGAACTTGGACAGGCCGGCGAAGGCGACATGGTTGACGTCCATGTTCAGGCCCATGCCGATGGCGTCGGTGGCGACCAGGTAATCGACCTCGCGTTCCTGATACAGCGCCACCTGTGCGTTGCGCGTGCGCGGGGAGAGCTGGCCCATGACGACGGCGCAGCCGCCGCGCCGGCGGCGGATCAACTCGGCGATCGCATAGACCTCGGTCGCCGAGAAGGCGACGATGGCGGAACGGGGGGGCAGGCGCGTGAGCTTGCAGGCGCCGAGATGGGTGAGGCTGGAGAGGCGCGGCCTGGTGTCGATCTCGATCCCCGGGACCAGGCGGCGCAGCAGCGGGCGGATCGTCTCCGCGCCCAGGAACATGGTTTCCACCATGCCGCGCGCGTGCAGCAGCCGGTCGGTGAAGATATGGCCCCGGTCGGGATCGGCGCAGAGCTGGATTTCGTCGACCGCGACGAATTCCGCGCGCTGGTCCAGCGGCATGGCCTCGACGGTGCAGGAAAACCAGCGGGCGTTGGGCGGGACGATCTTTTCCTCGCCCGTGATCAGGGCGACGGCGCCGGCGCCCTTGGCGGCGACCATGCGCTCGTAATTCTCGCGGGCCAGCAGGCGGAGGGGAAAGCCGATGATGCCGCTGGAATGGGCCAGCAGGCGCTCCAGGGCCAAGTGCGTCTTGCCTGTGTTGGTCGGACCGAGGACGGCCCTGATTCGCCTGGCATGCGCAGGGTGGAAAGCGTGTCGCGCGGCACTGGGGGACCCGGCCCCCGGGGATGCACCCATCATGGTGCCATGCTCAGATGACATCGGATGGATTGCAAGCAAAACCCGCGTCAGGATCGTAGAATACATGCGCGACCGGTTGCGTTGGCCGCCCGCAGGACGCACGCTGGCGCTGTTCGGATCGCGGAGGTCGCTGATGTCCATGGAAGAATTCCCCTGCCTGTTGCCGTCCACGCGGGGGCGACGCAGCGGCGTGCGCGTGATCCATGCGATCACCGAGGCCGATCTGGCGACCCTGGCGGAACGAGTCGGTGAATCCGGCGCCGTGTTCCTGCGCGAGTCGGGTTTTCGGGGCTTGGCCGGGGAGCTGGGGCTGGTGCCGGGCAAGGACGGCGTGGCGGCGGCGGTGCTGGGCGTGCGCGCGGGGGCGGACCCGTTCCAGTTCGGGACCCTGGCCGCCGGCCTGCCGCCCGGTGCGTGGAAGATCGCGCTGCCCGAGGGCATTGCCCCCGACATCGCGGTCCTGGGCTTCTGCCTGGGGGCCTATCGCATGCCTGCCTTCGGCCGGGCCGCGCCGGCGGAGCGGGACATCGCGCGCCTGGTCGTGCCCGCCGGCGGTGCCGCCGGGGCGGAGGTCGCGCACGCGATCCGGCTGGGGCGGGACCTGATCAACGCGCCCCCCAACCTGATGGGGCCGGCCGAACTGGCCGATGCCGCCCTGACCCTGCTGGAGCCGCTGGGCGCACGGGTGGAGGTCGTGAAGGGACGGAAGCTGGCGCGGGCCTATCCCACCGTCGCGCATGTCGGTGTCGGGTCGGCGCGTGCGCCCAAGGTGGTGGTGGCCCGGTGGGAGGGGAGCCGGGCCGGGGCGAAGGCCCCGCTGCTGTCGCTGGTGGGCAAGGGCGTGTGCTTCGATACCGGCGGCTACGACATCAAGCCGGCGGCCGGGATGCTGCGCATGAAGAAGGACATGGGCGGCGCCGCCGTGATGCTGGCCCTGGCCCGGCTGGTGATGACGCGGGACCTGCCCATCCGCCTGGAACTGCGGCTGGGATGTGTCGAGAACAGTATCTCGGGCACCGCGATGCGGCCCTCGGACGTGGTGGTCACGCGGTCGGGCCAGACGGTGGAGATCGGCAATACCGATGCCGAGGGCCGGCTGGTGCTGTGCGACCTGCTGACCGAGGCGGGCGAGGCGAATCCGGACCTGCTGATCGATGCGGCCACGCTGACCGGCGCTGCCCGGGTGGCGCTGGGGCCGGACCTGCCGGCCCTGTTCAGCAATGACGACCGGGTGGCGCAGGCGATCCTGGAGGCCGGGGACGGGTGTGCCGACCCGCTGTGGCGGCTGCCGCTGTGGGACGATTATGCCTCGTGGCTGCGGAGTCCGGTGGCCGACATGAACAATGTGTCGGCAAAACCCATGGCCGGATCGCTGACTGCGGCGCTGTTTTTAAAAAAATTCATCAAAACAGGCGTGCGCTGGGCACATATCGATCTGTATGCATGGAACGATCATTACCGTTCCGGACGGCCGGAAGGGGGGGAAATCCCGGTTTTGCGTGCATTGTACGCAGCTTTGTTGCCGATCCTTCATGCAAGGGACAGCTCGCAATCGTGAAATAATGACAAGGATCGAACTATCCTGGTTTCTCGGGCTTATATCTGCCGCATTCTGAAACTATATACGTTTCTGGAATGACCGTCGGACCCTGAGCGGGAACGCTGACGGCAAAACATTTAGGGGGCGTTGCCGACCCCTCGGGAAAGGCTTTTTTTACTATGGCTCAGAACTCATCGACCACCGACCAGCTGGTCAACACCCTGCGCGACACCATCGTTGCCATGGTGCGCCGTGACGGGCCCGATCTGTCGGCCCGCCAGCTTGGCGTCTTCCTCACCTGCTATCTCGAGGAAGGGGCGCATACCGTTCGTGGCCTGGCCGCGGCGCTGAACGTGTCCAAGCCCGCCATCACCCGTGCCCTCGACCGGCTGGGCGAGCTGGACCTGGCCCGTCGCAAGGTGGACCCGATGGATCGCCGTTCGGTCCTGGTCCAGCGCACGCTGAAGGGTTCGGCCTATCTGCGCGAGCTGCGCTCGATCATGGGCGAGGCCGCCGGCGTGCCGGCGACTGGCCGCACGGCCAAGATCGTGCGCGAAGAGCGCGCGCCGCGCCGCGCCGCCGGCTGATTGCGGCGGGACGGCTGCCCGTCCGGGCAGCCGTCATTTCATTCTGGAAGACGACAGGCCGATCGGACGAATTGGCGGGGCCGTGCGCGACCGATGGTCCGCACGCACGGGCTCGTGCCGCCGATTCCACGCGGGCGTCAATTCAGCCGATCGGGACAGACCGTAGGAGAAAGATCATGCATATGGCATCGCGTATCGCTGCCGTGGCCGTTCTTGCCGTTCCGTTTCTGGCGACGTCCCTTCCTGGCCCGGTGACGGCCCGTGCGGCCGACGATTTGGGCGCACCCGTGGGCCATATCCGGCTGGAGGCCAAATCCGCCGATGTCGGGGTCGGCTGGACGTGGGGCACCGGGAAACTGACCTTCGGGCACCATACCTATCATTTCACCATCAAGGGCGGGTCGATCGCCGCTGTCGGCTATTCGAAGATCGAAGGCACCGGCACCGTCTATAACCTGAAGAACCTGCACGATTTCGACGGCACCTATGTTGCCGGCAACGGCGAGGCGACGCTGGGCAACGGCGTGGGCGGCAGCCTGCTGCACAACGGCAACGGCGTGACGATCAAGATCGATACCATCTCGAAGGGCGCGCGGCTGGCCGGTGCCGCCCAGGGGCTGGAACTGACGCTGACCCACTGACGGGTCTTTCGGCCGTCGGCCCGGTTCGCCGCTCAGGTGATCCGGGTCGGTGGCCGCGTGCGCCGTTCGACGAAGGCGCTCCAGGCCAGTTGCGGCAGCAGGACCGCCAGCAGGGCCGCGACGAGCGCGACGATGCCGTGCAGGGCGGCATAGGCCGCCATCCCGCCCCACAGGACGAACGCCCAGTGGATGAGGGCGACGGCGACGGGCGGGAGGCCGCCCTGGGTCGCGCGTTGATAGAGATGCTCGCGATGGCCCTCCATCAGCCGGGCACCGTTCCGCCAGCGCCGGACGAGCGTATACAGGACATCGTAGATCAGGCCGGCTGCCAGTATGGGAACGACGTACCAGGCGGAGGTGCCGGCATGGGGGTGGTCCGCGCAGGCCAGTGCGAATGTGCCGACCAGCAGCCCGCAGGGCTGGCTGCCGACATCGCCCATGAAGATCCGGGCCGACGGGAAATTGAACGGCAGGAAGCCGGCCAGCGCCGCCGCCAGAAGCAGGGCCATGACGCCCACGGCGGTATCGGGCGCCAGGGTCCCGATCACGAGACAGGCCAGCATGACGGAACCGGAGACCAGCCCGTTCAGCCCATCCATGAAATTGACCGCGTTGGTCGTGAATACCAGGGTGAGCACCGCAAGCCCGAACCATGCCGGCGCGGCCAGGGCGGCTGGCAGCATGGCGGACAGGGCCGGGGCGACCGGCAGCGTGACGGCCACCAGGACCGACGCCGCGACCTGTGCCCCCAGCTTCAGGAGCGGGGACCATTGGTAGAGATCGTCCAGCCAGGAGATCGCGCCCAGCAGGACCGTCGCGGCCAGCAGGGTGGCCGTCTGCGGGTCCAGCGGCGGCAGGCCATGCAGCATGCGCCCGACGGGCACCGCCAGCACGAAGGCCGCGACGATGCCGATGCCGCCGCCCTTGGGCGTGGGCCGGGTGTGGGAACTGCGATGTCCGGGATGGTCCATGACGCCCAGGCGGATCGTTGCCGCCACCATCAGGCCGGCGGCGATCCAGGTGGCGAGCAGCAGGAACGGGAAGGCCAGGGCCGGGTAGAGGGTGGTCACGACCGGATGCAGCAATGTTTTGTCGTCATGGCTTCTTCTAGCATGGAATGGGCTGGGCTATATGGGCGGGATAATGGCTTCGCAACGCCCTGACCCCGTCGACGACCCTGGTGAACCCGACGTCGGGCGGCGTCCGGTCAACCGAATCGCCGTCAATGTGATGCTGGATGGCGGCCTGGCCGCGCTGTCGGCGCCGCTGGCCCGCTGGCTGGCCGACCCGGGGGGCGGCCTGCTGCATCCGCTATGGTTCATCGCCGGCGGGGCGATCACGCTGGTGATCAGCAGCCTGCCGTTTCGCGTCCAGCAGCAATATTGGCGTTTTTCCGGGGTGGACGACCTGCTGGGAATCGCCGGGGCTTCGGCGGCGAGCGCGATTCTGTTCTCGCTGGGCCTGTATGTGACGGGCTTTCCGATTCCGACGCCGGCCTTTCCGTTCATCCATGCGCTGGTGCTGCTGGTGTCGCTGGGCGGAGTGCGGATCGTCTACCGCCTGTCGTGCCGGCATTCGACGCGGCGTTATCCGTCGGCGCAGGTGGTGCTGATCGGGTCCGACCAGTCCGTCGACCTGTTCATCCGCGCCATCGAGCGGGCGCCGCATCCGGCGTTCCGGGTCGTGGGCATCATGACCGGGGGGCGGCGGCAGACGGGGCGCAGGATCCACGGCGTGCCCATTCTGGGCCATGTGCGGCGGATGGACGACATTCTGGACCGGTCGCGCGGCGGCAGCGACTGGCCGGACCTGCTGATCGTGACCGAGGCCGAATTCCGGGGTGAGGAGCTGGCGCGAGTCCTGACATCCGCCGAGCAGCGCGGCCTGTCCGTGCAACGTTCCCCCGACCTGACCGACCTGACCCCGGCCTCGCGGCTGGAATTGCGGCCGATCGCGATCGAGGAACTGCTGAACCGCCCGCAGATCGACCTGGACCGGGACGGGATGGCGGCCCTGCTGGGTGGCCGCACGATCCTGGTGACGGGGGCCGGCGGGTCGATCGGGTCGGAACTGGCGCGGCAGATCGCGGGGTATGGGCCGAGGCATCTGCTGCTGCTGGACCATGGGGAATTCGCGCTGTGGCAGATCGACCTGGAACTGTCCGAGCGCGCGCCGGCGATCCGGCGCGAGGCGATCCTGGCCGATATCCGCGATCGGGACCGGATGGAGGAGATCTGTGCCCTCTATCGGCCGGAACTGGTCTTTCATGCCGCCGCGCTGAAGCATGTGCCGATGGTCGAGGCCAATCCGTGCGAGGGGGTGCTGACCAATGTCATCGGCACCCGCGTGGTCGCCGATGCGGCGGCGCGCAACGGGGCCCTGGCGCTGGTCATGGTGTCGACCGACAAGGCGGTGAACCCTTCCAGCCTGATGGGGGCCTCGAAGCGCGCGGCCGAGATGTATTGCCAGGCGCTGGATGTCGAGGCCCGGAGCGGTGCGGGCAATGCCATGCGCTGCGTGACCGTGCGGTTCGGCAACGTGCTGGGGTCGACCGGATCGGTCGTGCCGCTGTTTCGCCGCCAGCTGGAGCGGGGCGGCCCGCTGACCGTGACGCACCCCGACATGCAGCGTTATTTCATGACGGTGTCGGAGGCCGTGGGGTTGGTCCTGCAGGCCAGCGTGCGCGGCACGATTCGCGGCGAGGCGGAAAGCGGGACCGACACGCTGCTGCGCAATGGCGGGATCTTCGTGCTCGACATGGGCAAGCCGGTCAGGATCGTCGACCTGGCGCGGCAGATGATCCGTCTGGCGGGCCTGCGCCCGCAGATCGACGTGCCGATCCATTTTACCGGGCTGCGGCCGGGCGAAAAGCTCTTCGAGGAACTGTTCCACGGGCGCGAGGCCCCGGCCGAGACCGATCATCCGGGCCTGCGCATGGCGACGCCGCGTATTGTCGACCGTCATGCGGTGGGGCTGGTCATCGACCGGCTGGCCGCGGCCTGCCACCGGGGCGACGCGCAGGCCGTCCTTGCGCTGATCAGGGGTCTCGTTCCCGAATTCGCCCATAACCCGACGGGCGACCTGCACGATATGATGGCGGAACCGACCGTGGAATCGACCGACGCCGAAAGGACGATGCATTCATGACTGCCCCGCTTTCCGAAAGCCTTCCGCCCATCGCGTTTCTCGACCTGCCGGCGCAGCAGGCGCGGCTGGGCGATGCGATCCGGCGGCGGGTCGATACCGTGATGGCGCATTGCCGGTTCGTGATGGGCCCCGAGGTCGCGGAACTGGAGCAGGCGCTGGCGGCCTATGCCGGCGCGGCCGAGTGCGTGGGCGTGTCCTCGGGCACCGATGCGATCCAGATCGTCATGATGGCCGAGGAAATCGGGCGGGGGGATGCGGTCTTCCTGCCCGCCTTTACCTACACGGCGACGGCGGAGGTGCCGCTGCTGCTGAATGCGACTCCGGTATTCGTCGATGTCGACCCCCGGACTTTCCAGATCGACCCGGCCAGCCTGGAACGGCGGATTGCCGAAGTGCGCGCCGCCGGGCTGCTGCGCCCGCGCGCGATCGTGGGGGTCGATCTGTTCGGGCAGCCGGCGCCGTGGGCCGCGCTGCGCGCGATCGCGAAGCGCGAGGGGCTGTTCCTGATGGACGATTGCGCCCAGTCGTTCGGCGGGGCGCTGGCGGGGCGCAAGCTGGGGCGCGAGGCCACGGCGACGACCCTGTCCTTCTTCCCGTCCAAGCCGCTGGGGGGGTATGGCGATGGCGGTGCGATCCTGACCGACGACCCCGAGCGGGCGGACCTCTATCGCTCGCTGCGCACCCATGGCGAGGGCAAGACGCGCTATGAAGTGCTGCGTACCGGCATGAACGGGCGGCTGGATACGATCCAGGCGGCGGTCCTGCTGGCGAAGCTGGAGGCGTTCGACGACGAGTTGGCCCGGCGCGAGGAGATTGCGCGGGCTTATGATTCGGGGCTGGAAGGGGCGGTCGTCACGCCCGCGCGGGTGGCGGGCTCGCAGAGCGCATGGGCGGTCTACGCCGTCTTGACCGAAGGCGAATCGGCCCGTGCCGCGTTGCAGGAGCGGCTGAAGGCGCAGGGTGTGCCTTCGGCGATCTATTATCCGCGGCCGCTCCACCTTCAGCCCGCATATCAGGACCACCATGACGGAACGGCGTTGCCTGTTGCCGAAGATCTGGCTTGCCGTATTCTGGCCCTGCCGATCCACCCGGAACTGACGGATGCGGAGGTTGCGCGCATTATTGCCGCCGTTCGCGGATAAACGAGAAAGACATCAGGTATGAGACGGGAAACAGCATTGCTTCTGGGCTTCCTGACGGTCACGGTCGGGACATCGGCCGTGCTGTGGTCCTTCGCGATGCCCAATTTCAAGCCCCTGGCCATTCCCGAAATGACGAATGGCGTGATCAGCGTGGGGCCGATGCGCCAGCAGCGCGCGCTGTCGGCGGCGGAAATCCATACGCTCAACGACTGGCTGCAACATCATCGCACCGTCTGGGGGCCGCTGGGGCAGACGCCGCCTTCGTCGGGCGATGCCACCATCACCCTGACGGCGAACCGGCCGGCGGGGCCGGACGGCAAGCCCGTTCCCTACAGCATGACGCTGTGGACCGGGATCAGCGCCGCCGACTGGAACACCACCGTGTTCCTGGAGGATCGGCCGGGTGCCGTGATCCGCGTCCATCAGTTTTCCGAAGCCGATTTCGCGCCGCTGCGCCAGCTTGTGGACCAGCACCCGTACGAGCGGACCGCCTTTCCGTGATCGCCGTTCCGTCCGGCACGGCGGCGCTGATCTTCGATTGCGACGGGACGCTGGTCGATACGCTGCCACTTTATCTGCGGGGCTGGCTGGCGGCGTTGCAGTCGGAGGCGGCGCATGAGGTGGCGCCGGAATGGTTCCACGGCCGGGGCGGCCTGTCGGAGCATATGGTGCTGGACCTGATGGAAGCGGAGCTGGGGCGGGTGCTCGACCGCCCTGCCATCGTCCGGGCCGCGCGGCGGAACGTGCTGTCGGCGATGGCCGACCTGCGGGAAATCGCGGTGGTGGCGGACCTTGCCCGCCGGTATCGCGGCACGCTGCCGATGGCCGTGGCCTCGAGCGGTTCGCGGGAGATCGTGACGGCGTCACTGACCCGGACGGGGCTGCTGGAGCTGTTCGATACGATCGTGACCATCGACGACGTGGCGCGGCCCAAGCCGGCGCCCGACCTGTTTCTGGAGGCCGCGCGGCGGCTGGGTGCGGCGCCCGAGTGCTGCCTGGTGCTGGAAGACAGTGCCGAAGGGCTGGCGGCGGCGAACCATGCCGGCATGCTGAGGGTAGATATCCGCCCCTATATCCGCCCCGCTACCCCCTGAATGTGACGGGTTTCAGACCCGGTCGGACTCGTCCAGCGGCGGGGTGGCCTTGTCCATTACCGCCAGCAGGGCGGCCGTGAGTGGCGAGGCCAGGATCAGGCCCGGCAGGCCGAGAATGGTGCCGAACACGGTCTGCGACAGGATGGTCACGCCCGGCGGCATCTTGACCGCATGGCGCTGGATCAGCGGCGCCATGACATTGCCCTCGAAGAACTGGATGGCGGTGTAGAGCGCCAGCACCAACAGCCCCTCGCGCGTGCCGACCGACAGGCCCAGCAGGATGGCCGGGATCGCGCCGATGAAGGCGCCGATATAGGGGATGAAATTGGCCAGCCCCGCGACGACGCCCAGCGCCAGGGCCAGCGGCACGCCGATGAACCACAGGCCGATTGCCGACAGCATGCCGACGACGAACATGTCCAGCGCCTGTCCGGCGGTCCAGGCCCACAGGGTGCGCCCCGCCACCAGCAGCAGCTTGCGTGCCGTCGGGCGGAGCGCGGTGGGGAACAGGCGCAGCAGGCCGTTGGCGTAGAGGGCGGGAGACAGGGCGAAATACAGGCCGGCGATCAGGATGACCGCCAGCGTGCCGACGGCGCCGAAGGCCGAGGACAGGACGCCGGTCATGGAGCCGGCGATGCGCGAGCCCATGCCGTCGCCCCCGCCGCCGGTCTGGTTGCCGCCCAGTGTCTGGGGCAGGTGGTCCAGCAGGGTGCGCCCGATCTCGCTGGTGCCCAGTTGCGCCCGCACCGTATAGGCCTGCGTGGTCAGTGCAATGCGCAGTCGGGTTGCCTGTTCGGCGATGGTGGGGCCGCTGCTCCAGATCAGGCCGGCGAAGGCGGCCAGCAGGATCACGACGACCAGGGTCAGTGCCAGCCAGTAGGGCAGCCGGATCCAGCGCTGGGCCAGGACCGCCAGGTTGTGGAGGATGACCGCCAGCAGCGTGGCGGCGAACACGACCATCAGCACGGGGCCGAGGAGCCAGATCGACAGGATGCCGGTGGTCAGCAGGATCGTCCGCTGGAGCAGGGCGTGGATCCTGCCCAGTTGCACGGCGCGCGGATCGGTGACGGGCGCTTCGTGCCGGGAGTCCCGCTTTTCGGCCTGGGGGGCTGGTTTGGAGTCGGTCACGGCGATGGGGGGCATGGCGTTTCCGCTTTGTGGTCGGCTGGCGGCCTGCCTTTGGAATGCGCTGCGATTCCGGAGATCGGCGGGCCGCTGGATGAGGGATTCAACGCATGTCGACGATGAAGGGGATGGTTCGCATATCCGTCCGCCCGCGTCGATGTCGGCTTGGGGGTCGACCGGGCAGACGGCAATACTGGCAACGCCCGGGTGAACGAAAGGATACCGGACGGGCCGCTTTCCGGTCAGTCCTGGGTTGCGGCTTCCTCGATCGCGGCTTCGGCCAGCAGCCATTCTTCCTCGGCCGCCGCCTCTTCGCGCCCGATGGCGGCAAGGCGGGTGTTGATGGCCGTTACGTCTTCTGCGCTGCCGGTGGCGTAAAGCGCGGGGTCGGCCAGGCGGGTTTCCAGCCGGGCGCGTTCTGCCGCCAGCTTGCCGATGCGGGCCTCGGCGTCGCGGGCCTTCCTGCGCAGGGGGGCGACGGCCTTGCGGGCTTCGGCGCGGTCGCGCCTGTCCTCGCGTCTGGGGGCCGCGGGAAAGGTTGCCGGGCGGCTGGCGGCGCGGGCGCGTTCGGACAGCCAGACGCGATATTCGGCCATGTCGCCGTCGAAGGGGCGGACGGTGCCGTCGCCCACCAGCCACAGCCGGTCGGCGACCAGCTCGACCAGATGCGGGTCGTGGCTGATCAGCAGCACAGCGCCCTCGAATTCGGCCAGGGCGCGGATCAGGGCCTCGCGCGCATCCAGGTCCAGATGGTTGGTCGGTTCGTCCAGGATCAGCAGGTGCGGGGCGTCGCGGGTGGCCAGGGCCAGCAGCAGCCGGGCCTTCTCGCCGCCCGAAAGGTCGCGCGTGATCGTGTCCGCGCGGTCGGCATCCAGCCCGAAGCGGGCGAGCTGGGCCCGCACGGCGGTCGGGGGCGCCTTGGGCATGGCGCGGGCCATGTGGGCGACGGGGGTTTCGTCCGGCACCAGTTCCTCGGCCTGGTGCTGCGCGAAATAGCCGACCCGCAGGCGCGGATTGTGGCTGGCCGTGCCCGATAGCGGGGCCAGGCGGCCGGCGATGAGCTTGGCGAAGGTCGATTTGCCGTTGCCGTTGGCGCCGAGCAGGGCGACCCGGTCTTCCATGTCCAGCCGCAGGGACAGGTTGGAGAGGATCGGCTTGCCGTCATAGCCCACCGACACGCGGTCCAGCGTCAGCATCGGCGGCGGCAGGGGCGTGGGTTCGGGGAAGGCGAAGCGGGTGGGGGTGTCCTCGATCACCGCTTCGATCACCGGCAGCTTTTCCAGCGCCTTTACGCGGGCCTGGGCCTGTCGGGCCTTGGTGGCCTTGGCGCGGAAGCGGTCGACGAAGGATTGCATGTGGGCGCGCTGGGCGGCGATGCGCTCGGCGGCGCGGGCCTGTTGCAGGGCCTGCTCGGTGCGGATGCGGACGAATTCGTCATAGCCGCCGGGGGTCAGCGACAGGCGGCGCTGGTCGAGATGGGCGATGGCGTCGACCGAGCGGTCCAGCAATCCGCGATCGTGGCTGACGATCAGCGCCGCGCCGGAAAAGCGGGCCAGCCAGCTTTCCAGCCAGATCGTGGCTTCGAGGTCGAGATGGTTGGTCGGCTCGTCCAGCAGCAGCAGGTCGGGGTTGAGGAACAGGGCGGTGGCGAGCGCCACGCGCATGCGCCAGCCGCCCGAGAAATCGGAGACCGGGCGGGCCTGCGCGGCGGCGTCGAAGCCCAGGCCCGACAGGATGGTGGCGGCGCGCGCGGGGGCGCTGTCGGCGCCGATGGCGCGCAGGCGCTCGTGAATGTCGGCCAGGCGCGTGGGGTCGGTCGTCCGTTCCGACTCTGCCAGCAGCGTCGTGCGTTCGAGATCGCCGGCCAGCACGGTGTCCAGCAGGTTGGCGTCACCCGAGGGGGCTTCCTGCCGGATGCGGGCCATGCGGGCGCGCGACGAGAGGGTGATGGTGCCGCCGTCGGGCGCGATGTCGCCGGCGATGGCGGCCAGCAGGGTGGATTTGCCGGCGCCGTTGCGCCCGACCAGGCCGATCTTGCGCCCCGGATCGACGCTCAGCGATGCCCCGTCCAGCAGGGTGCGCCCCGCGATGCGGAGGGTCAGGTCGGTGATGACGAGCAGACTCACGGGGGCGGGCTCCGGAAATTTGGCGGTATGCCCGGCGGGGCGGGCAGGATTCGTGACGCTGTACCTACCAGTCCTGCCCAATATGCTCTAGATGGCGCGCGTAAGGGGCGCCGGTCCGGTGTGGGCAGGGGGTCCCGGTCATGCAATTCGACCAAGAAGAAGGAGCCATCCCATGGCGACCGAACGTACCCTGTCGATCATCAAGCCGGACGCGACCCGGCGCAACCTGACCGGTAAGATCAATGCCGTGTTCGAAGATGCCGGCCTGCGGATCGTGGCGCAGAAGCGCGTCCAGCTGACCGAGGCGGTCGCCGGCGCGTTCTATGCCGTCCACAAGGACCGTCCGTTCTACGGCGACCTGGTGTCGTTCATGATCTCGGGCCCGGTCGTGGTCCAGGTTCTGGAAGGCGAGAACGCCGTCCTGAAGCATCGCGACGTCATGGGCGCCACCGACCCGAAGAAGGCCGCCCCCGGCACCGTGCGCGCCGAGTTCGCCGAGAGCATCGAGGCGAATTCGGTCCATGGTTCGGACAGCCTGGAAAACGCGAACAACGAGATCGCGTTCTTCTTCGCGCAGACCGAAATCCTGCCCTGATCGGCAGGGGCGGGCACCCTGGGGTGCCCGCCATCGGCTGGTCAGACGACCAGCAGCGACCCGCCGTCATCCACGGGTGACGACGGTTCGGGCCGCAGCAGCCTGCGCAGCGCGGCCGGATACAGGCGATGTTCCTGTTCCAGAACGCGTGCGGCCAGATGGTCGGGCGTGTCGCCGGCATGGACCGGCACGGCCGCCTGGCCCAGGATCGGGCCGTCATCCATTACTTCCGTCACCAGATGCACCGTGCAGCCATGCAGCTTCACGCCGGCTTCCAGCGCGCGTTCGTGCGTGTGCAGGCCGGGGAAGGCGGGCAGCAGGCTGGGGTGGATGTTGAGCATCCGCCCGGCCCAGGCTTCGGTCAGGAAGGGTGTCAGCAGGCGCATGTAGCCGGCCAGGCAGACCAGCTTGACGCCGGCCGCGCGCAGGGTGGCGTCTACCGCGCGTTCATGCGCCGCGCGATCCTTGCCGAAGGGGCGGTGGTCGATTGCCTCGGCCCGCAGGCCTGCCGCGCGGGCGACGTCCAGGCCCGGGGCGTCGGGCCTGTTGCTGAGGACCATGACGATGCGCGCCGGGAAATCCGGCGCGGCACAGGCATCGATCAGCGCGCGCATGTTGCTGCCGCGCCCGCTGATCAGGATTGCGATCGGGCAGCGATCGTCCCGCGAAACTGTGCTCACCGAGGTTCAGCCGGCGAAGTCGGGGCGGGTGGTGAAGCGCAGGCCGGCCG
This sequence comes from Gluconacetobacter takamatsuzukensis, assembly GCF_014174275.1. Classification (GTDB taxonomy): domain Bacteria; phylum Pseudomonadota; class Alphaproteobacteria; order Acetobacterales; family Acetobacteraceae; genus Gluconacetobacter; species Gluconacetobacter takamatsuzukensis. Next base: position 258,203 of record NZ_JABEQK010000003.1, on the reverse strand, counting down.
GGGTGCCGGCGGTCGAGGCTTCCAGCCGGCCGATCACGACCGGGGTCTCGCCCGCCGCGCGCAGGGCGGCCAGTGCCGCGTCGGCGTCGCGGGCGACCAGGACCATGCCGATGCCGCAATTGAAGACTTTCAGCATCTCGTCGGCATCGACCTGCCCGGTTTGCGCCAGCCAGCGGAAGACCGGGGGGATCTGCCACGCAGCGCCGTCGATCACCGCCGTCAGCCCCGCCGGCAGCACGCGCGGCAGGTTGCCCGGCAGGCCGCCGCCGGTGATGTGCGCGGCGCCCTGGATCAGCCCCTGCCGGTGCAGGTCCAGCACCTGCCTTACGTACAGGCGCGTGGGCGTCATCAGCGCCTGGGCCAGGGTCTGGCCCTCGGCGAAGGGGCAGGGGGCGTTCCAGTCCAGCCCGCTGCGCGTGACGATGGAGCGGACCAGCGAGAAGCCGTTGGAATGCACGCCGCTGGCCGAGAGCCCGATCAGCGTGTCGCCGGCGGCAATTCCGGCGGGCAGCAGCGCCGAACGCTCGGCCGCGCCGACCGAGAAGCCGGCGAGGTCGTAATGGCCGGGGGCATACATGCCCGGCATCTCGGCGGTTTCGCCGCCCACCAGCGCGCAGCCCGACTCGGCGCAGCCCTGGGCTATGCCGCGCACCACCTTGGCCGCGTCTTCGACCGCCAGCCGGCCGGTGGCGAAATAATCGAGGAAGAACAGGGGCTCGGCGCCCTGGACCACCAGGTCGTTCACGCACATCGCCACCAGGTCGATGCCGACGGTTTCGTGCAGGCCGCTTTCGATGGCAATCATCAGCTTGGTGCCGACGCCGTCGGTGCAGGAGACGAGGACCGGATCGGTGAAACCCGCGGCCTTCAGGTCGAACAGGGCACCGAATCCGCCCAGGCCCCCCATGGTGCCGGGGCGGTCCGTCGCCTTCGCCGCCGGCTTGATGGCATCGACCAGCGCGTCGCCGGCTTCGATGTCCACGCCTGCGTCGCGGTAGGTGGCGCCGGCGGCGGGCGGGGCCGAGGAAGAAGAGGGGGCGGAGGTCATGTGTCGGGCCTTCGTCGTCGCCGCGCCCCTTCCGTCTTCCTGCCGCAACGGCGGGGGTCGAAGAATGGGGCGAGGTAGGGTAAACGCTCTGGGTTCCTTTACGGCAGGCGAAGGCGGCACGCAAAGCAGTGGTTGAACAGGCGGTGCAGAATCCGGGCGAACAGGCGTCGATGGGCGGGGCGGACCAGCTTGCGTTGCCCTTTGGGCATCGCAGTCGCTTCGCCCGGGCCGATTTCGTCGCGGCCGGGTCGAACGGGGCGGCGCGGGCCTGGCTGCTGGGGGCGAACCCATGGCCCGAGCACCGGATGGCGCTGTGGGGCCCGGCCGGCGCCGGCAAGACCCACCTGCTGGAGATCTGGGCGCAGGAGCAGGGCGCCGTGCTGCTGCGCGGCGCCGAGGTGACGGGTGCGACGCTGGGCGCATTGCGCGACGGGCCGGCGGAGACGTTCCGGGCCGTGGCGGTGGACGATGCTGACCGCGCGGAGGACCAGCAGGCGATCCTGCATCTGCTGAACGCGGCGCGTGAGCAGCGGATCGCGCTGGTGATGGCCGCCCGCCTGCCGCCCGCGCGCTGGCCGGTGGCCCTGCCGGACCTGGCCAGCCGGCTGCGCGCGACGATGGCGATCGAACTGCGCCAGCCCGAGGATGCGCTGCTGCGCATCCTGCTACTGCGCCATCTGGCGGACCGGCAGATCGTGGTCAGCCAGCCGGTGACCGAATGGCTGCTGCGCCGCCTGCCGCGCACCGCCTCGGCCATTCGCGATGCCGCGATCCGGCTGGACCAGGCCGGGCTGGCGGCCGGGCGGCGCGTGACCCGGGCGCTGGCGGTGTCGGCACTGCATGACCTGCTGGACCATGAGGAGGTACCCGCCGACCGGATGGCGGACCTGCCGGCGCGCTAGGAAAGTTCATACGCCACTGCGTTGGCATTGCGGGCCGTTCCGCCTAGCTTGGCGAAACGAAGGCGGATTTGTGGCAGGAGATTGGATTGACCAGACCGACGGGGAAAACGCCCGCGCGCCGGACATCCGGACGGACGGCCGGCAAGCGCACCGGCGTGGCCGCGACACGGCGGCGGCTGGCGCCACCCGAGCAGACCCCCCCGCCGCCGGCGGTGGACATGCATTCGCCCGCCCGGTTCATCAACCGCGAACTCTCCTGGCTCGATTTCAACCAGCGCGTGGTGGAGGAGGCGGATAATCCGCGCAATCCGCTGCTGGAACGGCTGCGTTTCCTGTCGATCAGCGCCGGGAACCTGGACGAATTCTACTCGGTCCGTGTCGCGGGCCTGGTGGGGCAGGTGCGCGAGGGGCTGCTGAGCATGTCGCCCGACGGGCTGACCCCGGCGCAGCAGCTTGCCGCCGTGCGTACCCGCACCGCCCGGCTGCTGCGCGAGCAGCAGCGGATCTGGAAGGATCTGCGCGGCCTGCTGGCCGAAGCCGGGATCGTGGTCTGCGGGCTGGACCATATCACCGAGGCCGACCGCGAATGGCTGGACGGGTGCTTCATGGACCGGGTTTTTCCCGTCCTGACGCCGCTGGCGATCGACCCGGCGCACCCGTTGCCGTTCATCCCGCATATGGGGCTGGCCCTGTCGCTGCGGCTGATGAGCATGGAGACCGGGCGCTTCGTCATGAGCGCCATGATCCTGCTGCCGGCGCAGATCGACCGGTTCATCCGGCTGCCGGCCAGCCTGTCGCCGCCCGGCGTCGCGCGGTTCATCATGCTGGAAAACATGATCGCGCTGTGCATCGACCGGCTGTTCCCCGGCATGATGGCGGGCGACTGGGGCGTGCTGCGGGTGATCCGCGATACCGACGTGGAGTTCGAGGACGAGGCCGAGGATCTGGTCCGCTCCTACGAGAGCGCGCTGAAGCGGCGGCGGCGTGGGGTGGTGATCCATCTGGATATCGATTCGCGCATGCCGCCCGACCTGGGGCAGGCGGTGGCCAACGACCTGAACGTGCCGCCCGACGAGATCGAGATCCAGCCCGGGCTGATTGGCGTGGTGGACCTGAAGCAGCTGATCGTGGACGACCGGCCCGAATTGCTGTTTCCGCCCTATACGCCGCGCTTTCCCGAGCGGGTGATCGATTTCGGGGGCGACTGCTTCGCCGCCATCCGCGCCAAGGACATGATCGTCCATCATCCGTTCGAGAGTTTCGACGTGGTGGTGCAGTTTCTGCGCCAGGCCGCCCAGGACCCGGCGGTGGTCGCGATCAAGCAGACGCTGTACCGGACCTCGCGCGACAGCCCCATCGTCAAGGCGCTGATCGAGGCGGCCGAGGCCGGGAAATCGGTCACCGCGATGGTGGAATTGCGTGCCCGGTTCGACGAGGAAGCCAATATCCGTCTGGCGCGGGCGCTGGAGGCCGCGGGCGCGCAGGTCGTGTTCGGCTTCGCCGACCTCAAGACCCATGCCAAGCTCAGCCTGGTCGTGCGGCGCGAAGGGGGGACGCTGCGGTCCTACGCCCATTTCGGGACCGGGAATTATCACCCGATCACGGCGCGGATCTATACCGACCTGTCCTTCTTTACCTGCGACCCGGAACTGGCGCGGGATTCGGCGCGGCTGTTCAACTACATGACCGGCTATGCCATGCCGGCGCGGATGGAGGCCATCGCCTTCTCGCCCGTGACGATCCGCCGCACGCTGGAAGAGCTGATCCAGGCCGAGATCGAGCATGTGCGGGCCGGGCGGCCGGGGCAGATCTGGCTGAAGATGAATTCGCTGGTCGACCCGGACCTGATCGACCGCCTCTATCGCGCATCGTGCGCCGGGGTGCGGATCATGGCCGTGGTGCGGGGCATCTGCTGCCTGCGGCCGGGGGTGGCGGGACTGTCGGAGAATATCCGCGTCAAGTCCATCGTGGGGCGCTTTCTGGAACACGCGCGGATCTTCGCCTTCGGCGACGGGCACCGGCTGCCGTCGCGCTATGCGAAAGTCTATATTTCCTCGGCCGACTGGATGGTGCGGAACATGGACTGGCGGGTGGAAAGCATGGTACCGATGCGCGACCCTACGGTGCATGCGCAGGTCCTGGACCAGATCATGGTCACGGACCTGAAGGACAACCTGCAGTCCTGGATCTTGCAGCAGAACGGTGTGTGGCGGCGGCTCGAGCCCGGTGCCAGGCCATTTTCGGCCCATGATTATTTCATGACCAATCCTTCGCTTTCGGGGCGGGGGAGTGCCGTGCAGGACAGCGCCGTTCGGGTCAGCACGCCGTTGCCGCGGCATCAGGACCGGATTCTCGATGATTGAGGGTTTCAGTGAAGGTTTCAGCATGACGCAGCTTTCGCCTGTCGCAGCCCGCATGTGCCGGGCCCGATGATCCGGGTTCCGCATCGCCGCTCGGCCGTGGTCGACCTGGGGTCGAACTCTGTCCGGCTGGTCGTGTTCGACGGTATTTCGCGGAATCCGATTCCGATCTTCAATGAAAAGGCGGTGCTGCGCCTGGGGCGGGGGCTGAATGCCACCGGGCGGCTGAACGAGGAAGGCGTGGGCCTGGCGATGCAGGTCATGGACCGGTTCCATGCCATTGCCCGGGGCATGGACGCCGACCCGTTCGAGATCCTGGCCACCGCCGCCGTGCGCGATGCGAGCAACGGGTCGGAATTCGTTGCCGCCCTGCGGGCGCGCATGCCTGGCGTGCCCATCCGCATTCTCTCGGGCGAGGAAGAGGCCGATTATTCGGCGACCGGCGTGCTGTGCGGCCTGCCCGAGGCCGATGGGCTGGTGGCCGATATCGGCGGCGGGTCGCTGGAGCTGATCCGCCTGTCGGCCGGGCGCAAGCTGGATGCCTGCACCCTTCGGCTGGGGGTGATCCGGCTGAACGACCGGGCCGAGGGGGACCCGCAGAAGGCGCGGGCCATTGCCGACGCCGACATCGCGCAGGTCGGGTGGCTGGACGATGTGGTGGGCCGACCGCTCTATCTGGTCGGCGGGGCCTTTCGCGCGCTGGCGCGCCTGCAGATTGCCCGGACCAATTATCCGCTGAATATCGTGCATCTCTTTACCCTGTCGGGCGAGGGCGCGCGGGACATGACCGACTGGGTCGTCAACACGCCGCGCCGCGTGCTGGAGCGCGTGCCCGGCGCGCCGCGCAAGCGGCTGGAGGATGCGCCCTTCGCCGCCATCGTGTTGCGCCGGCTGCTGCGGCGGCTGCAACCGTCCAGCGTGATCTTCTGTGTCGATGGGCTGCGCGAGGGGTGGTACATGCGCCGGGTCGCGGCGTCGGTCGCCGCACTGGACCCGCAGGAGGCGGTAGCGCGGGAAATGTGCCGGCGGCTGGGGCGGAGCGAGACCCTGCCGGACCAGCTGATGAACTGGACCGCGCCGCTGTTTGCCGGCGAGAGCACGCCCCAGCGTCGCCTGCGCCGCGCCGCCTGCCTGCTGTCCGATATCGGGTCCTACGATCATCCGGAATATCGGGCCGAGCAGACCTATCTGCGCGTGCTGCGGATGCAGGGCGTGGGGTTCGACCATCAGGCGCGGGCCTTCGTCGCGCTGACGCTGGCGGTGCGCTACGAGGCCGAACTGGGGCACGATTTCCTCCAGCCCTCGCGCCTGCTGCTGACGGCCGAGGATTTCCAGCGGGCGCTGGTGCTGGGGCTGGTGCTGCGCCTGGCCTATACGGTCTGCGGCAGCACCGAAGAGTTGCTCGACGGGACATGGGTCAAGCTGTCGGCCGATGAGGTTACGCTGCATCTGGCCCGGGGGCGGGGCGTGGTGCGCGGCGAGAGCGTGCGGCGGCGGCTGGACCGGCTGGCCGAGGCGCTGGCGCTGCCCGCCCGCATCGAGGAGGCCGGTACGGCATGAGGCATCGTGTGCTGGCGTGCCTTGTTTTCCCTGCCGTTGCGGCGGGTGTGCTGTTTGCGACGGCCCGGGCCAGCGGGCCGCCGCGGCACGATCGCGATCCGAACGTATTGTGGAACATCGTGCATGGGCGCTGCGTGCCCAACCAGCTTGGCGAGAATTCGCCCGCGCCCTGCGACGCGGTCGATCCGGCCCGTGGCTATGCGGTGCTGAAGGATCGGGACGGGGTTGCGCAATATCTGGTGATTCCGACCGACCGGGTCGTGGGCATGGAAGACCCGTCGCTGCTGCGCGCCGGTGCGCCGGATTATTTTGGCGCGGCGTGGCACCAGGTCGACCGCGCGCTGGCGCGGCTGGGCCATACCATGCCGCGCGAGACGATGGCCCTGGCCATCAATTCGCAATATGGGCGCTCGCAGAACCAACTGCATATTCACGTCGATTGCCTGGCGCCCGAAATCCGCGTGGCGCTGCATTGGGCGCGCCCGCAGATTGGTGCCGGCTGGACGCCGCTGGATCTGGCGGGCCATCGCTACCGGGCCACCCGCATCGATGGCAAGGACCTGGATGGCGCCTATCCGTTCCGGCGGCTGGCGGCGTCGCTGGCCGATCCGGCGCGGGAGATGGGGGCACATACGCTGGTGGTGGTGGGCACGATCTGGCCCGGCGGGCGCCCCGGCTTCATCCTGCTGGACGACAGGGTGAAGCCCGTGTCGGGCGACCGGGCCTCGGGCGAGGAATTGCAGGACCATAGCTGCCGGATCGGGCATTTCGAGCCCGGGCGCGCGATCCGGGAAGCGTCCTACCCGCCCTGAGGCGGGGAGGACGGGTCACGCGCCGGAGGGGGAGATGCTCTCGCTTGCCTGCGGGTTCGGCCGGCGTGGGGACAGCGCCAGATAGACGCCGGCGCCGGCTGCGACGCCGACGAACCAGGAGAGTGCGCTCAGGCTGGCCAGCGCGGGCAGGAACTGGCCGGCCGAGGCCAGCACACCGCCGGCGGCGAATGCCGTCAGGGCCGGGGGGTTCCAGCCGTCGCGCCCATCGTAGCGGCCGCCGCGGCGATAGAGGGACGGCACGTCCAGTACCTGGCGGCGCACCAGGTAGAAATCGGCCAGCATGATCCCGGTGACGGGCCCCAGCAGGCCGCCGACCAGGTTGAGCACCTGATAGATGCTCGCCGCGTCGTCGAACCACAGCCACGGCATGAAGAACACGCCCAGCACCAGGACCAGGGAGGAGGCGCGGTCGAAATTCAGCCGGCGCGGCATCAGGTTCATCAAGTCGTAGGCGGCGGGCATGATGTTGGCCACGACATTGACCGACAGGGTGGCCAGCACCAGCGTCGCCCCGCCCAGCACCGTGACGACCGGATGATTGAGCGTCAGCAGCAGTTCGACCGGGTTCCATATCGGGCGGCCGAACAGGATCATGGTGGCCGAGGTCGTGATGATGCCCATGGGGGTGAAGACCAGCGCCGTGACAGGCAGGCCGATCGCCTGGCCGATCACCTGGTCGCGCTCGGACCGGACGAAGCGCGACAGGTCGGGAATGTTGACCGCGAAGGTGGCCCAGATGCCGATCATACCGGTTACGCCCATGGCGAAGGCGGACCAGAAGGCGGTGCCGTGCAGGCGCGAGGGCTGGGCGAACAGCGGACCCGGCCCGTGGCCGACCCGCAGGGCCCAGATGGTGGCCAGCAGCCCGACGGCAATGACCAGCGGGCCGGCGACCAGTTCGAAATTGCGGATACGGTGCACGCCGTGGCCGGCGATCCAGGCGTGCAGCACCCAGATCAACGCCATGGCCAGCCACATATGCACCCGCATGCCCAGGAACGAGGCGGTCAGGCCGCCCCAGCCGCCGATGAGGGTGGAGAGGATGGCATCGACCGCCTGGGCGGCGGCATAGGATTGCACCGAGAACCAGAAGATGGCGCAGAAACCGCGCAGCAGCACCGGAAGCTGCGCGCCCGACGGGCCGAAGGCGGAGCGGATCAGCACGCAGAACGGAATGCCGTATCGCGTCCCGGCCCGTGCGTTGAACCACATGGCCAGGAACAGGACGATATAGGCGACCGCCACGACGCCCAGGCATTCCCACGCCGAGAACCCCAGGGCCATCAGCCCCGCCGCGGCCTCGTAGACCACGATATTGTGGACCATGCCCATCCACACCGTGGCCATGTTCAGCCATGTCCAGTCCCGCCGCGCGGGCGGGACGGGGGCAAGGTCCGCGTTGTACAGGCCTGGATCGTATCCGGCGGGGGTTGGGTCTGCCATGCTGGGCCGGTCTCTTAATCGACCGTGCGGAGGATGTCGGCGAGCGTGCCGAACAGCTGGTCGATTTCCGATTTCTGGATGATCAGCGGCGGCGAGATGGCCAGCACGTCGCCGGTGTAGCGGATCAGCACGCCCTTGTGAAATGCGCGGTCGAAGATCTCGTAGGCGCGGGCGCCCGGTGCGCCGGGGCGGGGGCTGAGTTCGATGCCCGCGACCATGCCGACATTGCGGATGTCGATGACGTTGGGCAGGCCGCGCAGGGCGTGGGCGGCTTCCTCGAAATAGGGGGCGATGTCGCCCGCGCGCTCGAACAGGTTTTCCTCGGCGTAGGTGTCGAGGGTCGCGAGCGACGCGGCGCAGGCGACCGGGTGGCCGGAATAGGTGTAGCCGTGCGGCAGTTCGATCCCGGCTTCGGGGCCGTTCATGAAGGCTTCGTAGACATGGTCGCGCGCGATGGCGGCGCCCATGGGGATGGTGCCGTTGGTGATGCCCTTGGCACAGGTCAGGATATCGGGCACGACGCCGAATTTCTCGGACGCGAAGGGCGTGCCGCCCATGCGGCCGAAACCGGTGATGACCTCGTCGAAGATCAGCAGGATGCCGTATTTGTCGCAGATCTCGCGCAGGCGCTTGAGGTAGCCGACGGGGGGCGGCAGCACGCCGGTCGACCCCGCCATGGGCTCGACCATCACGGCGGCGATGGTCGACGGGTCGTGCAGGGCGACGATCCGTTCCAGATTGTCGGCCAGTTCCGCGCCATAGGGGGGCAGGCCCTTGCTGAACGCGTTGCGTTCCAGGTCCAACGTGTGGGGCAGATGGTCGACCCCGGCCAGCAGTGTGCCGTACAGCTTGCGGTTGCCGGAGATGCCGCCCACCGAGATGCCGCCGAAGCCCACGCCGTGATAGCCGCGCTCGCGCCCGATCAGGCGGGTGCGGGCGCCTTCGCCGCGTACGCGGTGGTAGGCGATGGCGATCTTGAGCGCCGTATCGGCGGCTTCGGACCCGGAATTGCAGAAGAAGACGTGGTTGAGGTCGCCCGGCGCCAGGGCCGCGATGCGGTCGGCGGCCTGGAAGGCCAGCGGGTGGCCCATCTGGAAGGTGGGGGCGAAATCCAGCGTCGCGATCGCCTTCTGTACCGCCTGGGTGATGCGGGGGCGGTTATGGCCCGCATTCACGCACCACAGGCCGGCGCAGCCGTCCATGACCTGCCGCCCGTCCTCGGACGTGTAATACATGCCATCGGCCGCGACCAGCATGCGCGGCGTCCGGCGGAACTGCCGGTTGGCCGTGAACGGCATCCAGAACGCGTCGTGATTGGTAGGCGACATCGCGCGAGGCTCCTGAGATCGAACATGCGGACCCGCCCGGTGGGGAATGACCGTGACGGCTTCGCAACCATCGGAGGATGGAACAGGCCGCGCCGCCGGGCTAGATGATTTCTTGCCCGGCAGGCTGCCGATTTTTCGGCCGGGCTGTCAGGCGTCCAGCCTGATGTCCGCGTCCAGCACCGCGCGCAGCAGCACGTTGGCGCCGGCGGCGACGTCGCCCGGCTCGGCGCTTTCGGCCTCGTTATGGCTCAGCCCGCCCGCGCAGGGGACGAAGACCATGGTCGTGGGGGCGACGCGGGCCATGTAGGCGGCATCGTGCCCGGCGCCCGAGACGATGTCGCGGGCCGGATAGCCGAAGGAATCGGTCGCCGCGCGGACCGATGCGATGCAGGCCGGATCGAAATGCACGGCCGGCGAGTCCCACACGCGCGCCATCTCCAGCCCGATTCCGGCGTCGGTCACGATCTGCTCGATCCGCGCGCGCAGGTCGGCTTCCATTGCCGCGACCACCGCATCGTCCGGGTGGCGCAGGTCGATGCTGAAGAAGACCTCGCCGGGGACGACGTTGCGGCTGTTGGGCCGGTTTTCCAGCAGTCCGACCGTGCCGACCGCGTTGGGCCCGTGGGCCAGGGCGACGGCGCTGACGGCCTCGATGATGCGCGCCGCCGCCAGCAGGGCGTCGGCCCGCATGGTCATGGGCGTGGTGCCGGCGTGGGAATCGCGGCCCGTCAGAGTCAGCTCGTACCACCGCATGCCCTGCACGCCGGTGACGATGCCGATGGTCTTGCCCTCGGCCTCCAGGATCGGGCCCTGTTCGATATGCAGTTCGAAATAGGCCGCGACCGGGTGGTCGCCGCACGGTGCCTCGCCCCGATAGCCGATTGCCGCCAGGGCGTCGCCGAAGCGGATGCCGTCGCGGTCGGTCTTGTCCAGGGCCTCCTGCTCGGTGAACACGCCGGCGAAGACGCCGGAGGCGAGCATGGCGGGGGCGAAGCGGGCGCCTTCCTCGTTCGTCCAGTTGATCAGTTCGATCGGGTGGCGGGTTTCGAAGCCCGAGGCATGCAGGGCGCGCAGCACCGCCAGCCCGCCCAGCACGCCCACGATGCCGTCGAACTTGCCGCCGGTCGGCTGGGTGTCGAGATGGCTGCCCATGGTGATGGGCGGCAGGGTAGCGTCGCGCCCGGGGCGGCGAGCGAACTGGTTGCCCATCGAATCGTGGGTGACGGTGCAGCCCAGAGCGGTGCAGGCGGCGGCGAACCAGGCGCGTACCTGGCGGTCTTCCTCCGTCAGGGTCAGGCGCCGGACGCCGCCCTTGGGCGTGCCGCCGATCCGCGCGGTTTCCAGGATGTCGGTCCACAGCGCCGTGCCGTCTACCGTGATGTTGCCGCCGGCCTGAAGGACGCCCGAACTGCTCATGTCTGCTCTCCCGCAATGCGATCCGCGCCGCGTTACCGGCGGGCCCGTGCCTGGACGGACGGTGCCGGGCGGATCGTGTCGTCAGATAACCGTACGATCGATGCGATACCGCGAATGTCGTCGTGGGACGTTATCGATATTCATAACCTGATATAAGCATATGGCTGAATATCAGGTCGTTTCTATCCCGTTCAGGACCAGCGCGATGATCGTGGTCGCTGCGTCGTCGTACTCTTTCTCCGCCAGGGTGGCCTTGCCCAGTACCGCGCAGACCTGGGCGCTCATGTCGGCATAGGTCTGGGTCATGGCCCAGATGCAGAACATGAGGTGCGCGCCGTTGATCGGCCGCATCTGCCCGGCGCGCTGCCAGGCGCGGAAGACGTCTTCCAGCGTCTGGACGTGCTGGCGCAGCGCGGTGTTGAAATAGCCCTGGATGTTCGGTGCGCCCTGCAGGACCTCGTGCGCGAAGATGCGCGAGGCGTCTGGCCGTTCGCGCGAGAAGGCGATTTTCGCACGGACATAGCCTTCCAGCGCCGCCCGGGGGGTGGCGTCAGGGTGGATCCAGACCGTTGCGTCGCCCAGCCAGTTGTCGAGGATGTTTTCCAGCACCGCGCGGTACAGATCCTCCTTGGTGCCGAAATAATAATGGATATTGGCCTTGGGCAGGCCGGCCGCGGCGGCGATGGCGGCCATGCTGGCCCCCTTGTAGCCGTCGCGGCCGAATTCGCGCTCGGCGGCCCGCAGGATCTGCCCGGTGCTGGCGCGGCGGGGGGCGCCGGCCGGCCGGTCGTGGATCGTCGTCAGGGTCAGGGAGGGGGAAAGGGCGCTGGAACGGGTCATGCTGCAAGTTTTAGGCTTTGCGCGCGGCGCGCAAGTCGGAAAACGTTACATGGATTGTTACAGAGCGGTACCATTCCCGATCCCGTCGCCGGCTGGCATGCTGCGTGCATGGCGGCATGATGCCTGGGTCCGATATCGTAGGTGGAGAAGAGGCGATGCTTCTGGTGCGGGGCGGAACGGTGGTGACGGCGGACTGCACGCGGCGGGCCGATGTGCTGTGCGACGATTCGGGGCGGATCGCCGCCGTGGGGCCGGCGCTGGAGGCGCCGACCGGCTGCGCGGTCGTGGATGCGGGCGGGCTGCTGGTGATGCCCGGCGGGATCGACCCGCATACCCATATGGAAATGCCCTTCATGGGTTCGGTGGCCAGCGACGATTTCCAGACCGGGACCGAGGCCGGGGTGGCGGGGGGTACCACCACCATCATCGATTTCGTCATTCCCGAACGCGGCGGCGCGCTGCTGGCGGCGTGGAAGGACTGGCGGGCCAAGGCGGAAAAGGCGGTGGCCGACTATTCCTTCCACGTCGCCGTGACCCATTGGGACGAGCAGGTCCATGCCGACATGGGCACGCTGGCGCGGGAATGCGGGGTTAATTCCTTCAAGCATTTCATGGCCTACAAGGGCGCGCTGATGGTCGATGACGGGGTGCTGCTGCGCTCGATCGGCCGCGCGCTGGAACTGGGTGCCCTGTGCAACGTGCATGCCGAGAACGGGGATGCGGTTGCCTTTCTCCAGCAGGACCTGCTGCGGCGCGGGCTGGCCGGGCCGGCGTCGCACCCGCTCTCGCGCCCGCCCACCGTGGAGGGAGAGGCCGCGCAGCGGGTGATCGCCATTGCCGGGCTGCTGGGGGCGCCGGTCTATATCGTGCATGTCTCGACCGAGGAGGCCGCGTCGGCCATCGCGGCGGCCCGCGCGCGGGGGCAGCGCGTGTATGGCGAGGTGCTGGCCCAGCATCTGGTGATCGACGACAGCGTGTATGCCGACCCGGACTGGCTGGGTGCCGCGCGCCATGTCATGAGCCCGCCCTTCCGCCCCAGGCACCACCAGAAGGCGCTGTGGGCGGGGCTGGCATCGGGCCAGTTGCAGACGACGGCGACCGACCATTGCTGCTTCTGCGCAGGGCAGAAGGCGCAGGGGCGCGACGATTTCACGAAGATCCCCAACGGCACGCCGGGAATCGAGGACCGGATGAGCGTGCTGTGGCACCATGGCGTGCGGACCGGGCGCCTGACGCCGCAGGAATTCGTGGCCGTGACCTCGGCCAATACCGCGAAGATCTTCAATATCCATCCGCGCAAGGGCGCGATCATGGAAGGGGCCGATGCGGACCTGGTCCTGTGGGATGCCGAAGCCAGCCGCACCGTCTCGGCCGCCACCCATCACCAGAATGTGGACTACAACCTGTATGAGGGGATGACCCTGACCGGGCTGGCGCGGCACACGATCAGCGCGGGGCGTCTGGTGTGGTCCGATGGCGATCTGCGCACGGTGCGGGGTGCCGGGCGGTATGTCGAACGCCCGTGCTTCGGTCCCGACATGGCGGCCCAGGCGCGGCGCAACGAGATGCTGGGCGGGGCTGGCGTGGATGGGCCGGCGCCATGATGCGCGAGCGTTTCTTTCGGGGGACGTTTCAGGCCATAAATCAGGCGGGATCGGGTCACCTCGGGGGAGGCGATGCGGCCCGCGTTCCGGTTGTCTGTCCTGCGGGGGGTGGGCAGCCAGGACATTTGCCCCCTGGGGCGTGTCTCTTGCTCGACGGAACCGAACCATGCGCGACCATATCCGCTTTTATCTGGGCGATACGCTCTGCGACCTGTCGGCCGTCCCGCCGACCCTGACAGTCCTGGACTGGCTGCGGGAGCATCGGGGGCGGACCGGCACCAAGGAGGGCTGCAACGAGGGCGATTGCGGCGCCTGTACCGTGCTGGTCGTCCGGCTGGAGGATGGTGCGCTGGTCTGGCGGGCGGTGAATGCCTGCATCCAGTTCGTGGCGATGCTGGACGGGGCCCAGCTGTTTACGGTCGAGGATCTGCGCGCGGCGGATGGTACGATGCACCCGGTCCAGCAGGCGATGGTGGATCTGCATGGTTCGCAATGCGGCTTCTGCACGCCGGGATTCGTGATGTCGATGGTCGCCTATCGCAAGGCGCCGGGGGCGGTGGCCGAGGACGGGCCGATCGACGACGCGCTGGCGGGCAATCTGTGCCGCTGTACCGGCTATGCCCCGATCGTGCGGGCCATGAAGCGGGCCATGGCGGCGGGGCCCGACCGGTTCGACGGCGTGGCGGACGCGATTGCGGACCGGCTGGCGGCGCTGCGCGACGGGCGGACGGTGCGCCTGGGCACGCCCGAGGGGCGGCTGACGATTCCCGCCGATTCGGACGCGCTGGCCGCGACATTGGCCGAGGACCCGGAGGCCACGATCGTCGCCGGTGCCACCGATGTCGGGCTGTGGGTCACGAAGGGGCTGCGCGTGCTGCCGCATGTCGTCTTCATCGGGCGGATAGCCGACCTGCGGGGGGTGGAGCGCACGGCGGGGGGGCTGCGGATCGGCGCTGCCGTTACCTATGGCGAGGCCCGGGCCGCTTTGGCGGACCTGCTGCCCGATGCCGGGGAGGTGGTAAGGCGCCTGGGATCGACGCAGGTGCGCAATGCCGGCACGGTCTGCGGCAACATCGCCAATGGCTCGCCCATCGGTGACGGGCCGCCGGTAATGATCGCGGCCGGGGCGATGCTGCATCTGCGGCGGGGCGATGTGCGCCGGACGCTGAAGCTGGAGGATTATTTCCTGGCCTATGGGCGGCAGGACCGCCAGCCGGGGGAATTCGTCGAGGCTGTGAGCGTGCCGGTTCCGGCGGCCGGGACCGTCTTCCGCGCCTACAAGATTTCCAAGCGGTTCGACCAGGATATCTCGGCGCTTCTGGGGGCCTTTGCCCTGACGCTGGACGGCGAGGGGCGGATCGGCGAGGCGCGGATCGCCTTTGGCGGCATGGCTGCCACCCCCTGCCGCGCCCGCGCGACCGAGGACGCGCTGCGGGGGCGGGTCTGGGACGAGGCGACCCTGGACGCCGCGCGGGCGGCCATCGCCACCGATTTTGCGCCGATTTCCGACATGCGGGCCAGCGACTGGTATCGGCGCACCGTTGCCGCCAACCTGCTGACGCGCCTGTTTGCCGAGACCGCGCCGGGCGTTGCGCGCGCCGAGACCCGGCTGGCCGGGCGTGGGCGGGAGGTTGCCCATGTCTGACGTCGCGATCGATCGGGCGGCCGGGGATCGAGCCGTGCCGGGCAGTGAGGCGGGTGTCGCCGGTGGAGCGTCGCAGAGCCTGCGGCATGAGAGTGCCGCGATGCACGTCTCGGGCTCCGCCGCCTATATCGACGACATGCCGGAGCCGAAGGGTTTGCTGCATGTGGTGCCGGGCCTGAGCACCCGCGCCCATGCCCGGATCGTGTCGATGGACCTGGAGGCCGTGCGGGCCGCGCCCGGGGTGGTGCGGGTGCTGACGGCGGCCGACATTCCCGGCCATAACCAGGTCAGCCCGGTGGGGAAGAACGACGAGCCGCTGCTGGCGTCGGACATCGTGTCGTTCCACGGCCAGCCGATCTTCGCTGTCGTGGCCGAGACGCGGGGGCAGGGCCGCCGGGCGGCGCGGCTGGCGCGGATCGTCTACGAGGACCTGCCCGCCGTGCTGGATATCGACCAGGCACGGGCCGCCGGGGGCGCGCTGGTGTGGCGCGCGCTGACCATGCGGCGCGGCGATGTGGACCGGGGGCTGGCGGCGTCGCCGCGCCTTGTGTCGGGGCGCATCGTGATGGGCGGGCAGGAGCATTTCTACCTCGAAGGGCAGGCGGCGCTGGCGCAGCCGGGCGAGGAGGGGGAGATACGGGTCTGGTCCTCCACCCAGCATCCGACCGAGACCCAGCATATGGTGGCACATGTGCTGGACCGGCCCAGCAACCTGGTGACGACCGAGGTCCGGCGCATGGGCGGCGGGTTCGGCGGCAAGGAGACGCAGGCCAACGGGCCGGCCTGCCTGGCGGCGCTGGCGGCGGAACTGACCGGGCGCGCGGCCAAGATGCGGCTGGACCGCGACGACGACATGATGATGACGGGCAAGCGTCATGATTTCGCGGTCGACTACACGGTGGGCTTCGACGATGACGGGCGCATCGGGGCCGTGGACATGGTGCTGGCGGCGCGGTGCGGCTGGTCGGCCGACCTGTCGGGCCCCGTGACCGACCGGGCGCTGTTTCATGCCGACAATGCCTATTACTATCCCGATGTGCGGCTGCGCTCGGAGCCGCTGAAGACCAATACGCAGTCCAATACCGCCTATCGCGGCTTCGGCGGGCCGCAGGGCATCGTGGCGGCCGAGCGGGTGATCGAGGAGATTGCCTTCGCCACCGGGCTGGACCCGCTGGATGTGCGGCTGCGCAATGTCTACGGCACCGGCACGCGCGACCTGACGCCGTACCATATGACGGTCGAGGATTCGATCGCGGCGGAGATCATGACGGAGCTGGCCGAAGGCTGTGCCTATCGCGCGCGCCGGGCCGCGATCCGTGCCGGCAATGAAGACAGCCCGCATATACGGCGGGGCATTGCGCTGACGCCGGTGAAGTTCGGTATTTCCTTTACCGCCACCCATTACAACCAGGCCGGCGCCCTGGTGCATGTCTATACCGACGGGTCGGTGCAGGTGAACCATGGCGGCACCGAGATGGGGCAGGGGCTGCACACCAAGATGGTGCAGATCGCGATGCGGGAATTCGGCCTACCGGCCGACCGGGTCCGCATTACCGCCACCACCACGGGCAAGGTGCCCAATACCTCGGCCACCGCGGCGTCGAGCGGCGCGGACCTGAACGGCATGGCGGTGCTGGATGCCGTGCGCCGGATCAGGGAACGGCTGGTGACGTTTGCCGCCGGGCACTGGGGGGTCGGCGAGGCCGAGATCCATTTCCGGGCCGACGGGGTGCATGTCGGGGCGACGGTCGTGCCGTTCGGCGAGCTGACGCGCGCGGCCTATCTGGCGCGTGTGTCGATGTCTTCCAGCGGGTTCTACAAGACGCCGAAGATCTCGTGGAATCCGGATACCGGGCGGGGGCGGCCGTTCTTTTATTTCGCCTATGGCGCCGCGTGTGCCGAGGTCGCCGTGGACCTGCTGACGGGCGAGATGCGGATCGAGCGCGTGGATATCCTGCACGATGCCGGGCAGTCGCTGAACCCGGCGATCGATATCGGGCAGGTCGAGGGGGCCTTTGTGCAGGGGGCCGGATGGCTGACCACCGAGGAACTGGTATGGGACGAGAACGGCCGGCTGCGCACCCATGCGCCCAGCACCTACAAGATCCCGGCCTGTTCCGACCGGCCGGGCATCTTCAACGTCGCCTTGCTGGAGCATGCGCCCAACCGAGAGGAGACGATCTTTCGCTCCAAGGCGGTGGGCGAGCCGCCCTTCGTGCATGGGGTGGCGGTGCTGCATGCGATTTCCGACGCGCTGGCCAGCCTGGACGGGTACCGGTCATGCCCCGGGCTGGATGCGCCCGCGACGCCCGAGGCGATCCTGCGCGCGGCCGAACGGATGCGCGCCCGCGCCGCCGCGCGGGCCGGCGCGGCTTCCGTGGCCTGACAGGTGGGACCATGGACAGCATCATCACCGCGCTGGCGGGGTGGCGGCGGGCCGGCTGGCCTGTCGTGCGCGTCAGCATCCGCGCGGCCGTGGGGTCCACCCCGCGCGAGGCCGGGTCGTTCATGCTCGTCGCGCCGGACGCGCTGGCCGGGACCATCGGCGGGGGACGGCTGGAATGGGAGTGCGTGGCGCGTGCGCGCGCGCTGCTGGCCGGGACCGGCGAGGGTGGGGAGCTGGAGATTCCGCTGGGACCCGAGCTGGGCCAGTGTTGCGGCGGCAGGGTGCGGGTGCGGATCGAGCGCGCGGACGAGGCGATGCTGGATGCGATCGTGCGCGAGGCCGAGGCCGCATGGGCGGGGCGCCCGCATCTGCTGCTGTTCGGGGCCGGGCATGTCGGGCGGGCGCTGGCCCGGACGCTGGCGCCGCTGCCATTGCGCCTGACCTGGATCGATGCGCGGGCCGACGAATTCGGCCTGGTGCCCGAAGGGGTTGCGGTGCGGATTACCGAAGACTGGGAGCGCGCGCTGGCCGCCGCCCCGGCCGGTTCGGGCATCCTGGTTCTGACCCCCAGCCACAGGCTGGATGCGCTGATCGTGGGGGCGGCGCTGGAGCGGGGCGATTTCCGCTATGTCGGGCTGATCGGGTCGAAGACGAAACGCCGGGGGTTCGAGGCAGGCTTTCGGGCCGTGGGGCTGGGGGTCGAGCGGATTGCGACCCTGGTCTGCCCGATCGGGGACCGGGGCATCCGCGACAAGCGGCCGGAAATCATCGCCGCCCTGGTGGCGGCGGAAATCGTCGAGCGCCTGCTGCATGGCGAGGATGCGATGTCGGAGCGGCAGGCATGAGGAACAGGATATGAGGGGACCGGCCCGAAGCCAGCACATGATGCGGCTGCACGCGCGCTGTATCCTGTATTTCAACGCGGTGCGCGACCATGGCTCGATCCGCGAGGCGGCGCGGCAGCTCAATGTCACGCCCTCGGCCCTGACGCGGCAGATCGCCCAGATGGAGGACGAGATCGGGGCGCCGCTGTTCGACCGGCTGCCCGGCGGCATGGTGCTGACCGCGGTGGGCGAGATCGTGGCCCGCCATATCGTCACCGTCATGCAGGATGCCGTGCGCACCGACGAGCAGATCGCGGCGCTGGCCGGGATGCGGGGCGGGCGCATCAGCCTGATGACGGTCGAGGGCATTGCCGGCGACCTGATGGCCCGGCTGCTGACGCGCATGACGCGCACCTGGCCGGGGATCGACCTCCAGGCGGATACAGGGTCGCCCGCGCGGATCGTGGCTGCCCTGAGCGGCGGCACAACCGATCTGGGCATCGCCTTTTCGCTGGATGCGCCGGACGATCTGCGCCGGGTGGCGGTGGCGCGCTTTCCGGTGGGGGTGGTGATGCCGGCCGACCATCCGCTGGCGGGCCGGCGCAGCGTGCGAATCGAGGAATGCCTGGACTATCGCCTGATCCTGCCGAGCGAATCGCTCTCGCTCCATCAGGTCATGGACCCGATGCTGCATCCGTGGCGCGACCGGCTGGACGTGGTGCTGGAAACCGGCTCGATCGAGCTGACCAACCGCATGGTCGCCGCCGGGGTGGGGCTGGCGTTCCAGTCCCGGCTGGCGCTGGAATTCGATATCAGCCGGGGGGCGCTGGCGCATGTGCCGCTGGATGACCCCAGGGCCATGACCGATCTGGGCGTGTATGTCCGCGAGGCGCGCTGGCTGCCCCCGGCGCTGGAGCGGCTGATCGTCGAAGTGCGGGACGCGCTGCGGGAACAGGAAGAGGCGGCCCGGATTCAGGGGCAGGAGATTCTGGCTGTAAAATAGATAAAGTTTGAAAATCAGTACGTTGGGCGCGTGTGTTGCGCGTGGCTTCAGGATGGTCTGTTGCTGAATGGGCAACGGATTGGTCAATTTATTCTACTGGACGAAACACCACCCGATCCGGTTAGTTTCGGTGTCGTGATGGTGCGGGTTGGGGAACCTGGGTCCGTGTCGGGGGACACGGACCCACACCATTCGAGATGGACCTGTCCGACCAGCGAAGCGAAGGAGGCGCGGATGGCCGCCGGTAACGATCATTATCAGCCGGGTAGCAAGCCGGAAGACGGTCTCGCGGCGCTGGACGCGCGGGTCTGGCGGGATCTGGCCGTTATCGACTATCCGCGCCACGACTGGACGCCGCGCCTGACGCGCAACGGCGAGCCGGTGCTGGATGTCGCCATCGTCGGCGCGGGCCAGGGCGGGCTGGCCACGGCCTTTGCGCTGAAGCGCGGCAATATCAGCAATGTCCGGATCTTCGACCGCGCGCCGCGCGGCGGCGAGGGGCCGTGGATCACCTTTGCCCGCATGATCACGTTGCGGACGCCGAAATACGTGACCGGCCCCGACCTGGGGATTCCCGGCCTGACGCCGCGTGCCTGGTACGAAGCCCGCTATGGCGCCGAGGCGTGGGAGAAACTGGACAAGATCCCGCGTGGCGACTGGCAGGCCTATCTGGACTGGTATCGCGCCGTGCTCGACCTGCCGGTCGAGAATGACCGGTCGTTCGCGCATGTGGCGTGGGAAGACGGGCTGCTGCGCCTGACCTTTCTGGATGCCGACGGGCGGGAGCACCGGCATCTGGCGCGCAAGCTGGTCCTGGCGACCGGGATCGACGGCGGCGGCCAGTGGCATGTGCCCGCGTTCATCCGCGAGGCCCTGCCGCGCGAACGCTATGCGCATACGTCGGAGCCCATCGATTTCGCCGCGCTGCGCGGCAAGCGGATCGGCGTGCTGGGGGCGGGGGCGTCGGCCTTCGACAATGCGGCGACGGCGCTGGAGGAAGGCGCGGCCTCGGTCGCGCTGTGCCTGCGCCGGCGGGCCATTCCTTCGGTCAACCCGTATCGCTGGATGGAGAATGCCGGGTTCCTGGCCCATTTCTCCGCGCTGTCCGATACGCTGCGCTGGCGGTTCATGCGCCATATCTACGAGCTGAACCAGCCGCCGCCGCAGGATACGTTCTGGCGCTGCCGGCGCCACCCGACCTTCAGCTACCATACCGGCTGCGGCTGGACCGGGGCGCGGATGGAGGGCGAGGACATCGTCGTCCAGACGCCGGGCGGCGAGATGCGGTTCGATTTCGTGATCATCGGCACCGGCTTTGCCGTCGACATGGCGCTGCGGCCGGAAACCGCGTCCTTTGCCGGGTCGGTGGCGCTGTGGCGCGATCGCTTCACGCCGCCCGAGGGCGAGGACAGCGCCGTGCTGTCGGCCCATCCATATCTGGGCGACGCCTATCAGTTCCTGCCGCGCGACTTGGCCGATCCGCTGGCGCCGATGCTGGCGAACATCCATAATTTCACCTTCAGCGCGACGCCCAGCATGGGCCTGTCGGGGGCGTCGATCAGCGGCATGCGCTTCGGGGTGGAGCGGCTGGCGCGGGGGCTGGGGCGCGACCTCTTCGTGGCCGACGGCGCGTGGCATCTCGATCAGTTGCTCAATTACGTCACGCCGGAACTGGTCAGCCTCAATCCTCCGGATGCATGATCCGGGGACGCTGTGTGAAAATCGGCCTGCCGGGTGACGGCGGCGTGACGCGCGGGATCGGCGCGCCGGGTCGTCGGCAGGACGGGTTTGCAGACAGTCTCTGAATGATCCTGCCGGCGTGGCGGCACGGCAGGCCAAGGGAGGAAGACAAGCCCATGAGCGAACATCCTGAGAGCAGCGCGCCGCGCGTGCCCGACGCGGCGCCCGATGAGGCGGTTATCGTCGCGACGGCGCGCGATATCGGCCTGGGCGTCGATGCGTCCTGCCTGCCGGGCGTGGTGGCCAACCGGGCGCTGCTGCGGCGCTATGCCGATCTGGTCCATGGGTTCGCCCTGCCGGATACGTGCGAGCCGGCCTTCGAATACCGCCCATGACCGCCCCCGCCATGACCGATCCGTTTGATGCGCTGGCCATCGCCGCCGATATCCGCGAGGGACGGCGCAGCGCCGTTTCCGTGATGAGCGCCACGATCGCCGCGATCGAGGTCCGCGATACATCCATCAACAGCGTGACCCGCATCTTCGGGCCCCGCGCGGTGGCCGAGGCCGAGCGGATCGACCGCCGCCTGGCCGCCGGCGACGATCCGGGGCCGCTGGCCGGCGTGCCGTTCGGGGTGAAGGATTTGTTCGACGTGGCCGGCGAGGTGACGACGGCCGGGTCGGTGGTGCTGCGGGAATCGCCGCCCGCGACGCATGATGCCGCCGTCGTCGCGCGCCTGCGCGCGGCGGGCGCGATCCCGGTTGCCAGCCTGAACATGGACGAATTCGCCTATGGGTTCGCCACCGACAATGCCCATTACGGGATTACCCGCAATCCGCACGATACGGCGCGACTGGCCGGCGGATCGTCGGGCGGGTCGGCCGCCGCCGTGGCGGCGGGGCTGCTGCCGCTGACATTGGGGTCGGACACCAACGGCTCGATCCGTGTTCCTGCATCATTATGCGGGGTGTGGGGGCTGAAACCCACCTTCGGCAGTGTGCCGCGCGAGGGGGCCTATCCCTTTGCCGCCAGCCTGGATGTGGTGGGGCCGTTTGCGGGTACGCTGGATGGCCTGCGCGTGGCGTACGAGGTCATGGCCGGCGGCCCGATGGCCGGGCTGCCGGCGGTCGCGGACCTGCGGGTTGCGCGGCTGGGCGGCTGGTTCGGCGCGAACATGTCCGACACGCTGGCCGGGGCGATCGATGCCGTGGCCGCGCATCTGGGGGGGCTGGAGACGGTGGAACTGCCCGAGGTCGCGCGGGCGCGTGCGGCCTCGTTCCTGATCACGGCGGCCGAGGGGGGGACGCTGCATCTGCCGCGCCTGCGCCGGCATGCGCTGCGCTACGACCCGGCGACCCGCGACCGGCTGATTGCCGGCGCGCTGCTGCCCGCCGCCACGCTGGTGCAGGCGCATCGTTTCCGCAACTGGTTCCGCGCGCAGGTGCATGCGCTGTTCCGTTCGGCGGATGTGCTGATCGCGCCCGCGACGGTGGGCGAGGCGCCGCCGATCGACCAGCCGACCATCATGGTGGACGGGCAGCCTGTCTCGGCACGGGCGAATCTGGGCCTTTATACCCAGCCGCTCAGCCTGGCGGGCCTGCCGATCCTCAGTGCGCCGCTGGTGGGGACCGGCGGCCTGCCGCTGGGCCTGCAACTGATCGCGGCGCCGGGGCGGGAAGCCGCGTTGTTCGCCCTTGCCGGCGCGCTGGCGCAGGCGGGGCTGGTCGGCAGGGTGCCACTGCCCGCATCGAAGGAACGTTAAGCCATGCTGAACACTCCCCGTTCCCTCCGCGGGATGGTGACGTCGCCCCATCATCTGGCCAGCCAGGCCGGGCTGGACGTGCTGCGCGACGGCGGCACGGCGATCGAGGCGGTGGTGGCGACGGCGGCGGCGCTGGCCGTCGTCTATCCGCACATGACCGGCATCGGCGGCGATGCGTTCTGGCTGGTGATGTGGCCCGATGGCCGGACCGAGACGATCGATGCCTGCGGGGCGGCGGCACGGCGCGCCGACCTGGAATTTTATCGCGCCGCCGGGTGCGATACGATTCCCTGGCGGGGGCCGCTGGCGGCCAACACCGTGGCCGGCACGGTATCCGGCTGGGAACTCGCCCTGGAATGGAGCCACGCGATGCAGCCCGGGCTGGGCCTGCACCGGCTGCTGCGCGATGCGATCTATTACGCCGAGCAGGGGGTGCCGATTACCGAGGGCGGTGCGGCGCTGACGGCCGCCAAGATGGACGAGCTGGCGGCGATCCCGGGTTTCCGCCAGGTTTTCCTGCCCGGCGGCCATGCGCCCAAGGCGGGTGACATCCTGCATAACCAGGCCTTGGCGCATACGCTGCGCCGGCTGGCGGGGGACGGGCTGGATTCCTTCTATCGCGGTGCGCTGGCGCGGGACCTGGCCGAGGATCTGCGCCAGTTGGGCAGCCCGCTGGACCTGGCGGACCTGAATACCCACCATGCCCAGGCGCGGCCGCCGCTGCATGTCGATATCGCCGGGGCGCGGCTGTTCAACATGGCGCCGCCGACGCAGGGCGTGGCGTCGCTGCTGATCCTGGCGCTGTTCGACCGGTTGCGGGCCGACGAGGTGGACGGGTTCGATTATTTCCACGGGCTGGTCGAGGCCACGAAACAGGCTTTCCGTTATCGCGACACGCATGTGGGCGACCCGGCCTTCATGTCGGTCGCGGCGCAGGAGGTGCTGGACGACGCGATGGCGCTGGATCGCATGGCGCTGGAAATCGACCCCGAGGTTGCCGCGCCCTGGCCGCATCCGTCGCAGGCCGGGGATACGGTGTGGATGGGGGCGGTCGATGCCGACGGCGTCGCTGTCAGCATGATCCAGAGCGTCTATTTCGAATACGGGTCGGGTGTGGTCCTGCCGCGCAGCGGGATCGTGTGGCAGAATCGCGGGGCCAGCTTCCGGCTGGCCGAGCAGGGGTGGAACGCGCTGCGGCCGGGGCGCAAGCCGTTCCATACGCTCAACCCGGCCGGGGCGCGGTTCGCCGACGGGCGCACCATGGTCTACGGCACCATGGGCGGCGAAGGGCAGCCCCAGACCCAGGCGGCGCTCTTTACCCGCTATGCCCGCTATGGCGTGCCGTTGCAGCAGGCGGTGACGGCGCCGCGCTGGCTGCTGGGCCGCACCTGGGGCGAGAGCAGCACCAGCCTGAAATACGAGGACCGGTTCGCGCCCGAGGTGATCGCGCGGATGGCGGCGGCGGGGCATGTGCTGGAACCCATGCCGGCCTTTACTTCCACGATGGGGCATGCCGGGGCGCTGGTGCTGCATCCGTCGGGCCTGATCGAGGGGGCGACCGATCCGCGCAGCGACGGCATGGTGGCGGCATGGTGAGGAGCCCGACGCGCGAGGCGGCGTCGGGCCCGCGCGCGGTCGCGCGGTGCGACGATCTGGGGGCGGTTCCCTATTCCGATTCCGCCGAGCATCTGTTCCGCCCATATCTGGGGTCGGCGCATGCGGCGACGCTGGACCGGATTGCCGCATGGATGACCGAAGCGGGGATGACGGCGCGGGTCGATGCCGCCGGCAATATCGTCGCCCGCTACGAAGGGCGGCACCCGGACGCGCCGGCGCTGATGATCGGATCGCACGTCGACAGCGTGCGGGATGCCGGGCGCTATGACGGCATGCTGGGCGTGATGCTGGGGATCGAGACGGTCGCGTGGTTTGCCGAGCGCGGCCATCGCTTTCCGTTTGCGATCGAGGTGATCGGGTTCGGGGACGAGGAAGGATCGCGCTTTCCGGTCTCGATGCTGACCAGCCGGGCCGTGGCCGGGGTGCTGGGCGACCAGGACCTGGCTCTGGCGGACGCCGAGGGTGTGGGCCTGGCGGAGGCGCTGGAGGGGTTCGGCCTGGACGTGGCGCGTCTGGCCGATGCCGGGCGGGCGCGGGAGGATATCCTGGCCTATGTCGAGGCCCATATCGAGCAGGGGCCGGTGCTGGAGGCGGAGGGCCATGCGCTGGGCGTCGTCAGCGCCATTGCGGCCCAGTATCGCTTTCGTGCCGAGGTGACGGGTGTGGCGGGCCATGCCGGCACCATGGCGATGCGCCTGCGCCATGACGCGCTGGCCGCCGCCGCCGAGATGGTGCTGGCGGTGGAGCGGATCGGCGGCGCGGGGCCCGAGGACCTGGTGGCCACGGTCGGGCGGATGGAGGTCGGGCCGGGGGTGCCGAACGTGGTGCCCGGCACGGTGCGCTTCAGCATCGATATCCGTGCCGGCGTGGGGGCGGTGCGCGACCGTGCAGCGGACGCAATCCGGGCGGCGCTGGCGGAGATCGCCGCCCGGCGGGGCGTGGGGCTGGACCTGGCACTGCAACAGGACCTGCCGGCGACGCCGTGCGATGCCGGATTGAGCGGGTTGCTGGCCGACGCGGTGCGCGACGTGACCGGCGCCGCGCCGCGCATGCTGGTCAGTGGGGCGGGGCACGATGCGATGGTGATGGCGCATCTGGCGCCGGTCGCGATGCTGTTCCTGCGCTGTCGCGGCGGGGTCAGCCATCATCCTGCCGAGGCGGTGGACGTGGACGATGTCCAGAAGGCGCTGGAGGCGATGACGGATTTCGTCACCCGTTTCGAGCAGGCATGGTCGGGAGCCGGGACGGCCCTGACGGAAGAGGAGAGATAGGGTGTTCGGACAGATCGACCCGCCGCACCGGCTGCTGATGGGGCCAGGTCCGGTGAATGTGCATCCGCGCGTGCTGCGTGCGATGTCGGCGGACATGCTGGGTCAGTTCGACCCGGAGATGACGGCCTACATGAACGAGACGATGGCGCTGTATCGCCGCGTGTTCATGACGGAGAACCGGTGGACCTTCCTGGTGGACGGCACGGCGCGGGCGGGGATCGAGGCGGCCCTGGTGTCGCTGGTCGAGCCCGGCGCGCGGCTGCTGGTGATCCAGGCCGGGCGGTTCGGGCTGCTGCTGTCGGAAATCGGGCAGCGGATCGGCGCAGAGATCCGCACGCTGGACATTCCCTGGGGCGAGGTGGCGAGCCTGGAGCAGATCGAGGCGGCGATCGTCGCCCACCGCCCGCAGGTGTTCGCGGCGATCCACGGCGATACCTCGACCACCATGGCGCAGCCGCTGGCGGGTGTCGGCGAGGTCTGCCGGCGCCATGGCGTGCTGTCCTATGTCGACGCCACGGCCACGCTGGGCGGCATGGCGGTGGCGACCGATGCGTGGGGCGTGGATGTGGTGACGGGCGGCCTGCAGAAATGCATGGGCGGGCCGCCGGGTTCGGCGCCGATCACGATTTCCGACCGGGCGGCGGCGCATATCATGAAGCGCCGGCATGTCGAGGCGGGCATTCGCGGCGAGGATCCGGACGAAGGGCCCGGGGCGCTGATCCGGTCGAATTATTTCGATCTGGCGATGGTCATGGAATATTGGTCGGAGAAGCGGCTGAACCACCATACCGAGGCGACCAGCATGCTCTACGCGGCACGCGAGGCGGCGCGGGTGATGGTGGAAGAGGGGCTGGAGGCGCGTTTCGCCCGGCATCGCGCGGCGGGTGCCGCGATGGGCGCCGGGCTGCGGGCGATGGGGCTGACCTTGTATGGCCAGGATGCCCACCGCATGACCAACGTGACCGGCGTGTATATTCCCGGCGGGGTGGATGGCGAGCGGGTGCGGGCGCGGATGCGCGGCGAATTCGAGATCGAGATCGGCACCGCGTTCGGGCCGCTGGCGGGGAAGATCTGGCGGATCGGTGCGATGGGCTACAACGCGATGCAGCACAAGGTGCTGATCACGCTCGGCGCGCTGGAGGCCGTCCTGCGGGCCGAGGGGTACGCGCCGCCGGCGGGGGCGGCCATCGATGCCGCGCGTGCGGTGTACGAGGCAGCGCGATGAGTGTGCCTTATCCCCGCGACCTGGTCGGCTATGCCGGCAATCCGCCCGACCCGCGCTGGCCCGGCCAGGCGCGGATCGCCGTGCAGTTCGTGATCAATTACGAGGAAGGGGCCGAGAATTCGGTCCTGCATGGCGACGCGGGGTCCGAGGCCTTTCTGTCCGAGATGGTCGGCGCGCGCTCGGTGCCGGGCGCGCGGGCGATGGCGATGGAGAGCCTGTACGAATACGGGTCGCGCGCCGGGTTCTGGCGCCTGCGCCGGCTGTTCGTGGAACGGAACCTGCCCGTGACCGTGTTCGGGGTGGCCGCCGCGATGGCCCGCAACCCGGAAGCGGTGGAGGCGATGCTGGATGCAGACTGGGAAATCGCCAGCCATGGCCTGCGCTGGATCGATTACCAGGATGTTCCCGAGGCGCTGGAGCGCGCGCATATCCGCGATTGCATCTTGCTGCATACCCAACTGACCGGGTCGCGTCCGCTGGGCTGGTACCAGGGCCGGACCAGCCCGAACACCGCCCGCCTGGTCGCCGAGGAGGGCGGGTTTGTCTACGACGCCGATTCCTATGCCGACGACCTGCCTTATTACGATCGCCGCCATGGGCGGCCGCAGCTGATCGTGCCCTATACGCTGGATGTGAACGACATGCGCTATGTGGCGCTGAACGGCTTCACCGAGGGCGAGCAGTTCTTCCGCTATCTGCGCGATACGTTCGACACATTGTACGAGGAAGGCGAGGGCACGCCCCGGATGATGTCGGTCGGGCTGCATTGCCGCATCGCCGGCCGGCCAGGACGGGCCCGCGCGGTGGCCCGTTTCCTGGACCATGTCCTGGCCCATGAGCGGGTCTGGGTGGCGACGCGCCTCGATATCGCCCGTCACTGGCTGGAGGTCCATCCCGCATGAATGCCGCCATGCAGCGCGTGAACGAGATGGAGCCCGCGCGGTTCGTCGAACGGTTCGGCGCGCTTTACGAACATTCGCCCTGGGTGGCGGAGCGCGCGGCGCCCCTGCGCCCGTTCGCGGAGCCCGGCGCCATGCTGGCGGCCATGAACGGCGTGCTGGAGCGGGCGACGACGGAGGAGAAGCTGGCCCTGGTGCGGGCCCACCCCGAACTGGCGCGCCGGGCCGGGCTGGACCCCGACCTGACCCGGGCCTCGCAGGCCGAGCAGGCTTCGGCGGGGCTGGACCGGCTGACGCCGGAGGAATATGCGCGGTTCAACAGCCTGAATGACGGCTATGCCGCGCGGTTCGGTATGCCGTTCGTGATCTGTGTCCGCCTGTCGGACAAGGCGCTGATCCTGTCGGAGATGGAGCGGCGGCTGGCCCTGACGCCGGCGCAGGAGCTGGACACTGCGATTGCCGAGATCGGGAAGATCGCGGCCCTGCGGCTGACCGATGCGCTGGCGGTGCTGGCGCGTGAGGAGCAGGCATCATGAGCACCTTGTCCAGCCATGTTCTCGACCTGGTATCGGGCCGGCCGGCGGCGGGCATGGAGATCGCGCTGTGGTCGGGGGAGGTGTGCCTGTTCCGGGGGCGGACGAACGGTGACGGACGATGCCCCGATCTGGCGGGGGCGGGGGAATTGTCGCCGGGGGCCTATCGGCTGGAATTCGCCGTGGCTGCCTATTTCCGGACGCAGGGGGTGGCGATGAGCGACCCGCCGTTTCTGGATGTGGTGCCGATCGCCTTCGGGATCGCGGCGCCTGCGGCGGATGGCGTGGGCGGCCATTATCATGTGCCGCTGCTGGTCTCGCCCTACGGGTTTTCGACCTACCGGGGGAGCTGAAAAAAAACGCCCCGCCGAAGCGGGGCGCGGGCCCGCCGGTTCCCGAAGGGACCGGCGGCCTGGATCAGACCAGGTGCTGCTTCAGCGCGGCGGTGAATTCGCGCGTGCCGGACTTGCCGCCCAGATCGCGGGTCAGCAGTTCGGGCTTTTTGATCACGGCGCGGATGCCGCTTTCGATACGGGCCGACAGGTCGTCGCGGCCGATATGCTCCAGCATCATGTTCGCGGCGAGCAGCAGGGCCAGCGGGTTGGCCAGGTTCTTGCCGGCGATGTCGGGAGCCGAGCCGTGGACTGCCTCGAACACCGCGGCCTTCTCGCCGATATTGGCGCCCGGGGCCATGCCCAGACCGCCGACCAGGCCGGCCGTCAGGTCGGACAGGATGTCGCCGAACAGGTTGGTGGTGACGATGACGTCATACTGCCACGGGTCGATGACCAGCTGCATGGCGCACGCATCGACGATACGCTCGTTGCATTCCACGCGGCCTTCATATTCCTTCGCGACCTTGCGGCCTTCTTCCAGGAACAGGCCGGTCAGCAGCTTCAGGATGTTGGCCTTGTGGACCAGCGTCACCTTCTTGCGGCCATGCTTGACGGCATATTCGAACGCGAAGCGGACGATGCGGTTACATTCGGCGCGCGAGTTGTAGCCAGCGCCGGTCGCGATCCCGTGCGGGTCGTCGCCCACCGGAATGTAGCTTTCCATCGCCGCGTAATACCCTTCCAGGTTCTCGCGGACCAGGACCAGGTCGATCTTGTCGAACCGGGCGCCGGGGACGAACGTGCGCGTCGGGCGCAGGTTGGCATACAGCCCGAATTCCTGGCGCAGGGTCACGTTGATGGACTTGAAGCCGCCGCCGACGGGGGTGGTCAGCGGGCTCTTCAGGGCCAGGCCGGTGCGGCGGATGCTGTCGATCGTCTGCGGGGGCAGCGGATTGCCGGTCGCGTCAACCGCCGCCATACCCGCGAGCTGCTTGTCCCAGGCGAACGGCGCGCCAACCGCGTCCAGGATTTCGGTCACGGCATCCATGATTTCCGGGCCGATCCCATCGCCGGGGATCAGGGTAGCCGGAATGGTCTTTTCAGCGGACATTGTCGAACGTCTCCCTCTGTGCTTTGCCAGGCCCGACCTGCCGACCGTGCGTTCGCGAGGCGGGGCAGCCGGGCCGGAACCCGTATGGTCCTAGGCCTGTGGCAGACGGGTGACAATTGCACTCGCCCCCATCGCCGGGGCTTTCGCGGTCACATTATCTGGCGCTGTCCGGCGAGGTTTCGCGCTATTCCGCCATGATCGGGGCACACGCGGCGTCGAGCCATGCGCGGGCGTCGGCATCCAGTTGCGGCGCGACGATATCAAAAACGCGTGCATGGTACGTATCCAGCCACGCCGCCTCTTCGCGCGTCAGCAGGGAGGGGTCGATCAGCCGCCGGTCGAACGGTGCCAAGGTCAGAGTCTCGAACGCCAGGAAGCTGCGTCCGGCCTCGGCCGGGGTCGGATGGACCAGCAGCAGGTTCTCCAGCCGGATGCCGAAGGCGCCGGGGCGGTAATAGCCGGGCTCGTCGGACAGGATCATGCCCGCCGCGACGGCCACCGGGCGGTGAACCGGCGAGATCGCGCACGGTCCCTCGTGCACCGACAGGTAGCTGCCGATTCCGTGGCCGGTGCCGTGGTCGTAATCCAGCCCGTCCTGCCACAGCGCGTAGCGCGCCAGCGCGTCCAGCGCATGGCCCGTCGTGCCCACCGGAAAGCGTGCCCGCGCCAGGGCGATATGGCCCTTCAGCACGCGGGTGAAGGGGCCGCGCACGCTGTCGGGCCCCGGGCCCTTGCCGGTCCACAGCGTGCGGGTGACGTCGGTGGTGCCGAACGGATACTGGCCGCCGCTGTCGATCAGGTAGACTTCATCCGCGCCGATCGTGCGGGCGGATTCCGGGGTCACGCGGTAATGGATCACCGCCCCATGAGGGCCGGCGCCCGAGATGGCGGGGAAGCTTTCCTCGCGATAATCGGGGCAGAGGGCGCGAAACGCGTCCAGCCGGGTCGCGGCCTGCAATTCGTCCTGTCCGACGCCCTGGGTGTCGACCCAGTGCAGGAAGCGGCACAGCGCGACGCCGTCGATCACATGCGCCTTGCGCGCGCCTTCCTGCTCCACCGCGTTCTTGCACGCACGCGGCAGCGCGCACGGGTCGGTGGCGCGGCTGATGGTGGCGCCGGCTTTTTCCAGCGTCTGGATGAACCAGATCGCGGTGCCGACCGGGTCGACGCGCACCGTCTGGCCGGCCAGGGCCGCCAGCGCCGCGTCCAGGCCGGACGGCGGCAGGATACGGACCTGCGGGCCCAGCCAGTGGGCAGTGTCGGGCGGCACCCGCGCCGGGTCGACGAACAGGTCCACCCGCGCATCGGCGTGCAGGATGGCGAAGGCCAGGCAGGCAGGTGTGTAGGGGACGTCGTTGCCGCGAATGTTCAGCAGCCAGGCGATCGATGTCGGGTCGCCCACGATCGCCGCGTCCTGGCCGTCGGTGCGCAGGATAGCGGCCATGCGTTCCCGCTTGTCGGCACTGTCCTCGCCCGCGAAGGACAGGGGGTGGGGCAGGCAGGGGGTGCCGGGGGCGGCGGGCTGGTCGGTCCAGATCTGGTCCACCGGGTTGGCCGCCAGCGGCACCATGTCCAGACCGCGGGCGAGGAACGGCTGCAACCCGGCCTCGCCCACCAGGCGCGGGTCGTAGCCGATCCGCAATCCGCGCCCGCCCTGCGCGGCCAGCCATTCCGCCGGCGGCGTGTCGCGCAGATGCAGGCGGGCCCATGCGGTGCTGTCGACCTGCTGGTCCATCTGCGTAATGTACCGCCCGTCGGAGAACACCGCCGCCGGGCCGTCGCGCAGCACCACCGCCATGCCGGCGCTGCCGGTAAAGCCGCTCAGCCAGGCCAGGCGCTCGGCGTAGGGGGCGACATATTCGCCCAGATGCTCGTCGCCGCGCAGCAGGACGAAGCCGTCGACATCCATTTCTTCCAGCACGCGCCGCAGCGCGGGAAGGCGGGCTGGGATCTCTGGCATGTCTCTCGTCCTTTTGCTTTGAAAACAGGATATTCTGGTAATTACTGCGTGTGATGGGTGAGCTATCGCGACCCGTCGGGGCGGCGCAGGATGAGGGTCGACCAGTCGCCTTCCGTCAACTGCCGTTCCAGGACCAGGCCCTGCCGCCGGTGGGCGGCAACCACCATCCGGGCCTGGCTGTTCAGCAGTCCGGCCAGGATGGCGGTGCCGCCGGGGGCCAGGTGTGCCGCAAGGTCCTTCGCCATCAGGCAGAGCGGCCGGGCCAGGATGTTGGCGAAGATCAGGTCGAACGGGGCATGGCGCTTCAGCCCCGGCGTGCGCCAGCCATTGCCCAGCCGGGCGCTGACCAGCGTGGACAGGCCGTTCAGCGCGGCATTCTGCCGGGTGGTGCGGACCGACCACGGATCGATATCCACCGCCAGCACCGGGCGGTGCAGCAGGGCGGCGGCGGCCATGGCCAGGATGCCCGAGCCGCAACCCATGTCCAGGATCCGGTGCGGGCGGCGATGGGCCACCTGTTCCAGCGCGCGCAGGCAGCCCCGCGTCGATCCGTGCTCGCCCGAGCCGAAGGCCATGCCGGCATCGAGCGAGATCGCGATGCGACGGGATTGGGACGGGCCTTCCAGATGGGTTCCGCGTACCACGAAACGCTGCCCGACATCCTGTTCGGGGAAGGATTCGTAGGTGCGGGCCAGCCAGCCCTCGGCCTCGGTCCGTGTGCGTTCCAGATCGGCCGCATGGCCGGTAACGGCGGCGGCGAGGGCCAGGGCGGCCGTCAGTTCGGTTTCGCCGAAGCCCACATCGCGCACGCCCTCGACCCGCCACAGGATCTGGGTATCGTCGACTTCGAAGATCCCGATCGTGGAGCAGACGACCGACAAGGCGTCCTCGTACGCCATGACGGCGTCGGCGGGGACGGTGACGGCAATGGTTTCCAGTTCCGTCGCGTGGCGACGGGTCAGACTTGTCATGGTGCTTTCTCGACAAAACTGTCCAGGAGACGTTTCGGTCCGGCCTTGTCGAAGGCGACTTCCAGCCGGTTGCCCTCGACGGACGACACCGTTCCGTATCCGAATTTCTGATGAAAGACCCGCGTGCCGACCGCCATCGCCGCCTTGGCGGGGGCGGTGGCCGCATCGCCCGTGTCGGCCGCGCGCGGCCGGCGCGCGGTGATGGGGAAGGCACTGGAGAAGGCGGGGGCCTGGCCGAAGCCGCGGCTGCGGGCCTGGCTGGCGGCGCCGGTCGTGGTGACGTGCTCGGCCGGCAGTTCCTCGATGAAGCGGCTGGGCATGGCCGACTGCCAGTTGCCGTAGATGCGGCGGCTGGCGGCGTGGCTGATGATGGCCCGGTACCGTGCCCGCGTGATGCCGACATAGGCGAGGCGCCGTTCTTCCTCCAGCCCCTTCAGCCCGCCTTCGTCCAGTGTGCGCTGCGAGGGAAACACGCCTTCTTCCCAGCCCGGCAGGAACACGGTGTCGAATTCCAGCCCCTTCGCGCCGTGCAGGGTCATGATGCTCAGGCGCTCGGTGCCGGCGGCTTCCTCGTTTTCCATCACCAGGGCGACATGTTCCAGGAAATGGCCCAGGCTTTCGAAATCGGCCAGGGCGCGGACCAGTTCCTTCAGATTGTCCAGCCGGCCCGGGGCCTCGATCGAGGTATCGGCCTTCCACATGTCGATATAGCCGCTTTCCTCCAGCAGCGTATCGATGACCACGACATGGCCCTCGCGCGGCAGGGCCTCGCGCGCCCGCTCCAGGCAGGCGAGCAGGGCGGCCAGGCTGTCGCGGGCCTTTCCCTTGACCTCGCCGCGTTCCAGCATGGTGCCGATCGCGGCCGTCAGCGGGATGCCGCCGTCGCGGGCGGCCTGATGGAATTTCTGCATCGCGACGGCGCCGATGCCGCGCCGGGGCACGTTGATGATGCGTTCGAGCGCCAGATCGTCCGCCGGCTGGTTCAACACCCGCATATAGGCCAGTGCGTCGCGGATTTCCGCGCGTTCGTAGAAGCGCAGGCCGCCCACGACCCGGTAGGGCAGGCCCAGCGCGATCAGCCGTTCCTCGAACGCGCGGGTCTGGAAGCCGGCGCGGACCAGGATCGCGATTTCGGACATGCGGTGGCCGCCGGCGCGCAGGCGCTCGACTTCCTCGCCCACCAGCCGGGCCTCGTCGTCGGAATCCCAGACCGAGGCCACGCGTACCTTTTCGCCCGAGGCATCGTCGCGGCCGGGGCGCAGGGTCTTGCCCAGCCTGCCGTCATTATGCGCGATCAGGCCCGAGGCGGCGCCGAGGATCTGGGCGGTGGAGCGGTAATTGCGTTCCAGCCGGACGATGGCGGCGCCGGGGAAGTCGCGCTCGAAACGCAGGATGTTTTCCACCTCTGCGCCGCGCCAGGAATAGATCGACTGGTCGTCGTCGCCCACGCAGCAGATATTGGCCTGCTGCCCTTCGCGCTGGGCCAGCAGGCGCAGCCACAGATACTGGATGGTGTTGGTATCCTGGTATTCGTCGACCAGGATATAGCGGAACAGCCGGTGATACTGCGCCAGCACGTCGGGCCTGGTGCGCAGGATCTCGGTGACATGCAGCATCAGGTCGCCGAAATCGCAGGCATTGAGCTGCACCAGCCGCGCCTGGTAGCTGGCATAGATCGCCCGGCACTGGCCATTGGCGAAATCGCAATCCTCGGCCGGGGTGACGCGTTCGGGCGTCAGCCCGCGATCTTTCCAGCGCTGGATCACGCCCAGGATGCCCTGCGGGGGCCAGCGCTTGGTGTCGAGGCGCAACGGCTCGATCACCTGCTTGAGCAGGCGGAGCTGGTCGTCGGTATCGAGGATGGTGAAGCCCGAGCCGAGCCCCACATATTCGGCGTGGCGGCGCAGCATGCGCGCGCACAGGGCATGGAACGTGCCCAGCCACAGCCCTTCGACCGGTTCGCCCAGCAGCGTGCCGATGCGCTCGCGCATTTCGCGCGCTGCCTTGTTGGTAAAGGTCACGGCCAGGATCTGGTAAGGCCGCGCGCGGCCCGACAGCAGGATATGGGCGAAGCGGGTGGTCAGGACGCGCGTCTTGCCCGTCCCGGCGCCGGCAAGGACCAGCAGCGGGCCGTCGGTCGTCTCGATCGCCATCCGCTGTTCGGGATTGAGGCGCTGGAGATAATCCGGAGCGTCGGGGGTGGGGGCTGGGGTCTGGTTCACGGTTTCCGTATAGGGCGTCGCGGGACTATGACCAAGCATTGCGACCACGCATTGCGGACTCATTCCCGCGCCGGAGGACGGGTTCATCGGACAGGGGAGACAGGCAGCGTCATGACGCGGGCGGGCAGGGACGGCGGAAAGGGCGCGGGGCAGGCGGTTCCTTTCAGGGAAACCGGGCCGGCCGGGCATCGGGCGCGGATGCGCGCCCGGGTCCTGACATCCGGTGCCGCGTCGCTTGCGGATTACGAGATCATCGAGATGCTGCTGTTCGTCGGCGTGCCGAGGCGGGACACCAAGCCGCTGGCCAAGGCGCTGCTGAACCGATTCGGCAGCCTGGGCGCGCTGCTGTCGGCCACGCCCGACTGCCTGCGGGAGGCGGGCCTGTCGGGCCGGTCGGCGGCGGTGCTGGGCCTGCCGGGGGCCGTGGCCGACTGCCTGTCGCGCCCCGATCCGCTGACCCGCACCCCGATGCGGGACTGGGATGCCGTGCTGGCCTATTGCGACACGCAATTGGCCGATGCGCCGGCGGGCCAGTTGCGTGTTCTCTTCCTCGACAGCATCAACCACATCATTGCCGACGAGGCGGTGGACGAGAGCGGAGAGGGCGGCGCGCCCGAGCTGACCCAGCGCCATATCCTGCTGCGGGCGCTCGACCTGCACGCCACCGCTCTGGTCGGCATCCGCATCGTCCCGTCATGGCCGCCGCCGGTGGCGATGATCGAGGGGGACGCGGTGCTGATGCAGGCCATTTCCTACCACGCGCAGAATCTGTCCCTGACGGTGCAGGACCATGTGTTCCTGCGGCGCGGCCAGTGGCTCAGCCTGCGTCAGCAGCGCCGTTTGTAAGGGCGGGGCCCCGAGGGGTTACTCCGCCGCCGGATGGATATGCGCCGCCGACAACTGGCCCCGGATCGCCGCCATCAGCTCGCCGGGGTCGGTGACCAGCGCGTCCGCCCCGGCCTCGGTCAGTTCTTCCTCGCCGCCATAGCCCCACAGCACGCCCAGGCCCCGGATATGGTTGGCGTGCGCCCCGCTGATATCGAACCGGCGATCGCCGACCATGACGGCGCGGTTTCGGGCGATCTGGTGTTCCTCCAGCAACTGCGCGATCAGTTCCGGCTTTTCCGCGCCGGTGTCGTCGGGCCGGGCGCCGTACAGGGCCGTGAAATAAGGGGTCAGCTCCCGCAGTTCGAGGATCGCGCGCGCCAGGTGAACCGGCTTGGAGGTGGCCAGGAACAGCCGGGCGCCCGAGGCCGTCACGGCCTCGATCACCTCGCGCATGCCGGGGAAGACCGGGCTGCGATGCATGCCGTGCCGTTCGTAATGATAACGGTAGCGTCGCACGGCTTCTTCCGCCCGGTCGTCGCCGTAATGGGTGAGCACGCGCGCCACCAGATCGTGCAGCGGCGGGCCCACGACCCAGGTCAGGTCTTCCGCCGGATCGGGTTCATGGCCAAGATCGCGTATCGCGTCATGCAGGGAACTGATAATGCCGGCGCGGGAATCGACGATCGTACCGTCGAGATCGAGAAGAACCGCGTCGTGATGGTTGAGGGACGACAGAACATTCATACCGGCGATGGTCCTTTTGGCTCCATGAACAGTCCTTATATCCCTACCCACGCCGCTTCGCGACCATTGCCGGCCGGCTTTGCGGGCGAGCGGGGGCAGGGGGCGGCATGACCGCTCCCGCGACCGGTGCGGACGATGTGGCCCTGCTGTCCGCGATCCTGGTGCTGGTCCTGCCGCCGGGCGGCGATCCGGCGGCGCTGGCGCATGCGCTGCTGACGCGATTCGGGACCGCCGGCGCCGTGTTCGCGGCCGATGCAGACGAATTGTCGGCGGTTGCCGGCGGGCGCGTGCAGGTTGTCGTCATGCTGCCGCTGCTGCGCGAGGCGGCCATCCGGCTGATGCGCACGCGAATCCGCCAGGGCAGCCTGCTGGCGTCGCATGACGCGCTGATGGCGTATCTGCAGGCGGTGCTGGCGCGCGAGACGCTGGAGCAGTTCCGGGTGCTGTTCCTGGACCGGAATGCCCGCCTGATCGCGGACGAGGTCCTGGCCCAGGGGACGATCGACCAGACGCCCGTCTACCCGCGCGAGGTCATGCGCCGCGCCATTCGGCTGAAGGCGAGCGAATTGATCCTGGTCCACAACCATCCCGGCTGGAACCCGATGCCGTCGCGCGAGGACATCATGATGACCCGCCGGCTGGAGCAGATTGCCACCGTGCTGGGGCTGGCGGTGCGCGACCATGTCATCGTGGGCAATGGCGGCGCGACCAGTTTCCGGCAATCGGGCCTGCTTTGAGCCGCTGACGGGGACAGTCCCCTCAGGCGCCCTCGGCCGATTGCGCGGCGACGGCGGCGTCGGCGATCATCAGCCGGTTCCGGCCGCCATGCTTTGCGGCATAGAGCGCCTGGTCGGCACGCTCGATCAACGTTGCATGGTCTTCGCCGGGCTGGTGGCTGGCGATGCCCATGCTGATCGTGACGTGCAGGATCGGGCCCGAGGGGATCGCGATCGAATCCGCCGAGACCGCGCGGACCAGGCGGCGGGCCAGACCGATCGCGTGCTCGGGGTTCTGGTCGATGATCAGGACCGCGAATTCCTCGCCGCCGATCCGGGCCACCATGTCGCCGTCGCGCACCGCGGCCAGCACGGTGGAGGCGACCCTGCGCAGCACGACGTCCCCGATCGGATGGCCGTAGCGGTCGTTGACCAGCTTGAAATGATCCAGGTCGAAGATCGCGACCGCGATCTTCGCTGCATCCTCTGCCAGGCAGGCGTGGAGCGCCTGGAAGAAGGCGCGCCGGTTGGGTAGGCCCGTCAGTTCGTCCGTGTTGGCCGCGTGCTCGTTGGCTTCGGCGATCTGGCGGTTCTGCTCGTCCTGCGTCATCTGGTCGGTCACGTCGCGGATCAGGCCGCCATATCCCAGATCTTCATCCAGGCGATGGGCCAGGATCTCGACATGCCGGATCGTGCCGTCGCGGCGGCAGATGCTGACGACCTGGCGCAGGTCTTCCCGGCTGCCGGACACGAGTTCGGCCAACGCCCGGCTGAGGGCGACGCGATCCTCGGGGATGATGCTTTCCAGCATGTGCTGGCCCAGCCGGTATTCGACCGGCACGCCGAATAATTGCTCGGACGCCGGATTGAGGTAGCTCCAGCGCCCGAACGCATCGACCCGGAACAGCACGTCGCCCACCCGGTCGGCCAGATGGCGGAAATCCCGCAGGCGCCGTTCGGCCAGCGCTGCTTTCTGGTCGCGCTGGGTCAGCACCGCCCCCAGCGGCAGGGCGCAGAAGAAGATCGTCGCGAGGTCGAGCTGGAAAATATAGATCCTCAGCGAGTCCGGCCCGTGAAAGGGCATGACCGGGCCGATATCGGTGAAGATGAAATAGCTGCCGATCATGGCGATGATCGCGACGGCCAGTGCGGCGCCCTTGGCATAGAGGTGATAGGTGGCCAGAAGCAGCGGAGGCAGGAGCAGGAACTGGAACGGATAGTGGGACTGGCCGTAGACCATGATCGCCGCCCCGGCGACCAGCGCCATCAGGCCGCCGGCCACGACCGGCGAGGGGGCCTCATGGTCCGCGTCGCCCTTGGTGTCGTATGGGTTCAGGGCCAGTAGAACCGGAACCGTG
Organism: Gluconacetobacter takamatsuzukensis; assembly: GCF_014174275.1. Lineage (GTDB taxonomy): Bacteria > Pseudomonadota > Alphaproteobacteria > Acetobacterales > Acetobacteraceae > Gluconacetobacter > Gluconacetobacter takamatsuzukensis. Next base: position 219,779 of record NZ_JABEQK010000003.1, on the reverse strand, counting down.
ATCAGCAGGCCGGGCAGGTGGGCCATCATCCAGGCCATCGCGCCGCCCAGCCAGTCGCGCCCCTCGCTGAAATACAGCGCTTCGCCGGCGATGGCCGCGGAGCAGAGCACGGCCACGGATGTCATGACGGCAAAACGGAATGCCCATCCGGGATGTTCGAAAAAGCCGGAGGTCGGGCTGAAGCGGCGGGTCAGAAAAACGGCGAGCAGGATTTCGGTCAGATTGGCGCTGGCAAAGCCGACGCTGGTGATCCACGGGCGATGGTCGCCCAGATTGACCATGGTCGACAGGACCAGGAGCAGCGGGGGAAACAGCCGCCAGTCGAAATTTCGGACGCAAAGGGCCGATGTCACCAGAATGGCGTTGGCGGGCCAGATCATCGCGGAGCTGCCCCCATGCCGGGTCCATGCGACGCTGGCAATGGCGACAAGGCACCAGACCATGCATGTCAGCACGGTCGACAGCCTGCTTCTACCCGCCAAGAACCCCCCCATGGCCGCGACCCGCCCACCGTTGTAATTTCAATTATCACCAACCGCCAGTTGATGGACAGATGCCAACATCGGCAAAAGCCGGGGGAGCTGCCGGTCAATGCGCCTGGCGGCGTATCGGGGATGCGTTTTTCGCGTTTCGGGGGCTTTCGCGACCGGAGCGAGGACGTGCGCCCTGCCGACGGGCGGTCAGTCGGCCTCTTCGGCCTGCCTGGTCTGGCGTTCGACATATTTCTGGACGCTGATCTTCAGCGCGACCGGCAGGCGGCGATAAAGGTCGATCAGGTCGTGTTCGTCCATCGAGAGATCCATGGGGAAGGTCTGCTCGGTCATGCCACTGAGGAAGAGTTCCACTGGCACATGGAACAGCTCGGCCAGTCTTGGGATATGGATGCGCGCGCTGCTGCGGCCGGTTTCGAGGGCGGCGACGGCGGAGCGGCTCAGGCCCAGCGCCGTGGCCAGTCCGGACTGGCTCATGCCGCAGGCCGAACGCAGGGTGACGATCTTCTTGGCGAGTTCGGCCGAGGGCGAGGCCTTCTCGCCGTCATTGCCGGCCAGCGTGGCGCCGTACGCGCGGATCCATTCGCGAAAGAGGCGCGGGGTCACCAGATGGCCGGCCTGCCCGGTCGGGGTGCTGCCGGCCGGGCAGGACGGCGATATCTCGGTGTAGGAGAGCCGGCCCCTGGGGAGATCGCGTACCCGTCGGGCCGGGAGAGACGGGTCCTGCGGGGTCCAGATCTGTCCGGGCTGGAGAAGAATGCGGCGCGCCATGGGGGATGCCTGGAGGCTGCCCTGCCCCCGGGATGGGAGCAGGGCGCGGCTGGAACCGGCTGCGGCCGGGAGTATCAGGCCATTCGGGCCTCTGCCGTATCGACCGACCCGGCAGCGGCGAGGTAAGGACCGGCGGCCCTGATCTGGATGGAGAGCAGGGCAACCCCATTGGGATAGCGGGGGCCGAGCGGCAGCAGCGCATTGCCGTCGGTCCAGCGTCGGTCTTCCTGCTCCCGCGCGTTCCAGCCTGGCAGGGTCTGGTCGGTCAGGTGGGCCGTGACGTTCAGGGCGTGATTGCCTTCGAACAGCGTGATTTCGCCGACCGAGACGCCGATATGGCGGCGGTCGTCGACGAAGGGGCCGATCGTGTCGCTGGGGCGGCTGGCGCGGGAGACCAGGCGTACCGACGTGACACCGGTCGGGATCATGAAGCTGACATGGCCGTTGGCCGCGCGGGCCTTGCGGATGACCTGCCCCCTGTCGGTGACGAGATGCAGGTCCGCATCGTCGGTCAGGGCCGGGGAAGGAGCGCGGCTTTCGTGACCGGAGAGGGTCGCGCGGGTTTCGATCCGGCGGAACAGGGGCTCGGCGAACGCGCGGTCGACCCCCAGTGGCGCGGCCGCGTCTTCGGCCCAGCTCTTCCGGCGACCGCCGATGCTGAGGACGCGCCCGGTCTGACGGAAGGTGCCGCGATTGCCCGTGTCGAGATAGCTTTCGGTGAGGACGCCGTCGGCCATGATCACGGCGTGTTCTTCGGTCTCGATATGGTAATAATCGTAGGTGGCGAAGGATCTGTCGTAGAAGATCGATCGCCCGTTGACGAGCATCCGGGCCGGAACGAACCTTCCTTCGAAGAACAGGCAATGTTCGGCCGTGATCAGCATGTCCTTGTAGGGCACGCCATCGGCGATCGCGTCCTTGAGGATGCGGACCGGATATCCTGCCTCGTCATCGGGAAGGTCGGGATTGACGGTCGTCGTTTTGCTGCCGGCCCAGATCACCTTGCGCGTGGTCGTGGTGTCGGTCCGCCAGTCGAAGGCCGAGACCTCGTCACCGATGCGTACCTCTTCCACCGCGCAGTCGCCGCCCGGCATCCGGATCATGGAGCCGGCGAGGTAGCAGATGCCGACATAGGTATTCGCGCCATTATAGGTGATGGAAAGAGGATTGCTGCCCGAGCCGACCGTATAGTCCCCGGTATTCAGGGTGACCCCGCTGGCCAGTTGGGCGGTGTAGATCCCGGCTTCGGTCGATCCGTTATACAATGTAACCGTTACGGTACCGTTTGTGTTTTCGATATGATAATTGGTGATCTGCGTAACCTGGCCCTGAAATTCGATGACGTCTTTCGAGGGGTCGTAGTTGTTGACCGTCGTCAGGCTCAGATCCAGCAGCGGCCCCGAGCCGTTGGCGATCAGGGTGCCGCCGCCCGTTGAAAAATTGATCGTCGACCCGTTGAGAATATTCAAAAGGCCTGTGCCGGTGTTGAACGTGCCGCCATAGCCGATATTGATCGCCGAGCCGCTCAGCGCACCTGCGATGAGGCTGCCGGAAAAGGTCGCGGTTCCCCCGTAGACATTGATCGTCTGTGCGCTGAGTGCATTGACGGCGACGCTGATGGTCGTCGTTCCGCCAATGTAGAAAGTATTGCCCGACGCAAGGGCGACGGTCAGGTTGATGGCGCCCGTCGATCCAGGAAGGGTGACAAACGTGCCTCCGCTCAGGCCCGAGAGGAGTTCGTTGTAAGAGGACGTCCCGACGACAACGCCACCGGTGCCCAAAAGTCCGGTGCCCAGAACACCCGTGTTCAGGTTCATTGGAGCGAGAACGGACTGCCCCTGGCTGTTCTTGATACTGACGGTCCAGCTCTCGCCTCCCGCTCCCAGGGCGACAGGGCCGTTATCGACGATCGTATAGGTCAATCCGCTGGTAGTGGTCTGGGTGTATGTGGTTGACATTTCGTTTCTCCTGTTTTTTAGAAGAATACAGTCTTGTTTTTCAAACAATTTTCTATTTTGTTTCGTATAAAATTCTATTTTTCTTTGAAAAGATGATTGCTTTCGTCGAGGCTGGAACGTGGCGTTGCCATTATCCTTTCTCTTCGAAGACCGGGATTTGAAATTGTCATATAAAAGTTAACAAACACCCCCAGATGCGGTGGAAAAGCGTGGTGGGTGTTCGGGACCTGCGGCCGTCTTCGACCTCATCCGGATACGGTAGGTGCCATTGACCTGGCATGGATTGACGGGACCGGCCGATCCGGATGGAATCCCGCGCTGCCGTCCGGCACTGGCGCCGACTGCGCGGTGACGGCCGGGAACGATCGGCGTGCCTGCCGGTCGCATGAAGGAAGATGGATGATGACCGTGAAGCCGTCCCATGTCTGGAGGCCGCTCAATTGGTTCTACCGGGATCGCCACCGGGCCGACCAGCCGTCCGGGGCCCCGCGGTGGATCGACACGTTCAACGACCGCCTGGCCGTCAAGATGACCGTGATGTTCGGCAGCATCTGGTGCGTCTATATGTTTACGGTCTTCTCGCTGCTGCCGCTGGTCAATGCGTCATGGCAGGGGCCGCTGCTTTATATCAGCAACTGCATCCAGCTTGTCGCGCTGCCCGCGCTGATGGTCGGCAACGCGGTCATTGCACGCGGTACCGACCAGCGCGCGGCCGAGGACCATACGGCCCTGCTCGAAATCCTCAATGACGTGCGCGAGGAACTGGCGCAGGTGCGCGCCTTCACCGCCGGCATCGCCCAGACCCAGCAGGAGACCAGGGACCGGCCGACGGATGTCATCTCCATCGCCAACGAAGCCGTCTTTACGGTGAACGAGCCGACGGCGTCGAAATCCTGAACAGGGCAGCCGCCGCGTTCGGGGATGACCCGGCCGGGGCCGCATCTGCCGGCGGAAATAAGCGCTTTTCCTGAAATCGTATGGTGCCGGGTGAGGGATTTGAACCCCCGACCTTCGGTTTACAAAACCGCTGCACTACCGCTGTGCTAACCCGGCGGCGATGGGGTGTTGCGCCATCGTCTAGGCTATTCCGCGACATTGCGGTCCTTGGGGACCGGGGTCGGGACGTCTGCTTTTGCCTCTGTCTCCCTGACGGGTCAAGGGGCAGGGTGGGGGTGACATCGTCGCCCCGCCACCCGGTTCGGTCAGGGCTGCTGGTAGAGCAGGCGGGCCCGGATCGTGCCCTTCAGGTCGCGCAGGCGACGCAGGATGCGGTTGTCCTTGTCGATATCGCGCCCGGTTTCCGCCTCGACCACCACATAGCCCAGCTCGCCGTCCGTCTGGAGGTACTGGGCCGTGATGTTGCTGTTCTCGGCCATGAAGATCTCGTTGATCTGCAGCATGATGCCGGGAACGTTGCTGTGCACGTGCATGAAGCGGGTGCCGCGCGGGCTTTCGGGCAGTTGCACGGTCGGGAAATTGACCGCGCCGAGGGTCGAGCCCACGTCGGAATATTCGATCAGCTTGCGTGCGACCTCGACGCCGATCCGTTCCTGCGCCTCGGCGGTGGAGCCGCCGATATGCGGGCTGAGGATGACGTTGTTCAGCCCCTGGAGCGGCGAGGAGAAGGAATCGCCCGCGCCCTTGGGTTCGGTCGGGAACACGTCGATCGCCGCCCCCAGCAGGTGGCCGTCGCGCAGGGCGTCGGCCAAGGCCGCCAGGTCCACGACATTGCCGCGGGCATTGTTGATCAGGAACGAGCCGGGCTTCATCGCGCGGATCTGCTCGGCGCCGATCAGGTTCGCGGTGCTGGGCAGTTGCGGCACATGGAGGCTGACCACGTCGCTCTGCGCCAGCAGGTCGCCCAGCGTGTCGACCGGGGTGGCGTTGCCGTGGACCAGCTTGTCGATCACGTCGTGATAGATCACCCGCATGCCGAACGCCTCGGCCAGGACCGAGAGCTGCGAGCCGATCGAGCCGTAGCCGACGATGCCCAGCGTCTTGCCCCGGACTTCCCAGCTATTGGCCGCCGATTTGTTCCAGCCGCCGGCATGGCACTGCACCGAGCGGGGGAAGATCTGCCGCATCAGCATCACGATCTCGCCCATCACCAGTTCGGCGACCGAGCGGGTGTTGCTGAACGGGGCGTTGAAGACCGGAATGCCGTGGCTGCGCGCCGCCGCCAGGTTGACCTGGTTGGTGCCGATGCAGAAGCAGCCCACCGCAATCAGCCGGTCGGCGGCGGCGAGGACCTCGTCGGTCAGCTGGGTGCGGGAGCGGATACCCACGATATGCACGCCTTCCAGCGCCTCGCGCAGGGCCGCCCCTTCCAGGGCGGTCTTCAGGCGCGTGACGTTCTCGTAGCCGTTGGCTTTCAGCAGCGACACGGCGCTGTCGTGAATGCCTTCGAGAAGCAGGATGCGGATCTTGTCCTTCGGGAGGGACAGGTGGGAGGTGGCTTCGCTGCTCATCTCGAATACTCGCGTTTATTCGGTGAAGATGGTGCTCCTATCCGATCGGCGGATAAATGGATAGGGGAAGGATGGCATCGGTGCCATGTGCGCCCCGGACGGGCCAGCAGGGTCAGAGCGCCGGCAGGCCCGTATTGAGCAGGGAAACGGCGTCGGCCAGCATCGCCGGGTCGCCCACGGCCAGCACCGTGCCGTCGCCTTCGGCATGCAGCCTGCGGCCGTGCCAGTCCGTCACCCGGCCGCCGGCACCCTCTATGATGGGCACCAGGGCGGCCCAATCCCAGACCTTCATCATGCATTCCGCGACCACGTCGACCTGTCCGAGCGCCAGCAGGCCGTAGGCGTAGCAATCGCCGCCCCAGGTGACGCGCCGGGCGGCGCGGCGCAGCGTGTCCCAATGCGGGGTCGGTGCGCCCTCGATCATCTCGGGCGAGGTGCAGGACAGTTCCGCCATTTCCAGCGCGGCGCAGCGCCGGGTGCCGATGGTGCCGGGCAGGCGGGATTCGTAGCGCGTCGGCCGGCCGCGCATGCCGATCCAGCGTTCGCCGGTGATCGGCTGGTCGATGATGCCCAGCACCGGTACCCCGTCCTCGAGCAGTGCGATCAGGGTGCCGAAGGTGGGGCGGCCCGTCACGAAGGCCCGCGTGCCGTCGATCGGGTCGATCACCCAGCACCAGCGGGAGCCCGCGCGTTCCAGCCCGAATTCCTCGCCCAGTACCGCATGGTCGGGCAGGCGCTCGGCCAGGATCGCCCGGATGGTGCGTTCGGCGGTGCGGTCGGCGACGGTTACGGGGCTCTGGTCGCTCTTGTCGTCGACCGCGACCCCGGACCGGAAGAACGGACGGATCACGCATCCGGCGGCATCGGCGGCGGCCGTCGCGGCTTCCAGCAGGCGCTCGGCGTCGGGGAGGGGGCTGTCGGCCAGGGGCGTGTCGGTCATGGTTGGTGTCCTCCATCGGACAGGGTGTGCAGGTAGGCGATGACGGCCGCGCGGTCGCGGATGTCGGGCAGGCCGGGGAAGGCCATGCGGGTGCCGGGCGCGAAGCGGGCCGGGCTTTCCAGCCATGTCGACAGGGCCTCGTCGGTCCAGAGTTCGGCGTGATGTCCCGACAATGCCGGGGAGAAGATATAGCCCGGCACGTCGGCGATCGGAGTGCCGGCGACGCCGAACAGGTCGGGGCCGACCGTGGGCGGGGCGCCTTTGGTGAAACTGTGGCATGTCGTGCAGGAGCGCGCCGCAAGGGCCTGCCCGGCCCTGGGGTCGGCATGGGCGAGGGCCTCGGCAATCGACAGGCCGGCGGCGGCGCCCGGGGGCTCGGGCAGGGCGAAGGCCGGACGGAGGGGGATGGCGGGCGGCACGGCCAGGTACCCGACCCAGACGCTGGCCGCCGCCGCCAGCGCGGTCAGCAGGATCGCGGCGCCGATGCGATTGGCGTCGTGGCTGTCCATCCGGGATACGATGCTCCATCCGTGTTTCGGTTGCATGCGGGCCGGTCCTTACCTAGACTGCCGCCCGCCTTGTGTGAAGCAGCGTGGGATCGTGCCGATGGGCCGGAGCGCATGTCCGCAGCGGCGTTTCCCCGGCCGGACGTTTCCGCCGCTTTCGTGTGTCAAGGCCCCCTGCGTGTCCGCATGAATCCAATTGTCATCATACCCGCCCGCATGGCCTCGACGCGCCTGCCGGGCAAGCCGCTGGCCATGATCGGCGACCGGCCCATGATCCTGCATGTGCTGGAGCGTGCGCGCGCCGCCAATATCGGGCCGGTGGTGGTCGCGGTGGCCGAAGCCGAGCTGGCGCAGGTGGTGGCCGAGGCGGGGGGCACCGCCGTTTTGACCGATCCCGCGCTGCCTTCGGGCTCCGACCGGGTGTGGCACGCGCTTGCGACCGTCGACCCCGATGGCCGGCATGACGTGGTGGTGAATCTGCAGGGCGACCTGCCGGGGCTGGCGCCGGAGACCCTGGCCGCCGCCCTGCTGCCGCTGGCCGACCGGGCGGTGGATATCGGGACGCTGGTCGCCCCGGTCACGGAACCCGGCGAGGCGCGGTCGGAATCGGTGGTGAAGGTTGCGTGCGCCTTTCCCGATGCCGCATCCGATGCCGCCCCGCGCGCGGTGGCGCGGGCGCTGTATTTTTCACGGGCGGCGGTCCCGTGGGGAGAAGGGGCGTTGTGGCATCATGTCGGGATCTATGCCTATCGCCGGGCGGCGCTGGCGCGGTTCGTGGCCCTGCCGGAAGCGGCGTTGGAGAGGCGTGAGAAACTGGAACAGCTCAGGGCCCTGGAGGCCGGAATGACGATCGGATGCGCCCGGATCGGGGTGGCGCCGTTCGGCGTGGACACGCCGGCGGACCTGGAGCGCGCGCGCCGCATGCTGGCGGACGTGGCATGAGCGGCGGGCCGTCGATTCCTGACATGGGAATCATCGCCTTTCAGGGGCGGCCGGGGGCGTATTCCGACCTGGCATGCCGGCAGGCCTTTCCGGGCTGGACGACGCTGCCGTGCGAAACCTTTGCCGATGCGATCGCGGCGGTCCATGATGGGCGCGCCGACCTGGGCATGCTGGCCTGCGAGAACAGCCTGGCCGGCCGGGTGCCCGATATCCATGCCCTGCTGCCGCAGGCGGGGCTGAACATTGTCGGCGAGCATTTCCAGCGGGTCGAGCATTGCCTGCTGGGCGTTCCCGGCAGCACGATCGCCCAGGCCCGACGGGTCCATACCCATCCGGTCGCCATGGGGCAGATCCGTGGCATCATCGAGGCGCTGGGCCTGACCCCGGTGGTGGAATTCGACACGGCGGGCGCGGCCGAGCTGGTGGCCCGGTGGAACAATCCCGAAGACGTGGCCGTGGCGTCGGCACTGGCGGCGGAGTTGAACGGGCTGGTGGTGCTGCGCCATAATGTCGAGGACGCGGCGCATAATACGACCCGGTTCTATATCACGTCGCGCGATGCGGTCCGGCCGCCGCCGGGGCAGGCGGGCACGGTGACGACCGTGCTGTTCCGTGTGCGCAATACGGCCGGCGCGCTGTACAAGGTGCTGGGCGGCTTTGCGACCAACGGCGTGAACATGACGCGGCTGGAGAGCTACATGCTGGACGGGTCGTTCGCCGCCACGCAGTTTCTGCTGGATGTCGAGGGGCACCCCGAGGACGAGCCGTTGGGGCAGGCGCTGGCGGAACTGGCCTTCTTCTCCGAAACATCCGCGATTCTGGGGGTTTATCCGGGCTCGCCGTTTCGTGGGCAGGCGGCGCCGGGCCGATGAAGGTTGCGTAGCCACCGTGCCCGGCATTAACACGATGGATTAACAGAACAGGCAGGATCACGATCCTGCCGGGTCGGCCCGAGGGGGCGGCCCATGTCACAGCCTGCGAGATTCGAGTGGAAACGACTATGTTCAAGGGTTCGATCACGGCCCTGATTACGCCGATGAACGATGACGGATCGCTGGATTTTCCGGCCCTGGGCCGGTTCCTCGACTGGCAGGTCACGGAAGGGTCGTCGGGCGTCGTGCCGATGGGCACCACGGGCGAAAGCCCGACCCTGACGCATGACGAACATGCGCGGGTGGTCGAATATACGGTCCAGCTCGTGGCCGGCCGGGTGCCCGTCATTGCCGGTGCCGGGTCGAACAGCACCGCCGAGGCCGTTGCCATGGCCCGCCACGCCAAGGCGGCGGGTGCCGATGCCGTGCTGGTCGTCGCGCCCTATTACAACAAGCCGACGCAGGAAGGGCTGTACCGCCATTTCATGGCGGTTGCCGATGCGACCGACCTGCCGCTGGTCGTCTACAACATTCCCGGCCGGTCGGTGGTCGAGGTCTCGGTCGAGACCATGGCGCGGCTGGCGCGCCATGCCCGGATCATCGGTGTGAAGGATGCCACCGCCAACCTGCTGCGGCCGATCCAGGTGCGGCGGGCGATCGGCCACAAGCCGTTCAACCAGCTTTCGGGCGAGGACGGGACCGTGGTGTCGTTCCTGGCCGCTGGTGGGGACGGGTGCATCAGCGTGACCTCGAATGTCGCGCCGCGCCTGTGCGCCGAGCTGCATCGGGCATGGCAGGACGGGCGTGTGGCCGACGCGATGGCCTTGCAGGACCGGCTGTCGCCGCTGCACGACGCATTGTTCTGCGAAAGCAATCCGGGGCCCGTGAAATATGCCGCCAGCCTGCTAGGGCTGGCGGGCGAGACCTGCCGCCTGCCGCTGGCGCCCCTGACGGACGAATCCCGCACCAAGGTGCGTGAGGCGCTGGCCGCCGTCGGCCTGCTGAACTGACGATCATGGCCGAGAAAAACAAGAGCGGCATGATTTCGCACGGGATCGCGGCGCAGAATCGCAAGGGACGGTTCGATTACACGATCCTGGAGACGGTCGAGGCCGGGCTGGTGCTGAAGGGGCCGGAGGTCAAGAGCCTGCGCATGGGGCGGGCCACGATCAACGAGGCCTATGCCGGCGACCGGAATGGCGAGATCTGGCTGTTCAACAGCTATATCCCCGAATATCAGGGCGGTGTGCTGTCGCGCTTCGAACCCCGCGCGCCGCGCAAGCTGCTGCTGCACGGCAAGCAGGTGAACAAGCTGCTGGGGGCCGTGGCGCGTGAAGGCGTGACGCTGGTGCCGCTGGATATCCATTTCAATGCCCGTGGCCTGGCCAAGGTCACGCTGGGGATCGGCGAAGGGCGCAAGAAAGCCGACAAGCGCCATGCGATCGCGGAACGCGACTGGCAGCGCGACAAGGCGCGGCTGATGCGCAACAAGGGCAAGGAATAGGCCGTTCGGCCGCATTGCCCGGCGCTATCTGGTTGTCTTGACGGTTTCTTCGGGGCGGCGGGGTGCGTGCGTCCGGCCGTGATCTGCTTTGGTGTGTGCCGCACGCCTGCGAAGGCGCGGGAGCAATGCCTTTCGGACAGAAACAGAGGCCAAACGAAAACAGGGCCGCCCGAGGGCGACCCTGCTTATCGATCGGGCTGAAGCAGCCGGATCAGTCGACGCTGATCGACGCGGCCTCGGGGCCCTTCTGGCCCTGGACGACCTGCACGTTCGCCGTCTGGCCTTCCGTCAGGCCGGTCAGGCCCGAACGCTCCAGAGCCGAAGCGTGGACGAAGATGTCCTTGCCGCCGGTTTCCGGGGTGATGAAGCCGAAGCCCTTCGTGGCGTTGTACCACTTCACGATGCCGCGCATGTCCTGCGCGTGCGACAGGTCGGGGGCCGGACGGGCCGGACGACCGCCGAAGCCGCCGGGGGCACGCGGGGCGCCGGGGCCGGCGCCGAAGCCGCGCGGACGTTCCGGCTGGGCCGTGCTCTCGTCAACCGAAACCACCGAAGCGACCTGACGACCCTTCGGGCCCTGGCCGATGCGGACCACCAGCGTCGTGCCGGGGGAGACGGAGCTGTGCCCGCTCTGCGCCAGCGCGTTGGCGTGAAGGAAGACGTCGCCCGAACCGTCGGCCAGTTCGACGAAGCCGAAGCCCTTCTCGCTGTTGAACCACTTCACGGAGGCACTGATCTCCGGTCCCGAGGCGATCACCTGGGAGGGGGCGCCACCGCCACCGCCCATCGGGCGACGGGGTGCACCGCTGCTGCCACGATCACCAAACGTCGGCGGCGACATGAAATCGTCGTCAAATCCGCCGCGGCGCGGGGAACGGGGGCTGCGGTCGGTCCTGTTACTTCTCAACGGTCGTAATCCCGAGGTCTAGTTGGCGGGTCCTGTCCCAGGAGCCACCGGATGAAGAAATTTTGCTGGATCAAGGCATTACACAACCGTTCTCCGAACCGCCTGAGCGGCCGTGGCGGACAGCATCCTTTCCCCGCGCGGACCCTAGCACGAATGCGTCGGCGTCCAATACAGATAAGCATATCTTCCGCCCGTGGTTCCATACATGTTGTCATCTTTAATATGACCAACGATTAATGTTCGCAGCCCCGTGAGGGCGGCCCGCACATTCGTTATGACGGTGGGCCGGGGTGGTGCCAGCCGATCATGAAAATCGCCCATGGGCTTTCTCGAAACGCCGGGACGTTTTAGACAAGCGATGGGCGCGGTCGGATACGGCGCCGCGCAGGGGAAAGGGAAGCTGATGGGCCAGACAAAGACGGAAAAAACAGCCCTTTGGATGGCGCGGGCCGGTACGCTGGCCGGAATGGGATGCCTGGCGGCAGCCGTTTGCGCCCCGGCCCATGCCACGCCGTTGCAGGACCCGTACGGAACCTGGACGATCCAGGGGGAAAACGACGCGGTCTCCACCCTGAAGGGCACGTCCGACCAGTATTATACCAGCGGCCTGCGCGTGAACTGGACATCGGGCACCGACAACCAGCCCGCCCCGATCGAGACGATCAACCATGCCATCATGGGCGCCGGCGTCACCCGCATCAGCCTGGGCCTGCAGCAGCTTATCTATACGCCGACCGATACGCAGATCAGCGTGCCGTCGTCGCGCGACCGGCCCTATTCGAGCCTGCTGCTGGGAACGGTCAACCTGATCAACGATACCGATCTCTCGCGCTCGGTATTCGGGATCCAGGTCGGCGTGATGGGCCCGGCGGGGCTGGGCCAGCAATTGCAGAACGGCTTCCACGGCGCGATCGGGGATACGAAGAACCTGGGCTGGAAGCACCAGTTGCAGAACCAGCCGATCTTCCAGGTGCAGGCCGGCCGGACCTGGCGGTTTCCGCTGGCCGATGTCTACGGTGTTTCGATGGACATGCTGCCGGCGACCTCGGCTGCGATCGGCGATTACCGGATCTATGGCTCGGTGGCCGATACGTTCCGCATCGGCCAGGGGCTGAACAGCGATTTCGGCACGCCCACCATCGGGGCGGGCACGGACGGGACCGACGCCTATCGGCTCAGCCGGCCGGTGGCGTGGTATGTCTTCGGCAACGTGACCGGCTATGCGGTCGGGTACGATGCCACCTTGCAGGGCAACACCATCCGCAGCAATTCGCCGCATGTGCCGGTGAAGTGGGATGTGGGCGAGATCCATGCCGGCGTCGCGATCATGTGGCACGGCATGCGCCTGTCCTACAGCCAGGTGTGGCAGACCCAGCAGTTCCGCGGCGCGCGCAGCGGGCTGTTCAATTACGGGTCGCTGGCCCTGTCCGCGAAATTCTGAGCGGCCGGCCTCTTTATGGCAATGAGAGGAACGACCTAGCCCGATCGTAAGGTTCGGGCGGCGTCGTGCCGGTCGAACAGTGCCACGGCCAGGGCGATTGCGCCGCGCCTGGCCTCCGCACCGCCTTCGACGATCCGTTGCGCGTCCTGGGCGGCGATGGTCACCAGCAGGTCCAGCCGTGCGCCGGTTGCCAGCCGCAGGTCCGGCAGGCCGGACTGGCGGCGCCCCGTCAGGTCGCCGCCGCCGCGCAGGCGGAAATCCTCGTCGGCGATCAGGAAGCCGTCTTCGGTATCGCGCAGCAGGGCCAGCCGGCGCCGCGCCGTCTTGCCCAGCGCGTCGTCGTGCAGCAGCAGGCAGAACGATTCGGCGCCGCCGCGGCCGACGCGGCCGCGCAACTGATGCAATTGCGCCAGGCCGAACCGCTCGGCATGTTCGATCACCATCACCGTGGCGGCAGGGATGTCGACCCCGACCTCGATCACCGTCGTCGCGACCAGGATGCGTGTCTTGCCGGCGGCGAAATCGGCGATCGCGGCCTCGCGCACCGCGATGTCCTGCTGGCCGTGCGCCAGCCCCACCACGGGCCCGAATCGCTCGGCCAGCACCGCGAAGCGCGCTTCGGCCGCCGCGATGTCCAGCGCCTCGCTCTCGCTGACCAGGGGGCAGACCCAGAATACGCGCGCGCCGCCCGCGATGGCGCGGCCGATTCCATCCAGCAGGTCGGCCAGGGACGCCATGGCGTGCATCGAGGTGCGGATCGGCAGTCGCCCCGCCGGCTTTTCGTCCAGGCGGCTGACCTGCATCTCGCCCCACTGGGTCAGGAGCAGGGTGCGGGGAATCGGGGTGGCGGTCATGACCAGGATATCGGTCAAATGGCCTTTCTCGCCCAGCAGGAGGCGCTGTTCGACGCCGAACCGGTGCTGTTCGTCGATGACCGCCAAGGCCAGGTCGGCGAAGGCCACCTTGTCCTGGAACAGCGCGTGCGTGCCCACCACCAGCGGCGCGCGGCCGGAGGCGATGTCCTCCAGCACGTCGCGGCGCGCCCGACCCTTGACGCTGCCGCTGAGGAAGGCGACCGGGACGGGGGCCAGCCTGGTGAAGGTGGCCAGGTGCTGGCGGGCCAGGATCTCGGTCGGTGCCATCAGCACAGCCTGGTGCCCGGCCTCTACCGCGCCCAGCATCGCCTGCAGGGCCACCAGGGTCTTGCCCGCGCCGACATCGCCCTGCACCAGCCGCAGCATCGGGCTGGGGGAGGCAAGATCGGCATCGATCTCGCGCAGGGCGCGGGTCTGGGCGCCGGTGGGGGTATGGCCGAAACGCTCCAGCGCGGTGGCGCGCAGGGTCCCGGTGGCCACGACCGCGCGGCCGGGGCGGTTGCGGTTGCGCCGCCTGGCCTCGGCCATCGCCACCTGTTCGGCCAGCAATTCGTCGCACGCCAGGCGCAGGCGTGCCCGTTCGGACGCGGCGGCGTAGGCATCGCCCTTCAGCAGGTCGGGGAATTCATCGGGGCAATGCAGCTGGCGCAGCGCGGTTTCGAAATCCGGCCAGTGCCGTCGTGCGACCAGGGTCGGGTCCAGCCATTCGGGCAGGGTGGGGAAGCGCAGGAAAGCCTGCCGCAGCGCGTTGCGGACATGGCGGGGAAAAAGGCCCGCCGTCAGCGGCCAGACCGGGTCCAGCATCGGGATGCGCCCGATATCGCCGCCCTGCACGATATGATCGGGGTTGGCGATCGAGAGCCGGTCGCCGAATTCGTCCAGCATGCCCGAGACCGCGACCGCGCTGCCGACGACCATCTGCCGCGCCTGGTAGGGCGAGAAGAAGGCCAGGTCGATCGCCCCGCTGCCGTCCGACAGGCGCACCCGCCATGGCTGGCGCGAGCCCCGCGCGGGGGCGTCCACCCGCTGCACGGTGCCCGACAGGGTGCAGATCCGGCCCGGTATGGCGTCGCGCATCGGGGGACGATAGCGGCGGTCGACGACGGATTCGGGAAGATGGAACAGCAGGTCGGCCACGCGTATGCCACCGGCCGCGCGCGCCAGCAGCTTGGCGGTGGCGGCGCCGACCCCGGGCAGCGAGGCAAGCGGGGCCAGAAGGGGGCCGAGGAGGCCCGATGAATCGTCCTGGATGGTGGTATCGGACACGCTGGGCTCGATCGATCCTCAATGCCCCGGTTCGTTTTCGTCGGGGGCCGTTTCTCGGGGCCGGTGCGACTGCCGGGCTGACAGGACCCTGACGGAGGGCTATAGGACAGCAACGCGAAGGAACAAAACGAAACCATATCTGGGCAGGTACCATGTCCCTCGACATACCGGACTTTTCGACCCTCGATCCGCGCCGTCGCCGGATCTATTTCCGCGCGACGCATCGCGGCACGCATGAAACGGACATTCTGATCGGCGGCTTTGTGGCGCCCCGTCTGGCGGCGATGTCGGATGCGGAGATGGACGCGCTGGAAGCGGTGATGGACCTGCCCGATGCCGATCTGGCTGACTGGCTGAGCGGCCGCAAGCCCGTGCCGGCCGAGGTCGACTGCCCGATGATGCGCGCCATCATCGCCGACGCCAACGATCCCGCCCGGCAGGCCGCGATCCGGGGAGAACGATGACAGCAGAGGGAAGGGACCACGCCGCCGCGCCGGCCGCCGGGCATGCCGGCTGGGTGAATGTCTGGGGCGTGCCGGACGGGTATGACGCCTTCCTGGTCGCCCGGCGTGCGCGCGAGCATGATGGGCCGGTGCTGCATGTCGCGCGCGACGATGCGGGCATGGCGCGGATCGGCGACCTGCTCGCCTTCATCGCGCCGAATGCCGAGATCCTGCGCTTTCCGGCGTGGGACTGCCTTCCCTATGATCGGGTGTCGCCCAACCCGGCGATCGTCGCCGAACGGGTCGCCACCCTGACGCGATTGCTGGAGCCCGCGAAGGGCCCGCGCATCGTGCTGACCACGGTCGGCGGGCTGGTCCAGCGGGTGACGCCCCGCGCCGCCTTTCGCGGCCAGTCGCTGACGGTGGCCACCGGCGACAATCTGGATCAGGAATTCCTGATCGAGCTGCTGGTGACCAACGGCTACAACCGCACCGATACGGTGATGGAACCGGGCGAATTCGCGACCCGGGGCGGTATCTTCGACATCTTCCCCTCCGGCGAGGCCGAGCCGGTGCGGCTGGACCTGTTCGGCGACGAGGTCGAGAATATCCGTCGCTTCGACCCCGCCACCCAGCGGTCATCCGAGCGGCTGGACCGGTTCGTGATGCGTCCGGTGGCCGATTTCAGCCTCGATCAGGCCAGTATCTCGCGGTTTCGCACGGGGTGGCGCGATCTGTTCGGGCCGGCCGCCGCTGCCGATCCGCTCTACCAGCATGTCTCCGACGGGCGGCGTCATGCGGGGCTGGAGCACTGGCTGCCGCTGTTCTACGAACATCTGGAAACGCTGGTCGATTACCTGCCTTCCGTCGCCATCGTCATGGCCCATCAGGCGGACGAGGTCCTGTCGGCGCGGCTGGAAATGATCGCCGACCATTTCGAGGCGCGGCGCCAGCCGGTGCGTGAGGGCGAGGTTCCGTACCGTCCGCTGCCGCCGCACCTGATGTATCTGGACCGCAAGGGATGGGACGGCATGCTGTCCGGCCATCCGGTGGTGGTGTTCAACCCGTTCTCGCGCCCCGATGGGGCCGAGGGCATCGATGCGCTCGGGCGGCCGGGCATCCTGTTCGCGCGCTCGGTGGTGGACGGATCGCGCGAGAACGTCTTTGCCATGCTCGACGCGCAGGTCCGGCAATGGGCCGAGACGGGGCGCCGGGTCTATCTGTCGGCCTGGACCCGTGGCTCGCGCGAGCGGATCGCCTCCTTGCTGCGCGAACATGGCATGCGGGTCGAAACCTTCGAGACCTGGGCGCAGGCGCATGAGCTGCCGGCCGGTACCGTGGGGCTGCTGACGCTGGGGCTGGAGCGCGGTTTCATCGCCGACAATCTGGCATTCGTGTCCGAGCAGGATCTGCTGGGCGAGCGGATTTCACGCCCGCCGCGCCGCCGCAAGCGGGCCGACCAGTTCATTGCCGAGGCATCGGAGATCGCCGAGGGCGACCTGGTGGTGCATCAGGATTACGGCATCGGCCGGTATGACGGGCTGGAGACGGTTGCCGTCGGCAGCGCGCCGCATGACTGCCTGCGCCTGGTCTATGACGGCAGCGAGAAGCTGTTCCTGCCGGTCGAGAATATCGAGCTGCTCAGCCGCTTCGGGTCCGACCAGGCCGGGGTGGCGCTGGACAAGCTGGGCGGAGCGTCGTGGCAGAACCGCAAGTCGCGGATGAAGCAGCGCATCCGCGACATGGCGGGCGAGCTGATCCGCACCGCCGCGATGCGCGCCCTGCGCGAGGCGCCCAGCCTGACCCCGGCGGAAGGGCTGTGGGACGAATTCTGCAGCCGCTTCCCCTTCGCCGAGACCGAGGACCAATCCCGCGCCATCGTCGACGTGCTGGAGGATATGGGCTCCGGCCGGCCGATGGATCGCCTGGTCTGCGGCGATGTCGGGTTCGGCAAGACCGAGGTCGCGCTGCGCGCGGCGTTCGTGGCCGCGATGTCGGGCGCGCAGGTCGCGGTGGTGGTGCCGACCACGCTGCTGGCGCGGCAGCATTTCCGCACCTTCTCGGCCCGGTTTGCGGGGCTGCCGGTCACGGTGGCGCAATTGTCGCGCATGGTGACGGCCAAGGACGCGGCTGCGGTACGCAAGGGACTAGCCGACGGCACGATCAACATCATCATCGGCACCCACGCCCTGCTGGCCAAGGGGGTGCAGTTCGCCGATCTGGGGCTGCTGATCATCGACGAGGAGCAGCATTTCGGCGTCGCCCACAAGGAGAAGCTGAAGGCGTTGCGCGAGGACGTGCATGTCCTGACCCTGTCGGCCACCCCGCTGCCGCGCACCCTGCAACTGGCGCTGACCGGCGTGCGGGAGATGAGCCTGATCGCCACCCCGCCGACCGACCGGCTGGCGGTGCGCACCTTCATCATGCCCTTCGACAGCGTGGTGATCCGCGAGGCGATCCAGCGCGAGCGGTTCCGGGGCGGGCAGATCTTCTGCGTGGTGCCGCGGATCGAGGATCTGGACCGCATGGGGGCGCGTTTGCAGGAAATCGTGCCCGATGCGCGACTGGTGCAGGCCCATGGACGCCTGACCCCGACCGAGCTGGAACGGGTGATGACCGAATTCAGCGATGGCAAATACGACATCCTGCTCTCCACCAATATCGTGGAAAGCGGGCTGGACATGCCGGCGGTGAACACGCTGATCATCCATCGGGCCGACATGTTCGGCCTTGGGCAGCTCTACCAGCTGCGCGGACGCGTCGGGCGCGGCAAGCAGCGCGGCTATGCCTATCTGACCTGGCCGCAGACCCATGTGCTCTCGGCCGCCGCCGAGAAGCGGCTGGAAGTCATGCAGACGCTGGACACGCTGGGCGCGGGCTTTACCCTGGCCTCGCACGATCTGGACCTGCGCGGCGCGGGCAATCTGCTGGGCGACGAGCAGTCGGGCCATATCCGCGAGGTCGGGATCGAGCTCTACCAGCAGATGCTGGAGGACGCGGTGGCGGAACTGCGTGCCGAGAAGGGGCGGCGCAAGGCCGAGGACCGGGACTGGACGCCGAACATCATCCTGGGCCTGCCGGTGCTGATTCCTGAAGCCTATGTGCCGGACCTGCCGGTGCGGCTGGGGCTGTATCGCCGCATCGCCGGGCTGGCGAACGATGCCGAGATCGAGGCGATGGAGGCCGAACTGGTCGACCGGTTCGGCACGCTGCCCGATCCGGTGCGTAACCTGCTGGATGTCGTCGCGATCAAGCGCCTGTGCCGCGAGGCGGGGGTCGAGCGGCTGGAGGCCGGGCCCAAGGGGATGGTGATCCAGTTCCGGGGCAATCATTTCGCCAACCCGGCCGGGCTGGTAGCATGGATGGCGAAGCAGAAAGAGGGCAATGTGCGGCTGCGCCCCGACCACAAGCTGGCGCTGGTGCGGGAGATGACCAACGCACAGCGCATTCGCCTGGCAAAGGACACGGTCCAGGCGCTGGGTCGCCTGGCGGAGCAGGAGAAGGCGGCCTGACGACACACCCCGCGGGTGGTGACGGACACGCGGAAGGAGGAAGCGGAATGAAAATCGATCTTGCAGGAAAAACGGCGATCGTCAGCGGCTCGACCGCCGGGATCGGGCTGGCCGTGGCGCTGGCCCTGGCCGAAACCGGGGCGGATGTGATCGTCAACGGTCGCAGCCAGGCCCGGGTGGACGAGGCCATGGCCTATATCCGCACCCGCATGCCCACGGCGCGGCTGCGCGGCGTGCCGGGCGACCTGGGTACGAAGGAGGGGATCGACGGGTTTATCCGCCTCGTTCCGCAGGCGGATATCCTGGTCAACAATCTGGGCATTTTCGAGCAGAAGCCGTTCCTGGAGACGCCCGACGAGGACTGGCAGCGTTTCTTCGACGTCAATGTGCTCAGCGGCGTGCGGCTGACCCGCCATTATCTGCCGGGCATGGTCGATCGGGGATGGGGGCGTGTGGTGTTCGTATCCAGCGAATCGGCGCTGAACATTCCGGCGGACATGGTTGCCTATGGGTTTTCCAAGGCCGCGCAGGTGGCGATCGCCCGGGGGATTGCCGAAGGCGTCCCCGGAACCGGCGTGACGGTCAATTCGGTATTGCCGGGGCCGACCCGGACCGAGGGCGTGATGGAGATGTTCGCCAAGGCGGCGCAGGAGACCGGCCGGCCGATCGAGGAGATCATGGCCGAATTCGTGCCGCAGCACCGCCCGGCCTCGCTGATCCGCCGTCTGGCGGAGCCCGAGGAGATCGCCAGCATGGTCGCCTATGTCTGCTCGCCCCAGGCCTCGGCCACCACCGGGGCGACGTTGCGGGTGGAAGGCGGCCTCCTGCGCCACCCCGGCTGAGAGGCGGCCCCGGCAGGCGGTCTGCCGGCGATCCGACGCGTGTTTCCTGCGCTCCACTTCGATGCTCGGCAACACGCGATGGGCGTGCCGCTTCGCGGCACTCTCGCTCGGCAGACCGCCTGCCAGGGCCGCCTCTGCCTTGCCCGGTTCATTCGCGCTTTTCAGATGGTCGTTGAACGGGGGCGGTTTTCGCGTTGGGCGAACACGTTCCTGTCACAAAGTAAGACCCGTGCCGTGCAGGCCCTTTTCCTGCGGTCGCGGCAAAGGTTAAGAATAGTAACAACGCAGGAACGGAGCCATTCATGCCCGAAACCGAGGATCATGCCCCCCAGGCGCCGTTGCGTGACGTGTTTCAGCTCATGGGCGCGATTCTGTTCGTCCTGAGCATGATTCTGATCGGGTGGCGGGCGGCTTTCTTCTCGGGTGTCTGGCCCGCCTGATCGGCCTCCGGACTTATGCCGTTTTCCCCGGGGCGGTGTGCAGGTGGATGATCACGCCTGACCGGAGAGTGCGGCCGTGATCGCGTCGCGTTCCTCTACGGTGAGCGGGCGCGCGGCGGCGGCGACATTGGCTTCGATCTGGGCCGGGCGGGTGGCGCCGGCAATGACCGACCCCACGCAGTCGTGCGACAGCAGCCAGCCGAAGGCCAGTTCGGTCAGGCTGCGTCCATGGGTGCGCGCCACGCCGTCCAGCCGGTCGAGAAGGGTCCAGTTGGCGTCGGTCAGGTAGCGGTCGGCCAGATGGATCCATGCACTCAGCCGGCTGCCGGGGGGCGGGGGTGTGTCGCGATGGTATTTCCCGGTCAGGATGCCGCTGGCCAGCGGGAAATAGGGCAGCAGCCCCAGCCCGTAATGACGGATCGCGGGCACCAGGTCGCGCAATGCGTCCCGCGCCAGCAGCGACAGCTCGTCCTGGCACGAGATGAAGCCGGCATAGCCCGAGCCGCGGGCGACATGGCAGGCCTCGGCGACCTGCCAGGCCGGGAAATTGGAACAGCCGGCGTAGAGGATCTTCCCCTCTCGCGTCAGGTCGTCCAGCGTGCGCAGCGTCTCCTCGATCGGGGTGGCCGGGTCGGGCACATGGACCTGGTACAGGTCGATCCGGTCCGTGCGCAGGCGGGACAGGCTGGCTTCGACGGCCTGGCGGATATAGCGGCGCGAGGCGCCCTGGAGGCGGCCTTCGGCGTCCATGGGCATGCCGAACTTGGTGGCCAGCACGATCTCGTTGCGGCGTGGCCCGAGGATTGCGCCGAGCGTTTCCTCCGACGCGCCGTAATGGGCCTCGCGCCGTCCATACACGTCCGCGATGTCGAACAGGGTGATGCCGCTGTCCAGCGCCTGATGGACGACGGCCCGGGATTCCTCCAGGCCGATGCGGCCGCCCAGATTGTTGCATCCCAGTCCGACGGCCGAGACGCGGAGACCGGAGCGGCCGAGGTGACGATAGTCCATGCGCAAACCCTTTCAGGGTATCTCCAGCCCGACCGAGACCGGGCAATGGTCGGACAGGTCCGGCGCCAGGGCCGGGTCCTGCGTGTCATAGGTCAGGACCCGCAGGCTGTCGGGGCGGAGCCATGTGCGGGCCTGGTTGCCCAGCAGGATATGGTCGATGAAATAGGTGCCGCCCCAGCACGGGCTGGCTCGCCCCGCCGTTGTCAGCGTCAGCGGGCCGTCGGTTTCCAGTTGCCGGAAGAACGGGTCGGCCGGGGTCAGGTTGCGGTTGAAATCCCCCATGACCAGGAAGGCTACGCCTTCGTCCTGCCGCTGGGCAATCCAGTCGTCCAGTACCGTCAGTTGCCGGGCCAGCGTCCGGCAGGCCGGCCGCCGGTCGGCCAGGGCCGCGTTGCGGCAGCCGGCCTTGAGGTGCACGATCAGGATGCGCAGGCTGGCGGTGCCGTCATCGATCGTGACATCCAGCCCCACGCGCAGCTGATGGGGGGCATCGGGCGCGTAGACGTCGAGCTCCGACAGGTCCGGATGGCGGGTGACGGTCAGCCCCGTCGCCACCGCGAGCCCGACGCGCTGCACCACATGGTCGTCGCTCATGACGATCTGGTAGCGGGCGGGCGGGAACAGGCGGGCGGCCAGGGCCGGGGAATCGACTTCCTGAAACCCCACGATGTCGGCGCCCAGCCGCGTGGCATAGGTTGCCAGCTGGTGCAGACCGTCCTCGCTGCGAAGGTGAAGGCCGGGCGGCAGGGCGGGGTCGCCGGCGGCCCGCGCCGTCAGCCAGTCCAGGTTCCAGGTCGAGACCTTGATGGTGCGTGCCGTGGCCCCGTGGGGGGCCGGGGTGGCCAGCACGGCCACCAGCCACCCGGCGCAGGCCAGGAGGCGGATGGCCGCCGACCGTGGATCAGACCTGCTCAGTCTTCTCGTCCACCTCGCGGGTCAGGCGGGCGATGGCCTGGTCGACATGGATGCTGGACCGCGTGGTCTCGTCGAGGATCACGACCTCGCCGCTGGCGATGTCGTAGAACCAGCCTTGCAGGATCAGCGTGTTGCGCGCCAGGGCGGCGGCCACTGCCGGATGGGTGCGCAGATGCGCGATCTGGAGCAGAACGTTCTGTTCCGCCAGGCTGCGCACGGATTGCGGGCCGGCGTCGGTGGCCTGCAAGGCGCCCGCGACCGCGCGGGCTGCCTCGGCATTGCGCAGCCAGGATGCGACGGTGGGCATGTGGGCCAGTTTCGACGGATCGGGGTCGAGCAGGGCCTTCATCGCCCCGCAATCCGAATGGCCGCAGACGATGATGTGCGACACGCCCAGCGCCAGGACCGCATATTCGATCGCAGACGACACGCCGCCCAGCATTTCGCCATAGGCAGGGACGATATTGCCGATATTGCGCAGCACGAACAGGTCGCCCGGCTGGGTCTGCGTGATCATGCTGGGATTCACGCGGCTGTCGGCGCAGGCGATGAACAGCGTATCCGGCGATTGCTGACCGGCCAGTTCCGCGAACAGTTCGCGGTTCTGCGGAAAGACTTCGTCGTTGAACTTCTCCACCCCATGCAGGAGCGAGATCAGTGTTTTCTTGGCGTCGGTATCGGCCATCGAAGGTCCCTATGTCCTGAAGTCCTCCTGGGACTCCACAGTGGCGTTCGAACGGTCACCCTAACAACGGCCGCCCTGATGGAGACGTGCCGTTTTGGCATGCGGGCGCCAGGGCGCCGACATCGCCGGGCCTGTCGAAGATAGCACGGAAACGAGGACGGCACAGGTCCGGTTTCCCCCTTGGGGGCCCGGGACACACTATGTCAGGGGCCGGACACATCGCCGTGTATTCAGGTTGCGGCGATGTGTCCGGCCGGGTGGTCAGGCCAGGGACTTGCGCACCGCGTCCAGCGCCGCATCGGCCTGTGCCACGTCGGGGCCGCCGGCCTGCGCCATGTCGCGCCGGCCGCCGCCGCCCTTGCCGCCCATGGCCGCGCTGGCCGCGCGCACCAGTTCGACCGCGTCGAACCGCTCCGTCAGGTCGGCGGTGACGCTGACGACCACGCTGCCCTTGCCGTCGGCGGTGGAGACCAGGGCCACCACGCCGGAGCCGACCTGCTGGCGCAGGGAGTCGGCCAGCGATTTCAGTTCGCGGGCCGGCAGGTCGCCCACATTGCGGGCGATGAAGCCGATGCCGTTGATCGTCTCGGTGGTCGCGCCGCCTTCGCCGCCGCTGGCCAGCTTGCGTTGCAGGTCGGAGATCTGGCGCTCCATGACCTTGCGTTCTTCCAGGATCACCGCCAGCCGCTCGGGCGCTTCGGCGGCCGAGACGCGCAGCATGGCCGCGACCTGGGCCAGCCGCTGCTCGGTGGCGACCGAGGCCATTTCGGCGGCCTTGCCGGTCACGGCCTCGATGCGGCGGATGCCGGCCGAGACGCCGCTTTCCGACGTGATGCGGAACAGGCCGATATCGCCGGTGCGGTTGACGTGGGTGCCGCCGCACAGTTCGATCGACCAGGCCGGGCGGTTCTCCTCGGCCGGGCCCATGAACACGACCCGGACCTCGTCGCCGTATTTCTCGCCGAACAGCGCCATCGCGCCCTGCGCCACGGCTTCCTCCTGCGACATCGGGCGGGTGGTGACGGCGCTGTTCTCGCGGATGCGGGCATTCACCTCGGCCTCGACCTCGGCGATTTCCTCGGGCGTCAGCGGGCGGGGCTGGCTGATGTCGAAGCGCAGGCGGTCGGGCGCGTTCAGGCTGCCTTTCTGCGTGACGTGCGCGCCCAGGCGCCGGCGCAGGGCCTCGTGCAGCAGGTGGGTGGCGGAATGGTGGGCGCGGATCGCACTGCGGCGCTCATGATCGACGGTGGCGGTCACCGCCTGGCCGACGCGGACCGTGCCCTCGATGACCGTGCCGGAATGCACCAGCAGGTCGCCCAGTCGCTTCTGCGTATCGGTGACGGCGATGCGCAGGCCGGGGGCCGTGATCAGGCCGGTATCGCCGACCTGGCCGCCGCTTTCGCCATAGAACGGCGTCTGGTTCAGCAGCAGGGCGACTTCCGCCCCGGCCGGGGCGTCGGTCACCGACTGGCCGTTGCTGACGATGGCCTGGATTTCGGCATCGGCCTGTTCGGTCGCGTAGCCCAGGAATTCGCTGGCACCGAAGCGGTCGCGAGCCTCGAACCACACGGTCTCGGTCGCGCTGTCGCCCGAGCCGCTCCATGCGGCGCGGGCGCGCTCGCGCTGGACCTGCATCGCGGCGTCGAAGCCCGTGACATCGACCTCGTGACTGCCGCCGCGCAGCGCGTCCTGCGTCAGGTCCAGCGGGAAACCGAACGTGTCGTACAGCTTGAAGGCCACGTCGCCGGGCAGTTTCTGGCCGTCGCCCAGCTTCGCCGTTTCGTCGGCCAGCAGCGCCAGGCCGCGTTCCAGCATCGCCTTGAAGCGTTCCTCTTCCCCGCGCATCGTCTCGCGGATCAGGGCTTCGGCCTGGACCAGTTCGGGGTAGGCCGCGCCCATCTGGCGCACCAGGGCGGGCACCAGGCGGTGGAACACCGTTTCCTTGGTGCCCATCATGTGCAGGTGGCGCATTGCCCGGCGCATGATGCGGCGCAGGACGTAGCCGCGCCCGTCCTTGGACGGCAGCACGCCGTCCGCGATCAGGAACGAGGTCGAGCGCAGATGGTCGGCCACCACGCGGTGGCTGGCGCGGAACGGGCCGTCCGGGTCCTGGCCCGTCGCCTCGGCCGATGCCAGGATCAGCGCGCGCATCGTGTCCGTGTCGTAATTGTCGCGCTTGCCCTGCATGATGGCGGCGAAGCGTTCCAGCCCCATCCCGGTATCGATCGACGGGCGCGGCAGCGGCGAGCGGATGCCCGGCGGGTCCTCGAAGAACTGCATGAACACGAGGTTCCAGATCTCGACGAACCGGTCGCCATCCTCGTCCGGCGATCCGGGCGGGCCGCCGGGCACGTCCGGCCCGTGGTCGTAGAAGATTTCCGAGCACGGGCCGCAGGGGCCTGTATCGCCCATCCGCCAGAAATTGTCGGCAGTGGCGATGCGGATGATCCGCTGGTCCGGCAGGCCCGCGATCTTGCGCCACAGCGCGGCCGCTTCCTCGTCATCGGCATAGACGGTGACCAGCAGCTTGTCGGCGGGCAGGCCGAAATTGCGCGTGATCAGGTTCCAGGCGAATTCGATCGCCTCGGGCTTGAAATAGTTGCCGAAGGAGAAATTGCCCATCATCTCGAAGAAGGTGTGATGGCGGGCGGTGTAGCCGACATTGTCCAGGTCGTTATGCTTGCCGCCGGCCCGGACCACCTTCTGCGCCGTGGTGGCGCGGGAGTAGGGGCGGGTTTCCTGCCCGGTGAAGACGTTCTTGAACTGGACCATGCCGGCGTTCGTGAACAGCAGGGTCGGGTCGTTGCGCGGCACGAGCGACGAGGACGGCACGATCTGGTGACCGTTGGCCGCGAAATAGTCGAGGAAGGTCGCGCGGATATCGTTTGTGGAGGTCATGGCGGAGGGCTGACGATCCTGAAATGGCGAAGGCTGGAAAGCTCGGATACCATCACCTAGCGCACGGCGTGCCCGGCAGGAAGAGCAAGGGCGCGCGACGAGGTGAATCGGCGTGCCCTGAAAACACCGAGGAAAGGATGAACCCATGAGCTGGATCGTGGAACGGGACTGGCCCCGTCTGGAACAGGGGCTGGCCGGCAGGCTGCGGCGCGATTGCGGCGCGGACTGGGAACGGTTCATCCACCACCCGTTCGTGCGCGGCATGGCGGACGGGACGCTGCCCGAGGCGGATTTCCAGCGGTTCCTGATCCAGGATTATCTGTACCTGATCCAGTATGCGCGGGCCTATGCGCTGGCGATCTACAAGGCCGACACGATGGAGGGCATGCGATCGGCCTCCGCCATCGTGTCCGGCCTGCTGGATACCGAGCTAGCGCTGCATATCGCCTATTGCGCCGGATGGGGATTGTGCGTCGAGGATCTGCACGGCCAGCCCGAATCGCTGGAATTGCTGGCCTATACGCGCTTCATCCTCGATCGGGGCCAGACGGGCGACCTGCTGGACCTGATCGTGACGCTGGCGCCGTGCCTGATCGGTTATGGCGAGATCGGGGCCAGATTGATGGCGGACCCGGCGACCCGGCGGGAGGGCAATCCCTACTGGGACTGGATTGCCCTGTATGGGGGCGAGAAATTCATCGGGCTGGTGGAGGCCGGACTCGACACGCTGGAATCGCTGGCCGGGCGCTATGGCGCCGAGGGGCGCTATCCGGCGCTGCTGTCCGAATTCCGGACCGCCGTGAAGCTGGAAGCCGCCTTCTGGTATGCCGGCCGTTCCGGAATGCTCTGAGGATCCGGCCTACGGGCCCGGTTTCCGGTGGCGGAAGACCATCCGGTGGCTGAGGGTGAAATTGGCGGCGAGCCCGGCGAGGGCGCCGGCCGCCAGCGCCAGAAAAGGCATGGTCCGGCAGAGCGGGACCAGCAGGAACAGCGTGAAGACCATGCCGCGATTCATGACGAAGCCCAGCGAACAGGCCGCCAGGAAACGTGCCCACTGAACCAGCGGCCGGTCGGCATGGACGATGTGACGGAATGTCCAGAGCCGGTTGGCCAGCCAGTTCATGCTGGCCGCGATGAAATAGGCCAGCACGGTGGCGCCCGTCAGGCCCAGCAGGGGCCGTAAGCCGTAGACCGCCAGCGTGTCCCACATCAGCCCCGTGCCCCCGACGATCCCGAATTTCATGAACGGAACGATTCGGGCACGCAGGCTGCCGGTGGCGCCGGGGGACGTGGCAGGGGCGGGAGAGGGGCGGGGATTGGGCACGTCGCGCGGCGCTCGTCGGTTGGGAAGAGGCGGGGCCGCCTTCACATCATGGCGGGAAACAGCGCGCAATAAAAAAAAGGGATGCCCGAAGGCATCCCTTTTTACCCTGTCGAACCGGGCGGAAACCGCCAGGATCAGTGCAGGATGATTTCCACGCGACGGTTCTGCGGCTCGCGGGTGTTGGGACCCGTCGGAACCAGCGGATGCGCCTCGCCGTAACCATGGATGTCGATCGCGTTCGCGGGCACGCCGTCACGGATCAGTTCGGCCTTCACGCTGTCGGCGCGACGGACGGACAGTCCGAGATTGTACTTCTCGCCGCGCGGACCCGGATGGGCCGCCGAGTTGTCGGTGTAGCCGTTGACTTCGATCCGCGTCGTCTGGATGTGGGTCGAGGCCTGGGCGGCTTCGGCCACGATCTCACGCGCGCGGGCCGTCAGGTCCGAACGATCCCAGTCGAAGAACACCAGGTAGGTGCGCGCCGGGGTCGGGGCGGGCGGCACAACGACCGGAGCCGGCGGCGGCGGCGGCGGCGCGGTGTCGAACGCATAGCGCAGACCCAGGATGAACTGGTGGTTGAAGCGGTCGTCGAAGTTCGCGTGGCCACGGCTCAGACCGGCAGGGCTGTACGAGGTCATCGTGAACGAGCCGTTGTTGAAGGTCTGGCCGACCATGCGGTACTGCGCGGTGATCTGCAGGCCCGGAACGTTCGGGACGTCGAAAGCCGCACCGACGATGCCCTGGTAGGCGAAGCCGCCGGTCGTGCCGCCCAGACGGTTCACGTTGCCGTTCATGTAGCTGGTCGTGGTCGGGTTGTAGTGCTGCCACAGATAGCCGGCACCCACACCGACGAACGGCGTCACCGGAACGTCGATCCCGAACTGCTTCAGGTCGATGTCATACAGCACGTTCACCAGGCCGCCATAGGACTGGTCGCTGCCGCTGGTGCGGTTGGGCGCGCCGGAGCGGTGGTTGATCTCGGAATAGTTGTACAGGCCCTCGACCTCGACGCGCAGGCCGTTGCCCAGGCCCCAGCCGAAGGAGCCGAAGCCCGTGAAGCCGTCCTTGTGACGGTACTGCGACGAGCTCATCACGCCGCCCGTCGGGTTGTTGGCGAAATGGCCGTGCTGGTTCTGAACCAGGTTGTAACCACCACCCAGATCGACATACGGACCGGTAATGATTGTCGCGTTGGCTGCAACAGGTGCAGCCGCCATCAGCGTGGTGGCGAGTAATGCCGTGCGGAGACGCATTTTTTCGTCCTCTTGATCATCCGTTCGAGTAACCGTCAAACCACAGACGGCTAACCTCAGCGTGATGCTTAACCCCCTATAGATCTTCCGGTTCCGGGTTAGGAACCCGCATCATAGGCAAAGCAGCCATTACCATTGAGCACCGTGTTGAAAAAGCAACAGTTTGTTTCGCTAAGATTACGTGCTGATTGCAACCATTTCCGGGCGGGGCGTATTCGGTGGCCGGCCCGGAGCCGCTCTATGGCAGTTTTATGTGATATCCGCGCATCTGTGTTGCGATATCGCAACGCATGACGGGCGTGTCATGCAGCGCATCCCTCCGCCAGCAGAATTTCCCGCACCAGGCTGTCCGGAACGTCGCGGCAGGTGAAAGCCTGCCCGATGCCCCGCACCAGGACGAAGGACAGGCGCCCGTCGCGCATTTTCTTGTCGCGCTGCATGTGGGCGAGCAGCCTTTCGGCCGAAAAAGTCTGGTCCAGGTCGCGCAGGTGCACCGGCATGCCCAGCCGCTCCAGATGGGCGGTCACGCGTGCGACGTCCGCGCCGTCGCACAGGCCCATCCGCTCGGAGGTGACGAAGGCCAGGCGGAGGCCGAGCGACACGGCCTCGCCATGCAGCAGGCGGCCGTCATAGCCCAGTTCGGCCTCCAGCGCGTGGCCGAACGTGTGCCCCAGGTTGAGCAGGGCCCGTCCGTCCGATTTGCGTTCCTCGCGTTCGTCGTCGCCCACGACCGCGGCCTTGAACGCGCAGGCGCGGCGCACGGCCTCGGCCTGGCTGTCGGCATCGCCGTCCAGCACCGCCTGGCCGTTGGCCTCGCACCATTCGAAGAGGGTAGGGTCGCCGATCAGGCCGGCCTTGACGATTTCGGCGTAGCCAGCGCGGATCTCGCGCCGGGGCAGGGTGGCCAGGGTTGCCGTATCGGCCAGCACCGCCAGCGGCTGGTGGAACGCGCCCAGCAGGTTCTTGCCGAACGGGGTGTTGATGCCCGTCTTGCCGCCGACCGAGGAATCGACCTGCGCCAGCAGGGTGGTCGGGATCTGCACGAAGGGCAGGCCGCGCATCGTGGTCGCCGCCGCGAAACCGGCCAGGTCGCCCACCACGCCGCCGCCCAGCGCGATGACCGTGGTGCCGCGCTCGACCCCCATTTCCAGCAATATTCCGGTCACGCGCTCGTATTCGGCCAGGGTCTTGGAGCCTTCGCCCGGCGGCACGACGATGGTGCGGGCCTCGATTCCCCCCTCGGCCAGTCCCTGGAGCAGATGGGGCAGGTGCAGCGACTCGACCGTCGAGTCGGTGACGACCACGACGCGCTTCTGCGGCAGGACCGGCGAGAGCAGGACGGCGGCATGGCGCAGCAGGTCCTCGCCGATCGTCACGTCATATTGCCAGCGATCCAGCGTGACGGGGACGAGCCGCGGCTGCCTGCCCAGCGCCAGGGCATTGATGACGGTCGCGGCACTCTGTTCCACGCTTTCTTCTCCACAATCCACGATGATATCGGCTTCGGCATAGGTCGGGTGACGGATGTCCATCAGGCGCGCCAGGACGTCGCGCGGGTTGCCTGCGTTCAGGAGCGGCCGGTGGCCGCGTCCCTGCACCCGGCGCACCAGTACCGGCAGCGGGCAGCGCAGCCAGACGGAAGTCGCGCGGTCGCGCACGATCGCCCGCGTCACCGGGTCCATGAACGCGCCGCCTCCGGTGGCCAGCACCACGGGGGGACCATCGAGAATGCGGCGGATGACCCGGTGCTCGCCCTTGCGGAACTCGGCCTCGCCATACTGGGCGAACAGGTCGGCGATCGAGCAGCCTGCCGCGCGTTCGATTTCCACGTCGGCATCGATGAACGGCATGCCGAGGCGGGTTGCGATTCGCCGGCCGATCGTCGTCTTTCCCGCCCCCATCAGTCCGACCAGCACGATGCTGTCCTCGCGCGGTTCGCGGCCCGGTGCGGGGGGAAGGGCGGTCACTGTCGCATCGGTGGAAGGCATCGCTTGCTCCCCCGCGGAGGGGCGGGGGGCGGACTCGGACGGATCGGAGGCGTTCTGGCGTGACATGAGCGCCAACCTACCATAGAGCAAAGACAACTCGCCATGTCGCATCACGGCCGGCTGTTCCGGCAAGGCGGCGGGCATCATCGCGTTGGGGTTCGGTCATGGGGCGCATCCTGTTGGCTCTTGTGGGCATTGTGGTCGTGGTCGGACTCGGCGGCTTCGTGTCGCTGGGCATGTTTCCGCCGCCGGCGCCGGCCATGGCGGTGCACAAGGACCTGTCGCCGGATCGATTCGTCCATTCATGAGCCTGGCGGCCCAGGCCGAATCGTTCCTGGAAATGCTGGCCGCCGAGCGTGGGGCGGCCGTGAACACGCTGCGGGCCTATGCTCGTGACCTGCGTGACCTCGAATCGTTCGCGGTGCAGGCGGGGTGCGGGATGGTCCGCGCCGATGCGGGCCTGCTGCGCGAATACATGGCGGGGCTGGCGCAGGCCGGCTTGTCGCCACGCACGCAGGCGCGGCGCCTGTCCTGCCTGAAGCAGTTCTATCTGTTCCTGACGCGCGAAGGGATGCGGACCGACAATCCGGCCGCGTTGCTGGACGCGCCCCGCCTGCCGGCCACCCTGCCGCGCTTCCTGACCGAAGAGGAGGTCGATGCGCTGCTGGGGGCGTGCGACGGGCCGCCCGACGATGGGCGGCGCTGGCTGGTCGCGCGCGCGGCGCTGGAAATCCTGTATGCGTCCGGGTTGCGGATTTCGGAACTGCTCGCCCTGCCGCGCCGCGCGTTGTCGGGGGATGCCCGCATGCTGCTGGTGCGCGGCAAGGGGGGGCGGGAGCGACTCGTGCCGTTATCCGTCCAGGCGCGGGCGGCGGCCGAGGCGCTGGCGGCGCGGGACCAGGCGCTGCGCAGCCCGTACCTGTTCCCCGGCCGGGATGGTCAGCGGCCGCTGACCCGGCAGGGTTTCGACCGGATCCTGCATGATGTGGCCCTGCGGGCCGGGCTGGATCCCGCGCGCCTGTCGCCGCATGTGCTGCGCCATTCCTTTGCCACCCACATGCTGGCGCGCGGCGCCGACCTGCGCGCCCTCCAGATGCTTCTGGGCCATGCCGACATCGCCACGACCCAGATCTATACCCATGTGCTGGCCGAGCGGCTGCGCGCGGTGGTCGAGGCGCATCATCCGCTGGCGGGTGGCCGGAAGGGCGTGGACGGGCGGCCGGAGACGCAACCGTAGGGGCCATGCCGCCCGACGGATTTGGCGGCGGACCGGGTGGGGGGACTTGGCAGGATTCGTGGCTGTGCTATCCGCACGGGATGCGCCAGTTTCTAGATTTTGAAAAGTCGGTCGCCGAGCTTGAGAACAAGATCGACGAACTCCGTCACATGTCGGGCCCCGACGGCATCAACATCGCCGAGGAAATCGCCCGTCTGACCGAAAAGTCGGAAAAGCAGCTTCGCGTCGCGTACGCCAAGCTGACGCCCGGGCAGAAGGTCCAGGTCGCCCGCCATGCGCAGCGGCCGCATACGGCCGAGTATATCGGCACCCTGATCCAGGATTTCACGCCGCTGGCCGGCGATCGCCTGTTCGGCGAGGACAAGGCCGTCATCGGTGGCATCGGCCGTTTCCAGGACCTGCCGGTGGTGGTGATCGGAACCGAGCGCGGGTCCGAGCTGGAGAGCCGGCTGGAGCATAATTTCGGCATGGCGCGCCCCGAGGGCTACCGCAAGGCCCAGCGGCTGATGGAACTGGCGGGCCGTTTCGGCATGCCGATCCTGACCTTTATCGATACTGCCGGCGCGTGGCCGGGCATCGATGCCGAGGCGCGCGGCCAGGCCGAGGCCATCGCGCGGTCCATCGATACCTGCCTGTCGGCACCGGTGCCGGTGATTGCCACCGTGATCGGCGAGGGCGGATCGGGCGGTGCCATCGCGCTGGGCGCGGGCGACCGGGTGATGATGCTGGAACACGCGATCTATTCGGTCATTTCGCCCGAAGCCTGCGCGTCGATCCTGTGGCGCGACCCGAAGCTGGCGACCAGCGCTGCCGAGGCGCTGAAGCTTACCGCCCAGGACCTGCTGCAACTGCATCTGGTCGACCGTATCATTCCCGAGCCGCTGGGGGGCGCGCAGCGCGACCCGGAGGCCGCGATTCGCGCGGTGGGCGATGCCATCGGCGCCGAGCTGCCCGACCTGCTGTCGCTCAGCGGCGCCATGCTGGTGGCGCAGCGCCGGGAGAAATTCCTGGTCATGGGGCGCGACGGCCTGACCTGACCGGTCGGCCCCGCCGCCGGCGGGGTTCCTGACGCGGCCTCTCGCTGTGCCTGCCGGAAGCGGCAGCCCGATGGGCGAGAGTGCCGCCACATCATCAAATGGAGCTTCGGCCCGTAATTGCGCTCCCGGCGTGGAGCGGCCCTATTGGCCGGGGCGGACGATCATGCAGTCCAGCCCCTGCTGGCGCAGGGACGAACACGCCCCGGCGGCGCTGTCGCGCGCCAGCCCGGCCAGCCGGGCGCGGTAGAGCGGGTGCCCGTTGGGCGAGGGGACGGGCTGCACGATGCTGCGCGCGCCGTTCAGGGCGTTAAATGCCGCCTGGCGGGCCATGGTGTTGGCGAAACGGGCCTGACCCTCCGAGGTGAACGCGCCGACCTGGACGGCCCATTGGCCGTAATTGACGCCGGGCGCGGCGCCGCCGGCCAGGGGGATGCGGGCGGCGGCCGGTACCGCGATGGCCGGAGCGGCGGCCACCGGCTCGGCGACGGGCGGTGCGGGGACCGCGACGGTCGGCATGGGCGGGGGAAGCTGCGACGGCGACGACAAAGGGGGTGCCAATGGCTGGCACGGGGCATCGGGGTCGTAGGCCGCATCCGGGTCGCGCGCGCATTGCCCGGCGGGCGCGCGGCGCGGCACATAGGCCGCATACTGGACCGGCTGGCCGCCCGTCGGGTCGGCGATGGTGGGGGTGACGACGACCGGCTGGGCGGCGCGGGGCGCCGACGCCATGACGACCGGCAGCGGGGCCGGCGTGGCCGAGACCATCTGGCTGTCGCTGCCGTAAGCGGCCAGCGGGCCGCTGAGCGCGACCTCCGTGCCCAAATTGGGCGTGATCGAGGCCAGGTAGTTGACCGTCTCGTTCGGCAGCGGGCGGCCGGTCTGGAGATAGTCGTCCAGGCGCTGCGGCCCGGCATTGTAGGCGGCCAGGAAGCCGGGCGCGCCGTAGCGGTCGTACATCAGCCGGATATAGGCGGTGCCGGCGAGGATATTGTCGTGCGGTTCGTACGGGTCCGGCCCCAGCCCATTTTGGTCCTGCATGTCCGCATAGGTCTGCGGCATCAATTGCATCAGGCCCATGGCGCCGGCCGACGAGGTGATCGGCTGTCCGTTCAGATATTCGTGGCCGCCCGATTCCTGCTGGATCACCGCGCGCACCCATGCCTGCGGAACCGAGAAGCGGGTCGAGGCATCGGCGATATAGGGCCGCCACGGGTCTTCGGGCGGGCCGGGGGCGCGATAGGCGCCGTTATGGGCGTAATAGCGGGAATAGCGCGAGCCGGGCGTGGTGCTGCATGCGGACAGCGAGACGGCCCCGACCAGGGCCAGCCCGATCATGGCGGCATGGCGGCCGCGTCCGCGGCGGGGCGGGGCTAGATCAGGCATAGTCCCGCCAGGTCCCGTCGCAGCGATTCGGGGAGCGTTCCGCCATCGCCGCCGCCCACGGCCAGGTCGGGCGGTGCGTCGGCGGGGGAGAGGTAGCGCCAGCCCTGGAACGGTCTCATCGGGCGGGGTGCCACGGGGACGATCTCCGGCGCCAGCACGATCAGCGCGCAGGCCACCCCGTCCTCGCGCGTGTCGGGCCGGATCTCGACGACGCGCTGGCGGCACAGGATCAGGCCGCCGATGACCCGGTAGAGCGAGCCGCCATCGAGGATCTCGGGCGCCCGGCGGGGAAACATGCGGGTCTGCAGCCAGGGGCGGCCGGATGGCTGGGTGCCATCCAGCCCGTCCCCGGCCCCTTCGGCCATTGTGCGCTGCCGGTGCGCCAGATCCTCGAGGGAGGAAATTCCGACCGCGAGCTTGACCAGATGCAGCATGGATCAGGGATGACCGGCGGGATGCACGTCGCTCTGCGCCTCGTGCAGGAATGTGTCCAGGAAGCGCGGGGCATCGATCGTCTGCACGATCCGCACCTTGCGGATGCCCGTCTCCCGGGGCGCCGTGGAGTCGGGCCAGACCACGACATGGCCGTAATGCGGCCCGTTGGCGAGATCGATGTCCATATAGGCGTCGAGCGACGCGGTGACCAGGCTGGGATCGGCGGCGATCGCCGTCGCCATTTCATCCCACATCGGCAGGGGGTCGTAGTAGGTACCGATATAGTCGGTCATCGGCGTGCGCTTCTGCTGGATGCGCTTCAGATAGTCGCGCGTCATCATCAGGTCGTTGGACACGTTGCCCACGACGGTGATCGACGGCCACGGGGCGGTCAGCGTGATATGCGCGGCCTCCGGATCGAAGATCATGTTGAAATCGGAGGCGAAATCCACGTTCCCGGTCAGGGCGCGCATGCTGGTGTCCAGCAGGCCGCCCATGAAGATCAGTTCCTTCGCCGTCGCGGCGAAGGTCGGGTCGATGCGGATCGCCAATGCCAGGTTGGTCATCGGCCCGGCTTCGACGATGGTGACCTGGTGCGGGTGGGCATGGACCTGCCGGATCAGGAACAGGGCCGCGCTTTCCGCCGCCGGCTTCAGGGTCGGGGCGCCGTCCTTCATTGCCGGCAGCGGCGGCTGCACCGACGGCACCTTGTCCATCGACCCCAGCGCGCCCCAGGCGCCTTTCCACGGAATGGTGCCGAACTGCTTTTCGCGCAGGCGCATCAGCGGCACGCTGTTGATCAGCGGGTAGACGGCGCCGTCGGCAACCGGCACCTCGGTGCGGCCGATGATCTCCAGGAAGCGGCGCAGATGGGCGGATTCCTGGTTTTCCCAGCCATCGCCAGTCGCGACGGTAAAGCCCAGCACCTTGACGGCGGGGTTGAACAGCAGGGGGATGATCGATTGCTGGTCGGAGCCGCCGGGGCCGAGGAAATCATTGTCCTCGATCACCAGGCGCGGCTCGGCGGCGTGGGCGGCCGGGTGGGTGGCGGCCAGCAGGCCCGCCCCGAGCACGAGCGCCCGCAGCGCGGCGGGCAGGAGGCGGCGGGGGCCGGAGCCGGCGCGCACCGGGCGCCGGGGAGAGGAAAGGTTCATGCTGCGTCCTGTGTGAAAGAGCCCGGTGTCCGGCTGCATCGAAGACTGTTTTGAAACTGTCGCGGCCCGTCAAGAGCGGTGCGGCCGGGGGTGCGTTTTTGCGTCGCGCAGCACGGAAAACACGGGGTTACAGCACCAGGGCGCCGAGCAGGGCCTCCAGCCGGAGGCGGCCTGCATTCGTGGCGCGCAGGATTGTGCCGCCCGGGGCCTGGTCGCGGACGAGATATCCTTCCTCCAGCGCCGCCGCCAGGATCACCGGGTCCAGCGCCTCGGTCATCGGCATGCCGGTGCGCCGGGCGAATCGTGCCTCGGGCACGCCTTCGGTCAGGCGTAGGCCCATCAGCAGCATTTCGCGCGCGCGGTCGCGCGATGTCAGGATGTCGTCCTGCATCAGGCCGCTGCCCGTCCGTTCCACCCGTTCGGCCCACGGTTCCGGGGCCCGATGGCGGCGGGTGGCGTGCAGCCCGTCCGCCAGCGTCATCCGCCCGTGGGCGCCGGGGCCGATCCCCAGATAATCGTCATAGCGCCAGTAGGTCAGGTTGTGCCGGCTTTCCGCGCCCGGCCGGGCGTAGTTCGAGACCTCATACGCCGCCAGCCCGTGGGTGGCGGCGACCGTGGCGGTTTCCTCGTACATGAGTGCCCCCGCTTCCTCGTCAGGCAGGACCAGCAGCCCCTGGCGATGCAGCCCTTCGAAACGGGTGCCGGGTTCGATGGTCAGCTGGTAGAGCGACAGATGGTCCGACACCAGGACGAGGGCCTGGTTCAGCTCGGCCCGCCAGGCCGCCGGCGACTGGTCCGGCCGTGCATAGATCAGGTCGAACGAGATGCGGTCGAACAGGGCCCGGGCCGTTTCCAGCGCCGCGATGGCCTGGCCGGCGGAATGCTGCCGCCCCAGCAGGTGCAGGGCCTTATCATCAAGGCTCTGGATGCCCAGCGAGACCCGGTTGATCCCGGCGTCGCGGAAGGCGCGCAGCCGCCCGATCTCGACGCTGGTGGGGTTTGCCTCCAGCGTGATCTCCAGATCCGGTGCCGTCGCGAACAGGGACCGTGCATCGGTGATCAGGGACGCCACGGTCTCCGGTGCCATCAGCGAGGGCGTGCCGCCGCCGAAGAAGATCGACCCCAGCCGGCGCGGGCCGTCGGCCGTCAGGCGTGCGGCCTCGTGCGCCAGTTCGCGCCGCAGGGCGGCGGCGAAGCGGGCCTGGGGAATGGCGTCGCGGACATGGCTGTTGAAATCGCAATACGGACATTTGGCCAGGCAGAACGGCCAATGGACATAGAGCGCCAGCGGCGCCCCGCCATTGGCCGGTATTTGTACGTCAGATTGCAAGCCGCACGCCCAGTTCCACCACGCGATCCGGCGGAATGCGGAAGAATTCGGTGGCGGGGATGGCGTTGCGCGCCATCAGCAGGAACAGCGACATCCGCCAGCGCGACATCTTGGGCACCGAGGAACGGACCAGCAGTTCGCGGCTGGTGAAATAGGAGGCCTGCATGGCATCGAACTCGACGCCGTTGGCTTTCAGTTCCTCCAGCGCGCGGGGCAGGTTGGGGGTTTCCATGAAGCCGTAGCGCAGGATCACCCGGTAGATATTCGGGGCGAGCTGTTGCAGGGCGACACGGTGGCCGCGCGTGGCTTCCGGCTGGTCGAGGGTCTGGACGGTGACGAACAGCACGTGCTCGTGCAGCACCTTGTTGTGCTTGAGATTGTGCAGCAGGCAGGTCGGCACGAATTCCGGCGTCGCGGTCATGAACACGGCCATGCCGGGCACGCGGATGGTGCGCGACTGCGGCAGGCGCGCCAGGAACGAATTGACGGGCAGGCTGTCCAGCTTCTGCCGGGCCATGATCAGGCTGCGGCCGCGCTTCCACGTCGTCATCATCAGCGTCAGGGCCGTGCCCAGCAGGACCGGCACCCAGCCGCCCTGCGGGATCTTGAGCGCGTTGGACGCGAAGAAGACGCTGTCCATGATGAAGAAGCCGCCGAACGTCGCCGCCGCCGCCGCCCGCGACCAGTGATACTGGCGGCGGAACACGACCATCGCCAGCACGCAGGTGCACATGAAGGTGCCGGTGACGGCGATGCCGTAGGCGGAGGCCAGGGCATCGGAACTGCGGAACGACACGACCAGCAGCAGCGCGCCGACCATCAGGAAGCGGTTGAATTCGGGCAGGAAGATCTGCCCTTCCTCATCCTTGTTGGTGTGGGTGATGCGCATGCGCGGCAGGTAGCCGAGCTGGATGAGCTGCCGGCAGAGCGAGAAGCCGCCCGAGATGCCGGCCTGGCTGGCGATGACGGTGGCCATCGTCGACAGGATGATCATCGGGATCTGGAGCCAGTGCGGCCCCAGCAGGAAGAACGGATTGCTGATCGCCGACGGGTCGGAAATGATCAGCGCGCCCTGGCCCATATAGTTCAGCGCCAGGCAGGGCAGCACGCAGAACAGCCACGCATAGCGGATGGGCTGGCGGCCGAAATGGCCCATGTCGGCATACAGTGCCTCGGCCCCCGTGACGGACAGCACGACCGAGCCCAGAGCGATGAAGGACAGCCAGCCGTGAAAGATGATGAACTTCACCGCGTAGATGGGCGAGATCGCCATCAGGATCTGCGGATGGCGCACGATGGCGAGCAGGCCCAGGATGCCGAGCATGCTGAACCAGATCACCATGACCGGCCCGAAGACCGTGCCGACCTTGCCCGTGCCGTAGGATTGCACGCTGAACAGGCCGATCAGCACCACGATGGCAATCGGAATGATGAGTTCGCGGGCTGCGGGAAAGCTGACCTCCAGCCCCTCGACGGCCGAGAGGACCGAAATGGCGGGCGTGATCAGCCCGTCGCCGAAGAACAGGCAGGCCCCGGCGATGCCCGCGATGCCCAGGACCAGTTTCAGCCGGGCGTCCTGCGACACTTTCTGCGCCAGTGCCATCAGCGAGATGATCCCGCCCTCGCCATTATGGTCGGCGCGCATGATCAGCAGCACGTATTTCACGGTGACGATCAGGATCAGCGACCAGAGGATCAGGCTTTCGACGCCCATGACCTCCCACGCATCGATCTGGTGATGTTGCGAGACGACGAGGATGGTCGAACGCAGGGCGTAGAGCGGGCTGGTCCCGATATCGCCGAAGACCACGCCCAGGACGGCCAGAAGGGCTGCGAACCCGACCGGGCTGGCCGCGTGTTCGTGCTGATCGGCGCCGAATTCGGTAATCTTGGACGATGTATAGGAATGGCCGCCGGTTTCGGCGGCTGTCGCGGCCGCCTGGGCGGGCGGCGTCGATCCGGCAGTATGGTCGACCGGGTCTGGCGTCATGTCGGGACGTCTCCGAAGACTGTTGGCAGGCAACGGCGCGCCGGCCGCGTTGTCTCCCGGCATAGCGTCATGATTTGGGGGCAGCAAGGCGAGCGGGCGGGATTGCGCTATTCGGTGGGCCCGCAGGTCGATGGCCGAAGATCGCGCTGCCAACGCGGACATGGGTGGCCCCCGCCGCGATCGCGGCCTCGAAATCCGCCGACATGCCCATCGACAGCAGCGGCAGGCCATGGGCGCCCGCCAGATCGGCCAGATAGCGGAAATGGGGCGCCGGGTCGGCCTCGGCCGGGGGAATGCACATCAGGCCCCGCACGGCATCGCCGAAACGGCGGCGGCAGGAAGTAATGAAATCATCGGCCCGGGCGCGCGGGATGCCGGATTTCTGGGATTCGTTGCCGGTGTTGACCTGTACCAGCAGGTCGGGAAGCCGCCCCGCGCGGTCGGCGGCCCGGGCCAGCGCGTCGGCCAGGGACGGGCGGTCCAGGCTTTCGATCATGTCGGCGATCCGCACCGCCTCCAGAGCCTTGTTGGTCTGGAGGCCGCCGATGATATGCAGGCGCATGGCGGGCCAGTCCGCGCGGAGCGGCGGGAATTTCTCCGCGGCTTCCTGCACCCGGTTCTCGCCGAAGGTGGCCTGGCCGGCGTGCAGGGCCTCCAGCACGCTCGACTGCGGATGGAATTTGGAGACCGCGACCAGCGTGACCGCGTCCGGCGCGCGGCCCGCATGGCGCGCCGCCGACGCGATCCGCTGCCGGATGTCGGCCAGGGCGGCGGCGATCGTGGGCGGGCAGGGCGGGGTGCCGGCCATGGCGGCGGGGAGCGTGGTCGTCATGGCGTTACGGTTGGACGCGGCCGGTCGCCGGTCAAGGGGAATATGACGCAGATTCCCGGGCCGGAGGGGTGGCGGTTGAAAGGTGGGCATGCCATCAGCACGCGGCATATGGAACAGGACGGGAGGAGCGGACGCATTATGAACCAGGGCGCACCAGATGGACGGGAGAAGCGCGGACCGCGCGGGGCCGGGGCGGACCCGACGCGGGATATTGCCTTCGATATCGTGCAGGGCGTCCTGGAACATCGCCGCATGCTGGAAAACAGCCTGGACCACTCGCCGGCGGCGCGCGATGCGGACGCACGCGACCGTGCCGCCGCGCACCGGCTGGCGGCGACCGTGCTGCGCCACATGGGGACGGCCGGCATGGTGCTGGAGCCCTTCCTGAAGAAGGAGCCGCCGCTGCCGGTGCGCACGGTGCTGCTGATCGGCGTGGCGCAGATCCTGTTTCTGGATACGCCGGCCCATGCGGCGGTGGGCACGGCAGTCTCGCTGGCGCGCCGGCGTGGGCTGACGCCGTTCGCCGGGTTGGTGAATGCCGTGCTGCGCCGCGTCGCGCAGGCCGGCGCGGGGGCGCTGGAGGGGCTGGACCAGGACCGGCTGGACGTGCCGCCCTGGCTGTGGGGCGCGTGGGGCGACCTGGCGCGGCCCATCGCCGAAGCCCTGGGGCGCGAGGCCCCGCTGGACCTGACGATGCGCCCCGGTGCCGAATGCCCGCCCGGCGCGGAGCTGTTGCCGACCGGCACGGTGCGCCTGCCGGCCGGGACACGGGTGGCGGAGCTGCCGGGATATGCCGAGGGCGCGTTCTGGGTGCAGGACGCGGCGGCGTCGCTGCCCGCGCGCCTGCTGGCGGCGCAGCCGGGCGAGCGGATTGCGGATTTGTGCGCGGCGCCGGGGGGCAAGACGGCGCAGCTGGCCTTCTCGGGCGCCGAGGTCACGGCCATCGAGCGCGAGCCCGGCCGGATGGCGCGGTTGCAGGAGAACCTGGCGCGCCTGGGCCTGACGGAACGGGTGACGACCGTGCTGGGCGACGCCACCACCTGGCGGCCCGACGCGCTGCTGGACGGCGTGCTGCTGGATGCGCCCTGTTCGGCGACCGGCACCGCGCGGCGCCATCCCGATGTGCTGTGGATCAAGCGCCCGCGCGATCTGCAGGCCCTGACCGAGGGGCAGGACCGGCTGCTGGCGGCTGCGCGCGACATGCTGCGGCCCGGCGGCCGCCTGGTCTATGCCGTATGCTCGCTCCAGCCCGAGGAAGGGCCGGAACGCGCCCGGGCCGCGATCGCGATGGGGCTGGTGCCCGACCCGTTCACGGTCGAGGAGCTGGCGATGCTGCCCGAGGCCCGGACCCCGGAAGGCTGGCTGCGGACCCACCCGGCGCTGTGGGCCGGAATCGGCGGGATGGACGGGTTCTTCGCCGCGCGTTTCCGCCGGGCCTGACGTCTCGTGCGATCGTGACGGGAAACGGTCGCGGCGGGCGGCATGCAAGCGCTTGCATGCCGCCCGTGATTTCCTGTTACACTGTCTGCATGCCCATTCATTTCCCCCCCCTTGTCGCGCCCAGCGTCCTTTCGGCCGATTTTTCCCGCATGGCGGAGGAGGTCGCGGCCGTCGAGCGGGCTGGGGCCGACTGGCTGCATCTTGACGTGATGGACGGCCATTTCGTGCCAAATCTGTCTTTCGGACCGCAACTGATCAAGGCGCTGCGCCCGCAATCGGGCCTGGTGTTCGACGTGCATCTGATGATCGCGCCGGTCGATCCGTATCTGGAGATGTTCGCCCAGGCGGGGGCCGACCATATTCATGTGCATATCGAGGCGGGGCCGCATACCCACCGGACCTTGCAGCATATCCGCGCGCTGGGCGTGAAGCCGGGCATCGCCCTGTGCCCGGCGACGCCGGCGGAGGCGATAGGCGAGGTGCTGGACTTGGTGGACGTGATCCTGGTCATGACCGTCAACCCGGGGTTCGGCGGCCAGAAATTCCTGACAAGCCAGCTGGACAAGATCCGCACCCTGCGCCGGATGGCGGAGGCGACCGGCCGGGACATCCGGATCGGTGTCGATGGCGGCGTGGATGTCCAGACCGCCGCGCTGGCGACCGAGGCCGGAGCCGACATGCTGGTGGCCGGAACCTCGGTCTATGGCCAGCCGGATTACGAGCGCGCGATCGCCGGCCTGCGCGGGGCGGCCAGACGGCCCGTATGATCCACACGGGGCCGTCATCCATGGGGGGGGCGGATCAGTCTCATGAAATGAGAGAGGCCTGATGGTCCTGCGACGTTGGAGCGAGGGCGCGCGCCTTTCACTGGCTCGTCTTCCGTCGCTGGCGGGTCTGGGGCGCGTTCCCGCGGCCCCGGTCCATGCCGTGCGCGACCTGTGGCCCGGCGACCCGACATCCGGGGCGCAATTGGCGCTGGGGAGCCTGACCCATGCCGGGATCACGCGGCGGATCGGTCCGGGCCGGTGGGAGGATCCGTCCTATCCCGATTCGTTCCGCGCCTATCTGCATGGTTTCACCTGGCTGCGGGACCTGCGCGCCGTGGGCACCGATTCGGCACGGCTCCAGGCCCGGGCGCTGGTCAATGACTGGCTGGCGCATCCGCCCACCGACCCGATGGTGCGCGACTGCGCCGTGACCGGCGCCCGGCTGGCTTCGTGGCTGGGGCATTACGATTTCTTTGCCGCGTCGGCCGATGACGGGTTCCGCCACCGGCTGATGCAGCGGCTGCTGGCCGAGGGGCGGACGATCGCGGCCCTGCTGCCGCCCGAGACGCATGACTGGCGGGCGCTGATCGCCTTCAAGGGCCTGCTGGCGGCGGCGATCGCGATGCCGGAACATACCGGCTTCCTCTCCCGCTTCATGCGCTATCTCGATGCCGAACTGGCGCGGCAGGTGTTGCAGGACGGGTGCCACATCCAGCGCAGCCCCGAAATCCAGTTCCTGGCGCTACGCGAGCTGGCCGAGATGCGGGCGATGTTGCAGGCGGCCCAGTTGCCGCTGCCGGACCCGCTGGCGCTGGCGCTCGACCGGATGAGCCCGGTGCTGCGGGCGATGCGGCATGGCGACGGGGGGCTGGCGCTGTTCAACGGCAGCCATGCCGGCAATGTCGCGATGATCGAGATGGTGCTGGCGCAATCGACCCGCTCGCGGGTGGTGGCGACCGCCATGCCCGACGGGGGCTTCATCCGCTTGCAGGTCGGCCGGTCCCTGCTGCTGGTCGACGCGGCGGCGCCTCCGCCGGCCGGTTTCGACGCCCTGGCCCATGCCGGGACGCTGTCGTTCGAATTCTCGGTCGCGCGCCAGCGCGTGATCGTCAATTGCGGTGCCGGGCCCACGGCGGAATGGCGGCGTGCCTTGCGCGAAAGCGCCGCGCACTCGCTGCTGGTGCTGGAAGGACGGTCGTCCTCGGATATCGGGCCCGAGGG
This sequence comes from Gluconacetobacter takamatsuzukensis, assembly GCF_014174275.1. Classification (GTDB taxonomy): domain Bacteria; phylum Pseudomonadota; class Alphaproteobacteria; order Acetobacterales; family Acetobacteraceae; genus Gluconacetobacter; species Gluconacetobacter takamatsuzukensis. Next base: position 176,701 of record NZ_JABEQK010000003.1, on the reverse strand, counting down.
CGGTATCCAGCGTCGCCCCGTGCATGTGACGGCCGAACAGATGGGCCAGGACGGTGCGCATTGGCTGGATCTGTCGCATGACGGCTATCACGCTCCCTTCGGTGCCTCATGGCGGCGCCGGCTCTATCTGGGCGAGGGGGGCGAAGACCTTCGTGGCGAGGAAATCATCGAGGGCGAGCGGGCGCAGTCCTTCGACCTGCGTTTTCATCTTCATCCCTCGGTGGGGGCGGAATGGGACGCGGAGGGGCAGATCGTCATTCTGGACGTCGGGGGACGGATCTGGAAATTCCGCGCCGATGGCGGCACCCTTTCGGTCGAGGAAAGCATCTATTGCGGCGGGGTGAAGCCCGAACGGACACGCCAGATCGTCATCCACATGCATCCGGGCGACGACGCGACGGCTGAGGCGGAAACCCAGCCGGACACGGCGGCGGAGCCGCAACCCGGCGAAGGGGAAGGGCCGGAAAAGGAGGACGACAAGGAAGTCGGCGACAAGAAAGCGGGGGACAAGGACGCGTCGGGGCCGAAGGCAGCGGATATTCCGGCCCCCAAACCCCGCGCCATGCGTGCGGGCGGCGAGGAGCGGACGCGCCAGATCGTTCGCTGGGGATTGATGCGGGTGGAAGGCTAGATCGGATTCCGCTCGGCGGTTGCGAAGGACGGCGCGGTCTGCCGTTCCTCGCCCCGGCACTACGTGCCCCGGATATGCCCATGCCGATTTCCGGGATGGCGTGGCTCGGTGCTATGAGACGGGCATCGTGTGGAGACCAATGGAAAAATGCCCGGTATTCGGATGGTCGGCACGGAGTCCGTGTGAGCGACGATGAAGATTCTTGAAGTTACCAACGTCGATTTTTCTCTCAGGCATTTTCTTTTGCCCCTGATGCGGGAATTGCGGGCCCAGGGGCATGAGGTCGTCGGTGTCTGCGCGGACGGGCCCTTGCTGGCCGAGGTGCGGGCCGAGGGGTTGCGTGTCGAGACGGTTCCGATGGCGCGCTCTTTTTCGCCGCTGGCGCAGTTTCAGGCCCTGACGGCGCTGATGCGGCTGATCCGGCAGGAGCAGCCGGACATCGTGCATGCGCACATGCCGATCAGTGGCCTGCTGGCGCGCCTGGCGGCGAAACTGTGCGGCGTTCCGGTCGTGGCCTATACCGGCCATGGTTTCCTGTTCAACCAGCCCGGCCCGGCAGCGCGGCGCAGCCTGGCGCTGGGGCTGGAATGGCTGGCCGGCCGGATCACGAACCGGTACTTCACCGTCTCGGCGGAGGAAGCGCAGGACGCGCAGCGCCTGAAGATCCATCCGAAGCCGCTTGCGCTGGGCAATGGCCGCGATCCGGCCGTCTTTCATCCGGACCCGGTTGCGCGTCGGCAGGTTCGCATGGAATTGGGCGTGTCTCCGAACACGGTGGTGATCATCGCCGTGTCGCGCCTGGTGCGCCACAAAGGATATCCGGAACTGCTGGAAGCCATGGAGCAGATCTCCGCGGCGGAACTCTGGGTGGTGGGCGAACGCCTGGCTTCGGATCACGGGCCGTCGCTGGACCAGAATTTCGAACGCGCGGAGGCCGAGCTTGGCGGGCGGCTGCGCCGGCTGGGATATCGCAGCGATATTCCGGCCCTGCTGGCGGCGGCGGATATCTTCGTCCTGCCCAGCCATTTCGAGGGCCTGCCGATGTCGGTGATCGAAGCGATGCTGTGCGGCCTGCCGGTCGTGGCCACCGAAATTCCCGGCCCGCGCGAGCAGGTGGTAGCCGGACGCACCGGCCTGCTGGTGCCCCCCGGCGAAGTCGCGCCGCTGGCCCGGGCGCTGCTGCGCCTGGTGCGGGATACGGACCTGCGATACCGGATGGGCGAGGCCGGGCGCTACCGTGCCCTGGCACGCTATGACGAAGCGACGGTGACCGCCAACGCCGTCGCCGCGCTGCTGGGCAAGGGGGAGGAAAGCAAGGTCGCCGACCCGGAGGCGGAGGTGACTCCCCCCGGCTGAGGGTGAGCCCCCTCTCGCCCGGGCGGAGGAGAGGGGGCGCCTGCCTGCCTGAGGCTCAGTGGGCCAGGAAGGCCCGGACCTTGCCGTTGACGGCGTCCGACCGTTCCATCTGCGGCATATGGCCGGTGTCGGGCAGGATTTCGACCGTGATCGCGTCCGGCAGGTCCGCCGCGTGGCTGGACGGCAGGATTTCGTCGTCCTTGCCCCAGATGACCAGCGTCGGCGGAACATGTTCCAGCACCGGGCGCAGATTGTCGGTCTGGCGGCCATCGGCGAAGTTTGCCGCCGCGATCTGGCGCAGGGCGTCGACCGCGCCGTCCAGCCGCTTGTAGCGCAGCACGTCGTCGGCCATCTTGCGGCCGATCAGCCCCTTGTCATGGACCAGGTAGGACAGGACCGGGATCAGGGTCTTCTGGCGGTCGGCGGTGATGAAGCCGTCGATGAAGGCCATGTTGATGTCCGGACCGAGGCCGGCGGGCGCGAGCAGGGCCAGCGAGGCCACGCGCGACGGGGCAGTCTTGGCCGTGGTCAGCGCGACGGCACCCCCCAGCGAATGGGCCACCAGATGGGCGCGCCCGATGCCCAGCGTATCCAGCAGGTCTACGACCACCGAGGAGAAGAATTCCAGCGAGCCGGGGCCGACATCCTTGCCCGATCCGCCATGGCCGGGCAGGTCGAAGGCGATGACGCGCCGGTCGGAGGCCAGGGCGGCATGATTGAACAGCCAGTTGCCGATATCGCCGCCGAAACCATGGATCAGCACGACCGGGTCGCCATCGCCATGCCCGATGTCCAGGACCCGCAGCGAGCGCCCCTTGACGTCGATCACGCTGGGCTCGGGCGGGGTGTCGGAGGCGTCCTCGGCCGCGCCGGCCGAGAATTCGGCGTTGAACTGCGTGATGAAGGCATCGATGTCGGCGTCAGATGTATCGGCGTCGGCCAGCACGCCGATCAGCGCGCCGACGGCCAGCATCTCGCCTTCCTGCGCCACCTGGCGGCGCAGCACGCCGGCGGCCGGGCTTTCGTAGGCGTTGGTGATCTTGCTGGTTTCGATATCCGCCAGGTCGTCACCGGCGCGGACGGTCGCGCCCGGGCGGACCATCCAGCCGGCCAGCTTGCCCTCGGTCATCGCCAGACCGAATTTGGGCATGGTGATGGGGATGATGGAAGCGTTCATGGTTCAGGCTGCCTCGGTGACTTTATGGTTCATGACGGCCTTGACGGCGGCTTCGATCTTCGCGGCATCGGGCAGGTAGAGCGATTCCAGCACCGATGCGAAGGGCACCGGGGTGTGGGGCGGAATCACCCGCCGGATCGGCGCCTTGAGGGCGTCGAACGCCTCTTCCGCCACCAGGGCCGAGATATCGGCGGCCATGTTGCAGCGCGGGCTGGATTCGTCGACGATCACCAGGCGGCCGGTATCGGCCACGCAATCCAGGATGGTGTCGCGATCCAGCGGCGAGGTCGTGCGCGGGTCGATCACGGTGCAGCTGATGCCCTGGCGTTCCAGCTTGTCGGCGGCCTCGTTGGCCAGCTTCACCATCCGGCCGAAGGCCACGATGGTCACGTCGTCGCCCTCGCGCGTCAGGTTCGCCTCGCCGAAGGGGATCGTGTAGGCCTCGTCGGGCACTTCTTCCTCGTCGTCGTACATGACCTTGTGTTCGAGGAAGATCACCGGATCGTCGTCGCGGATCGCCTCGATCAGCAGCCCCTTGGCCTCGTAGGGGGATGAGGGGATGACGACCTTCAGGCCCGGAATGTGGGTGAACAGCGGATAGAGCGCCTGGCTGTGCTGGGCGGCGGCGTTGAAGCCGGCGCCGAACATGGCGCGGATCACCAGCGGCGTGCGCGCCTTGCCGCCGAACATGTAGCGGAACTTGGCGGCCTGGTTCATGATCTGGTCCAGGCAGCACCCGACGAAATCGACGAACATCAGCTCGGCCACCGGGCGCAGGCCCGTGGCGGCGGCGCCGGCAGCGGCACCGATATAGGAGGCCTCGGTGATCGGGGTGTCGAGCACGCGCTCGGGGCCGAATTCCGTATACAGGCCCTTGGTGACGCCTAGCACGCCGCCCCAGGCATCGACGACGCCCGAGCTGCCGCCCTGGCCGCCGGCCACGTCCTCGCCCATGATGATCACGCGCGGATCGCGGCGCATTTCCAGTCGCATGGCCTCGTTGATGGCCTGCCGGAAGCTTTTCTTGCTCATGATTGTCTCTTTTCTGGCTCGCGGGAGGAGGAGGCGGGGCGCTCAGTAGCGGACATAGACGTCCGCCAGCAGGTCGGCGGGCCCGGGCAGCGGGGCGGCCTTGGCGGCGATGACCGAGCTTTCGATCTCGTCGCGGACGGCCTCGTCGATCGCGTCCAGGTCCGAATGTTCCAGCAGGCCGGCTTCGGTCACCTTCTTGCGGAACAGCTCCAGACAGTCATGGTCGCGCTTGGCCTCGGCGACTTCGCCGGCGGCGCGATAGGTCATGGCGTCGCCTTCGAAATGGCCGTACCAGCGGGCCAGATGCACATGCAGCATGACCGGGCCGTTGCCGGCGCGGGCATGGGCGATGGCCTCGCCGGCGGTCTGGTAGACCGCGAAGAAATCGGAGCCGTCGCATTCCATGTAGGGCATGCCAAAACCCTCGGCGCGCGCCTTCTGCGTGCCCGCCACGGCGAAGGACGAGCCCGTGGCCTCGCCATAGCCGTTATCTTCCACCACGAAGACCACCGGCAGCTTCCACACCGTGGCGAGATTGAGGCTTTCCAGCGTACTGCCCTCGTTGGACGCGCCGTCGCCGTAGAAGGCGACCGCGACGCCGCCATCCTTCAGCGTCTTGTGCGACAGGGCCGCGCCGCACATCAGCGGCGGGCCGCCGCCGACGATGCCGTTGGCGCCCAGCATGCCGCGCGAGAGGTCGGCGATATGCATCGATCCGCCCTTGCCCCGGCAGACGCCGGTGCTCTTGCCATAGATCTCGGCCATCATGCCCGAGACCTCGACACCCTTGGCGATGCAGTGGCCGTGACCGCGATGCGTGCTGGAGATGGTGTCGTTATCCGTCAGGTTGGCGCAGACGCCGACCCCGGACGCTTCCTCGCCGCAATAGAGATGGACGAAGCCGGGGATCTCACCCGTGGCGAATTCGACATGCAGCCGCTCCTCGAAATCGCGGATCGTGCGCATGGCCCGATAGGAGCGAAGCAATGTTTCCCGTGCGATCTGCATTGGAAATCTTCCCTGTTATTCCGGGGATATCGAATCCCGATATCCGTGAGGACAGGGGAACGCCGATTGACCCTGACGACAAGAAAGACTGTTATTCGCATAACGAATATGTGACGCCGTCCGTCCGGTCTGTCGCGTTCCTGCGACACGCCGGACACGTTAAACAGGCACAGGCCATAACCGTTCGAAAGAGACGGATGATGTTGCAGATACCGTCACCATGGGTTGCCGGCCCTGTTCCGGCCTCCAACGCCGCCCGCATGATGCTTGCGGCATCCTGGCAACGCTGCGAGGGCGATTATGCCCTGGACCCGGCACAGACGGGCCTGTCGGACCTGATGTCGTGCTTCGAGCTGCGTCAGTCCTGCGACGAGGCCGGACCGCTGCTGCGGTTTGCCGATGCCGAGCTGGACCGGCTGCATGTGATCGTGCGCGACATGGACTATGCGGTCCTGCTGGCCGACCGGACCGGCACCGTGCTGACCCGCCGGACCGTGCGGGACACCGAGCGCGGCTGCCGGCGCTGGCATCTGTGGCCCGGCGCGCGGTGGAACGAGCGCGAGGAAGGGACCAACGGCATCGGCACCTGCCTGGCGGAGCAGCGGCCCGTCACGGTGCATATGAACCAGCACTGGCGGGTGAATCTGCGCTACCTGACCTGTACCGCGGTGCCGGTCTATGACGCGCTGGGGCGGCTGGCGGGGGCGCTGGATGCCAGTTCCTACCATCCCGATCCGGACGCCCGCGACGTGGCGCTGATCCGCAATACGATCACCGAGGCCGCGCGGCGGATCGAGGCGCGCTGTTTCAGCGATCTCTATCGCGGGCACATGATCGTGACGATGGGGACGGATGACGGTATTTCGGCGCCGCTGCTGGCGCTGGATGCCGACCGCCGCGTGGTGGGTGCCACCCATGCGGCGCGCCGGGAAATGGGGCTGAAGGACGGCGACGAGCTGCAATTCTGCCTGATGGACGAGCGGGGCCCCGGCCGGGATGGCTTTCGCACCGCCGAGAAGGCCGTGGTCGAAGCCGCCCTGGCCTCCGCGCGGGGCAATGTCAGCGCGGCGGCGCGGCAACTGGGGATCAGCCGGTCGACCCTGCACCGCAAGATCAGGGCCCTGTCGATCGAAGCCGAATCCTAGGCGCAGTTCTCAGCCGGCGGATTCGTCCAGCACGTCGTACCCTTCGGCCAGCGGGCCCAGGGCGGCATCGACGCCGAATTCGCCCGGCAGGCCGCCCGCGGGGAACAGCACGTTGACGTGCCCCATCTTGCGGCCGGGCCGGGCTTCGGTCTTGCCGTAATGATGCGGCAGCAGGCCGGGCGTTGCCACGATGGCCGGCCAGAGCGCCATGTCGTCGGGGCCGACCAGGTTCTTCATCGCCGCGTCGGAATGCCGGACGGCCGGGGGCAGGGGCAGGCCGGCGACCGCGCGCACATGCATGGCGAACTGGTCGACCGGGCAGGCATCCATGGTCCAGTGGCCGGAATTGTGCGGGCGCGGCGCGATCTCGTTGACCAGCACCTGGCCGTCGCGGTCGACGAACATCTCCACGCCCAGCAGTCCGACCAGATCCAGCGCATCGGCGATCCGCAGGGCAATCGCGCGCGCGTCGTCCCTGACCGTCTCGGGCACGCGGGCGGGGGCTAGGCTGAGATCGAGGATGCCGTTCCGGTGGCGGTTTTCCGTCACATCGAAGGTGACTGCCGCGCCGTCCAGGCCTCTTGCGACCATCACGCTGACTTCACACGCGAAATCGACCATGCCCTCCGCGACCAGCGGGTGGGGGGCCAGCGCGTCGAAGGCGGGCTGCATGTCCTCGTCGCGATGGACGCGGCTCTGCCCCTTGCCGTCATAGCCCAGGCGGGTGGTCTTGAGGATGAAGGGCAGCCCCAGCCCGGCGCGGGCGGCCGGCAGGTCGTCGGGCGTGCGGACCTCATGCCAGGGCGCGACGGGGATGCCGGCTTCGGTCAGGAAGCGCTTTTCGGCCACGCGATCCTGGCTGATGCGCAGGATATGGCCGGACGGGCGCACCGGGCGCAGGGCGGCCAGCAGTTCCAGCCCGTCGGCGCTGATATTCTCGAATTCGAAGGTGACGACGTCGACGGCCAGGGCGAAGCGGCGCAGGGCGTCGGGGTCGTCATAGGCGCCGAGGGTGACGGCGTGGGCGACCTGGGCCGCCGGCCCGTCCGGCTCGTTCGTCAGGATATGGGCCCGATAGCCCAGCCGGGCGGCGGCGATGGCGGACATGCGGCCGAGCTGGCCGCCGCCGACGATGCCCAGGACGGCGCCGGGCGGCAGGGCGGCGGGGGAAGGCGGCGTGCTCATCGTGACGGGCTGTCCGCGACCGCATCCGTCTGCGCCTGACGCCAGGCCGACAGCCGCTCGGACAGGGCCGGGTCGTTCAGGGCCAGGATCGAGGCGGCCATCAGGCCGGCATTGGTCGCGCCGGCCTTGCCGATGGCCAGGGTGCCGACGGGCACGCCGCCGGGCATCTGGACGATCGACAGCAGGCTGTCCATGCCCTTCAGGGCATGGGATTCCACGGGCACGCCCAGGACCGGCAGGATGGTCCAGGCCGCGCACATGCCCGGCAGGTGGGCGGCCCCGCCCGCGCCGGCGATGATGACCGACAGCCCGCGTGCGGCGGCGGTGCGGGCATATTCGGCCAGGCGGTCGGGGGTGCGGTGTGCGGAGACGATCCGGACCTCGTGCGCGATGTCCAGCGCCTCCAGCACCGATACGGCGTGCCGCATCGTTTCCCAGTCGGACTGGCTGCCCATGATCAGCCCGACCCGGGGCGGCACCTGGGAGGCGGAATGGGGAGAAGAGGGGGAAGGCGTATCGGTCACGCTGGTCGGCTTTCGGGACTTCGGAGGGGTGGATGGGTGGCCGGGTGGCGTCAGGCGATGCTGTCGGGGATCAGGTGGCTTTCCAGCCACGCGATTTCGTCCTTCAGCAGCAGCTTGCGCTTCTTCAGCCGCTGGAGCTGGAGCTGATCCATCGGATGCAGCGCCAGCCGGCTGATGACGGTGTCAAGGTCGCGGTGTTCGCTGCGCAGTTCGTGCAGCTTGCGGAGCACGGTATCCCGGTCAGTCAGCATGGTACCCCGTCTGGCATGTGATCGGCTGCCCATTCTATCGATTCTCGCCGGGATGGCGAGATCCCTGGCGGCATGCATGGCCAGCCGGACGAGTCCTGCAATTTTAGCATGCTCCGCGCCGGCACGGCTGGCCTAGGCTACCCGGTGTCGAAAACGCAAACTCGCTGGAGGCATCATGTCCCACGAACCCAGAATTCGTAGCCTGCGCCTGCGCCATGCACGTCTCGACGACAGGATCTTCGATGAGGACCACCGCCCGTTGCCGGACCACAGCGTCCTGCGCCGGCTGAAGGTGGAAAAGCTGCGGATCAAGGAAGAGATCGAGCGGCTTTCCCATCCGGCCTGAGGGCGAACGGCCTGGGCGGGTGCGGGCGGGCACGATGGGCCCGCCCGTGTGGATCAGCCGACATCCTCGCCGATTTCCAGCGGCACGGGCACGGCGTGGCCTTCGCGGGTCAGGCGGTCGTTCGCGGCCTGGACCATGGCGTTGAGGTCGGTCTGGCTGCACAGGCCCAGGATCACCGGGTCGCGCGGCTTGATGTTGGCACTGTTCCAATGCTGGCGGTCGCGGACCTTGGCGATCGTGTCCTTGGTGGTGCCCAGCAGCTTGACGATCTGCGGCTCGGAAAGCTGGGGGAAATTGCGCAGGACGAAGGCGATCGCATCCGGGCGGTCGTTGCGCTTGGCGACCGGCGTGTAGCGGGCACCCTTCGCGCGGCGGTGGATCGGGTTGGGCGTCGACAGAACCTTCAGCCGCAGGTCGGGATTGCCCTCGCAGCGCGCGATGTCTTCCGGGCGGACTTGGTGGTTGGCCACCGGGTCGTAGCCGACGATGCCCTGCGCGACTTCGCCATCGGCGATGGCCTGGACCTCCAGCGGGTGCATCCCGCAGAATTCCGCGATCTGGGTGAAGGTCAGTGCCGTCTTTTCGATCAGCCACACGGCGGTGGCCTTCGGCATCAGGGGCAGTGCATTCATGATAACGGGTCCTAACTGCGCAATGGGTGGCGCCGCGCAGGCACCCGATCCATGTCAGCGGCCCGGTATCCGGTCCACCCTTGCGTGCCTGCAGACGCGCAATGACTTGAGTATCGATATGGGGCCGTTCGGGGGGAGGGGTCAAGGGCGGGCGGGCCGTCCGGAACATGAAAAAGGGGCCAGACTTCGGTCCGGCCCCCTGTCTGTGGACGGTGGTCCCGCGTGTGACGGCGATCAGGCCGCGTGTTCGGCCGCGGGCGCGGTTGCACCGTCATTGGCCACGGTCGGGGCCATTGTCGGCGCGGCCTCCGCCGGGATGCCGAGACCGCCCGTGCCCACGGGAATGCGGCGGGGCTTCAGGGCCTCAGGCACGAAATGCCTGACGGCGACCCGCAGCAGGCCGTTCGTCATGTCCGCCTTGTCGACCACGATATGGTCGGCCAGGACGAAGCGGCGTTCGAACGCCCGCGTGGCGATGCCGCGATGCAGGACCTCGCCCGCCGGCGCGGCGCTGGCCAGACGGCCGGCGACCACCAGCGTATTGTCCTGGACCGTCAGCTCGATATCCTCGGGGCCGAAACCCGCGACCGCCATGGTCAGGACGTAGCTGTCCTCGCTGAGCTTTTCGATATTGTAGGGGGGATAGGACGGCCCCGCCGGGTTCTGGGCGGCATTGTCCACCAGGCGCGCCAGACGGTCGAAGCCGATGGCGGTGCGGAACAGGGGTGCGAAATCATAGGTCATGTCAACCTCCTCGACAGCAAGGTTCGATTCAGCCGGCAATGGAATAACCCCTCGACGAGCGGGCCGGTGCCTGACTGGCGGAAACCCGAATGGCGCTTCCGTATCCCTGATGTGAGAAACCCCGCCCCCCGGTTCAAGGGGCAGGGTTCTGCAAACATGACAATCTGTCGGACGGGGGCGCGTTGCCCCCGCGGCCCTTACGCCTTGGCGCGGCGGCCCAGACCACCGAACTTCTTGTTGAACTTCGCCACCTGGCCCCCGGTGTCGAGCATGCGCTGCACGCCCGTCCACGCCGGATGCGACTTGGGGTCGATGTCCAGGCGCAGCGTCGCGCCGGGCTGCCCGTAGCAGGAACGGGTCTTGTATTCGGTGCCATCGGTCATGATGACGTTGATTTCGTGATAGTCGGGGTGAATGCCGGATTTCATCGTCAAACCTTCATGCTGGGCCCGCCGATGCCGACCGGGGGCGTTTGCATGGCCGTATAGATGAGGCCCGGCGCGGGATCAACGCCTATCTGCCCGGCGGGCGAGGCTGCGGATCTGCCGTGGCACGGCCGCAACGGGCGGGCTGGCGCTGCGTTTTCCTGTTCACGCGGTATCAACCGGGTTGCTATCAACTGTCTATCGGCAATGCACTAGGAGGCTTCATGTCCGTCAAGGCCCCGTCCATCCATACTCCGGGATGGGTTTTGGAATTCCGCGCCTTTCTCATGCGCGGAAACGTCGTCGACCTGGCGGTCGGCGTCATCATCGGCGCGGCCTTCACCGCGATCGTCAACAGTCTGGTCAAGGATATCTTTACCCCGTTCATCGGGCTGCTGATCGGCGGTATCGACTTCACCAACGTCTTCTTCACCCTGCGCGGGCCGCATCTGGCGACCCTGGCGGATGCGCAGAAGGCGGGGGCGGTGACGATCAATGTCGGACTGTTCCTGAACGCGCTGATCCAGTTCGTGATCATCGGCTTCGTGATCTTCTGGGTGGTCAAGGCCGTGAACAAGCTGACCGTGAAGCACGAGGCCGCACCGGCTGCCCCGCCGCCGCCGCCGCGCAGCGAAGTGCTGCTGGAAGATATTCGCGACCTGCTGGCCGCGAAGAAGACCGCTCCCTGAGACGGGATGCCGCCATCCGCCCACGCGGATGGCGGCATGGCGGTCAGGCCGTCAGGCCGCCATCGACGGCCAGGCAGGTGCCGGTGATGTAGCCGGCGCGGGGGCTGGCCAGGAACGAGACCATGTCCGCGATGTCGGACACCTTGCCGTAGCTGTTGGTGGCGGTGAAGGGACGGATGATGTCCGCCCCATGCCCGTCCGCCGGGTTCAGGTCGGTGTCGATCGGGCCGGGTTCCACCACGTTGGCGGTGATGCCGCGTTCGCCCAGGTCGCGCGCCACGCCGCGCGCGAAGCCGCCCAGCGCCGCCTTGGTGGCGGAATAGAGCGAGATGCCCGGGAAGGGCGCGCGCTGGCCGAAGGCGGAGCCGACATAGATCAGCCGGCCGCCGGGGCCCATATGCTTCACGGCCTCCATGGTTTCGACCATGGCCGCGCGCAGGTTCAGGTGCAGCGTGCGGTCGATCTGCTCCACGCTCATTTCGTCGATCGGGCCGTAGGGATACATCCCGGCATTGCAGACCAGCACGTCCAGCCGGCCCAGGGCCGCCACGGTCTGGGCGATCGCGGCGCTGTTGCCTTCGGTGGTGGCGCCGTCGGCCTGGATCGCCACCGCCCGGCGGCCCAGGGCCTCGATCCGGGTGACGACCTGAGTGGCGGCGGTGGCATTGCTGGCATAGGTCACGGCGATGTCGAAACCGTCTTCAGCCAGTTTCGCGGCGATGGCAGCGCCGATTCCGCGGCTTCCGCCAGTCACGAGGGCGACACGCTGGGTCATGGATTTCATCCTTGGTATCTGGGGTTAACAAGGCCGGCTCGTCGGTATGGACCATACGGCGTGGGCACGACAGGTAAAGTTTCGTGTGCCGGTCGAGCCTTGTAGAATGACCGGAGGCTACGTCCATCGGGCAAGGACCATGACCGATCTTCCGACCTTTCATACGAAGCGACTTGTCCTGCGGCCCCGTGCGATGGCGGACCTGAACGCCTGCCTGGCGATGGATCGCGACACCGAGGTGACGCGCTTCGTGGCCGGGCCGTGGGACGATCCCGCACGCCATGCGGCGTTCGTTCGGGAGAGGATCGCGGCCGATTTCGGCCGGGGGCTGGGATATTGGTCGGTGTTCGACCGGCATGAGCCACATCGCTTTCTCGGGTGGGTGCTGCTGATTCCCCGCGACGGAAGCGGCCCTGACATCGAGATCGGTTGGCGGTTCATCCGCCAGGCCTGGGGGCGGGGGTTTGCGACCGAGGCGACTCTGCCGGTTGTTGCGTACGCTTTCGTGGCGTTGGGGCTGGAGCGGATCGTGGCGGACATCGCCGTGGGAAATGCGGGTTCGATGAAAGTCGCGCGCAAGATCGGGATGCGCGCTGCCGTTCATGAGGCGGGGCCGGACGTGTTGTTCGTCATGACTCGTGCCGATTACGCGCGGCCGGGAAGAGGCCGGGGGTGAAGAGGATCCGTCTGCTCTTCACTCTTTTTGAACTGGGGCGCGATCTGCTCTAGGCTCCTGCCATGACGAAAAGCCGGAACAGGATCGGGAAGGGATGGGGCGTGGCGCTGGTGGCCGGGCTTTTCGGGTTGGCGGGCTGCGCGCGGCCCGACCCGACCATTCGCCCGGTCAGCCAGTTGCCGCTGCCGTTGCAGGCCTATCTGAGCGTCGATGCCTATTTCATCGCGCAGGGGATGGTGCGGGGGCGGCTGGCGGATGGAAGGCTGATGCATGACCAGGCGCGCGACCTGGTGGCCAGCACCCTCTATGCCCGCGACCTGACCGTGCAGAACATGCTGCACCCGACGGTGGAGGGCCAGCGCCGGGTGCAACTGGCGATCGAGATGATGCTGGATTGCGTCCAACTGGCAAACAGCGGGTCGACCGCTGCCTGCCTGGGACCGCCGCCGCCGGTCAGCGGGGGGGACGCGCGTCCCGTCGCAGACGCTTCTCGCCCAGCAACAGCAGAATCGGCGCCGCGATAAAGATCGAGGACGAGGTCCCGACCACGATCCCGAACAGCATCACCCACGCGAAGCTGGACAGGCTGGCGCCGAAGAGGGCCAGCGGCAGCGCGGCCAGGAAGACGGTCGTGGACGTGCCCAGCGTGCGGCTGAGGGTTTCGTTGATCGACAGGTCGATCAGCTCGGCCAGCGGCATGGTGCGGTATTTCCGCAGGTTTTCGCGCACGCGGTCGTAGACCACCACCTTGTCGTTGGTGGAATAGCCCAGGATCGTCAGGATGGCGGCGACCATCACCAGGTCGAATTCGAAATGGGTCAGGACCAGGAAGCCGACGGCCTTGGTCAGGTCAAGGATCAGGGTGATCACGGCGCTGACCGCGAACTCCCATTCGAAGCGGAACCAGATATAGCCCAGGATCATCAGCAGGCTGATGCCCAGCGCCAGCATGCCGTCGCGGAACAGTTCGGCCGAGACCGAGGCGCCGACCGCATCCGCGCGCAGCACCTGTGCGCCCGGCAGGGTGGCGACCGCGTGGCGGACCGAATCGACCAGCGCCTGGGTGCGGGCCTCGTGATCGGCGCTGGCGGCAGGCGGCGCGTCCAGGCGGATCAGCACGTCGTCGGGGGCGCCGAAGGACTGCACGCCCGCGGCCTCGACATGCTGCGTGGCCAGTGCCGCGCGGACCTGGCCGAAATCGGCCGAGCCCTGGGTGCGGACCTCGACGACGATGCCGCCGCGGAAATCCAATCCCAGCGTCAGGCCCGGATGGAGGAACAGGATCACGGACGCGATCGACAGCACGGCGGAGGTGGCGAGGCCGATGAAGCGGCCGCGCATGAAATTGATCCGGGTACCGTTGGGCACGAAGCGCAGGAGGGGGCGAGAGAACATGGCTTGGCGCCTCAGACCGGCAGGACAGTGGGACGGGTGCGGGCGTACCAGCGCACCATCAGCATCCGCGACAGCAGCAGCGTGGTGAACAGCGTCGTGACGATGCCGATCATGATCGTCAGGGCGAAGTTCTGCACCGGACCGGTGCCGAAGGCGAACAGCATGATATGCGCCAGCAGGGCGGTCGCATTGCTGTCCAGGATGGTGGAGGTCGCGCGCTCGAAGCCCGCCTGCATGGCCGCCAGCGGGGTGCGGTTACGGGCGACTTCCTCGCGGATGCGTTCGTTGATCAGGATGTTGGCGTCCACCGCCATGCCCAGGGTCAGCAGCATGCCGGCCATGCCGGGCAGCGTCAGCGTGGCCTGGAACAGCGACAGGATGGCGACCATCAGCACCAGGTTGGCCAGCAGGGCCACGTTGGCGTACCAGCCGAACCGGCCGTAGAACAGCGCCATGAAGGCGATGACCAGCGCGAAGCCGACGCCCAGGCTGATCATGCCGGCGCGGATGGAATCGGCGCCCAGCGAGGGGCCGATCGAGCGCTGCTCGATGACCGAGAGCGGTGCGGGCAGGGCGCCCGCGCGCAGCAGAAGCGCGAGGTCGGTGGCCGATTGCGCATCGAACCCGCCGCTGATCTGGCCGTTGCCGCCGGTGATGGCGCTGCGGATGACCGGGGCCTGCACCACCTTGTTGTCGAGCACGATGGCGAAGCGGCGGCCGACATTGGCCTGCGTGGTGGTGGCGAAGGCCCGCGCGCCGACCGAATCGAAGGTGAAATCGACGGCCCATTCCCCGGTCTGCTGGTCGATGGCGGCCGAGGCGTTGGTCAGGTCTGAGCCGTCGACATCGACATGGTCGGCGATCGGCAGTTTCTGGTCCGGCGCGTTCATCATCGGCAGCAGGCTGATGCCGGGGCCCGGGATGGCGGAGCCGAGCGCGCTGTCCTGCACCATGTGGAACGTCATCTTCGCCGTGGTGCCCAGCAGATGCTTCACGCGCTCCGGATCGCTGATGCCGGGCAGTTCGACCACGATGCGGTCGTCGCCCTGGCGGGTGATCTCGGGGTCGACCGCTCCGGTCGCGTCGATGCGGCGGCGCACGATCTCGATCGACTGGGTGACGGCATCGCTTGCGCGCAGGCGCATGGCCTCGGGCGACAGGGTGATGGCGATGCTGCCGTCGGGCCGCTGGGCGACCGCGAATTCATTGGCCACCGCCATGGGCATGGCGCGCAGGGCCTTGAGGTCGGCCTCGGCCTCGGACGGTGCGCGGGGGGTGAAGGTCACGGTGCCGGCATGCGCGTCGGTCGCGACGTCGCGATAGCCCTGGCCCGCGCCCAGCAGCGCCTGGCGGGTGCCGTCGGCCAGCGTGCGCAGGCGGTCGGCGGTGACGCTGTTCATGTCCACCTGCATCAGCAGGTACGAGCCGCCCCGCAGGTCGAGACCAAGGTGAATCTGGCGCCACGGCACCGAGGGCGCGGGCTGGCGCATGGCATTGGGAAGGCAGAGCAGCACTCCCAGAAGGCAAACCGCGACGACCGAGGCCAATTTGAGCCGGCTGTAATACATCATGACTGAAAAGGGTGCTCCTTACGCCCGGCCCAGCCGGCTCCCTGTTCGCGTGTCGGTGCCGCCGGACGGACGGCGACGCGGGAACATGCCGGGCCGGCGCGCCGGATGCAACCGCCCGACGGCCCCGGCCGCACGAATCCTTCCGTTTCGTCCGCGTATTCGTCCGCATGGCGGCGGGCGGACGGGCGTGCGGTCCTCAGAACAGGGACAGTTGCGGGTCCGGCGGCGCCGGGGGCGGGGCGAAGCGCGTGCAGTCCAGCGACCGGCCGCGCGTGAGGCCCAGGGCCCGGCGGGCCCGCGCGAAACGCTGGGCCAGCAGGTCGGCATGCACCCCCTGGCCCCGGCCGCGCCGGCCGAAGGTCGAATCGTTCAGCGCGCCGCCGCGCACCGCGCGGATGCGTTGCAGGACATGGTGCGCGCGATCGGGATAGTGGCGGGCCAGCCAGTCCTGAAACAGCGGTGCGACCTCCAGCGGCAGGCGCAGCAGGGCGTAGCCGGCATCGCAGGCGCCGGCTGCCGCGGCAGCGCCGAGAATCGCTTCCAGCTCGTGATCGTTCAGGGCCGGGATCATCGGGGCGACCAGGACGGAGGCGGGAATGCCGGCCTCGGTGAGGGCGGCAATGGCCTCCAGCCGTCGGGCCGGGGTCGAGGCGCGCGGCTCCATCCTGCGGGCCAGGTCGGTATCCAGCGTCGTCACCGACAGGCTGACGCGCACCAGATTGCGTGCCGCCATTGCCGCCAGCACGTCGCGGTCGCGCAGCACGCCGGCCGATTTGGTGACGATGCTGACCGGGTGGGAAAACCGGTCCAGCACCATCAGGATGGCGCGCGTCAGGCCCGTCTGGCGCTCCACGGGCTGGTAGGGGTCGGTGTTGGTGCCCAGTGCGATCGGGCGCACCCGGTAGGCGGGGTGGCTGAGTTCCCGCTCCAGCAGGCGGGCCGCGTCGGGTTTGCAGGTCAGGCGGGTTTCGAAATCCAGACCCGGCGACAGGCCGATCCAGGCATGGGTGGGGCGGGCGAAGCAGTAGATGCAGCCATGTTCGCACCCGCGATAGGCGTTGATCGAGCGGTCGAAGCCCAGGTCCGGGCTGTCGTTGCGGGTGATGATGGTGCGGGCGGGCTCGAAGGTCAGTTCGGTGCGCGGAGCAGGCTCGTCCTCCGCCAGACTGTCCCAGCCATCGTCGACCGGGGCGGATTGGTGGCGGGCGAAGCGGTCGGGCGGCGACAGGGTGGCGCCGCGCCCGTGGCGGATTCCGGCCAGGCTGGACGATTTGCCGGCCAGCGTGCGCTGTGCGGTGCGGGTCGATTGTCCGGGACCGATGCGGATGGGGGACGGGTCGGGCATGGGGGGGGCTCCGGGAGGTGCCGGTTGTGGGCGGGCGGCATGGTGGCGGGCCGATTTTGCAGCATAAAGAACAAAAAGGGAACATGTATCCGCGCGCCTGTCCCTTGCGGGCGGTGCCTCTGGTCGATCGGGCGTGGGTGCTCTAACGCTTCGTCATCCTGGATGCGGAGAGGATGCGATGGCGGGGCTGTTCGGTGGCGGAGCGGGACGGGGTGAAGCGGCGCGGCAATTGCGCGTGGGTGTTGTCGGTGCCGGTCATTTCGGGCGGTTCCATGCGCTGAAGGTCGCAGCCTCGCCGCGCGAGTCCCTGGTCGGCATCCATGATCCGGATCAGGCGCGGGCCACGCTTGTCGGGGCCGAGGCGGGCGGCGCGCCAGCGCTGGGGCTGGAGGAACTGCTGGCGCGTTGCGAGGCGGTGGTGATCGCGGCCCCGGCCGAACATCATTTCGCCCTGGCCGACCGGGCCCTGCGGGCCGGGCGGCATGTGCTGGTGGAAAAGCCCATCGCCTCGACACTGGAGCAGGCGGACCGGCTGGCGGCGCTGGCGGTGGAGACCGGGCTGGTGCTTCAGGTGGGGCATCTGCTGCGGTATTCGGCCGAGCATCGGGCGATTACCGGGCGGATCACCCGGCCGCTCTATATCGAGGCGACGCGGATTGCCCCGTTCAAGCCGCGCGGTACCGATGTCTCGGTGATCCTGGACCTGATGATCCATGACCTGGACCTGGTGCTGGCGATCGTGGACAGCGAGATCGCGGATGTCGATGCGCTGGGCGCGGCGGTCAGTTCGCAGCACGAGGATATTGCCAATGCCCGTGTCCGTTTTGCCAACGGGTGTGTGGCCACCATCACCGCCAGCCGGATCTCGCTGAAGACCGAGCGGCGGATGCGCCTGTTTTCGGAAGAAGGGTATCTTTCGGCCGATTTCGTGAAGCGCGAGCTGACGATGATCGGGCGGGAAAAAGGGCTGCCCTTGCCCGGCACCGGCGGCTTTCGGCGCGAGGCGGTGAGCTGGGACGACCATGACACGCTGGCTGCCGAGCATGTGGCCTTTGCCGCCGCCTGCCTGGATGGCGCGCCGGTGCTGGTCGATGCGCAGGCCGGGCGGCGCGCGCTGGCGGCCGCGCTGGCGGTGACGGACAGCATTACGTCGGTGCGGGCCCTGTGGGAGAAATCGGGGCTGGTCAGCCCGGCTTGACGGGTGGTCAGTGCGGCAGGGTTTCGATTCGGGCCGCCATGATGAAATCGTTGCGGTGAAGGCCGCCGATACTGTGGGTTTGCAGCGTGAGCCGCACATAGCCCCAGCCGAAGGCGATGTCCGGATGATGGTCGGCGGCTTCCGCCAGTGCGGCGATGCGTTCGACCAGGGCATAGGCATTCGCGAAATCGGGCAGGACGCAGGAGCGCAGCAGCAGCGTGCCGTCCGGGGACAGGGTCCAGTTCGGGATCGCGGCCAGCAGGGTCTCGGCCTCGGCGCGCGTCAGGGCCGGCGTGTTGCGGGGGCAGGGGGCGATGACTTCACGCGCAAGGGCGGCAGCGGCGGACAGGGGCATGGCGGTGTTCCTTCAAGGCCTGTTTGAAAAGGGCCGCTGCCGGAACGTCGGCGGGCTTCAGGACGAACCCAGCGACTCGCGCAGCATTTCCAGTTCCAGCCACCGTTCCTCGGCCGCCGTCAGGTCGGCCTCGGCGCGGTCCAGTTTCTCGGTCGTCGCGGTGAAGGCCGCCGGGTCGCGGGCGTAGAGGCCGCCATCCGACAGGATCGTCCGCAGGCGGCCGATCTGTTCCTCCAGGGTCGCGATCTGGCCGGGCAGGCGGTCCAGCGCGTGCTGGTCCTTGTAGGACAGTTTGCGCGCCGGGCCCTTTTCCGAGCGTTTCTGTGCCGGTGCGGAGGCGCCGGCCTCGGCGCGCCGGTCGCCCCGGCCCGCCGGAGCCATGCCCCCGCGCTGGGCCAGCATGTCGCTATAGCCGCCGGCATATTCAACCCACCGCCCGGAGCCTTCCGCCAGCAGCACCGAGGTCGCCACCCGGTCGAGGAAGTCGCGATCGTGGCTGACCAGCAGCACGGTGCCGGCATAGGCGTCCAGCATCTCCTGCAACAGGTCCAGCGTTTCCAGGTCCAGGTCGTTGGTCGGTTCGTCCAGCACCAGCAGGTTGGAGGGGCGGGCGAGGGCGCAGGCCAGCATCAGCCGGCCCCGCTCGCCGCCCGACAGGGCGCTGACCGGGGTCCGGGCCTGTTCCGGACGGAACAGGAAATCCTTCATGTAGCCGATGACGTGGCGTTTCTCATTGCCGACCTGGACCATGTCGCCGCCGCCGCCGGTCAGCGTATCGGCCAGGGTGCGGGCCGGGTCGAGCGTCCGGCGCTGCTGGTCGAGGGTGACGACGGACAGGGCGGTGCCGATTCGGATTTCGCCCGAATCGGGCTGGTCCTGGCCCGTCAGCAGCCGCAGCAGGGTGCTCTTGCCCGCGCCGTTCGCGCCGACGATGCCCAGCCGGTCGCCGCGCAGCACGCGCAGGTCCAGCCCGTCGATGACCGTGCGGGCGCCGTAGGCCTTGTGCACGCCCTCCGCCACCGCGACCAGCTT
This sequence comes from Gluconacetobacter takamatsuzukensis, assembly GCF_014174275.1. Taxonomy (GTDB): domain Bacteria; phylum Pseudomonadota; class Alphaproteobacteria; order Acetobacterales; family Acetobacteraceae; genus Gluconacetobacter; species Gluconacetobacter takamatsuzukensis. Next base: position 157,209 of record NZ_JABEQK010000003.1, on the reverse strand, counting down.
GCCGGACAGGCCGTCCTCGCTGGCCTGCATCTTCACCCCGCCGGGGGCGCGCACGGCCTCGCGTCGGGCCTGGCGGAGGGCCGCGAGCTCGCCGACGCGGCGCACGTTGCGCTTGCGCCGGGCGGTGACGCCGTAGCGCATCCAGTCTTCTTCGCGCGCGATCTGGCGGTCCAGCTTGTGGGCGTCGCGCTCTTCCTGTTCCAGCACCTCTTCGCGCCAGGATTCGAAGCGGGCGAAGCCCTGGTCGAGGCGCCGCGTTATGCCGCGATCCAGCCAGACGACGCTGCGGGACAGGGTTTCCAGCAGGCGGCGGTCATGGCTGATGATGACCATGGCCGACGACAGGGACAGCAATTCGCGTTCCAGCCACTCGATGGTCGGCATGTCGAGATGGTTGGTGGGCTCGTCCAGCAGCAGCAGGTCGGGTTCGGGTGCCAGCGCCCAGGCGAGGGCGCAGCGGCGGGCCTCGCCGCCCGACAGGGTGGCCGGGTTTTCCTCGCCCGTCAGGCCCAGCTCGCCCAGCAGAAGGGCGGCGCGGTGATCGGGCCCGTCGGGCGGCATGCCGGAGCGGACATAGTCCAGCGTGGTGGCGAAGCCGGACAGGTCGGGTTCCTGCAACAGATAGCGCACGGTGGTGCCGGGCTGGAGGAAGCGCTTGCCGTCGTCGGACGCCAGTTCGCCGGCCGCGATGCGCAGCAGGGTGGATTTCCCGCTGCCGTTCCGCCCGACGAGGCAGATCCGTTCGCCGGCCGAGACGCCGAAGCCGGCACCGTTGAGCAGCGGGGCGCCGCCGAGCGTCAGGGTGATATCCTGAAGAAGAAGGAGAGGAGGCGACATGACCCGGGTTCTGGACCATGGCTAGCCCCGCGCGCAAGGGGGAAAGCCAGTCGGGAGAAGACGGCGCGCCGGGAACGCGTGCCGGACCGTGACGCGAAACCTGCCTCAGAGAGGCGGGCTGGCGAGTGGGAGCGGCCCGCAGGGCCGCGGCCGGCGTGTGGCCTACATGGCCGTGAGCACCGGCGCACAGGGAACGCGCGCCGGACCGCCGCCAGCGCGCCTCTCAAGGCAGGTCTCAGTTGATCCGGGGGCCGCCGGTTACGGCTTGGTAGGTGGCGATGGCCAGGGTCATCGGCTCGAACGGCTTGGTGATGACGAAGGCGGGTTCGATCGCCTCGCCCGTCAGCAGGCGTTCCGGGTAGGCGGTGACGAAGATGACGGGGGCCATGTGGTGGCGCAGGATGCTGGTGACGGCGTTGGCGCCGTCGCCGCCCGCGCCGAGATTGATGTCCGCTAGGATCAGGCCGGGTTTGGTCTGGCGGGCCAGTTCCACGGCGTCGGCCTCGGTCGCGGCCACGCCGGCGACCTGGTGGCCGCACCAGCGGACCAGGTCCTCGATATCCATCGCGATGATCGGCTCGTCCTCGATGATCAGGATGGAGGTCTGGGCGACCTTGCGCAGCCCGGCATGGGCGCGGGCGAGGATCTCGGCGGCCTCGGCCTCGCCCAGGTCCACGATCCGCGCGGCGTCGGCGATCGTCAGTTCCTCCAGCGACGTCAGCAGCAGGAGCTTGCGCTCCAGAACGTTCAGCGTTTCGGCCTCGGAGGCCGGCGCCTGCCGGAATTGCCGCGAGATCCACTGGTACAGGGATTGTCGCGCCGGCATCGGCCCGGCTTCCGTCGCGGCCAGTCCCCGCAGGCTTTCGGCCACCAGAAGATCGCCGCGGGGCTGGCTGCCCGTCAGGGCGCGGGCGTATCGCCTGGCATAGGGAAGGGCCCGGATCAGATCCTGCCGCCGCGAGAGGGGCATTGAACGGTCAACTCCACAGGGAACATGTTACGTTGTGGATCATGACAGCGTTAGATTTGTCCGCAAGAGGAACTAGAGACCGGGCTTGCCCTTCGTCCGGCGACCGTGTCACGGTCGCGACATCGGGACCATGCAGGGGATGCCGCGCGAGACCGCGTGACGCGGTGCATGCAATCAATGAGGCGCGTGCCCAGATGCTGCCACAATGAGCCCTAAAGATGATCATAATGGGTTTTTCACGGTGGATTAGGGTTTTCTAAACGCTTCTCACGCCTTCGTCATGATTAAAACGCAGCCCAGACATTACACTGATGCGAGTTTTGGCAAGCGAGGAACAGAATAATGGCACATAATTTCCATGATCAGGTCATCGCGATCCTCCCGCGTCTGCGCGTTCAGGCGCTTGCCCTGACCCGGAACCGAACGATGGCTGAAGACCTGGTGCAGGATGCCGTGTGCAATGCGCTGGCCGCCCAGGACAGTTTCATCCCCGGGACCAATTTTTCCGCCTGGATGCACCGCATCCTGCGCAATCGCTTCATTTCCGACCTGCGCAAGCGGCGGGAGACCACGGATATCGAGGATATCCCCGCGTCGGTGCTGGCGACCACGGCCCCGCATGAGGACCGGCTGGCGCTGAAGGACCTGGCGATGGCTCTGGATCGGTTGCCGGAGGACCAGCGGGAGGCGCTGATCATGGTGGTGCTGCACGGCATGAGCTACGAGCACCTGGCCGAGGCGACCGGATGCGCGGTGGGTACGGCCAAGAGTCGGGTCTTCCGTGCCCGCCGGCAGCTGGAAAGCTGGATGATCGGCGAGGACCACGATGCGCCGCAGGTCAAGGCGCGGGTGGCCCGGCTGCGCGGCCTTCTGGCGGCGCGGACGGCCCCGCGCAAGCCCGAAGCGGCACGCACCTGATCCATCCCTCGGCAACCCTTCGCTTCCCTGGCGGTTAATTCCTGAGTCGGACGGCTGGACGGTAGGACACGGGCTGTTTTACTGTCCGCCGACATCGGCATGATGGGGACGCAGGTTTCAGAGGGTTGGCGGGGTATTAGTGGATCTCAGGGATCATCAATGACGTCCCGCAAGGATTCCCGTCCGACGCGGCCGTCGAAAACCAGCAAGACCACCCAACGGGACGATCCGTTCGAGCTTTGGCTGAAGCGTGGGCTGCATGACCTTTTCGATGGAGTTGCTTCCGAGCCTCTTCCCGAGGAGTTGCTGCGGCTGATCGAAGAAGACCGCAAGACCAGGGGTTAGATGGACAAGGGGGGCGGTCGGAACAGGTCGAGGCGCGGGATACCGTATGGCGGCTGGCTCTTCCGGCTGTTCGGGACGGTCAGCGCGCGGATGATTGCCATCATCCTGTGCGCGGCCGGGCCGATGGCCGTTATCGCCAGCCTCCAGGCGTGGAACAGCTATCGCCATACGCTTGAGGCGCCGGCGTTCCGGGCCGATATGGCGGTCAGCCGGATCGATCTGGAAGTGCGCCACGATGTCGATCATATCGGGGCCCTGCTGTCTTCGGTCAGTCGCATGTCGCTGGACGAGGAAGGGTTTGTGCGGACCCTGCAGATGGCGCGCTCGCTGACCGGGGAATTCTATCGGCTGGCCTTGCTGGACGACCAGGGGCGGGTGCTGCTGGCGGTCAATGGCGACACGCTGCTGCCCTTGCCCGACCAGGTGCCGTACGAGGACCTGCCGCGTTTCAGCGGCGACGTGCGGGTGGTGCCGCTCGATATCCCGGGGGCGAACACGGGCCGGCGTTCCTATATCCGGGTCACGGTTTCCACATCGATCGCCGATTCTCTGGGGGCCATGCGATCGGGCTTCCTGACCGCCGTCATGCCCGTGATCTGGAGCCGTCACCATCTTCAGATCGGCGATCCCCGGCTGGATTTCATGCAGAAGGAAGGGGCGATCGACGCCTGGATCATCGGGCGCGATTACACGGTCCTGCCCTTGTGCGACGATTGCGCGCCGGCCGGGCCGCCGCCGCCGGATGTGCTGCGCTGGATCGGGGCCATGACCTCCGTCCAGCGCGGGACCCGGCAGACCCTGAGCGTCGGGGATGCCGCCTTTGCCTTCGGCCCGATCGAGGGCGGCGTGGCGGCGCTGACGATGACCCGCCGCAATCCGGCCGAAACCCATGCGCTGGTCATGTTCGTGATCTGGCTGTTTGTCATCGTCAGCCTGCTGGGCTGCTGCCTGATCGTCGTGACCCAGAGCGCCAATGCGCTGCTGGTCGCGCCCCTGCGCCGGCTGACCGGTTCGGTCGAGCGGTGGCAGGCCGATGGCGGCGTGTTCGATGCACAGGCGAGCGGGGTGATGCCCGTTGAAATCCGCCAGCTGGCACGCGCCTTTACCCAGGCGACCCGCAGCCTGGCCCGCGACGAGCGGCGCCTGGCGCGCGCGGCGGTCAGGCAGGAGCTGCTGCTGAAGGAGATGCATCATCGGGTGAAGAACAACCTGCAGATCGTTGCATCGCTTCTGAATCTGCAGGCAAACCGCATTCGGCAGGCCGAGGCGCGCGAGGAGTTCGCGCAGGCGCGCGACCGGGTTCGGGCGCTGGCGACCCTGCATCGGTACCTGTATGCCGAAGGCGAGCTGTTCAGCATGAACATGGAGCATTTCGTCACCGAATTATGCAGCCAGATCATGCAGGCGGCGGGACATGCGGGCGGCGGGCGGCTGGGCCTGTCGGTGCAGGCGGCGACGCTGGAGCTGAAGCCCGACCAGGCGGTGCCGCTGGCCCTGATCATTACCGAGATCGTCAGCAACGCCATCAAGCATGCCTTTGCCGACGGGCGGCGCGGCACCATTTCCGTGGTGCTGGAGCGGGTCGAGCCCAGACAGGCGCGGCTGGACATCGCCGATGACGGGATCGGGCTTGCCGGCGGATACCGGGTGCCGGAGGAAGAGCGGAGCGGGATCGGCATGCAGCTGATCCGCGGCTTCGCGCGGCAATTGTCCGGCAGCCTGAAGATCGTCGAGGAGGACGGGACGCGCTATATCCTGCTGTTCCCGCTGAACGAGGACGAACCGGGCGATCTCGTCCGCTGAATCCGCATGGCGGGTGGCCGGATGGCGGGGGCGATTCCCGATCGGGAATGGGTGTCCCTGGCTGGGCGCTTCGATTATAGGTCGCGGTCATGAGCGGTGACAAAATGGTGATGCGTGCCTGGACACGGGCGCAATCGCGCCTGGGGCGCAGGCAGGCAATGCCCGTCATGGCCTGCGGCATGCTGGCGGGGCTGGTTGCTGTCGGCCAGGCATGGTGCGTGGCGGCAATCCTGGCGAAGGGGCTGGTCGGCTCCGGCATGGCCGCATGGCCGGGCGCCGGCAGCCTTCTGGCGGCCCTGGCGGGGCTGGCGGTGCTGCGCGCCCTGTTCATGGCCGGCGGAGACGTCTTCGCGGCACGGGCCGGGCGTAGTGCCCGCAGGCGGCTGCGCAACGCGGTGCTGGAGGCCATCCTGCGGGGCGGGCCGGCCCTGTTGCGGCGGCGGCACAGCGCGGAACTGACGGCCCTGGCGGTGGACCGGATCGAGGCCCTGGACGGGTTTTTCGCGCGCTGGATTCCGGCCTCGGTGCTGTGGGTCGCGGTGCCGGGGCTGATCGCGGCGCTGGCGGCGCTGGTGCAGCCGGGGGCGGCGGGGATCATGATCCTGTGCGGCCTGGCCGTGCCGGTGGGGCAGGCCGTCTTCGGCATCGGGGCGGCCGTGGCGTCGCGCAACCAGTTTCTGGCCATGACGCGCTTGCAGGCCCGTTTTCTCGACCGGGTGCGCGGCATTGCCACCATCGTGCTGCTGAACCGTGCCGATGACGAGGCGGGGCGCCTGGCGCAGGCTGCCGACGAACTGCGTCGGCGGACCATGAAGGTGCTGCGGGTGGCGTTTCTGTCGTCGGCGTCGATCGACTGCGCGATGGTGGTGGCGCTGGTGCTGATCGTGGTGCGGGATGGCGGGATCGTGGCGGTGCTTCGCCAGGGTGGCGCGTCGGGCCCGCTGGCCGAGGCGGCGGCGCGCAGCCTGTTCGTGTTGCTGCTGGTGCCGGAATTCTTTGCCCCGCTGCGCGCGCTGGCCCTGGCCTATCAGGACCGCGCCCATGCGTCCGGTGCGGCCTCGGCCATGGGCGAGCTGCCGGAGGGGACGGCGGCGGATACGCCGGCCGGCGATGCGGTGCCCCATCTGTCGGACGATGGGGTGTCGGTGGATTTCGAGCACGTCACCTTCGCCTGGGATGCCGCGCGCGGGCCGGTGCTGACCGACCTGAGCTTCAGCGTCCGGGCCGGAGAGATCCTGACCCTGGTCGGGCCCTCGGGCGCCGGCAAGTCGACGATCATCGAGATGCTGCTGGGCTTTATCGTGCCGGATAGCGGCCGTGTGATGGTGGGGGGCGTGGATCTGGCCGCCATGGCGCCCGCGACCCAGTCCGGACTGATCTCGTGGATCGGACAGAAGCCGGTGCTGTTTGCCGGCACGCTGCGCGAGAATATTCTCTTTGCCCGCCCTGATGCGGATGAGGCGGCCTTGCGCGCCGCCCTGCGCGCGGCATCGGTCGACCGCTTCGCCGCCGACCTGCCCCAGGGGCTGGACACGCCGATCGGTGAAGGCGGGTTCGGCCTGTCGGGCGGCCAGGCGCAGCGAGTGGCGATCGCGCGGGCCTATCTGAAGGACGCGCCGCTGCTGCTGCTGGACGAGCCGACGGCGCATCTGGACCCCGAGACCGAGCGCGAGATCTTTGCCAGCCTGCGCATTCTGGCACAGGGCCGGACGGTAATCCTGTCCAGCCATGCGGCCGGGGTGCGGGCGTTTGCCGGTCCGTGCCTCGACTTGGGGGCGTTGCGGTGCGCGGAACAGGTGACGGGCCAGATGGCACCCGCCGAGGAGGGGCATGTCCATGTCTGAGAGATCCCTCTCCGGCCGCGCGGCCGAGGATCGTGATGGCCTGACCCCGGTCCTGCGCATTCTTGGATTATGGAAGGTGCGCGCGCCCCGGCTGCTGGCGGGGGGCGTGCTGTCGCTTCTGGCGCTGATGGCCGGGCTGGTGCTGATGCGCGGCGCCGGTGCGCGCATCGGGGGGCTGGTCTTCGGCGGTGCGGTCGCCGGGCTGGTGCTGCTGCGCGCCTCGGGCGTGGCGCGGGTGGTGCTGCGCTATGTCGAGCGGCTGGTCACGCACGATGCGATGTTCCGGGCGCTGGCCGATATTCGCGTCTGGTTCTTTCGCCGGCTTGCGGGCGGGGCTGCCGCCGGGCTGGGGTTCCGCCGGGCGGGGGACCTGCTGTCGCGCCTGGTGTCGGATGTCGAGGCGCTGGACGGGCTGTATCTGCGGATCATGGTGCCGCTGGCCGGGGCGTGTGTGGTCCTGCCGTTTCTGGTGATGGCGGTTCTGCCGGTCGATCCGGGGCTGGCGGTGATCGTCGACGGGCTGTTCATGGTCGGGGCCTTCGTGCTGCCGCTGGCGGCGGCGCTGATGGGGCGGCGCGAGGCCGCGATCCTGACGCATCGGCTGGCGGACCTGCGGGTCGGCGTGCTGGACCTGGTGACGGGGCTGCGCGAGATCCGTGCCTTCGGGGCTGAAGGGCGCATGGTGTCACACGCGCGGGCACGCGACGACGCGCTGTTGCGGGGGCAGGCGCGGCAGGCGCGGCTGCTCGCGATGATGGGCGGGGCATCCTATCTGTGCGGGCAGGCGGCGGTGCTGGCGGTGCTGGCGGCGATCCTGGGCGTGGGGCTGGGGCCGATCCCGGCGGCGCGCGGGGTGGGGCTGCTGTTTCTGGTGATCGCGGGGTTCGAGAGTGCGGGCGGCCTGACGCGGGCGGGGGCGCTGGCCGGCGGCATCAGCCGCGCGGCGGCCCGGGTGGTCGCGGTGGGCGAGACGGACGGACCGCCGGTCAGCGTGGGCACGCGGCCGGCACCGTCGGGCACCGATATCCGCTTCGAGCAGGTTTCGTTCCGCTGGCAGGCGGATCGTCCGGCGGTGTTCGACGGTTTGACGCTGGAGATCCGGCAGGGGGCGCGGGTGGCGATCCTGGGGCCGTCCGGGATCGGCAAATCGACCCTGGCGGCGCTGCTGCTGAAGGTTGCGGCGCCGGATGCGGGGCGGATCCTGCTGGGTGGCGAGGATCTGGCGACGCTGGAGAGTGGGTCGGTACGGCAGCGGATGGCGTGGCTGTCGCAGGCCACGCATCTGTTTGCCGATACGATCCGCGCCAATCTGCTGCTGGGCCGGCCCGATGCGACCGAGGCCGATCTGTGGACGGCGCTGGATCGCGCGCAGGTGGGCGATGTGGTCCGCGCGCTGCCCGAGGGGCTGGATGCGTGGCTGGGCGAGGGCGGGGCGTCGCTCTCGGGCGGTCAGGGGCGACGGATCGCGCTGGCGCGGACCCTGCTCTCCGACGCGCCGATCCTGATCCTGGACGAGCCGGCGACCGGCCTGGATGCCGAAACCGAGCGCGAATTCCTGACCACGCTCTACGACGTGACGGCAGGCCGCACGGTGATCCTGATCGCGCATCGCCTGGTCGGCGTGGAAAAACTGGACCGCGTCTGGCGCCTGTCGGACGGAAAGGCGGTCGCGGCTTCTGTGTGAACGCATTGAGGGCGTCCATTTCATCAAGGGACGTACGGCGTTTATGCCCCCAGACGGGTTCTGGTGAGCGAGAGCGGCCCGGTACGGGCCGCGCCCGGCGTGCGTTTCCGAGCACCGAAGCGGAGCGGCCTTACGGGCCGTGAGCATCGGAGCACAGGAAACGTGCGTCGGATCGCCACCAGAACCCGTCTGGGGGCATAAACAGTTGACGTGGGGGTGGGTAGGGGGCACCAAGGTTCCCTGTCCATATGTCGCTGACTTTCCCGCATTGTTGGCGGCGGATTCATCCGTAAGCCGGTTAAGCAAGGGGATCTGCCGATGCGTCGCCTCTCTCTATTCCTGGGATTGTGCCTGCTGGCGGGATGCGCCGATGGTCCGTCGCGGAAATATGTCGTCTTCTTCACCCGTGATTCCACGGCGCTGGAAGATCCGGCCGTGTGGGTGGTGCAGCATGCGGCGGAGCAGGCGGCGCATTATCCGCAATCGGTGGTGACGGTCGAAGGCTATGCCTCGGCACATGGTGACCTGTCGGCCGATGCGCTGCTGGCGATCGATCGGGTGAAGAAGGTTTCGGGGCAATTGGTGGCGGACGGGGTCAGGGCCGAGCGCATCCGGCAGCGGCCGCGCGCGCCCTCGAACGAGGACGGCGCCGTCGGGTCGCGCCGGGTCGAGATCGAGATTGCAGCACCCTGACGCCCCCCTCGTGGACCCTGTGATGGTATCGCCCGCCGCCGGCATGGCGGCGCCCGAGCGGGAGGATACGCCCCGGGCGATCCTGTCCCGTGTGTTCGGATTCCCCGATTTCCGCGGCCTTCAGGAAGAGGCGGTGGAGGCGGTGATGGCCGGGCGCGACTGCCTGGTGCTGATGCCGACCGGCGGGGGCAAGAGCATCTGCTACCAGGTGCCGGCGCTGGCGCGCCCGGGCACCGGGTTGGTGATTTCGCCGCTGATCGCGCTGATGGACGACCAGGTGGCGGCGTTGCGGCAGGTCGGCGTGAATGCCGGGGCGCTGCATTCGGAACTGGAGCCCGATGATGCGGCGCGGGTGCGGGCGGACCTGGCGGCCGGGCGGCTGGATATCCTGTATGTCTCGCCCGAGCGGCTGCTGTCGCCGGGCACGCTGGACCGGCTGTCGCGGCTGACGATCTCGGTGATCGCGATCGACGAGGCGCATTGCATCTCGGCCTGGGGGCATGAATTCCGGCCGGAATACCGGGCGCTGGCCAGCCTGCCCGAGCATTTTCCCGGTGTGCCGCGCATCGCGCTGACGGCGACCGCCGACCCGCGCACGCAAAGCGATATTCTGGACGCGCTGGCGATGCCCGATGCGCTGGTGCTGCGCGCCAGTTTCCATCGGCCCAACCTGGATATCGCGGTGCGGCCGAAGACGTCGGAACTGCGCCAGGTGCTGGAGGTGCTGGGGCGGCATGCGGGCGAGGCCGCGATCGTCTATTGCGGCAGCCGCAACAAGACCGAGCGCGTGGCGCGGTCGCTGGCCGAGCGCGACTGGCCGGCGCTGCCGTTCCATGCCGGGCTGTCGCCGATCGAAAAGCGTGCGGCGCTGGCCCGCTTCCGCTCGGGCGAGCCGGTGGTGATCGTCGCGACCGTGGCCTTCGGCATGGGGATCGACCGGCCGGACGTGCGGACGGTGGTGCATCTGGACATGCCCTCGTCGCCCGAAGCCTATTACCAGCAGATCGGCCGTGCCGGCCGCGATGGTGAGAAGTCGGAGACCGTGCTGCTGTATGGCGGCGACGATATCGCGCGGGCGCGGCACTGGCTGGAGCAATCCGCCGCGCCGGAGGCCCAGAAGCGGATCATGAGCGGCCGGCTGGAAGCGATGATCACCCTGACCGAGACCACCGGGTGCCGGACCCAGGCGCTGCTGGGTTGTTTCGGCGAGACGCTGGCCACGGCGTGCGGGCATTGCGACAATTGCCGCAATCCGGTCGCCTCGTTCGACGGGACGGTCGAGGCGCAGAAGGTCCTGTCCACGATCTATCGCATCGGCCAGAAATTCGGCGCCGTGCATGTCGCGTCCATCCTGCGCGGCAAGGTGAACGAGATGGGGGCGCGCTACAGCCACGACCGGCTGAGCGTGTTCGGTATCGGCCAGGACCGGCCGGAGCAGTTCTGGCGCGGAGTGATCCGCCAGCTGATCGCGCGCGGGGCGATTCGCGTGACCGGGGACTATAACGCGCTGGCGCTGAACGAGCCGGTGGCCCGCCCGATCCTGCGCGGCGAGGAAAAGGTGCTGCTGCGCGACGATCCGGTCGAGGAACTGAAGACCACGCGCGGCGCGCGGTCGGGCAGTGCCGGCCGGGCGGCCACCGCGCGACCGGCGGTCAGCCTGCCGCCCGAGGCCGAGGGGCCGTTCGCCGCCCTGCGCGCCTGGCGGCTGGGCGAGGCGCGCGAGCAGGAAATTCCGCCCTATGTGATCTTCCACGATGCCGTGTTGCACGACATCGCGATCGAGCGCCCGGCGACGCTGGACGAACTGGGGCGGATCAAGGGCGTGGGGGCCTCCAAGCTGGACCGCTACGGTGACGCCGTGTTGCAGGTTCTGGCCGAGGCCGGCTGAGCCCATGGCCGGGGTGCCGACCGACGAACGCTATCGCGAGATCCTGTCGCTGGTGCGCGCGCGCGGCTATGTGGCCAATGAGGAACTGGCGCAGCGGCTGCGTGTGGCGGTGCAGACGATCCGCCGCGATGTGAACCATCTGGCCGGGATCGGGCAGTTGACCCGGCATCACGGCGGGGCGGGCCTGGTCTCGTCGATCGAGAACATCGCCTATGCCGAGCGGCAGATCCTCAACCGGCGGGAAAAGGAAGTGATCGGCCAGATCGCGGCCCGCGAAATTCCGGACCATTCGTCGCTGTTCATCAATATCGGCACGACGACCGAGGCCTTTGCGCGCGCGCTGCGGCACCATCAGGGGTTGCGGGTGATCACCAACAACCTGCACGTGGCCTCGACCCTGGCGCCCGAATCCAGCTTTCGCGTCGTGGTCGCGGGCGGCACGGTGCGGTCGTATGACGGGGGCATTACCGGCCCGACCGCAACCGCGATGATCGACCAGTATCGCGCCGATTTCGGCGTGATCGGCATCAGCGGCATCGAGGAAGACGGCACGCTGCTGGATTTCGACCTCGATGAGATCGACCTTGCGCGAGCGATCATGCGCAATGCCCGCACCGTGTTCCTGCTGGCCGATCACACCAAGTTCGGGCGGCGGCCGATGGGGCGGGTGGGGCATCTGTCCGACGTCCACGCGCTGTTCACCGACCGGCCACCACCGCCATCGGTGCGCGCAGTGCTGGAGCAGCACCAGGTCGCCCTCCACATCGCTGGTGTTGGCCCGTAAACGCGGGCTGGTGGCGATCCATCGCGCGATTCCTGTGCTTCGATACTCACGGTCCGTAAGGCTGCTCCGCTTCGGTGCTCGGAAACGCGCGTTGGGTGTGGCGCTTTGCGGCCGACTCGCTGGTTCGCGCGTATTTTTGGGGAAATGTCCTTGGAATCCGCGCGGTCCGCGCGGAATTCTGGCTCTTCGGTGTTCGGGATCGGTATTTTTGGCGCCTTTCCCGAACGCGTGAAGGTGTTCTAAAGCGAACATCGCGGCCTGGTTTCATGACAATGTGGTCAGGTTTTATGGGTTCCGAACCGCGCCGGATCGCTTCGTTTTGCGTTGATTTCTCCTTTTATGTTCGTTTACGAACATCTCCAGGAGGAACGAGCCATGTTGTCCGATCCATCGCGCGGGGCGAATGCCGCGCAGCAACCCTATGACCTGCTGATTGTCGGGGGCGGTATCAACGGCGTCGGCATCGCGCGGGATGCCGCCGGGCGGGGGGCGTCGGTGCTGCTGGTGGAACAGCATGACCTGGCGTCCCATACCTCGTCCGCCAGCACCAAGCTGATTCATGGCGGGTTGCGGTATCTGGAATATTACGAATTCCGCCTGGTGCGCGAGGCGCTGATTGAGCGCGAGCGGCTGCTGGCGATCGCGCCGCATATCATCTGGCCGCTTTCGTTCGTGCTGCCGCATTCGAAATTGGTGCGGCCGGCGTGGATGCTGCGGATGGGCCTGTTCCTGTACGACCATCTGGGCGGGCGGATGACGCTGCCGCGCTCGCGCGGGGTGCGGCTGGACCGGGACCCGGTGGGCAAGCCGCTGCGGTCGGATTATCGGCGGGCCTTCATCTATTCCGACGGGCGGGTGCTGGACAGCCGGCTGGTCGTGCTGAATGCGATGGATGCGCGGGCGAAGGGCGCCGATATCCGCACCCGCACCGCGCTGGTTGCGGCCCGTCGCGTCGATGGGGTGTGGGAAGCGACGATCGAGGATGCCGCCGGCCGGCGAACCGTGCGCGCGCGCGGCGTGGTGAATGCCGCCGGCCCGTGGGTGGAGCGGGTGCTGCGCGACACGCTGGCGATCCGGACCTCCAAGCAGGTCCGGCTGGTCAAGGGCAGCCACATCGTGGTGCCGCGCTGCTTCGAAGGCGAGCAGGCCTATATCTTCCAGAATCCGGATCGCCGGATCGTGTTCGCCATCCCGTACGAGCGGGATTTCACCCTGATCGGCACCACCGACATTCCGTGGGCGGCCGATCCGGGCGAGGTCCGGATCGCCGACGACGAGGTGCGCTATCTGTGCGAGAGTGTGAACCGGTATTTCCGCAAGCCGGTCACGCCCGAGGATGTCGTGTGGTCCTATGCCGGGGTCCGGCCGCTTTATGACGATGCGGCGCAGAATGCCTCGGCCGTGACGCGCGATTATGTGCTGGATGTCGACGCGCCGCCGGGCGAGGGCGCGCTGCTGTCGATCTTCGGCGGCAAGATCACGACCTATCGCCGCCTTGCCGAGCACGCGCTGGAAAAGCTGGCCCCCAGCCTGCCGGTTCTGGGTGGGCCGGGATGGACGGCCAGCCAGCCCCTGCCGGGCGGCGACCTGGGTCCGGGCGGGTTCGATTCCGCCGTGGCGCGCCTACGGGCGCATGCGCCCTTCCTGTCGGCGGACGATGCGTGGCGGCTGGTGCGCAATTACGGCACGCTGGCGTGGGAGATACTGGGGGACGCGCAACGCCCGGCCGACCTGGGCGAGGATTTCGGCGGCGGGCTGACGGCGCGGGAGGTCGAGTATCTGATCGCGCAGGAATGGGCCGTGACGGCGGAGGATATTCTGTGGCGGCGGTCGCGCCAGGGCCTGCATGTCGACGCGGCGGGCAGGGCGCGGCTGGAACGCTATCTCGAAACCCGGGGCGACGTCGCGTCGCGGGACAGCCGGCCTGCCATGGCCGGCTAGGACCAGGCGCGTCCGGACGGGTTGCCAGCCAGGCCGGACGCGACCATGGGACCAGAGACCCCAAGAGCAATAACCCGAAAACCAATAATAAAGAGAAGAAGCGGGACAATGGCCAGGAACAAGCAGTTTGTCGGAGAGCTGATCTCCGAATTCATCGCGGTCTTTATCATCATCCTGTTCGGTGATTCCGTGGCCGCGATGTATTCGCTGTACGACCCCAGCCCATATCGCAACGCCTATTGGGGCGTGTGCATCGTCTGGGGGCTGGGGGTGACCATCGCCATCTATGTCACCGGCGCGGTCTCGGGCACCCATGCCAATCCGGCCGTCACGCTGGCGCTGGCACTGTTTCGCGGTTTCTCGTGGCGCAAGGTGGTGCCCTATGCCGCCGTGCAGGTGCTTGGCGGCATGGCGGGGGCGGCGATCGTCTATGCGCTCTATGCGCCGGTGATCGATCATTTCAACCTGGCGCATCATCTGGACCGGATGAATGACGGCGGGGCGGCCGGGGTGTTCTTTACCCATCCCGGCGATTTCGTGACGCCGCTGCATGCGCTGATGGACGAGACCATCCTGACGGCGATGCTGCTGTTCGGAATCTTTGCCGTGACCTGCGAATACAATACCCAGGCCCCGCAGGCGAACTCTAGCGCGCTGATCATCGGCCTGCTGGTGGCGGCGATCGGCGGGTGCGCGGGATATCTGGAAGCGTGGGCGATCAACCCGGCACGCGATTTCGGGCCGCGCCTGTTCTGTTATTTCGCGGGCTGGGGGCCGTCGGCGCTGCCGGCGCCCGGCCATTACTGGTGGGTGCCCATCGCGGGCCCGCTGGCGGGCGGCGTGATCGGTGCCGGTGCCTATGAATACCTGGTGCGCCCCTATATGCCGCGCCTGCGCGACCGGCAGGCGGCGGAGCCCGGCCCGTTGCTGGCCGATGCCCCCCTGGCCGACGGCCCGGTGGCCGAAGCCCGCATTGCCGGCCAGTCATGACATCGAGCGCAGACTCGGGAGGAACGAGCATGAAGAAGAACACCATCCTGGCGATCGACCAGGGCACGACCTCGACCCGCAGCATCGTCTTCGACCGGGACGCGCAGCCCCTGGCGACGGCGCGCGCCGAATTCGCGCAGCATTATCCCGACCATGGCTGGGTCGAGCACGATGCCGAGGAGATCTGGCGCGACGTGCTGTCGACCGCGCGCGATGCGCTGGAGCAGAGCGGCGGCGGGGATGGCGTGGCGGCGATCGGCATCACCAACCAGCGCGAGACGATCGTGGTGTGGGATCGCGCGACCGGCAAGCCGGTGCATCGCGCCATCGTCTGGCAGGATCGGCGCACCGCCCCGCTATGCGCCCGCATGCGGCAGGACGGGTATGAAGAGCTGGTGCGCGAGCGGACGGGGCTGCTGCTGGACCCGTATTTCTCGGCCAGCAAGCTGGCGTGGATCCTGGACAATGTGGCCGGCGCGCGACGGGATGCCGAGGCCGGGCGGCTGGCCTTCGGCACCATCGACAGTTTTCTGCTGTGGCGCCTGACGGGCGGGCGGGTGCATGCCACCGACGTGACCAATGCCTCGCGCACCCTGCTGTTCGACATCCATCGCCAGTGCTGGGACGAGGATCTGCTGCGTCTGTTCAATATCCCCGCGAGCCTGCTGCCCGAGGTGCGGGGCAACAGCGAGATCTATGGCGAGACCGATCCGGCGCTTCTGGGGCGCGCGATTCCGGTGGCGGGCATGGCGGGCGACCAGCAGGCGGCCCTGGTCGGGCAGGCCTGCTTCACGCCCGGCATGGCCAAGGCGACCTACGGCACCGGCTGCTTCGTGCTGCTGAATACCGGCGAGGCGCCGGTGACGTCGGCGAACCGGATGCTGACCACGATCGGCTACCGGATCGGCGGCAGGACGACCTATGCGCTGGAGGGCGCGATCTTCGTCGCCGGGGCCGCGATCAAATGGCTGCGCGACGGGCTGCACCTGATCACCCATGCCTCGCAGACCGACGACATGGCGACGCGCATTCCGCACAGCCACGGCGTATATATGGTGCCGGGCTTCGTGGGGCTGGGCGCGCCGCACTGGGACCCGGAGGCGCGCGGCCTGATCTGCGGCCTGACGCTGGACGCCACGGCGGCGCATATCGCCCGCGCCGCGCTGGAATCGGTGGCCTACCAGACCTACGACCTGATGGATGCGATGGCGCAGGATGGCGGCGGGCGGGTGACGACCCTGCGCGTGGATGGCGGCATGGCGGCCAATGACTGGTTCTGCCAGTTCCTGGCCGACATCTTGCAGGCCGGCGTGGAGCGACCGACGCATCTGGAGACCACGGCCACGGGGGCGGCGTTCCTGGCCGGGCTGGCCTGTGGCGTCTGGACCGACCTGGACGACGTGGCGGCCCGCTGGTCGCGGGGCCGCGTGTTCGAGGCCGGCATGGAGGACGCCCAGCGCCGGACGATGCTGGAAGGCTGGCGCCAGGCCGTGCGCCGGACGCTGACCCCGAAGGCCGCCTGAGCCGGGCGGCCCGATCGCGGTCGGGCGGGGGGGCTACGGTGTGGTAGCGTCCCCGGTATCGGCCGTGGGGTGGACGACGAAGGGGACGCTGCGCGTCGCGCCGCCCATGAAGCGGAAGGTGACGACGATCTGCTGGCCGGGCCGCAGGTTGTCGTCATAGCCCGAGCAGATCAGGTGATAGCCGCCCGGCGGGAACACCAGCGTGGTCTGGGCCGGGAGGGCCAGGTGCATGAACAGGTTCGCGGTCTCGCCCGTGCTTTCCTGTTCGGTATGATGCGCGAACAGCCTGGGGCAGGCGGGCGACGAGACGCCGGCCAGCAGATGGACGGATTTGCCCCGGTTCTCGATCGTGAAATAGCCCGCCGCGATCCGGCGATCGGGGCGGAGGATCTGTATCGAGGTATCGCGGATATCGATATCCTGGCTGGCGGCGGCCTGGTCGTCGTCGGGCGCAAGGGCCGCGGCCCGGGCGGCCGGGAGGGCCGCCTGGCTCGTGAGGACCAGTAATCCGATCAGCAGCGCGTGTCGCGTCATGGGCTCCTCGGCTTCCTTTCGGGAAGAATAGCAGGATGCCGGATGAGGACAAACAGCCTCAAAGCGCGCCCGGCATGTCCACATGGGCTTGCGTCCGGTTGATTTCATGCGCATTTCCCCGCTCAGGAATACGCCGTTCAGGACAGAAGCCGCATGAGATGCCCTTTTTGTGGTCATGACGATACCCAGGTCAAGGATAGCCGCCCGCATGAAGACGGGGCGGCAATCCGGCGCCGGCGGATCTGTGCGTCATGCGGCCAGCGCTTTACGACCATCGAGCGGGTGCAGCTTCGGGACCTGTATGTCGTCAAGGCGGACGCGCGGCGCGTGCCGTTCGAGCGCGACAAGCTGGCGCGGTCGGTGCGCATCGCGCTGCGCAAGCGCCCGGTGGACGACGAGCGGATCGAGCGAATCGTCAACGGCTTGGTGCGCAAGCTGGAAGCGTCGGGGGAAACCGACATTCCGTCGGCCGATATCGGCAAGCTGGTGATGGACACGCTGCGCGAGGTCGATATCGTGGCCTATATTCGTTTCGCGAGCGTGCATTGGGATTTTCGTGAAACCAAGGATTTCGCGGCGATCCTGGAGTCGATCCCCGGAACGGTCGAGGCCCGCGCCGCGGCGGCCGGGGCGCGGAAGGACGATGCGTCCGGGGATGGGGGCTATGGACCTGGCGGCGTAAAGAGGCGATGAAGCCGCCTCTCGCGGAATCGTGGCAGCAGGAGACAGGCGCATGAACGGATCGCAGGACGAAGACAGGACCCATGCGCGGACCCGCTCGCGGACCGCATCGCGCGTGGCGGTGGTGCAGGCCCTTTTCCAGATCGAACAGGCCGATGACGCGCCCGAGGCGGTGATCCAGCAGTTTCTGCGCCATCGGCTGGTGGTGACGCCGGGCAGCGACCACGGCGCCGAATATGAGGACGGGCGCGTGCCCGAGGCCGATATCCGCCTGTTCGAGCAGGTTGCGCGCTCGGCGGTGGCCCGGCGCGAGCAGATCGATGCGCTGATCGTGGACGTGCTGCCGCCTTCCTGGCCGGTCGGGCGGCTGGACCCTGTGCTGCGGGCCCTGCTGCGGGCGGCCGGCGGCGAGCTGGCGGTGGTCGGCGGGGTGCCGACGCGGGTGGTCATCAACGAATATCTCGACATCGCCCACGGATTCTTCTCGGGTGACGAGCCGAAGATGGTCAATGGCGTGCTCGACACCATGGCGCGCCGGCTGCGCACGCCGGAAGGGGCTTCGGGCCCTGTGGCCGAGAGCGTGGACGCGGCCGTGTCCGACGAAGCGCCCCAGGAAGCGACCGAGGAAGCGCATGGGGCCGACGGCGCCTGAGCCGGCGGGGACGCCCCTGCCGTCGGAATTCCGGTTCATCCGGCGGCATTTCCGCGCCCTGGCGGGCGAGGGCGCGCTGGGCCTGACCGACGACGCGGCGCTGGTGCATCCGCCGGAGGGCCGCGAACTGGTGATCGCGGTCGATACGATGGTCGAATCGGTGCATTTCCTGCCGGACGATCCGCCCGACACGGTCGGCCGCAAGCTGCTGCGCTGCAATCTGTCGGACCTGGCGGCGATGGATGCCACCCCGCTGGGCTATCTGCTGTCGCTTACTCGGCCGCAGGCGCGGGACGAAGACTGGTTCGCTGCCTTTGCGGCGGGCCTGCGCGACGACCAGGCGCGGTATGGGCTGACCCTGTTGGGGGGCGACACCACCGCCACGGCGGGGCCGCTGGTGCTGTCGCTGACCATTCTCGGCCATGTCCGCCCCGGCGGGGCCCTGCGGCGCAGCGGGGCGCGCGACGGGGACGATATCTGGGTGACGGGGACGATCGGCGACGGGGCGCTGGGGCTCCGGGTCCTGCGCGGCGAACTGGCGGATTCCTCGGGCTTTCTGGCGCGCCGCTACCGTCTGCCCGAGCCGCGGCTGGGGCTGGAGCTGGGGGGGATCGCCTCGGCGGCCATGGATGTGTCGGACGGGCTGGTACAGGATCTGGGCCATCTGGCGCGGGAAAGCGGGCTGGGCGCATGGCTCGACGCGTCGTGCGTGCCCCTGTCCGATGCCGCGCGTCGGGCGGGGCCGGGCTGGCTGGCCACCTGCCTGACCGGCGGCGACGATTATGAATTGCTGCTGGCCGTTCCGCCGGAGCAGGAAGCCGCCCTGCGGCAGGCCGCCGCCCGGGGCGGCGTGGCGGTCACGCGGATCGGCCGCTTCGACCGCGCGCTGCAGGGCGTGGAGGTGCGCGACGGGGAAGGTGGCACGCTGGCGCTGGATCGCGCCGGCTGGAGCCACCTCTAAGCTGGTTTAGTTGGTCGTCAGCGACCGGTCGTAAACGCGGTACCGCTTGCAGGGCTCGGGTGCCAGGCGCTCGATCAGGCGGCGCATCGGCATGTTGTTCTCGACGATCCAGCCCATTTCGACCATGCGGTAGGGCAGGGAATGGCCGCGCCGCATCAGTTCGGTAATGGCCAGTGCGGGCAGGATGGCGCCCAGCGCCGTGCCTTCCATTTTCGAGCTGACGCCCAGCAGGATGACACGCGCGGAATGGAACTGGTGGCGCAGCAGGCGCGCGGCCAGCTTGATCCATCCCAGCGGCGTGGGGGCGCCGCCGAGGTCGCCGGCGACGTCGTACAGGTTCGGCACCACCAGGGCGACGGCGACCGGTTCGCCGTCCTGCTCGATCAGCACGAAATGCTCGGGTTTCAGGATCGGCTTCATCTGCGCGACCATCGCCGTCATCTCGGCCGGGGTCAGGGGCAGGGAGCCCCAGTTGTTGCGCCAGGCATCGTTGTAGAGGCCGCGCAGGATCTCGCCATCCTCGGCCATCCTGTCCTTGCGCATGCCGCGCGTGGTCACGCTGCCCAGCCGCCCTTCGCCCAGCCGCAGGCTGGAGGGGACCAGGTGCTTCTGCTCGGCCTGGGGGCCCGTTTCCATCTGGTAGGCCATGAAATCCATTGCCTTGGCGAAACCGGCGGCCTCGATCAGCGGGGGCAGCCAGCGCGGGTGCCAGGGCATTGCGATCATCGGCGGGGCGTCATGGCCCTCGATCATCACGCCCAGTTCGCCGTTGGAATTCAGCGTGAAGGGGCCGCGGGCGGTGACCATGCCCCGCTCGCGCAGCCAGGCGCAGGCGGCGTCCAGCAGGGCCGCGACGACGGCGGCATCGTCGATGGCGTCCAGCGCCCCGAAAAAGCCAATATTTTCCCCGAGTCTCTCGATGGCGAGGTCGTCGATCTGCGCGGAAATCCGGCCGACCGGCCGGCCGCCGCGCGTGGCCAGGAAATATTGCGCACGGCCATGGCCGAAGAACGCGCTCTTGCGCGGGTGGAGCAGATCCTTCTGTTCCATGTCCAGCGGCGGCACATAGCCGGGCAGCCCGGCATAGAGCCGGCGCGGAAGGCGGATGAACTGCGACAACTGACGAAGGCCGGATATGGGAGTGATGACAAGTTGATCCGCTTCGTTCATGACCGTTCCGTTTTCTGGCTGCGGTGGGGCCGGAACCGGGCGCCCGCCGTGGCGGGTGCCGGCCGTGCCGGGCGGCAGGCATGTGGCTGAGTGGAGTGGCCGCGAAGGCCAGCCTGTGCTGATGACATGGAATTGGTAGTCAAAGAAAGGGGCCCGATGGCCAAGACACATCAGGATGGCGAAATCCGTTTTGATCCGGCGACCGTCCTGATTACCGGGGCTTCCAGCGGCATCGGGGCGGAGCTGGCCCGTTTCTATGCCCGGTCCGGCCGCCGGCTGGTCCTGTGGGGGCGCGATCCGGCCCGGCTGGAGCAGGTGGCGCGCGACTGCCGGACCATGGGCGCCACCGTCGCGACGCGGGAGCTGAACCTGGCCGACGGCGCCGCCGCGATCGCGGCCTTTCGCGCCGATGACGACGCGTACCCGGTCGACCTGCTGATCCTGGCCGCCGGCCTGGGCGACATGCGCCAGCAGGCGGCGCTGACCGAGCGGGCGGAGACGGTGCTGGAACTGGGGCTGGTGAATTTCGCGACCCCCGCCGCGCTGGCCACCGCCGGGGCCGAGCGGATGGTGGGGCGGCGGCGCGGGCATATCGTGCTGCTGGGCTCGGTCGCGGCCTTTCATGCCCTGCCATTCGCGGCCGGCTATTCGGGATCGAAAGCCGGTCTGGCGCGTTTTGCCGAGGCGCTGCGCAACGGCCTGCTGGAGCATGGCGTGGGCGTGACGCTGGTCTCGCCCGGATTCGTCGATACGCCCATGAGCCGCCGGGTCAGCAGCACCAAGCCGTTCCTGCAAAGCGCGCCCCAGGCCGCGCGCCTGATCGCGCGGGCGGTGGAGGAGGAGCGGCCGCACCTGATCTTCCCCCGGATCTTCGCGGGGCTGCGGCTTCTGGACATCGTGCTGCCGCGTCCGATACGGGATTTCGTGCTGCGGCGCCTGAAGGCGGAACAGGCGCCGCGCCCGACGATATGAAGCCCGGCGCCGCCGCGCGCCGGCATGCCACCGCAGGGAGCCTGGACTGGACATGAAAGAGATCGTCGCCGTGGATATCGGCGGAACCCATGCCCGCTTCGCGATTGCTACGGTGGAGGCGGGGCGGGTGGCCGCGCTGGGGGATGCCCTGACCCTGAAATGCGCCGAACATGCCAGCCTGCTGCTGGCGTGGGAGGCCTTTGGCCGGCAGATCGGGCGCACGCTGCCGCGTGCCGCCGGCATTGCCGTCGCCTGTCCGATCCAGGGCGATATCCTGAAGCTGACGAACAACCCCTGGATCATCCGGCCGGCCCAGATCGGGGCGCAGCTGGGGGTGGACGAGCATGTGCTGGTCAACGATTTCGGCGCCGTCGGGTATGCGGTGGCCCAGGTCGATGCCACCCATCTGCGCCATCTGTGCGGCCCCGACCGCGACCTGCCGGCCAATGGCGTGACCACCATCGTCGGCCCCGGTACCGGGCTGGGGTCGGCCTATGTCGTGCGGCGCGACGGGCGCTGCCTGGTGTGCGAGACCGAGGGCGGGCATGTCGATTTCGCGCCGCTGGACAGTGTCGACGACCGGATTCTCCAGCGGCTGCGACAGCGTTACCGCCGGGTTTCGGCCGAACGGATCGTCTCGGGCCCTGGGCTGGTCAATCTGTACGAGACCATCGCCGAGCTGGAGGGCCAGCCGGCCCGCATCCACGACGACAAGGAATTATGGACCCTGGGGCTGGAGGGGCGCGACCCGATGGCCTCGGCGGCGGTGGAGCGGTTCTGCCTGGCGCTGGGCGGCGTTGCGGGCGACCTGGCCCTGGCGCAGGGGGCCAATGGCGTGGTGATCGCCGGCGGGGTGGGGCAGCGGCTGGCGGACCATCTGCCGCGATCGGGGTTCGCCGAGCGATTCGTGGCCAAGGGGCGATTCGAATCGATGATGGCGCGGATGCCGGTGAAGCTGATCACGCATCCGCAGCCGGGACTGCTGGGGGCGGCTGCGGCCTTCGCCGAAAGGTTCGGCTGAAGGTCTCTTGCATCATATCGGAAGCGGTAGGACATTCCCCCGACCTTGTTGAGGGAAGAGACTGGCAGTGAGGCATGACGGCGCCGGGGCAACCGGCTGGATCGACCGTTTTTTCCATGTGACGCGCCGAGGCTCGACCCTTTCGCGGGAATTGATCGCCGGGCTGACCACCTTCGGGGCCATGGCCTATATCATGATCGTCAACCCGGCGATCCTGGCCCTGGCGGGGCTGGACCGGCACGACATGATCATGACGACCATCGCAGCCTCGGTCTTCGGATCGCTGCTGATGGCGCTGCTGGCCAACCTGCCCATCGCCCTGGCCCCGGCCATGAGCAGCAACCTGATCTTCGCGCAGGTCGTGGTGGTGCAGATGGGGATTGCGCCGCCCGTCGCCTTCACCATGGTCCTGATCGGGGGGCTGTGCTTCGTCGCGCTGTCGCTGACGCATTGGCGGCAGAAGATCGTGATGGGCTTTCCGGCATCGGTGCGCACCGGCATCCATTGCGCGATCGGGGCTTTTATCGCGCATATCGGCATGGTCAGCGGCGGACTGGCGGTGAAGGGGGCCGAGGGCTTCGCCTTCGGGTCGCTGCGTGATCCGGCGGTGCTGCTGGCGATTGGCGGCCTGTTCCTGGCCGGGGCGCTGCGGATGCTGCGTGTGCCGGCCGGCATGCTGGTGAGCATCGTCGCGGTCACGCTGGCCGGGTGCTTCGTCCATGGCGCCGATGGCCATCCGGTCACGTCGCGGCCGTCCGCGTGGCTGGAATGGCCGCATTATCCGGTCCACATGCTGTTTCCCTTCGACTTCCACGGGTTCCTCACCCATTTCGGCCTCGTGCTGCCGGTGGCGCTGTATTTCTTCCTCGGCGATTTCTTCGATGCGACGGGCACGATGATGGCGGTGACGCGCAAGGCCGGGCTCTCGGTCGAGGACGGGCAGCCGGTGCTGGGCCGGGCGGCCTTCGTCGCCGATGGCAGCGCCAGCGTGGTGGGGTCGATCCTCGGCACCTCCACCGTGTCGGCCTATCTCGAATCGCTGGTGGGTGCCGAGGCCGGGGGGCGGACGGGGCTGGTCGGGGTTACGGTGGCCGTGCTGTTCGCGCTGTCGTCCGTCCTGTGGCCGGTCATTACCGCCGTCCCGGCCGTGGCCACCGCGCCGGTGCTGATCCTGGTCGGGCTGGGCATGCTGGCCGACATGACGCGGGTGGAGCAGGACGATGTGGCGGGCGTGCTGGCGCCGCTGCTGATGGTGCTGGTCACGGTCATGACCGGCAATTTCATGGTCAGCCTCGCCCTGGGGCTGCTGCTCTATACCGGCCTGGCGCTGGCGGCGCGCCGCTGGAGCGAGATCACGCCGATCCTGCTGGTGCTGGACGGGGTGTTCGTTTTCTATCTGGTCCTGGCCAGTGGCATCGGGGGCGGCAAGTGAAGACGGCGTGGGCGGCCCTGCTGGTCGCGGGCCTGTCCTTCGCCACGCCTGCCGCCGCGACGGAAGGGGAGAACATGTGGCCCGACACGCCGCAGGCACGGCTGGAACTGGAAGCCCTGATCGCGACGCTGGATGCCCGCCTGCTGTCCCACCCCAGCGCGACCCTGACGCTGGAGGGCTGGTGCCGCGACCACGGCCTGGCGCCGGTGGCCCATGTGGTGGCGCGCCGCCTGCCGGGCATTGCGCGGGTGCCGAGTGAAGGGCAGCGGCGGGATTTGGCGGTGAGCGCCGATGAGCCGGTCGCCTATCGCCGGGTGGAACTGGCCTGCGGGGGGCGCGTGCTGTCGGTGGCGGATAACTGGTATGTGCCCGCGCGCCTGACCCCGGCGATGAACGACCAGTTGTCGCGGACCGACACCGCGTTCGGCCATGTGGTGGCGGACCTGCATTTTACCCGGCGAACCCTGGACAGTACGCGCCTGTTCGCGCCGCTGCCCGAGGGGTGGGAGCATCGGGGCCTGCCGCCGGCCGGCGCAGGCACGATCGCCATCCCCGCCGAGATCCTGCGTCATCGCGCGTTGCTGTATCGGCCGGACGGATTGCCGTTCAGCGAGGTGGTGGAGACCTATACCGGCGCCATGCTGGATTTTCCGCCGCCTGTCGCAAGATGAGAGATGCCATGACCCGACCTGAAATCGATCTGCGGAATCCCGACCTGCCGGCGGAGACGGTGCGTGAGGCACTGGCCCTGTCGCCGCACCCCGAGGGCGGGTGGTATCGCGAATTGTGGCGCGACACGCCGCCGGATGGCGGGCGCGGCGTGGCGACGACCATCCAGTTCCTGCTCGCGCGGGGCGAGCGGTCGCACTGGCACCGGGTCGATGCCGCCGAAATCTGGTGCTGGCAGGGCGGCGCGCCGCTGCGGCTGCGCATCGCGCGAGACGGGGTGGAGGAGGCCGTGATTCTGGGGCCGTGCCCCGGCGAAGGGCAGATTCAGCAGGCGGTGGTGCCGGTGATGGGCTGGCAGGCGGCCGAATCGCTGGGGGCATGGAGCGTGGTGGGCTGCATCGTGGCCCCGGCGTTTCAGTTCGCGGGTTTCGAGCTGGCCCCGCCGGGCTGGACGCCGGACGGAGCAGGGGCATGAGCGGCGAGCCCGACTGGCTGGTCTGGGCGCGCGAGATCCAGGCCATTGCCCAGACCGGCCTGACCTTTACCCGCGACCCGTTCGATCGCGAGCGGTACGAGATGCTGCGTACGATCGCGGCCCGCATGATGGCGGCGGGCACAGGCGAGGCCGTGGCGCGGATCGAGACCCTGTTCGCCGGCCAGGAAGGCTATGCCACGCCCAAGATCGATGTGCGCGCCGCCGTGTTCGACGCGGCGGGGCGGATCCTGATGGTGCGCGAGGTGCTGGACGGGGGGCGCTGGACCCTGCCGGGCGGCTGGGCGGATGTGAACCTGACCCCGGCCGAGAACGCGGTGAAGGAAGTGCTGGAGGAGAGCGGCTATATCGCCACGGTGCGCCGGCTGGCGGCGGTGTGGGACCGTACCCGGCAGGGCCACGACCACAAGGCGTTCTCCTGCGCCAAGCTGTTCTTCCTGTGCGACCTGGCGGGCGGGGAGGCCGCCACCAGCATCGAGACTTCGGAGATCGGCTGGTTCGGCCCCGACGAGATCCCGGCCGATCTGTCGCTGGGCCGGGTGCTGCCGGCGCAGATCGGGCGCATGTTCGACCATTACCGCCAGCCGGACCTGCCGGCCGATTTCGAGTAACGGACGATCGGGGCGGCGCAGGCCGTTGAAATCATGATGTTCGTGACCCATATGCTGGGTCTGGATGAGTTTATCTGAGAGAGAGATTTCCGACATGGTCGATCAGCCTGCCGGCCCCGATGCGGGCCGCCCCGCTGCCACGGGTGGCGAGGAACATGCTTTCAGCGCGGAGGTCGGGCGCCTGCTCGATTTGGTGGTGCATGCGCTGTATTCCGAGCGCGAGATTTTCCTGCGCGAACTGGTGGCCAACGCCGCCGACGCCACCGACCGCCGGCGCTTCGAGGCGCTGACCGATGCCGCCCAGGCGCTGCCCGAGGGCGCGAAGGTGCGCATCGAGCCCGACAAGGACGCGCGGCGCCTGACCATCAGCGATGATGGCGCGGGCATGAGCAAGGAAGAGCTGGCGCGCAACCTGGGCACCATCGCGCGCTCCGGCACCCGCGCGTTCGGCGAGGAACTGGCCAAGCACAAGCCCGAGGAGCGCTCCGGCCTGATCGGGCAGTTCGGCGTCGGCTTCTATGCCGCCTTCATGGTGGCGGACCATGTCGACGTGGTGTCGCGCCGCGCCGGGACCGACGAGGCCTGGCGCTGGTCGTCGGACGGCAAGGGCAGCTTCACCCTCAGTCCCGCCACGCGCGAGCAGCCGGGCACCGACATCATCCTGTACATGAAGGAGGATGCCGACGAGTTCCTGGACGCCTGGCGGCTGGAAGCGATCGTGCGGAAATGGGCCGACCATATTGCCTGGCCGATCACGATCCACAGCGACGGCGAGGACAAGGCGGCCAATGCGGGCACCGCCCTGTGGCGCAAGCCGCGCAGCGAGGTGACGGAAGAGCAGCTGACCGAATTCTACCGCCATGTCAGCCATAATTTCGATACGCCCTGGGCGACGCTGCATTGGCATGCCGAAGGCACGATCGACTTTACGGCCCTGCTGTTCATCCCCGGCAGCCGGCCGTTCGAGTTCGGCGAGCAGGTGCGCGAAAGCCGGGTGCGGCTGCATGTCCGCCGCATGTTCATCACCGACGACGCAGCCCTGCTGCCGCCCTGGCTGCGCTTCGTGCAGGGCGTGGTCGATACCGAGGATTTGCCGCTGAACGTCTCGCGCGAGATGTTGCAGGCGACGCCGGTGCTGGCGCGCATCCGCAAGGCCGTGACCAACCGCGTGCTGAACGAGCTGCGTACCCGCGCCAAGGATGCCGAATCCTATGCCGGATTCTGGGAGAATTTCGGCCCGGTGGTGAAGGAAGGGATCTGGGACGACGCGGAATACCGCACCGACCTGGCGGGTCTGGCCCGGTTCCGCTCCAGCACCGAAGAGGGCTGGACGACGCTGGCCGACTATGTGGCGCGGATGAAGGACGGGCAGGAGGCGATCTATTACCTGACGGGCGACAATCCCGACACGCTGCCGGCCTCGCCGCAGCTGGAGGGCTTCAAGGCACGCGGGATCGAGGTGCTGCTGCTGACGGATCCGGTCGATTCCTTCTGGCCCGAGCGGCTGGGCACGTTCGAGGGCAAGCCCCTGCGCAGCGTCAGCCAGAGCCATGCCGACCTGGAGAAGTTCGAGGCCCCGCTGTCGGAAGGCGAGAAGGCGGAGCTGGACACGCTGCTGCCGGCGCTGAAGGACGCGCTGGGCGATGCGGTGTCCGAGGTGCGGGGCAGCACGCGGCTGGTGAGCAGCGCGGTGGTGCTGGCGGCGGCCGGCCATGGGCCCGACCTGCAGTTGCAGCGCCTGCTGCGCCGCAGCGGCCAGGCCGTGCCGGACCAGGCGCCGGTGCTGGAGGTCAATCCGGCGCACCCGCTGATCCGCGACCTGGCGGCACGGGTGGCGCGGGGTGAATCGGTGACCGACACCGCGCTGATCCTGCTGGACATCGCCCGGATCCAGGAAGGCGAGAGCCTGAAGGACCCGACCGCGTTCGCCAGCCGGCTGACCGCGACCCTGACCCATGTCCAGGGTGGGGCGGCCTGAAGCCTGCCATGACAGGTTCACGCCCATCGGGCGCGTGAACCTGATACACTGCCGCCCGAAGCCCGCAGCCTGACGGTTGCGGGCTTGATGCCGCGCCGTTTGGGTGCTTCCCTGCGCGGCCTTTTTCCCAGCCATTGGAACCGTGCGGCATGAAAATCGGTAACGTCCCTTATCGCAGCGTATGGGTGGACCAGGATGATGGCTGGTCGGTCCATATCTTCGACCAGACCCGCCTGCCGTGGGCGCTGGATATCCTGCGCCTGACCGAGCGCGACCAGGTGGCGCAGGCGATCCGCAGCATGCAGGTGCGCGGCGCGCCGCTGATCGGCGCGGTGGCGGCCTATGGGCTGGCGCTGGCCCTGCGCGTCGATGCCTCGGACGCGGCGATGGAGCGTGATGCCGCCCTGCTGGCGGAGACGCGCCCGACCGCGATCAACCTGCGCTGGGCGATCGACCGCATGCTGGCGCGCCTGCGCCCGCTGCCGGCCGAAGCGCGCGTAGCCGCCGCCTATGACGAGGCCGGACGGATCTGCGACGAGGACGCGGCGCAGAACGAGGCGATCGGCCGCCATGGGTTGACGCTGATCCAGGATATCGCGGCGCGGCGGGGCGAGGGGGCGACGGTCAATATCCTGACCCACTGCAATGCCGGATGGATCGCGACCGTCGACTGGGGCACCGCGCTGGCCCCGATCTACATGGCCCATGACAGCGGGCTGAAGGTGCACGTGTGGGTGGACGAGACCCGGCCGCGCAACCAGGGCGCGGCGCTGACGGCATGGGAGCTGGGCAGCCATGGCGTGCCGCATACCGTGGTGGTCGACAATGCCGGCGGGCACCTGATGCAGCACGGTTCGGTGGACCTGGTGATCGTGGGCACCGACCGCGTGACGCGCGGCGGCGACGTGGCCAACAAGATCGGCACCTATCTGAAGGCCCTGGCGGCCCATGACAATGGCGTGCCCTTCTGGGTCGCTCTGCCCTCGACCACCATCGACTGGCGCGTGACGGACGGGCTGGCCGAGATCCCGATCGAGGAGCGCGCGGGCGCCGAGGTGACGACCGTGACCGGCCAGACCGCCGATGGCCGGATCGAGACCGTGCAGGTGACGCCGCCGGGCAGCCGGGCGGCCAACCCGGCCTTCGACGTGACGCCCGCGCGGCTGGTGACGGGGCTGATTACCGAGCGTGGGCTGTGCGCGGCCTCGCAGGCCGGGCTGGGCGAGCTGTTTCCGGACCACGCCGGGGCATGACGGCGGGGCGGAGGCTGGTGGGCGAAGGCAGGCCTTGACAGGGGCGGCCCGGCCCGGCTTCCTCCGCCTTCGATCGACCGGGGCGCGTCGCGCCCCGTCCCTTGTTTCTTGGTGACACAGGACCGGACCATGCATCCCTACCGTACCCATAGCTGCGCCGCCCTTCGGGCCAGCGACGCCGGGCAGACCGCCCGCCTCTCCGGCTGGGTGCACAGCAAGCGCGATCATGGCGGTCTGCTGTTCATCGACCTGCGCGACCATTTCGGCATGACCCAGATCGTGATTCCCGCCGGTTCGCCGGTGCTGGAGGCGGTCGAGCGCGTGCGCGTGGAAAGCGTGCTGACGGTGACGGGCGAGGTCGTGCTGCGCGACGATGCGACGCGCAACCCCAACCTGCCGACCGGCGATATCGAGTTGCGCGCGCAGACGGTAGACGTGCAGTCGGCGGCCGACGTGCTGCCCTTCCAGGTCGCGGGGCATGAGAACTATCCCGAAGACCTGCGCCTGACCTATCGCTATATCGACCTGCGGCGCGACAAGGTGCATCGCAACATCCTGCTGCGCTCGCAGGTGATTGCCAGCCTGCGCCGCCGCATGACGGACCAGGGGTTCATCGAGTTCCAGACGCCGATCCTGACGGCGTCCTCCCCCGAGGGAGCGCGCGACTTCCTGGTGCCGGCGCGCATGCATCCGGGCAAGTTCTATGCCCTGCCGCAGGCCCCGCAGCAGTTCAAGCAGCTGGCGATGGTCGCCGGGTTCGACCGGTATTTCCAGATCGCGCCCTGTTTCCGCGACGAGGCGGCGCGGGCCGACCGCTCGCCGGGCGAGTTCTACCAGCTCGACTTCGAGATGGCCTTCGCGACGCAGGAAGACGTGTTCGCGACCCTGGAGCCGGTGATGGAAGACGTGTTCCGCGAGTTCGGCGGCGGGCGCACGGTCAGCGCGGCGCCCTTCGAGCGGATTCCCTATGCCACGGCGATGAAGCTGTACGGCAGCGACAAGCCAGACCTGCGCAACCCGCTGCTGATCAGCGACGTGACCGAGTCGTTCGCCAATTCCGGATTCGGGCTGTTTGCCCGCATCGTGGCCGATGGCGGCGAAGTGCGCGCGATTCCCGCGCCGGGGGCGGGCGACCGTCCGCGCGCCTTCTATGACAAGCTGAATGCCTGGGCGCGCGAGGCCGGGGCCGGCGGCCTGGGCTACATCATCTTCGACGAGGAAGGCGGCAAGGGCCCGATCGCGAAGAACCTGGAGCCCGAGCGCGTGGCGGCGATCCGCGAAGCGACCGGCCTGAAGGCGGGCGATGCCGTGTTCTTCGCGGCGGGCAAGGGCGACGAGGTCGTGAAATTCTCGGGCCAGGTGCGCACGCGCGTGGCCACCGAGCTGGAGCTGATCGAGCAGAATGCCTTCCGCTTCTGCTGGATCACCGACTTCCCGATGTACGAGCGCAACGAGGAAACGGGGCAGATCGATTTCTCGCACAACCCGTTCTCGATGCCGCAGGGCGGGCTGGAGGCGCTGAACAGCCAGGACCCGCTGACGATCACGGCCTATCAGTACGATATCGTGTGCAACGGCATCGAACTGTCCTCGGGCGCGATCCGCAACCATCGTCCGGATGTGATGATCCGCGCGTTCGAACTGGCGGGCTATCCGGCCAGCGAGGTCGAGGCCCGTTTCGGCGGCATGCTGAACGCCTTCCGCTACGGCGCACCGCCGCATGGCGGTTCGGCGCCCGGCGTGGATCGCATGGTCATGCTGCTGGCCGACGAGCCGAACATCCGCGAGGTCATCCTGTTCCCGCTGAACCAGCAGGGCGAGGACCTGATGATGGGCGCCCCGGCGCCGGTGCCGCCCGAGCGGCTGAAGGAACTGTCGCTGGCGCTCGACCTGCCGCGGCCCAAGCCGTCGGCCGCCAGGGAGACCAAGCCGGCGGAATAGGCCGGAGATGCCGCGTCGACCGCGGAGCATCATTGCGCGAAAAGGCGCGATGGGCTCTGCTGCGGGCATGAAACGAAGCATCCGATCCGCCGCCATGGCGCGGCCGGGCTGGGGGCTGCCGGCGGCGGCCCTGGTGGCCGTGCTGTGGGGGGCGGCCGACCCGGCCCTGGCAGAGGCGCCGGTGGCGCTGGCGCCTCATCGCGCGGTGTATGACCTGACGCTGGTCGCCGTGACCGGCGGCGATACGATTTCCGCCAGCGGGACCATGACCTATGCGGTCAGCGACGCCTGCTCGGCATGGTCGACCCAGCAGCAACTGAAGCTGCAGACGGTCTCGCGCTCGGGCAGCGTGACCGAGATGGTGTCGGATTACGCGACGCTGGAGGCCAAGGACGGGCACGACCTGGTATTCCAGACCGTCCAGACCACGAACGGACATCCGGCCAGCCGGGTGACGGGCGAGGCGACGATGACCCCGACGGGCGGCGAGATCCGCTATACCCAGCCGCGCGCGCACACGATCACCCTGCCGGCCGGAACCCTGTTCCCGATGGCCCATACCAGGGCGATCATCAGCGCGGGCGAGCGGGGGCAGGCCTCGCTGGCGCCGAGCCTGTTCGACGGAACCGGCGAGGATGGGCCGCAGGATACGTACATCATGATTCTCGGGTGGCACCAGCCGCCCACGGCCAGCCCGTTTCCGGCGCTGGCCCGCCTGCCGTCCGGCCGGGTGCATGTGGCGTTCTATACCGCCGCGTCGCACGACATGCGCCCCGATTACGAGATCGGGATGCGCTATTTCGCCAACGGCGTATCCGACGATCTGGACATGGATTTCGGAGATTTCCGCATGCACGGCACGCTGCACAGTTTCACCCCAGCCCCGGAAGGCCACCGATGCTGAACCCCACACCGATCGACGACAGCCTGCCGGATGCGGCGCCCGCCAACGGGGGCGGCCTGGCCCATTCGTTGCGCACCCGCCACGTTTCCATGATCGCGATCGGCGGCATGGTGGGGGCCGGGCTGTTCGTCAACACGTCGGTCATGATCCAGGGGGCGGGGCCGCTGGTGCTATTGTCGTACCTGATGGCCGGGATGATCGTCTTTCTGGTCATGCGGATGCTGGGGGAGATGGCCATCGACTGCCCGGAGGCCGGGTCGTTCGTCGGGCATGTGCGGCGCGGGCTGGGGCATCGGGCCGCCTTCGTCACCGGCTGGTCGTACTGGCTGTTCTGGGTGGTGGTGGCGTCGGTTGAGGCCAAGGCGGCGGCCCTGATTGTGGCGCCGATGCTGGGCGTGGCCCAGTTGCCGGTGGCGCTGGCGCTGATCGGGCTGATGACGGCCGTCAACATGGGGTCGGTCCGGGGGTATGGCGAGTTCGAATTCTGGTTCTCGCTGATGAAGATCTCGGCGATCGGCATCTTCACGGTCATCGCGGGGCTGGCGCTGTTCGGGGTAATCGGCTCGTCGCTGCATGGCGGCATCGCGCATCTGTGGGACCAGGGCGGGTTCATGCCCCACGGATTCGGGGCCTCGCTGTCGCTGATGCCGGCGATCCTGTTCACCTTCGCGGGGGCCGAGATCGCAACCGTCGCGGCGGCGGAGACCGATAATCCGGGCTATAATATCGTCCAGGCCATCCGCACCGTCGTGGTCCGCGTCATGCTGTTCTACATGGGCTCGCTGGGCGTGATCCTGTGCCTGATTCCGTGGAACGAGATCCGCGCCGGCCATTCGCCGTTCCTCGACGTGCTGCACCGGATCGGCATTCCGGGGGCCGAGACCGCGATGACGGTGGTGGTGCTGGTGGCGATTGCGTCGTGCCTGAATTCCACGCTGTATGTCACCTCGCGCATCCTGTTCGAGATGGCAGCGCATGGCGATGCGCCGGCGGCGCTGGTGCGCACCGGGCCCAGCGGGGCGCCGCGCCGCGCGATTGCGATCGGCAGCCTGGTGGCCGCCGTGCTGACGGTGATCGCGGCGACCTTCCCCGGCGAGGTGTTCGGCTTCCTGCTCAACGCATCGGGCGCGATCATCCTGTTCGACTATCTGATGGTGGTCTTTGCCCAGATCGCGCTGCGCCGGCGGATGCATGGCGAGGGGCGGCAGCCGGCCTTTCCGATGCTGCTGTTTCCCTATCTGTCCTGGCTGACGGTCGGCGCGATCATGCTGGTGATGGTGACGATGCTGCTGACGCCGGACACGCGGGTGCAGATCGAGCTGGGCAGCCTGACGCTGATCCTGATCGTGGTGCTGGGCGTGGTCACGCCGCGCCGGGGCGGTCGTGCGCCTTCGTGATGGCTCGCCGCTTCATGCCGCCGGGTTTCGCCATTCCAGTGCCATGATGATAGGGCCATATTGCTCCTGACGGGACGCAAAGATCCCGTGTGCAAACAGGAGTTGGTTCGCATGAACAGGCAGATTGTCAGGGGTGCCCTGCTGGCGCTGGGCGTTGTCGCCGGCGGCGCCATGGCGGTGGGCGATGCTGCCCCGGCCCAGGCGCAGGCCTATCGCTACGGTCCGGTGACGCCCGGCTGGGCGCCGCCGCCCATGCCGCCCCCGCGTGCCGAAATCGTGCCGCCGCCGCGCCCCGGCTGGGTCTGGGTCGGCGGTGGCTGGGACTGGACCAATGGCGGCTATGCGTGGGTTCCGGGCCGCTATGTGCGCGGCGGCCGGCGAGGCGGATGGGGTCCCGGACGCTGGATGCAGCGTGGGCCGCGCTGGGTCTGGGTACGGCCAGGCTGGCGCTGAGGCGCGTGTGACAGGCGACCCGCCGGCATTACGGCCGGCGGGCAGCCGCTTCAGGCTTTGGGCGCGTCGTCCAGCGTGACGACCAGCGGCACGTGGTCCGAGGGCTGGTTGCGGCCCCGCTCGTCGCGATCGGGGTGGGCGTCGCGCAGGCGTTCCGCCAGGCGGGGGGACAGCAGGGCGTGGTCTATGCGCAGGCCGCAATCGCGCGGCCAGGCGCCGGCCTGATAGTCCCAGAACGTGTAGTAGCGGCCGTGCGGATGCAGGGCGCGCAGGGCGTCGGTCAGGCCCAGCCAGATCAGGCGGCGGAAGGCGGCGCGGGTTTCCGGGCGCACCAGCGCGTCGGTGGGGGGCAGGGCGCCGGGGGCGCAATCCTCATTGGTCGGGCAGACATTGTAATCGCCGGCCAGCACGAAATCGCGGCCGGCATCCAGCAGCGCGCGTGCGTGCAGGGCCAGGGCCTCCATGAAGGCCAGCTTGGCCTCGTAGCCGGCGCTGCCGCCCGAATTGCCGTTGGGCAGGTACAGATTGCCGAAGATCAGCCCATTGGCCTCGATTTCGACATAGCGCGCCTGCGGGGCCTCGTCGCACAGCGGCGGCAGCACGCGGGCGGTGACGGAGAAGGGCACGCGCGAGAGGGTGGCGACGCCGTTATAGCTCTTCTGCCCGACCACCACGGATTCGTAGCCGACCTCTCGGAAAGCTTCGGCGGGGAAGGAATGTTCCTCGCACTTGATTTCCTGAAGGCCGAGCAGGTCGGGTTTCTCGCGCTCCAGCCAGTCCAGCACATGGACCTGGCGCTGGCGGATGGAATTGACGTTCCAGCTTGCGATTTTCATCTGCGAAGGGCGGCCTGCTCAGTCGATCGAGAAGCTGGTGCCGCACCCGCAGGACGAGGTGGCGTTGGGGTTGCGCACCGTGAAATGCGCGCCCATCAGCGAATCGTTGAAATGCAGTTCCGCGCCCGACAGCAAATCCATGCTGGCCGGGTCGACCCGTACGCGGGCGCTGCCCGCGGGCACAACGATGTCGTCGGGCCGTTCCTCGCCGTCCAGGGCGAAGCTGTACTGGAAGCCGTTGCAGCCGCCGGCCAGCACGCTGACCCGCAGCCCGGTGGAGGCGTCGATGCCCGGTTGGGCGGCGATGATATCCTGGAGCCGGGTCGCGGCCTCGGGCGAGACGCGGAAGGCGGTGTCGGAGGAAGAAGGGGGCGGCATGTCCATCGGGATCACCATCGTCGCGCGGCCCGGGTCAGCATGCCGTGCCAGCATGCTGGCCTTGCGGCGCCGGGCGGGTTATCGACAGGGGGCGGTCCGGCAGTCCGACGCCGGGCGTACGCCACCCATCCGGGATTGGGGTTATATATGAGCATCGCACCCTACGCTGTCCAGACCGCCACCGGACGGGGGCGCCTGTATGCCGAGCCCGAATCCCCCAGCCGGTCGCCGTGGCAGCGCGACCGCGACCGGGTGCTGCATTCCGCCGGCTTCCGCACGCTGCAATACAAGACCCAGGTCTTCGTCAACCATCAGGGCGATTTCTTTCGCACCCGGCTGACCCATTCGCTGGAAGTGGCGCAGATCGCGCGATCGATCGCGCGCAGCCTGTCGGTGGACGAGGACCTGACCGAGACCCTGTCGCTGGCCCACGATCTGGGCCACACCCCGTTCGGCCATGCGGGCGAGGACGCGCTGGCCGCCGCGATGAAGGATTGGGGCGGTTTCGACCACAATACCCAGACCCTGCGCCAGGTGACCAAGCTGGAGCGCCGCTATTTCGACTTCGACGGGCTGAACCTGACCTGGGAGACGCTGGAAGGGCTGATCAAGCATAACGGCCCGGTGGATCATCCGACCGGCTATGTCGCCCGCTATGCGGACGGGCTGGGGCTGGACCTGTCCACCTATGCCTCGGTCGAGGCCCAGATTGCCGCCATGGCCGACGACATCGCCTATCACGCCCACGACCTGGATGACGGGATGCGCGCCGGCCTGCTGGACCTGGCCGATCTTGCGGACCTGCCGG
The DNA here is from genome assembly GCF_014174275.1 of Gluconacetobacter takamatsuzukensis. Taxonomy (GTDB): domain Bacteria; phylum Pseudomonadota; class Alphaproteobacteria; order Acetobacterales; family Acetobacteraceae; genus Gluconacetobacter; species Gluconacetobacter takamatsuzukensis. The sequence continues at coordinate 121,845 of NZ_JABEQK010000003.1, read as the reverse complement.
TGGTGGGTGCGGCGCTGGCGCTGGTGCGTGAACGAGCGGGCGGGGTCGCCCTGTCGGGGGACGCCGCCGAGGAGACGCATCTACAGGACCGGATGCGCCACGAGACCATCCGCCGGGTCATCAATACCCTGGCGGTGGACCTGACGGAGCAGACGCGGCGCAACCTGGCGGAACTGGCCCCGCAATCGGCCGACGATGTGCGCCGCGCCGCCATGCCGGTCGTGGCCTACAGCCCGGGCATGGCGCGCGATAACGGGGCGATCCGCACCTTTCTGTATGCGCGGATGTACAGGCACTGGCGGGTCAACCGCATGACGCGCAAGGCGCGGATCGCGGTCGAGTCGATCTTCTCGATCCTGGCCGGCGATATCTCGCTGCTGCCCGATGGCTGGCGGCAGGAGGCACGGGCTACCGACGCGATGGGTGCGCGGCGGATCGTGGCCGATTATATAGCCGGGATGACGGATCGATTCGCGATGGAAGAACATCGACGGTTGACGGATCTGTCCGTCGCGGGCTGAAACGCCCGACCAGTAACCAGTTCATACGCGCCGCTCGGGTGGTCCGCCCGCGCCGGCGTTTCAGTGGGAAGCCGCATCGCATGTCCGACAGCCTGTACGTCCGCTATCTCTCGCATGTGCGCGATGCCCTGCGACGGATCGTCCCGGACCTGCCGGAGGAGGTTGCGGCGCGCGTGGAACTGACGCCGACGCGCGATCCGGCGCATGGCGACATGGCGACCAACGCCGCCCTGCTGGCGGCCAAGCCGGCGCGCCGCCGCCCGGCCGAGATCGCGGCCGAACTGGCGGCGGTGCTGGTCGAGGTGCCGGGGATAGCGAAGGCCGAGCCCGCCGGGCCCGGATTCGTGAACCTGACGCTGGACGAATCGGTGCTGCGCGCGGTGGTGGGCGACGTGCTGCGCGCCGGCGAATCCTATGGCGATGCCACGCTGGGGCAGGGCCTGCGGGTGAATGTGGAATATGTCTCGGCCAACCCGACGGGGCCGATGCATGTCGGGCATTGCCGGGGCGCGGTCGTGGGCGATGCGCTGGCCAATCTGCTGGCCAAGGCCGGATACGCCGTCACCAAGGAATATTACATCAACGATGCCGGGGCGCAGGTCATCGCCCTGGCCTGGGCGGCCTACTGGCGGTACCTGGAGGCCATCGGCACCACGATGGACCGCGATGCCTTCGCGGAGATCGTGCCCGGCGGCATCCAGTATGGCGGCGACTATCTGGTGCCGGTGGGGCAGGCCCTGGCCGAGCAGCACGGCACCGGGCTGGCCGGCCCCGACGGGCAGCCAGCGGCGCCCGAACTGTGGATGGACACGGTCAAGCCCTTCGTGGTGGCCGCGATGATGGCCATGATCCGCGAGGACCTGGACGCGCTGGGCGTGCGCCACGATGTCTTCACCAGCGAGGCCAAGATCCTGGCCGACGGCGTGACCGACCAGGCCATCGCCCGGCTGGACGCGCAGGGGCTGCTCTATGAAGGCGTGCTGGAGCCCCCGAAGGGCAAGCTGCCCGACGATTGGGAGGCCCGGCCGCAGACCCTGTTCCGCTCCACCGTGTTCGGCGACGACGTGGACCGGCCGCTGCGCAAGTCGGACGGGTCGAACACCTATTTCGCCAACGATATCGGCTATCACGACGACAAGGTGCGTCGCGGCGCCGACCTGCTGATCGATGTCTGGGGCGCCGACCATGGTGGCTATGTCACCCGCATGAAGGCGGCAGTGCTGGCGCTGGGCGTTGGCGGCAAGAATGTGGGCTTCGACGTGCTGCTGTGCCAGATCGTGCGGATCGTGCGCGACGGAGAGCCGGTGCGCATGTCCAAGCGGGCCGGTACCTTCGTCACGCTGCGCGACCTGATCGACGAGGTGGGCCGCGACGCCGTGCGCTTCACGATGCTGACGCGCAAGGCCGATGCCCAGATGGAATTCGACCTGGACCAGGTGGTGGCCCAAACCCGCGACAATCCGGTCTTCTACGTGCAGTACGCCCATGCGCGCTGCCGCTCCGTCCTGCGTGCGGCGCAGGAGATGCTGGGCGAGGCCGCGATCGCGCCCGTGGCGCTGGGCGAGGCGACACTCGATGGAATCGGGTCGGATGCCGAACTGGCGCTGCTGCGGCGGATCGCCCAGTGGCCGCGCACGGTGGAGGGGGCCGCCCAGGCGCACGAGCCGCACCGGGTCGCCTTCTACCTGGGTGAGCTGGCGGGCGATTTCCATACGCTGTGGAATCGGGGCCGCGATGATGCGACATTGCGATTCCTGCAGGAGGACGATCTGGTCGCCACCCGGGCGAAGCTGGCGCTGGTCGAGGCCACGGCCACCGTTATCCGCTCGGGCCTGGCGGTGCTGGGTGTCGAGCCGGTTGAGGAAATGCGATGAGCGATACCGACCCCTCCGGCCGCGATCCCTACGAGGACCGCCTGAACCGCGTGCGCGAGCGCATGAGCGCGGATTACGGCGACGACGATGCACCGCCCCCGCGTACGCGCCCGGCGCGGCGGGCAGGCGGCATGCTGGACGGATTGCTGGGCACCGACCCCACGACGCGGCTTCTGGCCTATGGCGCGGCCGGGCTGGGCGGGCTGCTGGTGATCGCCATCGGCGGCTGGGCGCTGCTGGGCCACCATCAGACGGGCATTCCCGTTCTGGGGCCGCCGCCCGGCCCGGTACGGGTGCGGCCGGTCGATCCGGGCGGCATGCAGGTTCTGGGGGCCGAGGCGCCCAGCGGCGATGACGGCGCGGTGGCCCGTCTGGCGCCGGGGCCGGAACAGCCGCGCCCCGACCGCCTGGCCCAGCAATATGGCCAGACCCCGGACGCACCGGCCGCCGGCGCCGCCCCGGCGGCGGCTCCGGTTCCGACCCCGGCACCCGCCAGCCCGCCGGTCGCCGAGGCGCCTGCTCCGACGCCTGCCGCCGCTCCGGCCGCTGCCGCCCCCGTGGCCCCCACGTCCACGCCCACGCCGATGCCGGCCGCCGAGCCTGCCGCGCCCGTTGCAGCGCCGGCCGCACCCGCCGCGCCGGCTCCGGCGGCGGGCGGGCGCTATGGCGTGCAGCTTGCGGCGCTGGATTCGCAGCAGGCCGCCGAGAAGGAGTGGGCGCGCCTGGTGCAGCATTATCCGGACCTGTTCGGCAGCCGCACGCCGGTCATCGAGCGGACCGAACGCAATGGTGCCGTCTTCTTCCGGCTGCGCACGCACGGGTTTGCCAGCATCGCCCAGGCCACGTCGTTCTGCGAGCATGTGCGGCTGAACGGCCTGGCCTGCACCCTGGCCGGGTTCTAGGACCGGGCCGTTGGCGACGGAACCTGTCGAGAACAGCAATGCGGAAGGGCAGGGGGACGGCCTGCCCGAGGGGCTGACCGCGCCCATGCTGCATCTGGACGGGTTCGAGGGGCCGCTGGACCTGCTGCTGGAACTGGCGCGGGCGCAGAAGGTCGATCTGGCCCGGATCTCGATCCTGCAACTGGTCGAGCAATATCTGGCCATCGTCGAATCCGCCCGCCGCATCCGGCTGGAACTCGCCGCCGACTGGCTGGTCATGGCCGCCTGGCTGGCCTGGCTGAAATCGCGCCTGCTGCTGCCGGCCGAGGATGGCGAGGACATGGACGCCGAGGAGGCGGCCGAACTGCTGCAGGCGCGGCTGCTTGAACTGGCGCGGATCGGGCAGGCGGCGGCGTGGCTGGGCGCACGCCCCCAGCTGGGCCGCGACGTGTTTGCCCGGGGCGAGCGCGAGGACCTGACGGAAATCGACCGGTCGGGGCTGGCGCTGGACCTGTCGCAATTGATGGGCGCCTACATGGCCGCCATGCGGCGCGGGGCACGCAGGCGGGTCTACCAGCCCCGGCGGATGCATTTCTGGACGGTGCAGGACGCGCTGGCCCGGTTGCAGCGCCTGCTGGGCGCGGACACCATCCCCGGCGGAGGAGAGTGGTGCGAGCTCGGGGCCTTCCTGCCCGAAGGCGGCCCGGCGATGGATGGCGAGGACGTGGAAGAGCGCATGCAGCAGCGGCGGGCGGCCATGGCCGGCACCCTGATCGCGGGGCTGGAACTGGCCCGCAACGGCACGATCGAACTGCGCCAGGACGAACAATTCGGCCGGATCATGCTGCGCCCCCATGCGGGGGGCGAGGCCGCCAACGATCCGGACATGGACAGGATGGACGCGGCGGAATGACCGATGACAGCCAGCAGATTCCGGCCGCGCCGGTCCCGGGTGACGAGCCTGCTCCTTCCGCGGAGGCTGCGACGCCTGCCGCGGACCTGGCGGTCCGGCTGGTGGAAGCCATGATCTTCGCCAGTCCCGACCCGGTGTCGGAGCGTGCGATCGCCGAACTGCTGGAGGCACAGGGGCTGGTGCCGCCCGAGACCGAGGACCTGGCGGCCTGCGTGCGCGGCGTGATCGACGGCGTGGTGGCGCGATATGCCGGAAGGGGCGTGGCGCCGGTGCTGGTGGCGGGCGGCTGGCAGTTCCGGACGGCGGCCGATCTGGCCCCGCGCCTGACCCGCGTGTTGCAGCGCCCGCGCCGACTGCCCCGCGCCACGCTGGAGAGCCTGGCGATCATCGCCTATCACCAGCCCTGCACCCGCGCGGAAATCGAGGAGATACGCGGCGTGTCGCTCAGCCAGCAGGTGCTGGACAATCTGCTGGAGGCATCGCTGATCGTGCCGCGCGGCCGCAAGGAGGTTCCGGGGCGGCCGATCCTGTGGGGGACCTCGGCCGATTTCCTGCGCCATTTCGGCCTGCGCGACCTGCGCGACCTGCCCCGGCGCGAGGAATTGCTGGTGGATGTGCCCGACAATCCCGCCCTGCGGGCCGCCGCGCCGGACGAGGCGAAGACGGAAGCGGTTTCCGGCCCGACGGCGGCGTGATAGGTGTCCATCCTTTCCGCGCATGCTTCGGCGCGGGTCGCGTCATGCCACGTCTGAGTTCCGTAATGTCCAAGTCTGAGCCAGGGATCGGTCATGTTTGATTTCGCATGGTCCGAGATGGCGCTGATCGGTGTCGTCGCCCTGTTGCTGATCGGGCCCAAGGACATGCCGGTGGCGATCCGCACCGTTACCGGCCTGATCAAGAAGGCCCGCAAGATGGCCTCGGAATTCCAGACCCATGTCGACGAGATGGTGCGCGAGGCCGACCTGACCGAGGCGCGGGATGCGCTGGGCGGCATGCGGCGCTTCAATGTCCGCAACCAGATCATGCGGGCGATCGACGAGGACGGCTCGCTTCAGCGCACCTTCAACGATTCGCCCCTGGATTCGCGGCCGGCAGCCCCGCTGGTGCCGCCGCCGGCCCTGACGCCCGGCTATGATCCGCAAGGGCAGCATCGCTACGGCTACATGCCGCCGGCACAGCCCCATGACGAGGCCGCGTTCCCCCCTGTGGCCGATGCCGGGCCGCCGCCCGCGCTGCTGCCGCCCGCCGTCGCGCGGCGGCTGGCGGCCGACCGGGGGCGGCTGCACCCGCCCGCCTTCCTGCCGCCGGTGCGGGTGATCCACGGGGCGCGGCGCGTGGCGGTGGACGGGCCCGGTGCGGTGCCGCCGGCTGGGGAGCCGGGCTGATGGATGAGTTCAAGCCGGGAGAGACCAACCTGAACGACAATCGGGGCCACGCCGATCCGATCCACGACCAGCCCATGCCGCTGCTGGAGCATCTGGTCGAACTGCGCCGCCGGCTGATCTGGTCGGCGGTGGCGTTCGGCCTGTGCTTTCTGCTGTGCTATCATTTCTCGGCGCGGATCTATCTGTTTCTCGCCCAGCCGCTGGGCGACGTGATGCGCGCGCAGGGCGAACAGCCGCATCTGATCTACACGGCGCTGTACGAGGCCTTCTTCACCTACATCAAGGTGGCGATCTTCGGCGCGGCGTTCCTGTCCTTCCCGATGGTGGCCATGCAGGCCTGGATGTTCGTGGCACCGGGCCTGTATCGCAGCGAGAAGCGGGCCTTCCTGCCGTTTCTGGTCGCAACCCCGGTCATGTTCGTGATGGGCGCGGCGCTGGCCTATTATTTCGTCTTTCCCTTCGCCTGGAAGTTCTTCCTCTCGTTCCAGACTTCCGACGGGCAGGACGGGTTGCAGATCCAGCTTCAGGCCAAGGTGTCGGAATATCTGGCGCTGGTCATGAAGCTGATCATGGCCTTCGGCGTGGCGTTCGAGCTGCCGGTGGCGCTGACGCTGCTGGCGCGGGTGGGGATCGTCACTGCCGCCACGCTGAAGCGCTTCCGGCGCTATGCCTATGTGGGTGCCTTCGTGATCGCGGCGATCCTGACGCCGCCGGACATCATCACCCAGACCGGTCTGGCGGTGCCGCTGATCGGGTTGTACGAAATTTCCATCGTCTGTGCGCGCCTGGTCCAGCCCAAGCGCCCCGAGGATCTGGACCAGGAGAATTCCGATGCATGACCTTCGCGCGCTCCGCGCCGATCCGGCCGCCTTCGACGCTGCCCTGACGCGCCGGGGCGATGCCCCCGTTGCCGTGCACATTGTACGGCTGGACGAGGACCGGCGCGCCGCCGTGACGGCGTTGCAGGACCGTCAGGCCCGGCGCAAGACGCTGTCGAAGGAAATCGGGACCCTGCGCCGCACGGGCGCCGACAGCGCGGCGCTGGAACAGGAGGCGGTCGGGCTGCGCGAGGAGATCGAGCGGCTGGAGGCCGTGGTGCGCGATCGCGACGCGGAAATCCGCGACCTGCTGGTGACGCTGCCCAACCGGCTGGACGATGCCGTGCCCGACGGCGCGGACGAGGCCGCGAACGTGGTGGTGCATCAGGCCGGCGAGCGGCGGAACTTCGCCTTCGCCCCGCGCGAGCATTTCGCGCTGGGCGAGGCGCTGGGCATGATGGATTTCGAAACCGCGTCCAAACTCTCCGGCGCGCGCTTCGTGGTGCTGCGCGGGCCGCTTGCGCGGATGGAGCGCGCGCTGGGCCAGTTCATGCTCGACCTGCATGCGCAGGAGCATGGCTATACCGAGACGGCGGTGCCGGTGCTGGTCAACGAGGCCGCGATGTTCGGCACCGACAAGCTGCCGAAATTCGCCGACCAGTCCTTCCGCACCGAGGACGGGCGCTGGCTGGTGCCCACGGCCGAGGTGCCGCTGACCGCCAGCGTGGCGGGCGACATCCTGCCGGCCTCCGCCCTGCCGCGCCGCATGGTCGCGCTGTCCTCCTGCTTTCGCAGCGAGGCCGGGGCCTCGGGCCGCGACACGCGCGGCATGCTGCGCCAGCACCAGTTCCAGAAGGTCGAGATGGTATCCGTCACGCGGCCGGAAGACAGCGACGCGGAACTGGAGCGCATGACCCGCTGTGCCGAGACGGTGCTGGAGCGGCTGGGCATTCCCTATCGCCGCATGCTGCTGTGCGCCGGCGATACCGGCTTCGGTGCCGCGAAGACGTTCGACCTGGAAGCGTGGCTGCCCGGGCAGGATGCGTGGCGCGAGATTTCCTCCTGCTCCACCACGCGCGATTTCCAGGCGCGACGCATGAATGCCCGTTTCCGCCCGGCGGAAGGGGCTGCGCCGGAGTTCGTCCATACGCTCAACGGCTCGGGCCTGGCGGTCGGGCGCACGCTGATCGCGGTGATGGAGAATTACCAGAACGAGGACGGCAGCATCACGGTGCCGGAGGTCCTGCGCCCCTACATGGGCGGGCTGGCGGTCATCAACGCCGACTGAAGGCGGCCGGACACATGCGCTGGTGATCCCGCGCCTGTGTCCGGTCGCACAAGCCGCTGCTCAGGTGCGGGCAGCCGGGCGCGGCTTGCGCCCGTAGCCGCCGCCCTTGCCTGGTTTGTGGGACCCGGGGCGTTTGTGGCCCGGTTGCTCGACATTGTCCGCGCGGGCGCGGCTGCTCTGCTGGCGCAGCACGTCTTCGATCCAGTCGTTCAGGCGGGCGGTGGCGTCCTCGGCGTCTTCGCTCGCGCGGTAGGCGTCGGGGAAGCGCAGGGCCAGCCAGCGCCAGGCGACCAGGCGCTTGTGGCGTTTTTCCGCGCGTTCCAGTTCCACGCGGTCGGCGCGCTCGGCGGGGGGCAGGCGGCCGGTGCCGGGCGGGATGACCGGACGGCCGGCGGCGTGGTCGGCCGCCCACTGGACCAGGCGCTGGATGCCGTTGTCGCGGTCGTCGACCGGGCACATCGCGTAGACCCAGCGCTGGGCCAGAGTAAGGCCCGTGATGCCCTCCAGCGCGGTGGCGATGGCGAAGGCCTGTTCCATGTTCGCCAGGCGGTAATTCGGGTCGTCATGGCGCAGCACGGCGCGGCGGATGCGCGACAGCACGCCGAACAGGCTTTCCGACCCGATTTCGGCCGCGACGGCCTGGATGATGTCGGAATCGGGCTGGACCTGCGGGCGCAGGTCGGTCGGCTCGGCCGGCGGCGCGGCCAGCATGGTGCGCACGAAGGCCGCACTGCCCGCGCCGGCCAGCACCGCCACCACGCCCTGTTCGTGCTTGCCGTAGCGGCCGGCGCGGCCGCCGATCTGCTTGACCTCCTGCGCGTTCAGGTCGCGGGTCTGGGTGCCGTCGAACTTGCGGAGCGCGGTGAAGATCACGCGGCGGATCGTCAGGTTCAGGCCCATGCCGATGGCGTCGGTGGCGATCAGGATATCGGCCGCCCCGTCATTGAAGCGCTGGGCCTCGGCCCGCCGGACTTCGGGGCTGAGGGCGCCATAGACCACGGCGACCTTGCGGCCGCGCGCCACCAGCAGCGCGCGCAGGTCCAGCACCTCGCGCCGCGAGAAGGCGATAAGCGCGTCATGGGGTTTCAGGTCCTTGATCTGGACGGCCTCGCTGGCCGTGACCAGCGGGCCCTTGCGCTCCAGCCGGACCTCGTCCAGCGGATCGCCGCACAGTTCGGCGATGCGGCGCACCATCGGCACGCAGTCCGGTGCGCCCAGCACGTACAGATGCCGCGCCGGGGCGCCCATGATCGCCGCCGTCCACGCCGCGCCGCGATCGGGGTCGGACAGCATCTGGGCCTCGTCGATGATCGCGACGTCGACGGGGTTGTGCAGCGGGCACATCTCGACCGTGGCGGCCAGGTGGCGGCTGCCGGGGACGTCGATCCGTTCCTCGCCCGTGGCCAGCGATGTCGGCACGCCGCGCGCGGTCAGGGCCTCGCGGAATTCGTGGGCCAGCAGGCGCAGGGGGGCCAGGGCCATGCCGCTTTCGGCCCGGGCCAGGGCTTCCAGCGCCGTGTGGGACTTGCCGCTGTTGGTAGGGCCGGTGACGAGCGTGATGCGGCGCTTCAGGGCGCGGGCGGTCTTGAAATGCGCGGCGTAGCGGTCCAGCGCCGCAACGCGGGCGATGACGGCGTTACCGACCTTGCGCGTGCCGGCGTCGGGGACCAAGGCCGGGGTGGACGGTGCGCCGCCGCGCCATTCCGGCAGGCGGGCGCGCAGGGCCACCAGTTCCCTGGGGTCGAACTCCCAATGTTCGGTGCCGTCGGCCTGCGGCACGCGGCGGGCGACGGGCAGCCGGTTCTCGGCGATCCAGCGCAGGGCTTCCTTGCGCGAGCAATGCAGCAGGCGCGGGATTTCGGAAAACCCGACCAGGCTGGTTTCCCATTCCTGCAGTCGGCGCTCTTCCTCGGTGCGACGGGTGCGGGCGGCCTGTTCGATGGCCTCCTGTTCCTGCCGCCTGATGTCGGCGTCGCGCCGCATGCTTTCGACGAAGCCCGAGCGCGGGTCCACGGCGAAGGCCTCGGCCACCGCGCGGGACAGGGTTTCGGTCTCGGCGGGTGTCAGGACGCGGCCGGTGCCGTCGAACAGGTCGGCGCGGACGGTTTCCACCGCCGCTTCGGGCGTCGGGGCGCTGGCGCGCAGGCGCGCGCGGATGACGATGGAGAGCGCATCCAGCAACTGGGCGTCGGTGGGTTCGGGGTCGTCGATGGCGGCGGCGGCGGCCTCGGAATCCGCGCGCGTGACCCAGACCTGGCCGGCGCGGCGGGTCAGGTCCATCAGGCGCGAGCCCCAGGGCTTGCGGCGCACGGTACACAGCGCCGCGCGGAACGTTGCATCGTCGACGCGGTCCTGGCCCGGGACCAGGGCGCGGGCGACCGTGCGTTCCAGCTTGGGCAGCTCGCGGGTTTCGACCGTCAGGCCGGTTTCGGCGATTGCGGCGGCGACGGCACTGGCGGCGGGGGAATTGGATGTCATATCCGGTTTGTGCGCCATCGCGCGCCGACTCACAACGGTTGCGCGTGGGGCAGATCTGCCCGTGCCTCAACCCTCCGATCGCGGTTTTGTGCTGGCATCGGGCGCGTGGGGTGCTTAAACATCTCGCTCTTGCACGAACGGGGCGCATGCCGCGGGTCGTGGCCTATGAGTTCCTGTCATGACGGAGAGTTCTGATCTCATGTCCGATACGCTGACCCTGCCTGTTGGGACCACACCTGCCGCGACCGTGCCGAGCGGTCTGGAACCCGTTCCGGGTGAGGCCGGCGTGTATCATCTGGCCGAGCCGACCAAGACCTATGGCCACCTGAACGCCGAGACAGTGCTGACCGTTCATCACTGGACCGACCGGCTGTTCAGCTTCACCACCACCCGCGACGCGGCGCTGCGCTTCGAGAACGGGCAGTTCGCGATGATCGGCATCGAGGTCGAGGGCAAGCCGCTGCTGCGCGCCTATTCGATCGCCAGCGCGAATTACGAGGAACAGCTGGAGTTCCTGTCCATCGCCGTGCCTGACGGCCCGCTGACCTCGCGCCTGCGGCACGTCAAGCCGGGCGACAAGGTGCTGATCGGCCGCAAGCCCACCGGCACGCTGCTGCTGGACAATCTGCGCCCCGGCCGCAACCTGTATTTCCTGTCCACCGGCACCGGCCTGGCGCCGTTCATGAGCCTGATCAAGGACCCGGCGGTCTATGAGCGGTTCGACAAGGTGATCCTGAGCCATACGGTGCGGATCTCGGGCGAGCTGGCCTATGCCAACCATATCCGCCACGAACTGCCGCAGCACGAGTTCCTGGGCGAGGACGTGTCGGGCAAGCTGCTGTACTATCCGGCGGTAACGCGCGAGGATTTCGCCGTGACCGATCGCATCACCAAGCTGATCGAGTCCGGCAAGATCTTCACCGACCTGAACATCCCCGAACTGGACCCCGATCATGACCGCGTGATGATCTGCGGGTCGCCCGAGATGCTGGCCGATACCGAGGCGCTGCTGGAAGCCCGTGGCTTCGACGAGGGCAACAATTCGAACCCCGGTGCCTATGTGGTCGAAAAGGCGTTCGCCGAACGCTGATCGGAAGCCGACATGACGTATGATTTCGACCTGTTCGTCATCGGTGCGGGGTCGGGCGGGGTGCGCTGCGCGCGCATCGCCGCCTCGCACGGTGCCCGCGTCGCCGTTGCCGAAAACCGGCACTGGGGCGGCACCTGCGTCAATCTGGGATGCGTCCCCAAGAAGCTGATGGTCCAGGCCGCCGAATATGGCGACCTGGCCCATGACAGCCAGGGGTTCGGCTGGGATTTCGCCCCCGGCCATCATGACTGGGCGGCGCTGATCGCCGCCAAGGACCATGAGATCGCGCGCCTGAACGGCATCTATGTCTCGATGCTGGAAAAATCCGGGGTCACGCTGTTTACCGGCACCGCCCGGTTCGAGGACGCCCATACCATCGTAATCGGTCCGGGCGACCTGGCGCCCGACGCGCCGGTGCGGCGCGTGACGGCGGCGCGCATCGTGATCGCCACCGGATCGCGGCCCGACCTGCCCGATATTCCGGGGATCGAGCATGCGATCTCGTCGGACCAGGCGTTTCATCTCGACGCGCGGCCGAAGCGGGTGTGCATGATCGGCGGCGGCTATATCGGGGTGGAATTCGCCGGCATCTTCCGGGGGCTGGGGTCGGAGGTCGACCTGGTCTATCGCCAGCACCTGCCGCTGCGCGGGTTCGACCACGACCTGCGTACGGCGCTGCACGAGGCGATCGGGGGCAGGGGCATCCGCCAGCATGCGGGGCGGTCGCCGACCGCCATCCGCGCCCATGGCGGCCACTATACGGTGGTGCTGGACGATGGCGCGAAGATCGAGACCGATTGCGTGTTCTTCGCCACCGGGCGCAACCCGAACGTGGGCGCGCTGGGCCTGAACCATGCGGGCGTGTCGGTGACGGCCGGCGGGCGGATCGTCGTCGATGCCGTGGGCGAGACGAACGTGCCCGGCATCTTCGCCATCGGCGACGTGACGAACCGGCTGAACCTGACGCCGGTTGCCATCGCCGAGGGCCATAGCCTGGCCGATCGCCTGTTCGGGCACGGGCATCCGCGCGAGTGGTCGCTGGAGACGACGCCCAAGGCCGTGTTCTTCTCGCCGCCGCTGGCGAGCGTGGGCCTGACAGAGAGCGAGGCCGCGCGCGAGGGGAATGTCGATATCTATCTGGCGCGCTTCACGCCGATGCGCCACACGCTCAGCGGCCGGGCGCGCAAGACGGTGATGAAGCTGGTGGTGGATCAGGCGAGCCAGAAGGTCGTGGGCGCCCACATGCTGGGCGACGACGCGCCGGAGATGATGCAGGGGCTGGCCATTGCCGTGACGGCGGGGCTGACCAAGCAGGATTTCGACCGCACGGTCGGCATCCACCCGACCTCGGCCGAGGAATTCGTGACCATGCGCACCCGCACGCGGGTCACCGAACGTTCGAGCGACTAGGCCGGGCCCTCAGGCTCTGTCCCGAAAAACGCGTCGCTCCGAGGCTGCCTGAAAAGTCGGCCTGCCGAGCGAGAGTGCCGCAAAGCGGCACGCCCGGCAGGTGTGTTTCCAAGCATCGGAGCGGAGCGGCCTTGATGGCCGCGAGCACCGAAGTACAGGAGAGGCGCGTCGGATTGCCGGCAGGGTGGCTTCGCAGGTCGCCTCAGCGGGGAGTGACCCAGCCGTTGCCGGTGGCATCGCCGAGTTGGCCCTGGCCGTAGGGGCTGCTGCTCTGATAGGCGCTGCCGAAGCGCGAGAGATCGGTGCCGGTGACGGAGTCACGATGCACGCCGGCCTCGTGGTCCGGGTCCGCGCCGTGGGTGATGTCCATCGACGGGGCGTCCTGATATCCGGGCGGCAGGCTGCGGCGGCCCTTCACGGTCATGTCTTCGCCATGCTGGGCCTCGACCCCGTCCTGGTCCTGGGTGGGCTGCCGCTTGTCGTCGGGGGCGGCGAGGGCAGGGGCGGCAAGCAGGCAGAAGCCGGCCAGGAGCGGAAGCAGGCTGGTGCGGAATGTGGCCGGCATGGGGAATCCTTCCATTTATATGGAACGCAGCATGTCACGCGCACCGTGGCCCGTTAAGGCCCCCGCGCCGCATTGCGGACGGGATAGGGGGGCCTGGCCGGGGCAGTCCGCGTCATCGTGTCGAAGCGTCCCTGTATCAGCCGGGTCTAGCCGATTGCGGCGCTTCGTTGCACGCCCGAAAAACATGGCAGGCAGGCATGGAAAGCGGTGCATCCCTGTGCGGGGCGCACGAATATGTCGCCCGATCGGGATCAGGCAACGTTCCTCTTTGCGTTGAGGGGCGATTTTCGACATAAAGGCTGCCCCTTTGCAAGGCCGGCCATCGGGGCTCGGGCTGGGGAAGATGGCGGCGCGCATCGCTGGGATGTCGCGACCGGACGATCAGAGGAATTTTAGGAACCGACCATGAGTGCGACGCACAGCCACGACAAATCTTCCCGGCAGGCCTGGACGCCGGAAAGCTGGCGGTCGTTTCCCATCCGTCAGGTTCCCTCCTATCCCGACGCGACCGCCTTGCAGGCGGTCGAGGACCGGCTGCGCCGCTATCCGCCGCTGGTCTTTGCGGGCGAGGCGCGGCGCCTGAAGGCCAGCCTGGCGGCGGCATCGCAGGGCAAGGCGTTTGTGTTGCAGGGCGGCGCGTGCGCCGAGAGCTTCAGCGAATTCACCGCCGACATCGTCCGCGACACGTTCCGCGTGCTGTTGCAGATGGCGGTGGTGCTGACCTTCGGCGCCAAGGTGCCGGTGGTGAAGATCGGCCGCATGGCCGGCCAGTACGCCAAGCCGCGCTCGTCGGATTCCGAGACGATCGACGGTGTCAGCCTGCCATCCTATCGCGGCGACATCATCAACGGCGCCGCCTTCACGCCCGAGGCGCGGATACCCGACCCGACGCGGATGGAAACCGGCTATTTCCAGTCGGCGGGGGTGATGAACCTGCTGCGCGCCTTCGCCGGCGGCGGCTATGCCAACCTGCACCAGGTGCATCGGTGGAACCTGGGCTTCGTCGAGCGGTCGCCCCTGGCCCAGCGCTATGGCGTGCTGGCCGAGCGGATCGACGAGACGCTGGCCTTCATGGCGGCCTGCGGCGTGAACGGCGCGACCAGCCGCCAGTTGGACGAGACCGAATTCTATACCTCGCACGAGGCGCTGCTGCTGCCCTACGAGCAGGCGCTGACGCGCATCGATTCCACCAGCGGCGACTGGTACGATTGTTCGGCGCATTTCATCTGGATCGGGGATCGGACCCGCCAGCCGGATGGCGCGCATGTCGAGTTCCTGCGCGGGGTGCGCAACCCGATCGGCATCAAGGTCGGGCCGACGACGACGATCGACGATCTGGAGCGGCTGCTGGAGATCCTGAACCCCAAGGACGAGCCGGGCCGGATCTCGCTGATCTCGCGCATGGGGGCCGAGGGCGTGACGCGGCACCTGCCGGCGCTGCTGCGCAAGGTCGTGGCCTCGGGGCGCACGGTCACGTGGTTGTGCGATCCGATGCACGGCAACACGATCTCGACCGTCAACAAGGTCAAGACCCGGTCGTTCGATGCGATTTTGACCGAGATTCGCGGCTTTTTCGACGTGTTCCAGGCCGAGAACGCCCACCCCGGCGGGGTGCATGTCGAGATGACCGGGCAGAACGTGACCGAGTGCGTGGGGGGTGCCCACCGCTTGACGGAGGCCGATCTTGGTGAACGGTATGAGACCTTCTGCGATCCGAGGCTGAACGCCGAGCAGTCGCTGGAGATGGCATTCCTGCTGGCCGAGGAATTGACGGCGCGCCTGCGCGGCGGGGCCGGCACGAAAGGCACGGAGGCCGCGTAACGGGAAGACCATCGGAGGAACGATGTCGGCAGTCCAGTCCCCTACGGCATTCGGTCCCTACCAGGCGCTGGATGACGCGACCATCCGGGCCCGGACCGATGCCTATTTCAACCGGACGCGCGACATCGTCACCCGCTTCGGCGACCGGCGGGTGACCTATGCCCTGTTCGTCCGCCGCCCGGTCCTGTCCGCGACGCGGCTGATGACCGAGTGGCTGGACAATGTGGCGCAGGCGCGGGGGATCGAACTGTCGCACGAGGTGATGTTCCCCGAAGGCGCCTGGGTCGGTGCAGGGGAGCCGCTGGTCTATATCACCGGTTCGTTCGCGGCGCTGGCCGACCTGGAGACGCTGCTGTTGCAGAAGCTCGGCCCGCCCTGCGTGGCGGCGCTGAATGCCTACCAGATGGCGATGGCGCTGCCCAAGGTGCGCTTCCTGGCCATGGAGGCCCGCCATTGCGCGGGCTTCGAGATGCAGGAACAGATGGCCTATGCCGCCTCGGTCGGCAGCCTGGCGGCCCGCAACGAGGATGCGCTGGGCTTTGTCGGTGGTGCGAACGACGCCACGGCGGGCTATTTCGGCAAGACGGCCGGGCTGGGCACCATGCCTCACGCCCTGATCGGCTATGCCGGGTCGACCCTCCGTGCCGCCGAGATGTTCCACGAGGCATTTCCCGAATCCGACTTGGTGGTCCTGACCGATTATTTCGGGCGCGAGATCACGGACGGGCTGGCGGTCTGCCGCGCCTTTCCCGAACTGGCCGCGGCGGGGCGGCTGGCGGTGCGGCTGGATACCCATGGCGGGCGGTTTCTCGAAGGGCTGGACCCGCAATTGTCCTACGCCGCGCTGGAGCGCAATACGCCGGGCACTATCCGGCGCTACCGGTCCGAGACCGAGTTGCGCAACCTCGTGGGCACCGGCGTTTCCGCCGCCGCGATCTGGCGCATGCGCGAGGTGCTGGACGAGGCCGGTTTCCCCCGGGTGCGGATCATCGTCTCGTCGGGATTCAACGTCGAGAAATGCCTGGCGATGGCCGACGCGCATGCGCCGATCGACGTTGTCGGCACCGGCTCCTTCATCCCCGACCGGTGGTCGGAGACCTATGCCACCGCCGACATCGTGTCGTATGACGGCGAGCCGCGCGTGAAGATCGGGCGCGAGTTCCTGCTGCGCCGCGCGGGGGCCCGGACCGCCGGCGGCACTTGATCCCACGCGCCCGACGGGGCATGCCCCTTCGGGCATCATCACAGGGAATTGCGCATTTGACCGATACTCCCCCCATTTCCGATTCCACGGCCGACTCCGACGAGTCGGGCTGGCGCGTCCGGATCCTGGATCTGTCGGGCGGCGCCGAGGACGGAATCGTCGAGGAGGTCGGCGGTTTCGTCGACCTGTCCCATGCCAATGCCTTCGCGCGCGCCTATGTCCGCGACAGTATCGAGCGCTGCCGGGTGCCCGGTGCCTCGCCGCGCGAGGTGCTGCAATCCTGGCTGTCGTTCGGCGAGGATGCCGAGATCCAGGATGTGGGCGACGAGGGCTGGCGCTCGGCGAACGAACTGGACGATTTCACGGCCAACCCGGCCACGCCCATGGAGCGGGACTGGCGGGCGCTCGATCCGCGCCGGCTGGTCGAGGATGAGGACGACGACGTCGACGAATAAGGGGCCGACGAATAAGGGATAGCGTGCGGCGGCGTTCCGGCTGGTCTTTCCGGTGCGCCCGACGCATATAGGCGGCATGAAACTCCGCTTCGCGCCCAGCCCGACGGGCCTGCTCCATGTCGGCAACGCCCGTCAGGCGATTGCCAACGCCCTGTATGCGCGCCGCCATGGCGCCACGTTCCAGTTGCGCATCGACGATACCGACCGCGAGCGCTCGCGCGAGGACTATGCCGATGCGCTGCGCACCGACCTGACATGGCTCGGGATCGGCTGGGACGAGACGTTCCGCCAGTCGGACCGGCTGGACCGCTATGCGGCGGCGATCGAGACCCTGAAGGATACCGGCCGCCTGTATCCCTGCTTCGAGAGCGAGCAGGAACTGGCCGCCAAGCGCGAGGCGCGCATCCGCATGCGCAAGCCCCCGGTCTATGACCGCGCGATGCTGCGCATGACGGCCGAGCAGCGCGCCCAGGCCGAGGCGAACGGCAAGGTGCCGTACTGGCGCTTCCGCCTGTCCGACGGGATGGTGGCGTGGGACGACCTGGTCATGGGCCGGTCGCAGGTCAAGCTGCCCTCCATTTCCGACCCGGTTCTGGTCCGCGCCGACGGCACGGTGCTGTATACGCTGGCCTCGGTGGTCGACGATCTGGAAACCGGCGTGACGCATATCCTGCGGGGCGAGGACCATCTGACCAATACTGGCGTGCAGATCGACATCGCCGAGGCGCTGGGCGCCCGGCCGGGGCGCTTTACCTTCGCGCACCTGCCGCTGCTGCTGGACGAGGGCGGCGGCAAGCTGTCCAAGCGGTTCGACGGGCTGTCGCTGCGCGCGCTGCGGCAGGACGGGATCGATCCGGGCGCCGTCGTGTCCTATCTTGCGCGGCTGGGCAGTTCGGACGATCCGGCGCCGCTGTCTTTCGAGGAGCTGGCGGCGACCTACGACGTGCGGCGCGTCTCGCGCTCGGCCGCGCGGTTCGACATGCGGCAGTTGCTGGCGCTGAACCGCAAGGTCATGCACCAGAAGCCGTTCGCCGACATGCGCGACCTGCTGCCGGAAGGTGCGACCGAGGCGTTCTGGCTGGCCGTGCGCGGCAATGTCGACCTGCTGTCGGAACTGCGTCACTGGTGGGACGTGGTCGCCGGCACCATCGTGCCGCCGGTGCAGGACGATGAGGGCGGTTATCTGCTCCAGGCCCTGTCGCTGCTGCCTGACGACCCGTGGGATTCCGAGACCTGGAAGACATGGACCAGTGCGATCCGCGCCGCGAGCGGCCGCAGCGGCAAGGCACTGTTCCACCCGCTGCGCGTCGCCCTGACGGGCGAGGAGAAGGGGCCGGAAATGCGCGATCTGCTGCCGCTGATGGGCCATGCACGCGTGGCGGAGCGGCTGCGCATCGCCGCACGCTGACGGGCCGGCTCCGCCCCGGGTCGCTTTGCCCGGGGCGGCGGACCTCATGCGACAGGACTATCGCCGGAGGGGCGCGATGGCGGCATCGGCGACCACGGCAGGAAAGACGGGGACGGCGCGCAGCAGACGGACAGGCCGAAGGGAAAAGATCCTTCTGGCACTGCTGGACCGGATCGGCGGCGACAGGGCGGAAGAACTGGCCGAGCGGCTGCTGAAGGAACCCGAGACCCGGCACCATTCACCATGCGCTGGAGATCAGGTCCGTGCGGCCGCTGATCGGGCTCGGGCGGGAAGGGACTGATCGTGGACCAGTTCCTGCACACGATCCGCGCCGAGAATGCTGCATGCGGGCGACCAGGAGCTCTGGCCGATCCCACGGCTAGGAGTTCGCGGGCCCGGTCGCGCGTGCCTTGCGCCCGCGGGCCAGTTCGGTCACCACGCCATGCAGGGTGCGCAGTTCCTGTTCCGTGACTTCGCCCCGGGTGAAGAAATGGCGCAGGTTGCGGACCATGCCGGCGCGCTTCTGCTGGTTGCGCAGGAAGCCGCATTCGTCGAGCTGGCCGATCAGGTTGCGCATGAAATTGTCCAGTTCGCCCTTGGTGGCGACATGGGTTTCATTGGTCATCAGCGCGCGCGGCGGGGTGGCGTCTTCGGCCATCCACCATTCATAGGCCATGATCATGACCGCCTGCGCCAGGTTCAGCGACATGAAGGCCGGGTTGAGCGGGTAGCGGATCAGCGCGTCGGCGCGGGCCATGTCCTCATTGTCCAGCCCGGCGCGCTCGGGGCCGAACATCAGGCCGGTACGCAGGCCGCGGCTGCTCATCTGCCGCAGTTCGGCAGCGCCGCCACGGGCGGTCAGCACCGTCTTGACGATATGGCGCGGGCGGGGGCAGGTGGCGAAGACATGGTGCAGGTCGGCCACCGCGTCATCGACCGTTTCATGCACCGTCGCGGCTTCGAGAATCCGGTCGGCGCCGGAGGCCGCGCGCCAGGCGCGTTCCAGCGGCCAGCCGTCGCGGGGGGCGACCAGGCGCAGGTGGAACAGGCCGCCATTGGCCATGGCGCGCGCCGTGGTGCCGATATTCTCGGCCATCTGGGGGCGTACCAGGATCACGACCGGGCTGTTGCCGATCGGGCCGATATCGGCCCCGCCGTCGCGGCCGGTCATGCGCGCCTCCAGATCGTGCCGGTGGCACTGTCTTCCAGCAGGATGCCGCGTGCCGCCAGGTCGGTGCGGATGGCGTCGGCGCGGGCGAAATCGCGGGATTTGCGGGCGGCCAGCCGCTCGGCGATCAGGGATTCGATCTCGGCCTCGTCGACCCCGGCGCCGGCGCGGAACCATGTGTCGGCCGATTGGCCCAGCAGGCCCAGCAGGCGGCCGGCCGCACGCAGGCCGGCTGCGGCGGCGCGGTCGCCGGCCAGGGCGCGGTCGGCCAGGCCGTGCATCTCGGCCAGGGCGCGGGGGGTGTTGAGGTCGTCGCACATCGCGGCCAGAACCTCGTCGGGCACCGGATCGGTGCTGTCGGCCGGCAGGTCGCCGATGGCGCGATAGAAGCGGTTCAGCGTCTGCTTCGCCTCGTCCAGCCCGGCGCGGGTGAAGTTCAGCACCGAGCGGTACTGGGCATGCAGCAGCAGCAGGCGCAGGGCCTCGGCGGGGGTGTCGGACAGCACGTCGCGGATGGTCAGGAAGTTGCCCAGCGATTTGGACATCTTCTCGCCATTCACCAGCAGCATCGCGTTATGCACCCAGTGGTTGGCGAAGCGGCTGTGGGGGAAGCAGCACTGGCTCTGCGCCCGCTCGTTCTCATGATGCGGAAACAGCAGGTCGCTGCCGCCGCCATGGATGTCGAAGCTCTCGCCCAGATAGCGGTGCGACATGGCCGAGCATTCGATATGCCAGCCCGGCCGGCCCCGGCCCCACGGGCTTTCCCAGCCCGGCAGGTCGGGTTCGGAGGGTTTCCACAGCACGAAATCGCCGGCATCGCGCTTGTAGGGCGCGACCTCGACCCGCGCGCCGGCCAGAAGATCGTCGGGCGAGCGGCCGGATAGCGCGCCGTAATCGGGGAAGTGGGCGACGGCGAACAGGACATGGCCCTGGGCCTCGTAGGCATGGCCGCTGGCGATCAGGCGCTCGATCAGCGCGATCATCTCCGCGACATGGTGGGTGGCGCGCGGCTCCACGTCGGGCGGCAGCACGCCGACGGCGGCCAGATCGTCGTGGAAATCGCGGATCGTGCGGGCGGTCAGGGCGTCGATCGGCTCGCCGTTCGCGCGGGCGCGGGCGTTGATCTTGTCGTCGACGTCGGTGATGTTGCGGACATAGGTGACGCGCGGATACAGGTGCCGCAGCAGGCGCACCAGGATGTCGGCCGTGATCATGGCCCGCAAATTGCCGATATGCGCCAGGTCATAGACCGTGGGGCCGCAATAATAGACCCGTACATTCCCCGGATCGAGGGGCGCGAAGGGAACCGTCGAGCGGCTGCTGCTGTCGTGCAGGGTCAGTTGCGGCATGGAATCGGGCATGATGGCGCCTAGATGCGACAGGCAAGGGGCGGACGCAACACCCTTATGCGTGGCGGCGGCCGAATAGCGGGGTGCGGCGCGCGGCATCTGGTCTTTCCGGGGCCGATCTGCTCTGGATGCGCCCATGCCGGACCCAGCCTTGCCCCCTTCGGAACTTCGTCTCCTCCTGCGCGTCGCGGCCCCCATCGCGCTGGCGCAGATCGCGCAGATGGCCATGGGCGTGACCGACAGTGTGCTGCTGGGCGGGCTGGGGGCGGATGCGCTGGCCATCGGCGGCCTGTCCACGACCCTGTTCTTTACCGTGATCGCGGTGTTGCAGGCCATGCTGGGGGCCGGCGGGGTGCTGATCGCGCAGGCGCGCGGGCGCGGCGATCCGGCGCGCATCGCCCCGATCCATGCCATGCTGCTGGTGGTGGCGCTGCTGCTGTGCCTGCCGTGCCTGGCGATCCTGGACCAGGCGGGCACGCTGCTGCGGCTGATGCACCAGCCCGAATCCTTTGTCGGCCCGGTTTCGTCCTTTACCCATATCCTGATGTGGGGCGTGCCGCCGGCCCTGATCGGGACAGGGGTGGTGGAGGTGGTGCTGCCGGCGCTGGATGCGCAGATCATCCTGCTGCGGGTGATGCCGGTGGTAGCGGTGGTGAACGGCGTGCTGAACGCGGCGCTGATCCATGGGCTGTTCGGCCTGCCGGCACTGGGGCTGCGCGGCTCGGCACTGGCCACCACGCTGACCATGTGGGGCAGTGCGCTGGTCCTGCTGGCCATGGTGCATTCCCGGCCGCATCTGCGCCTGCTGCTATGGCCCCTGCGGCCGCTGGCGGCCGACATGGCGGTGCTGCTGCGGCTGGGCCTGCCGATGTTCGCGGCGGCGGGGGCGGAGATCATGCTGTTCGAGGTCACGGGATTACAGGCGGCGACGCTGGGGCCGCACGCGCTGGCGGCATTCCAGATCGTGCTGAGCGTGACCGCGACCACCTACATGGTGACGATGGCGCTGGGGCAGGCGGCCAATGTGCGGGTGGCCTACTGGACCGGTGCGGCGCGGCCCGAGCGGGTGCGGCGCGCGGCCCGGGTGGCAGTGGGGACCGCGATCACCGGCATGGGAATGGTCGGCTGCCTGATCTATCTGTTCCGCGCCCGGATCGTGGCCTTCTACCTGGACCCGTCGGTGCCGGCCAATGCCGACAGCGCGCGCATCGCCACGGCGGCGCTGCTGCTGGCCGCGATCTTCCAGGTGGCCGACGGGGCGCAGGCGGTGCTGGTCGGCGTGCTGCGCGGGCGGGGCGATGCCGTGGTGCCGATGGTGCTGGCGATTGCCGGCTATTGGGGCGTGGGCTTTCCGCTGGCCAACTGGCTGGCCTTTCACCGCGGACTGGGCGTGGTGGGGCTGTGGGGCGGGGTGGCGAGCGCGCTGGTGGTCGTGGCCCTGATGCTGGCGGTGCGGGCGGTGTATACGCTGGGCCGGGGCCGGCGGGCGGCAGCGGCGCCGCCCGAGGCTGAAATCAGCGGCTTTCCACCCCGATCTGCTTGATGTCGTGGAAGGTCAGGTCGGGGTTCATCTCGGCCGTGCGGCGCATCATGAAGGCCGATCCGGCCAGGAAGACCGGGTCGCCGTCCAGGTCGTCGGCCATGGCCGACCGGTTGGCCATGGCGAACAGTTCCAGCTTCGCCTTGTCGCCCACAACCCAGCGGGCGAGGTTGTAGGGGGTGGATTCGAAGCCGATGCTCACCCCGTACTCGCCGCCCAGGCGCGCCTGGAGCACGTCGAGCTGGAGCGTGCCGACCACGCCGACGATCGGCGGCGCGCCGTCCTGCGGGCGGAAAAGCTGGACCACGCCTTCCTCGGCCAGTTCCGTCAGGGCCTGACGCAGCTTCTTGGCCTTCATCGCGTCGTCCAGCCGGACGCGGCGCAGGATTTCCGGCGCGAAATGCGGCACGCCGGTAAAGCGCAGGTCCTCGCCTTCGGTCAGCGTGTCGCCGATGCGCAGCGTCCCGTGGTTGGGGATGCCCACCACGTCGCCGGCAAAGGCTTCCTCGGCCAGCTGGCGGTCGCGGGCGAAGAAGAATTGCGGCGTGTGGAGCGCGAACTGCTTGCCGGTGCGCGTGTGCTTCAGGCGCATGCCGCGCTCCAGGCGGCCCGAGCAGATCCGCGCGAAGGCCATGCGGTCGCGATGGTTCGGGTCCATGTTGGCCTGAATCTTGAAGACCAGCGCGGTCAGGCCGGTCTCGTCCGCGCGGACGGTGCGGTTTTCGGTGGCCTGGTCGCGCGGCGGCGGGCCAAAGGCCACCAGCGCGTCCAGCAGGTCGGTCACGCCGATTTCCTTCATCGCGCTGCCGAAGAAGACGGGCGTGAGGTGCCCGGCATTGAAGCTCTCGCGGTCGAAGGTCGGCAGCGCGGCCTCGGCCAGTTCCAGCTCCTCGGCCAGTTGCACCATGCGCGGGTCGGACTGGTCCAGCGGTGTCGAGACATGGAGCTTGCGCTCGCGCAGGTCGTAGGTGCCGACGAACTGCGCGGCACGGCCGACCGGCCAGGTGGCCGGCGCGGTGTCCAGGGCCAGCGCGGACGAGATTTCGTCGAGCAGCGTGAACGGGTCCTGCGCCTCGCGGTCCATCTTGTTGATGAAGGTGACGATCGGGATATCGCGCAGGCGGCAGATTTCGAACAGCTTGCGGGTCCGGTCCTCGATGCCCTTGGCGGCGTCGATCACCATCACCGCGGAGTCCACGGCCGTCAGCGTGCGGTAGGTATCTTCCGAGAAATCTTCATGGCCCGGCGTGTCCAGCAGGTTGAAGATGCAGCCGCCATACTCGAACGTCATCACCGAGGTGACGACCGAGATGCCGCGATCACGCTCGATGCCCATCCAGTCCGACCGCGTGCGGCGGCGCTCGCCCTTGGCCCGCACGTTGCCCGCCATCTGGATCGCGCCGCCCGCCCGCAGGATGCGTTCGGTCAGCGTGGTCTTGCCCGCGTCGGGATGCGAGATGATGGCGAAGGTGCGCCGCCGGGCGATTTCCCGGGCGATGGTCGGGGCGAGGTCGGAAGAGGGCTCGGCGTTCACGGCAAAATCCATGCGGGCTTGGAGGCTGTTTGCAAAGTCGCGTCGGGTCGCCGGCAAGGTGACTTTGCAAACAGTCTCTTATGGTTCGGGCGGCAGGTCCCATAAACGCAGACGCCGGGCGTGGGGGTTGTCCCCACGCCCGGCGCTGCGGTCGTTGGCCTGGAAGACCGGATCAGCGCGAGTAGAACTCGATGACCAGGTTCGGTTCCATCTGCACCGGGTAGGGAACGTCCGACAGCTTCGGCGCGCGCACGAAGCGGCCCTTCATCTGGCGATGATCGACTTCCACATATTCCGGCACGTCGCGCTCGCCGCTCTGCGCCGCGTCGAGGACGATGGCGAGCTGCTTGGACTTCTCGCGAACCTCGATCACGTCGCCATCACGCACCAGGAAGGACGGGATGTTGACCTTGCGGCCGTTGACCGTGATGTGGCCATGGCTGACGAACTGGCGGGCGGCGAACGGCGTCATCGCGAACTTCAGGCGATAGACGACCGCGTCCAGCCGGCGCTCCAGCAGGTCGATCAGGTTCTCGGAGGTGTCGCCCTTGCGGCGGACGGCCTCGTCATAATACTTGCGGAACTGCTTCTCGCTGATGTTGCCGTAATAGCCCTTCAGCTTCTGCTTCGCCATCAGCTGGACCGAGAAGTCCGACGGCTTCTGCTTGCGGCGCTGGCCGTGCTGGCCGGGGCCGTATTCCCGCTTGTTGACCGGCGACTTCGCGCGGCCCCACAGGTTGACGCCAAGGCGGCGGTTGATCTTGTATTTGCTCTCAAGGCGCTTGCTCATCGCGCGCAATCTTCCATCGTCGACGGGCGGCATCGTGGCCCGAAGGCCGGGCGCCGCCCTGTATTGCACCGGTAGGCCCTGTTCCGCATGAACAGGGCGGGCGCGAACCGCATTACCGGTGCCGGGGAGCAATCACCCGATCAGGCACCGGCCGGTCCGTCCACGTTCCCGGCAGTGGGGCTGGCCTATAGGCGGTTCGGCCCCGGCCTGTCAACCGGATGGCGCGGGGCGGCGGGGGCGAAAAAAGCCGGTGTCGCGGGCAGGGAAGTCCGTATACTCCACAATATCTTCTGTTTTCGGCATTGAGGAGAGGCCATGGCCACCCCGTTCACGCAGCGCTGGGGACTGTTCGTCCTGCTGGGCCTGCTGTCCATCGCGCTGGGCATCGTCGCATGGATCGATGCGATTTCCGTCACCCTGGCCAGCACCGTCATCATCGGCATCGTGCTGGTGATCGCCGGTTCGGCGCAACTGTTCCACGCCTTTGCGGTGCGCGACTGGGGCGGCTTCGTCCTGTCGCTGCTGGGCGGCGCGCTTTATATCCTGGGCGGCATCTCGCTGATGTACGAGCCGGTCACCGGTTCGATCGTGCTGACGCTGTTCATTGCCGCCTGCCTGATCGTGTCGGGGACCATGCGCATGCTGATCGCGGCGCGCCATCGCGAGCTGAACGGCTGGTGGATCATCCTCGGTGCCGGGCTGATCAGCCTGCTTGTCGGTGTGTGCCTTTACATGACGCTGCCCTGGTCGGGATTGTGGCTGATCGGCACCTTCATCGCGGTGGAACTGATCGCCGCCGGCGTGGGCTGGCTCCAGTTCGGCCTTGCGTTGCGTCAGGCGAACAGTTTGACGTCTCCCTGAAGCCCAGGGCAGCCGGGTGGACGACGGAAGCGGGGAGCATGGCCCCCCGTTTTCATGTCCGGGGCAGACCCAGGCGGGCGCGCAGGTCCGGGGCCGTCAGGCTGGCCTCGAACCCGTCGGAGCCGGGCTGGAACAGGCGCGCGCTGGCCAGCGGGCCGACCGCGACCGGGTCGAACCCGGCCTCGGCGATCAGGGTGCCGACCGTGCGCATGGCCGCCGGATCGTCGCCGGCATAGGGAATGCCCAGCAGCGGCGGCGCACGGTGGGCCTCGGCGGCAATGGTCGACATATCCTCGGAATTGAAGGCGCGGACGACATGCGCGCCCGGAAAGAACGACTGGGTGACGAGGCCCGCGCCCTGCTGCCGGGCCGTGCGGGCGACGCTGCCGTCGCGCCACGGATAGGGGTTGCAGGCATCGATCACGATCTTGCCCGCCAGCAGCCCGTGCAGGCTGGCACCCACGGCAGGCAAGGCGCCGTAGGGGACGGCCAGCAGGACGACATCGCCGAACCGGGCGGCATCCTGCGGCGTGCCGGCCTGCGCGTTTCCGCCCAGCGTCTCGGCCGCCGCGCGGGCCGAGCCGATATCGCTGGCCGAGAGCATGACCGGATAGCCGGCGCGCAGCCACAGGCCCGCCAGGGTACTGCCGACATGGCCGGCGCCGATAGTGCCGATCCGCAGGGGTTGCGCCGCCAGGGCAAGGCGGGCGGGCAGCAGGGCGCACAGCCCGGCCAGCAGGGTTCGACGGCGCAGGGGGCGGTTCATGCTTGGTGCCACAGGGCGGTCAGCGGACCACCCGCGCCTTTTGCCGGGTCGCTGGCGGGAAAGGGGACATGGTTCATGCGTGCGCGTTCCTCGGCCGAGAGCGCACTGCGGCGCAGGTCGAAATGCTGGTCGGGCGGGTAGGCGCCGACGACAAGGAAATCCTCATCCGATCCCAGGTTGCGGTGCCCGGTGCCAGCGGGCAACAGCACGACGTCGCCGGCCCGGACATCGACCACCCGGCCGCCGGGGCCGCCCAGCATCAGGCGCGCCGAGCCCGAGGCGACGCCCAGCACTTCGTGCGCCGTGGAATGGAAATGGTGAAAATCATAGACCCCCCAGCGCCATTGGGGCGGCCAGCCATTGGCGGTGAACAGGTCCTCGAACGCCGAAGCCGGATCGTGGGCGGGCAGCGCCAGCACGTTGCGGTAATACAGCACCGGTAGGTGGTCGTTGTTCGGCACCCAGTCATTGCTGGGCAGCATGAACGAATCGACGTCGTGATCGCCACCGCCCGCGGCATGTACCTCGGTCCCGGCCAGGGACAGGCCAATTCCGGCCAGGAAGGTCTGGAAAGCGCGTCGCGAGACGGTCATGTCCGGTATCCTCCAGCAGCGGGTGGAGGGGTCAGTATGTCCCGCCCGCGAAACGGGCGAACAGTGAAAAGCAGTTTATGAACCGGCCGGCGGCGCGTTCGCCGCGCTCAGCGCAGGGGCAGCGGGATGTGGTTGACGGTCAGGATGCCGCCTGCCCATTCGACATCCCAGGCCGTCTCGGCACTATCGGTATGGTGTCCGACCAGATTGGCCAGGATCAGGGCGGCAGCGGGACGGGTCTGGCCGGCGGCGCGCAGGGTTTCGATCAGTTCCGGCAGGTTGCGCATGCTCATATGGCCGCTGGCCGAGGCTGCGTCGGGGCTGCCGGTCAGTTCCGCCGAGCCGCTGCCTTCGAGCTGCATGTCGCCCCTTCGTGCCCGCAAGGTCCGGATCGTGACGGGCACGGCGACGCTGCGCGCCGGACGGCCGGCAGTCGCGGCCAGCAGAGGCCCCAGGGCCTGGGCCGGGATGGCGAAGTCCGATCGGGCGTCCTGCGGCAGCAGGGCCGCCAGCACCGTGTCGCCGTTCATGCCCGCGCCGCGCAGGTCCAGCGAAACGGCGATGGGCTGCGCGCCGCTGCCGCCGGACAGATGCAGGTGCATGGCGCCGAAGCGGATCTGTTTCGCACCGGTGCGCGCGACCGGTGCCGACCAGGAAATATCGTATGATGTGCCGGCCTGCAGCCCCGCCAGGACCGGCTGGAGCGTCGAGAGGAAATAATCCGCCGTGCAGCCGGCGCCATGATGGTTCACCAGCGCGCCCAGCAGCACCACCGATGCGGCGTCGATAATATCGCGCATGTCGCGCGCGCTGCCGCCGGCCCCGCTGACCGTGACCGATGCGGCATGCAGGGACGGGCCGCCCGCGTCGGGCAAAAAATGCAGCGCGTAATTGCGGGCGGTGGCTTCGGCCGGCGCGGCCGACAGGCTGCCGGCCGCGCCGACGGCGCAGGCCGGGGGTAGGGGCGCGGCATGCGCGCCCGACCCGGCTGCGGCCATCGCGAGAGCGGCGCCGAGGAGAGCCGGCAGACCGGGAATGCGCATGATCATCGACTCGCCCCGTGGATTGCGAT
Source organism: Gluconacetobacter takamatsuzukensis (assembly GCF_014174275.1). GTDB lineage: Bacteria > Pseudomonadota > Alphaproteobacteria > Acetobacterales > Acetobacteraceae > Gluconacetobacter > Gluconacetobacter takamatsuzukensis. Next base: position 94,061 of record NZ_JABEQK010000003.1, on the reverse strand, counting down.
CCTGTACCGTTCTTTCTTGGCACGGGATCGTGACCGAGGCGAGGCACGCTGCGATATTCCGGCGGCCATCGCGCCGGTCCATGGTGCGGACCGCCACATTCGTCCTTCATCCAGCGTCAGCGGACTCTTTCCGATGCTCAAGCCCGATCCGTTCCTGATCAGCCTTATCTGTACCGTGATCCTCGCCACCATCCTGCCCTGCCACGGGGCCGCCGTGCCGGTCTTTCAGGATCTGGCGATCGCGGTCATTGCCGTGATGTTCTTCATGCAGGGCGCGCGGCTGTCGCGCGAGGCCGTGGTGGGCGGCATCGTCAACTGGCGGCTGCACCTGGCCATCCTGCTGTGCACCTTCGCGCTGTTTCCGCTGCTGGGGCTGGGCCTGCGCGCGCTGTTTCCGCACCTGCTGCATCCGTCGGTCTGGCTGGGCATCCTGTTCCTGTGCTGTCTGCCTTCCACGGTGCAATCGTCGATCGCGTTCACCTCCATCGCCCGCGGCAACGTGCCGGCCGCCGTGTGTGCCGCGACCACATCCAATATCCTGGGCATCTTCATCACCCCGATCCTGACCGGGCTGGTGCTGGAGCGGCACGGCACGGCATCGGGCTCGGGCGGTGTGGTCGCCATCATGCTGCAATTGCTGCTGCCCTTCGTGCTGGGGCAGGTGCTGCAACCCTGGCTGGGCAAATGGGCGCATCGTAACAAGCGCCTTCTGTCCATGACCGATCGGGGGTCGATCCTGATCGTGGTTTATACCGCGTTCAGCGAGGCCGTGGTCCAGGGATTGTGGCACACGATGCCGCTGTCGCAGATCGGGCTGATTCTGCTGGCGGACAGCGTCTTGCTGGCCTGCGTCCTGCTGATCACCACGCTGGGCAGCCGGGTCCTGGGCTTCCCGCGCGAGGACGAGATCGCGATCGTGTTCTGCGGTTCGAAGAAGACGCTGGCCTCCGGCGTACCGATGGCGAACGTGCTGTTTCCGTCTGCCACCGTCGGCTTGGTGGTGCTGCCGCTGATGATCTTCCATCAGGTGCAGCTCTTCGTGTGCGCGGTGCTGGCCAGGCGCTATGCGCACGCCTGGGAGCGCCGGCAGGAGCCCGAGGCGTTGCAGAAAGCGTCCTGACCCGGGGCGGTCAGGACGTCAGGAAGGCCGAAAGCGCATCCAGAAGCGGCTGGGGCGCTTCCTCGGGGATGTAATAGCCGCACGCGATCTCGGCCTCGTCGAGCGGGCCGGTCGCGTAGGAGCGCCACAGGTCGGCGGGGTTGTACCACCCGCCCAGCCGCCCGTCGCGCGACCAGGCCACCAGCAGCCTGCCGGCGATGCGCAGGTCCCCCGGATAGGGGGGGATCCGGTTATGGCCGTTCGCGCCCGGGGTCTCGCCGGCCGGCATGGTTTGCAGATAGTCGGCCACCGCCGGCCGGCTGAACGGCGCCACGGAATGCGGCGCGGGCCGCGTCCATTCCTCGGGAACCGCCATCGTGGCCGATTCGGGTTTCGGATGAAGCTGGGCGAACCAGCAGCTGCTGTAGCGCGACAGTTCGAAGGCCAGGTCGGCGCGGCCGTAATGGCCGGGTGAGGGGATACATTCGATGGCGGCCATATGGGTCACGCGCTCCGGCGCCAGCCAGGCGGCGTAGGCGGCGATATGCCCGCCCGTGCCGTGCCCGGCCACGGCCAGATGCTCGTACCCCAGACCCTGCGTCAGGCGCAGCAATTCTTCCGCCTGGCGCCGGAAATCCAGGTCGCGCGGCAGGTCGGGGCACAGCACGGTATATGTGTCGGCCAGATCCGGCGCGACGGCATGCCAGGCCGCGTGGCTTTGCATCTGGCCATGCAGCAGGACCAGCAGCTTGCCGTGCCCCCCAAGTCTCGCCCGGCGCGGGCCGTCGCCCCACGCCACTTCCGTCAATTCGAGTTTGCCGAAGAACATGCAGGTTCCATTGAAGACTAGGTGCGCCCGATGGCACACATATAGGCACGCATCGTATTGTTCGACAGATTATCGGACAGAACCGGGCGACTGGCCAGCCCGCCGGCCGCCGACAAAAAAGGAAACGGACGCGCCCATGACCGGCCTGGACCCCGATAATTGGGACGAACTGCGTCGTCTCGGCCACCGGATGATCGACGATATGGTCGACCGGCTGGCGACCCTGCGGGATGGGCCGGTCTGGCGCCCGATGCCCGACGGGGTGCGCGACGCCCTGCATGAGACGCTGCCGACCGGCCCGACCTCGCCCGAGATCCTGTACGAGCGCTTTCGCGCCCTGATCGCCCCCTATGCCACCGGCAACACGCATCCGGGCTTCATGGGCTGGGTCCATGGCGGCGGCACCGGGATCGGCATGCTGGCCGAGCTGCTGGCGGGCGGCCTGAACGCCAATTGCGGCGGCCGCGACCATGCGCCGGTCGAAATCGAGCGCGCCGTGATCGGCTGGGCGGCCCGGATCATGGGCTTTCCCGACGATGCCACGGGCCTGCTGGTCACCGGGTCGTCGATGGCGAACATGATCGCGGTCGTGACCGCCAGCCGGGCGGCGCCGGACGGGCTGGGCCTGCGCCGGGCGGGCGTGGGCGGGCGCAGGCTGGTCGGCTATGCCGCCGCCACGGCCCATGGCTGCATCGCCCGCGCCTTCGACCTGACAGGGCTGGGTACCGATGCGCTGCGGGTGCTGCCGGTGGATGCCGACCACCGCATGGATCCGGCGGCGTTGCAGGCGGCGATCGCGGCCGACCGGGCGGCGGGGCTGGAGCCGTTCATCGTGATCGGCACCGCCGGCACGGTCGATACCGGGGCGATCGACGATCTGGACGCGATTGCGGATATCGCGGCGCGCGAGGGGATCTGGTTCCATGTCGATGGCGCCTTCGGCGCGCTGGCCATGCTGTCGCCCACCCGCCGCCCGGCATTGCGGGGGCTGGAGCGGGCGGACAGCCTGGCGTTCGATTTCCATAAATGGGCGCAGGTTCCCTACGATGCGGGCTGCATCCTGGTCCGCGCGCCGGGGTGGCAGGCGGCGGCGTTCGCGCAGTCCCTGGCCTATCTGTCGCGCGAGGATCGGGGGCTGGCCGGCAATGCGCCCTGGTTCTGCGACCTGGGGCCGGACCTCTCGCGCGGCTTTCGCGCGCTCAAGGTGTGGATGACGCTGGGCACCTACGGCACCGACCGGATGGGGCTGATGGTCGATGAATGCTGTGCCGTGGCGCAGCATCTGGCCCGACGGGTGGATGCCGAGCCGCTGCTGGAGCGCCTGGCGCCGGTGGGGCTGAACATCGTCTGTTTCCGCGTGCGCGTGCCGGGCGTGGATCTGGACCGGCTGAACGGCGAACTGGTCAAGGACCTGCACGAATCGGGCGTCGCCGCACCGTCCACGACCATGGTGGACGGCGTGCGGGCGATTCGCGCGGCCATCGTCAACCACCGTACGGTGGCGGCGGACGTGGACGACATGGTCGACACGCTGCTGCGGCTGCTGGCGGACCGGCTGGAGACGGTGGCGTAACGAAGCGGCGCCCGCCGCGCCCGTCAGCCGTCCCTCTCAGGCGCGGCGGCGGGCGGGGGTGAGCGCGCGTTCGTCGAACAGGTCGGAGAGTTCCTGCATCATCGTGCCGCCCAGTTCCTCGGCGTCCGAGATCGTGACCGCGCGCCGGTAATAGCGCGTCACGTCATGGCCGATGCCGATGGCCACCAGTTCGACGCCGCTGCGGTTTTCGATCTGGCTGATCACCTGGCGCAGATGCGTCTCCAGATACGAGCCCGGATTGACCGACAGCGTGCTGTCGTCGACCGGGGCGCCGTCGGAGATCACCATCAGGATCTTGCGGCTTTCCGGCCTTCCTTGCAGGCGCTTCCACGCCCAGAGCAGGGCCTCGCCGTCGATATTCTCCTTCAGCAGCCCCTCGCGCAGCATCAGGCCCAGATTCTTGCGCGACCGGCGCCACGGCATGTCGGCCGATTTGTAGATGATGTGCCGCAGATCGTTCAGCCGGCCGGGATTGGGGGGCTTGCCCTGTGCCACCCAGCGCTCGCGGCTCTGCCCGCCTTTCCACGCGCGGGTCGTGAAGCCCAGCACCTCGACCTTCACCGCGCAGCGCTCCAGCGTGCGGGCCAGGATGTCGCCGCACATCGCGGCCACCGAGATGGGGCGGCCGCGCATCGACCCCGAATTGTCGATCAGCAGCGTCACCACCGTATCGCGGAAATCGGTATCGCGCTCGTGCTTGTAGGACAAGGAGAGGGTGGGGTTGACCACGATCCGCGACAGGCGGCCAGCATCGAGGATGCCTTCCTCCAGGTCGAATTCCCACGCGCGGGTCTGCTGGGCCAGCAGGCGGCGCTGCATGCGGTTGGCCAGGCGCGACACCACGCCCTGGAGGCTGAGCAATTGCTGGTCGAGATGCTGGCGCAGGCGCGTCAGCTCCTCGGGGTCGCACAGATCCTCGGCCGCGATCTCTTCGTCGAATTGCGTGGTAAAAGCGTGGTAGGCGTTCGCCGGGTCCTCGGCCGGGGGCATGTCGGCGCCGCGCGGGCCGCCGGCCTCTTCCGATCCTGCGGCCTCGCCGGGTTCGGAATCGTCGGCATCCTCGTCGCCCATGCCGGTACCCTGCGCCAGCTGGGGCTGGAGGCCGGATTCGTCCTCTTCCAGTCCGGACGAATCCTCCTTCTTCTGCTGCTTCTGCTCCTCGGACGAGTCCGAGGGCTGGTCTTCGGATTCGTCGGACGATGCGTTGTCGCTGCCGTCCGGGTCCTCTTCGATCTCGGCCTCGCCCTCGATCAGTTCGCAGGCCACCAGCAGCCGGCGCGCCGCGCGGGCGAAGGCCCGCTGGTCGTCCTGGGCCGCTGCCATGTCGTCGAGCGCGCGCTGGGCAGACGGGCCCAGATGCTCGCGCCATTTGTCGGCTATGGCGCGCATGGAGTCGGGCACCGGTTCGCCCGTCAGCGTCTCGCGCGCCAGCAGCGACAGTGCGACGGGCAGCGGCATCTGGTCGCGCCGGTCGGCACGGTCATAGCCGCTGTCGCGATATTCGCGTTCGGCCTTGTGCTTCAGATTGGCCGCGACGCCGGCCATGTGGCGGGCACCCACGCTTTCCACGCGCGCCTGTTCCAGCGCCTCGTAGGCCGCCCTGGCGTCGGCCGGTTCGGGCCGGGTGGCGGCATGCAGCGCGGCATCGTGATGGCGCAGCCGCAGCGCCGCCGCGTCAGCGGCACCGCGAACGCGATCGATGTCCGCGTCCTGCAGGGTCGAACCCGGCTGGGGCAGGCGTACATGCTCGCCACTGACGGCGGCGGCGGCCGGGATCGGACCGCTCTGGAAGATCACGTCGGCGTTCGCGCGGCCGCCCAGCGCGCGCAGGACGCCGACGGTCGCGCGCTTGAACGCGTCCGTCCGCTCGGCGGCGGCCTGGCGGGCGGACAGGATGTCGTTCTTGCGGTCGCGCATGGCGGCTGGCCGATCAGCGCGCGCGCGGCGCGGCGCCGGTGGGGTCGACGTTGAAGCAGCGCTGGTAATATTCCGCCACCGTCTGCCGCTCCGCCTCGTCGCACTTGTTGAGGAACGTGACCCGGAACGCGAATTCCAGGTTCTGGAAGATCCGGTAATTCTCCGCCCAGCTGATGACCGTGCGCGGCGACATGACGGTGGAGATATCCCCCGCGATGAAGCCCGCGCGCGTCAGGTCGGCCAGCGCCACCATGCTCTCGATCCGCTTGCGGGCCGGCGCATCCTTGGGGTCGACCGCCATCTTGGCCATCACGATGGCGGTTTCCTGCGCGTGGGGCAGGTAGTTCAGGGTGGTCACGATGTTCCAGCGATCCATCTGGCCCTGATTGATCTGCTGGGTGCCGTGATACAGGCCCGTCGTATCGCCCAGGCCGACCGTGTTGGCAGTGGCGAACAGGCGGAAATACGGGTGGGGGCGGATGACGCGGTTCTGGTCCAGCAGCGTCAGGTGGCCCTCGATTTCCAGCACGCGCTGGATCACGAACATCACGTCGGGGCGCCCGGCATCGTATTCGTCGAACACCAGGGCGCAGGGGCGCTGCAGGGCCCAGGGCAGCAGCCCCTCGCGGAATTCCGTCACCTGCTTGCCGTCGCGCAGCACGATCGCGTCCTTGCCGATCAGGTCGATGCGAGAGATGTGGCTGTCGAGGTTGATGCGGATGCAGGGCCAGTTGAGGCGCGAGGCCACCTGCTCGACATGCGACGACTTGCCGGTGCCGTGATAGCCCTGGATCATGACCCGGCGGTTGAACGCGAAGCCGGCCAGGATCGCCAGCGTGGTGTCATGGTCGAACCGGTAGGTCGGGTCGGTATCCGGCACATGGTCGGTACGGACCGAGAAGGCCGGGACCTGCAGGTCGCTGTCGATGCCGAATATGTCGCGGGCCGAAACCATCAGGTCGGGGACATCGGGCAGGGCCGAGATCGGCGGCAGCGCCTCTCCTTTTTCGTCAACGGCTCCGGCTGTCAGGGTGGCGAGGTCATTCATAGGGGGTGCATCCGTCACGGCTGTTGGGTCCGGACACGCCACGATGTGGCGTCGTCCCGCATCCTGTTCTGGTCTGTGGCGTCCTGTCTTCGGCGCCCGGTTCGGGGTGCCTGCGGCGTTCTCTCGACGTTTCCGGTCTTACTATAGACGCTATCGCCGGCAAGGCCATGCCTACGCGGTACGTTCCAGGTCCGCCTCCCGCGCCGAGGCCAGGTGGGCGCGCAGCGTGGTGTAGGCGACATTGATGCTCTTGAGCAGTTCCTCCGACTGGCGATCGCCGCCATTGGCGTCGGGATGGTGTCGCCGGGCCAGGTCCTTGTAGCGCATCTTCAGCGTGTCCATCGACAGCGGCCACTCCAGCCCCAGCATGTCCAGCGGCTGGCGCAGGGCCTCGGGCATGTCGGGGCGGGCGGGAGTGCCGGCCCTGGGACCGGGACGGCGCGCGCCGTCCATCAGGTCCATCGGGTCGATGAAATCGTCCGGCCCAAGGCGGCCGGCGCGCTGGCCCAGCCGCCAGGAAGGGCGGTTCCACGACACGTCGTCGCGGATATGCGCCTCGATCTGGCCGGGGGACATGCCTTTATAATAGTCCCACCGCGCGTTGTATTCGCGCACATGGGGCAGACAGAACCAGAAATACTCGTTCAGCGCGTCGCGGGATTTCGGGGCGCGGTAGCCGGCGGTTTCGTCACATCCGGCCATGTCGCAGCACCGCGCCGGCGCATCCGGATCGGGGTCGAAAGCCCGGTGACGTGTGTTCTTTCGGGTCATCATCTGGCGTTATGTGCGTTCGAACCGTATTCGTGCAAGAGCCAAGAGAGACAGTCAGCAAGAGGGAACGGGAACAGTGAACAGCAGAGAGCACGCGCATGCGGCACCGCCTCTGGCGGAGGAGAGAAGGGTGGACCGGATCGGCCGGGCGATCCGCGCCCATCTTTCCCCCAGCCTGATCGAAATCGAGGACGACAGCGGCCGCCATGCCGGCCATTCCGGCATGCGCGGCGCCGCCGCGGGGGGCGAGACCCATTTCAATGTGCTGGTGGTCAGCACCGCGTTCGACGGGCTGGCGCGGGTGCAGCGGTCGCGGCTGGTGCATGACCTGCTGGCGCCCGAATTCGCCTCCGGCCTGCACGCGCTGTCGCTGACATTGCGCACCCCCGCCGAGCAGGCCCGGATCGCGGGCGCATGAGCCGTCGCGGAACGCTTTCGCGCCGGCTGTTCCTGGCCGCCCCCATGGCCGTGGCGGCCTGCCAGGCATCGCCCGGCGGGGTGGACCGGCATGACGTGGCGCGTGTCGAACGGTACCTGAACACCACGCATGGCCTGACGGCGCAGGTCGTGCAGACCTGGCCCGATGGCGGCGTGGGGGACGGCACGCTTTCCTACGAGCCGGGCAGCCTGCGCCTGGATTACCGGACGCCGCACCCGATGCGGCTGGTCGCGGCGGGCGGGCACCTGGTGTTCCGCGATGCGCAGCGCCAGTCGGTAACGCGCATGAACCTGTCGCACCAGCCGCTGGGGCTGCTGCTGGCCACGCCGGTGCATCTGGGCGGTGCGGTGGTGGTCACGGCGGTCCGGCACGGCGCCAATGTGTTGCAGATCTCCATGGCGCGCAGCGACAACCCCTCGCAGGGTCTGCTGACGCTGGGATTCGCCGATTTCGCCGGGCAATTGTCGCTGGTGGCGATCGACCTTGTCGATGCGCGGCGCAACCGCACCCGCCTGCATCTGACAGGGGTGCAGACGGGCGCGGATTTCCCGCCCGGTTTCTTTTCGCTGGACGCGCCGCTGTAGCCGGCGCGTCCCATCGATCAGGTTTCCTCGATCGGGGTCGGGACGCTGCCGAACAAAGGCTGCCAGCTGGCGCGCAGGGCCTCGTCCACCGTTGCCATGTCCACGTCGTGGCCCAGGGCGTGTAGGCTGGTCACGCCATGCTCGCGGATGCCGCAGGGCACGATGCCCTCGAAATGGCTCAGGTCCGGCGCCACGTTCAGCGCCACCCCGTGCCAGCAGGTCCAGCGCGTGACCCGGACGCCGAGGGCCGCGATCTTGCTCTCGCGCCCCGTCACCGGGTCGACGACCCAGACGCCGATCCTGTCCGCCCGCCGTTCGCCCGTGACATCGAACCGGCGCAATGTCCGGATCAGCCATTCCTCCAGCGCATGGACATAGGCCCGCAGGTCGCGCGCCGGCACCGTGCCCTGCTGGCGGGTGAGGTCCAGCATCACATAGGCCACCCGCTGGCCGGGCCCGTGATAGGTCCATTGCCCGCCCCGCCCGGCGGCGTGTGTGGGGAACCCGGACGGGTTGAACAGGTCCGCGTCCCGGGCCGACGTACCGGCCGTATAGGTGGGGGGATGTTCCAGCAGCCAGACCCGCTCGGGCAGGCTTCCGTCGCGGATTCCCGCCACCTGCCGCTCCATCCCCGCGATTGCCTCGGGGTAGGGAATGGGTGCCTGGCTTGAATTCCACAGAATTGTCTTTTCGGTCATTGCCCCTCGAACCTGCATCGTCTATACGGCCTTCCGTCAACACGGTATCGCTCAGGCGATGACCGATGTCACGGTGCGGTCGTGGCGGAATGGTAGACGCGCAAGCTTGAGGTGCTTGTGGGGGCAACCCCGTGGAAGTTCGAGTCTTCTCGACCGCACCAATCGACATGCCGGCATGCTCGGCACGATTGGCTTTATGCTGAAAATCAGGACAAACAGGATGCTTTCCCTGCCGTCAGGGCAAGGCTGCTCGCGTTAATTTTATGCGTTCGACAGCAGTGATGGCGGTGGTCCCGAGAGACTGCAATGCCGGCATCCTTTTGACCAAGCATCTTATTTTGCCACAGATATGTCATTTTTTTTTCGTCGTGTATCCCTTAGAACGAAATGCGAGCCCGGCCGTTTTCCCTGTACCGCAACCGTTCGTCGATGAGTTCGAACGTCCTGACTTCTAACGATGGATCGAAGATGACGCGTGTAATCAAACCCTTGAGAAAAGCCGTGCTTCCCGTAGCCGGCCTTGGTACCCGTTTTCTTCCGGCGACCAAAGCAATGCCCAAGGAGATGCTGACAGTCGTCGACAAACCATTGATCCAGTATGCGATTGATGAAGCCCGCGCCGCCGGTATCGAGGAATTCTGCCTGATTACCGGTCGGGGCAAGGATTCGCTGATCGATTATTTCGACGTTGCGTTCGAACTGGAAACGACGCTGCGCGAGCGTAACAAGCAGGATGCCCTCGCGGCCCTGGCGCCCAGCAGCATCGAGGCCGGTGCGCTGATCGCCGTCCGCCAGCAGGAGCCCATGGGCCTGGGCCATGCGATCTGGTGCGCCCGCAGCTTTATCGGCAACGATCCGTTCGCGATCCTGTTGCCCGACGATCTGGTCAAGAGCAACGTGCCGTGCCTGAAGCAGCTCGTGGAGACCTATAACGAAACCGGCGGCAACGTCCTCGCCGTGACCGAGGTCCCGCGTGAGCATACCAGCCGCTACGGCATCCTGAAGACTGGCAAGGATGACGGCCGCGTCGTCGAGGTGACGGGACTGGTCGAGAAGCCAAAGCCCGAGGAAGCACCCTCCAACCTGTCGATCATCGGGCGCTATGTCCTGACAGCCGACGTCATGCCCCATCTGGCCAAGCTGGAGCGCGGCGCGGGCGGCGAGGTGCAGCTGACCGACGCGATGGCCAAGATGATCGGGAACGTTCCCTTCCACGGCCTGCGCTACGAGGGGCAGCGTTTCGACTGCGGCAACAAGCTGGGCTATCTGGAAGCGCAGATCGCGATGTCGATCGACCGGCCCGACCTCGGGGACGCGGTGCGCGAATTCCTGAAAAACTATACTGGCGATTGATGGTGACGTTCGCGCACGGTTTCGAGCCGACGAGCCTGCGCGAATACGACATCAGGGGAATCGTGGGGAAGACCCTGCATCCTCGTGATGCCTATGCGATCGGGCGGGTCTTCGGCAGTGTGGTGGCCCGCCAGGGCGGCCGCACCGTCGCGGTCGGGTATGACGGTCGACTATCCTCGCCCGAACTGGAGGCGGCCCTGGTCGACGGGGCCGTCGCCTCGGGGGTGGAGGTGCTGCGCATCGGGCGCGGCCCGACTCCGATGTTGTATTTTGCGTCCGCCACCCTGAAGGCCGACGGCGCGATCATGGTGACCGGCAGCCACAATCCACCCGATCATAATGGGTTCAAGATGCTGCTGGCGGGCCAGCCCTTCTTCGGTCCGCATATCAGGGAGCTGGGGGAGAGCGCGGCACGCGGCGACGTGGTGCCGGAAGCCGCCGGCAGCGTGCGCGATGTCGATATCCGGCAGGCCTATGTCGCCCGTCTGGCACAGGACTGGGATGGTGGCGCTCGCCGGCTGAAAATCGTCTGGGATAACGGCAACGGCGCTGCCGGCGAGGTCCTGGCCGAACTGGTGCGGCAGATCCCCGGCGAGCATACGATCCTCAACGGTGCGATCGACGGCCGTTTTCCGGCGCATCATCCCGACCCGACCATTCCCCGGAACCTGGCGCAACTGATCGCCGCCGTGCGGGACACGGACGCCGATATCGGGATTGCTTTCGATGGCGATGCCGACCGGATCGGCGTGGTCGACGACCAGGGCGAGATCCTGTGGAGCGACCAGCTTCTGGTCCTTCTGGCGCGCGACGTGCTGCGTGCCCTGCCTGGCAGTACGATCATCGCCGACGTAAAGGCCAGCCAGATCCTGTTCGACGAGGTCGGCAGGGCCGGCGGACGGCCGCTGATGTGGCGCAGCGGCCATTCGCCCATCAAGTCCAGGATGGCGGAAACCGGCGCCCCTCTGGCCGGCGAGATGTCGGGCCATGTCTTCTTCGCCGACAGATGGTTCGGGTTCGACGATGCGCTGTATGCGGCGGTTCGCCTGCTGGGTATCGTCGCGCGGATGGATACGACACTGTCGGCGGCACGCGAGGCGCTGCCGATAATGGTCAGTACCCCCGAACTGCGTTTCGACTGCCCCGACGCCCGCAAATTCGCGGTGATCGAGGAGGTCGCGGCGCGGCTGGCCGAAGAGGGCGCCGACATGGTGACCATCGATGGCGTGCGGGTGAACAGTGCGGACGGATGGTGGCTGCTCCGCGCCTCCAACACCCAGGCCATGCTGGTGGCACGGGTGGAAAGCGCTGGCCATGAGGGGCTGGAACGCCTGAAGGCAGCCCTGACCGCGCAACTGGCACGCTCGGGGGTGACGGCGCCCGATTTCTCGGGCGAGGGGCACTGACAGGCGACCCGGGCTTTGAATATTCCGGCGCAGGCTGATATCCTGTACGGCCGTTTTCGTCGCCGTGCAGTGTGCCCGGGGCACGGCGGGGCTGGTTTCCGGAGGCTTCTGCCGCATGTCCGATGCGCTGCCTTTCCGTTCGTTCCTGGAGCCGGGGCAGTTCGTCCGCCATCCCGATCATCCGGAATGGGGACTGGGCCAGGTGCAGTCGGCCGTGGCCCATCGGGTGACGGTCAATTTCGAGGATCAGGGCAAGGTGCTGATCGATGCGTCTGTCATTCTGCTGACGGTTGTTTCCTGAAGGGTAGGCATGGGTACGCCATTCCTGGACTCGCTCGGCCGGGCCGTGACCTATCTGCGGGTTTCGGTCACCGACCGATGCGACATGCGCTGCGTGTATTGCATGGCAGAGAACATGTCCTTCCTGCCCAAGGCAGAGATCCTGACCTATGCGGAACTGGAGCGGCTGTGCGCCGCCTTTATCCGCAGCGGGGTCACGCGGCTGCGCGTGACGGGGGGCGAGCCGCTGGTACGGCGGGATATCGGCAGTTTTTTCCAGACGATGGGCCAGTGGCTGAACCGGACGGGCGATGGCGGCCATCTGGACGAGCTGACCGTGACGACCAACGGGTCGCGGCTGGAGGAGCATGCCGACATGCTGGCGCGGTCGGGTGTACGGCGTGTCAATATCAGCCTGGACTCGCTTGATTCTGAAAAATTTCATCGCATCACCCGGCGCGGCGATCTCGATCGGACCTTGGCGGGTGTCCGCGCGGCGCGGGCGGCGGGGCTGGCCATCCGCATCAATACGGTGGCGATGGCCGGGGTGAATGACGACGAATTCGATACGCTGCTGGCCTGGTGCGGCGAAATCGGCGCCGATCTCTGCCTGATCGAGACCATGCCGATGGGCGAGACGGGCGAGGATCGGTCCGATCGCTACCTGCCGCTGTCGGCCGTGCGCGCCGACCTGTCGCGGCGCTGGACGCTGGAGCCGCTGGCCGAGCGTACGGGCGGCGGACCGGCCCGCTATCTGCGCGTGCGCGAAACCGGGCGCAGGCTGGGGCTGATTACCCCGATGACCCATAATTTCTGCGAAAGCTGCAACCGCGTGCGCCTGTCCTGCACCGGGCAGCTTTACCCCTGCCTGGGGAATGAGGGCGCGACGGACCTGCGGCAGCCCCTGCGGGACGGGGCCAGCGATGCCGATCTGCTGCACCTCGTCCAGTCGGCCCTCCTGCGCAAGCCGAAGGGCCATGATTTCGTCATCGGCCGCCGCGCGGACGATCCTGCCGCCATCCGACGGCACATGAGCGTCACCGGCGGCTAGCCGGATTGGCAATGCGCACTGGCGGCGATCCGACGCACGTTTTCTGTGCTCCGATGCTCACGGTCATGAAGGCCGCTCCGCTTCGGTGCTCAAAATAGGAATTATTTTTATATTCAGATAATTATTCTATTTTCTTGATCGCATCCTCAAGCGATATCGAAAAGGCACCGGGCTGGAGCGGCTGGGGCTGGGTCTCCGCCGGGGCCCAGCCGGTCATGACAGCCACGCGCAGCGGAACGGACAGGGGGGTGTCGTCGGCACCGGGCATCAGGCCGGCGAGGGCGGCGGGGAACAGGTCGGGCCACGGGGTCTGCCGGCTGCGCAGCCGCAGGGCATTGGTCTCGCCGGCGGCGCGCAGGTCGCGTAGCAGGCCCATGGCGGAGCGATAGGCCAGCGTCAGCGTCTCTCCATCCGCGACCGGCAGGGCGAAGCCCGCGCGCTGCAACAGCGACGCACAGTCCCTGATGTCGGGAAAGGGCGAGACACGGGGCGCCGCGCCGCCGGTCAGCGCACATTCGGCCTCGGTGAGGGCGCGGCGCAGGTCCGCCAGGGTCGGCAGGACCGGCATGCTGGCCAGGAACAGCCCGTCCGGCTTCAGCGCGTGGCGGATCTGCGCCAGCGCGCCGGGCAGGTCGTTGACCCAGTGCAGCGACAGGTTGGCCACGACCAGGTCGAACGTGCCGGGGCCGAAGGGCAGCCATTCCTCGTCCGCGCACAGGACGGTGCCACCATTCACCCGCGCCATTTTCGGCGACAGGTCGCACGACACCACGCTGTCGATCCCGCGCGCGCGCAGCTGGGGGGCGACCACGCCACGGCCGCCGATATCCAGCGCCGCAGCGAAGCGATAGGTCGTGTCGTCCAGCCGATCCAGCAGCCGGTCCGCGACCTCCTGCAAAACGGGTGCGACGTCATGCACCAGCGGGGCGGCGCGATCGCGATGACGGCGCACGGCGGCGCGGTCGAAAATCACGGGATCGTTCATGGCTCGCATGTGCCCTTCCGGATGGACGGTGCCAATGGCACCTTTGCGTGATGGCTGGCACGACACGGAACGCGACGGAAACCCGATCGGCGCAGGGCAGGGCGGGTGGCCTGCCCTGGCGCATGGCCGCGCGCATGCTCGATCTTCTTCTGCCACCCGACTGCCCCGCCTGTCACCAGCCGGTCGACCGGGCCGGCCTGCTGTGCCCCGATTGCTTTCGCGGCATGAGCTTTATCGCCGACCCGTGCTGCGCGCGGTGCGGCCAGCCCTTTGCGGCGGCAATCCCCGGCGGTGCGGGCCGCGTCTGCGCCCCGTGCCTGGACACGCCCCCGCCCTGGCAATCGGGGCGGGCGGCGCTGGTCTATGACGAACGGTCGCGCGCCCTGGTCCTGCGCCTGAAATATGCCGATCGCATCGATCTGGCCCCGCTGCTGGCCGGGCATATGGCGCGCGCGGGCCGCGCGCTGCTGGCGCAGGCCGATCTGCTGGTGCCGGTGCCGCTGCACAGGGCGCGCCTGTTCCGCCGCCGCTACAACCAGGCCGGATTGCTGGCGGCGGCGATCGGACGGATCGCGCATCTGCCGGTCCTGCCTGATGCCCTGGTCCGGGTGCGCAGGACGCAGGCGCTGGCCCGCCTGGGGGCGGGTGCGCGCCACGACGTATTGCAGGGTGCGATCGTCGCGCGCGCGTCGCGCCGGGATGATCTTGCGGGGCGCCGGATCGTGCTGGTCGACGACGTGATGACGACGGGGGCGACATTGGGGGCCTGCGCGCGGGCCGTGATGGCGGCCGGGGCGGCATCGGTGAACGTGCTGGTCGCCGCCCGCGCGCCGGACCCGGCACGGTCCAATCGGGATGGTTGGAGACCGCCGGTCGGCTAACGGTATAGTGCCGGCGCACAAATGCGCTATGTCTTCAGAATCGGTTACTTTCCTTCTTCGGGGATCGGAATGCCCAGCATCGAAATCTATACCCAGCCAGGCTGCCCCTATTGCGTCCGCGCGGTGCGCCTGCTGCAACAGAAGGGCGCGCATTTCACCGAAATCCGCGCCCTGCACGGCACGCCCGAGCGCGTCGAGGCCCGGGAGCGCTCGGGCGGGCGTACGACGGTGCCGCAGATCTTCATCAACGGACAGCATATCGGCGGCTGCGACGACCTGATGGCGCTGGAACAGCGGGGCGCGCTCGATCCGCTGCTGCGGGCGGCCTGACAGGGAATCGGGGGCTGGCGTGATTTGTTATCAGCTGCGATGCGATGCGGGGCATGAGTTCGAGGGCTGGTTTCCCGGCAGCGAAGCGTTCGACGACCAGGCGCGCCGAAACCTTCTGTCCTGCCCGCAATGCGGCACCGTCAACGTCGTCCGTGCCCTGATGGCGCCGGCCGTGCGCACCGCACCGGCCCGCGTGCCCGAGGCCGCGCGACCGGGTGCGGAGGCAGGGGTTGCCATGCCCGCCGCGCTGATGGCCGCGATGCAGCGCCTGAGGCAGCATGTCGAGGAACGATGCGAGAATGTCGGCGATAAATTCGCCGACGAGGCGTTGAAGATCCATCGCGGCGATGGCGAACAGCGCGGCATTTACGGCCGGGCGTCGGAAGAGGATTGCGACCGCTTGGCCGATGAGGGGATCGAGATCATGGCCATACCATGGGTCCCACGTGCCGACGGTTGATCGCACGCAGGGAAGGGGACCGGACCCCCGGGGGCTGGAATCAAGGTGGAACGCATGGATGACAGAACAAGCCGAGGGGCCGGCATGATCCCACTCCCGCAGGGCCGGCGCCATGGCGTGCGGTCGCTGGCGGCCCTGGGCGTGCTGGCCCTGCTGGCCACGAACCCCAGGCCGGCGGACGCGGCGCAGGCCGCCCCCGCGCGCGATGCCTCGCCCGTGCTCGGGCAATGGGAAACCCGGGAGCATGACGGCGTATTCGAGATCAAGCCCTGTGGCGACGAACTGTGCGGCCGCCTGGTCGGCATGCGCTATACCGGCGAGATTCCGAAGGCCAAGGACGGGACTTCGGAATGCGGGCTGCTGATGCTGACCGGATTCGTGCCCGATTCGGACGATGCCGGCCGCTGGAACGGACACATCCTCGATCCCGACAGCGGGAAGGTCTACCAGGCCCAGATCTGGTCGCCACGCGACGGGGTCCTGAAACTAAGAGGCTATGTGGGCATTCCTCTGTTTGGAGAAACCCATACGTGGACACGCTATGGCGGCACGATCGGAGCGCGTTGCCAGATGCCGTGAGCCGCCCCTTTCAACTGAATTCGTGAGCGACATGAACCCACTTCTCTCGCGACGCGGCCTGCTGACCGGGCTGGCCGTGTCGGGTATTCCCTTCGCCGCCTCGCGGCCCGCCCTGGCCGCGATCCCGGCCAGGGCGCGGACATTGTGCTATATCGGCGGCTACAACAAACATGCGCCGCCCGGAGGGGCCGGAAACGGGCAGGGCATCGCGCTCTTCGAGATGAACCCCACGACCGGCGCGCTGGCCCCGGTTTCGACCTTCACCGACATTGCCAGCCCATCCTTCATCACCCTCTCGGCCGACAGCCGCTTCCTGTATGCGCTCAGCGAGATCGACGATTTCAACGACCAGCATGACGGCAGCGTCACGGCGTTTTCGGTCGACCGGCTGTCGGGCGAGCTGACCCGGCTGAGTGTCGTCTCGTCGGGCGGGGCGGTTCCGGCCCATCTCAGCATCCATCATTCCGGCCAGTATGTTCTGGTCGCCAACTATGTCGGCGGCAGCGTAGGCGTGCTGCCCGTGCGTCCCGACGGCAGCCTGGGCGAGCCCACGGATATCGTGCACAATTCCGGGCCGCGCATGCCGGAACGGGCGCAGGACAACCCGCCCGGCAATTTCGCGGTCAGCGACCATGCCGGGCCGCATGTGCACATGGTGGCCAGCGACCCATCGGGAAACTTCGTTGTGGCCTGCGATGCGGGGCTGGACCGGCTCTATGTCTGGTCGCTGGATCTGGCGACGGGCAAGCTCAAGTCCGCCGCGAAGCCTTTCCTGTCGCTGATGCCGGGATCGGCGCCACGCCATTTCGCCTTCAGCCACGATGGGCGGACGCTCTATATCCTGTGCGAGCAGGATTCCAAGGTCGTTGTGGCCAGGTTCGATCCCGCGACCGGCGCGATCACGCCGCAGCAGCGGGTCAGCACCGTCACGTCCTATTTCCAGGGCAGCACGCTGGCGGCTGAAATCCTGCTGTCACCCAATGGCCGCTATGTCTATGCGTCCAACCGGCTGGGCGATTCGCTGGCCGTCTTCCGTGTGGGCCCCGACGGATTGCTTACCCTGATCGACGAGGTCTGGATGCATGCGGATTACGGGCGGGCCATGATGTTCGACCCGTCCGGCACGTTCCTGTTCTGCGCCAACCAGCGCAGCGATTCCGTCACGTCGTTCCGCGTCGATCCCGAGACCGGCGCGCTGGACTTCACCTGGCATTTCACCGCCATCGGCAGCCCCACCACCTTCGCCTTCCTCCAGCTCTGACAGACTGGGCGGACATGCGCGCGGGTGGCGATCCGGCGCATGTCCGGGTCGGGCTCTGGACAGAAGCCGGCAGGAGCAGGGGCAGGGGCAGTTACCCCGGCACCGCCAGGCTGGCGATGTAGTTGACGCCCAGGTCGCGGCTTTCGCGCCAGCCGCTCAGGCCGGGCATCATGCCGGCGATGTCGGACACCCGCAGGCCGGCCTGGCCCGCAAGGGTGCCCAGTTCGGCGGGAGTGATGAATTTTCGCCATTCGTGGGTGCCCACCGGCAGCAGGCGCAGGATGTATTCTGCCCCGATCTTGGCCGTCGCCAGCGAGCGCAGGGTGCGGTTCAGGGTCGAGACGATGATGACGCCGCCCGGCTCCACCATCCCGGCCAACAGGCGCAGGAAGGCGGCGGGGTCGGCAACATGCTCGATCACCTCCAAGGCCGAGATCGCATCGAAGCGCGCGCCCTCGGCCCGCAGGTCCTCGGCACTGCCGGCGCGATAGGCCAGCGGGCCCGCGCCTGGCGGCAGCGGGTGGGCCAGCGCGTGGGCACGGGCGGCCTCGATCGCGGCATCCGACGCATCCAGCCCCAGCACGTCGTAGCCCATGCGGGCCAGACCCTCGCTGGCCAGGCCCGCGCCGCAGCCGATATCCAGCAGGCGCGTCACGGGCGCGGATTCGCCCGCACGCGGCGCCGGCAGATGGCGCCGGGCCCAGTCCAGGCGCAGGCCGTTCATGGCATGCAGCGGCCGCATCGGGCCCGACGGGTCCCACCACCGGTCGGCAAGGGCGCTGAAGCGGGCGATTTCGTCCGGAACGACGGACGGGCCGTCCGAATGGACCGAATCGTTGACCTGCATGGCTTCACCCCCTCCACATCTGGCTTCTCCCGCTGGACGGCACAGCGGGGGAAGGGTATGTGACGCGCCTTGCAGATAACCGCAATGCCCCGTCCGATGCCCCAGCGGCCCCAGACGGGCTGGAACGGCCCCCGCGCCGAACTGGAGAGCCCTTTCGATGTCCCGTCCCACTCCGCGGATCGTCATGAAATTCGGTGGCACCTCTGTGGCCGACCTCGACCGAATTCGCGCGGTGGCGGAAAAAGTCCGCAAGCAGGTCGAGGCGGGGTGCGAGGTCGCGGTTGTCGTCTCGGCCATGTCGGGCGTCACCAACCAGCTGGTCGGCTATTGCCAGTCGCTGTCGCCGCTGCACGATGCGCGGGAATATGACGCGGTCGTCGCGACCGGCGAGCAGGTCACCAGCGGCCTTCTGGCCATCGCGCTGCAGACCATCGGGGTCGAGGCCCGGTCGTGGCTGGGCTGGCAGATCCCGCTGCGCACCGATGCCGCGCACGGCAAGGCCCGCATCGCCTCGATCGACGGCGAGGCGCTGATCGAGCGCATGCGGGCCGGCCAGGTGCCGGTCATCGCCGGCTTCCAGGGCGTGGCCAATGACGGGCGCATCACGACGCTGGGGCGCGGCGGGTCCGATACCTCGGCCGTGGCCATCGCGGCCGCCATCGGGGCCGACCGGTGTGATATCTATACCGACGTCGACGGGATCTACACCACCGACCCGCGCATTGTTGCGAGGGCGCGGAAGCTGGATAAGATCACCTACGAGGAAATGCTGGAACTGGCGTCGGTGGGGGCGAAAGTCCTGCAGACCCGCAGCGTCGAACTGGCAATGAAGGAACGGGTGCGCGTGCAGGTGCTGTCGAGCTTCGTCGACGGCCCGGCCCCGTCGGAAGACAACCTGCCCGGATCATTAGTGGTGGATGAGGACGAGATCGTGGAAAAGGAACTGGTCGCCGGCATTGCCTATTCGCGCGACGAAGCGAAGCTGTCGGTCCGGCGCATTCCGGACCGTCCCGGAATCGCGGCCGCGATCTTCGGCCCGCTGACGGCGGCCAACGTCAATGTCGACATGATCGTGCAGAGCACCGGCGCCGACGGGCTGACGAACATGACCTTCACCACCTCCAAGAGCGACCTGGCCCGCGCCATCCAGTCGCTGGAATCGTCGCGGGACGTCATCCAGTACGGCGAGCTGGTGACGGATGACGACGTGGTGAAGATCAGCGTGGTCGGGATCGGCATGCGCTCGCATGCCGGGGTGGCGAACCTGATGTTCCGCACCCTGTCCGACCGCAACATCAATATCCAGGTCATCTCGACCAGCGAGATCAAGGTCTCGGTACTGATCGCGTCGGAATATACCGAACTGGCCGTGCGGGCGCTGCACACGGCCTATGGCCTCGACGCGGCCTGATGGCGATGGAGACGCTCGTTACGCAGCCGCCGGGTGACGCCACGCAGCGGGCCGCCGCCCGCGCCCGCCTGGGCCGGCTGTGGGCCGCCGGCACGGATTTCCTGGGCAGCGAGGTCGCGATCCTGGGCGGCGCCATGTCGTGGGTCAGCGAACGCAACCTGGTGTCGGCCATCTCCAACGCTGGCGGCTTCGGCGTGCTGGCCTGCGGCGCGATGGAACCCGACCGCCTGGCCGAGGAAATCGCCGCGACCCAGGCCCTGACCAGCCGCCCCTTCGGCGTCAACCTGATCACGATGCATCCGCGCCTGGACGATCTGGTCCAGGTCTGCCTGGCGGCCGAGGTGTCGCATGTGGTGCTGGCGGGCGGCATCCCGCCCGGCCCGGCGATCCGGGCGCTGAAGGATGGCGGGGCAAAGGTCATCGCCTTTACCCCGGCGCTGGTGCTGGCCAAGCGGCTGGTCCGCATGGGCGTCGACGCGCTGGTGATCGAGGGTGCCGAGGCCGGCGGGCATGTCGGGCCGGTCTCGCTGACCGTGCTGGCGCAGGAAGTGCTGCCCCATATCCGCTCGGTCCCCGTCTTCGTGGCGGGCGGGCTGGGGCGGGGCGAGGCCATCCTGTCCTATCTGGAACAGGGGGCGGCCGGCGCGCAGCTGGGCACGCGTTTCGCGGCCTCGGCGGAAAGCATCGCCCATGACCGTTTCAAGGCCGCCTTCGTCCGCGCCAATGCGCGCGACGCGGTCACGTCGGTACAGCTCGACGAGCGTTTTCCTGTCATTCCGGTGCGCGGCCTGTCGAACGAGGGCGGGCGGGCGTTCCTGCGTCATCAGGCGGAGATGATCCGCCGCTATCTGGACGGCGAACTGACGAAAGAAGCCGCCCAGCTCGATATCGAACATTTCTGGGCCGGTTCGCTGCGCCGGGCGGTGATCGAGGGCGACGTGGAAAACGGCTCGGTCATGGCCGGGCAGTCGGTCGGCATGATTACTTCCGTCCAGCCGGTCGCCGCCATCATTGCCGAGCTGGTGGAGCAGGCCGTCGATGCGCTGGTCCGGCGCGACATGGTAACGGGTGAGTCGTGAGTGACGAGTCCGCCCGGACTACGCTGAACGATTCCGGCGCCAGGGCGCTGGCCGGCGGCGTCGGGCCGGCCCTGCGGGCGCGGCGCGAGCAGCTGGGCTGGGCGCTGCCCGACGTGGCGACCTGGCTGCGGATACGCCTGGCCTTTCTCGAGGCGATGGAAGACGACCGGGTCAAGGACCTGCCGGGGAATGTCTACACGCTGGGCTTCCTGCGCACCTATGCCCAGGCGCTCGGCCTGGATGCCGAGGCCCTCGTCGCGCGCTTCAAGGCCGAGGCGCGGGGCAGCATCGACTGCAAGCCCGAACTGTCCTTTCCCGCACCGGCCTCCAGCGGTGCGATGCCGGTCGGCGTCATGGTGCTGCTGGGTGGGGTCATCATCATCCTGGCCTATGTCGGCTGGTATCGCATGACCGGCGGGCAATCCACGCCGCCGCAGCCCGTGCCCTCGGTTTTCTCGGCCATTCCGGGCATGACGCGCCAGGCCCCGACCTCGCCGCAGGTTGCCTCGGTCCTGCCGCCGGAACGCGCACCCATTCCGCCACGGCCCCTGTCGGAGCCCGAGAAATCGGCGATCACCGAGGGGGATATTCCCGCCGAGCCCACGCCGGCACCGGGTAGCCATGCCGAACCGGATGGCCAGCCCACCCTGTCGGCCGACGGCAGCGATGCGCCCGCCGCGCCGGCCGGGGCGCCGGCTCCTGCCCAGCCCGCGGTGCCGGGCACGGCACCGGCTGCCGTGGCGACCGCGCCTGTGCCGGCGCCGGTTGCCGCTCCGGCGGCTGCCGCGCCGGCGGGCCAGATCGTGCTGACGGCATCGGCCCAGACCTGGGTGCAGGTCAGGGTTGCTGGCGGATCAGTGATTTATGACCATATCCTGCAAGCGGGCGAGAGCTGGACCGCACCGCAGGACAAGGCCGACCTTCTGCTGACGGTCGGCAATGCCGGCGGCCTGGTGGTCAGCGCCGATGGGGTGACGACGCAGCCGTTGGGGCGGAATGGCGCGGTGCGGCGCAACCTGCCGCTGACCCGCGAGGCCATCCGCAGCGGCGGTATCGTGGCTCCAGCGCCTGCGCCGTCGGTGCGGCCGGTGCCGCAGGCGGTGCCGGAGCGGGTGGAGGGCACGGGGCATCCGCCTGTCGCCGTGCCGCCCGCACCGGTGGAAAGCGGGCATTGAAAGGACCATGGCCGGTCGCGCCCGCTCTGGCCAAACGGAACGGTTTTTGGCAGGAAGCAGGCACGGAAAGGCGGCGCGCCGTCATGCCGGCGGATAGAACAATGTTATCATCGCCTCATCCGGAGGGCAGACAATGAGCAGCTATCGTCCCTATCAGTATATCGAACGGCGCAAGTCGCGGCAGATCCATGTCGGCAAGGTGGCGGTGGGCGGCGACGCGCCGATCTCCGTCCAGACCATGACCAACACGCTGACGACCGACGCCGAAGCGACGATCGCGCAGATCCGCCGGGCCGAGCTGGCCGGCGTCGACATCGTCCGCGTATCGTGCCCCGACGAGGAAAGCACCGCCGCGCTGGCCGAGATCGTGCGCGAGGTCAACGTGCCGATCGTTGCCGACATCCATTTCCACTACAAGCGCGCGATCGAGGCCGCACAGGCCGGCGCGGCCTGCCTGCGCATCAATCCGGGCAATATCGGCAGCCCCGAGCGCGTGCGCGAGGTGGTGAAGGCGGCCAAGGATCATGGCTGCTCGATCCGCATCGGCGTGAATGCCGGTTCGCTGGAAAAGCATCTTCTGGAAAAATACGGCGAGCCCAACCCCGAAGCGCTGGTCGAAAGCGCGCTGGAGCACGCCAAGATCCTGGAAGATCACGATTTCCACGAATTCAAGATCAGCGTGAAGGCGTCGGACGTCTTCATGGCCGTCGCCGCCTACCAGCAACTGGCCGAGGTCTGCGACCACCCGCTGCATATCGGCATCACCGAGGCGGGCAGCAAGCGGGCCGGCACGGTCAAATCCTCGATCGGCCTGGGCAACCTGCTGTGGGCCGGCGTGGGCGACACGATGCGCGTGTCGCTGTCGGCCGAGCCGGAAGAGGAAGTGCTGGTTGGCTGGGATATCCTGAAGTCGCTGGGCCTGCGCCATCGCGGCGTGAAGATCATTTCCTGCCCGTCCTGTGCGCGGCAGGGCTTCAATGTGATCCAGACCGTGCAGACGCTGGAAGATCGGCTGGCGCATATCCAGACCCCGCTGACGCTGTCGATCATCGGCTGCGTGGTCAACGGGCCCGGCGAGGCGCTGATGACCGATATCGGCGTGACCGGCGGCGGCTCGGGTCGCCATATGGTCTATGCCGCCGGCCGGCAGGACCACACGATCGCGGCGGATTCGATGATCGAGCATATCGTCGAGATGGTCGAGAAGAAGGCCGAGATCCTCCGCGCCGAGGAAGAGGCCGCAAAGGCCGCCGACGCGGTCGTCGCGGCCCAGTAAGGCCCGCTTCGACCCGTGCGTTTCGCCCCCTTCGGGGCGAAACGCCATGAGATTTCACAGGCTGTCCTCTCGAACATGCCGACGCAGAGCAGGAGCGGCCCGGTCGGGCCCCGATTGCCGGCGGCGCTTTTCAGGGCGGCCTCGCAGAACAGGAACATCGATCCGTGAGCAGCCTGCAACCCGTCCGTGGCACCCATGACCTGATCGGCGAGGAGCAGCGGCGCCATGCGCATGTGGTGGATACCGCGCGGCGCATCGCGGGCCTGTACGGCTTCGATGAATGGTCGACCCCGATTTTCGAGGATACGCGGGTCTTCGCGCGCTCGCTGGGCGATACGTCCGACGTGGTGTCGAAGGAGATGTATTCGTTCGAGGACCGGGGCGGCGAATCCCTGACCCTGCGGCCCGAGGGCACGGCGGGCGTCTGCCGCGCGCTGGTGACCAACGGCCTGACCCAGTCCCTGCCGCAGAAAGTGTTCTATGCGGGGCCGATGTTCCGCTACGAGCGCCCGCAGAAGGGCCGGTACCGCCAGTTCCACCAGATCGGCGCCGAGTTGATCGGCGCGGCCGAGCCCCTGGCCGATGCCGAGGTGATCGCCATGGGGCGGGACATCCTGAAGGCGCTGGGCATCGCCGACGACGCGGTGGTGGAACTGAACACGCTGGGCGATACCGAGAGCCGCGCCGCGTGGCGCGCCGCGCTGATCGCCTATTTCACCGAATGCCGGGACCAGCTGTCCGAAGACAGCCGCGCCCGGCTGGAGCGCAACCCGCTGCGTATCCTCGACAGCAAGGCGCCGCAGGACCGGGCCCTGGTGGCCGACGCGCCGCTGATCGGCGCCTTCCTGACCGACGAGGCCCGGACTTTCTGGGACGACCTGCGCAGGGCGCTGGACCTGCTGGGCGTGCCGTTCCGCGAAAATCCGGGCATCGTGCGTGGCCTGGATTATTACGGGCACACGACCTTCGAATTCGTGACCGACAAGCTGGGTACCCAGGGCACCGTGCTGGCCGGCGGCCGGTATGACGGGCTGGTGGCCGAAATGGGCGGCCCGCGCACACCGGCCATCGGCTGGGCCGGCGGGATCGAACGGCTGGCCCTGCTGCTGGACAGCGCGCCGGCGGCCCCGCGCCCCGTGGCCGTGGTGCCGCTGGGCGAGGGCGCGACGGGTGCCGCGGTCACGCTGTTGCAGGCGCTGCGCGCCCACGGCGTGCGGGCGGAAATCGCCTATCGCGGCAATGCCAAGCGCCGGATGGAACGGGCCAACCGAATCGGCGCCACCCATGCGGTGCTGATCGGCGATGACGAAGTGGCGCGCGGCGTGGCCCAGGTGAAGGCGCTGGACGAAGGGTCGCAGAGCGAACTGGCGCTGGACGCCATCGCGCCCTATCTGGCCGGGGCGGCCGGCCGCTAAGCCATGGGTCTCGACGACAGGCTGGACCGGATCGTAGGCCGGTCGGAAGAATTGCAGGACATGCTCGCCCAGGGGCTGGTGGGCGAGGCCTTCAGCAAGGCATCGCGCGAATATGCCGAGCTGGAGCCTATCGTCAGCCGGATCGGCGCGCTGCGCCAGGCAGAGCGCGAGGCGATGCAATCCGAATCGCTGCTGGCCGATCCGGAAATGCGCGAACTGGCCGAGGCCGAACTGGGCGAATTGCGCGACCGGATTACGGAGCTGCGCCACGATATCCGCATCGCCATGCTGCCGCGCGACGAGGCCGATGAACGCAGCGCCATCCTGGAAATCCGCCCCGCCGCCGGCGGGGACGAGGCCGCCCTGTTCGCGGCCCAGCTGTTCGATGCCTATCGCCGCTACGCCGCCCTGCGCGGCTGGCGTTTCGAGGTGATGGAATTCGACGAATCGGAACTGGGCGGCCTGCGCGAGGGGATGGCCACCATCGCCGGGCGCGGCGTGTTCGCCCGCCTGAAATACGAATCGGGCGTGCACCGGGTGCAGCGCGTGCCGGCTACCGAAAGCCAGGGCCGCATCCATACCTCGACCGTGACGGTCGCCATGCTGCCCGAGGCGGGCGAGGTCGACGTCCAGATCAACGACAGCGACCTGCGCATCGATGTCTACCGGGCCTCGGGCGCCGGCGGCCAGCATGTCAACAAGACCGAAAGTGCCGTGCGCATCACCCATCTGCCGACCGGCGTGGTGGTGGCGATGCAGGAAGAGAAGAGCCAGCACAAGAACCGTGCCAAGGCGATGAAGATCCTGATGGCGCGGCTGTACGAGCGCGAGCGTGCCACCGCCCATGCCAGCCGCGCCGCCGACCGCAAGTCGCAGGTCGGCACCGGCGACCGGTCGGAGCGCATTCGGACCTACAATTTCCCGCAGGGCCGGGTGACGGACCACCGGATCAACCTGACGGCCTACAAGATCGACCGGGTGATGCTGGGCGAGTTCGACGAATTCATCGACGCCCTGATCCAGGACGAACAAGCCACTCTGCTGGCCGCCGAGGGCCTTTAACGCGGCCCGTGTCTTACGATGTAGGGACCGAGCAGACCGACGACCGGCCCGGCTGGCGCTCGACGACCGACGGGTCGTCCGGGTCGGCCAGGTAGAATTCGGTGAAATTCCGGGTGCCCAGCGCATTGAGCGTGCGCCCTTCGGGATGATGCAGCACGCCTCCGCCATTGACCTCGTGCATTTCCGTCCGGCCCTCGGGGGTGCGTATGGTAATTTCGCCGCACAGCGCATAGGTGTGGTTGACGCCGCCGGCGGCGGTCTCCACGCGGATGGCACGCTGCGGCACCGTCGCATCGAGCTTGATCGTGGCGGCAAGCTGATCGTCGATATACAGCCGGGAGATCTCGGAAATCTCGTTGTCCGCCCGACCGTCGACCACCGTGAAGGTACCGGCGCAGGCGGGAAGGGCGGTGGCGGCCAGGGCCGTGCCCGACCCCAGAAACACAAGGATTTTCCATGAACGAGCGTGCGGCATCATGGGGCCAGAGTAGGACGGAATTCGCCTGAAATGAAAGAGGACGCGCCGGCCGGGCCGGACGAGGGGGCAGACCTGCGGGCATGCCTCGGCTGGGGCGGGACGCACCTGCGCGATGCCGGTGTGGACGATCCGCGTCGCGAAGCGCGGCTGCTGATGGCCCATATTCTGGGTACCGACCTGGCCGGCCTGCTGGCACGGGCGCAGATCGACAATTTCGGGCGGGACGCCTTCGCGGCGGCGGTGCGGCGCCGGGCGGCGCGCGAGCCGATGGCGCATATTACCGGGCGGGCCGGGTTCTGGTCGCTGGATCTGGAAACCTCGCCCGCGACCCTGATCCCGCGCGCCGACAGCGAGACCCTGATCGAAGCCCTGCTAGCCTGTCGCCCCGACCGCGCGCAGGTGCGCAGCGTGCTCGACCTGGGCACGGGGACCGGCTGCCTGCTGCTGGCGGCGCTGAGCGAGTATCGCGCGGCATGGGGGGTGGGGGTGGATATCGCGCCCGATGCCGCCCGCCTGGCCGCCCGCAACGCCCGGCGCGCGGGGCTGGACGATCGCTGCGCCATGCTGGCCGGCGACTGGGCCGCATCGATTCGGGGCGTGTTCGACGTCGTGTTCAGCAATCCGCCCTATATTCCGCAGGGCGACCTGGCCGGGCTGATGCCGGATGTCCGCGATTACGAACCCGCCCGCGCGCTGGATGGCGGCGCGGACGGGCTGGATGCCTATCGAGCGCTGATCGACGCCTTGCCCCTGCTTCTGGCGCATGACGGGGTTGCCGTTTTCGAGATCGGGATCGGGCAGGAGCGCAGCATGCCGGCCCTGGCGGAGCGATCCGGGCTGGAAATCGTGGATATACGCGCCGATCTTGTGGGTATTCCGCGCGCCGTGGTGATGCGGCATCGGCAGGGGTGAGAAGCCGTTCTGCCGTGTCGGCGGCATGGTGATTATGCGTCTGCGCGCCGTGTGAGGCGGGACGCGCGTGCAGGTGCCCCGGTAGAGCGGCTGCGCAAACAGGGGCGGAGTAAAAAACCATTTGGCAGACCGGGTATAAGGGCATAGATTACCGGCGGAATGCGGACGGGGGTTTTTACCTTTCCGAGATGCCGCATACCGATCCTGAATGCATGAAAACTAAAATGACCGCACGGGTGCGTGCAGGGACCTGGGTCGTTGCATCATGCCGCAGGATCAGATGCCGGGCTGCACGCCAGGCGCTCAGAATGACAATAGGGGATGGTTGGCCCCGGCGGTCGCACGCAAATGGCGGCCGTTAACAGGAAAGTGCTGCGACAGCTTATGAACATGAAACGCATGCGGGGCCGGCACCATCGTTCGGGCGGCAGCAATGGCGGAAGTGTACGCCAGCAGAACGGCCAGATCCCCCTCAATCGTAACCATGTGTTCGACAGTAATGGGCCGGATCTGCGCATTCGCGGCACCGCCCAGCAATTGTTTGAGAAATACCTTCAGCTTGGGCGCGATGCCAGCGGCGCGGGCGACCGCGTGATGGCCGAGGCCTATTTCCAGCATGCCGAACATTATTTCCGCATCCTGAACGCCATGACCCAGGCGGCGCAGCAGAACCAGCAGGAACGTCAGGAACGGCAGGTTCGCCAGCGCCCGGTGGCGGTCAGCGAGGGTGATGATGCGGCCGAGGAAGGCAGCGAGGAAGCGACGGTCGAAAAGAACCGCCCAGGTTCGGACTCGGAACTGGCTCCGGTCGAAGCCTGACCCGTTGCGGGACCGGCGTTTCGCGCCGGTCCCGCACGGTCCTACGGGGCGTCGGCCAGAACGGTGCGGATCGCGCCCGTCAATTTCGCCAATTCTTCCTTCGTCACCGTAAAAGCCGGCGTCAGATAGACGATCGAGCGGAACGGGCGCACCCACACGCCCTGTTCGACCAGCCTGGCCTTCAGGCGGTTCATGTCGTCAATCCGCTCCAGTTCGACTACGCCGATCGCGCCCATCACCCGTACATCCCGCACGGCGGGCAGGTGGCGGCATGCTTCCAGCTCGTCGCGCATCTGCGCCCCGATCGCCGCGACCTGTTCCAGGCGCGGCTCGCGCGCGAACAGGTCCAGCGAGGCGTTGGCGCAGGCGCAGGCCAGCGGATTGGCCATGAAGGTGGGCCCGTGCATCAGCGCATGCATCGGGTCGTCCGACAGAAACGCCGCAAAGACATGGCGCCGCGCCACGGTGGCGGCCAGCGGCACCGTCCCGCCGGACAGGGCCTTCGACAGGGTGACGATGTCGGGCACGATATCCGCCTGCTGGCATGCGAACATGGTGCCGGTGCGGCCGAATCCGGTGAAGATCTCGTCCAGGATCAGCAGCACGCCATGCCGATCGGCAATGTCGCGCAGGCGCCGCAGGGTTGCCGGGTCATGGAACAGCATCCCGCCCGCGCCCTGTACCAGCGGCTCGACCAGAATCGCCGCCACGCGCTGCCCTTCGGCCTCCATCAGCCGTTCCAGCGCGGCCGTAGAGGGCTCGTCGCGCGGCAGGTCGGTGATGAAATGCCGGGGCAGGATGCCGGCGAACAGGCTGTGCATGCCTTCCTCGGGGTCGCACACCGCCATGGTCGCCAGCGTATCGCCGTGATAGCCGCCACGAAACGCCACCAGGCGGGTCCGCCCCGGCTGGCCCCGGTTCAGCCAGTATTGCATCGCCATCTTGATCGCGACCTCGACCGCGACCGAACCGGAATCGGAAAAGAAGACGCGTTCCAGATCGCCCGGCAGCAGATCGGCCAGCCGCCGCGCCAGGCGCAGCGCGGGCTCGTGCACCAGCCCGCCGAACATGACATGCGGCATGCGCGAAAGCTGGTCGATGGCCGCCTGGCGGATATACGGGTGGTTATAGCCGTGGCAGGCGGTCCACCAGGACGCGATTCCGTCCACCAGTTCCCGCCCGTCGGCCAATTGGATCCGGCATCCGTCGGTCGCGGTGGCGGGCAGGGGGGGCGATACCGTCTGCATCTGGGTGTAGGGCAGCCAGATATGCGGCAGTCCGGCTTCGAACCAGTCCGGTCCGGTCATGGGCGTGGCTCTCCTGGCGGGGACGGGACTTCAGACTGGAATTGACCGGGTTCATGGGGTCCGGCACAAACCATCGCTTCATGACCCGTTTCGATGAATTTTTCCAGACCGCGCTGGAGGGACTGTCCCGCCGGCATCTGCGGCGCGACCTGCGGCCGCTGGAACGCGACGGGCCGGTGACCGTCCGGCGCGACGGCGCGACGCTGCTGAATTTCTCGTCGAACGATTATCTGGGCCTGTCCGTCCATCCGGCGCTGAAGGCGCGGTCCAGCGAATGGACGCAGCGTTTCGGCACCGGCAGCGGGGCCTCGCGGCTGGTCACGGGTACCAGCGAACAGCACCGGCTGGTCGAGGAAAAACTGGCGCGCTTCAAGGGCACCGAGGCGGCGTTGCTGCTGGCATCGGGCTGGCAGGCCAATGCCGCGGTCCTGCCGGCCCTGTTCCGCCTGTCGGTGGAGGCCACCGGCGCGCCGGCGGTGGTCTTTACCGACCGGCTGAACCACGCCAGCCTGCATCACGGCTGCCAGGCGGCCGGCATCCGCCAGATCCGCTTCGCCCATAACGATCTCGCCCATCTGGAGCAGGCGCTGGAGCGCCATCGCGACCAGAAGGGCCTGCGCTTCATCGTCACCGAGAGCGTGTTCAGCATGGACGGCGACCGGGCGGATGTCGCGGCCCTGAAGGCGCTGGCCGAAAGGCACGACGCGTTCGTGTATCTGGACGAGGCGCATGCGACCGGCGTGCTGGGCCCCCAGGGCCGGGGCCTGTCCGCCGAATGCGGGGGCGTGGACCTGGTGATGGGCACGTTCAGCAAGGCGCTGGGCGGGTTCGGCGCCTATGTCGCGGGCTCGCGCGCGCTGTGCGACTGGCTGGTCAGCACCTGCTCGGGCTTTATCTATACCACCGCGCTGCCGCCCGCCCTGCTGGGGGCCATCGACGCGGCGCTGGACCTGGTGCCGACGCTGGATGCGGAACGCAGCCATCTGGCGTCGCTGGCGGCGCATCTGCGGACCGAACTGGGCAACCGGGGCTGGTCCACGGGCTTATCCTCCACGCAGGTCGTGCCGGTCATGGTCGGGGACGCCGGACAGGCGCTGGCACTGGCCCGCACGCTGGCCGCGCAGGGCATATTGGGGGGTGCGATCCGGCCGCCGACGGTGCCGCCTGGCACCGCGCGCATCCGCCTTGCGCTGAATGCGGCGCATGATGCCGGAATGCTCGACCGGCTGCTGCGGGCACTCGACGAGGGGGCACGGGAGCATGGCATTGTCCGGTGATCCGGCGCCGCCGGCGCTGTTTCTGGTCCATGGCTGGGGCTTCACGCCCGATTTCTGGCAGCCTGTCCGCGCGCGGCTGGGCGGGGTGGAGGCGACGGCGCTGGATTTCGGCTTCTTCGGACCCGAGCGCATGACGGCGCGGCCGGCCGGGCGCCATGTGGCGGTCGGCCATTCGCTGGGTGCGCTGTGGCTGCTGCTGAATCCGCCGGCCGATTGCGCCGGCATGCTGCTGATCAACGGTTTCGCCCGGTTTGGCGCCACCACCGATTATCCGCAGGGCATTCCGCCCCGCGTGATCGAACGCATGGCACGCGGGCTGGAGCATAATCCGGACGATGTGGTCGCCACCTTTCGCGGCCGCGCGGGCATTGCGACCCCGGCACCCGGCCCGGCCCGGGCGGAGCGGCTGGCGCGGGCGCTCGAATTGCTGCGGGATGCCGACGCGCGCGGCGCGTTGGCGGCGGAGGCCGGCACCGGCCTGCCGCCCATCCGCGTGCTGGCCGGCGGGCAGGACCCGATCGCGCCGCCTGCGATGACCGAGGCCAGTTTCCGCGACCGCGTGCCGGTCGAATGGGTCGAGGATGGCGGCCACCTGCTGCCGCTGACCCATCCCGACCGATGCGCCGCCGCGATTGCCCGCCTGATCGCGGAATCGGGCCGGTCATGACCATGCGCAAGCAGCACATCGCCGCCCGTTTCGGCGCCGCCGAAACCTATGACGACGCAGCGCGGGTGCAGCGCCTGGTTGCCGGCCGGCTGGCCGAGCGGATTGCCGCCACCGGCGTCAGGCCCGCGCGCATCCTGGAAGTGGGATGCGGCACCGGCTTCCTCAGCTCGCATCTGCGCCGCCTGTTTCCGGACGCGGAACTGACGGTAAGCGACCTGGCACCGGAGATGCGCGACCGCGCCCGCCGCCGGCTGGACGGCATGCCGGGGCAGGGCGCCCTGCACGCACTGGTGCTGGATGCCGAAGCCCCCGAAACAGCGGGCGGGGGCTACGACCTGATTTGCTCCAGCCTGTCCATGCAATGGTTCACCGACCGCGCGGCGACTCTGGCGCGACTGGCCGCGATGCTGGCGCCCGGCGGAATGCTGGCCTTCTCCACCCTCTGCGCGGGCAGCTTCGCCGAATGGCGGCGCGTGCATGCAGCGGCGGGCCTGGATTGCGCGATCCCGCCTTATCAGGCCCCGGCGCAATTAGAAGAGGAATGGCCCCGCGCGGGGCAGGGGCTATGGCAGGAAGAGACGATTCTCGACCGGCCGGAGACGGCGCTGGCCTTCGTGCGCGAACTGCGCCAGATCGGTGCGTCGCTGCCGCGCGAAGGCACGCGCCCGGTCGCGCCGGGCACCATGCGCCGCCTGCTGCGCGCGTTGGAAACGCCATCGGGCGTGACGACGACCTACAGGGTCGGGTACGGCCTTTTTCATACGCCCGCTCGCCCGGGCGTCTTCGTGACGGGCACCGATACCGGGGTCGGCAAGACACTGGTTTCGGCCTGTCTGGTCCGCGCCTGGGCGGCGGAATACTGGAAGCCCTTCCAGACCGGGATTGCCGAGGACATTGCGGACAGTGTGACGGTCGCGGAACTGGCCGGGCTGGACCCGGCCCGCATCCACCCTCCGGCCGCCGTGCTGTCGGCCCCGCTCTCGCCCTTCGACGCCGCCGAGCGGGAAAATACGGTGCTCGACACTGCCGGGCTGCGTCTCCCCGCCCGGCGGGGCGCGCAGCCGCTGGTCGTGGAAGGGGCGGGCGGGGTGATGGTGCCCGTGGCGCCGGATTGCATGATGATCGACCTGATTGCCCGCTTCGCGCTGCCGGTGGTGCTGGTCGCACGCAGCCAGCTTGGCACCATCAACCATACGCTGCTGACCTTGCAGGCCCTGCGCCAGCGGGGAATCGCCATTGCCGGCGTGGTGCTGAACGGCCCGCCATCCGCCGAGGCAAGACGGGCGGTCAGCCTGTTCGGCGGCGCGCGGGTACTGGCGGAATTTCCGCACCTGGACGAAATCGGCCCGGCGCAGGTCGATACGCTGGCCCGGCTTCTGCCGTCCTTCGCGAACCTGTCGGATCAGAGGTAGTTTCAAAAGCCCCGCTAGCGGCGGCCCGACGGCGGTTTTTGAACCACCTTTCAGTAGCGGCGCAGCAGCCCGACCAGGGAGCCCTGGATACGGACCCGGTCGGAGGGCACGATGCGCGATTCGTAACGCGCATTGGCGGGTTCCAGCGCGATGGTGCTGCCGCGCCGGCGGAGCCGTTTCAGCGTGACTTCCTGATCGTCGATCAGCGCCACCACGATCTGCCCGTTATCGGCGGTGTCGCCGCGGCGGATGATGACGGTGTCGCCATCGAGAATCCCGGCCTCGATCATCGAATCGCCGGCGACTTCCAGCGTGTAATGATCGCCACGGCCCAGCAGGTTCATCGGCACGGCGACCTGCGCCCCGGTCTCGCGCAATGCCTCGATCGGCTGGCCGGCGGCGATGCGCCCGTAGAACGGCAGGCTGACCGCCTCGGCATCGGTCGCGATGGGCGCGCCCGCCAGCCTGCCGGCGAAATCGCCCTTGATGACGTTGGGCACGAAGGCATGATCGGCCGAAGCAGGCGCGGCGGCCGCAAGCACGCCGATAGGCTCCTGAGAGGGGGAAGAAGACCCCATCTCAGGCAGGCGCAGCACCTCCAGCGCGCGGGCGCGATGGTGGCGGCGTTGCAGGAAGCCGCGTTCTTCCAGTGCCGAAATCAGCCGGTGGATACCCGATTTCGACCGCAGGTTCAGCGCATCCTTCATTTCGTCGAAGGAGGGCGAAAACCCGGTCTGCTTCAGGTGCCGGTCGATGAACAGCAGCAGTTCATGTTGCTTGCGCGTCAGCATTGGCACCCCGTGACCCAATCGTTCCGTCAGCCGGCCGATCCGTTCTCAGCAGAAGGGAACAAACAGGAAACCGCCTTGTTGCGTTCTATATTGGTTCCCGCCCGGCCGTCAATATCAATGCCGTAACCGATATGGGGGTGTCGGGCTTTTCAGATCGCAAGCGTGTCCAGCCTGACCACCCGGCAGGTTTCGCCCGCCCGGGCCGGGGGCGCATGGGGGGCGCGCATGATCAGGGCCTGGCTGCGGGCCAGGGTTTGCAGCATCGCCGAATCCTGGCGGTTGAAGGCGGTCGCGACCAGCCCGCCATCCGGGGCGCGGGACAGGGTGGCACGCAGGAAATCGGCCCTGCGGTCATTCTCAGGCAGGTTGCCGCCCAGGGTCGCCAGATCCTCGGGCAGGGTCCGTTCCGCGTGCCCGGCCAGCGTGCGGATGGCCGGCAGGGCGAACATCAGGCCGCAGACCAAAGCCGCCACCGGGTTGCCCGGCAGGCCCAGCACCGGCACCCGGCCGATCCGGCCATGCATCAGCGGCTTGCCGGGGCGCATCGCGATCTTCCAGAAATCGACCGCGAGCCCGATCCGCTCCAGCCCCTGCTGCACCAGGTCGTAGCGGCCGACGCTGGCGCCCCCGGCGGTCAGCAGCAGGTCGGCAGTCTCGATTCCCTGTGCCAGGCGGGCAATGTCCGCCGCGCTGTCGCGGGCGGATGGCAGCATGACGGGCACGCCGCCGCAGGCACGCACCAGGGCGGCGAGCATCGGAGTGTTGGAGTTGGCGATTCCGCCCGGCGCGATCGGGTCGCCGGGCAGCGCGATTTCATCGCCGGTGGACAGGATGACCACGACCGGGCGGCGGCGCACGGCAACCCAGGCATGGTTGGCGGCGGCGGCCAGCCCGATATCGCGCGCCGTCAGCGCACGCCCGGCGGGGACGACGACCTGGCCACGGGCGAAATCCTGCCCAAGCCTGCGGATATGCTGGCCGGCGCCGGGCGGAACGGCGACCGTGACGGCGCCCCCGGCTTCCTGCGCGTTTTCCTGGATCAGGATCGCGTCGGCACCCTCGGGCACCACGCTGCCGGTATAGATCCGTACCGTCTCGCCGGGTCCGACCCGGCCGGGGAAGGGGTGGCCGGCCGGGCTTTCGCCCACCAGCGACAGCACGCCGCCGGGCGCGCAATCGGCCGCCCGCACCGCATAGCCATCCATGGCGGACACGTCGGCCGGCGGGTTGTCCAGCCGCGCCGCGATGTCGGCGGCGGCGATTCGGCCCCAGGAATCGGCCAGCGGTACCAGCTCCGGCCCCGTGGGCACGAGGTCTGCCAGGATACGCGCCTGGGCTTCGGCGACACTCAGCATCGGTCCCAATTCTCCCCAATCGACGGTCGCGCGCACATATCTGCTCGATTCGTGCGACTAACGCTTGACCTGAGGGCTCTGTATGCGCATTTTCCGCCGACTTGAACCACTGCTGCACCTGATTGTTCCAGCAGCGGCGGAGCAGTGCTGAGGATTCCATGGCCAAGACCAACACCATTCAGATCAAGCTCGTCTCGTCGGCAGACACCGGGTATTTCTACGTCACGAAGAAGAATGCCCGTGCGCAGACCGGCAAGCTCGAAATGCGGAAATACGACCCCGTTGCGCGCAAGCACGTGGCCTTCCGCGAAGCGAAGATCAAATAATCCACTCTGCCCCGCGCGTTTCGTGCGGGGCAGGTGCAGAAAAGGCCGGGCATCCCACGGGATGCCCGGCCTTTTCTGTTTCGGGCGCGATCACGCGGCCGGTCAGAACAGCCGGTCGTGCGGCCCGTAGGGAATGACCAGTTCGCCCGGCCGCGCCAGGTTCAGCATGGCGCGCGACCGCTCGTCCAGCGTGTCGCGGTCCAGCGCCTTTTCCTTGAGTCCGCTCACCCTGCGGGACCAGGCATTCTGCTCCGAGACCGCGTCCACCTGGGCGGCGCGGGCCTCGTCCAGCAGCCGCAGCTGCGCCTGGTAGCTGTGAATGCCGTGGTCGCCCTGCATGGCGTTGACGCCGAAATAGGCGGTCAGGCCGATGAACAGGGCAGGGGGGATGACCATACGGAGGGCCCGCCGCACAATCCGGCCGATCTGCATGGTCAGTCTCTCTCCCATCCCAACAGGTTATCGAAAGGCAGCCCGTACTATTCCCGATTCGGCGACGGTGGGAAACTGTTTTCCGCGCCACGCCGCCGAATCGGATCGCACCGGGCGATCAGGCCGTCTTCAGGATCGTCCGGCCAGCATAGCGGGCGGCGGTCGCCAGCTCGTTCTCGATACGGATCAGCTGGTTGTATTTCGCGGTCCGGTCGGAGCGCGACAGCGAACCGGTCT
The DNA here is from genome assembly GCF_014174275.1 of Gluconacetobacter takamatsuzukensis. GTDB lineage: Bacteria > Pseudomonadota > Alphaproteobacteria > Acetobacterales > Acetobacteraceae > Gluconacetobacter > Gluconacetobacter takamatsuzukensis. The sequence continues at coordinate 58,219 of NZ_JABEQK010000003.1, read as the reverse complement.
TGATCTGCCCGCAATTGGTGGCCACGGCCAGGTCGGCAATGGTCGAATCCTCGGTCTCGCCCGAACGGTGGCTCATCACGGCGGTGTAGCCCGCGCGATGCGCCATCTCTACGGCTTCCAGCGTCTCGCTCAGCGTGCCGATCTGGTTCACCTTCACCAGCAGCGAATTGGCGACCCCGGCCTTGATGCCGCGACGCAGGCGCTCCGGATTGGTCACGAACAGATCGTCACCCACCAGCTGGACCGTCTTGCCCAGTGCGGAGGTCAGGGCGGCCCAGCCCTCCCAATCGTCTTCCGCCAGTCCGTCCTCGATCGACACGATGGGATAGCGGGCGACGAGGTCGGCCAGGTAGCCGATCATGCCGGCCGAATCCAGGCTCTTGCCCTCGCCCTCCATGACGTAGCGGCCGTCGCGGTAGAATTCGGTCGCGGCGCAGTCCAGCGCGAAGGTCACATCCTCGCCCGGGCGATAGCCGGCGGACTCGACGGCCTTGGTGATGAAGCCCAGCGCCTCGTCGGCCGATTTCAGGCCGGGCGCGAAGCCGCCTTCGTCACCGACATTGGTGTTGTGGCCGGCCGCCGACAGGTTCTTCTTGAGCTGGGCGAAGATCTCCGACCCCACGCGCACCGCGTCGGCCAGCGTGGGCGCGCCCACCGGCTGGATCATGAATTCCTGGATGTCGATCGGGTTGTCGGCATGCTGGCCGCCATTGACGATATTCATCATCGGCACCGGCAGGGTGCGCGCATACACGCCGCCGACATAGCGATAGAGCGGAACCTGCAATTCCTCGGCCGAGGCCTTGGCCACCGCCAGCGACACGGCCAGGATCGCATTGGCGCCCAGCCGGGCCTTGTTGGGGGTGCCGTCCAGGTCGATCATCGCTTCGTCGATCGCGACCTGATCCGCCGATTCGGCGCCGTGCAGGGCTTCGCGGATCTCGCCCTCGACATTCTCCAGCGCCTTCAGCACGCCCTTGCCGCCGTAACGGGACTTGTCGCCGTCACGCAGCTCGACCGCCTCGTGCGCGCCGGTCGATGCCCCGGACGGGACAGCGGCGCGGCCCTTGGCGCCGGACGCCAGCTCGACATCGACCTCCACGGTCGGGTTGCCGCGACTGTCCAAGATTTCACGGGCGACGATATCGACGATAGCACTCATGGATCTGCTTCCTCGGTTTATGACTATTGGGCCCGTTGCAGTCTGGCCGCGACATGCAACGGCGACCGGGGCGTCCTTTCGGCCATCCCGACATGCCAGGCAAAATTCTCCTGCCGCCTGTGATCGGTATCATGGGCAGGCGGCGAGCCAAGCGATAATAGCAGGGCAGGAGGAAGATGAACATGAAACGCCTGCCCCTTCCAACGGTTCTGATGGGAATTGTCAGCCCGGTTCCGGCCGTCATCTTGGCGGTGGGGGGCCTGTTTTCCTCCGCCGCCGTGCCGGGCATGACCATGGGCCTGGTGGAATATGCCGCCCTGCTGCTGGCCTTCAGCGGCGCCGTCCATTGGGGGCTGGCGCTGGACCGGCCGACGCTGATCACGGGCGGCCGCCTCGACGCGCGGCGCGACAACCGGCGATTGATGATCGGCGCCCTGCCGCTGCCGGTCGGCTGGCTGGCCTGCCACATGACCTTCCTCGGCCATGTCCCGGTCGGGCTGGCCATCCTGCTGGCGGGCTTCTTCGGGCTGTTCCTGGCGGAGCGCGCGGCATGGCGCAGGGGTGAACTGCCCTCGGGCTATCTGGCCCTGCGGCTGTGGCTGACCGCGATCTTCATGGCCTGCCTGGGGCTGGCGCTGCTCGTAAGTCTCGCCTGAGAAGCTGTTTGCAAAGTCACCCCGCCGGCGATCCAGCGTGCATTTTCTGCGCTTCGGTGCTTACGGCCAACAAGGCCGCTCCGCTCCGATGCTCAAAAATACACGCCGCGCGTGCTGCTGCGCGGCACTCTCGCTCGGCGGGCCGACTTTTCAAACAGATTCTGAGTCTCTGAGGCTGTTTTGAAAAGCCAATCCGCCGCCAGCGCGGCCTTTCAGACAGCCTGTCAGAGGTCCTTGGTCAGGCAGTCGTATCGGGACAGCCGCTCGACCAGCGATTTCATCTCGTGGATCGGGATCATGTTCGGGCCGTCGCTGGGGGCGTGGTCCGGGTCCTGATGCGTCTCGATGAAGACGGCCGCCACCCCGATCGCCAGCGCCGCGCGGGCCAGGACGGGGGCATATTCGCGCTGCCCGCCCGACGACCCGCCCAGGCCGCCCGGCTGCTGGACCGAATGGGTGGCGTCATACACCACCGGGTAGCCGGTCCCGGCCATGATCGGCAGGCCGCGCATGTCGTTGACCAGTGTGTTGTAGCCGAAACTGGTGCCGCGCTCGCACAGCATGATCCGCTCGTTGCCGGTCGAGGCGATCTTGGCCGCGACATTCTGCATGTCCCACGGCGCCAGGAACTGCCCCTTCTTGACGTTGATGGCGGCCCCGGTCTCGCCCGCCGCCAGCAGCAGGTCGGTCTGGCGGCACAGAAAGGCCGGGATCTGCAACACGTCGACGGCCTCGGCCACCGCCGCGCATTGTTCGGCCGCATGCACGTCGGTCAGCACCGGCACGCCGAAGCGCTCGCGCACCCGGGCCAGGATTTCCAGCCCTTTCGCCATGCCGACGCCGCGCGCCGCACCGATGCTGGTGCGGTTCGCCTTGTCGAACGAGCTTTTATAGATCAGCCCGACCCCGGTCTCGCGCGCGATCGTCCACAGCGCCTCGGCCATTTCCATAGTGTGGGCTTCGGATTCGATCTGGCACGGGCCGGCGATCAGGACGAAGGGCTGGTCGTTGCCCACCGTCAGGTCCCCGATCGTGATCGGACGGGGCGCGGTCATACCAGGCGCATCTTCTTCACGGCCGCGCCGACGAAGCCGGAGAACAGCGGGTGCGGATCGAACGGCTTGGAGAGCAGCTCGGGATGATACTGCACGCCGATGAACCAGGGATGATCGGGATATTCGACCACTTCCGGCAGGATATCGTCAGGCGACATGCCCGAGAATCGCATGCCGGTCTGCTCCAGCTTCTCGCGGTAATGAACGTTGACTTCGTAGCGATGGCGATGCCGCTCGCGGATGTCGGTCCGGCCATAGATCTCGGCCACCCGCGATCCTTCGGCCAGCTTGGCGGGGTAGGCGCCTAGGCGCATCGTCCCGCCCATCTCTCCGCCTTCGCGCCGGCGCAGCAATTCGTTGCCGCGGGCCCATTCGGTCATCAGGCCGACCAGCGGCTCGTTGGTCGGGCCGAACTCGGTGGAGGAGGCATCGGGCAGGCCGGCGAGGTTGCGGGCGCACTCGATGACCGCCATCTGCATGCCGAAGCAGATGCCCAGGAACGGGATGTTATGCTCGCGCGCGAATCGGACGGCCTGGATCTTGCCCTCCGCGCCGCGCTCGCCGAATCCGCCAGGCACCAGAATCGCGTGCACATTGTGCAGGGCTTCCAGCGCGTCTTCCGATTTCTCGAACGTCTCGGCCTCGACCCAGTCCAGCTTGACCCGCACCCGGTTGGCGATACCGCCGTGCAGCAGGGCCTCGATCAGCGATTTATAGGCGTCGAGCAGGGCGGTATATTTGCCCACGACCGCAATGCGGACCTCACCCTCGGGGTGGCGAATCGCATCCAGCGTCCGGTGCCAGCGCGACAGGTCGGGCTCCTGGTCGAAGGGCAGGCCGAAATGGCGCAGGACTTCGGTATCCATGCCTTCCGCATGGTACGAAATCGGGCAGGCATAGATCGTGTCGACATCCAGCGCCGCGATCACGGCTTCCGGGCGCACATTGCAGAAATTGGCGATCTTGCGCCGTTCGGTATCGGGGATCGGCCGGTCCGACCGGCACAGCAGCATCTGGGGCTGGATGCCGACATTCTGCAATTCCTTGACGGAATGCTGGGTCGGCTTCGTCTTGAGCTCGCCGGCCGAGGGAATCCACGGCAGCAGGGTCAGGTGGACGAACATCGTCTGCCCGGTGCCCAGGTCATTGCGCAGCTGGCGAATGGCCTCGAGGAAGGGCAGGCTTTCGATATCGCCCACCGTGCCGCCGATTTCCACCAGCACGAAATCCAGGTCCTCGGTCCCCGCGACCACGGCTTCCTTGATGGCATCCGTGATGTGGGGAATGACCTGCACCGTGGCGCCCAGATAATCGCCGCGTCGCTCGCGCGCGATCACGTCCGAATAGATCTGGCCGGTGGTGGCGTTGTCGGCCCGGGTGGCATGGACGCCCGTAAAGCGTTCGTAATGCCCGAGGTCGAGATCGGTCTCCGCGCCGTCATCGGTCACGAAGACTTCGCCGTGCTGATACGGGCTCATGGTGCCCGGATCGACATTGAGATAGGGGTCGAGCTTGCGTAGCCGGACCCGGTAACCGCGCGCCTGCAGCAGCGCCGCGAGGGCTGCAGAGGCAATGCCTTTACCGAGAGAGGAGACCACGCCGCCAGTGATGAATACAAACCGCGTCATGGATGGCCTCCCTACACCGTTTCGACCTGCCGGGCAAAGCGAATAACCGTCGCCTCTGCCCGATAAAAAAAGGCTGCCTTCCGTGGGGAAGGCAGCCCGATCCGTCAGTGGGTGGCCGTGGGCGCCGCGGGCGGAGCCGGGGGCAGGGCCGGGGCGGAGGTAGCGGCCGCGGGCGCCGGCGGCTGGGCCAGGATGTCATGGCCGCCGCCCGTCGAGGCCCCCCGGTTCAGCACCGCCAGGGTCAGCGACAGCAGCATGAAGATGCCCGCCAGGATCGAGGTGGTACGCGTCAGCAGGTTGGCCGTGCCGCGCCCGGACATGAAGCTGCCCATGCCCTGGCTGCTGCCGATTCCCAGGCCGCCGCCCTCGCTGCGCTGGATCAGGACGGTTCCGATCAGGGCCAGGGTGACGAACAGGTGCAGAAAAAGCAGAAGGGTGATCATTCTCGACTTCCGATAGGGCGGCGCAGACCGACCGTTTACAGATCAATGGCGGCGCGGACAATCGGCGGCGGCGCGGACAATCGGCAGAAACGCATCGGCCTTCAGGCTGGCGCCGCCCACCAGCGCGCCGCCGACCTCCGCGATCGGCAGGATGGTCGGGGCCTCGCGCCCGCTGACCGACCCGCCATAGAGAATGCGCATGGTCTTTCCCGTCTCGCCGAACTGGCGTGTCAGCTCGGCGCGGATGAAGCCCATCATGTCCGCGATGTCCTGCGGCGAGGCCGGCACGCCCGAGCCGATGGCCCAGACCGGCTCGTAGGCCACGACGCCGCTGAAATTGTCGGGCAGCGAGCCCTTGATCTGCCAGCCGACGACGTCCTGATATTCGCCGGCGGCCCGCTGGTCGGCGCTTTCGCCGATGCAGACGATCGGCGTCAGGCCGGCTTCCATCGCCGCCACGGCCTTCTCGCGCACCGTCTCGTCCAGTTCGCCATGTTCCCGCCGCCGCTCGGAATGGCCAAGGATCACATATTCCACGCCCAGCTCGGCCAGCATGGCGGCCGAGATGTCGCCGGTATGCGCGCCCGACGGCGCCTGGTGGCAATCCTGGGCGCCCAGCGCGATGCCGGTCCCTTTCAGCAGGGGGGCCAAGGCCGCCAGCTGGGTAAAGGGCGGGCAGACCACGACCGGCGGCGGGTTGGCAATGGCTTTCAGGCCCTGCGCAAGCGCGCTCACCAGCTCCCGCGAGGGGGCGCTCAGCCCGTTCATCTTCCAGTTGCCGACGATCATCTGCCTCATGTGGCTTGATCCCTTGATTTATCGTTTGGGGCCGCTGTGCAGCCCGGTTGCCGATACCGTACACCATGCGCGCCGTGCCAGCACAATGGCCACGCGCCAACGCGGCACCCGCGCACAGGGTTCTGGTCAATCGCGGGGCGTATCCTTATGGTGCCCCGCCGAATAAGGCGGCCGTCGGGCCGCCATAGTCGCTTGTGCCGCCTTCGTCCGGAATATTGTCGTTCATGATCTCCTTCCTGCGTCACGCCTTAGTCGATTCCTGGCTGGGCCGCGTCATTGCCGGCCTGCTGTTCCTTGCCTTCGTCGGCTGGGGTGTGGGCGATGTCCTGTCGAATATCGGCAGCGAGCGCGCCGATGTCATCGTGCGGGTGGGCGGCCAGACCGTCACCACCAACGATTTCCTCTCGGCGGTGCAGAACGAATTGCAGCAGGTCGCCCGCCAGGCGGGCATGAGCGACCCGTCGCAGCTGCCGGTCGCAACCCGCCGCCAGGCGGCGGAGCAGGTCTTGCAGCGGCTGCTGATGCAATCCGAGATCACGCTGTCGGCGGACCGGCTGGGCGTGACCGTTCCCGACGCCGCGGTGCGTGAGGAAGTGTTCGGCCTACCCGCCTTCAAAGGGCCGGACGGACGATTCGACCGCAAGCTGTTCGATTCGCGCCTGCAGCAGATCGGCATGACCGAAGCGCGCCTGCTGGAGCTGATCCGCGCCGACCTGGCCGTCCGCGCGCTGATCGAGCCGATCCAGAACGGTGCCCGCGCGCCGGAGACCATGGTCCGCCAGGCGTTCGATTTCGATGCGCAGACCCGGACCATCGACCTGGTGCGCCTGCCGCTGACCGCCCAGGCGGCGCCGGTGCCCGACGCGGCGCAGCTCCGCCGCTTCTACGACAATCATCCCTGGCTGTTCCAGACGCCGGAGTTCCGTCATGCGCGCGTCGTGGTGCTGTCGCCCGACAGCGTGGCCCAGTCGATCGAGATCCCCGATGCCGAGCTGAAGAAGCTGTATGACGCCCAGGCCTCGAAATACCATGTGCCCGAGACCCGCAGCGTGCAGATCGTGACGGCCCCCAGCCAGACCCGCGCGCAGGCCATCGCCGACCAGTGGAAGGCCGGTGCCGATTGGGCCCGCATCCAGGCCGATGCCAAGGATGCCGCCACGGTGCAGATGGACAATGTCCGCCAGACGGGCATTCCTTCCGTGGGGCTGGCGAATCTGGTCTTCGCCGCTCCGCCGTCCGACCTCCAGGGGCCGGTGCAGGTCGATACCGGCTGGGTCGTCTTCAAGGTCACGCAGGTCACACCGCCGCACGATACCCCGTTCGACGCCGCCCGGCAGGAACTGCGCGAACAGATGGCGCGCGGCCAGGCCGTGGAGCTGATCGGCCAGCGCGTGCAGAAGCTCCAGGACGCCATCGCCGGCGGCGGCCTGGACCATATTCCCGACAATCTGGGGGCGGCGGCCATCGCCGGCTCGCTGAACGCACGCGGCATGACCCAGGGGGGCGAGGCCGCGCCGATCCCGGCCTCGCCGGCCCTGCGCCAGACGATCATCGACAAGGTCTTCAGCCAGGCGAAAGACGCCAGCCCCACTCTGGTCCAGGGGCCGGAGAATGGCTGGTTCGCGGTCGCGGTCGACAGCATCACGCCCGCCCAGCTCCAGCCCTTCGATGCCGCCGCCGCGCAGGTGCGCGCGGCGTGGGACGAGGAGGCCAGGCGCCATGCGGCCAATGTCGCGGCCACCGCGCTGTACCTGGCCGCCAGGGCGCATGGCGGCGTCTCGGCCGCCGCCGGGGGCCAGCAGGTCGAGCATCCGGCGCCTCTGGAGCGCGGGCGGGCGGTCGAGGGCGTGCCCGACGAACTGGCGCGCCTGGTCTTCCGCTTCGACAAGGCCGGGCAGACCGTCATGCTCGACGGGGCCGACGGCTTCTATGTGGCGACGCTGACTGCGATCACGCATCCCGACCCCGGCACGCAGGCGATGCGCGTCGGCCGCATCCGCTCCGGCCTGTCGCAGGCGCTGGCTGATGATATCGGGATGACCTATGCCGCCGCCCTGCAGCAGGTGGTCAAGCCCAAGACCAATATGGGCGCCCTGAAATCGGCCCTGTCCTCGGTCACCGGGGCGGGCAGCGCCGGAGAGACCAGCCCGTGACGACCATCGTTCAGACCATTCCCGCCGCGCCGACCCTTGCGGAACGCGACGCGGCGCTGTCCGCCCTGCGTATGGGAGAGGGCAGCGTGGTCTGGAGCGTGGAGGCCGCCGACCTGCTGACGCCGGTCTCGGCCTATATGCGCCTCTCCCGCCTCGCCGGCGCCACCGATACCAGCCCGGCGCGAAATGCCTTCCTGCTGGAAAGCGTCGAAGGCGGGGTGGCGCGTGGCCGATACTCGGTGATCGGCCTGCTGCCGGACCTGGTCTGGCGCTGCCATGGCGGAAAGGCCGCGATCAACAGCGCGCCCGACCGCGATCCGGACGGCTTCGCCCCGGTCGCGGAGGCGCCGCTGGATTCGCTGCGCGCGATCATCCGCGACAGCCGGATGACCCTGCCAGCAGGACTGCCGCCGATGACGGCCGGCCTGTTCGGCTATCTGGGATACGACATGGTACGGCAGATGGAGCATCTGCCCCACAGCCCGCCCGACGATCTGGACCTGCCCGAGGGGGTGATGACCCGCCCCGGCCTGTTCGCCATCTTCGACACGGTACGCGACGAGCTGATCCTGGCCGCACCTGTGCGGCCCAGCGCCGACCGCGCGCCCGAGCAGGTGTGGCAGGCGGCGGAAGACCTGATCGCGCTGGCACGAAGGACGCTGTCCGAGCCACTGGCGCTGCACGAGATCCGGCCGGACTATACCGGCCCGCTGGAGCCCGCGCGCTCGAATTTCACCCGCGAGGCGTTCTGCGCCATGGTCCGGCGCATCCAGGACTATATCGCGGCCGGCGACGCCTTTCAGGTCGTGCCCAGCCAGCGTTTCTCGACCCCGTTCACCCTGCCGCCGCTGGCACTGTACCGGTCGCTGCGCCGCATCAATCCGGCGCCGTTCCTGTTCCACCTGGCCTTCGACGGGTTCACCCTCGTCGGCTCCTCGCCCGAGATCCTGGTGCGCCTGCGCGACGGGCGGATGACGGTGCGCCCCCTGGCCGGCACGCGGCCTCGCGGCCGCACGGCGGAGGAGGACCTGGCGCTGGAGCAGGACCTGCTGGCCGACCCCAAGGAACTGGCCGAACACCTGATGCTGATCGACCTGGGCCGCAACGATGTCGGCCGGGTCTGTGCGGTCGGCAGCGTGAAGGTCACCGAGAAATTCGTGATCGAGCGCTTCAGTCACGTCATGCATATCTCGTCGAATGTCGAAGGCGTATTGCGACCGGGGCTGGAGGCGCTGGATGCGCTGATCGCGGGCTTCCCGGCCGGCACGCTGACCGGCGCGCCGAAGATCCGGGCGATGGAGATCATCGACGAGGTCGAGCCGACCCGGCGCGCCACCTATGCCGGCTGCATCGGCTATTTCGGCGCGAATGGCGAGATGGACACCTGCATCGGCCTGCGCATGGCCGTGGTCAAGGACGGGCAGATGCACGTTCAGGCCGGGTGCGGCGTGGTGGCCGACAGCGTGCCCGATGCGGAATACGAGGAAACGCAGCACAAGGCCCGCGCGCTGTTCCGTGCGGCCGAAGCGGCGGTACGCTTTGCGCGCGGAGGCAACGCCGACTGACGGCATCGTGATCGCGCCAATCGCGCCGATCATAAAATTACACGATCTTTCCTGTTTTTTGTAACAAACGACCCAATTTCAGACGGTATGTATTATTTCGATGAAATTCTGAACTGTTGTTTGACCGGGGTGGAACAGAAGGCCATCATGTCGCCATGATCCTGCTGATCGATAATTACGACAGTTTCACCTTCAATCTCGTCCATTATCTGGGCGATCTGGGGGAGGAATGCGACGTACGGCGCAACGATGCGCTGACGGTCGACGCGGCGATGGCGCTGAAGCCGGAGGCGATCGTGCTGTCGCCCGGTCCGCGCTCGCCCACCGAGGCCGGGATCTGCTGCGACCTGATCCGCCGCGCGGCCGGGCATGTGCCGATTTTCGGGGTCTGCCTGGGCCACCAGGCCATCGGCCAGGTCTTCGGCGGCACCGTGGTGCGGGCGCCGGTGCCCATGCACGGCAAGGTCAGCCCGGTCTTTCATGACGGCAGCGGCGTGTTCGAGGGGCTGCCCAGCCCCTTCCAGGCGACCCGCTATCACAGCCTGACGGTCGATCCCGCCACCCTGCCGCCCGACCTGGTGCCCGTCGCGCATACCGAAGACGGCGTCATCATGGGGCTTCGCCATCGCGTCCTGCCGATATTCGGGGTCCAGTTTCATCCGGAGAGCATCGCGTCGGAACACGGGCACGCCATCCTGGCCAATTTCCTGGCGATCGCGCGCGGCCTCAATACGCCGCGAAAGGCGGCCTGACCGCCGATGGATGGCACGCCGTCCCTGCCTGTCGCCCCGACCGACGCCTTTCGGGCCATCCTGAGCCGCCTGGCGGGTGGCGAGACCCTGAACGAGGCCGATGCCGAACATGCTTTCGGCCTGATCATGGATGGCGGCATTCCCGACATGCTGATCGCGGCGTTCCTGATGGCGCTGCGGGTGCGGGGTGAGCAGCGGGCCGAACTGCTGGGCGCCGTGCGGGCCGTGCGGTCGCGCATGCGGCGGGTGGCCCCCGTGCCGGCGGGCACCATCGATGTGTGTGGAACCGGCGGCGACGGGCTGGGCACGCTGAATATCTCGACCGCCGTTGCCTTCGTACTGGCGGCGCTGGGCGTGCCGGTGGCCAAGCATGGCAACAAGGCCCTGTCGTCGCGCTCGGGCGCGACCGACGTGCTGGGCGCGCTGGGTGTGCTGATGTCGGACGACCCGGCCGTGATCGCGGCGCGGGTGAATGACGGGGGGCTGGCCTTCATGGCGGCGCCGTCGCACCATCCGGCCATGCGCTTTGCCGCACCCGCGCGCTCGGCGCTGGGGGTGCGGACGCTGTTCAACCTCATCGGCCCCCTGTGCAATCCGGCAGGCGTCACGCGCCAGCTGGTCGGGGTGTTCGATCCGTCCTGGCTGCGCCCGGTGGTCGAGACGTTGCAGCTTCTGGGGTCGGAGCGCGCCTGGGCCGTTCACGGCACATGCGGGGCGGGGCAGGGCGTGGACGAGCTGACGCTGGCCGGCCCCACTGCAATCGTGGCGTTGCAGGACGGCGTCCTGTATGATTTCACGCTGGAACCCGCCGATGCCGGCCTGCGCCCGGCACCGATTTCGGCGATTACGGGCGGCGGACCGGTGGAAAACGCCGCCGCGCTGGAGGCTCTGCTGGCTGGTGCCCACGGGGCCTATCGGGACACCGTTCTGTTGAACACGGCCGCCGCGCTGCACGTCGCGGGCCGTGGAGACATTCTGAAAGAGGGGAAAGTGCAGCCCGCATCGTTGCGGGCATTGGTCGCCGACGCGGCCCGTGTTCTGGATGACGGGTCTGCACTGGCTGTCTTGAAATCCGCGCGCGACGGCAGGCCGTCCGCGCGGGACGAATTCATACAGGGTTGATCATGAACGATACCGCGACGAATCCCGCTCAGAACGAGTGCGGCACCGCCTCGGACCCGGATGGGCTTCCGGATGTCCTTGCGCGCATCTGCGCCCGGACCAGGGTCGATGTCGCGCAGCGGGCCACCGTTACCCCCCTGAAGGAAATCACGGCCCGGGCCCGGGAAGTCACCACGCCGACCCGCGGTTTCGGCCAGGCGCTGAAGCAGCGGACGGCGGACCGCCAGATCGGGCTGATCGCGGAAATCAAGAAGGCATCGCCCTCGGCGGGCATCCTGCGCCCCGACTACGACCCCGCCGGCATCGCCGCCGAATATGAAAAAGCGGGTGCGGCCTGTATCTCGGTCCTGACCGAGGGATCGTGCTTCCATGGCTGTGCGGAAGACCTCCAGCGGGCACGCGACGCCTGCGCGTTGCCGATCCTGCGCAAGGATTTCATCCTCGATCCGTGGCAGGTGCATGAAAGCCGCATCATCGGCGCGGACTGCATCCTGCTGATCCTGGCGGCCCTGACCGACAGCGAGGCGGCGGAACTGCTGGATATCGCACGCGGGCTGGACATGGACGTCCTGGTCGAGGTGCATGACGAGGCCGAACTGAACCGCGCCCTGGCGCTGGACACGTCGCTGATCGGGATCAATAACCGTAATCTCAAGACGTTGAAGACCAATCTTGAGACGACGATCCAGCTTGCCCCGCTGGTTCCGCCCGACCGGATCGTGGTTTCGGAAAGCGGTATCCGCACCCACGACGATGTCGTGCGGCTCAGCAATGTGGGCGCCAGCGGCTTCCTGGTCGGCGAAACGCTGCTGCGCCACCCGTCGCCGGGCGAGGCGGCCCGCATCCTGCTGGGCGGTGCCTGAGCCATGCCGGTTGCGGGCGGCCTGACCCATCTCGACGCCAATGGCCACGCCGTGATGGTGGATGTGGCCGACAAGCCCGCGACCGTGCGGCAGGCCGTCGCGCGGGGGCAGGTGACGATGCGGCCCGAAACGCTGGGCCTGATCCTGTCGGGCGGCATGAAGAAGGGCGATGTGCTGGCCGTGGCCCGCATCGCGGGCATCATGGCCGCCAAGAAGACCGCGGACCTGATCCCGCTCTGCCACCCGCTGGCGCTGAGTTCGGTTCGCGTGGACCTGGCGCCTTCGCAGGATGGCAGCGGGATCGAGATCGAGGCCAGTGTCGGCACCACCGGCCCGACCGGGGTGGAGATGGAGGCCCTGACGGCGGTCAGCGTCTGTGCCCTGACCCTGTACGACATGTGCAAGGCGGTGGATCGGGACATGACCATCGGGAATGTCCGCCTGATTGCCAAATCCGGCGGACGCTCCGGGCTCTATCAGCGAGACGTAGCGGCTCAGGCACCTGCCGCCGGCTGAAAGAAGAAACCGCTCTGCGGCATCGCGCGATGCTCGCAATCGGCGCGCACGCATGACCGGCAGCCGGGGCCGATCGAGATGAATGTGCGCGGATCGTGCAGGTTCAGCATCGACGAATAGACGACCTCGTCGGCATGGGCGACGGAGCAGCCCAGCACGATGGCGCGTTTCGGCTGACGGTCGAAGAATGACAGCGGGTGAGGGACGACGGCCCGCGCCACGCTGATGAACAGGCCGCCTTCCGTATCCTGCGAAATCTGGATGATCAGCTTCCCGGCGGCCGAAAAGCTTTCGAAGACGTTCCAGCGCGGGCACAGCGCGCCGAAGCGGGCGCGGCTGAAGCGGTTGGCGCTATAGCTTTTCAGCACGTTGCCCGCCACATCCGCCTTGATGAAATAGAACGGCACCCCTTCCGCGCCCGGCCGCTGGAGAGAAGAGAGCCGCTGGCACACCTGCTCGTAACTGGCCGAGAAGGTCGTTTGCAGGCGATCGAGATCGTGCTTGAACGCCTTGGCTTTCGCCGCAAACAATTCGTACGGCATGATCAGCCCGCCCGCGAAATAATTGGCCATTGCGGCGCGGGCGATCGAACGCGTGTTTCCGTCGGACAGGAGCGGGTGACGGGCTGCCTCGTCGATCAGCGTGGCATATCCCAGATGGGCGACCAGCCGCGCCATGCAGAATGTCCGGGTCGGGCCGGGCAGGCCGGGCAGGAAGCGCGCCACTTTTTCGACGCTGTCGAAGTGGCACGGGCTGGTATTGGGAATGACGGATTCGGCGGCCGTGGTGGAAACCGTGACGCCGAAGCGGTCGCGAAGATGACGCTCCAGCCCCGTGCCGATCGTATCCGTATCCAGCCGCGCGGTTTCGTACAGTTGCTCGGCCGCGCGATCCAGCGTGTCGAAATAATTCCGTTCCGCCTGCACCCAGTCGCCGACGATCTCGTAGGCAGATGAGAGTTTGGACCACGCGGAAGCGCGCTCGGCCTCGGTCCGCTTGTCGGGCTGGCTCTCGCTGCCCTGTTCGTGCATGGCCCTGACCGACCGATAGAGTTCCAGAAACATCTTCACGAAAGCAGGATTATCGCGGATGGCCCCCTGGATCTCCCGCTCCGGCAGCGCGGAGCGGAACATCGGGTCGCTCGATGCCTCCCGCAGAAGCCGGAGCATCCGGATCTCGCCGTCATCGCCGAAATAGCTCGGGGCGACGGAAAACATGTCGCACAGCGTCACCAGCAGCCGCGTCGGGACCGGCTTGGCGTTATTTTCGATCTGGTTGAGGTAGCTTGCGGAAATGCCCAGCCGCTGGGCCATCATCCTCTGCGAAATCGCATTCGCGATCCGCAATGCACGCACGCGGTTGCCACAGAACATCTTTCGGCCGCTGGTGTCGCTCACGTTCACTCCGTTTACCAAATTCGTTCGGTTTGTTTCCGAGCTTACACCTCTTTCGGCCTTTGAGGACGGCTCTCCGCACGGTAAAAAATAGCGAACGTCGTAAATCTGCCGTTGGATTCCGACAGTGCTGTCGCATGTCGGCTGAATGGGCGGGACAGCTTTCCCCGTCCATCAACACGGCAAATTGAGTGAACATCATCAGGCCGGAGCGCCAGAGGGCAGGGATCTCATTCCTCTCCGACGCCGCGGTGCGCGAAAAAAAAGGGGACAAACCATGGGCGATAAAAAAACGTCCGGCACCGGCGCGGGCGTTTCCAACCCCGACCGGACCAATGCGACCTTCACCACGGACGAGCTGAAGCACGCTTTCTACGACATGGTGCTGATCCGCCGGTTCGAGGAGCGCGCGGGCCAGCTGTACGGCATGGGCCTGATCGGCGGGTTCTGCCACCTGTATATCGGCCAGGAGGCCGTGGTCGTCGGCATCCAGATGGAGCTGAAGCAGGGCGACAAGCTAATCACCTCCTATCGCGACCATGGGCAGATGCTGGCCGCCGGCATGGACCCGCGCGGCGTGATGGCCGAACTGACGGGGCGCGAAGGCGGCTATTCGCGCGGCAAGGGCGGCTCGATGCACATGTTCTCGCGCGAGAAGCATTTCTACGGCGGCCACGGGATCGTCGGCGCGCAGGTCGCGCTGGGGATCGGCCTGGCCTTCGCGAACAAATATCGCGGCACCGACGAGGTCTCGATCGCCTATTTCGGCGAGGGCGCATCCAACCAGGGCCAGGTCTACGAGAGCTTCAACCTCGCGGCCCTGCACAAGCTGCCCTGCGTGTTCGTGATCGAGAACAATCATTACGGCATGGGCACCAGCGTCGAGCGCTCCTCGGCGTCCAAGCAATTGTGGCGCAACGGCGAACCCTGGGGGATTCCGGGGCGCAAGGTCGACGGCATGGATGTCGAGGCCGTGCGCCTGGCGGCGCAGGAGGCGATTGCCTATTGCCGCGAAGGCAAGGGGCCGTTCCTGCTGGAAATGGAGACCTACCGCTATCGCGGCCATTCCATGTCCGACCCCGCGAAATACCGTCCGCGCAGTGAGGTGGACGAGATGCGCAAGAACCACGACCCGATCGACCGGGTGCGTCGTGACTTGCTGTCGAGCGGCGTCGACGAAGCAGAACTGAAGGCGATCGAGGACAAGGTGAAGGCAATTGTGGTGGATGCGGCCGATTTCGCACAGAGCAGCCCTGAACCCGATCCGTCCGAATTGTGGACAGACGTGCTGGTGGAAGGCTGAACGATGAGCACCCAGATCCTGATGCCCGCCCTGTCGCCGACCATGACCGAGGGCAAGCTGGCCCGCTGGCTGAAGACCCCCGGCGACCATATCGCCGCCGGCGACGTGATCGCCGAGATCGAGACCGACAAGGCGACGATGGAAGTCGAAGCCGTCGACGAGGGCACGCTGGCCGACATCCTGGTGCCGGAAGGCACCGAGCATGTCGCGGTGAACACCCCGATCGCGAACCTGCAATCGGACGGCGCGGCTGCCGCCCCGGCGGCGGCAAAGGCCGAAGCTCCGGCTCCCGCGCCGGCCGCACAGGCTGCCCCCGCCAAGGCCGCGCCGCCGGCCCCCACGGTCGCGCCCGAAAAGGAATGGGGCGAGACGGTCGAGATCACGGTCCGCGAGGCCCTGCGCGACGCCATGGCCGCCGAGCTGCGGCGGGACGAGGACGTGTTCCTGATCGGCGAGGAAGTCGCGCAGTACCAGGGGGCCTACAAGGTCTCGCAGGGGCTGCTGGACGAATTCGGCGAGAAGCGCGTGATCGACACGCCGATCACCGAACACGGCTTTACCGGCATGGCGGTCGGTGCCGCGCTGACGGGGCTGAAGCCGATCGTGGAATTCATGACCATGAATTTCGCGATGCAGGCGATCGACCACATCATCAACTCGGCGGCCAAGACGCGCTACATGTCGGGCGGCCAGATTTCCTGCCCGATCGTCTTCCGCGGCCCCAACGGCGCCGCCGCCCGCGTGGGCGCCCAGCATTCGCAATGCTATGCCAGCTGGTACGGCCATGTGCCGGGCCTGAAGGTGGTGGCCCCCTGGTCGTCGGCCGACGCCAAGGGCCTGCTGCGGGCCGCGATCCGCGACCCGAACCCGGTGATCGTGCTGGAAAACGAGATCCTGTACGGCCACAAATTCCCGTGCCCGATCGACGACGATTTCATCCTGCCGATCGGCCGGGCGAAGATCGAGCGCGAGGGCACCGACGTGACCATCGTCGCCTTCTCGATCATGGTCGGCACGGCGCTGGAAGCCGCCGCGATCCTGGCGGAGCAGGGGATTTCGGCCGAGGTGATCAACCTGCGGACCATCCGCCCGCTGGATACCGAGACGATCGTGGCCAGCGTCAAGAAGACCAGTCGCCTGGTCTGTGTCGAGGAAGGCTGGCCCTTCGCCGGCATCGGCGCGGAAGTGGCGATGCAGGTGATCGAACATGCGTTCGACTATCTCGACGCTCCGCCGGCGCGTGTCGCCGGGGCCGACGTGCCGATGCCCTTCGCCGCCAATCTGGAAAAGCTGGCCCTCCCGAACCCGACCTGGGTGGTGGATGCGGTCCGCAAGCTGGTCTGAGGAACACGCGCAATGTCCGTGAACATCCTGATGCCGGCTTTGTCGCCGACCATGACCGAGGGCAAGCTGGCCCGCTGGCTGAAGAAGGAAGGCGAGGCCATCGCCTCGGGCGACGTGATCGCCGAGATCGAGACCGACAAGGCGACGATGGAGGTCGAAGCCGTCGATGAGGGAACGCTGGGGCGGATCCTGGTCGAGGCCGGGACCGAAGGCGTGAAGGTCAACGCACCGATCGCCATCCTGGTGGCGGAAGGCGAGGCCGTGCCCGATGCGGCGCAGGCCGCCGCCGCACCCAAGGCGGCGGCCCCTGCGCCGACTGTGGGTGCCGCAGGTGCGACGCCCACAGTCATCGCGCCGGCCCCCGTTGCCGAGGTTGCGCCGAAGGCAGGGCGCGTCTTCGCCTCGCCGCTCGCCCGACGCATCGCCGCTCAGAAGGGTATCGATCTGGGCCAGGTGAAGGGCAGCGGCCCGAACGGGCGGATCGTGCGACGCGATGTCGAGGCGGCCGTGGCCGTGCCGGCACCGGCCGCAGCGTCCACCACCCCCAAGGCGGCGCCGCCTCCCGCACCCGTGATCGACGTGCCGCATACCGCGGTGCCGAACTCGACGGTGCGCAAGGTCATCGCGCGCCGGCTGACCGAGGCGAAATCGACCATCCCGCATTTCTACGTCGCCATGGATGTGGAACTGGATGCGCTGCTGGCCCTGCGCGCGCAGCTTAACGCGTCCTCGCCGGCCGAAGGGCCGGGCGCGTTCAAGCTGTCGGTCAACGACCTGCTGATCAAGGCCGTCGCCGTCACGCTGCGGCGCGTCCCCAAGGTCAACGCGTCCTACACCGAGGATGCGACCATCCTGTACGACGATGTCGATATCTCGGTCGCGGTGTCGGTGCCGGATGGGCTGATCACCCCGATCATCCGCAATGCCGACCGCAAGTCGCTGAGCCAGATCAGCAACGAGGCGAAGGAACTGATTGCCCGCGCCCGTGCCGGCAAGCTGAAGCCGCAGGAATTCCAGGGCGGCTCGTTCTCGATCTCGAACATGGGCATGTACGGGGTCAAGGAGTTCTCGGCCATCATCAACCCGCCGCAGGCCGCCATCCTGGCCATCGCGGCGGGCGAGAAGCGGGCGGTCGTGAAGGGCGATGCCCTGGCCATAGCGACCGTCATGACGGTGACGCTGTCGGTCGATCATCGCGTGGTCGACGGCGCGCTGGCGGCCGAATGGGTCGCCGCCTTCCGCTCGGTGGTCGAATCGCCGCTCAGCCTCGTCGTCTGAACCGCCGTGGCCCGGCATGTCCGGGCCACGGAACTTTTTCTGAACCGGCATCCTCGCGCGACCGCCCTTGTCCGGCCGCCCTCCGCTCCGGGAACGTACATCAATGAACAAGACAGAATTCGATCTCGTCGTCGTCGGCGGCGGTCCCGGCGGGTATGTCGCCGCGATCCGCGCCGCCCAGCTCGGGCTCCAGACCGCCGTGGTCGAGGCCAATCACCTGGGCGGTATCTGCCTCAACTGGGGCTGCATCCCGACCAAGGCGCTGCTGCGTGCGTCCGAGATCAATCACCTGCTGCATCATCTGGGCGAATTCGGCTTCGCGGCCGACAATGTGCGCTTCGACCTGCAGAAAGTGGTCAAGCGCTCGCGCCAGGTCGCCGGCCAGCTTTCCTCCGGCGTCGGGCACCTGCTGAAAAAGAACAAGGTCACGGTCTTCGACGGGTTCGGGGCGCTGGCGGGCAAGGACGGCAGCCGCCGCCTGCTGTCCGTCACCAAGGACGGCAAGCCGGTGGCGACGCTGAGCGCGAAGAACCTCATCCTGGCGACCGGCGCGCGCGCCCGCGTGCTGCCGGGGCTGGAGCCCGACGGCAAGCTGATCTGGTCCTATCGCGAGGCGATGGTGCCGACCGAACTGCCCAAGAGGCTGCTGGTGATCGGTTCCGGCGCGATCGGCATCGAATTCGCCTCGTTCTATCGCAACATGGGCGCCGAGGTGACGGTCGTCGAAGTGCTGGACCGCATCCTGCCGGTCGAGGACGAGGAGATCGGCGCGCTGGCGCACAAGGCGTTCGTCAAGCAGGGCATGACCATCCTCACGGGTGCGAAGATCGGCCCCATCACCAAGGGCGCGGACAATGTCAGCCTGTCGGTCGAAGCCGGCGGCAAGACGCACGCCCTGACCGTGGACCGCGTGATCTCGGCCGTGGGCATCGTGGGCAATGTCGAGAAGCTGGGGCTGGAGGGCACCGCCGTCACCGTCGATCGGACGCATGTGAAGGTCGACGCGAAATGCTTCACCGGCGAGCCGGGCGTCTACGCCATCGGCGACCTGGCCGGCCCGCCCTGGCTGGCGCACAAGGCAAGCCATGAGGGCGTGATGTGCGTCGAGGCGATCGCGGGGCGGCATGTCCACCCGATCGACCCGCTGAACATTCCCGGCTGCACCTATTGCCGGCCGCAGATCGCCTCGGTCGGCATGACCGAGGCCCGGGCGAAGGAAGCCGGGCACAAGGTGCGTGTCGGCCGCTTCCCGTTCATCGGCAACGGCAAGGCCATTGCGATGGGCGAGCCCGAGGGGCTGGTCAAGACGGTGTTCGACGCCGAAACCGGCGAGCTGCTGGGCGCGCACATGATCGGTGCCGAGGTGACGGAAATGATCCAGGGCTACGTCATCGCCCGGACGTCGGAACTGACCGAGGCGGAACTGAAGGAAACCGTCTTCCCGCATCCCACCATTTCCGAGGCGATGCACGAGGCCGTTCTGGCGGCCTATGACGGCGCATTGCATATCTGAATGGAGGGGCCGGGAGACTGCTCCTGAGCTTTTGATCGCCGGGGCGCGGGCAGGGGGGATGTTTGCTTGACGCGCCCCCCGCGACGTTCCACTTCTGGCTGTCCGTTTGCTTTATGGGTTCTGCCTTATGTCCACGCGTCTGGTGATCGACCACAGAAAAGGCGGTGCGCTGCTCCGCCACCCCGAGAAGGCGCATCGCCCGGACAATCCCATCGCCCGCAAGCCGGACTGGATCCGCGTCAAGGCGCCGAACCACCCCGTCTATCACGAGACCCGCGCCCTGATGCGCGAGCAGAAGCTGGTGACGGTGTGCGAGGAAGCGGCCTGCCCGAATATCGGCGAATGCTGGTCGCAGCGTCACGCCACCATGATGATCATGGGCGAGATCTGCACCCGCGCCTGTTCCTTCTGCAACGTCACCACCGGCATGCCCCATGCACTGGATGACGGCGAGCCGGAGCGCGTGGGCGAGGCCGTGGCCAAGCTCGGCCTGCGCCATGTCGTCATCACCTCGGTCGACCGCGACGACCTGCCCGATGGCGGGGCCGCGCATTTCGCCCGCGTCATCGGCGCGGTGCGCGCGGCGTCGCCCAGCACCACGATCGAGATCCTGACCCCGGATTTCCTGCGCAAGCCGGCAGCCCTGGAAGTGGTCGTGGCGGCGCGCCCCGACGTGTTCAACCATAATCTGGAGACCGTGCCGCGGCTCTATACCTCCATCCGCCCCGGCGCGCGCTATTACCAGTCGCTGCGGCTGCTGGATGACGTAAAGCGCCACGATCCGTCGATCTTCACCAAATCCGGCCTGATGGTCGGGCTGGGCGAGGAACGGCCCGAGATCCTGCAGGTGATGGACGATCTGCGGGTGGCCGATGTCGATTTCATCACGCTGGGCCAGTATCTTCAGCCGACGGTGAAACATGCGGCGGTGAAGCATTTCGTCACACCGGACGAATTCGCCGATTATGCCGCGATGGCGCGGGCCAAGGGCTTCCTGCAGGTCAGCGCCTCGCCGCTGACCCGTTCCTCCTACCATGCCGATTCCGACTTCGCGGAGCTGCGCGCGGCGCGCGAGGCGAAGCTGGCAGCCGTGCGGAGCGGGGCGGAGAGCGTCTGATGCCGACGCATGCGGAACGTCGCCTGATTGCCTATGCGCCCGAGCAATTGTTCGACCTGGTGGCGGACGTCGCCAAATATCCGCAATTCCTGCCCTGGTGCGCCGCCGCCCGCGTGCGCACCCGCACCGCGACTGAACTGGTTGCGGACCTGACCATCGGCTTCGGCCCGTTCCGCGAGACCTTTACCAGCCGGGTGGACCTCGAACATCCCACCCGCATCCGCGTCCGCTATGAAAGAGGGCCGTTCCGCTACCTGAACAATGTCTGGACCTTCGCGCCGGACCCGCGCGGCTGCCAGGTCGATTTCTTCGTCGATTTCGAATTCCGCTCGCGCCTGCTCCAGGCCGCGATCGGGGTGGTGTTCAACGAGGCCGTACGTCTGATGGTCTCGGCCTTCATCCGCCGCGCGCGCGACATCTACGGCCCGCCGGTGACCGACAAGACATTGGCGCAGCCCACGAATGCGCAGCCGGCCGGAACCGGAGGCGCCTGAAGGACGTTGGGATTACGCAAGGTCAATGACGGCCCCGCGCCGTCATGACGCCGCGTGCCCTGATGCGGGCGCGTTCCAACCCCTTGGAGGAACGATCGTGATGAAATTGTCTTTCGGCCCGATGATTGTCGCCGCAGCCCTGGTTGTCGGCACGCCGGTCCTCGCGGACCCGGATCACCACCACCATCATCATCACCATAAAGACCATGGCAAGGAGCATCAGGAATCGGCCACGGGCTCGCCCACGACCGAAGACCTGAACGCCAAGAGCCTCGCCACCGCCCGCGCCGGCAATCCGCCGCAGCCCGAGGCGGCCGTCCCGCCCGGTACGGTCCCGTCCGGCGTCGTTCCCCCGGGCACCATGCCGAACACGCCCACGATGTCGGCACCGACCGAACCCACGGCGACAGTTCCGGCGGGCACCGGCACCGTGGCGCCGCCGGCACCGCCCGCGCCTTCGATGCCGGAGAGTTCGCCGCAGTAAAGCCGGCACGCCGCACATCGGAACAGCCTCTCCGGCCCGACCGTCTTGGCCGGAGAGGTTTCTATGTCGCCTCCGTCAGCCCCGCCAGCAGGTCCAGCGCCTGCGCCACCGCCTGCCGGCGGACGGCTTCCCGATCGCCATCGAAATGGCGCGATATCGTGCTGCCTTCGCCATCGCGCCGGATGGCCCCGAACCATACCAGCCCGACCGGCTTTTCCGCCGAGCCGCCGCCCGGCCCAGCGATGCCGGTGATGGAGACCGCCAGATCGGCCTCCGGCGCATGGGCCAGCGCCCCCCGCGCCATCGATGCCGCGACTTCGGCGCTGACCGCCCCGTGGCGGGCCAGCAGGGCCGCCGGCACGCCCAGCAGCGCGGTCTTCATCCCGTTGGAATAGGTGACGAATCCGCCCTCGACCATGTCGGACGATCCGGCATGATGCGTCAGCGCGGCGGCCACCAGCCCGCCGGTGCAGCTTTCGGCGGTGACGGCCCGCAATCCCGCGCCGCGCATCCGCTCCAGCACCTCGGCCGCCTGGGCCAGCACGGTTTCGTTCAGCATGGACGTCATGGGCACCCCGCGATGATGTCAGGCCAGCACGATCAGCATCCGCGCGGCCGTCAGGATCGCCGCGGCGATCAGTCCGGCCACGATATCGTCGCCCATGATCCCCACCGCGTCATGCCGCCGGTCGAACCAGCCGACGGGGCCGGGCTTGGTAATGTCGAACAGCCGGAACAGCGCAAAGGCCAGCAGCAGCCACAGGATGCCGATCCGGTCGGGCCATAGCGGGTCTACCTGCATGGGGCCGAACGTCAGGGGGAACATCGCGATCCACATGCCCGCGACCTCGTCGATCACGATCCACTGATGGTCCTCGCCGCCGCTGACCCGCGCCGTGGCCACGTATCCGACACCACAGCACAGCAGGATGGCAGCCCCGAGCACAAGCGGATGGGGCAGGAACAGCAGGCCGCAGACCAGGGCCGCCAGCGATCCGACAGTCCCGGGTGCGACGGGCGAAAAGCCGCAGCCGCCGAAACTGGCGACAAGGCGGGCAGGGGTCATGGCGGCGCCTCCGATCGGGGTCCGGAGGCCAGAGCCTGGTAGATGGCCAGGTTTTCCTCCACGCGCTGGATATAGCTGCGGGTTTCGGCAAACGGAATGCTCTCGATCCAGTCGAGCATGGCAGTGGGCGTGGGGTCGGCATGCGCCGGGTCGCCGACCGAGGCCAGCCATTGGTCGGCCCGGTGCGGCCCCGCATTATAGGCCGCCAGCACATAGGGAATCGCCCCGTCGAACTTGCGCATCAGCCGCGACAGATAGGCGGTGCCGATTCGCATGTTCAGGGTCGGGTCCGTCAGGCTGGCGCCGGTCAGCGTGCCGGTCGCCAGCCCCGCCCACCGCGACACGTCCCGCGCCGCCCCGGGCAAAAGCTGCATCAGCCCATAGGCCCCGGCCGCACTGACGATGCCGGGGTCGAAGCTGCTCTCCTGCCGGATCACGGCCATGACGAAGCCCGGGGGCAATCCCTGCTCGCTGGCCGGGAAGGGCGTCGGCCAGCCCAGCGGAAGCAGCGCGATGCCGTCGCGGCCCGCGCGGCGGGTGATCGCCACCGCCACGTCGGGCATCCCAAGCCGCACCGCGAGCATCGCGGCCAGCGCATGGCCGGCGGCATCGTCGCGGCGCGAATCCTGCATCAGCACGAAATCGCGCGCACGGGGCAGGTCGCCCCGCGCGGCCAGCAGCCGGGCGGCCTGCACCAGGTCGCTGGCCTCGAACCGGCTCATATCGTCATGGCTCCAGGCCGGCATGGGCACGCTGCCCAGCCGGTCGCGGACCAGCGCGCCGGAACGCTCGGGAAACAGCAGCGGGCTGGCCGAATCCCCATCCAGCCGCGACAGCGCCATCTGGCCGTAGAAGGTGCCGGGCATGGCGGCGGCCTGTTGCCATTGCGCGCGGGCACCGGAATCGTCGCCGGCTTCCTCCAGCGCGCGGCCGGTCCAGTACAGGCCCCGGCTGCGCGTGATCAGGGCGCGCGAGGCACAGAGGGGGCGGAAGCGCCCGGCGGCGGATTTGGGGTCATGCAGGCGACGCAGCAGGATCCAGCCGGCCAGGAAGTCGGCTTCGTTCCGGGCGGCCGGGCTCATGTCGCCGGTCGTGCCGGTCAGGGCCAGCGCGTCGCGGTCGCGGCCGGCCAGCAGCATGTCGTGCGCCAGCGTGTCGCGCTCGCTCCAGAAGGCAGGGATGGGCAGGCGCCGTTCGGCGGCCAGCCCCGATTGCGCCCACAGGGCAGCCGCGGCGTCGAACTGCTCCGTCCGCCGCAGCCAGCGCAGCCGGTCCAGCACCAGGATCGGGTCGTCGGCCAGGGCGGGCGGCACGCTCGCCAGAGCGGACAATCCGGCATCGGCCCCGGAATCGGGCCGGGCCGCGCGCAGGGCCAGCCGGGCCAGCGCCAGGGCCCGACGCGCCGGGGGCAACCGCCCGGCCTGCCGGCGCGCGGCGTCCGTGTGGCCGTCCAGTTCCTGGCGGTTGAACCGCCGCCATTGGTCGTCGGCCGTCAGCCCGGCCGCGAAGGCCGCCAGAAACGCATCCTCATCGGGCGCCCGGTCGATCCCCGCCACCCAGGCCTGCCGGGCGCGCGCCACCAGGTCGGGCGGCGGGGCCGGCAGGCGGGCACAGGCCAGCAGCGCGGGGGCGGCAGTGAGCGAAAGCGTGACGCAGGCCTGGGCCAGACCGGTATCGTCGGCGGGCGCCTGGGCCATCAGGTCCTGGACCCGGGCCAGCATCGCCGGGCGGCGCGGCCATGCCGGCTGCTGGTCGAGGAAGGTCAGATAGTCCCCGATGCTCCCGCTCTCGGGCGAGAGCAGCCGCAGATAGGTCTCCACCCGCGCCGCCACGGCGCCCGAAGCCGGGGACAAACGGGGCGCGGCGGCGATGTCGCCGGCAATATCCCGGGCGACGGCGGGCGGCGACACGCACGCAAGCGCCGCCAGCACCACCGCACCCGCCATGCGTCCCCCGGGGCGCGACAGGGCGCGACGCGGGGCGGTGGGACGGGCGGGTGGCGGCATGGCGGGCCTCGATGTCAGCAGGCGCGGCGGGCGGGGCGCGCCATCATGCCACGACATGCCAGATTTCGCCGCCGCCCTTGACGATCAGCTCGATCGCCACGGCCAGCACGATCAGCAGCCCGACCCAGGCAATCCAGCGAAACCGCTCCAGCAGCCGTGCGATAAACGAGGCCGCGACGGCCATCATCAGGACCGAAACCGCCAGGCCCGAGATCAGCACCCAGATATGCTCGCCCGCTGCCCCGGCGACCGCCAGCACATTGTCCAGGCTCATCGACAGATCGGCGACGATGATGCGGACGATGGCGGCGCGCAGCGCGCCGGGCGGCGCCTCGCCCGACGCGACGGGCGCCTCCTGGTGGCGCAGTTCGCGGAACATGCGCCAGCACACCCACAGCAGCAGGATGCCGCCGGCCAGGGTCAGGCCGATGATGGCCAGCAGCTGGACGGCGACGATCGCCAGCCCGACGCGAATCAGCGCGGCCGCCGCAACACCGGCCAGGATGGCACGCCCCCGCAACGGGTGGGGCAGGCCGCGCACGGCCAGGCCG
The DNA here is from genome assembly GCF_014174275.1 of Gluconacetobacter takamatsuzukensis. GTDB lineage: Bacteria > Pseudomonadota > Alphaproteobacteria > Acetobacterales > Acetobacteraceae > Gluconacetobacter > Gluconacetobacter takamatsuzukensis. The sequence goes on along the minus strand of NZ_JABEQK010000003.1, from coordinate 32,956 downwards.
ATCACCACGGCATTGTCGCCGGCCAGGGTCAGATCGATCAGAATGACCTGCAACAGCGAGGCCAGTGCGGATAGGGTGAGGATGGTCGCGCTCCCGATGGCAATGTCCGTCGGCCCGCCCTGTGGGCCGATACCGCGCGATGTTGATCATTCCCGCCGCAACCGGGCAAGGGGCCTGCCGCTTTCGAAGGAAGACGCGGCGCGGGAAATCGGCTAAAGGGGCAGCCCCGTCCCCGGAGCAGATCGTCATCGACCCGGGATTGCCGCATGACGCGACGATGCCGCCGACCGGCATCCGGTCGACAAGAGAGAAAGCCGAGCACGATGGTTCCGCGTTATACCCGTCCCGCCATGGCCGCCATCTGGGCCCCCGAGAACCGGTACCGGATCTGGTTCGAGATCGAGGCCCTGGCATGCGAAGCCATGGCGCAATACGGCGCCGTGCCGGCCGAGGCCGCCCGTGTGGTGCGCGAGAAGGGTGACGCCGCCATGGCCGCCTTCTCGCAGGCCGACCTGGATCGCATCGACGAGATCGAGGCCGAAACCCGCCACGACGTCATCGCCTTCCTGACCTGGCTGGCCGAGAAGATCGGCCCGGAAAGCCGCTTCGTGCATCTGGGCATGACCTCGTCGGACGTGCTGGATACCTGCCTGTCGGTGCAGCTGGTCCAGGCGACCGACATGCTGCTGGCGGACCTCGACGCCGTGCTGGACGCGCTGAAGCGCCGGGCGTTCGAGCATAAATACACGCTGACCATCGGGCGCAGCCACGCGATCCATGCCGAGCCAACCTCGTTCGGCCTCAAGCTGGCCGGCCATTACGCCGAATTCGCCCGCAATCGCGAGCGCCTGGTGCGCGCCCGCGCCGAAATCGCCACCTGCGCCATCTCGGGCGCGGTGGGCACCTATGCCCATGTCGATCCGCGCGTCGAGACGTTCGTGGCCGAGAAGCTGGGGCTGGAGCCCGAAGGCGTTTCCACCCAGGTGATCCCCCGCGACCGCCATGCCGCCTATTTCTGCGCGCTCGCGGTCATCGCCAGCGGCATCGAGCGGCTGGCGATCGAAGTGCGCCATCTTCAGCGCTCCGAGGTGCGGGAGGCCGAGGAATTCTTCCATCCGGGCCAGAAGGGCTCGTCGGCCATGCCGCACAAGCGCAACCCCGTGCTGTCGGAAAACCTGACCGGCCTGGCGCGGCTAGTGCGCGCGCATGTCATCCCGGCGCTGGAAAATGTCGCCCTGTGGCACGAGCGCGACATCAGCCATTCGTCGGTCGAGCGCAATATCTGCCCCGACGGCACGATCGGGCTGGATTTCGCGCTGGCCCGCCTGGCCGGCATGATGGACAAGCTGGTGATCTATCCGGACCGCATGATGGCCAACCTGGAAAGCCTGGGCGGCGTCGTGCATTCCGGCGAGGTGCTGCTGGCCCTGGCGCGCGCCGGCATCCTGCGCGAGGACGCTTACCGCATCGTCCAGCGCAATGCCATGGCGACCTGGACCCGCCTGGGCCAGCCCGACGGCCGCACCTTCCGCGAGAACCTGGACGCCGACCCCGAGGTGGCGGGCCGCGTGCCGGCCGAGGTGCTGGATGCGGCGATGAACAGCGATTCCCACCTGGGCGCGCTGGACCACAGCTTCACCCGCGTCTTCGGCGAAGCCGGCCCGGCCCGCGCGGGCTGAGGAACAGGAGCAGCCAGAGACCCGAATGTGCACGATCGTCCTGTCCTTTTCCCCCGGTTCCGCCTGGCCCCTGCTGTTCGGCGCCAACCGTGACGAACGGCTGGACCGCTCGTGGGATGCGCCCGGCCGTCATTGGCCGGATCGCCCCACGGTGGTCGGCGGACGGGACAGGCTGGCCGGCGGGTCCTGGCTGGCCCTGAACGATGCGGGCGTCGTCGCCGGCGTGATGAACCGCGTGGGCAGCCTGGGGCCGGCACCGGGCAAGCGTTCGCGCGGCGAGCTGCCCCTGCTGGCGCTGGAACATGCCACGGCGGCCGATGCGGCACGCGCCATCGCCAATCTGGATGCCGGGGCGTGGCGGTCGTTCAACATGATGGTGGCCGACCGGAACGGCGCCTATTTCATCTCCGGCCTGGGCTATGCCACGCCGGAGGTCAGGGTGCTGGAACCCGGCACCCATATGGCCGCCACGACCGAGCCCGACGACATGTCGATCCCCCGCATCGGGCGGCACTTGCCGCGCTTCCGCGAGGCCCCGCGCCCGGTGCCGCCGGACTGGACCGAATGGACGCGCCTGCTGTCCGACCGGTCGCTGCCGGCCGGCAGCGAGCTGAACATTCCGCCGCGCGCGGGGTTCGGCACATGCAGCTCGTCGGTCATCGGCCTGCCGGCCGATCCGGGCGTGACGCCGTCCTGGCATTTCGCCGCCGGCGCGCCCGACCGGGTGGGCTACGCCGCCATCGACCTCTCGGCGGCCTGACCGGCGCGAAACGCCGCAAGGGGTCGCGCAAGGGAATGGTATCTTCCGCGATCAATCATTGCTATGAGGCAGTCGCATTCCAGGGGCCCTGACCGGGCCCCCATATCGGACGGCATGCAGGACATGCCTCCATCAGCCGCATGAAGGACGAGTATGGCCCGCCGTCGTCAGCTCTACGAAGGAAAAGCCAAGATCCTCTTCGAGGGTCCGGAACCCGGGACGCTGGTCCAGTATTTCAAGGACGACGCCACGGCCGGAAACGGGGCGAAGAAGGGGATCATCACCGGCAAGGGCGTGCTGAACAATCGCATCAGCGAGCATCTGATGCTGCGCCTGCACGATATCGGCATCCCGACCCATTTCATCCGCCGCCTCAACATGCGCGAGCAGCTGATCCGCGAAGTCGAGATCATTCCGCTGGAAGTCGTGGTGCGCAACGTGGCCGCCGGCAGCCTGGCCAAGCGGCTGGGCATTCCCGAGGGCACGCGCCTGCCGCGCACGATCATCGAATATTACTACAAGAACGACAGCCTGAACGACCCGATGGTCAGCGAAGAGCATATCACGGCCTTCGACTGGGCCTGCGCCCACGACCTGGACGATATCGTGGCGCTGACCATGCGCACGAACGATTTCCTGACCGGGCTGTTCGTCGGCATCGGCATCACGCTGGTCGATTTCAAGCTGGAATTCGGCCGGCTGTGGGAAGGCGACGAGATGCGCATCGTCCTGGCGGACGAGATCTCGCCCGACAATTGCCGCCTGTGGGATGCGAAGACCAGCGAGAAGCTGGACAAGGACCGCTTCCGGCGCGACCTGGGCCGTGTCGAGGAAGCATATCAGGAAGTGGCCTGGCGGCTCGGCATCCTGCCCGAGGCCACGAATTCCGACATGAAGGGGCCGGAGGTGATGCAATGAAGGTACGCGTGACGGTCATGCTGAAGGACGGCGTGCTGGACCCGCAGGGCAAGGCCGTGGGCCATGCGCTGCACGTGCTGGGCTTCGGCGGCGTGGGCGAGGTGCGGATCGGCCGCGTGATAGAGCTGGAGCTGGACGAGACCGACCCCGCCGCGGCGCGCGAGAAGGCCGATGCCATGGCGCGCGGCCTGCTGGCCAACCTGGTGATCGAGGATTTCGTGACCGAGGTGGTGGCATGACCGCCCGCCGTTCCATCCTGCTGGTCGCCGCCCTGGCGGCCGGCCTGCCGGCCTCGGCCATGGCCCAGCGCGTCTCGACGCTTCAGGGCGGCCGGTTCCTGGAACTGTGCAGCCGTGCCCCCAGCATCGCGATCTGCGATGCCTACCTGTCCGGCCTGGCCGATTCCGTGGCCCTGACGCATGTCTACGACCGCAACGAGGGCGACAAGGCCGCACCGACCGGCTTCTGCGCGAAGTCCGGCGTGACCAGCGCCGAGATGCGCGGCCATGTCGTGTCGTGGCTGCGCGCGCATACCGACCAGCTGTCCAAGCCGGTGGGTGAACTGGCCTTCACCGCCCTGCACGAGGCCTATCCCTGCGGTGGCGGCAAATGAAGGCCGGAATCGTCGTCTTTCCGGGCACGAACCGGGAACGTGACATGGCGATCGCGCTGCGGGTCGTGACCGGGCGCGAGCCGGTGATGATCTGGCATGCCGAAACCGATCTGCCGGACCTGGACCTTGTCGTGCTGCCCGGCGGGTTCAGCTATGGCGATTACCTGCGCTGCGGCGCCATGGCGGCCCATGCGCCGATCATGGCCCCGATCCGCCGCTTCGCCGAGGCCGGCGGTCATATCCTGGGCGTGTGTAACGGCTTCCAGATCCTGACGGAAGCCGGCCTGCTGCCGGGGGCGCTGCTGCGCAACGGCGCGCTGCGCTTCCTGTCGCAGGATTGCCATCTGCGGGTCGAGCGCAGCGATACGCCCTTTACCCGCCGCTGGAACGCGGGCGACGTGTTCCGCGCCCCGCTGGCGCATGGCGACGGCAACTATATCGCCGATGACGCGACGATCCGCGATTTGGAAGATAGCGGCCGCATCGCGTTCCGCTACGCACGGCCCGACGGGCGCGTCGACGAAGGCGATCGGCAGACCAATCCCAATGGCAGCGTCAAGGCGATTGCCGGCGTGCTCAGCGCCAATCTGCGGATCTGCGGCATGATGCCGCACCCCGAAGACCTGGTGGACCCGCTGATGGGCGGCGAAGATGGAAAGCCCCTGTTCGAAGGGCTGGTGGAGGCTCTGGTCCGATGAGCAGCGCAACGGGGCAGAAGCCCGTCGACGAGGCCCTGGCACGGGAATTCGGGCTGACGGCCGAAGAATACGGCAATGTGCTCTCGATCATGGGCCGCGCGCCCAGCCTGACCGAACTGGGCATTTTTTCCGTCATGTGGTCGGAACATTGCTCCTACAAATCCTCGCGCGTGTGGCTGCGCACGCTGCCGACCACGGCGCCGTGGGTGATCCACGGCCCGGGCGAGAATGCGGGCGTGGTCGATATCGGGCAGGGCCTGGCCGCCATCTTCAAGATGGAAAGCCATAACCACCCCTCGTTCATCGAGCCCTACCAGGGTGCGGCGACGGGCGTCGGCGGCATCCTGCGCGACGTCTTCACCATGGGCGCGCGCCCGGTCGCCAACCTCAACGCCCTGCGTTTCGGCAGCCCGGAGAACCCGCAGACCCGCCGCATCGTCGATGGCGTGGTGCGCGGCATCGGCGGGTACGGCAATTGCGTCGGCGTGCCGACCGTGGGCGGGGAAATCAATTTCCATCCGGCCTATGACGGCAACCCGCTGGTCAATGCCATGACGGTGGGCATCGCCCGCCAGGACCGCATCTTCCTGTCCGCCGCGGCGGGAATCGGCAATCCGGTGGTCTATGTCGGCTCCAAGACCGGGCGCGACGGTATCCACGGCGCCACCATGTCGTCCTCCGAGTTCGACGAGGACGCGCTGGCCAAGCGCCCGACCGTACAGGTCGGCGACCCGTTCGTGGAAAAGCTGCTGATCGAGGCATGCCTGGAACTGATGGCCACCGACGCCATCGTGGCGATCCAGGACATGGGGGCGGCCGGCCTGACCTCCTCGTCGGTCGAGATGGCGGGCAAGGGCGGGGTCGGGATCGACCTCGACCTCGACGCCGTGCCGCAGCGCGAGCGCGGCATGACCGCGTACGAGATGATGCTCTCCGAAAGCCAGGAGCGCATGCTGATCGTCGTGCACCCGGACCGCACCGAACTCGCCCGCGCGATCTTCGAGAAGTGGGAACTGGATTTCGCGATCATCGGCCATCTGACCGATACCGGCCATATCGTCGTGCGCCATCAGGGCCGCGTCGAGGCCGATATCCCGCTGGACCCGCTGGCCGACCAGGCGCCGCTCTACCGTCGCCCGACGGCACCGTCGCCCGCGCCCGCACCGCTGGGCCCGATCACCGATCCGGTCGGGATCGAGCAGGCGCTGGTCCGCCTGATCGGCTGCCCGGACCTGGCATCCCGCGCCTGGGTGTGGAACCAGTACGACAGCACCGTGGGCGGCCAGACCGTCAAGCGGCCGGGCGCGGCCGATGCCGCGATCGTCAAGGTCGAGGGCACGTCGCTGGGCCTGGCGCTGACCACGGACTGCACGCCGCGCTACTGCCGGGCCGATGCCCGCCAGGGCGGCGCGCAGGCGGTGGCGGAAGCATGGCGCAACATCGTGGCGACCGGCGCCCGTCCGCTGGCGGTGACCGACAACCTGAATTTCGGCTCGCCGGAAAAGCCCGAGGTGATGGGCCAGTTCGTCGCCGCCATCGAGGGCATGGGCGAGGCCTGCCGCGCGCTGGACTTCCCGGTCGTCAGCGGCAACGTCTCGCTCTACAACGAAACCCGCGCGCCCGATGGCTCGTCGGTCTCGATCCTGCCGACGCCGGCCATCGGCGGGCTGGGCGTGCTGGACGATGTCAATCGCGCCATCGGCCTGGCCATGCCGGCCGAGGGCACGCTGGTGCTGGTCGGCGCCACCCGTGGCGAACTCGGCCAGTCCCTGTGGCTGCGCGAGATCCATGGGCGCGAAGACGGCGCCCCGCCTACGATCGACCTGGCGGCGGAGCGGCGGAACGGCGATTTCGTCCGCCAGCAGATCGAAGCCGGCCGTGTTCTGGCGTGCCATGACGTGTCCGACGGCGGGATCCTGGTCGCGCTGGCCGAGATGGCCATGGTGGGCGAGGCCGGGTGCATCCTGTCCGCCCCGCAATCGGGCATGCGGCCCGAGGCGTTCTGGTTCGGCGAAGACCAGTCACGATATGTTGTGGCGGTGCGCGACGCCGAGGCCTTTACCCTTGCCGCTTCGTCGGCCGGCGTTGAAACGCGGGTCCTCGGCCAGGTGGGGGGCGACGGTTTGACTTTGCCCAGCGGCGCCACAATATCGAAGGCGCGGATGAAAGCGGTCAATTCGGCGTTTTTCCCCGCCCTGATGGACGATTGAGCGACAACGTCGCGAAGGAGGAACGCCGATGGCGATGACGGCACAGGAGATCGAAACCTATATCCGCACCGCCCTGCCGGATGCCTCGATCAGTATCGAGGATCTGGCGGGCGACGGCGATCATTATGCTTGCACCGTCGTCAGCGAGTCCTTCCGGGGCTTGTCGCGCGTCCGCCAGCATCAGATCGTCTATGCGGCGCTCCAGGGCCATATGGGCGGCAAGCTGCATGCCCTGGCCCTGCAGACGACTGCTCCGGAGCAATGAGACCCTGACCGGAAATATGTGCGCCGGGGGCGTGTCCTCCGCGCATTTTCGGCGCTTCCGCCGGCCACGCTTTCCGGTCAGTCTCCCAGACGTTCCCCATTATCCGGCCGCCCCCGGCCGCCTTTTGCACAGGACGAACAAAATGGCTGAAACCATCGCGCAGCGTATCCAGAACGATATCGATACCAACCCGGTCATGCTGTACATGAAAGGGTCCGCCCTGTTCCCGCAATGCGGGTTCTCGGCCCGCGTGGTGCAGATCCTCAATCACACCGGCGTTCCGTTCCAGACCGCCAACGTGCTGGAAGATGCGGAACTGCGCCAGGGGATCAAGGATTTCACGAACTGGCCGACCGTGCCGCAGCTCTACGTGAAGGGCGAATTCGTCGGCGGCTGCGATATCGTGACCGAAATGTTCCAGACCGGCGAACTGGAAAAGCTGTTCGAGGAAAAGGGGATCGTGTCGGCCTCGGCCTGACCTCTCCCGCCTTTCGATCCGAAGAACGGGCCGGTCGCCTCGACCGGCCCGTTTTTTATACTGGACACACGCCCTTTCTCTTGTCGCGCGCCCCGGCTTTCGTCTAGCCTCCCTCGATCGGGTTGGTATGAGGTGATGGATGTTCGAGGCTCTGTTCAGGAAGACCGCGTTCTACGCACTTGGAACCGGGATGTTCCTGCTGGCTGCCACTCCTCACGGCGCACAGGCCCATGTGGTCACGAATGACGAAGCCGGACGGTTGACCCTCGATGCCCTGACCGCGGTCCCGGCCCCGGTCCCGGTCCGCCATGTTGCCTACCGTCACGATACGCGCCCCGTTCATGTGGCGTCGATCAGCTACACCCATTCGGCCCGGGCCACCGTCCGCTCGCGCGGGCTGGTGCGTAATGCCGTCTATCATCCGCATGCCGTGCCGTCCGCCCGGCATGCCGCCCACAAGGGGCGCCAGCGCACCTGATCCGCGCCACGACCGCCCGGCAGCTATGCTTCCGGCCTGAAGGCATCGGGAATGTGGTGTACGGCCCCGTCCGCCGTGACCAGCAGCACATCGAAGCGCATCTGCCCGCACAGCCAGTCGGGGTGCCGGGCGCACAGCGCCGTGGCCGCGTTCGCCAGCCGACGCATCTGGTGACGGGTCAGGCTTTCCGCCGCCTCGGCGTAGGAGGGGCGGCATTTGACCTCGCAGAATGCCAGCAGATCGTCCCGCCGGGCGACCAGGTCGATCTCACCCCAGCGGGTGCGGGCCCGATGGCCCAGGATCGTCCATCCACCCTGCAGCAGCCACGCCATGGCCGCCTGTTCGGCATGCAGGCCCCGCGCGTGCGATGCGGCACCGCGCACCTGCCGTCGGGCGCGCAATCCGGCCGAGAGTTGATCCTTGCCCCATTCCGGCTGCACCATCGATTACCCTGACCCTTCTGTCGCGCCGGTTCGAACAGTGCCCCGCAGCGCCCGATTCGACAATGCCGCCGCCCATCATCATGAATCGAGCTGACGCATGCTGATCGTGTACTGGCAAACCGTTCTTGCGCTGGTGTTCTTGTGCCGGGTGGCGATCGCGGTCTTCGTGACGGGGCATGTGCTGCTGCACAAGAAGGACGTGGGCGCCGCCATCGGGTGGATCGGCATTACCGTCCTGATGCCGTTCACCGGCGGAACCCTGTACGCGATGTTCGGCATCAACCGCGTCCATCGGCGCGCCCGCAAGCTGATCGGCCGCGCCTCGTGGCACAGCCGCACGCTCTCGTCGCGCTGGAAGCGCGCCGAGGAGGGCGGGTTCGCCCCGCTGGCCCATATGGTCGGCAAGCTGACCGGCCGCCCGCTGATGGGCGGCAACCGGGTCGAAATGCTGCATAACGGCGATGAAGTCTATCCGCAGATGCTGGCGGCGATCGAGGGGGCCACCAGCAGCGTGCTGCTCTGTTCCTACATCTTTCGCGGCGACGCGGCCGGCGAGCGATTCCTGGCGGCGCTGATCCAGGCCCATCGGCGCGGCATCGCGGTGCGGGTGCTGGTCGACGGCATCGGCAGCGGCTATTTCCGCTGCCCGGTCGCGGCCGCGCTGCGCCGGGCCGGGGTGCCGGTGGCCCGGTTCATGCATTCGATGCTGCCGTGGCGCATGCCCTTCATCAACATGCGCAACCACAAGAAGATCCTGGTGGTGGATGGCCATCTGGGCTTCATGGGCGGTCTGAATATCGGGGTGGAAAACCTGATGGCGACCCACCCGCGCCACCCGGTGGCCGACACGCATTTCCAGCTGGAAGGGCCGATCGTCCATCAGCTGACCGAAGCTTTCGCGCGGGACTGGTCCTTCGCCTGGGGCGAGGACCTGCCGCCGGCCTCGATCTTCCCCGACGTGACCGCGCAGGGCGAGACGCTGGCGCGGATCGTGACGGCGGGGCCGGATTCTGACCTGGAGAAGATCGAATACACCATGCTCCAGGCCATCACCCTGGCCCGGCAGTCGGTGCGGCTGATGACGCCATATTTCCTGCCGGGGGAACGGTTCCTGAGCGAACTGGCGCTGGCGGCCCTGCGCGGGATCGAGGTCGACATCATCGTGCCGCGCCACAGCAACCACACACTGATCGACTGGGCGCGCTCGGCCAACCTGCCGCGCTTTCTCGATTCCGGCTGTCGGGTGTGGCAGGCAAGGCCGCCCTTCAACCATTCCAAGCTGATGGTGGTAGACCGGCACTGGACCTGCGTCGGCAGTTCCAACCTCGACGTCCGCAGCCTACGCCTGAATTTCGAAATCAATCTGGAAGCGTACGACGACGCGCTGGCGGCGCGGATCGACGATTTCATCGTCGCCCACCGTCAGGACCGCCTGACCCATTACGACCTGGACCGCCGCAGGCTGCCGACCCGCCTGCGCGATGCGGCGGCGCGGCTGCTGCTGCCCTATCTGTGACCCGAGCGCTCCAGCCGCACGGCGATGGGGCGATGGTCCGATGCGTAATGGTTCAGCACCCGCGCCTGGGTGCAGATCAACCCGCGCACCAGGCACCGGTCGATGCGGATCGGCACCATGTCGACCATCCGGTGGGTGGGCGCGCGCGGCCCGACATCGCGGAAACTCGGCATCAGGGTCGGCCCGACCAGGTTGAAATCCCCCAGCACGGCGGCATGTGACGGCAGGATCTGCACCAGCCGCCGCAACTGGCGCCGGTTCATGATCTGGCCGTGCGACAGATGGACATTCGCCACCGAAAACCCGAAGGCCGCGCATTCGATCACCTGCGCGACCCGGCGCACCAGCGGGCCGGAGGGCAGGGTGCAAGCCAGCGGGGGCCGCCGGAATGGCCCGGGGCTCCAGCACGCCACGCCATGGATGCGGCCGGGCAGCGGCGCGCGGGCGTAATACCCGCCGATCAGGTGGGGCAGGGCATCGAAATCCTCGGTCGCTTCCTGCATCAGCAGCAGGTCCGGCCGTTCCTCCTCGATCAGGTGGATCACGTCGCGCGGGGTGGCGCCGACGCGGCGCAGCAGGTTCCAGCTGACGATCTTGCGTTCCGACCCGATGATCGGCGCCGGCATGTGGGCCGGGCGCGGACGCTGCCCCGGACGCGGGGGCAGCAGCGGGGAGGGGTGGGTGATGCTCATGATTCGATGAAGGTCTCCTCTATCCGGGTGGTTTCTCCCGCCCGGGCCGGCGCATTGGCGGCGAATTCGGCCGTCAGCGTATAGCCGACGCCCAGCAGCACCGGGCCAAGGAAGATCCCCAGCGCGCCGAAGGTCCAGACTCCGCCCAATACGCCCAGGACCGTCAGCAGGTAAGGCAGTTGCGCGCCGCGTGAGATGAACATCGGCCGGATGACATGGTCGGCCCCGGAAATGACGATGGTCCCGAACGCCAGCAGGCAGATCCCCCGCCACAGATGATGCGTCAGCATCAGCACCAGCGCCCCCGGAATCCAGATCAGCGGCGCGCCCACCGGCAGCACCGCGACCCCGGCGGTGATCATGCCGAACAGCACCGGCTGCGGCAGGCCCGTCATGGCGAAGCCAAGCCCCGTCAGCACACCCTGGATGATCGCGGTACCCAGGATGCCGTAGACCGTGCCGCGGATGGTCCGGCCGATGATGCCGATGATCCGGTCCGCATAGGCACCGGCGATGCGCCGGATGACGGCCGCGAAGGTCGAGCCCAGGGCCTCGCCGCCCAGCCAGAAGAAGAAGGCGATGAACAGCGCCATGCCCAGATGGACCAGGCCGCTGGCCACCAGCATCAGGCCGCTCAGCATCGATTGCGCGATATTGCCGGCATAGGGCAGCAGCATGTGCTCGGCATGGCCCAGGTCGGTGGCCCACTGGGTCCATTTGCTCGCCAGGTCGGGACCGATCAGGGGAATGCGCGTCAGCCATGTGGGCGCGGGCAGGTGGAACGATGTCAGCGAGGCGGTCAGCCGCTCGAACGTGCCGGGCAGGTCGGCGATGCTGGAGCTGACCACGATCACCAGCGGCACCACCACGACCAGCGTGGTCAGCACCGTCATGATGATGGCCCCCACCACGGGCCCCATGTTCCGGCGGAGGCGGGCATAGATCGGCCAGGTGGCGAAGGTCAGGATCGCGGCCCAGAGCAGCGCCGACATGAAGGGATAGAGGATGGCGCCGCACCCGAAGGCCACCCCGCCCAGCAACAGCCCCATCATGATGCGCTCGGTCATTCATTCCCGCCATGGCTTGCGACGCCGGAGCGCATCCGGCCCCCGTGGATGATGTGGCACCGCACCGGGATGGTAAAGGGCCGCGCACCGCATATCGGGGCGCCGGGACGCCGATGGTTGCCGGTGGTTGATCGGGACCGAGCCGCTCCGCTAAGGACGATCTGTGCTTCGGGTGGCCCGCCGCTCCGTCGGGGCCCGGAACAGCATGGAACCGTGATGGGGCCCCTATCGATGCATGCGTCCATTCATCCCCTGATCTCGCCCGCCCGGCTGCGGGAAATCCTGTCCGCCCCCGACCTCGTCCTGCTCGACGCCACGATGGCCCTGCCGGGTGAGACGTTCGATCCGGCACAGCGTTTCCTCGACGCTCGCCTGCCGGGCGCCCGCCGCTTCGATATCGAACAGTTTTCCGACCCGGACTCCCCCCTGCCGCACATGATCCCGACCCAGGCGCGCTTCGCGGCGCTGGCGGGCGCGCTGGGCCTGTCCGACGCGGCGCATGTGGTCTTCTACGACCAGGGCAACGCGGCCTCGGCGGCGCGGGGATGGTGGCTGGCCCGCCTGTTCGGGATGGAGCGCGTCCAGGTGCTGGATGGCGGCCTGCCGGCCTGGCAGCGCGCCGGCGGCCGGGTCGAAGCCGGTGCGCCGCCTTCCGTGCCGCCCGCCGCCTTCCGCCCGGCACCGCGCTTCGCGCAGATCATGGGGTTGGGCGACATGCGCGACCATGTACGGCGCGGCGATCGGCTGATCCTCGATGCCCGCGCCCATGGCCGCTTCACGGGCGCGGTGGCCGAGCCCCGACCGGGCCTGGCGTCGGGCCATATGCCCGGCGCGCACAATTTGCCGTTCGGCACGCTGCTGGACGAAGACCGCGCCTTCCTGCCGCCCGAATCCTTGTATGCGCGCTTTGCCGAGGTGGGTGTAACCGACGACCGGCGGGTCATCACCAGTTGCGGCTCGGGCGTGTCGGCGGCGGTGCTGTCGCTGGGGCTGGCCATCTGCGGCCGCACGGGCGATGCGCTGTATGACGGCTCGTGGGCCGAATGGGGCGCGACACCCGGCGCGCCGGTCGAAACCGGGCCGGTACGGGGCGCCGTTTCGTGACCGACCGCGAATCCATGCACCATGCGGTCTCGCGCGGATGGCGCGAGATGGGGACCCTGCTGGTCCATCTGGCCCGCGACCTGCCGCCCGACGCGCGCGGCACCCTGGTCAACCAGCCGCCCACACGCGGCTCCACGGTGCTGTTCCCGACCGTGGCGGACATGAACCGCAACGGCACGCGCCGCTACGATCACGAGGTGATCTACGGCGCCATGGGCACACCGATCCAGCACGAGCTGGAAGCCGCGATCGCGGCCGTCGAGGGCGCGCGCCATACCCAGATCGTGTCGTCGGGCCTGGCCGCCTGCACCACGCCGCTGCTGGCCTTCCTGGGCAAGAACGGCCATTGCCTGATCCCGGATTCGGTCTACGGCCCCACCCGGCGCTTCGCCAACACGGTGCTGCGCCGCTTCGGGGTGGAGACCACCTATTACCCCCCCTTGACCGACGCCGAGGGGCTGCGGGCGATGATGCGGCCCAATACCCAGGTCGTGGTCGCCGAAAGCCCCGGCAGCCATACGTTCGAGGTGCAGGATATCCGCATGATCGCCGACATCGCGCATGAACACGGCGCGCGGCTGCTGCTGGACAATACCTGGGGGGTGGGCATCTTCCGCCCGTTCGATCACGGGGTGGATATCGCGGTGCAGGCGCTGACCAAATATCCGGCCGGCCATTCGGACAGCATCATCGGCGCGGTCTCGGTCGCGGACGAGCAGGACTGGCACGTGCTGCGCGACACCTGCATCCAGCTCGGCCAGGTGGCCGGCCCGGACGATTGCTGGCTGACCCTGCGCGGCCTGCGCACCATGGGCGCGCGGCTGGAGCGCCAGTCGCGCAGCGCCATCGACGTGGCGCTGTGGCTGGCCGACCGGCCGGAGGTCGCGCGCGTGCTCCATCCGGCCCTGCCGTCCTGCCCGGGCCACGCGATATGGCGGCGCGATTTCAGCGGCGCCTCGTCCCTGTTCGGCGTGGTGTTCCGGCCGGAATACAGTCAGGAGGCGATGGTCGCCATGATCGACTCCCTGACCCTGTTCGGGATCGGGGCCTCGTGGGGCGGCTATGAAAGCCTGGTCCTGCCCACCACCGGCGGCGTCGTCCGCACCTGCGCGCCCGACGCGCCCGATTGCGGCCCCGCCTTCCGCCTGCATATCGGCCTGGAAAATCCCGAGGACCTGATTGCCGACCTGTCGGCGGGGCTGGAGGTGCTGACGGGCGCGGCCTCGTACGGCGACTGACCAGCTGCACCCGTTTTCGTGCCGCTGCGGCGGTGATACGCAGGCATGACGGCCGGGGCGGCCGGCACGATCGAGACCGGCCGCCCCGGCCCGACAGGCAACAGATGCGCCATCGTCGCCCCGCGCGACGGTCGCCGACCGGGAACGTGACATGGTGGATGGCGATTTTATCGCGCGGCGGATTCTCCTGACAAACGATGACGGCATCGACGCGCCGGGACTGGCCACGCTGGTCGAGATCGCGGCGACCCTGGCGCCCGAAATCTGGGTCGTGGCGCCCGAACGGGACCAGAGCGGTACCTCGCACGCGCTCAGCCTGCACGACCCGCTGCGGGTCAGCGAAAGGGGAGAGCGACGCTACGGCGTCTCCGGCACGCCCGGCGACTGCGTGGTGATGGGCGTGCGCCACCTGATGGCCGACCAGCCACCCGACCTGATCCTGTCCGGCGTCAATCGCGGCGCCAATCTGGGGATGGAAACGGTGTTCTCGGGAACGGTGGGGGCGGCCATGACCGGGCTGCTGCTGGGCATCCCGTCGATCGCGCTGAGCCAGCTCTTTACCCGCGACCAGCCGGTACGGTGGGAGACGGCGCGGGCACTGGCACCTTCCGTTATTCGCGCCATGTCGCGGCTCGACTGGGCGCGCGATGCCTGCCTCAACATCAACTTCCCCGACCGCCCGCCGGCGGAGGCAGGCGGCCCGGTGCTGACCAGCCAGGGGGCGGGCCTGCTGGGGGGCGCCTCCATCACGGCACGCACCGATCCGCGCAACGGGGCCTATCACTGGCTGAGCCTGACCCGCTCCTCCACCACCGACGACGAGGGGACCGAGACGGAGGCCGTTCTGTCCGGAAAGATCTCCATCACCCCGCTGCGCTTCGAACGCACCGACCAGGGCGTGCTGGGGCGGATGCGCGCGGCCCCGGCGCGATCCTGATCGGAAAATTCAGATAAATATCATTCAAAAATAAATAATTATCACAATATCCTCTCGCGATATCGCAACAAATCCAGCCGGCTCGTCCGGCTTTTTTTTGTGCCCGAATTCTCGGATCTCACAAAAAACTATTGCAAGGAACCGTCCAATAATGGCTACCTTGCATAGACAGGTTCCGTGCGGTGCGGAACCCAATCAAGGATCGAGACGTCGTGGACAGCAATCTCGTCCAGTTCAAGAAAGGGGTGCTGGAACTGTGCGTTCTCGCGCTCCTCGCGCGGTCGGACTCCTACGGCTACGACATTGCCAGCCGCCTGTCCGCCGCCATCGATATGGGTGAGGGAACGATCTACCCCCTGATGCGCCGGATGCAGAAGGACGGGCTGGTCTCCACCTACCTGGTCGAATCCTCCTCCGGCCCCCCGCGAAAATATTATCGCCTGACCGAAGGCGGCCGAAAAAACCTCAACGACCAGAAATCGGCGTGGACCGACTTCACGCGCGCCGTCGCCGCCATTCTGGACCTGGATCTGGAGAAGACATCATGAATGAGCGGGATTCGTTTCTCCGGAGGCTGAGGAGCGGCCTGTGGGGGCTGCCGCGACCGGCCATCGACGACATCATCGCCGATTACGAAGGGCATTTCGATGCCGGGCGCGCGGCGGGCCGCAGCGATGCCGACGTCGCCACCGCGCTGGGCGACCCGGCACGCCTGGCGCGCGAACTCCGTGCCGAAGCCGGCCTGCGCCGGTGGGAGGACGAGCGCAGCCTTGCCTCCGCCCTGGGGGTGATCGTGGGCGTGATCGGCCTGGCGGCGCTGGACCTGTTCGTGATCCTGCCGGTGCTGCTCGGCCTGGTGGGGTCGCTGTTCGCCTTCCTGGTGGGGGGCGTCGTCGTGGCGCTGTGCGGCGGCCTGATGCTGCCCTTCGCGCTCATCACCAACCTGCCGGGCTTCCCCGGCGACCGGTTGCAGGCCGGGCTGCTGAGCCTGGGCCTGCTGAGCGGCGGCGCCGCGGTGACTTCGGTCTGCATCCTGATCACCGTCGGGCTGGTCAACCTGCTGGTCCGCTACGGACGCGCCCATTACCGGCTGATTGCAGGCGGACGCAGTTCCGCGCTGCGCGACTGACGGACCATTCCGAACTGCGCCGGTGCGCGCAAGGAGAAAGCCATGATTCGTGGACTTATATTGGTGGCTGTCGGCGGAGCGTTCCTGTCGATGACCTGCTTCGCCGTGGCGGCCGTGCGCGGCCCCATGACCTGGAACGTCTCGGGATGGGACCTGGTCCATTTCGATGACGATGACGATGACGACGCCCCGGCGGGGCCGGCGGTCTCGCGCAAGATCGACTGGAAGGGCGGCGAGGCACTGGCCTTCGATGTTCCGGCCAGCATCGTCTATACGCAGGGCCCGGCCCCCTCCATCACCGTCACCGGCGCCCGCGATATCGTGGACCGGGTGAAGCTGGACGACAATGTGCTCGGCATCGACCATGTCTCGCACCATCACTGGCGCAACAGCCACCTGCGCATCGTCGTCACCGCGCCGGCCCTCAAGGCGCTGACCGTGGACGGCGCGGGCTCGCTGACGCTCAACGACGTGGCGGTGGACCATCTGTCCCTGACCGTGGAAGGCGCGGGCAGCCTGACCGGACACGGCAAGGCCGACGTGGTGACGCTCAAGGTCGCGGGGGCCGCCCATGCCGACCTGTCGGACATGATCGTGCGCGACGCGGATCTCGAAATCTCCGGCGCCGGCCATGTCCGCGTCGGGCCCAGCGGGCACGCGGCAGTCAGCCTCAGCGGCGTGGGCGCGGTGGAACTGACCCGCAAGCCTGCGTCCCTGACCAAGGAAATCAGCGGCATCGGCTCCGTCACGGTCGATGACGACGACCATGAAGACCATGACGGCGACGAGGATACCCCGAAAGTCAAGGAAAAGGCCGGGGACGTTCAGCTCTGACCGGCGATGGCGGGGGAGGAGGGTGGTTCATCTTCTCCCCCTGTGCCGCGTGGCTCAGGCCTCGTGCCCCTGCGGCTCCGCCTCGGCCGGGATGACGGATTTCGAGCGCACCAGCCAGTAGACACCCCCCAGCGCCAGCACCGCAGCCGACAGCGCCAGCATTTCCATGACGTTCACGCCGCTCAGGTCGAGAACGATGAACTTGCGGACGGTCGCCATCATGCCGATCAGCAGCACCGACCGCATGCGGATCAGGCTGTGCGACTGGGCCTGCGGCAGGACCAGAATGGAATGCTTGAATTCCAGCGCGATCAGGACGGTAAAGAACAGGCCGAAAATACCCTGGAGGACCGAAGGCTCGGTCGGTTGCAGCCCGGTGGTCAGCAGCAGGTGGATGACGGCCACCACCACATGCAGCAGGCCGACACAGGCCACGGCCGCGATGCACAGGGTCAGCACCAGCATCGCGATTTCCTCGAACAGGTCGAAAAGCGTGCCGACCTTGATGAAACCGGGTATGCGCTCGATCATGAAATCCCCCTTCGCCCGTGTCCACGAAGACGGGACCCGCTCGACCATCGGCCCACCCGTATAGCAAATTTTCGTGAGGAGTCAGAAGCCCGGCATGCCCGCTCAGGCGTTGCCTCCATCGGCGACCGGGCGATAAAGGCGGCCGACCAGGCGCTCCATCGTCAGCCCCTGCACCAGGATGGTAAACACCACGACCCCGTAGCAGGCGGGCAGCAGCGTATCGCGCAACGGCCCCGCTGGCAGGCCCAGCGCCAGCGAGACCGAAATCCCGCCCCGCAACCCGCCCCATGTCAGGACGACGAGCGCCCGCCAGCGGTCGCGATTGCGCAGATAGACCGGCAGCGTCGCGCACAGCACGCTCAACCCTCGCGCCACGATGGACAGCACGATGACCGCCAGCGTCGCAAGCAGCGACGACAGACGCGGCGTGATCTCCAGGATCTCGAAGCCGATCAGCAGGAAGAGCAGGACATTCAGCACCTCGTCCACCACGGACCAGAATGCCAGAATCTCGGCGCGCGAATGCGCGCGTATCGCTTCCTGGCCATAGCGCGTGCCCAGGCTCATCCCGGCCACGACCACGGCGATCGGCCCGGACATATGAAGGGAATTGGCCAGCGCGAACGTGCCCGACGCCAGGGCCAGCGTGGCCAGCAGGTCGATATGCGCATCCTCCACGCCGCGGACCAGGCGCAGCGCGACCCAACCGGTCAGCGCGCCCAGCAACCCGCCGCCCACAGCCTGAATCAAGAAGCCGGACGCGATATCGGCCGCCGACACGGCAGCGGTCTCGCCCGTCGCCAGCCCGATCGTGACGCCGAAGATCACCACCCCGACCCCGTCGTTGAACAGGCTTTCCCCCGCGAAGATCGCCTGCAACGGCGCCGGCAGCCCCAGCCGCCGCAGCATGCCGACGACCGATACCGGGTCGGTCGGCGCCAGGATCGCCCCCAGCACCACACACCACACGAACGGCACCGGCGCCCCGACCAGCGGAAAGACCCACCAGGCGGAGACTGCCAGCAGTCCGACCGCAAAGACGGTGCCCAGCACCGCCAGCGCCGTCACGGACACCATGCGCGAGACCATATGGTGCAGGTCCACCTGCATCGCCCCCGCGAACAGCAGCAGCGACAGCGCACCGTCCAGCAGGGTCCGGGGCAGGTCGACCGCCCCCAGCACCGCGCGGGGGATCAGGTGCAGGTCGTATGACGGGATCAGCGGGTCCAGCGCCATGATCGCCAGCGACACGCAAAGCGAGATCGCCAGCACCCCGATCGTCATCGGCAGGCGCAGCGTCCGGTGGTTGACAATGCCGAACAGCGTCGACAGCGTCGCGAGGATGGCGAACAGGCCGAGGGCGTTCATGAAACATGCCTTCCGGGTGATCGCGCCGCTGTCAAGGCGCCCGCTGTCAAGGGACCGGTGGCCCGGGCGGGCGGAACGGCATTTCCGTTCCCCCGTTCAGGGCCGGCGTGGCGCCCGCCTCGTGAACCGATACGCGCAAGGAGTTTCCCAATGAGCAAGATCGCTGTGCCCGAGCTGAAGCTGAACGACGGCGGATCCATTCCCGCCATCGGCTTCGGGACCTACCGGCTGAACGGCTCGTCGGGTGTCGAAGGGATCGTCTCGGCCATCCGCAACGGCTACCGCCTGCTGGATTCCGCCTTCAATTACGAAAATGAAGGCGCGGTCGGTGCCGCGATCCGCAAGGCCGGCGTGCCGCGCGACCAGCTGGTCGTCACCTCCAAGCTGCCGGGCCGCCACCATCATTTCGACGAGGCCATCGCAACGGTCGAGGAATCGCTCTACCGGGCGCAGCTCGATTATTACGACCTTTATCTGATCCACTGGCCCAACCCCAGCAAGGGCCTTTACTCCGAAGCCTGGAGCGCGCTGGTCGAGGCCCGCAAGCGCGGGCTCGTCCGCTCGATCGGCGTCTGCAATTTCCTGCCCGAGCATCTGAAGCGCATCATCGCGGATAGCGGCGTGATCCCGGTCCTCAACCAGATCGAGCTGCACCCTTATTTTCCCCAGCATGAACAGCTGGCCTTCAACCGGTCGCTCGGCATCGTCACCGAAGCCTGGAGCCCCCTTGGCCGCGCCAATCACCTGATGCAGGACCCGGTCATCCAGAAGATCGCCGCCCGGGTCCAGCGGACGACCGCCCAGGTCATCCTGCGCTGGCACGTCCAGCTCGGCGCCATATCGCTGCCCAAGGCGGCCAGCCCGGCACGCCAGGTCGAAAACCTCTCGGTATTCGATTTCGAACTGAGCGCCGAAGACATGGCGCAAATCGCAACCCTCGCACGGCCCGACGGCCGGACCTTCGACCAGGATCCGGCGCGTTACGAGGAGTTCTGACCCCGAAACTTGTCCCGTCAGGAATGCCGCAACCAGCACGGCAATTCGCGCCTGCATGGCGCGACGATGCCTTGCGCAGAATTCGCGTATCGAACAACGCTGTCCCAGGTCTGAAACGCATCGAATTGCGAGGAAGGGGAGATCCTGTCACGTTGCACGACCATTAAAACGGTGTAATTTCGGTGCGTATCACTTGAGACGACGCATGAGACAGTACCGTTTTTCCTTCAATACCATCCCACTTCCACTCGCCGGCACCATTTTCCTTCTTCTTTTGTTCCTGCGGCACCCGGCCGCGATCCTAGACGCCAATTTCTGGGGCGAGGACGGGTGGTTCTGGTACCCCGATGCCTATAAGATAGGCGTGCGCTCCCTCCTGCTGCCGCATACCGGCTATCTCCAGACCATTTCGCGGCTGGGCGGGCTGGCCGCGCAACTGGTTTCCGTACGCTGGGGGCCAACAGTCTTCGCGGTCATCGCGCTGGTCGTGCAGATGCTTCCGGCCCTGTTCCTGGTATCGCGCCGCTTCGATGCGCTCTGGCCCCATTATCCGTCCCGCCTGGCGTTCGCGCTCGTCTATGTCGGCCTGCCGAACAGCGTCGAGACCTCCGGCAACCTGACGAACAGCCAGTGGTATCTCGCGATCCTGGCCTTCCTGGTGATCGTGAGCGCGCCGCCGCGCGGGGGCATCGGCCGGCTGGGCGATAGCGTGGCTCTTGTTCTCTCGGGCCTGAGCGGCCCGTTCTGCATTCTGCTTCTGCCCGTCGCGGTCTGGAACTGGTGGCTGGACCGGGGCAGGGAAGGGGCGCTCCGCCTGGCCCTGGTGCTGGCCACGACCACCATCCAGGCCGTCATGCTGGTACAGACCATGGGGCAGTCCCGGCCAAAGGGGCCGCTTGGCGTCACGCTTCCCAATCTCGTCCATATCATCGCAATGAAGCTTGTCTTCGCCCTGTGCCTCGCTTCCCACCAACTGGAACGGCTGGTCCGCACCAGCGACATCGTCGCCGGCGTGCTTTCCGTGGCGGTCGTCACGATCCTGGTGCTGGCATGGCGGTACGGAACCACGCTGTTCCGTCAGTTCGCGCTCTTCGGCGCACTGGTCTTCTCGGCCTCACTGGTTACGCCTGTCGGTGCGGGCCCGTCCCCCTGGGTCACGCTCGGGACGCTGGGGGGCGGCGCACGCTATTTCGTCATCCCGCTGCTGGTCGTCGCTGCGGCATTCTTCACGCTTGCCGCCACGCCTCGGGGGCGGCTTTCCTCCGCCGGGCTCGCTCTGTGCCTGCTGATGACGATCGGGATCGTGCGCGACCGCAGCTATCCACATATGACCCCGACGGATTTCAATCGCGTCGCCAACGCGTTCGCAAACGCACCTGCGGGAACCCGCATGGTCTTTCCCGTCCGCCCGGAAGGCGAAAAACCGATGGTGCTGATCAAGAAATAACCGGCATGGCGCGTGGGATACTCCTCATGCGGGCGGCAGGCGCAACGCCCTCTGCGCCCAGGCAAGGGCGGTAACGAGCTGTCGCCGCTGCACCTGCCGCACCCGCGGCGCGTGCGGAATGACAGGCAGGCCCGCGCGCGCGGCGAAATAGCCCGAAACCCATGCGGCAACCTCCGGTGCACCGGGCAATAGTACCTCGGGCTCAGGACCGCCTTCATCGGCAAGGCTGGGCAGCCAGAAGCCCAGGTCGAGGCGCGGGTTGGACAGGCAGGCCTCCGACCAGTCCACCAGCTTCGCGCCATCCGCCGGAAAGGCCAGATTGTCGCTGCGGATGTCCCAATGGCAGGGCGCATTGCCCGACGTGGCACAACTGGCTTCCGCCGCCAGCAATGCGGGCAATGCGCGGCAAAGCCACGCCTGCGAAGCGATGCCCAACCCCAGAAAGGGCCCAGGATCGCGCTGGACGACAACCCATCCCGCATCCATATCGCCATGGATGTCGCGGTAGGGACGCAGCGCCGCCGGCGAGGCATGCAGCCGCTCGACAAGACGCAGGACGCTCTCGATCTTCTTCGCGTCCCATGGCGGCGCGACAAAATTGCCGGACAGATCTTCCGTCACCAGAATCGGATGTGTCTCATCGTCCTGAAACCCGATGAGTGTCGGACGAAACGCCATGCCGACCGCCCGGTAGGCAGCTTCCTCCTTTCGCAATGCGGAAGCTGTCGCGCCATTGGTTCCGATCTTCACGAACGCGCTTTTCCTGGCAGCCTGCACCCGGTACCGCGCGGCAGGGGTATAGCCGCCGGCGATGCGCGACAGCGATTGCGGGGTCCAGTCCAGAATCGATGCAACACGTTCGGCGATCCACGGGTCCATGATCGTCACATCCGTCGGCAGGCATTATGTCGCCTGCAACCGCAAGATAATCATGGCCCGTGACAGGGGGATAGCGCGGCGTAACACTCGCTTGGCTCACGATGGTCTCGACCCGGACATCCACGTCGCGACGGAGGAAGAAGGCGCTGGCGTACCGCTCCATCGCCGCGCACCGTCAAAAGTCGTATAATATATATTATGCCAACTCATGGCCGCACCATCATGGCGGCAGCCCATGGGGTTTCGCGGCGGCCGTTCTGGGCTACAACATGATCATACAGGATTTTCCGGCGATCGGGGCCGCATGACCATTTCTTCCGTACTGGGTTTCGCCCTGTCGGGCATCGACGCCATTCCCGTGCGGGTCGAGGTGCAGCTGGCGTCGGGCCTGCCATCGTTCCTGATCGTCGGCCTGGCCGACAAGGCCGTGGCCGAAGCCCGCGAGCGCGTGCGCGCGGCACTGGCGGCCATGGGCCTTGCGCTGCCGGCCAAGCGGATCGTGGTCAACCTCGCACCCGCCAACATCGTCAAGGAAGGATCGCATTTCGACCTGCCCATCGCGCTGGCCCTGCTGACGGCAATGGCGGTCGTCCCGCCCGAGGAAAGCGGACGCTACGGCGCGATCGGCGAATTGTCGCTGGATGGACGGATCAACCCGGTCCCCGGCGTGCTCCCTGCGGCCCTGAGTGCGGTGGACCAGTCGCGCGGTCTGATCTGCGGTGCCCAGCAAGGTGCCGAGGCACGCTGGGCCGGCGAAACGCTCGATATCGTCGCGGCCGATTGCCTGCTGGCACTGGTAAACCACCTGACCGGCGAACAGGTCCTGCCGTCGGTCGAATTGCCGGCCCGGCTGCCGTTCGACCCCGCGGGCGGCCCGGACCTGGCGGATGTGCGCGGCATGGAAACGGCGCGTCGGGCGCTGGAAGTCGCGGCCGCCGGGGCGCATTCGCTGTTGATGACGGGGCCGCCCGGTGCCGGAAAATCGATGCTGGCGGCGCGCCTGCCCTCGCTGCTGCCCGACCTGACGAGCGCCGAGATCCTGGAAATCAGCCGCATTCACAGCATTTCCGGCCAATTGCCCATGGGGCTGCCCATCTTCCGGCCCCCTTTCCGCGATCCGCATCACTCGACCAGCCAGGTCGCCCTGGTGGGCGGCGGCAGCCGGATCCGGCCCGGCGAAGTCAGCCTGGCCCATCGCGGCGTGCTGTTTCTCGACGAACTGCCCGAATTCTCCCGCCCGGCGCTGGAGGCACTGCGCCAGCCGATCGAAACCGGTACCATCACGGTGGCAAGGGCATCGGGCCACGTCACCTACCCTGCCCGTTTCCAGCTGGTGGCGGCCATGAACCCCTGCCGTTGCGGCTATCTGGGCGATGCCGCGCAGGAATGCCGCAAGGCGCCCCGCTGCGGCGAGGATTATACGGCCCGCATCTCCGGCCCGATGCTGGACCGGATGGATATGAGCGTGCATGTCGAACCGGTCTCGCCGGCCGAACTGGCGGGCCTGCCGACCGGCGAAAGCAGCGCCATGGTGGCGGAACGCGTCGCGGCCGCGCGTGCGATCCAGTCAGCGCGCCAAGACGGGCTGACCAATGCCGAGGCCTCGCCCGACCTGTTCCCTATCGATGCTGCTGCCCGCGACTATGCGGTGCGCGCCGCCGACCGCCTGCGCCTGTCGGCACGCGGATTTACCCGCCTGCTGCGCGTGGCCCGCACCATCGCCGATCTGGCGGATGAGACGGAAACCGCCCAGCCCCACGTCGCCGAAGCCCTGAGCTATCGGCTGCGCCGCCCCGACCGGCGCATGTGAGTCCCCTCACCGCGCATCCTTTTCCTGCCGCATAGGCCAAAGACGCGCCATTTCGGAGAAAAGCGCCTCCAGTATCCGACGGGCTGCCGCGTTCATCCGCCGCTCGAAGCCATAATGCAGCGCGACGGCCGCCGCCTGGGCGATGACGAGGCAGGAGAGCAGATAGAACACGACATATCCGTGGAGATGCGCATGGCTGAAGCCCAGCGCGACGGCACGCATGACGAACGGATGGGTCAGGTAAAGCATATAGGACGCCTCCCCCAGGCGCATGATCCATTGTTCGACCATGCCGGGCGGAGTGTGCGACCGGCGCCCCAATGTCGCCGCGGCGACCAGCGCGGTGGCGGCGCCCCCATGTACCGGAAGCCCCGATGCCGGCGGCATGACGGCCAGAAACATGATGGCCGCAAAACCCAGTGCCAGTCGCGCGGCATCGGACAGGACGATTTTCCCCGCCGCCAGTGCCAGCAGCATTCCGCAGCAGAACTCCAGCACGATCGGGCGGCCCCAGAATCGCAGGACCGTAACGGCAGGATGCGGCACAAGCGTCAGGAGCGCGAGCACGGCACTGGCCGCCAGAACCGCATACCCCCGCCGCCAGCGCAGGCAGAAGACGAAGACCAGATAGAACAGCATCTCGTAATTCAGCGTCCAGCCCAGGCCGAAGACCGGCTGGACGATGCCGTCCGGACGCGTACTGGGGATGAACAGATAGCTGGCGAGGATGTAGGACAGGCCGCCGAGCGTGCCATTGACCTGGTGCGCCATGGTCAGGGAAATGACGAGAAACAGCGTCGTGGTCAGCCAGTAGAGCGGCACGACGCGCGCCAGCCGGCGTATGGCGAATGCGGACATCGCCCCCGGCGCGCCGAAAAGAGCGCCCGAGGAATATACGATCACGAAGCCGGAAATGACGAAGAAGACATCGACCCCGGTCGCCCACGGAAAATGATCGTGCAGATTCTTCAGCCACATGGCGGAAGGATTCAGCGCCTGGGCATTCCACAGGATATGCTCGAATGACACAGACAGCGCCGCAAAGGCGCGCAGAACCTGCAAACCCGTAATTTTATGCCGGCCAGCAGCAGACATTGTGGTCCCGATGATCAATTTTTATGGGGCGCGAGAAAGCCGGCACGAACCTTTCCCGAGCGATAAGCAAAATGAGTTTCGTCCGGGTGGATCATTGCAGAGGCTCCAGGGGCAGGTGGATGTCCCCTCGCCCGGCATCGTCCAGCGTCCGGCGTGGGGCGCCGAGAGGTAGCAGACACTCGGAGAGTCGGCCAATCCATGAGGTCCAGGGTGTAGCGGGTCGGAATTCGGTCGGGCGCCGGTGGCGAAGGAACCTCCTGCTCCTCCCGCCAGACGATCCAGCGGGCACACCGTTCCCCCGGCGCATGCGCGAGAAGGTTTTTTCAGGCATGGGCGCGGCGGCCAGGGGCTGAATGAGCACGCTTAGGCGGAAAAATACCCAAATGAAACAACGTTACGACATAAATAAATAAAATCGATATTGCCAATAATTGCTTTTATTTACGTGAATAATATTCTGAAAATTAGATTTTTAATTGGCATAATATATATTAAGCGTCTTTTTTATTATTCAATTACTTTCATATTTATTGATGCCCCAGACACGCGCGGCGCCGGACCGCGCGTCACGCCCGGCAATCCCGCAGAATCGTAAAAAATCGAGATCCTTGATCAGTGTCAACGGCCGCCGCCACGCCTTGACATACTATGTCATAAATCAAGCCGATCAGGAGGTATTCCGATGACCGATCTTCCCTGGCTGAGTTCCAAACCCGAAGCGCCGGAACCCATTCGCGGCGACCGGGGCGCAAGCATCCTGGGCCCGCGCAATCTTGCGCGCGAACGCGAGGTTCCCGACCTGCTCGCCTCGCCGGACACCGATGCCGGTACCATTCCCAACCTGAAATTTTCCTACGCGGACGCGCGCAACCGCCTCGGTTCGGGCGGCTGGGCGCGCGAAATCACCATTCGCGAGCTTCCCGTCGCCACGACGCTCGCCGGCGTCAACATGCGCCTCAAGCCCGGCGGATACCGCGAACTGCATTACCATAAGGAAGCCGAGTGGGGCTTCATGATCGCGGGGCAGGCCCGCGTCACGGCGATCGACACCGAAGGTCGCCCCTTCGTCGACGATGTCGAGGCCGGCGATATCTGGAACTTCCCGGCCGGCATTCCCCATTCCATCCAGGGGCTGGGCGAGGAGGGATGCGAGTTCCTGCTGGTCTTCGACGATGCCAATTTCTCGGAAAACGAGACGTTCCTCGTCAGCGACTGGTTCGCCCACACGCCGCGACACATCCTGGCCCGGAATTTCGGCGTGCCGGAATCCGCGTTCGCCCACCTGCCCACCGATGTCGAAAAGACCCGCTGGATCTTCAACGGCACCGAACCCACGGTCGCGAAGCAGGATGCGATCAAGTGCCCCCAGGGCCCGTCGCCGATCCGCTACACGCATCGCTTCCTGAAGCAGGAGCCCTCCCGCGCTGCCGGCGGGACCGTCCGCGTCGTCGATTCCCGCAATTTTCCGGCGGCCTCCACCATCGCCGCCGCGATCAACGTCGTCGAACCCGGGCGGCTGCGCGAACTCCATTGGCACCCCAACAACGACGAATGGCAGTATTTCGTCCGTGGCCGTGCCCGCATGACCGTCTTCGCCTCGGGCGGCAAGGCGCGGACCTTCGATTATTGCGCCGGCGATGTCGGATACGTGCCGCTGGGCATGGGCCATTATCTGGAGAATATCGGCGACGAGCCGATGGTGTTCCTCGAAGCCTTCAAGAGCGACCGGTTCGCCGATTTCTCGGCCAACCAGTGGCTCGGCCTGTCACCGCGCCAGATGGTGAAGGAACATCTCAACCTCGATGACGAGACCCTGTCGAAACTGCGCCAGGACAAGCCCCTGATCGTCTGATGCTCTCCACGACGCACTCGGCGCTGCGGGTAGCGGCGCTGAGCCTCGTTGCCGGTTACGTGGATGCCGTGGGCTATGTCGAACTCCACGGCATCTTCAGCGCCGCCATGACCGGCAACACGACCAGTTTCGGACTCTCGCTCGCCCGGCAGGACTGGCCGAGGGTTGCAGCCGTCGGCACCGTCCTCGGCCTGTTTTTCTGCGGTGCCCTGGCTGCCAGCCTGCTGCGGCGCAGCCTGCGCGCCTATCGCCACGAATGGCTCTGGATCGCCGCCCTGCTCATCCTGGCCCAGTGCCTGCACTGGTCCCACACCGCCGCCACGGGCTCGCGGGTCGAGACCCTTCTCCTCACCGTCGCCATGGCCATGCAGGGCGAGGTCCTGTCCCGCTTTTCCAGCGTCTCGGTGCAGACGATCGTCGTCACGAACAACATCATCAAGTTCGCGGACAATGTCGCGGGGTTTCTCCGGGCTCCCAAAGGCGGAAAACCCGCCTTTTCCCTTGCGGCCGCCCTGCCCGGCCTTGCCTGGGCATGCTGCATCGCCGGAGCGTTCCTCTCCGTTCCCATGCGCCATGCGACCTCGGCCTATTTCCTGCTGCCGGTCCCGCTCCTGATCGGCCTCTGCTTTCTCCGCCGCGACGAACTGGAACAGGCCTAGACGCACCCTCCCCGCCGGAGACGAATTGAACATCCGGAGGCCGGACATGGCGGCAGGACGGTCATTCACCGCATTCGATGGAATCCGCATGCGGAATTCCCGATCAAGCGGCGTAGCGTCCGAATATTTAAAGGGAAATATTGGCTGGGGGACCTGGATTCGAACCAGGGCTGACCGGGTCAGAGCCGGTAGTTCTACCGCTAAACTATCCCCCAACCGGGTGACCGGGCTTAGTGCCGTGCGGTGAGGGGCTGATAGCATCGGCCATCGGACGTGACAAGCACCTTTCCGTGCTGTTTTTGCAAAGAGTCATATTTGTCTTGCCCTGC
This sequence comes from Gluconacetobacter takamatsuzukensis, assembly GCF_014174275.1. GTDB lineage: Bacteria > Pseudomonadota > Alphaproteobacteria > Acetobacterales > Acetobacteraceae > Gluconacetobacter > Gluconacetobacter takamatsuzukensis. The sequence continues at coordinate 4,931 of NZ_JABEQK010000003.1, read as the reverse complement.
GTGCGGGTCAGCACACACTATATGCTACATACGGTGTGGCAGAGGGACCGTCCGATGGACAATACGATGTCCTGGCGCGATGGCCAGGAGGCAAGGCGACTCCCCCGTGCTCCGGGATTCAGGGCGAATCGCAGCATGCTGGGCATGTTCGGGGCGATCGATCTCGGGACGAACAATTGCCGGCTGATGATCGCCGCCCCCCATGCCGACGGTTTTCGCGTCGTCGACAGCTTCAACCGCATCGTCCGCCTGGGCGAAGGCCTGCAACGCACCGGGCAGCTCAGCCCCCATGCGATGGACCGCACCATCGAGGCATTGCGGATCTGCGCCATGCGCATGGAGCGCCGACGCCTGTATCGCTACCGCGCCGTCGCGACTGAGGCCTGCCGCCGCGCGGGCAACGGCGCCGCGTTCATCGAGCGCGCGCGCCAGGAAACCGGTCTGGACATCACCGTCATCTCGTCGCGCGAGGAAGCCGAGCTGGCGATGGAAAGCTGTTCGGCCCTGCTGCATGACGACCGGGTATCCCCCGCGCGCACCCGCGCGCTGCTGTTCGACATCGGCGGCGGCTCGACCGAAATCGCCTGGGTCCGCACCGACCGCCACAGCCGCCGCCAGGATCTCAGCGGCTATCTCAGCCTGCCCGCGGGCGTGATCACCCAGGCCGAGCAGTTCGGCGAGAGCGCGTTCAGCGAACAGGGCTACCAGCGGATGGTCGAGCAGATCGCCAACCAGCTGCGCGCGTTCGAGGCCGTGCACTGCATCCGCCGCGAAATCAGCCGCGACAATGTCAGCCTGATCGGCACCAGCGGCACCGTCACCACCCTGGCCAGCATCGCCCTATCCCTGCCCCGCTACAGCCGGACGGCGGTCGACGGCACGATCCTGGAGGCCGGGCCGGCGCTGGAGGCGATTCGCACCCTGGCCGCCATGGGGCCGGCCGGGCTCAGCCAGCATCCGTGCGTCGGCCCCGACCGGGCACAGTACGTCATGCCGGGCTGCGCGATCTTCGAGGCGATTCACCGCGTATGGCCGGTGCCGGAAATCATGGTGGCCGATCGCGGCCTGCGTGATGGTATGCTGCTGCGCATGATCAACGATTCGACCAGTATGGCCCTGCCGTCGTCATCGGCGCCCCTGCCCTTTGCAGCGTCCCGGCCGCCCGCGATGGGCGTATCGCTTCCATGAAGCGGCGTCCCCCCGCCGGCGGCGGTAAGTCACGGGTTCCCGGCAAGGCACTCAGCAGCAGTTCGAACCCCGGGGGCGGCGATGCGGCTGCCGATTCCGGGGCCGCACGCGCAACGCGCAGCCAGTCCGTATCGCTGCGCACCGCGCGCGGGCGCACCACGGCCCAGCAGCGCTGGCTCAACCGGCAACTGAACGATCCCTACGTCCAGGCCGCCCGCAAGCAGGGCTGGCGGTCGCGCGCGGCCTTCAAGCTGATCGAACTGGACGACCGTTTCCACCTGATCCGCCCCGGCATGCGGGTGGTCGACCTCGGCGCCGCTCCGGGCGGATGGACGCAGGTCGCCGTCAAGCGCGGAGCGAGCAACGTCGTCGGCGTCGACCTGCTGCCGGTCGATCCGGTGGCCGGCGCCACGATCCTCGAGGGCGATTTCAACGATCCCGACCTGCCGGACAAGCTGACGGACCTGCTGGGTGGCCCGGCCGATCTGGTCCTGTCCGACATGGCGCCGAATACGACCGGCCACGCGCCCACGGACCATCTGCGCATCATCGGCCTGGCGGAACTGGCGCTGGATTTCGCGCTGAAGGTTCTGGCGCCGGGCGGCACCTTCGTCGCCAAGGTCTTCCAGGGCGGGTCGGAAAAGCAGATGCTGGAACCGATGAAGCACGCCTTCGCGACCGTCCGCCACGCCAAGCCGCCGGCCAGCCGCAAGGAATCGAGCGAGCTGTACGTGGTGGCTACCGGCTTCCGTCCCGAGCGTGTCCTCCCGACCCAACCCGAAGACTGAGTTCCGGTCCGCAAACGCGCGCTGGCGGCAATCCGGCGCGCGCTTCCCGTGCTGCGGTGCTCGGGAACACACGCCGGGCGCAACCCTTGCGGGCCGCTCTCGCTCGCCGGCCCGCGTTCTTTCGAATCCCCCATCGAGGGGGATGACCGGCGCGCAGAAATGCGTGCCGCGGACTACGCCCCGACCTCGTCCGCCGACCACAGCCAGGCCGCGCCACGCACGCCCGAACTGTCGCCATGCTGGTTGCGAACGACCGGCGTGTTGCATTGCGGCGTGATGACGTAGCGCGGCATCAGCAACGGCACGCGATCGTAGATCGACAGCAGGTTCGACACCCCGCCCCCCAGCACGATCACATCCGGGTCCAGGAAGTTGATCGCCATGGCACAGGCTCGCGCCAGACGGTCCACATAGCGGTCCAGCGCACCGATGGCGGCGATGTCCCCGGCCTCGGCCGCCGCCTCGATTCCCGCCGTGTCGCGATGGCCCGGCCCCTTCCAGTCCTGCGCCAGCGACGGGCCGCTCAGGAACCGCTCCAGGCAGCCCTCATTGCCGCAGAAACATTTGGGGAACGGCATCTCCGTGATTCGCGGCCAGGGCAGCGGAACATGCCCCCATTCGCCGGCGATATGGTGCGCACCGGTCAGCAGCTTGCCGTCCACGACCAATCCGCCGCCCATTCCGGTGCCGAGAATCACCCCCAGCACGACGCGGCGGCCGGCAGCCGCGCCATCCACGGCCTCGGACAGGGCAAAGCAATTGGCATCGTTCTCGACACGGACCTCGCGCCCGACGGATTCGGTCAGGTCGCGCCCGAAGGGCTGGTTGTTCAGCCAGGTGGCATTCGCGTTCTTGATCAGCCCGCTCTCGGGGCTGATCGACCCCGGAATGCCGATGCCCACGCTGCCCGTGCCGCCCAGTTCGGCGTCCATCCCGGCGACCAGGTCGCGGATGGCCGCGACCGCGCCGGCATAATGCCCGGGATTGGCGATCCGTCGTCGGACGAGTTCCCTACCGTCAGCGCGGGCCAGCGCCGCGATTTCGATCTTCGTCCCGCCAAAATCGATTCCGATCCGATAGCCGGTCATATCCATCCCGTCAGCCGTGATATTTTCCATGGTCTCTGTTTCTTCTATGGTGCGACCTTCCGTGCCGTAAAGTCACCCCGAGGCAGAGGTTCGCGAGCCCTGCCGCCTTCCGGAGTCCGCTGCCATGAGCGAGACGCTGCTCGACGTCAAAGGGCTGAGCTGCCCCCTGCCCGTCCTCAAGGCCAACCGGGCCCTGCGCGGCATGCAGCCGGGCGACCGGTTGCGGGTGATCGCGACCGACCGGGCCAGCGTTGCGGATTTCCAGGCATTCTGCCGTGAAACCGGCCATGCCCTGATCGCCTTCGGCGAGGATGGCGGCGTGCTCTCCTTCGTGATTCGGCGCCGGCCCGAAGCACCGGCAACCCCTTAAGGACGCGATACTTGCCACTTCGTTCCAAAGACGTGCCCTAAATGCCACAGGCGGCACAAAATCCCCCCATCCGCCCTATGCCCTTGGCAGAAGCGGCCACCTGGGAGTAATTCCTGCGCCTCATGATGGAAGAACCGCACCCATGACGGAAGATCTGTCCCAGCTTTCCTTCGAGGATGCCCTCGCGCAGCTCGAGGACATCGTGCGCAAGCTCGAAGGCGGACAGCTTCGCCTCCAGGATGCCATCGCATCCTACGAGCGTGGGGCGGCCCTGAGACGACACTGCGAGAGCAAGCTGAACGAGGCCGACGCCCGCGTTCAGGCGATCATCCAGCGGGCCGATGGCGCGCTGGAGACGAAATCGATGGATTGACGTAACCGATGAGCCACACCACAGCGACCGCCCGGACCGGGCAGACCGCGGACCGCGCCAGCCTGCTGCGGTCTTCCCTGTCGACCCGGGCCACCGCCGTCGAAGCCGCGATCGACAGCCTGCTGCCCCCCGTGCCGGGCGCCGAGGGCCGGGTGATCGACGCCATGCGCTATGCCACGCTGGGCGGCGGCAAGCGCCTGCGGGGCTACCTGACGGCGGAAGTCGCCAGCCTGTTCGATGTGGACGCCGCCCGGTCCTATCGCGTCGCGGCCTCGGTCGAGATGCTGCATGCCTATTCGCTGGTGCATGACGACCTGCCGGCGATGGATGACGACGATCTGCGCCGCGGCCAGCCCTCGACGCACCGCAAGTTCGACGAAGCCACCGCCATCCTGGCCGGCGACGCGCTGCAGACCATGGCGTTCGAGATCCTGGCCGACGAGGCCACCCACCCCGACGCGACCATTCGCATCGGCCTGGTGGCGGCCCTGGCCGCCGCATCGGGCGCGGCCGGCATGGTCGGCGGCCAGATGATCGACATGGAGGGCGAAGGCCGTTCGCTCTCCCTGCCGGAAGTCGAGCGCCTGCACGCGCTCAAGACCGGTTGCCTGATCCGCTACGCGGCCGAGGCCGGGGCAATTCTCGGGCAGGCGGACCACGCGGTCCGCGCCCGCATCGCCGCCTACGGGCGCGACCTGGGTGCGGCCTTCCAGATCGCCGACGACGTGCTGGACGCCACGGCCAGCGCCGAGGAACTGGGCAAGACCGCCGGCAAGGACCTGGCGGCAGGCAAATCCACCTATGTCGCCCTGCTGGGTGTCGACGGCGCGGCGCGCGAGGCGCGGCGCGTGGCCGAACAGGCGGAAGCCCATCTCGATATCTTCGGACCCGAGGCCGACCGGCTCCGGGACCTGATCCGTTACGTCGTCGATCGCAGGAGCTGAAGACCATGGCCGAAGAAAAGAACGGCGCCGAGATCCCGGACCCGATCCCGACGAAGGGCCGTTTTCCCCTCCTGGACCGCGTGACCACGCCGCGCGACCTGCGCAACCTGTCGGTGGACCAGCTGCGCCAGCTGGCCGAGGAACTGCGGGCCGAGACGGTGGATGCGGTCTCGACCACCG
>NZ_JABEQK010000002.1 GCF_014174275.1 Gluconacetobacter takamatsuzukensis | reverse complement strand
CCAGTTCGCCCGCCAGATCCGCCCCTCGCCCCGGGGCGAGTTGGAGATCACGGACCTGAACCGGATCTATCTCGAGGAAGGCTCGCTCCAGGTCGAAAGACTGGGCCGGGGCTGCGCGTGGCTCGATGCCGGAATCCCCGAGGCCCTGCTCCAGGCCGGGATGTTCGTGCAGACCATCCAGTCCCGGCAGGGCATGCTGGTCGGCTCGCCGGCCGAGGTGGCCTTCCGCATGGGCTTCATCGACGCCGCCCAGCTGCGCGAGATCGCACGGAGCGTCCTCAAGACCGACCTCGGCCGCCACCTGCACGATGTGGCCGAGACGGCCCAGCCCTCGGCCCCCGTGCCGATCCCGGCATAGGCCCGCGACCGATGGACATCCTGCCCCCTTCCCCCGATGTCCATTCCTCCTGGCCCAGCAGCCGACCGGAGGCGGCGCCGTCCTGGCAGGCAGCACCCAACCCCGCGCGCCGCGCGCCACGGGTCGCGATCCTGCTCTCGACCTTCAACGGCGCCCCCTGGCTCCCGGCCCAGCTGGATTCGATCCTGGCGCAGGACTGGATGCAATGGATCATCCTGTGGCGCGACGACGGATCGACGGACGGCTCCCCGGCCATCATGCACGCATTCCAGAGCGGCCCGGGTGCCGGTCGCTGCCGTGAAATCGATCCGGGCGGCCGGCACCTGGGCATTACCGCCTCCTACCAGAGGCTCCTGCGCGCGGCCCCGCCGGCATCGACCATAGCCTTCGCCGAGCAGGACGATGTCTGGCTGCCCGACAAGCTCGCACGCGGCCTGGCCAGCCTGGCCGACACGGGTACCGACGGCCCCGCGCTCTATTGCAGCCGGCAGATCCTGGTGGATTCGTCCCTGCGCCCCCTCGGCCTGTCCCCGGCCCAGGCCGAACGGCCCAGCCTGCTGGCAGCCCTCACGCAGAACACGGCCAACGGATGCACCGTGATGATGAACGACGCGGCCCGCGCCCTGGCCGCATCCCGCACCCCGCCGGCCGCGCCCGTCGCCCATGACTGGTGGGCCTGCCTGCTGGTCCTGGCCGCCGGCGGCACGGTGCGGGTCGACCCGCACCCGACGATCCTGCATCGCCGCCATCCCGGCACTGTCGAGGCCACGCTCCGCGGGCTGCATCGCGGCCCCGATCGCTTCATGAGGACCTTCCAGCAGAATGTCCGCCAGTTGCTGGCCCTTGACGGCGTCTTGTCCGCCACGGCCCGCAGCGACCTGGCCCGCATCGACGCGGCCCTGAACGGCCGCCGCCGCGACCGCCTGCGACTGCTCAGGACAATGAGCGGCCTCCAGCGCCACCGGCCGGCGGAAAACCTGCTCTTCCGCCTGCGGTTCGTGGCCGGCTAATCCCACCCCGCCTCAAGGAAAGGCTCACCCCAGAAATCTGATAACGAATGGGTTTCCAAAGGGCGTTGCCCTTTGGTGGGTCAAGGGCAACGCCCTTGGCAGACCTCCACCACACATCACCTTCCGGCAAACCGATATCCAAAGCGCCCTACGCCACCGGCCGATCCCGCATATCCGCGGGCCGGATCGACCCCCGCCAGCGGCGCGAGGCCTGCCGCGACACCCATGACCGAATGCGCTCCAGCAGCAGATAGACAACCGGCGTGGTGTACAGCGTCAGAAGCTGGCTCATCAGCAACCCCCCGACCACCGCAATGCCCAGCGGGCGGCGCAGCTCGATCCCGTACCCGCCGCTGAGGATCAGCGGTACCGCGCCGAAGGCAGCGGCCAGCGTCGTCATCAGGATCGGGCGGAAGCGCTTGGCGCAGGCCTCGCGGATCGCCTCCTCGGGCGACATGCTGCCGTCGCGTTCGGCATGCAGCGCGAAATCCACCATCAGGATCGCGTTCTTCTTCACGATGCCCACCAGCAGGATCACGCCGATCATCGCGATCAGCGAGAATTCCTCACCCGTGATCCACAGCGCCAGCACCGCCCCCACCGCCGCCGACGGCAGGGTGGAAAGAATGGTCAGCGGATGCACATAGCTTTCGTACAGGATGCCCAACGTGACATACATCGTCGCCAGCGCGGCCAGGAACACCAGCAATTCGTTGATCAGCGCCGTCTGGAACTGTTCCGCCTGCCCGGTAAAGCCGCCCTGGATCGAGCCCGGCACATGCACCCGCACCATCGCGGCCCGAATTTCCGCCGTGGCTTCGTCCAGCGACCGCCCCTTGGCCAGGTTGAAGGAAATGGCCCCCGAGACGAACCCGTCCCGATGCCCGACCGAAATCGAGGTCGGGCGCTCGGCAATCGCGGCCACCACCGGCAGCGGCACCATCGTCTCGACGCTGGACGACACGGCCGACCCGCTCGATGCCCCGGCACCGCCCGCCAGACGGTTGGCAATGGCATTGCGGAACGATTGCTGGCTCAGCGCCGTGGCCTGCGAGGCCCCGCCGGTATCGGGCGTGGGCACGCGCACGGTGTTGGAGGCCGTACCGCCCCCGGCGGTCCCGCCCGAGGTCGAAACCCGGAACGCCTCCATGATGTCGGGCGACTGCCGATAGGGCGGCGCGACTTCCATGACCACATGATAGGTGGCCAGCGGGGTGGAAATGTTCGAGGCACTGCGCTGGCCATAGGCATCGAACAGCGCCTGGCTGATCAGCTGCGGCGTCACCAGATAGCGCGCTGCGGTATCGCGGGCGATGTCGACATGCGTGGCGACCGCATGGTCGGTCAGGTTGGTGGTGATGTCGGTCATCACCTTGCTGCCCTTCAGGGCCTCGACGATACGCGGCGTCCATTCATAGATCAGCTCGGCATTGTCGCTGCGCAGCACATAGCGATAGGCCCCCTGCTGCTGGCGGCCGCCCCCACCATTGACATCCCCGGCCGAGAACAGCGACAGCCTGACCCCCGCCAGCCCCTTCAGCCGCTCGCGGACGCGGGCGATCATCTCGTCCGGCCCGTCGCCGCGCTCGTGCTTGCCGACCATCTGGGCAAAGGCCTGGCCCTCGACCCGCGTATCGCCCGAGAACGCGGCGACCGATTCCGTATCCTTGTCCGCCATCATCGCGGCACTGACGGCGCGGATCTTCTGGTCCATCTTCTGGAACGACCCGGATTCGTCGCCCCGGAAATAGCCGACGATCAGCGCGACATCCTCCTTGGGGATGATGTTCTTGGGCATCACGACGATAATGCCCACCGTCGCCACCAGGCTCAGCGGCAGGGTGGCCAGGATCAGCCACCGGTGACGCAGCGCCCGATCCAGCGAGCGGACATAGGCGTTCAGGACCCCTTCGAACACCGCCTCGATCCCGTCCGACAGCCGCCGCAGCCCCCGCCGTGCCGCCGAGGCACCGGGGGGCAGCGGCGCACCGTGCGCCACGTCCAGCAGCAGCCCGCACATCATCGGCGTCAGCGTCACCGACAGGAACAGCGAAACCGTGACGGCGGTGGCCAGCGTCATGGCGAATTCGAAGAAGATCTTGCCCGGCGTCCCCGGCATCAGCAGCAACGGCAGAAATACCGCGACCAGGGCGATGGTGATCGACAGCACGGTAAAGGCAATCTCGCCCGAGCCCAGCAGGGCGGCCTCGCGGCGCGACATCCCGTCTTCCATGTGGCGGGCGATGTTCTCCACCACCACGATCGCGTCATCGACCACGAACCCGGTCGCGATCGTCAGCGCCATCAGCGACAGCGTATCCAGCGAAAAGCCCAGCAGGTACATCACCGACAGCGTCCCGGCCAGCGAGATCGGCACCGTCACCGCCGGGATCAGGGTCGAGCGCGGCGCCCGCAGGAATACCAGCACCACCCCCACCACCAGCAGCACCGAAATCAGCAGCGTAAGCTGCGTATCGGCCAGCGAGGCGCGGATGGTAATCGACCGGTCCATGCCCGGCGTCAGCGTCACGCCAGAGGGCAGGGCCGCCTGCATGCTCGGGATCCGGGCCCGGATCTCATCCATCACATGGATGACATTGGCGCCGGGCTGCGGCCGGACCACGGCCATGACCGCCCGATGCCCGCTGAAATAGCCCGTCTGCCGCTCATCCTCCACCCCGTCGACGACCGAGGCGACATCGGCCAGCCGCACCGGCCGCCCCGACCGGTAGCCCACGATCAGGTCGCGATATTCCGCCGCATGCCGCGCCTGGTCGTTGGTCGCGATCGTGTAGCGCTGCGGCCCGACATCGACATAGCCCTTGGGCGTGTTGGCATTGGCCGAAGCCAGGGCCGAGCGGATATCCTCGAAGCCGATCCCGTATTTGAACAGCGGATAGGGGTTCATCTCCACCCGCACGGCGGGCGCCGAACTGCCGGCGATCTCGATCCAGCCCACGCCCTTGATCTGCGACAGCATGGGCTGCAGATGCGTCTTCATCACGTCGTACAGCTCGGCCATCGGCCGGCTGTCCGACGTCAGCGCCATGATCATGATCGGATTGTCGGCCGGATTGGCCTTCCAGTATTGCGGCACCATCTGCAGGGTGGTGGGCATGTCCTGCGTCGCCGCACGCAGCGCCGCCTGCACGTCATTGGCCGCACCGTCGATGTTGCGGCTGTCGTCGAAGGTCAGCAGGATGAAGGCGGTGCTGTCGGTCGAATCCGATTCGATCGAGCTGATGCCGGAAATCTGGCCCAGCCGCCGCTCCAGCGGCGTGGTGACCGAGGTCGCCATCTGCTGCGGCGAAGCCCCGGGCTGGGTGGCCACGACATAGATGACCGGGACCGAAATGTTCGGCAGGTCCCCGACCGGCAGCGCGCGGTAGGCGAACAGGCCCGCAAGCACCAGCGCGATCGCAATCAGCGTCGTCGTCACCGGGCGCAGAATAAAAGGACGGCAAGGGTTCATACGGGAATGCGCATAGCGGATGACAGCGGCCGGTGCATCAGCTTTCCATCCCGCGCGGGCGCGCCCCACCCCGGCCGTACCACAGCGCCGCGACGAAGAATCCGACATAATAGCCGATATCCGCGCCCCCCAGCCATCGGGCGACGGGTCCGGTATAGATCTGGCTGGTCGAGAAGAGCAAAATGGTCACCACCGAAACGATCATGAAGATCGTCGCCCCCCGCGTCCAGCCCGAAGGGACCGGATGCACCGTCCGGTCGCCGAAATACCAGTCCGCCAGCACGATGCCGATCCACGGCGCGATCCAGTACATCGTCACCACCAGATAGTCCGTGTACAGCGCCGCGTACCGCCCGGCGCCGGCCACCGCCAGCCCATAGCCCAGCAGCGCGGTCACGATCGCGGCCAGCACGCGGGGAATATGCACGCCGGCCGAAATCAGGCTGTAGCTGGCGGTATTGTCGTTGAAGGCATTGCCGGTGATCGACGACAGGGCAATGACGGCCAGCACCATCGGCCCCAGCGGCCCCGCCGCATGCTGCAGGCTCGCGATCACCGCCGTCGGCGACGGCTCGGCAATGCTGGCAGCCGTCAGCAGGCCCAGGATCTGGAACGGCACGGCCGACCCCAGCAGCCCGGCCAGAGCCAGCCACACCACCCGCCCCGGCGCGGTATCGGCCGGCAGGTAGCGCGTATAATCCGAGGAATAGGACGCCCAGGACAGGTTGAAACTGGCCAGGATCGCCACCGCCAGCAGCATGGTCGCCACCGAGGGCGCGTGCGCCACATGCGGCAGCGCCACCCCGTGCCGGACCGATTGCAGCCCGATGACCGCAAAGGCCGCCAGCAGCGCGGCACCCAGATATTTCTGCAATGCCTGCACCATGTCGTGGCCATAGATGCTGGCCACCATCTGCGCCGCGGCCAGCACCCCCAGCGCCAGCCAGAAGGGCGGCGCTCCCCCGGCGACGATCGACAGGAACGCGATCAGCGCGGTGGCGGCGGGCACGTTGTTCACCGCATCCCAGCCGACGCAATAGATCCAGTTGAGAAAGGCCGGCGGCCGCACACCCAGCCGCCCCAGCGCCCGACGCGAGGCCTCCATCTGCGTCAGCCCCGTGGGCGGCCCGATCGCGGCGGCCAGCGCCACCGGCAGCGCCCCCACCACATTGCCGATCACGATCGCCAGCAGCCCGAAGCGAAAATCCAGCCCCAGCGAGACCAGCAGCGCCCCCGTCACCCAGCCGCCGGGCCCCAGGTTGGGCGAAAAATGGCTCCAGAACACGCGGTCGATGGCCATGGTCTTGCGCTCGGCGGCAACCGGGCGCGACACGGCGGCGGCGCCAAGCTCCTCCATGGCAGGCGGACGCAGAAAGGACATCGGCAACAGCCCGGACCCCTGATCATGATGAAGCCGAAGCGATCGTGGCGTGAACCCACCCCGCTGGCAAGCCGTCCCGCAAGGGCCGTTTCAGGACGACATGCCGCCTGTCTCGGGCATCGATCCGGCACGGCCGGCCGGCTGCCGGTCGTAGTAGAGTTCGGCCCAGCGCGGGGGCAGCAGGTCCATCAGCCGCGACCCCGCCACCAGCCACCACGGAAAGACGATCCGCCGCCGCCCGGCCGCGACTCCGCGCAGGATCGCGGCGGCGGCGGCATCGACCTCGGTCAGCCCGGGCATGGGAAAATTATTGGCCGCCACCATCGGCGTGCGGACAAAGCCGCAGCAGACGCTGGACAGCAGAATGCCGTCCCGCGCCGTATTGCCCCCCGTCGCGACCATGAACCGGTCCACCGCCGCCTTCGACGCGCAATAGGACGGCGTGCCGGGAAACGCGACCAGCCCGGCGACCGAGGCAATGGCGCAGATCCGCCCCCGCACCCCCCGCCCGTCCCGCGCCTGCCCGCCCATCACGTCCAGAGCAGGCAGCACGGTGTTGACCACGCCCCCCAGGTTCACATCCAGCACCCGCCGCACCTGCCCCGCATCCTCCCGCGGCGCCCCGGCCTCACGGCACGCGGTCGAGGCCGTGATCCCGGCGCAGGCAAACACCAGGTCCAGCGGACCGGCCCCCCCGACCCAGGCCGCCATGCCTTCCGCGTCCCGCACGTCCTGGCGCCGGGTCGACACCCGCGCCCCCCGCGCGACACACGCTTGCGCCGAAGCCTCCAGCCGCGCCGGATCCCGGCCTCCCAGATGCAGTACGACCCCGGGGGCCGCCAGATGCAGGGCGATTGCCCGCCCGATGCCCGACGAAGCGCCGGTGATCAGAATCATGTCCCGTTTCATATTCGCCAGAATAGAGACTGCCTGATAAAAGACCGCAAATCCGTGCCGGGGCGGCGCGGAACGCTACGGGAACGGACCAGGATCGAGAGGGAAATGCCGACGATGACGCCCAGCAGGGAACGACATGGCCCGTCCGCCCGGCCGCAGGTGGCGCGACGCGGCGTCTGCCTGGTGATCTCGGCCCCCTCGGGCGCGGGAAAATCGACCATCGCCAACGCCCTGCGCGCGGCCGAGCCCCAGTTGCTGCACTCGGTATCGGTCACCACCCGCCAGCCCCGCCCGGGCGAGACCGACGGCGTGCATTACCATTTCCGCACCATGGAACAGTTCGAGCAGATGGCGGCGACCGGCGAGCTGCTGGAATGGGCCACCGTGTTCGGCCGGGGCTACGGCACCCCGCGCGGCCCGGTCGAGGCCGCCCTGGCCGAAGGGCGCGACATGGTCTTCGATATCGACTGGCAGGGCCATCGCCAGATCCGCACGGCGCTGCCCCACGACGTGATCAGCCTGTTCGTCCTCCCCCCCTCGCTGGCGGAACTGGAACGCCGCCTGCGCGGCCGCGCATCCGACCATGCCGAGGAAATCGCCCGCCGCATGACGGCGGCCCGCGACGAAATCGCCCACTGGCAGGAATTCGACCACGTCATCGTCAATTCCGACCTGGACCAGGCGATTGCCGAGGCCCGGTCGATTCTGGTGGCGGCCCGCCTCCAGACGGCCCGCCAGAAGGGCCTGCCCGGCTTCATCGCCGGATTCGACGCCTGATCCCGGCCGGACACGCGCACCGATCGCGATCCGGCGCGCGTTTCCAGCCCGGCCCTGCCATGCGTCGCGGGCATCACGGCACCGACTGGCCCCTGTGTCGTTGCCCCACGGTCTGCTAGGATGAGACGGTGAACCAGATCGATACACCCCAGGCCGATTCCCAGACCAGGGACGGCTCCCTGCTGGGCCTGACCCAGCGCCAGCCCCCCGCCAACATGCAGGCGGAACAGGCCCTGCTGGGCGCGCTGCTGACCAATAACCGCGCCTACGAACGGGTATCGGACTTCCTGACCGGCGCGCATTTCGCCGACGCGGTAAACGGCCGGATCTACGACGCCATCGCCCGGCGGATCGAGGCCGGGCAACTGGCCGACCCGGTCACCCTGCGCGGCGAGTTCGAACATTCCGGCGTGCTGGAGCCGGTCGGCGGCATGGCCTACCTGGCCCGCCTGCTCACGGCGATGGTCGGCATCATCAATGCCGGCGATTACGGCCGGGTGATCCACGATGCCTGGGTGCGCCGCCAGCTGATCGAAATCGGCGAGGACGTGGTCAACAACGCCTTCGGCGCCCGTCCGGAACTGGACGGCGTCGACCAGATCGCGGCGGGCGAAGAGGCCCTGTTCCGCCTGGCCACCGACAAGGGGCAGGATGGCGGCTTCACCAGCTTCGACCGCGCCCTGGCCGACGCGCTGGACGTGGCGGAGAAAGCCTTCCACCGCACCGGCGACGTGGTGGGCCTGACGACCGGCTTGCGCGACCTGGACAAGAAGACCGGCGGCCTCCACCCGTCCGACCTGCTGATCCTGGCCGGCCGCCCCGCCATGGGCAAGACGGCCCTGGCCACCAAGATCGCCTTCAGCGCCGCCCGCGCCCTGATGCGCGAGGCCCTGGACGCCCCCCCGGGTACCCAGGCCAAGGGGTCGGTGGCGATCTTCTCGCTGGAAATGTCGGCCGAGCAGCTGGCCACCCGTATCCTGTCGGAACAGGCCAGCGTGTCGGGCGAACGCATCCGCCGGGGCGAGATCGGGCAGAGGGAATTCGACCGCTTCGTCCAGGTCACGCGCGAACTGGCGCAGTTGCCGCTGCATATCGACGACACGCCCGCCATCTCGCTGTCGGCAATGCGCACGCGCTGCCGCCGGCTGGCCCGCACCAAGGGGCTGAGCCTGGTGGTGGTCGACTACCTGCAACTGATGCGCCCGTCGGTGGGCACGCGGCCCGAAAGCCGGGTGCTGGAAATTTCCATGATCACCCAGGGACTGAAGGCGATCGCCAAGGAACTGAGCGTGCCGGTCATCGCCCTGTCCCAGCTCTCGCGCCAAGTCGAAAGCCGCGAGGACAAGCGGCCGATGCTGTCGGACCTGCGAGAATCCGGCTCGATCGAACAGGACGCCGACGCGGTGATGTTCGTCTATCGCGACCAGTATTACCTGCAACAGCGCCAGCCCAAGGAAACCGCTTACGATTCGACCGAGAAATACCAGACGGCGCTGGAAGACTGGCAGCGCAAGATGGACCTCGCGCACAACCGGGCCGAACTGATCCTGGAAAAGCAGCGTCACGGCCCCACCGGCACCGTGCACCTGTTCTTCGAGGGCGAATTCACCCGCTTCGGCGACCTGGACCTGGTCCACGAGGGCGGATACCCGCCTTCGTAACCATCAGGTTCCACACCCCAATATTCGCAAGCCAAAACCCACCGGAACCCTCGTGCGAACCGTCACCATGCCCCTGGCATGGTTTTCGCTGCCGGTCGCGCTGACGGTTCCGTTCCGCCACATTCTCTCGCGCCCTGCCGTCATCGGCAGGCTCGACCGCCTGAGCGGCGGCATCTTCATGGGCTTCGGCCTCACGCTCGCCTTGGCCGACAGGCACTGAAGGCGCAAGAACCCCACTATTCCTTGCCGCCCCCGGGACGCATCACGGCCCCCAGAGCAGCGACAACGCCAGCCATCGTATAGGGTTTCGCAAGCACCGGCACATCTGGAAACGCCGAAATCGCCGACGATGCCGATCCATAGCCGGTGGCGAACAGGAATGGAATGCCGCGTCCGGACAGCGCCCGCGCGACGGGCAGGGAACTCTCTCCCGCGATATTGACGTCGAGGATGGCCACATCAACCGAGTGAGCCTCCAGAATATCGAACGCGGCCTGAAGCGTGGACGCGATATGGACGCGGGCGCCATGTTCCATGCCCAGCACGTCTTCAAGTTCCATCGCGATGATGAACTCGTCTTCCAGGACAAGGATGGTTCGGTCTTTCAAGATCGCGGGCCCCGCTTCTTCGTTCTGCTGCTCGGCAGAAGAAAGACCGTCGGCGTGCAGATGTTCCACGATGGCGGCGAACGGAAAGCAAATATCCAGCCTCATCCCATCCGGGTCGAAATGACGGGCGGCGGTTCCCTTGAGGTCATGAACAACGGCCCGGTCGATCAGCAGGCTGCCGAACCCCGATCGTCCGGGCGGCCGGACAGGCGGCCCGCCCCGTTCCTGCCAGCGGATCGCACAGGTGTCGGAAAACCGGTCATGCTGCCATGTCACGGCCACGCAACCGTCCGCAACCGACAGGGCACCGTATTTGACGGCATTGGTGGCAAGTTCGTGAAACAGGAGCGCCAGGAAGGTCAGCGCCCGCCCGCTCAACCGAATATCGGGACCGACGAGCGAAACCCGGTTCGTGCCCGTGCGATAGGGGGCGAGTTCGATGGCCAGCAGATCGTGCAGCAGGATTCCGGCCTTGCCGCTGACGGCAAGATCATGCGCATTGGCAAAGGCATGAATCCGCTTCCCGATCATGTCGCGATAGCTCGCTGCGGTGTCATGCGCATCCGGCGGGCGCGAGGTCAGGGAACGGATGACCGCCAGAATATTCCTGACACGATGGTTCAGTTCGTCGTTCAGCATGCGCTGCATGGCTTCCGCCTGCGTGCGTTCCAGCAACTTCTGCTGGCTGGCACGGGCGACGATTTCCATCAGCGCGGACCGGTACTGGCCCGCAAGTTCCAGGTCGTCCGTCGTCCACCGGGCAGAACGGCCGCGCACCTCTTCCGTCCCGATCTCCAGGCCGCCGCGTGCGGCCCCCCAGTGAATGGCCTGGACGCTCTCCCGACGAAACAGGATCAGGCAATCGTCATGCCCCGGCCACACGGGGATGATCAGCGCGCCGCACAGATCGGGCACCGACGGGACAAAGCCCGCACAGTCGCCGGTCAGGCAATCGGTAGACCAGATCTGCTGCGTCACGGTCGCCCCGGTATGGTCCAGCAGCAGCCGGACATCGGATTCCGGCAGGGCCAGCCCCGACGCGTGCCATTTCTGCTCCGTCCACAGCCCGCCGCCGTCACAGGACACAAGCTCCAGCAGTTCCGGCAGGCGGCCATGGATGTAATGGCCCAGTCCCGCGGTGCCCGAGGCATCCCTGATAACGCGCGAAAAGAACAGATGCGCATCGCGGGCAAGGCGCAGCCTGCGCGACCGGTTAAGACCCATGATCTGCAAGGCTATGAATTCACCAAGAATTTTCGCAGCAATCCGCTCCGCCATGAACAGAAGGCGCGGACTGTAATGATGGAACGCAATCAGCCCCCACAGGGCTCCATCGACGATCAGCGAAATGGACATGGAGGCACAGACCCCCATCCTGGCCAGATATTCGCCATGGAGAGGCGAGACGGCACGCAGATGCATGAACGACAGGTTCAGCGGCGCCAGCCCGGGCCCATCGATCAGCGGCACCCGCCGCGAGGGGGTCTCGCCGACGACACGGATCAGCAGGCGCCGATAGAGCGTCCGCGCCTGGACGGGAATGTGGCTGGGGGAGAAAAACTGCCCCAGCAGGCTCTCCAGCCCCTCCTTCCGGTCGTCGGCGACAATCTGCCCCGACCAGTCGGGCGCGAAGCGGTAGATCATGACGCGGTCATAGCCGAACGCCTGGCGAAGCGCCGAGGCCGCGCTCGCCAGCAGGGTTCCGGCATCCACGGGGTCGCGCAGCCATTCGAGGACCATGCGCTGCTGCGCGGCCAGATGCGCATGCAGCCGCGCCGGCGTCGGCGCTTCGAACTCGATGACGATTTCGTCTCCCGTGCGGTGCACGGTCACATCCCTGCGCAGTCCCCCGATCAGCGCGACATCGAAGCAGATGCCCGGCCGGCCGGCATGCTCGCGCAGAGGCAGGCCAAGAATCGTGGCCGCCGCCCCGCCGACGCACTCCCCGATGGGCATGCCGATCCGCAGCAGGGGCAGGTTCAGGCTGACGGCCGCGTTTTCAGAGAACCGGGTCAGGCAATGTCCAGGCTCCGAAAACGCCAGCAGACACCCGTTGGGCTGAATGCCGGCGGGAACAGGCACGGGCGCGCGATCACCCCGCGCCACGCCGCCGTCAACCGTTGCCATGAAACACGTACGACGTCCCCCCGGCAGATGGGCAGGACGGAATCGACGACCCGGGTCGCGGTTCGCCCTCCCCCCGCTCGGGCGCCCTGTCACCCTTCATATGGACACCGCCCTCCCCGTCGCCACCACCCCGGCACCCCCCTGATACCTCCCTCATGGCACCCCTTACAGACCCACGCCCATCCGCCCGGCAAACCACACGGTCAGCCCGTAGAGCAGCACCGTCACCCCGCATCCAAGGGCCAATGCACCATAGAAAGGGACACCGTGCCGCATCACCCACGGGATCAGCAGAAACATCGGCAAGGACGGGATGACATACCAGAAGGTGGCACCGACATGGGCTTCCATGCGCACCGGGTCCCGGGTCTCCTGCCAAAGCCAGAGCATGCCCAATATCGAAATCAGTGGAAGGGACGCGATCAGGGCACCGAAGCCCGGATAACGGCGCGCCACCGTGGAAACCACGGCAATGATGATGCCCGACAGCGCCGCCTTGAACACGAAGAACATGGGACCAGCCTCTTCCACAGCCTCACGCACGCCGCGCCCGTTTCAGGGCACAAGCCTGTCATGAGACCGGCAAGATCCACAAGCATCCATCCCTCGGAAACCGAGAGTCAGACATCCTGATTTTCTGGAAAAATGGCGCACCCGAAAGGACTCGAACCTCTAACCCCCAGATTCGTAGTCTGGTGCTCTATCCAATTGAGCTACGGGTGCGTCGTGGGGCGCTGTTTAACCGAGAGATCGGGAAACGACAACCCCCTTCAGGCGATTTTTTTCATCTCCATGACAACAGGCCGGCGTGCCAGAGTGACCCTCATCTCCGATGCCGGGGATTACGCAACGACGAGGGGGAAGCATGGCCGATCGGGTACGGAAAAACGGCATGCGCGCGGGCATAGGCATGGTCGGAGCGGCGTCGTTGCTGCTGGGGCTTCTGGCCCTGCCGCAGAAAGCCGGCGCATGGGGTGTCGAAGGCCATCAGGTGGTCGCGGCCCTGGCCTGGGATTACCTGACACCCGCCAGCCGGCACGCGCTCGATGCGATCCTGGCCAGCGACCATGACACGACCACAAGGCCGGACCTGATGTCCCGCGCGGTGTGGGCGGATGTCTGGCGCCGCACGCACCCCGAGACCGGGGAGTGGCATTTCGTCGATATCGAAATCGACCATCCCGACCTGCCATCGGCCTGCCATGGCTTTCCCGCCTCATCGGTGCCCGCCAGCGCGGGGCCGGCACAAGATTGCGTCATCGACCGCCTGGACGCCTTCGCGCATGAACTCGCCGACCCGGCGACCAGCCCGGACGAACGCGCGCTGGCGCTGAAATATGTCGTCCATTTCGTGGCGGACATGCACCAGCCGCTGCACGCCGCCGATCATCACGACAAAGGCGGCAACTGCGTGCGCCTGGCACTGGGCGGCCCGCGCACCGTCAACCTGCACAGCTACTGGGACACGGTGGCGGTATCCGAAGTCGATCCCGACGCACAACACCTGGCCACGCGGCTGTTCCATGAAATCACCGTCGACCAGAAACAGGAATGGGAACAGGGGGACCCGACGGCGTGGGTCCAGCAGAGTTTTGAACTGGCCCGCGCGGATGCGTACAGCATCGGCTCGCCCCCGGGATGCCGGCAGGATGCCGCGCCCATGGCCCTGCCCCCGGGATATGACGCAATGGCGCGCGGTGTGGTCACCGAACAGCTGAAAAAGGCGGGCGTCCGCCTGGCCCTGCTGCTCAATCGCGCACTGGACCCTTCCACGGTCCCTGTCGCCCATTAAAGCGGAAACGTGAGCCGCCCTTTCCCAGCCACACGATGCGTCACAGAAGGGCGCGCAGGGCCGCACCCATGGAATTTTCGCTGTCACGGGCCGGCGGGGTGCGATGATAGACGGCACTGGCCCGTGCGGCCGGAATGCCGTCTACCGTCACCAGCCCCTGCGTGAAAACCAGGCTGCGGGTGATGCGGAGCGTATCCGCCTGCAAATCGGCCCAGGCGCCCAATGCCACCGGCGCCATGAAATCCATCGTCAACGATACGGTGGGCAGGAAATCGTCGCGCAGATCTTCGCGATAGACGGCCGCCAGCGCCAGGAAGACATCGCACACGGTCGCCAGCTTGCCGCCATGGCAGAAACCCGCCCGATTGCAGCACGCGGCGGTCACGCGAAAACCGCCGATCAGCGCGCCCGCTTCCTGCGCGACGAGAAAGCCGCCGCTGGCAAGATTGAAACCGCTGACGAGGGATTCCGGCAGGGGAACGAAGCCGGGCGGAGGCGGCAGGGAAGCCATCGGACATTCTCCGTCGAAAAAGAGGGGATATGAGGTCGGGACATCGGCCGTCAGGGCGCCTGGAGGGCGCGGGCGGCTTCGGTCGCGACATCGTGACGCAGGCGCACGATGCTGTGACCGCCCGACGGATGCACCCTGTTGGTCAGGATCAGCACGAAACTGTCGCTGTCCTGGTCCATCCATAGCGAAGTGCCTGTAAAACCTGTGTGACCGAACGAGCCCACGGGAAATATATCGCCGCGAGGCGAGGAATAATGGGTGCGGATATCCCAGCCGAGCCCCCGCAGATCGTCCTTGCCCAGGGGCTGCTGGGGGGTGGTCATCAGGAGAAGGGTCTCGGGTTTCAGGGGAAAGGCGCTGGGGCGGCCGGCGCGGCGGTCCAGCAGGGCCTGGGCGTAGATCGTCATGTCGGCGGCGTTGGAAAACAGCCCGGCATGACCCGCCACGCCGCCCATGCGGCGGGCCGTGGGGTCATGGACGATACCGCGCAGCATCACCCCATGCTCGTCGAACTGGGTGGGGGCAATGGTGGGGTACCAGGAGGTGGGCGGGAGGAAGCGCGAGTGGTCCATGCCCAGCGGAGAGAGGATGTTGGTGTGCGCGTACTGGGCGAGGCTCTGGTGCGACAGGTGCTCGACCAGCAGCCCCAGCGTGATGAAATTGATGTCGCTGTAGACGAAGCGCTCGCCGGCCGGATGGTCGGGGCGGGTGTCCATGACGCGGCGCACCGCTTCCGGCTTGCCCTGCCACGGCGTGGACAGGTCCAGGTCGGGCGGCAGGCCCGAATAATGGGTCAGCAGGTGGCGGATGGTGATGGCTGCCTTGCCGGCATGCGCGAAATCCGGAAGGTAGCGGCAGACCGGATCGTCCAGCCTGAAGGCTCCGGCCTCGAAGAACTGCATGACGGCGACGCTGGTCACTACCGGCTTGGTCAGCGATGCCATGTCGAAGAGAGTCGCCTCGTCCAGCGGTTCGGCCTGCGGGACCAGGGCGCGTTGCCCATAGGCGCGATGATGCACGACCATTCCGCGATGGGCGACCACCACCACGGCGCCGGGGGTCTGGCCCGCCGCGATCGCGCGGTCCACCAGTCGGTCGACCGCGGCGAAGCGCCTGGGTGGCGGGCTGGCGCACCCCGCGGCCAGCCCTGCCCCGCCGGCGGCCAGCATGGTCCGCAGGATCGTCCGTCGTCCGGAATGTCTCATCGTCTCGGCATGCTCCCATCCGCCAGCAGGTTAGCGGGCCGGAGAGCGGTCGGGAACTCTCGGCCGTCATCGGGGTTTCTTGAGTAATATCAATCCGTGAAGGAGGCTTCCATGGACCAGGCACATTTTCCCGCATCCGGCGTGTCCCGCGCCGTGCTGCTGACCGTCGCGATGCTGGGCCTGTCGGCCGGACTGTCGGCCTGCAACACGGTGCGCGGCGCCGGGCAGGATGTCAGTTCGGTCGGGCATGACGTGTCACGGGGGGCCAATGCGTCGCAGAATGCCATCACCCGCTCGACCAACGCATCGCCGCGATAACCGGCCCGCACCTGTGGCCGGTGGGGTGCCTCTTGCATTCCCGCCGGCCCTTGCCCAATATTGCTGATATGCCGGCTGCTGTAGCCGGCTGAACTGACGTTCTCGGGGCGGGGTGAAAATCCCCACCGGCGGTAATTGCGCCCGGCCAGCGTGCCGGCCGCGCATAAGCCCGCGAGCGCCCACTTGGCCTTGTGTCGGGTGGGGTCAGCAGACCCGGTGTGATTCCGGGGCCGACGGTCATAGTCCGGATGAGAGAGAACGATGTCCGCAAGGCGCGCCATTTCGTGGCGCGTCGTCGGGCTGACGCGCCCCGGGTCCGTCCATTGGGATGGGACCATTGGTTTTGGCTATGTCTGCGGTCAATGCGGAATCCGGCGGAACGGGGCATGCCCCGACCAGTGGAACCGCGTCCGTGGCCCTTCCCTGGCCCCTGGTCGCGCGGGCCTTTCGCGCCGCCGTCGACGAGGCCGCGCGCTTCGTGGGGGCGACCGCCCCCAACCCCCCTGTCGGCTGCGCCATCCTGGACCGGCATGGCGACATCCTGACCGTTGCCGCCCATCATCGTGCCGGGACCGCGCATGCCGAGGCCCGGGCGCTGCGCCAATGCGCCGACCTGGGACTGATGGCGCGCGCCGCCGTCGCGGTCGTGACGCTGGAACCCTGCAACCATACCGGCCGCACCGGCCCGTGCTCGGAAGCCATCCTGGCCTCGCCGATCCGTACCGTGTGGGTGGGGGTGGCCGACCCCAATCCGCGCGTCGCCGGCGGCGGCATCGACCGCCTGCGCGCCGCGGGCTGTGCCGTGCATGTGCTGGGCCCGGATGGGGAAGCGGCCGCCGCGTGCCGGGCACTGATTACGCCGTTTGCCCACTGGTCGCGGACCGGACGGGCGTGGCTGACGGTCAAGCAGGCGGTGGATGGCGCCGGCTCCATGATCCCGCCCGCCGGGCGGACCACCTTTACCTCGGATGCCGCGCTGACGCTGGCGCACCGGCTGCGCCGGGCGACCGACGCGATCGTGACCGGCAGCGGCACGGTGCTGGCCGACCGGCCGGGGCTGGATGTGCGCCGGGTCGCCGATCATGCGGGCCGCGCGCCCCGGCTGCTGGCCGTCTGCGACCGCCGGGGCCGGGTGCCGGCGGACTGGCGCGCGGATGCGGTCGCACGCGGGTTCGACGTACGCACCTGCGACGATATTGCCCGCCTGCCCGCGCTGCTGGGCGCGGCCGGCGTGCTGTGGGCCCTGGTCGAGGCCGGGCCCGGCCTGCTGGCGGCGCTGCGCGCGGCGGGGCTGTGGGATGACTGGCTGACCATCGGGGTCGGCCCGGATGGGACCGAACGGCTGGATGTGGCCGTTCGCACGGGGACGGATACGCCGCTGCGCCTGTTCCCGGAACTGGGGGCGTCGCTGACGGCGCCTGAAGGGGAAGCATGTTTTCCGGCATCATAGAGCATCTGGGCACCGTCACGCAGGCCCGGCGCGGCGACCGCGCGCTGCATGTCGCGATTGCCACCGGTATCGGCGACCTGTCGATGGGCGAGAGCATCGCCGTCAACGGCGTGTGCCTGACCGTTACCGAATTCGACGCGGCGGGCAACGCGTCCTTCTTCATCAGCATCGAGACGCTGGACCGGACCAGCCTGGGCCGCTTGGCCGAAGGCGGACGGGTGAACCTGGAGCGCGCCGTGACCCCGGCCACCCGGCTGTCGGGCCATATCGTGCAGGGGCATGTGGACGGTACCGGGCGCCTGCTGGCGGTCGAACCGGCCGGCGAGGCGCGGCGGGTGGTCTTTGCCATTCCCGCCGCGCTGCGCCGCTACCTGGTCGAAAAGGGATCGATCACCCTGGACGGCATCAGCCTGACGCTGAACGAGATTGGCGCGCCCGGCACGGCGGGCGCCGGGCCGGACGAATTCCCCGTGGCCCTGATGATCATCCCGCACACCTGGACCCATACCAGCCTGGGCACGCTTGCCCCCGGCGACGCGGTGAATGTCGAGGTGGATGTGATTGCGAAATATGTGGAGACACTATGTCAGTACCGGTAATGGGCCCGCGCCTGCGGACCGCGATCGAGGCGATCCGCGCGGGCGGCATGGTGATCCTGGTCGATGACGAGGATCGGGAAAACGAGGGCGACCTGGTGATGGCCGCCGACCTGGTCACGCCCGCCGCGATCAATTTCATGGTCACGCATGCGCGCGGCCTGGTCTGCCTGCCGCTGGAGGCCGGACTGGTCGAACGGCTGGGTCTGCCGATGATGACGCGGGTGAATACCTGCCCGCGCGAGACTGCCTTCACGGTCTCGATCGAGGCGCGCGAGGGCGTGGATACCGGCATTTCCGCCGCCGACCGCGCCCGTACCATCCAGGTGGCGGTGGCGCCGGATGCCGGGCCGGCCGACCTGGTCTCGCCCGGCCATATCTTTCCGCTGCGCGCGGTGCCCGGCGGGGTGCTGGCCCGCAACGGCCACACCGAGGCCTCGATCGAGCTGGCACGCCTGGCGGGAAGGACACCCGCCGCCGTGATCTGCGAGATCATGAACGAAGACGGGTCGATGGCGCGGATGGCGGAGCTGCGCCCCTACGCCGAGCGCCACAAGCTGCCGATCCTGTCGATCGCGGAACTGGTGGCGTGGCTGCGGGACCGCGATGCCGTTGCCGCCGCCACGCCCGAGCCGCGGATCGAGAAGATCGCCCAGGCCGCGCTGCCCAGCATCTATGGCGGCGAGGATCTGGTGATCCATGCCTTTCGGGCCGCCGACGGGACCGAGCATGTCGCCCTGGTGAAGGGCGACCCCGCCCGGCAGGGCGCGGTGCCGCTGGTGCGGCTGCATTCGGAATGCGTTACCGGCGATGCGCTGGGGTCGATGCGCTGCGATTGCGGCGCCCAGCTTCAGGGCGCGCTGGCGCGGATCGGGGCGGCCGAGAGCGGGGTGCTGCTGTACCTGCGCGGGCATGAGGGACGGGGGATCGGACTGGCCAACAAGATCCGCGCCTATGCCTTGCAGGATCGCGGGCTGGACACGGTGGACGCCAACCATCGGCTGGGATTCGAGACCGACGCGCGCGACTGGACGGCGGCCGGGGCGATCCTGCGCTCGCTGGGCGTGCGGACGCTGGACCTGATGACCAACAATCCGGCCAAGGTCGCGGCGATGGAGCAGCATGGCTTTGCCGTGCGCGAGCGCGTGCCGCTGGAAATCGCGCCCAATCCCTTCAACCGCGCCTATCTGGATGCCAAGCGCACCCGCATGGGGCACCAGCTGTTTGCCGCGATCGACGCCGCGGCGGAGTGAAATACGGACCATGAGCACCAACAAGCCCTCGACCTCGCCCGACCTCAGCTTCGCCCGGCCGCCGCGCCTGGCGATCGTGGTCAGCCGCTTCAACGAGACCGTGACCCACGGCCTGCGCAACGGCGCCCTGGAATGGCTGGGCGAGCACGGCATCACCGTTGCGGACGAGGACCTGCTGTACGCCCCCGGCGCCTACGAACTGCCGCTGCTGGCCCAGACCCTGGCCCGTACCGGCCGCTACGAGGGCGTGATCTGCCTGGGCTGCGTGGTGAAGGGCGATACCGCCCATTTCGAATTCATCAGCCTGGGCGCGGCGGTGGGGCTGATGCAGGCGTCGCTGGCGACCGAGGTACCGGTGGCCTTCGGCGTGCTGACCACCTACACCGACGAGCAGGCTTTTCTGCGCTCGCGCGACGACGAACATAACAAGGGACGCGAGGCCGCGGCGGCCTGTGTGGAAAGTCTGGCCTTGATACGCAAAATCAAGGGCTGATACGCTGCCCCCGCATGCCGGCGAATGCCGGCGCTGGGTCTGGCTGGGCCGGAACGCGGGGGCATGGAATGAAGCTGGTGACTTTGGCCGCCGGATTGTTCGGCATGGCGCTCACGCTCTGGTTGCTGTCCCGCTTCGGCGTGCATGCCATTCTGCATCTGGTCATGGTCGGGGGCTGGGGAATCCTGGCCGCGATCCTGTTCCATGCCATCCAGGTCCTGCTTTCCGCCCGGTCGTGGCAGATCATCGCCGGACGCGCCGAACCGGAACTGAAGCTGCGGGACTATGTGTCACTGCGCTGCGTGCGCGAGGGCGTGAACAACCTGCTGCCGGTGGCCCAGGTGGGGGGCGAAGTGATCTCGGCCCGGTTGCTGGCCCGGCGCGGGCCCGGCCTGCGGCGGGCGGCGGCGGCGACGATCTGCGACCTGACGATCGAGTTGCTGAGCCAGGTGATCTTTACCCTGCTGGGGCTGGCGCTGCTGCTGTGCCTGGTCAAGCGGTCGTCGGTGACCGACGAGCTGGTGGAAAGCGCGGGCCTGGCGCTGCTGCTGGGGGCGGTGTTCCTGGGCAGCCAGTGCCTGGGCGCGGTCTCGGTCGTCGAGCGGCTGCTGGTGCGCATCGCCGCCCATCTGGGCTGGACGGGGGTGGAGAGCATCCGTGGCCTGCATGGCGAGATCATGGGGCTGTACACCGCGCCGGGCCATGCGCTGCGGGCGGGGTTCTGCCAGCTGCTCGCCTGGTCGCTGGGGGCGGTCGAGGTGTGCCTGATCCTGCATTTCATGGGCCATGACCGGTCGCTTGCCCATGGTTTCGTGATCGAAAGCGTGGGACAGGCGGCCAAGTCGGTCGGGTTTGCCGTACCGGGCGCGCTGGGTGTGTCCGAAGGAGGGTTCATCCTGATCGGCAGCCTGTGCGGCCTGCCGCCGGCGGTTTCCATCGGGTTGTCGCTGATCAAGCGGCTGCGCGAGATCGCCTGGGGACTGCCGGCACTGGCCGGCTGGCAGTGGATGGAAACGCACTGGCAAGGGCCCAGCCGCAAGCTGGATCACGGTGTCGGCCTGCCGGGCCATTGATGGGTCCATGGGATATGTCCCTGGAATGTGCTCCTGACGGGGACGGCGGGCCATATTGCGGCTTAACCTGCTGTTTTTCTTCTGCCCGGCGGCCCTGGCGTATCGCGCAACGATGTCTGCCACGTTGACAGGCAAGGCAGCATGCCGAACATGCGCCTTGCATCCGGTTATCATCATGGGTCAAACGATCCCCCATCGCGTGGCATCGCCTTCGTTGCAGCCGCGCCGTCCGTACCTCAAGGGCTGAATTACGAATCATGCCGTCCATTCCGATCGGTCGCCTTGTGGCGGTCTGTGCCCGCCATGCCGTGCTCACACTGGTGCTGTTTGCGCTGTTGGTCGGAGGGGCCGTCTTTTCCAGCATGGAACGGCTGGGGGTCACGACCGACACCGGGACGATGTTCTCGTCCACCCTGCCGTGGAAGCAGCGGTCGGACGAGCTGGCGCGCCTGTTCCCGCAGAACCAGGATCAGATGGTGGCCGTCATCGATGCCGACCTGCCCGAAGAGGCCCTGGTCACGGCGCGCGAGCTGGCCGAGCGGCTGCGCCATGACACCACCCATTTCCTGTCGGTGACCATTCCGCAGGACGACCCATACCTGGTGCATAACGGGCTGCTGTTCCTGGACCAGAAGAGCCTGGCGTCGGTGCTGGATACGACCGTGACGGCGCAGCCCTTCCTGGGCGGGCTGGCGGCCGACCCGTCGGGGCGCGGCCTGTTCGACGCGCTGTCGCTGATCGCGCTGGGCGTGTCGCAGGGGCAGGCGGACCTGAAGACTTTCCAGCCGGCGTTGAATGCCTTTGCCAACACGCTGGAACAGGCGGCCGACGGCACCCCCCAGCCTTTGTCGTGGGAGCGGATGTTGGCCGGCAGCCTGGCCGACCTGGCCGGCAAATATGTCTTCGTCGTGACCCGGCCGCGCCTGGATTACGGGTCGTTCCAGCCGGGGGGCGAGGCCAGCGACGCGATGCACAAGGCGATCGCCGGGCTGGAATTCGTGCGCTCGGGCCATGCGCGGGTCAACCTGACCGGCGACGTGCAGATCAGCGACGAGGAATTCGCCACCGTTGCCCAGGGCATGGTGGCGGGGCTGGTGGGATCGCTGGTGCTGGTCACGCTGTGGCTGTTCCTGGCGGTGCGCAGCTGGCGGATCATCGTGCCCATCGTCGTGACGCTGGTGGTGGGGCTGGTGCTGACGACGGGGTTCGCCGCCCTGGCGGTCGGGACGCTGAACCTGATTTCGGTCGCCTTCGCCGTGCTGTTCGTGGGGATCGCGGTCGATTTCGCGATCCAGTTCTCGGTGCGCTTTCGCGCCCAGCGCCTGCCCTCGGGGCAGATTCCGCCGATCCGGACGGCGCTGGAGCATACGGGTGAGGAAACCGGCCACCAGATCCTGGTTGCGGCCATGGCGACGATGGCCGGCTTCCTGGCCTTTACGCCCACCGCCTTTGTCGGCGTGGCGCAATTGGGGCTGATCGCCGGCTTCGGCATGCTGATCGCCTTTATCTGCACCGTCACGCTGCTGCCGGCATTGCTGCTGCTGTTTCATCCGCCGCTCGACCAGCAGGTGGCGGGCTTTGCCTTCGCCCGGCCGGCGGACCGCGCGGTGCGCGTCTATCGCACCCAGATCCTGAGCGTCTTCACCTTTCTGGCGGTGCTGGGGGCGGCGCTGATTCCGGTGCTGACCTTCGATGCCGATCCGCTGCATACCAAGGACCCGCATTCGGAAGGGATGCGCACGCTGAAGCTGCTGATGAAGGACCCGCAATCCTCGCCCTATGGCGCGGAGATTCTGGTCCCCGACCTGAAGCAGGCGCAGGACCTGGCCGACCGCCTGTCGCACCTGCCGATGGTGGACGATGCGATGTGGCTGGGCACGCTGGTGCCCGCAGACCAGACGCCCAAGCTGGCGATGATCCAGGATGCGGCATCGATCCTGCTGTCGACGCTGGTGGTGCCCAACCCGCGCCCGGCGCCGGATGCCGCCGCGCTGCGTGCCTCGGCCGCCAAGTCGGCGCATGATCTGGGCGCCGTGCTGGACCGGCTGGACCCGCACGACCCGCTGCGCCGGATCCAGGCCGCGCTGGACCGGCTGTCGCACGCGCCGGACGAGCGGCTGATGGCGGCGAATACCGCGCTGGTGCGCTTCCTGCCCGGGCAGCTGGACCAGTTGCGCCAGATGCTGGGGGCGCATGCCGTGACCCAGGATGACGTGCCGCCGTCGATCCGGCGCGATTATCTGCTGCCCGATGGCCGTGCCATCGTCTCGGTCCATCCCAAGGCAGGGATGGACAGCAATGCCGAGCTGCGCCGCTACGTCACCGAGATTACCAGCGTGGCGCCCGATGCCGGCGGGCCGGCGATCGAGGTGGTGGAAAGTGCGGCCACCATGGTCCGCGCCTTCGTCTTCGCCGCGCTGTCGGCCATCGGCATGATTGCGGTGATCCTGCTGGTGGCACTGCGCCGCGTGCTGGACATGGCCCTGGTGCTGGCGCCGCTGCTGCTTTCGGCGCTGATGACGGTGATCCTGATCATCATGGTGCCGGAACAGCTGAACTTCGCGAACATCATCGCCCTGCCGCTGCTGCTGGGCGTGGGGGTGTCGTTCAACATCTATTTCGTCATGAACTGGCGGGCGGGGGTGCGGGCGCCGCTGTCCAGCCCCACGGCGCGGGCGGTGCTGTTCTCGGCCCTGACGACGAGCACCGCCTTCGGCTCGCTGGCGGCATCGCACCATCCCGGGACCGCCAGCATGGGCCGGCTGCTGCTGCTGTCGCTGGCCTGCACCCTGCTGGCCACGCTGATCTTCGTGCCCGCGCTGCTGCCCAAGCGGGCGATCGACGAGCGGTAAAAGGCGGCCCCTGCGGGGCCCGGCTGGCCCGGGGAAAACGCGCGCCGGATCACCACCGGCGCGCGTTTTTCGTCAGGCTCAGGCGCCCTGGACGGGCTTGTGCGGCAGGTGCACGTCGCGGCCGGTCAGCATCATGTTCCAGTAAAGCTGCGGGAACACCTTGGTCTTGAGGATCCAGGCGAAGCGGCTGGGCTTGCGCTGGTCGTAATGGAAGCTGGGGGCCGGCACGCCGCCATAGAGGAATTCGGCCAGCACCACCCGCCCGTAGGACACGGTCAGCGGACAGGCGCCATAGCCGTCATACGCGCCGGCCAGGGGACGGCCGTCGAGCGATGCCAGCAGGTTTTCGACCACCACCGGCGCCTGCGCGCGGGCGGCGGCGGCCGTCTTGGCATTGCTGGTGCCGATGACGTCGCCCAGGCCGAACACGGTGTCGAAGCGCACATGGCGCAGGGTCGTGGCATCGACATCCAGCCAGCCGGCGGCGTTGACCAGCGGACTGGACTTGATGAAATCGGGCGCGCTCTGGGGCGGGGTGACATGCAGCATGTCGAAGCCGCGCGTGACCATGCTGCTGCTGCCGTCGGGCGCGGTGACGGCGAAGGTGGCCTGGCGCTTCGGCCCGTCGACCGCGACCAGATTATGCTTGAGATGCAGGTCGATGCCGTAATAATCGATCGCGTCCTGAAGCGGGGGCACGAAATATTTCACGCCGAACAGCGCATCGCCCGCCACGTCGAATTCGACCTTCATGCGGCTGAGCACGCCCTCGCGCCGCCAGTGATCGGAGGCGAGATAGGCGATCTTCTGCGGGGCGCCGGCGCATTTGATGGGCATCGGCGGCTGGGTGAACAGCGCCGTGCCGCCCTTGAGCGACTGGATGCAGGCCCAGGTATATTCGACCGTGTCGCGCGAATAATTGCTGCATACGCCGTTGCGGCCCAGCGTGTCCGCCAGGCCGTCGATCTTGCCCCAGTCCAGTTGCAGACCGGGGCAGACCACGAGGCGGCGATAGGAGATGCGCCGGCCGTCGGCCAGGGTGACGGCATTTTCTTCCGGCGTGAAGGACGCGACAGCGGCGCGCAGCCAGCGCACGCCCTTGGGGATCAGCCCGCCTTCCTGCCGCAGCGTGTCCTTGAGGGCCATGACGCCGGCCCCCACCAGCGTCCACCCCGGCTGGTAGGCATGGGTGGTGGCGGGGTCGATGACCGCGATCGACAGGTTGGGCCGCGCGCGCCGCAGGCGTGCGGCGACCGTCAGGCCCGCCGCCCCGCCGCCGACAATGACGACGGTGAAGCGGTCACTGTCGGGAATATCCGTCTGGGTCGGGGCCATGGGTGTCTCCTTACGCTTGTATCCGTACGGAGGCCGATCCTAGTCCCCTGACTGCGAAATTCGTAGGCGAATTTCGGAGGTCTGCCGGGCGGTGGGGGTTACTCGGCGTCCTTGAACCAGACCTCGACCGGGCCCTGGAGCTTGATCGTCATCGGGTTGCCGCGCCGGTCCGTCGTCCGGCCAACGGCCAGCCGCACCCAGCCCTCGCTGATGCAATATTCCTCGACATTCGTCTTCTCGACGCCCTTGAAGCGCACGCCGATCCCGCGTTCCAGCAGGGCGGCATTGTGGAACGGGCTTTCGGCGTTGGCGCACAGGCGATCGGGGGGCGTGTCACTCATCGGATGGACCTTTGCTGGGACGTTCAGGAAGCGCTGAGACAGCGGGTGGTGACATAGCGGGTCCCGGCCGCCAATCCAACTGCCCGGCATGGCGGACAGGAGGGCGCCCCCGGTGCGGCCACCGAAGCCGCGCCCTCCTGCCCCGCGCAGTCCGATCGTTCATAAAACAAAATCTCTGATGTGAAAAAATTAAATGTTAATATTTTTAATTCATCAAGTATATATTATTTAAAACTGGACTGTTTCAATTAAAGAATAGGACAATTACCGTGTTTTCACTACGCGATCGCGTCTTCATGCGCGTCCCGCCTCTTTCATCGTCGTGGTGAGATTCAGCACATGCGCCTTCATGGTGGAAATGAGATGGCCCGATATCGCAGGGCCTGGGCTTCTTCGGACATGCTGCTCTGGAGAACCACATGCTATGCCGCTGTGCTGGTGCTTGCGGCCGGCGAGGCACGCGGGGCCGACGCGCCCCACCATGGCAGCCGCACGCCGCGGCACGCGGCGGCCGCCCGGCCGGCGGCGGCGCAGGCACCCGCACGCAAGACGGGAGCCGCCCCCCGCCATGCGCCCGCAGGTGTGCAGGCACGCCCGCAGGATGGAGAGAGCCTTTCGGTGCAAGGCCTGTCGCGCAATGCGCGGCGCGCGGCGGAATTGCAGAAGACCCCGGCCTCGGCCAGCCTGCTGACGGCGGAGCGCCTGGAACGGCTGGGGGTGCAGAACACCCGACAGATCGGGCGGCTGACGCCGAACCTGTATATCCCCAACAACATGCCCGGCTATGCGGTGACGAATTACTTCATTCGCGGGATCGGCGAGATCGATCCGCAGGGCGAGCCTTCGGTCGGCACCTATATCGATGGCGTGTACCTGCCGCGCAACATGGGCAACATGCAGGAACTGATGGATATTTCGGACATGGAGATCGATCGGGGGCCGGTCGTCTTCTCGGGCCACCAGTCCGAAGGCGGGGCGGTGCGCATCAATACCGTCGTGCCGACGAACCAGCGGCGTTTCGTGGCGCAGACCGGCTACGGCACCTACAACGAATATCAGCTGGGCCTTGCGGCCAGCGGCGCGCTGGTGCGCGACAAGGTCTATGCCAGCCTGGCCTTCGGCCGCCATGCCAGAGGCGGGATCGACCATAATTATACGGTCGGCAAGGACACGAACAACATCGACTACACTCAGGCCCGGGGCAAGCTGCGCTTTACCCCGACCGACGACCTGGACATTTCGCTGGCGTTCGACGGGACCGTGGACGGCAGCACCAACAAGGGCGTGGGCAACCTGCTCAACCCCTATATCTATGGCAACTACAACCGGCTTTACCCCAAGAACAATTACAGCGAGGCCGGTTTTACCGGAAATATCCGCTATACCCTGTCGCCGCACCTGACCCTGCTTTCGATCAGCGGCATTCGCGGTTACGACGACAAGGGAGTGTACGATAACAGCGGCGATTATTATTCCCGCACATCGCAGCCGCTCTATTACAAGGAACGCATGTACTCGCAGGAGATTCGCCTGCATGGCGATTACGGGCGGGTGGACTTCAATGTCGGAGCATATTTTCTGTACGAGGACTGGTTTACGCAGCGCTGGGCCAATAACAGCGCGGGCACCGCGACGAACAACCCCGCGCTGATCCGGACGATGCCTGTCTTTGCCGTCATCGACCAGTTGAACCGCAACTGGGCGGTCTATGGCGACGCATCGTATCACATCACGCCCAAGCTGGTGTTTACCGCCGGGCTGCGCTTCAACTGGGAGAACCATTCGAACGCCGAATCCCTCTCCTACCTCGCCCCTGGGCCGTCGCATCTGTCGACCCCCGCGAACAACCTGCAATATATTCTCTGGGGTGCGCCGACCGACTTGGCCTGGCAGGTTTCGGCCCGCCAGAGCTGGGTGCAGCTTCTGCCCAAGGGGTCACTGAGCTGGCAGGCGCTGCCGAACCTGATGGGGTATGTGAGTGTCTCGCAGGGCGGCAAATCGGCCGGCTACGATTTCCGCGCCCAGACCCCGACCGCGAGCGGCAGCCAGCAGGCCTCGATCGCCTACAACCCCGAGATCGTGACGACGTACGAGATCGGGGTGAAGAGCGACCCGTTGCCGGGACGCGTCCACTTCAACGGCGCGCTGTTCTGGAACCAGTTCGACGATATCCAGCTGACCACCACCGATCCGACCAACGGCCTTTCTCACCGGTTCAATGCCGGTCGGGGGCATTCGGTGGGGGCGGAGATCGAGACTTCCGCCAAGCTGACGCGGGATCTCGACCTTCATTACACCGCGTCCTATCTCTATGCGGTGCTCGACAAATTCTCGGGAACCGTCAGCCGCACGGTGCTGGCCAGCGGGCAGGTGTACAACAACACGCCCTATGTCGGCGCGCCCCTGTCCTATGCCCCCCGTTTCCAGACCATGGGATCGCTGACCTATCGTGTGCCCGTGCGCGTGCCGGGGTCGTTCCAGGTCGGGGTGGATGTGTCGTTCCAGTCGACGCTTTATACCAGTTCGGCCGCCAATCCGCAGACGCGGCTGCCGCCCCAGACCTATGTCAACGCGATGGCGAGCTGGACCAGCCCGGACCGGCGCGTGGTGGTGCAGGCGACGGCGCGGAACCTGCTGGATCGCCGCTACCTGCAAAGCGAGACCTTTGTGCAGGGCGGCGGGGTCCCGATCTATGAATCGGCCCAGTTCGCGGACCCCCGTACCATTTTCGTCTCCGCGAAATTCACGCTCTGACCGGCAAGGGGGCACGGGCGGTCGCGGGGCAGCCATGTGCCCCCGCGACGCCACGCCTGCCGAATGCAATGGACATGCGACGCGGAAACCGTGACATACGATGCCCCCTGTCATTCGGGTTCACGGCGCGATTCCATGTCGTCTTCCAGTTCCACCTCCACGCTCGCCTATCGTCATCGCATTCCCGTGGGTTCGCTGCCCGCGTGGCTGGTGATTCTGCTGGGGCTGGTGACGGCGATCGGGCCGCTGGCGACCGACATGTACCTGCCGGCCTTTCCGGCGGTGGACCGCGAGCTGGGCGGCGGGCCCGGATCGGCGCAGATCACGCTGGCCGCATGGTTTGCCGGACTGGCGATCGGGCAGTTCTCGCAGGGGCCGCTGTCGGACCGGCTGGGGCGGCGGGTGCCGCTGCTGGGCGGGCTGTCGCTGTTCAGCATCGCCTCGGCCGGCTGCGCGCTGTCGGCCGATTATCACATGTTCTGCGTCTGGCGCTTTCTGGCGGCGCTGGGCGGGTCGGCCAGCGTCGTGGTGCCGCGCGCCATCGTGCGCGATATCGCGACCGGCGCCCAGGGGGCGCGGATCATGGCGCAGCTGACCCTGGTGTTCGGCCTGATGCCGATCCTGGCCCCCAGCCTGGGCAGCCTGGTCCTGTCGGTGGGGCATTGGCGCTGGATCTTCTGGTTTGCCACGCTCTACGGCGTGCTGGGGGTGGTGGCGATTGCCTGGACCCTGCCGGACACGCTGCCGCGCGAGCGGCGCATCGCGCTGTCGGTCTCTACCGTGCTGTGGCGCTATGTCGGCATCGCACGGGAGCCGATGTTCCTGTCCGCGGCCCTGCTGCTGGGATTTTCGGCCTTTGTGATGTTCGCGTATCTGGGCAGTGCGCCGACCCTGTTCGAGCAGATCCTGTCCTTTACGCCGCAGCAGTTCGGGCTGTTCTTCGGCATGAATGCCGCGCTGTTCATCGCCGGGGCGCAGATCAACGGCCGGCTGGTCCATCGGATCGCGCCGCATGTGCTGATGCAGCGCGGGGTGGTGGCGATCACGCTGTCGGCCGGGCTGTTCCTGATCCTGTCCACCGCCGGCATTGCCGGGCCGGCCCACCCGCTGCTGGTCTGCGCCATGATCGGTCTGATCACCGGGTCGCTGGGCTTCGTCAACCCGAATGCCACCGTGCTGGCCTTTACCCGGCACGGACACCATGCCGGCAGTGCCTCGGCCCTGCTGGGAACCCTGCAATTCACCATCGGATCGCTCAGCGGCGTGCTGCTGGGCTATCTGCCGCTGGAGAGCGCCGTACCGGTGGCGGCCACGATGGCGGGCGGGATCGCCGGCATGCTGGCCTGCATGCTGTGGCACCGGCGGCATGCCGCCGCCGAGTGACCGGCTGGTTCGAAGCCGGCGAGGGCTGTTGCCACGGGGCCGGCAAGGTAGTGGATTGCGACGATATATTGCATCGCACAATTTCCTTGACTCGGGCCGCCCTCACGATCATGAGATAGAGTCGAAGCAGCACCGATACGCGCTTCATGGACGTTTCCTCCCTAAACTACGGCGGCGCGCTTCGGTGCGCCGTTTTTTTTGGCGCCCCCTGCCTTTCCCTTCCTTTGACGCGCCGGCCATGCCGCGCTACGGCAGAAGGCATGATGGATCGATCCGCCGATATTGTCCGGCCACGCAGCCGGTTGCGCCACGCGTGAACGCCGTGCTCGATTTCATCGCCGCGCTGGGGCGCGCCGCCTTGAATCTGGTCCGGACCGCCGGCGCCCTGACCATGTTCGCCCTGACCGCCCTGTCGCATCTGGTGCGGCCGCCCTTCTACTGGCGGATCTTCTTCGGCGCGCTGATCGAGATCGGCTTCTTCTCGCTGCCGGTGGTGGCGCTGACGGCCCTGTTCTCGGGCGGGGTGATCGCGCTGCAATCCTATACCGGCTTTGCCCAGTATCATGCCCAGGGAGCGATTGCCGGCATCGTGGTGCTGGCCGTGACCCGTGAACTGGGGCCGGTGCTGGCCGGGCTGATGGTGGCCGGGCGGGTGGGGGCCGCGATGGCCGCCGAAATCGGCACCATGCGCGTGACCGACCAGATCGACGCCCTGACCACCCTGTCGACCAACCCGATGAAATATCTGGTCACGCCCCGCCTGCTGGCCGGCACGATCGCCCTGCCCTGCCTAGTGCTGGTGGCCGACATCCTGGGCGTGCTGGGCGGTTTTGTGGTGTCGGTCGTGAAGCTCGATTTCTCGGCGCCGGCCTATATCGCCGCGACCTTTTCGGCGGTGAAGACGATCGACGTGACCGTCGGGCTGGCCAAGGCGGCGGTGTTCGGCTTCCTGATCACGCTCATGGGCTGCTACCATGGCTATACCAGCCGTGGGGGCGCCCAGGGCGTGGGATCGGCCACCACGGCGGCCGTGGTGGCGGCGTCGATCCTGCTGCTGGCGTCCGATTATCTCCTGACCGATGTGTTCTTCTCGCAATGACCCAGACCGTGCCCAAGATCCGCATTCGCGGCCTGTGCAAGGCGTTCGGGCCCAAGGTCGTGCTGGACGGGATCGACCTCGACGTGATGCCCGGGACCTCGATGGTCATCATCGGCGGGTCGGGCAGCGGCAAGTCTGTCCTGCTGCGCTGCATCCTGGGGCTGATCCCGGCCGATGCCGGCACGATCGAGATCGATGGTGTCGATGTGCTGTCGCTGCCCACGCGGCGGCGGGAGGAAGTGATCGAGACGATCGGCATGCTGTTCCAGAACGGGGCGCTGTTCGACAGTCTCAGCGTCTGGGAAAATGTCGCCTTCGGCCTGCTGGCCGCCGGGCGGCGGCGCGGCAAGCGCCCCAGCCGGGCCGAGGCCCGCGCCACGGCCGGCCGGGTGCTGGAGCAGGTGGGGCTGGACCCGTCGGTCGGCGCGCTGTCGCCATCGGAACTGTCGGGCGGCATGCAGAAGCGCGTGGGACTGGCCCGGGCCATTGCCGGCCAGCCCGATATCCTGTTCTTCGACGAGCCCACCACCGGGCTGGACCCGATCATGGGGGCGGTGATCGACGGGCTGATCGTCGATTGCGTGCGCAAGCTGGGATCGACCGCGATCGCGATCACGCACGACATGGCCTCTGCCCAGCGCATCGGCGACCAGGCGGCCATGCTGTACAAGGGCAAGCTGATCTGGCAGGGGGCGGCATCGTCGCTGCTGGATAGCGGTAACCCCATGGTCGACCAGTTTACGCATGGGCGGCGCGAGGGGCCGATCAGCATGGAGTTGCGGCGGTGAAGGGTTCTTCTTTTTCTGAAGAAAAAGAAGCAAAAAGACTTTTATTCGTTTTGGGTCCTCGCATATCCCCAGCATAAGGCTCCTGAACGAATCAGGGTTTTTTGGTTCTTTTTTTGCAAAAAAGAACAACTGCCTTCCTTTCCGGAGTCTCCCCTCGTGGCCCGCCGTCCCTCCGCCCATTATGTCTGCCAGTCCTGCGGCGCCGTCTTTCCCAAATGGGCCGGGCGGTGCGAAAGCTGCGGCGCGTGGAACAGCATTGTCGAGGAAGCGGTGGAGCCCACCGCCACCGGAGGCGCCGCGCCGCGCCGCGCCCGGGGGGCCAAAGTCGCGTTCGTCAGCCTGGCGGGCACGGCCGAGCCGCCGCCGCGCATCGGCACGCGGATGGCCGAGCTGGACCGCGTGCTGGGCGGGGGGCTGGTGCCGGCGTCGGTGGTGCTGGTAGGCGGTGATCCGGGCATCGGCAAATCGACCCTGCTGTTGCAGGCCGCCTGCGCGCTGGCGGCTGCCGGGCGGCGGGTGAAATATATCTCGGGCGAAGAGGCGGTGGACCAGATCCGCCTGCGCGCGCGCCGGCTGGGGCTGGATGCGCCGGGGCTGGAGATTGCCGCCGCGATCAACGTGACCGACATTGCCGGCACGCTGGAGAACGAGCCCGATGTGGCGCTGGTCGTCATCGACTCGATCCAGACCATGTGGCTGGAATCTGTGGAAAGCGCGCCCGGTACCGTCAGCCAGGTGCGCGCGACCGCCTTCGAACTGATCCGGCTGGCCAAGCAGCGGGGGTTCAGTCTGATCCTGGTCGGGCATGTGACCAAGGAAGGCGCACTGGCCGGTCCGCGCGTGCTGGAGCACATGGTCGACGCCGTGATGTATTTCGAGGGGGATCGCGGGCATCAGTTCCGCATCCTGCGGGCCGCCAAGAACCGGTTCGGCGCGACCGACGAAATCGGTGTCTTTGCCATGACCGACCAAGGGCTGGTCGAGGTGCCGAACCCCTCCGCGCTGTTCCTGGCCGAGCGGCGGGGGAATATCGCCGGCTCGGCGGTGTTTGCGGGGATCGAGGGCACGCGGCCGGTGCTGCTGGAGGTGCAGGCGCTGCTGTCGCCCAAATCGGGCGATTCCGCGCCGCGCCGGGCCGTGGTGGGCTGGGACACGTCGCGCCTGAACATGCTGCTGGCGGTGCTGGAAGCACGGTGCGGGCTGAAGCTGCACGGCATGGACGTGCACCTGAACATCGCGGGTGGGCTGCGCGTGCTGGAGCCGGCGGCGGACCTGGCGGTGGCCGCGGCGCTGGTTTCGGCCGCCACCGGCAAGCCGACCCATGCCGGTGCCGTCTATTTCGGCGAGATCGGCCTGTCCGGCGAGATCCGGCAGGTGGCGCAGGTCGATGCCCGGTTGAAGGAGGCCCAGAAACTGGGTTTCGATGCCGCCTTCCTGCCCCGGCGCATTGCGCGCGGCACCACCAGACTGGTGGCGCCCGAGGGGCTACACCTGAATGAGATCGGCCATCTGGGCGACCTGGTAGCGTTGTTCGGCGGTACGGACGGCGAGGAAGCATGAGCGCCGACGGCCTGGTGATGCTGGCCGAACCCGCCCGACTGGAACGGGACGTGCGCAAGAGCGTGTTCCTGGCGCAGGCCGCGCCGGTGACGACGCCGGCCGAAGCCCTGGCCTTTGTCCGCGCCGTGTCGGACCTGGATGCCACCCATAATTGCTGGGCCTATCGCATCGGGCAGGATTATCGCAGCGACGATGACGGCGAGCCCGGCGGCACGGCCGGCCGGCCGATCCTGCAGGTGATCGACGGGCAGGGTTTCGACAATATCGTGGTGGTGGTCACCCGCTGGTTCGGCGGCATCAAGCTGGGTGCGGGCGGGCTGGTGCGTGCCTATGGCGGCACGGCGGCGGAATGCCTGCGCCTGGCGCCGCGCGTGCCGATCGTGCGCCGGACGCGCCTGGTCTTTCATTGCGGTTTCAGTGATCTCGCCCTTTTGCAGGCGCGCCTGCCGTCGCTGGATGCGGTGGTGGAGGATGAGGCGTTCGACGCGGCGGGGGCGCGGCTGGTGATTGCGGTGCCCGAAGGCGATGTGGATGACGTGGTGGGGCGGATTGCCGATTTGACGCGGGGGCAGTCGGTGCCGCGCTTGGTAGAGTGAAGGGCTCTTCTTTTTCTGAAGAAAAAGAAGCAAAAAGACTTTTGTTCGTTCAGGGACATCGCATGTCCCCGGCACAAAGCTTCTGAACGAATCAGGGTTTTTTGGTTCTTTTTTGCAAAAAAGGACGAATGCTGTCCCACCGGGCAAAGGTGACGAGATTGCCCAGCAGCACCAGCCCGACCCCCAGCGTCATGCCCGACGTCCACTGCGTGCCCTCGAACAGGATCGAGATCAGCAAAGCCACGACCGGGGACAGGATGGTGGTATAGGCCGCGCGGTCGGCACCGATGCGGTGCACCAGATGCAGATAGGCCAGGAAGGCGACCACCGATCCGGGCAATGCGAGATAGAGCAGGGCGGCAATCCAGGCCGGGTCGGCCGAGCCCGCCAGCGATTGGCCGTGGGCCGTCTGCCAGACCCCCAGCACCGCGCAGCCCCACAGCATGCCGCGAAAGACCGCGTTGGGCAGGTCCACCCCCGCCATCGCCACCCGGCGCGACAGGATATTGCCGCAGGAGAACAGGAAAGTGCCCGTCAGCGCCAGGGCCACGCCGATATGCGAAATGCCGCCCACGCCGCCCAGCCCGGTCAGGCATGCCACGCCTCCGATGGCGATACAGCCGCCGGCGATGCTGCGCATGCTGGGGCGCAGGCGGAAGAACAGCCACTGGTTGAGCGTGTTGAACAGGGTCGCCACGCTGAAGATCACCGAGACGGTGCCGCTGGCCAGCGTGGCCTCGGACCCGTAGATCGCCAGGAAATTGCACGAGAACATGCATGCCCCCATCGGGGCCAGCCACAGATGCGTCCGCCACGCGACCGGGCGCAGCCGGCGGGACAGGCAGAGCCATGCGCCCATCGCCGCCGACGCGATCATGAACCGCCAGAAGATCGCCGTGCCCGGCACGGTAATGCCGACCTGCACGTGGATGGCGAACCATGTGGTGCCCCAGATCAGCACGACACACAAAAACAGCAGGCCCAGCATGCGGTTCCCTCTCCGAAAGACCGCCATCCTATCGGGCCACCACCATTGCCGCGCGGGGGCGGCTGTCAGAATCCTGCGCTTTCCTGCATCGCGGCGTGGCGCGCGGCCCTCGGTCGCGGTCTATAGTCGGGAGGGCGGCCTTGGCCGTCCGATTCACGCCCCCTTCGCCACCTGCCCTGCCCGATCCATCATGACCGCCCTGGCCGACCTGACGATTGTCCGCACCCTGCACGCGACCGGCGCCACCCTGCGTTCGGCGGCCGATGTCGGCCAGGGACTGGCCGTGGCGGTATGGGATCGCGACGAGATCGCCCAGACCCGATACGACACGCCCAACCACCATACGCTGAGCCTGTATCTGGAACATGGCGAAGGGTTTCGCAAACGTCTGGGCAATAGCTGGAAATGCAGCAACGGCGCGGGCGATCTGTGCCTGATGCCCGCCCGGTCGACCAGCGACTGGGATGTGTCCGGACCGATCCGGATGTTCCATCTCTATATCGCCCCGCAGGCCTTCGATCGTGCGACGGTCGAGCTGTTCGGCATGGACCCCGCCCGCCTCACGCTGCGGGAGGACGCCTATTTCCGCGATCCCCGGATCGAGGCGCGGGTGCGCGCCACGATCCTGCCGCGACACTGGACCCAGCCGGCCGACAGGGTGGCCGTCACGGAGGCCGGGGCGGAGCTGATGGCCTATCTGCTGGCGCACATGACCGATCGCAGGCCCGACATGCCCCGCCGGGGCGGGTTGTCGCAGGCGGCGTCCCGCCGGGTCCGGGCCCTGATCGATGCGCATATGGACCTGCCGCTGTGCCTGGACGATCTGGCAGGCGCGGCGGGGCTCAGCAGCTTTCACTTCGCGCGGGCTTTCCGCCAGACGCATGGGGAAACGCCGCACCATTTCCTGACCCGCCTGCGTATCGAACGCGCCCGGCAATTGCTGCGCCAGGGCACACCGCCGGCGCGGCTTGCCGCCTTGTGCGGATTCAGCAGCCACAGCCACCTGACATCCCGTTTCCGCGCGCTGACCGGGCTGACGCCCAGCGATTACCTGCGCCATTGCGGGCTGCGGCCGGAACCCGCCGGAGATTCCGCGGGGTGAGCGTGCGGGAGCGCGCCGGGAAAGGCGCGCGGCGGGCAATCAGTGCAGTGGGCCGGGTGGCTTGGGCTGGTTGAATTTTTCGAGGAACGGCCCGATGTCCTCGGCCGGACAGGGGCGGCTGATCAGGAAACCCTGGATTTCAGAACAATTGACGCCCTTGAGGTAATCGAACTGTTCCTGTGTCTCCACGCCCTCGGCAGTGGCGACGACATTCAGGCTGCCGCACAGGCTGGTGATCGCCCGGACGATCGCAGCCCCGTCGCCGTCGCCTGCATGCAGGTCGTTGACGAAGCTGCGGTCGATCTTGATCCGCGTAAACGGCAGGCTGTGCAGGAAGCTGAGTGACGAATAGCCGGTTCCGAAATCGTCGAGCGCGATCTGTACCCCCTGCGCGCGCAGGCGCTTGAGGACGCAGGCAGCCCGCGGCACATCGTCGATCATCGCGGTTTCGGTGATTTCCAGTTCCAGGCGCGTGGGTGGGCAGCCCGCGCGTTGCAGGGCCGTTTCCACATTGTCGACCAGCCCGTCGTGACGGAACTGCGCCGCCGAGACATTGACCGAAACCATGATGGTGTCCGGCCAGTCCATCGCCTGCCGGCACGCCGTCTCCAGCGTCCAGGCGCCGATTTCGTGCATCAGGCCCATCCGTTCGGCCACCGGTATGAATTCGCCGGGGGGGATCAGGCCCTGCTGCGGATGCCGCCAGCGGATCAGGGCTTCGACACCCACGATGCGGCCGCTGCTGACATTCAGGAACGGCTGGTAGAACAGGGTGAATTCTTCCCTGGCCAGCGCATGATGCAGGTCGCGTTCCAGGTCCATGCGCCGCTGGCGCAGGGTGTCGAGTTCGGGGTCGTAGAAGCAGATCCCGTCATCGCTGCCGCCCTTGGCGCAGTGGAGCGCGACGTCGGCTTTTGCCATCAGCGTGTCGCGATCGTCGCCATCGGTCGTGAAGCGTACGACCCCGATTGCGACGCCCACCGTCACTTCATGCTTGAGGACCGACATCGGCCGGGACAGGACGCCACGCAGCATCCGCGCAAACCGGCGGATCGCCTGGTCCCCCTGTTCCGAACGCAGGATCAGCGCGAACTTGTTGCCCCGGATATGGGCGGCGATATCCCCCATCCCGACCGCACGCCGCACCCGCAACGCGGCGATCCGCAGCAATTCGTCACCCGCCGCGTGGCCCATCGAATCATTGACCCGCTTGAAGCCGAACAGGTCGAAATAGAGCATCGCAAACGGCTCCGATGTCCGTTCGCACAGGGTGCCCAGTTGCAGGCGCAGCCCCTGGAGATTGGCCAGGCCGGTCAGATCGTCATGCTGTTCGAGAAAGCGCGCGCGATTTTCCAGGCGCCGCAGGTCGGTGATATCGCGGCACAGCAGCAGGAACCGGCCGTCTTCCAGGCCGATCCAGGAGAGGGCCAGCGTGCGACCCAACCGCAGGATTTCGCTCGACCAGCCATCGGGCACGACGAGCCGCGCAGCCTCCCCCATGGTCCATTCCCCGCGGGTCAGCGCGGCCAGAATCGTTCGGGCGGCCCCGCCCTGCTTCAGGATATCGTCTGCCAGGCCGGCCAACGCGTCGAAGCGCGCATTCTGATGCAACAGGCCCTGGTCGGCGTCGAACAGGGCGATCCCGTCCGGCAGCGAATCCAGTGCCCCGCGCAATTCCGGCCCCACCTGCGTTACCGCATCCGGCTCGTCCCGCGAGATCGCGACCGTCACGGGCATATCGGCATTGGTCCCTGTGCCGGACAGGGCATGGCGGCGGACGCGCACACACAGATGCAGGCCGTCCTGACGGACAAACACGCCCGCATGCCCGCCGGGCGCATGCAGGCCCGCGACCGCAGCGGGGGGGGAAACAAGGAACAGATCGGCGAAGGGGCTGCCGATCACGTCGTTGGCGGCACGACCGGTCAGCTGCTCGGCCTCCCGGCTCCAGGCCGTGACGCGTTCTGCCGGGTCGAGAAGGCACATGAAATGGTCAGACACGCGGGCGCACCCCTAGGCCTGGGGCCGCGCGGTCACCGCGGCTCACCCGATTCAGATCTCTGTCGAAAAACAATTATAAAACCCAGATCTTATGTGCATGTCCCAATGCCTTCCGCACTCTGCCACGGCAATCGAACCCCGGAAACAACACCAAAAAAGTATTAACAAAACATACCCGTCACCCCGCGACCCGTGGTGGAAACACGATCAATCCCCAAAGACGACCGTCTTGTTGCCATTCAGGATCACCCGGTCGTCGAGGTGGCAGCGCACGGCGCGGGAGAGGACGCGCCGTTCGATATCCCGCCCCTTGCGCACGAGGTCATCGGGGGTGTCGCTGTGGCTGACACGTTCCACATCCTGCTCGATGATCGGACCTTCATCGAGGTCCGCCGTGACATAATGCGCGGTCGCCCCGATCAGTTTCACCCCCCGCGCATGGGCCTGATGATAGGGGCGTGCGCCCTTGAAGCCCGGCAGGAAGGAATGGTGGATATTGATGCATTGCCCCGACAGC
This sequence comes from Gluconacetobacter takamatsuzukensis, assembly GCF_014174275.1. GTDB lineage: Bacteria > Pseudomonadota > Alphaproteobacteria > Acetobacterales > Acetobacteraceae > Gluconacetobacter > Gluconacetobacter takamatsuzukensis. Next base: position 413,759 of record NZ_JABEQK010000002.1, on the reverse strand, counting down.
CGCGCGGACAGCGAATCCGACAGCACCTGCATGTAGCGGGCCAGCACGACCAGTTCCGAATTGGTCTGCTGCACCAGGCCCCATAATTGCTCTTCCTGTTCCGCCTTGTTGTCGCGCGTGACCGGCAGATAGTGGAAGGGAATATCCCCCATGTCGATATGGGCGTAGGTCTCGCGCGGGTGGTTCGCGACGATCGCGGTCGGATTCATCGGCAGTTCGCCGATCCGCCAGCGATAGAGCAGGTCGACAAGGCAATGATCGAATTTCGAGACCATCAGCAGGACCCGGCGGCGGACGGCGCGGTCATGCAGCGTCCAGTTCATGCGGAATCGCGATGCCACCGCATCGAGCCGGGCCCGCAGCCATTCGGTGCGTTCGGCATCGGCGCGGCCGGTGAAGACGACACGCATGAAGAACACGCCGCTTTCGGTATCGTCGAACTGCTGGGCCTCGATGATATTGCCGTCGGCCTCGTACAATGTGGTGGCGATCGCCGCCACGATGCCCGGACGGTTGGGGCAGGACAGGGTCAATGTCCAGGTTGCCGGGCCCCGTTCCCCATGATCCGTCATGCCCGACAATCCACGAACAACCGCTCCGAAAACCCTTGCGGCGGATACAATAGGCGCCGCCTGTGGGAACTCAAGCCCCCCGGCTGGGGTCCGCCGGAGGGCGCACCGCCTTCCATGCGGCTTCGAGCGCGTCGACCATCGTGTCGAAGGGCGGGCTCCATCGCCCGGCCGGGCAGTCCGCGGCGCCCGCATCGCCGATCGCAGCCCGCCAGCGGGGGGTGCCCGGGGCGCCGGCCACGCGCTCGAGGCGCACGATCCGGTCCTCGGGAATGCGCGCCAGCAGGCGGGCCAGGCGCCGTTCCGGCGTCATGGGCGTTGCGTAATTATGCGACATCGGCCTTTTCTCCTGTCATGAAGGCTTGCCCGTCCCGAAGCCCGGGGCAAGCGGTTTCGGTTGCATCCGGCACCCTGACCGGTTTCAACACGCATGATTCCCGACCATCCGTACCGCAGCAGAACAAGGAGCGTCCGTGTCCCCCTTCCCCGGTATCCTGCCCGACGAACCGATCGACAGTGTCGCCCATCTGATCCAGACCGCGCTGACGCCGATCTTCATGCTGTCGGGGATCGGAACGCTGCTGAACCTGTTCAATACCCGGCTGGCCCGGGTGTCGGACCATATCGAAAAGGCCAACGAGGCGCTGGAGGGGACGAAGGCGCCGACCGGGCGCCGCCATCTGCGCCAGCATATCCGGCATCTGCACCGGCGCACCCTGCTTCTGGATGCATCGATCCTGCTGGGGGCCGTCGGCGGTGCCGCGACCTGCGGCGCTGCCTTCGTGCTGTTTCTGGGCAGCCTGCGGGATTCCTCGGTGGCATCGTGGCTGGTGGTGATGTTCGGCATGGCGCTTGTCTGTACCGTCGGGGCGCTGGCTTCCTTCCTGTGCGACAGCCTGCTGGCGTGGCATGGCCTGCGCATGACCACATCCTGGGCACGATCGGTCCGTCCCAAGGACTAAGCGAGGGGACCGAAAGCGCCCTGTTCCCTCATTAAAAATACGATAGGCTACAAAATGGGCAATATGCCTATTTTGTAGCCCTATTGGTCGGGCGCTACAACCGCCGCGCTGTGCTCAGCACAAAATTTCACCAAAATGACCCACTTCGGTTTTCTGGCGCCCTGAAATAAACAGTGCGCTGTTTACGGAGTGAACAGAATATTAATGCCGCAGTTACTATGCGTTTTTTGACCATCTGGTCTCATGTTCTTTTGTATTGCGAGAGACCGAATTTAGGTGTTGGTTCCGCTCCCAACACCAACCCATAGGATTTCGGATAATGTTTATTCAGGAAATTGGTAACCTTGTTGCCAGCTCGATGGACGTCGCGTCGTTCCTTCCGCTCGTCGCGTTTCTGCCCGTCGTTGCCACGCTGATGGTTGCCACCGCCGTCGCCGACCGCATCGCTTGATGCGGCGGCCACGCGGCCGGTCCTTGCGACCTGCATCGTGGCCCGCATGCCTGCCTGATGGCGGGCATATGATCCGGCCTGCGTCGGATCAGGATGGTCGTCTGTCCATCCTGCGCCCCTCTTGGGCGCCGAACCACGCCCAGCCCTGGATGACCGGCCCGGACTAACCGGCTGGCTCTGTCCTTGGGGCGGGCCGTTCCCTGACATGAGAATCTCCGCGCACCCTCCGGATTTACCCAGCCGGCGTTGCTATGGCGTGCTGTCGGTCGGGCCGACGGCGTAGGTGGACAGGTCCAGCGTGCGATGCACCACGCCCTGGGCCCGCAGGAAATCCATGAAATTCCGATAGCGCCGGCTATCGAGCAACGCCGGCTGCTTGCAGACGCGCGGAAGTGTCGCCGTCCACGCGGCGCGGTTCAGGGGGGTGTCCAGTTCCGGGTGGTCGTGCACCGCCTGCGCCAGGATCGCGTCCGGGTGGTTCAGCAGGGTGTTGGTGCCTTCCTCCAGCGCCTGCATGAACCGGATGATCTTGGCGTCATGGGCATGGTCTCGGGGCGCCAGGAAAATCAGCTCGTCATTCAGCGGAACGCCGTGTTCCTCGGGGTAGAAGGCGACCGGGTCGAAGCCCTTCTGTTGCAGGTCGATCAGTTCGTAGGTGCGGGTAGCGCCGATCACCGCGTCGACCGAATGCGACATCAGGGCCTGTTCAAGCTGAAAATTGACGTTGACCTGATGGACGTCGGACAGCGACAGGCCGGCCGAGCCCAGCATCGCCGCCAGCACCGCGTCATCGACCCCCGCCATCGAGATCCCGATCGTCTTGCCCTTCAGGTCCTTCAGCGATTTCAAGCCCGGGGCCGCGATCAGCGTGTCCAGCGGCGTGTCGATCAGCGTGCCGACCCGCACCAACGGGATGCCCTGGTCGGCCAGCATGCCGAGCTGGGTTTCGTAGGACACTGCGAGGTCAGCCTGCCCCGCCGCCACCAGCCGCGCCGGGGAACCCGGGTCGGACGGTGCAATCAGGTGCACCTGCAACCCGTGCCGGCGGAAGGCGCCGCTGTAATCGGCCGCCAGTAGTGCGGCATGATCGGCATTGAGGAACCAGTCGAGGATCACCGTTACCGTTTCGGGCGCGTCGGCCCGGGCTGTCGGCAGGCTGAGGAACAGAAAGGGCAGCATCATCAGCAGGCGCGGCAGCGTGATCATGGTGGGTGGTCCTTTTGTAGGGTCGTTTTCTCTTTCTTCTTTTTTCAAAAAAGAACAGAAACACTCCCTCACGGGGGCGTCGGGCCGAACAGGCCGATATCCAGATGCTTTCCGGTCGAATAATTCAACCCGGAAACCCGGCCGAATTCGATCACATCCAGACCATCGGCGTGAAGCCGGTCGCGGAATGCCGGTTCATCCTTCCGGTCCACCAGCGCCAGGCCGCAGGCGCGGTTGTCGCGCAGCACATCGGCTGCCTCTCTCGGGCCGACCAGGACGGTATTCTGGCCCACGAGGAAGACCAGGCTGGGTTCGGAGAAGGAAGGCGAGACGACCAGCGTATCGGGGCATGGCCGGTAATCGTCGACCAGATCGGCCAGGCGCGGGCTGAGCCAGATCGTCTTCAGGGCGGGAATCACGGTCAGGAACAAACCGACATGAATGATGATGGCTGCCGCCACCACCGACATCGCCGCCTGCAAGACCCGGCGATGGAACAGAAACCAGCCGGCGATCGCCAGCAGCGGCAGGGCACCGAGAGGCACCAGCAGCGCGGCCGGGACGATGGTATGTTCCAGCCGCCAGAGCAGCACCGGTCCGGCGAGGGACAGGGCGACGCCGACTGCCAGCCACAGCGCGCCATATAGTACCAGTCCCGCGCGGCCGAGGCGCGACGCGGGCCAGCGCCAGCGGTCGGGCGTGGTCATGATCGCTGCCGCCGTCAGCAGGGCGATCGCCGGGTAGGTCGGCAGGACGTAATGCGGTAGCTTTGTTGCAATGGCCTCGAACACCAGCCAGTGCGGCACGATCCAGCACAGCAGGAACCGTACCGGAGGGCTGTGGCGGCGGGCCCAGACGAAGGGGAGCGCCATCACCGCGAAGAGCGAGCCGGGCCAGAAGGCCAGCCCGAAGACCGCCAGATGATAGCCCGGCGGCAGGCCGTGGGCCTGTTGCCCGCTGGCGACCTTGCCGAGGAAATTGGTGCCGACGGCGCGAGAGAAGAAATCGCCATGGCTGACGACGCCGATCGCGATGCACCAGGGCAGGACGATCGCCAGCGTCACCAGCCACCCCCAGGCGGGCCGCAGCCGGTGCCACCAGTCGATGCGCCGTTCCACCAGCGCCAGAGCCAGAGGTGTGCCGAATCCGGGGATCAGGACCACGGGGCCCTTCAGCATCAGGCCCGCGCCCAGGGCTGCCCAGTAGAGGAGGGCGGCTGAAACGGGAGTTTGGCGGTCCTTTTCGCGGTCCAGATAGGCGCGGAGGAGGGCGGTTTCGGCCAGGAAGATCGTGAGCAGGAGGGTGCTGTCGATGGTGGCCATGCGGCCTTCGGCCGTCATCAGCACCGAGACTGCCAGCAGGGAGGCTGCCAGCAGGCCGCTGGCGGGGCCGAACAGGGTGGCGCCGATCCAGGCCGTCAGCACCACCGAAGCCGTGGCTGCCAGGAGGGTGGGGATGCGGTAGGCCCACACCGCGCGGCGGTCCAGCGTGCCGGTGGCGGCGACCGCGGCGGCCTCGAGCCAATAGATTCCAGCGGGTTGCAGGTAGCGGGGCTTGTCCTGGAAGCGGACGTCGATGAAATCGCCGCTGCGCAGCATCTGCGCGCTGGCTTCCATGTAGCGGGGTTCGTCGCGGTCCAGGGGGGGCAGGCTGGCCCGGCCGGGAAGCAGGAGCATGAAGGTGCCCAGCGCGAGCAGAAGATAATGGCGCACGGTCAGCCGTGTCATCCGGCACGTCTCCTCGGGAAGGATCGGGACGCCCGCTGGTGGGTGGAAGCGGGGTGTCCGGGAGGCTTTCCGGGGATCGAGGCGCGGAAAGCCGGGGTCGGACCGCTACCGGCGGGGGGTGGAAACAGCGCTTACCGTTCGGTGACCCGGCGCGGCAACCGTGTGCGGTTGATCAGCCACATCACGCCGAGCAGATCCCGGATTCCGACCAGCGCGCGATTGAGGTTGGTGTATTTGGACGCGCCGTGCAGCCGGTTTCGGTGGCGGACCGGCTGGCAGAGCAGCGGCGTGCCGTAATGGCCGAACAGCGCCGGCAGGAAGCGGTGCACGCCCTCGAATTGCGGCAGGCGCATGAAATCGGCGCGGCGGAAGAGTTTCAGCGGTGCACCGGTGTCGGGGCAGCCGTCGCGCAGCAGGCGGCGGCGCAGACCGTTGGCGAAGCGGGTTGCCAGGCGGCGGGACAGCGTGTCCTGCCGGCGGAGGCGGACGCCGACGACCAGCGGGGCCGGCCCCTGGGCCTGGAGCGCCAGGTCCAGCATCCGGACGATTTCCATGGGGTCGTCCTGGCCGTCGCCATCGAGGGTGGCGACCCATTGGCCGCGCGCGGCCTCGACCCCCGTGCGGACCGCCGCGGACTTGCCGAGGCGGCGGTCGTGGCTGAGGATACGCAGTTCGGGCAGGATTCCTTCAGCGCGGGCGGCGAGCAGGGCGTCGACCGTGCCGTCGGTGCTGCCGTCATCGACGAAGATGATTTCGCAGGGGGGCAGCGCGCGCGCCGCCTCGGCCAGTTCCACGCAGACCGGGCGGACATTGTCCACCTCGTTCAGAACCGCCGCCACGATGGACAGGAGCGGTTCGGAACGATCGGGATTGGCGGGGCTGGCCAGTAAACCTGTCCCGCTCAGGCGGCGCGATGCGACAGGGCCGACGGCAGGTCGGCGATCGAGCGGTCGACGATCTGCTGCCCCGTCTCGGCGGGGAGGGCCAGGGCCAGGGCGTCGCGCGTGGCCTGGACCGCCACGTCGATCGCGACCTGGCGGACCTCGCGCACCGCGCTGCGCTCGGAGGCTGCGATGCGGTCGCGGGCCATCTGCTCGCGCCGGGCGGCGACGGCTTCGGCCTCGCGCTTCGCGTCTTCGGCGATCCGGCTGGCTTCGGCCAGCGAATGCTCGACCAGGGCGCGGGCCTCGGCCAGGGCCGTCTCACGCTCACGCGTGGCGTCCTCGAGCATCTGCTCGGCTTCGCGGCGCAGGCGCGCGGCCTCGTCGAGGTCGGCGCGGATGCGCTCGGCCCGCGCATCGAGGGCCGTGGCCAGCGGTGCCCAGATCTTCCTGCCGAACAGGATGAAGAAGAGGAAGAAGGCGACGGCCGTCCAGAAACGGGGTTCGTGCAGCATGGTGTTGAACCTGTTCCTTACTGTGTCGCGATCAGAGGCCGCGCGCCGTGGCGGCGTGATCGACCGTCCGGGCCACCACATCGGCGGGCACCGAGGTACCGGTGATCTGGCGCACCAGAACCTGCGCCGTGTCGTCCGCGATCTGGCGCAGGGACCCGAGGGCGGCCGAGCGGGCGGACGCGACGCGGGCTTCCGCCTCGTGAATCTCGGTAGCCAGGCGGGCGTTCATTTCCTGCGTCTGCCGCAGGGCGGCGAGGCGCGCGTCCTCGATCACCTTGTCGACATTCGCCTGGGCCTCGGCCATCGCGGTGCGACGGGCCTGGTGCAGCTCGTCCACCGCGCTGTCGGCCTCGGCCTTGGCGTGACGGGCGATGTCCAGGTCGTTGTCGATGGTCTGGCGGCGGCTGGTCAGCACCGCTTCGACCTTCGGCAGGGCCGACCGGCTGAGCAGCAGGTACAGCACCAGGAAGATCACCGCGCCCCAGACCACCTGACCGATGACGAGGGGGTTGGCGAAATCCAGCTGCGGCATGCCCACGGCCCGCGCGCCCGGCGCAGCCATCACCATCACGGGCAAGGCCAGCGCAAGCGGCGTCGCGAGAGACGCCACCCGGCGGATGCTTGAGGCCGCGGAACGTGCCACGTTGGTCTCCGGTCTCAGACGAACAGGATCAGGAAGGCGATCAGCAGGGCATACAGGGCCACGGCTTCCGTCAGGGCGAAGCCCAGCATGCCCAGGCCGAACACGTGCGGACGCGCGGCGGGGTTGCGGGCGATGCTGCTGACCAGCGTGGAGAAGATGTTACCCAGGCCGATGCCGACGCCGGCGAGGGCGATAACGGCGATACCGGCACCAATTTCCCGGGCTGCTGCGATGTCCATAGCGAGGCTTTCCTTGTTTGGTTCAGGCGTTCAAGAGGGCTGGGGCGGCGTCGCGGTCAGTGCGCGACCGCCTCCCGCAGATAGATGCAGGTGAGGATCGCGAAGACATAGGCTTGCAACGCACCCACCAGCAATTCGAGCGCCATCAGCGCGACATTGATGACCACGGGACCGACGGCGAGCGCATCGCCGATCAGTCCGAGCCCGGCCAGCATGATCGTGAAGGCGGCGAACATTTCCAGCATCACGTGACCGGCCACCATGTTGGCGAACAGACGGATCGACAGGCTCACGGGACGGGACAGGAACGAAAGGATTTCGATCGGCACCAGCAGCGGCGCCAGCGCGACCGGCGCGCCGGCGGGCATGAAATGCGCGAAGAATTTCGCGCCCTGCGCCTTCAGCGAGACGATCACCGACAGCACGAACACCATCAGCGCCAGCGCGACGGTGACGGCGACATGGCTGGTGAAGGCGAAGGAAAAGGGCAGCAGGCCCAGATAGTTGCCGGCCAGGATGAAGAAGAACAGCGTGAAGACGAACGGGAAGAACGCGCGCCCTTCCGGACCGATCGTGTCCACGGCCATGTTGTGGATGAAATCGTAGCAGATTTCGGCGGCCGCCTGCAGGCGGCCCGGCACGACGGCCCTGGGGCGCATGCCGATATAGAGGAACGCCAGCACCGCGACCGACGCCACGATCATCATGAGGGGCGACTGACTGAAACGCAGCGCCTCGCCCAGGCCACCCAGAACGGGATGGAGCTCGAACTGACCCAATGCGTCGATGGTGGATCCGGCCGCCAACTTCGTCTTCCCTCTACCGCTCCGGCCCCGCGCTTGGGTCCGGCTTGTCTTCCAGGGCGTCCTGCGGCCTGACCAGACGCCAGACATTCAGTACGCCCGCGGCCCCGCCCATCAGTGAAAACAGGATCAGGAAGACCGGGCGACTGCCCAGCCACCGGTCGAGCCCCCATCCCATCGCGACCCCGACCACCAGGCCCGCCACCATTTCGGTGCCGGCCCGCAGAACGGTGCCCACGGTGGTGATATCGCTGCCTTGCGCGGAGGCCTGGGCTGCCCGGTCCGGATTGTTCCGATCCATGGCCTGCTTCAGGCGCCTGTCGAAGGCGTGACGGGAGCTGTCCGTTTCCTTACCCAATTTTTACACCTCCAGGCGGGTGCAGGCGCTAGCTAACGACGCGGCAGAAACCTGTCAAGCAAACGCTTTTGTTTCGGGACACGGAAAAGAGCCGCCCCTGCCCTGTCACGCGCGGAATGGCCGACAGTTCCCGGCACGGCCGCCCCGAAGCACCCGGATGGTACCGCACATATGCGATATCAGAATGCCTGTCATGACTTTATTGCATAAAAACGGGTATGGGCGGCTGCCTGTTACGGATGCGTGCTGCCGCCCGGGATTTCGTCATAGGCCGCGCTGCCCGGGAAGGGGCCGGCCAGCGGCGCGGCTGCCGGGGCGACATGGACCGTCTGGCCCATCGACGGGCCGATCTCGCGGGCGTCGATCGCGGTGCCCAGCGCACCGGTGCTGCCATTGCCGACCGCGTGCAGGGTCTGGCCCGATTTGAGCCACGCCGCCAGGCGCGTGGCCTCCGCCGGGGCGAGGTGGATCACGCTGTAATCCTGCATCACCGCGCCCACCAGCCGGCCGTGCAGACTGTAGAGCGGCGCGCGGACGGTGCCGTCGACCACGATGTCGGGGCCGGAGGTCGTGACCGGCAGGCGGGCCGAGATCGTCTCGGCATCCTCGACGGCGCGGCCGCGCTGGTCCTCGATTTCATAGGCGCGAACGATGGGCAGGTCGCGGCCGCGCAGGCCGCGGGCCGAGATCCGCTCGCCCGGCTTGACCAGGCCGGCCACCGCCAGCCCCAGCTCGTGCGAGCACAGGATTTCGGTGCCGTCGGTGAGGATCAGCCCGTCGATATCGCCGCCCGGGGTCGGCAGGTAATGCGCCACCGTGCCGGTCGTGACCGGGAGGGGCGAAAAATCGTAGGCCGAGGACGGCTGGCTGGCCGCCATCGCCGGTCCGGCGATCAGGGCTGACAGGCCGGCCACCGCCGGAAGAAGGTGGGAATGCCGCAAACTCGCCATGCCTGCTCTCGTCATCTGCCTGATCGTCTTTATCAATCGTCCCGGAACGGGTTTGCCGGGCGAGATAGTGAAAGCGATCCCGCCCGGCGCGACAATCCCCCCGGGAAGAGGATCAGTGCCGGAAGTGGCGCATACCTGTGAACACCATGGCGATGCCGGCGCGGTCGGCGGCGGCGATCACCTCGTCATCGCGGATCGAGCCGCCGGGCTGGATCACCGCCGTGGCGCCGGCCGCGATCGCGGCCTCCAGCCCGTCGGCGAACGGGAAGAACGCATCGGACGCCACCACGCTGCCGGCCGTCAGCGGCTTGTCCAGCCCCGCCGCGTGCGAGGCTTCCGCCCCCTTGATCGCGGCGATGCGCGCGGAGTCCACGCGGCTCATCTGCCCCGCGCCGATCCCGACCGTGGCCTGGCCCTTGGCGTAGATGATGGCGTTGGACTTGACGTGCTTGCAGACGCGGAAGGCGAAGATGAGGTCCGCCATCTCGGCCTCGGTCGGCTTGCGCTGCGTCACCACCTTGAGGTCGGCCGGGACGATGCGGCCGTTATCACGCGTCTGGGCCAGGAAGCCCCCGGCGACCGAGCGGATGACGACCCCGCCCTGGGCCGGGTCGGGCAGCGCGCCGGTCAGCAGCAGGCGGAGGTTCTTCTTGCGGGCCAGGATCTCGCGCGCTTCTTCCGTGGCGTCGGGCGCCACGATCACCTCGGTGAAGATCGCGGCGATGCGGGCCGCTGCCTCGGCGTCCAGCGTCCGGTTGAGGGCGACGATGCCGCCGAAGGCCGAGACCGGGTCGCAGCGCAGCGCCAGGTCCCATGCCGCCGACAGGCTGTCGGCCGTCGCGATGCCGCACGGATTGGCGTGCTTGACGATGACCACCGCCGGTGCGTCGAATTCCGCCACCGCCTCGAACGCCGCGTCGGTGTCGTTGAGATTATTGTAGGACAGGGACTTGCCCTGGATCTGCCGCGCGGTGGCGACGCCCGGGCGCTGGCTGCCGTCGGCATAGAAGGCCGCCTGCTGGTGCGGGTTTTCGCCGTAGCGCAGGCTCTCGCGACGCTGGCCGGCCACCGTCAGGCGCTCGGGCAGGACGTCGCCGCGCTGGCCCGCGAACCAGGCAGCGATCGCGGCGTCATAGGCGGCGGTGCGGGCATAGGCCGCGCCGGCCAGCGCGCGCCGGGCCTCCAGCGTGGTGCCGCCTTCCGCCAGCGCCGCGATGATGGCGCCGTATTGCGCCGGGTCGGTCAGCACCACGACATGGTCGTGGTTCTTGGACGCCGCGCGGATCAGGGCCGGGCCGCCGATATCGATATTCTCGATGCAGTCCTCGGCGCCGGCGCCGGAGGCCACCGTGGCCTCGAACGGGTAGAGGTTCACCGCCACCAGGTCGATCGGCGCGATGCCGTGCTGTTCCATCTGCGCGACATGCGCCGGCAGGTCGCGCCGGCCCAGGATGCCGCCATGGATCTGCGGCACCAGCGTCTTGACCCGGCCGTCGAGGATTTCCGGGAAGCCGGTATGGTCCGACACTTCCGTCACCGCGATCCCGGCCTCACGCAGGGTACGGGCCGACCCGCCGGTCGAGAGGATCTCGGCCCCATGCGCCGCCAGGGCGCGGGCGAGGTCGAGCAACCCCGTCTTGTCGGAAACGGAAATCAGGGCGCGGCGGACCGGCACTGGCGTCTGGGTCATCGCGGGGGCGACCTTTCACGATTGGGCGGGCAGGAAAGCTCGGCTCCTTAGTCCAACCTGGGGTGGGGGGGCAACAGATGTGTGGGGCCGGGTGTCGGGTCGCCGGGGGAGCTCTTCTGTTCTTTTTTGAAAAAAAGAACCAAAAAACTTTTGATTTTTTAAGGGAAAGCCTGCGGGCGTCGTCGGGATGCCAGACGAGTGAAAGTCTTTTTGCTTCTTTTTCTTCAGAAAAAGAAGACGCACTCCCGCACCGCGGCGACCCTGTCCAGCGCCATGGCCAAGGGCGCATCCTCCAGGCCGACCACCGGCCGCACCGACAGGCTGTTGACCAGGATCATGCCGCCGGACAGGTCGGCTGGGGTCAGGGGGGCTTCTTCCACCATCCCCGCCGCCAGCAGGACGGCGCGGGCGATGCCGGGCAGCGCGCCGTCGCTGACCGGAGGGGTCAGCAGCCGCCCTTCGCGCACGGCCAGTACCGTGCTGGCGGTGCTTTCGGCCACCCGGCCGGCGCCGTTCAGCAGCAGGGCGTCATCGGCGCCGCGCTGCTCGGCCTCCAGCCTCGCCAGGATATTGGGCAGGTAATTCAGGCTCTTGATCCGCGACAGGGGGGAATCCGCGTCGCGCCGGATGCGGGTGCTGATGACCAGTCTTGCGGGGCCCGGCGCGGGGGCGGCCGGAAAGGGTGCGACCAGAAGGGTGGGGTGCGGGCGGTGGGGCGGGAGCAGGCCGCGCGGGCCCGTGCCACGTGTCAGCGTCAGGCGCAGCGCGCCTTCCGCCAGCGCGTTGCGGCGGATCACCTGGTCCAGCGCGCCCTCGATCACGTCCAGGTCGGGCGGGGGAAACAGCAGGGTGTCGGCGCCGCATCGCAGCCGGTCGAGATGGCGCGGCAGGTGGGCGACGCGGCCGCCCGCGACGCGCATGGTCTCGAACAGCCCGTCGCCCAGGGTGAAGCCGCGATCGGTGGGATCGATCCTTGCCTGTTCCCTGGGGACCAGCCTGTCGTCCAGCCACAGGATATTCATGGCGCCGCCCCGGCCGGTCGGTCGCCGAACAGGGCCAGCAGGGGGGCGATCTTGAGGCACATTTCCGCGTATTCCCGCTGGGGATCCGACAGGATCGTGATCCCGCCGCCTGCCGCCGCCACGATCGTATCGGGGGTCGTGGCCAGGGCGCGGATGATGACTGAACTGTCCATGGCACCGTCGGTTCCGATCCGGAACACGATCCCGCAATAGGGGCCGCGCGCCGAGGCCTCCAGATCGTCGATCAGGCGCATGGCCTGGTGTTTCGGTGCGCCTGTCACCGATCCGGGCGGCAGGGAGGCGCGCAGCAGGTCGATCGCGTCCTGCCCCGGGGCCAGCGTGGCCGCGACCTCGGACACCAGGTGATGGAGGTGGGCGAAGGTTTCGACCGACAGCAGCTCGGGCACGCCGACGCTGCCGATCCGCGCCACGCGGCCCAGATCGTTGCGCATCAGGTCCACGATCATCAGGTTTTCCGCCCGTTCCTTGTCGTCGGCGGCCAGTTCCGCGCGCTGGATCGCATCCTGTTCCGGCGTGGCGCCCCGGGGGCGGGTGCCCTTGATCGGCCGGGTGCGGGCCACCCGGTCGCGGCCCAGATGCACGAACCGCTCGGGCGAGGCCGATAGCAGGCTGAAGGTGCCCCCGCAGGCCAGCCAGGCACCGAACGGCGCCGGGGAGGCCCGGCGCAGCGCCCGGTAGAGGTCGATATCGGCCAGGCCTGCCGGGCGGCGGGCGACATGGCGGCCGGTGATGTTGACCTGGAAGATCTCGCCGTCCGCGATGCGGGCCACCGCCGCCGCCACGGCGGCGGCATAGTCGCCCGGCGTGCGGTCGGGCACGAACGCCGCGCGCGGCAGCGCCGCCGGCGGGGGGGCATGCGGGAGGGTGGCCCATTCGGCGTGGAAGGCGGCGAACAGCGGGTCCGCGTCCGGACGTATCGTGGCCAGGTGGACCTGCCGGCGCGTGCGGTCGAACAGGAGCGCGTGGTCGTAGAGCGCCGCCGACAGGTCGGGCCGGGTGGGGTCGGCCGGATGGCGGGTTGGAATGGCCTCGGCCCACTGGCCCACGCCGTAGCCTGCGAAGCCGATGACCCCGCCGGCGAAGGGCCATGGCCCGGCATCGGCGGTCGGGGCCAGGGCCAGCAGGGCGCGCAGGGCCGCCAGCGGATCGGTGCCGGGGATGGGTGCGCCGTCTTGCCGGCAGGTACCGCCGCGCCAGTCCAGCACATGGGCGGGGCGGCGGCACAGGATGGTCCAGCGCGCGCGGGGGCCGGGGGGGCCGCCGCTGTCCAGGCAGGCCAGCCAGGGTTCGTCGCGCCATGCCCACAGCAGGTCGTCCGGGTCCCGCCACGGCAGGCCCATGGTCCGGACTGTGCCGGCTGGCCGGTCCATCGCTCCTCAGCTCCCGGTGGCGAAATCGTCGATCAGGCTGGTCACTTCGGCCACGTCCGAGGCTTCCATCACCCGGTGGGCCAGACGTCGGCAATCCTCGAAGGACAGGGCGCGCACCACCTTCTTGACCCGGGGCACGGCCGAGGCGGTCATGGAGAAGGAGCGCAGGCCCAGCCCGACCAGCAGGGGTACCACGCGCGGGTCGCCCGCGATTTCGCCGCAGAGGGAGATGGGGCGGTACTGGCGCAGCGCGGCCTCGGTCACCGCCTGGATCAGGCGCAGCACGGCCGGGTGGAGCGGATGGTAGAGCGATGCCACGTCGGCGGAGGCCCGGTCGACCGCCAGGGTGTACATCGTCAGGTCGTTGGTGCCGATGGCCAGGAATTCGGCCTCCTGCGCCAGGGCGTCGCCCATGAGGGCGGCGGCCGGGGTTTCGACCATGATGCCCAGCGGGGGCAGGCTGTCGCCCAGCGGCAGCCCCTTGCGGCGCAGCCTGCGGGCGACGCGGTGATAGATCTCTCGCGCCTCGCGCAGTTCGTGCACCACCGTGACCATCGGCAGCATGACCCGCACCGGGCCGGCGACAGAGGCCTTGAGGATGGCGGCGAACTGGGTTTCCAGCACTGCCGGATAGCGCAGCAGCAGGCGCAAGCCGCGCATGCCCAGCGCCGGATTGATGGTGTCGCCTTCCTGGTGCAGGCCGGCGCGCTCCAGGGCCTCGCTATGCTTTTCGCCGCCCCAGTCCACGACGCGGATCGTGGTGGTGTCGCCCGCCATGGTGCCGATGATTTCGGCATAGATTGCCGCCTGCCGGTCTTCGTCCGGCATGGTTTCGGCGTTCATGAACAGGAATTCGGTGCGCAGCAGGCCGATGCCCGAGGCCCCGGACTGGGCGACCAGCGGCAGTTCGGCCGGGAGTTCGAGATTGGCCTGCAATTGCAGCTTCTCGCCGCTGGTCAGGCGGGCGGGCAGGCGGCGCAGGCGGCCCAGGGCCTGGCGTTCGCGCGCATGTTCGGCCACGCCGCGTCGGGCGATGGCCAGTGTCTCCTCGCCCGGGTCGATCACGACCTGGCCGGTCGTGCCGTCCACCACCATGGTCGCGCCGTCGCGCGCGCGGGCGGTCAGACCGTGGGCGGCCAGCACCGTGGGAATGCCCAGCGCGCGGAGCATGATGGCGGTATGGTCGGTCGAGCCGCCTTCCTCGGTCGCGACCGCGACGATGCGCGACGGGTCGATCAGTGCCGCATCGGCCGGGCGGAGTTGTTCGGCCACCAGCACCGTGCCCGGGGGCACCGCGCTGAAGGAACGGAAGGGGGTGCGGCCCAGATTGCGCACCAGGCGCTGGCCGATTTCGCGGAATTCGCCGGCGCGGCGCTGGGCGGCGGCCGCGTCCTCGCCACCCGATGCGGCGCCGTCGCTGAGCAGGGCCTGGGCCAGGCTCTCGGTTTCCTCGCGCACCGCCAGTTCGGCCGTGCGGCCGTCGCGGACGATGCGGTCGTGAATGCCGCGTTGCAGGCGGGAGGGGCCGAGCATGCGGCGATAGACTTCGAGCAGCGAGCCGATTTCGATCTGCCCGTCTTCGGGCAGGATGGCCAGCCGGTCGCGCAGCCGTTCGATCTGCCGCACCGAGCGTTCGATCGCCTCGGCCAGGCGCGCCAGTTCGTGATCGGGGTCGTCGGTGCGGGCCGTGGCGTCGATATCCGGGGCCGGGCTTTCCAGCACCAGCATTGCCGGGCCGATGGCGACGCCCCGGACCGTGGCATCGCCGGCCAGGCGGATTTCGGCCGGGGCCGCTGCCGCGGCCGTGGCGCGCGGGCGGCGCCGGCGGCGGGGGGGAGCCTGGTCGGGGCTGTCAGTCGTCTTCATGGAAGCCGGCCTCGATCAGGGCCACCAGGGCCTCGATCGCCGCATGGGCATCCCACCCGGTGGCCATCAGGGTGACGGATTCACCGCGACCGGCCCCCAGCATCATCAGCCCCATGATCGAGCGCGCCGAGACCGTCTGGTCGCCGCGCCGGACCTCGACATTCGCATCGAACTGTTCGGCCACCGTCACCAGCCGGGCCGCCGCGCGGGCGTGCAGGCCCCGGCGATTGACCATGGTCGCGGTCACGGACAGGACGTCGGGGTCCTGCGGGTCGAGCCCGGGGGACGTGTCGGTGCCGGACATGCGGCCTCAGCCGACCGCAGCCGCCCGCTGCTCGCCCAGCAGGCAGCTGCGGGCGCCGCCCAGGCATTGCGGCGGCAGGTGCGAGGCGGTGGAGATATATTTGCGGCCCGCGCCCTCGGCCAGGTCGGCGCATTCTTCCAGCGTGTGGGCGTTGCGGATCTGCGCCAGCTTGACCAGCATGGGCACGTTGACGCCGGCCAGGACCTCGACCCGCGCGTTTTCCATCATGGAAATGGCCAGGTTGGAGGGGGTGCTGCCGAACATGTCGGTCAGCAGCAGGACGCCGTCGCCCGTGTCGACGCCGGCAATCATCTTTTGCAGATCCACGCGGCGCAGGACCGGGTCGTCCCCGGCTTCGACATTCAGCGTTGCGAGCTGTTCCTGCGGTCCGACCACATGTTCCATCGCGCGCCTGAGTGTTTCGCCCAGCGCGCCGTGGGTAACGAGGACCATACCGATCATGAAGAATATCGCCCTTCCACGACGTCCGTCACAGGCTCCTTCGGCCGGCTGGCCCATCGCCAACGATATCTGCCCTGCCGCGCCAGTTCGCGATGCATGACGATGACCGACCATGCACCCTGTTCGTCCGTCCCTGATGAGGGGAGATCGGACGGCACCGCACCAATGTCAATACGAGGCGCCTTTCCCGGCCTGTCGCATGTTCCCGCGCATTCCGCAAGCCGTTCGGCCAGGGCCTCGACGATCGTGACCGAGCGGTGGCGGCCGCCGGAGCAGCCGATGGCGATGGTGGCGTATTTCTTGCCCTCGCGCACGAAGCGGGGCAGCACCAGCCCCAGCATGCCGTCGATCTGGTCCAGGAAGCGCGGATAGTCCGGGTCGGCGGCCACGTAATCGGCGACCTCGGGGTCGAGGCCGGTCATGGCCGCCAGTTCGGGGACGTAATAGGGGTTACGGAGGAACCGGGCGTCGAACACCATGTCGGCCTCGCGCGGGAGACCGGCGGGAAAGGCGAAGGACATCAGCGCCACCGTCAGCCCGCCGCCCCGATGGTCGCTGCGGGGGGCGAAGCGGGTTTCGATGACCTGCCGCAATTCGGGCGGCGGGAGGTCGGACGTGTCGATCACCATGTCGGCCGCCGCGCGCAGGCGGGCCGTAAGTTCGATTTCCGCCTCGATCCCGTCCTTGACCGCGCCGCGCATCGCCAGCGGGTGGCGGCGGCGGGTGGCGGTGTAGCGGCGCAGCAGCACGCTTTCCTCGGCCGTCGCGTAGATGAGTTCGGCCTGGAGGGCGGGGTTGACGCGCAGGCGGCCCACCGCCGCCAGGACCGCCGCCGCGTCGAACCCCCTGGTGCGGGAGTCCACGCCGATGGCCACCGGCTGTTCGGCGCGGGTCACGATTTCGTCCAGCATGCCCAGGGGGGGATTATCGATGACCTCGTACCCCAGATCTTCCAGGATGCGCAGGATCGACGATTTTCCCGCGCCCGACAGGCCGGTGACCAGCAGGATGCGGCGTGGCGCCGGTGCTCCGTCGAGTGAAGAATCCGTCACGGGAAATCCTGGCTGAACAAAGGGCCGGACACCTTCGGGCCTCGGAGCGGCCTGCCTGTCAGGCGGGGCTTCCGACACCGCGTCCCCCACGCATGGGACACCGAAAGAACCGACATGGGAAGAGGCGTATGGATTACAATTGCTCGAAGGTTAAAATCTTGCAACGACCGGCCAACCCGTCAAGGGCCAGGTTGATCCGTGCCACGGCCGAGGGCAATGCCGGGTCCAGCCGGATTTCCGGCAGGCCGGTCAGGGAATCCTGCGCCGAGGCGGGCAGCCGGTCGGGCCTGTCCTGCGGCCGGACCAGCCGCACCGCCAGCACCGCCCGCGCATCGGCCAGGAAGGGCAGGCGCGCCAGACCCATGCCCCGGACCTCGATCAACCCCGCAAGCGCCGGGGGCGCCGAGGCGCGGCCGCCCTCCAGCACCACGCGGTCGTCGGCCACCAGGTCGTAGCCGGCATCGAGCAGGCGCAGCAGCAGGTCCGACTTGCCGATGCCCGATGGGCCCAGCAGCAGCACGCCCTGCCCGTCGCGCGCGGCACAGCTTGCGTGAACCTGAACCTTTGGCGAGCGTAATTGTTCCATATCCGGTAAAATGCCCCCCCAGGGTTGAAATTCACCCTGAACTGAATATGACGTTTTCGTTATCAATGTCCGAGGTGGGAGATCACGCACGGCATGACGGACCGGGAGATCCATGTGCGACACCTGACCGGAATCGATCCGCGAACCGAGGGAAAGCCGCCCGGCCTGATGGAACAGTGCCGCGTGGCCCTGGACCGGGGGGCCCTGGCCCTGGCCCGCGACGGATACCGGCTGGAGGATGTGACGCGCATTGTCTTCCTGATGCGTGACACGGATGGTTTTCCATCCTGCTTTCCGCTGTTGCGCGATGCGTTCGGCGCGGGGCGGCCCGGTACCACGCTGCGGCTGGTCCCGGGATTCGACACGCCCGGCACGCGGATCGAGATCGAGCTGGTGGTCGGCCCCGCGCAATTCTGAGATCCTGCCTGGCAAGATACCCGTTCGGCAGGTCCTGAACCGTGTCAGCGCCGTTGCTGGAGGATGCTGGCCAGCGTGAACAGGCGGCGGGCGGTTTCGTCATCCATGTCGATCTTGCCGCGCAGGCGCTCGACCATCAGCGCCGCGCCGTCATTATGCAGGCCGCGGCGGCCCATATCGATGGCGCGGACGCGCATCGTGTTTCCCTCGCGCACGGCCTCGTCGAAACTGTCGACCAGCAGGACGTAATCCTTGATCAGGCGGCGGAAGGGCGTCAGCGAAATGCGGTAGATGCGCAGCGGCTGGTCGCGCGCGTCGCGCACGTCGAAGACCAGCCCGTTGGTCTGGACCGACAGGTGCAGGATGAAGGGGCCGACCAGCCCCTCGGGCAGGAAGCGGGCCGTCTGTTGCAGGTCGGCGATGGCCTGGTTGACGTCGTTCTGCCGCGCCCGGCTGGTTGTCAGCGCATTCTCGACGTCTTCGAGCACCACGCGCGCCAGCACCGTGGAGCCGGCCGGCCCGCCCGCATGCGGTGGGTTGTCGGGTAATGGATGCACTGACCCCCCTTTACTGCCCCGGTCTGCTCCCGCCTCGGGAGCCATGGACGGCGCCATATTACACATCGTGCGCGGCGCCGGCACGCGGGGCGACAGGACAACGCCCCGGTCGCAGTCCGGCTTCCGGCCCGCCCTGTTTCAGATTTCAGTCACAGGTCAGTGAGAGCGAACCCAGATGAGTGAATGCGGCACGGACCCGGGTGCCGGGTTCGACGAAGATCGTCCCCGATGTCGACCCTGTCGTGACGACGGTGCCGGCGGCCAGGCCCCCGGCGTGACGGGCGGCGTGCGCCGCCAGCCACACCAGCATGCGGATGGGGTCGCCGGCCGAGTTGCCGCCGACATGGTCGACCGCCACGCGGCCGTCGATGGTGAGGGTCACGCGCTCCTGCGTCGGTACCAGGGCGTGCCAGTCGGTAAGGGCCGGGCCGACGAACAGGGCGCCGTGGCTCTGCTGGTCGGCCAGATGGTCGAACGGGGGCTGGCTGCCGGGGGTGGCGAAACGGGTGTCGAGGATTTCGATGGCCGGATGTACGGAGGCGATCGCGTCACGCACATCGTCCGCCGTGTACGGCGTTTCGCGCGGCGGCAAAGCGCGGCCGAAACGATAGGCGATCTCGGCCTCCACCCCGATCAGGCGGCACAGGCCGCGCGGCAGGATTGTCGCCGTGTCGAACAGGGTCGCGTCCAGGATCGGGGCGGTCGCCGGTTCGGAATCCGGCGAGCGGGCCCCGACCTTCCACCCGGCGATCCGGCCGCCCAGCGCGCGGAGCGTGGCATGCTGGATGCGATAGGCTTCGTCCGGCGATGCGACATGGTCGTGATCGGGGAGGTTTTGCAGCGGCGGGGCCCCGGCGCGGACCCGGAGGAAGGCCTGGGCCGTCCGTTCGACGGAGGCCATTACGGCCGGGCCGCCCGGTGGCCGGAACGGGCCCGGCGCTGGTGATCGGGGCCGGTCACAGCAAGGACTGCGACCGGCTGAGCACCATGTTGCAGACTTTCTGCGTCATCTGCTGCTTGACGCCCTGCCCGGCCGACGCCAGCGAGAAGCTCTTGCCGTTTCCGGTATCCAGCAGGCCGCGCTGGCCGGCCTGGTAGGCGCTGTCGCCCTGGCCGCTGATGCCGGCCTTCTGGCCCAGGGCGCTCATGACCGGCGAGGCGGTGCTGGCGCCCAGGTAATTGTTCTGCACGCAATAGCCGAGCAGCCCGACCAGGTTGCTGGACCCGGCGGAGGAAACCGACGGCAGGCCCATCGACCCCATCATGCCCTGCCCCATGTCCGACATGCCGGGCATCGACGGCATCTGGGCATGCGCCGGGCGGGCGCCGGAGAGCGATACGGCCGCCATGACGGCCGCAAACGACAAGGGAACGAAATGACGGTTCATGCATCACATCCTTATGTCTGGCGGTCCGACGATCATAACCTGTCCATATGGCCAGAATATGAATAACGACGTCGTGGCAGGCGAATAAAATCCGACCGGCCGGTTCAGAACCCCGGATTGAAGGCCATCGTGTAGTAAAGCTGGCGGACCAGCGGCGTGAGCAGGTACTGGATGGCCAGCAGCAGCACCAGCGGGCTGAAATCCATGTTGCCGGTGGCGGGGAGGATGCGGCGGATCGGCCGCAATGCGGGCTCGGTCAGCCGATCGAGGAACCGGCCGATCGACCAGACCATCTGGCTGCGGGTATCCAGGACGCCGAATGCGTACAGGAAGCTGAACACGCAGGAGATGATGACCACCCAGGTATAGAGCCTGATGAGATTGAGCAGCAGGCCGAAGATAAGCGTGAGCAACGTGTTGATCCCTGCATTGGACGGGCGGGGAGTCTATCGAAGCCTACCAGCGCATACAACACCGGCAGGGGCCAATCGCGCTTGACAAACATCCTGCACCCGCTATTTATCCACCCCGTCAGGCAGTGGGGCTGTAGCTCAGTTGGGAGAGCGCCTCGTTCGCAATGAGGAGGTCAGGGGTTCGATTCCCCTCAGCTCCACCACTTGCCTCGATATTTCAAGATAAAAATCAGTATGTTGGCTTCCTGCCGTCGGCACGATCGAGGATCGACTTGCCGGCCCCCCGAAGCATGCCCGGATGGTGTTCATCGTCGAGATGTCGGGCCGAGGGGAAGAGGGATTTCCCTAATCGGGCGCGCCGGCCTATTTTCCTGATGCGGTATAGGGCGGACCGGAATGGGGCCGGCCGATTGCGACGAACGGGAAAGGGTTGGGTGGTGAGAATAGGTTTCCTGTCTGCGGCACTGGCCATTCTGCTCGCTGGGTGTAACGGGATGACGCATAGCAGTTGCCCGAACGATATTCCGAACCAGAGCGCCGATCGTACGGGCGCCAAGGCCGTTTTCCAGACGTGCAACTGAGGCCGGAGATAGCCGGTTTGCTCGGCGGCCCGGTGCGGCGCCAAGCAGTATAGCCGCTTTCCTGCCCCCTGCCCCATTATCGACGCGATCGGGTGGCATGGAAAATGGGACTGAAACACACAGGGAGCCGTTAGGGTGAGACGTGGATTTTTCAGCGGGGTCAGTGCGTTCGTGATTGCGGGTGTGCTGGCGGTAGGGATGTCGGGGGCGATGGCGGCGGATTCGTCGTCGTGCCGGTCGGGGACCTGTCAGGCGGCTGCGAAAGACTGGCGGACGGTGCGGAACGGGACGGTCGGCGCGGCCCATGACACGGCGCGGTGGAGCAGGAATAGCTGGCACACGGTGCGCAACGGCACGGTGGATGCGGCCCACGCCACCGGACAATGGACGAAGAAGACCGGCCACAAGGTCGGCAACTGGGGATCGAGCGCCGCAAAGGAAACCGGCGACTTCTTCACGGGCCACTGACGCACTGAGCTGCCCCAGCAAAAAGCCCTGAACGAATCAAGGTTTTTTTGTTCTTTTTTTCAAAAAAGAACGTCTTCTACGCCTCGTCCACCGGCACCAGCAGATCCGGCCCGTCATGCCCCACCTTGTTGACCCGTGTCCCGACACGCCATGCGCGAAGCATGTCGACGGGCGCCGGGGCCAGCAATTGTTCCGCGATGGCGGGTGGGGCGTTGAACCAGATGTCGCGGTCCTGGTCGGCGATGAGGACGGGCATCCGGTCGTGAATGGCGCGGGTGGCGGCGTTGGCCTGGGTGGTCACGATGGCGAAGCTGCGCAGGATATCGCCTTCATATTCCCAGGATTCCCAGATTGCGGCCAGTGCCAGCGGCTGGCCGTCCTGCCGGGCGAAGGCCCAGGGCTGGCGGGGTGGGGGGCCGGCCTGCCATTCGTAATAGGCGGTTGCGGGCACCAGGCAGCGGCGGGAGCGAAAGGCGGCGCGGAACATGCCGGAGGTGGCGACGGTTTCCGCCCGGGCGTTGATCGGCTGGCGGCCCATATCGTGGGCCCAGTTGGGCACCAGCCCCCATAACAGCAGGTCCAGCCGGAGATCGTGACTGACCGGGTGGCGGCGCACCACCGCCGTCGGCTGGCGGGGTGCGATGTTCCATGAGGGCATCCAGTCGGGCGTGGGGCCGGCGGCGATATGGAAAGCCTGGCGCATCTGTTCCAGCGACAGGGTGTTGGCGAAGCGCCCGCACATGGGGTCAGGCGGGTATGGCGGGAGAGTCGACCGTGACCGACCAGGAGGCGTGCCATTCCTCGCCCGGGGCGAGATGCAGCAGGCCGGGCTTGTTTGTGAATTCGCCCGAGAAACCCTGGGGGGTTGCGAAACCGTACCAGGGTTCGATGCACAGGAAATCGGCCCCCGGCTTGGTCCAGAGGCCCAGTTCGCGGAATCCTTCCCACGCCACCGTGACACCTGTGCCGTCCGGGGCGTGAAAGCGGACGCTGCGGCTGGCGGGAGCGTCCATGATGATGGCATCGTCGACGAACAAGGCGTCGGACAAGGCCAGCGTGCGCCCCTCGATCGGGGTGGGAAAGGATTCGGGCTGGAGCAGGCCGCCGGCGACCCGGCGGATGGGGGCGGGTTCGGGCCGTTCGAATGTCAGCACATGGTCGGTCTTTGCGGAACCTTGCTGCTGCGGCCACGCAAAGGCGGGATGGGCGCCCAGCGAGGCCGGCAGGGTGCGCGCCGGGTCGGGATTGTGCAGGCGGTAGCGCACGTGCAGCGTATCGCCCTCGGCCTGGTAATCGAGCGTCAGGGCGAAGCGGTACGGAAAAATCGTGTGGGAGTCCGCATCGTCGGTCAGGGTGAGGGTGCAGCCGTCGGGGCGGCGGTCGTGCCATGCGAAGGCGCGGTCCCGGGCGAAACCGTGCTGGGTTATGTGGAAAGGCTGGCCGTCGATGCGGGCCGTGTCGTCGGGCAGGCGGCCGACGATGGGAAACAGGACCGGGGAGCGCCGGGGCCAGGCCGGCAGGCCCGCCCACAGGCGATCTTGCCCTGCCCCGTCGGCCAGCGACTGCAATTCCGCGCCCTGTGCGGCGACGCGGGCCTTGATCCGGCCCGAACCGAAGACGTGATCCGTCATTCGCATGTCCTCCGTATACCGGCCCGTTTTTCTGATCAGAACGGTTTCTGGTCAGAACGGGCGGACGATCACCATGATCACCACGACAGCCATCAGGATGGTCGGAATTTCGTTTGCTGCACGATAGAAATTTTCCGGCCGGGTGTTTCGGTCCTCGGCGAAGGCGCGGCGCCAGCGGGCGCAGGCACCGTGGAAGCCGGCCAGGCCCAGCACTGCCGCAATCTTGAGATACCACCAGCCGGCATGCCAATCGACGGTGCCGGGGGTCAGCACCAGCAGGGTGCCGAACAGGAAGGTGCAGATCATGGCCGGGTTCATGATCTGGCGCAGCAATTTGCGCTCCATCACCTTGAAGCGCGCGCTTTCGGCCGAGCCGGGTGTCGTCTGGCAATGATAGACGAACAGGCGCGGCAGGTAGAACATGCCCGACATCCACGCGATCAGCGACATGACGTGCAGCGCCTTGAACCATGCCAGCCAGGGCAGGAAACCCAGGATCACGACCGGGCTCCATGGGCTGACTGGGCCGCCTGGATCCGCTCCAGGAACGGGGCGAATTCCGACAGATGGCCGATGCGGAACAGGCCCGGCCAGTCGGGTGCCGGCAGGTCGAGCGGGCGCAGCAGCACGCAGGCCATGCCGGCGGCCCGTGCGGCGCTGGCGCCGGTATCGGTATCTTCCAGCACCACACATTCCTCGGCCGGCACGCCTTCGGTCTGGGCGGCGTGCAGGTAGACGGCCGGATCGGGCTTGGGCTTGCCCATGTCGCGCGCCGAGTGGACGCGGTCGGCCACGAACCGGTCGAGGCCGGTGCGGGCGAATTTGACGTCCATTTCGGCGATCGAGGAATTGGAGCCGACCCGGACCGGCAGGTCGAGCCCAATGACGGCCGTGAGCATGTCGTGCGCACCGTCGATGACGCGGGCTTCGGCGCGCATCAGGTCGACCAGCTTGTATTGTACCACCGTTGCCCAGTCGTCGGGCAGCTTGCGGCCGGTTTCCGCCTCGGCCTCGACCTTGATGCGGGTCAGGGCGCGTCCGGCCAGGCGACGCACCGCTTCCTCGTCGTCATATTCCACGCCGATCTGGCGCAGTTCCTGCGCCACCAGCCGGCAGGACGGGCCCTCGCTGTCGATCAGCACGCCGTCGCAATCGAAGATCACCAGCCGGAGCTGGCCGTCGGGACGGACGGCCCTGGGCAGCGCGGGGGCGGTCATGGCCCGATGTCCCGGACCGCGCGCACCAGTTCGCCCACATGTTCGGGCGGTGTGGCCGGAACCACGCCGTGGCCGAGATTGAAGACGTGCGGCCGGCCTTTCATCGCATCGCGGATCGCCTGGGCTTCCCGCGTCATCGCCTCGCCGCCCGCCAGCAGCAGCAGCGGGTCGAGATTGCCCTGGAGCGCGATGTCGCCGGGCAGCAGGCGCTGCATCGCCGTCATGTCCGCGCCGGTGTCGAGCGCGAGGACGCGGACCCCGGTTTCGCGCGCATATTCGGTGGCCATCACCCCGGCCAGGCGCGGGAAGCCGATGACCGGAACGCCCGGCCGGCGGGCATGGATTTCCTGCACGATGGCGCGGGTGGGGGCGATGACGTGGCGGCGGAACTGGCTGGGGGGCAGCAGGCCGGACCAGCTGTCGAACAGCATCACCGCCTCGGCCCCCGCATCGATCTGCGCCACCAGCATGTCGGCCGTGGCCTGGGTCAGGCGGGCCATCAGCCGGTCGAACAGCAGCGGGTCGGCATAGGCCATGCCGCGCGTGGCATCGAATTCCCGCGAGCCGTGGCCTTCGACCATATAGCACGCCACCGTGAAGGGGGCGCCGGCGAAGCCCAGCAGGGTGGTGCGGCCGCCCTGGGCCGCGCCGATCGGATCCGGGCCGTCGAGGATGGCGCGCAGGCGGGTCAGGGTTTCCATCACCGGAGCCGTGGCGTCGGGCACCCGCTTCGGGTCCAGCCGGTCGAGATCGGCCTGGCTGCGGATCGGCCCCAGCACCGGGCCGGTGCCGTGCACGAATTCCAGCGACTGGCCCATCGCCCACGGCAGGATCAGGATGTCGGAAAACAGGATCGCCCCGTCCATGGCGTAGCGCCGGATCGGTTGCAGGGTGATCTCGGTCGCCAGGTCGGGCGTCATGCAGCGGGTGATGAAATCCGCCTGGTCGCGCAGGGCGCGGAATTCCGGCAGGTAGCGCCCGGCCTGGCGCATCAGCCAGAGCGGCGGCGGCCAGACGGCCTCGCCCTGCAGGACCCGCAGAAGGGGTTTGGTTGTATCCGTCATCGCCTGTCCGCCGTCACATCGTTCATCACGGGACTATCCCGTACTTTTTCCGGGGATGACAGGACCGCGAGGGAAGGTGCGGTACGTCGTCACCAGATTTCCGGACCAACCTCTAAACATGAAATAAGAAGAAAGAAACGCTGAGGAGGTAGATAGGGCCTGTGGATGACGGGGTACCCGCATTTCCAAAAACGTACCCCGTCTTTCCCACAAGGTGTACAGTTCCATTCACACGGGGATTCATAAGGTTAGATGAGTTATCCCGAATGTGCCGACATGGGGCTGTGTACAACCCACCGTGTCGGCGGCTGTGAGGGTTGTCCACGGTACTCGGTACGATCAAGAAGCGTGTGGAGTACTATCCCCATGTACCCCAGTACTCGTTCGGCCCGATCACAGGGTTTCTTTTTTTCAGTACGGAGAGCCTGCGCATGAGCGACTCGTCATTAGTACTAATCGCGACTCTTCTACAGGCCGAGTCGCCCCGGATAGTACTGGCCAGCCAGTCCGTCACCCGGCGCAACCTGCTGGAACAGGCGGGAATCCGCCCCGAAACGCGCCCTGCGCGCATCGACGAGGCCGCCGTGCGGGAGTCGGCGCATGCCGAGGGCCTGTCGGCCGGCGATTGCGCGCTGATGCTGGCCGAGCTGAAGGCGCGGCGCATCCAGGAGCCCGATTGCGTGGTGATCGGCGCCGACCAGATCCTGGAATGCGACGGCGTGTGGTTCGAGAAGCCCGCCGACCGGGCGGCGGCGCGTGCCCAGTTGCTGGAACTGCGCGGGCGGGCCCATGTGCTGCACAGCGCGGTGGTGGTGATGCGCGACGGACAGGTGATCTGGCAGCATGTCGCCCGGCCGGAACTGACCATGCGCCGGTTTTCGGAATCCTTCCTCGATGCCTATCTGGATCTGGAAGGGGATGCCGTCCTGTCCTCGGTCGGGGCCTATCGGCTGGAGGGGGTGGGGATTCATCTGTTCGAGCGGGTGGTGGGCGAGCATGCGGCCATTCTGGGGCTGCCCTTGCTGCCGCTGCTGGGGTTTTTGCGCCAGCATGGGGTGGTTCTTGCGTAGGGAAGGATGTTCTTTTTTGAAAAAAAGAACCAAAAAACCTTGATTCGGTCGGGAGCCTTGTGCTGGGGCACGCGATTGTCCTGAACGGATCGAAAGTCTTTTTGCTTCTTTTTCTTCAGAAAAAGAAGGGACTTCCCTTTCGCCATGCGGGGCGGAAAAAATATCGAGGGACGGGCTTGCCAAGGAAACAGGGCACGGCTATACCCCGCCCACCCGCACGTCATCACTGACGGCGCGGGCCGGTTGGACGGGGCCATAGCTCAGTTGGGAGAGCGCCTGAATGGCATTCAGGAGGTCGTCGGTTCGATTCCGATTGGCTCCACCAATCCTTCCGGCCCCTTTTTTCCAGACAATTCGAATGGCCGCCGGGCTGGGAAAACACTGTGTTTTCCTTGCCCCTTATCGTGTCCTGCCCCGTAGCGGGCGCAGGGCGCGATGCCAGACCAGCATGGCGCACAGGGTCGTGGCCGCCAGCGTGCCGGCCATCATGCCGCCCACCGCCGGCCAGTCCGCCGTCCAGGGCAGGTGCAGGAACTGGCGCATGACCAGCCATGCGGCCGATGCGCCCAGCAGGATGGCCGATAGACCGGCCGTGAGCCCCAGCAGCGTGAATTCGATCAGCCAGATCGTGCGGATCTGGCGCGGGCCGGCGCCCACCGCCTGCAGGATGGCGGCGTTGGCGACCCGCTGGCGCCAGCCGGCGGCCAGGGTGGCCGCCAGGACCAGCGCACCCGAGGCCATGATGATGGAGGCCGCGACGCCGAGTGCCGTGGCGATCTGGCCGGCTAGCGCGGTCAGGCGGGCCAGTACGTCGGCGACCCGGATGCCGGTGACGCCCGGCAGGGCGTCGGTGATGGCGGCGAGCGTGGCGGCATCCTGATCGGCTCGGCCGTCGGTGGCCAGCGTGGCGACGAAGGTGTGGGGGGCGTGCGACAGCAGCCCCGGTGACACGACGAAGGCGAAATTGAGCTGGAGCGACCGCCACGCGACGGTGCGCAGGCTGGCCACCCGGACATCGATCGCGCGGCCCAGCACGTTCAGCCGGATGGTCGAGCCGACATGCACGCCCCACCCTTCGGCCAGCCCGGCATCCAGCGACAGCAGGGGCGACCCGGCATAATCGGCCGGCCACCATGTGCCCTCGGCCAGCCTGGTGCCGGGCGGCGGTGTGGCCGCCACCGTCAGCCCGTGATCGCCGCGCAGGGCCCAGCTTGTCTGCGGCGTCGCCTTGACCCGTTCGGCCGGCACGCCGTCGACCGCGACGACGCGGGTGCGCATGGAGGGCAGTTGCTGGACCGCGCGGACCGAGGGCTGGGCCCGGGCCAGGCTGTCGAACCGGTCGAGGTCCGTGGGCTGGATGTCGATGAAATAGAAGGCGGGGGCGTTCTGCGGCATCTGGTCGCGCAATTGGGCCATCATCGCGCCCTCGGTCAGCAGGATGGCGGCCATGGCGGCCAGTCCGGCACCCAGCGCGACGACCATCCGCGTGGTCGCCGCATTGCGATGGGCGAACAGGGCCAGGGCCAGCCTGGGCACGCCGCGCGCCGTATCGAGCCGTGCCAGCAGCATGGACACGGCCCCGCGCAGCATCGTGCCGGCCAGGAGCAGGATGCCGGCGGCGAACAGGACGACGCCGAGGAAGCCGGCCGCGAAGAGGGGGCTGTCGGCCAGCCGGATCGTGAGCAGGGCCGACAGGATCGCGCACAGGACCAGGGCTGCGCCGACGCGCCAGGACCGCACGCGGGCAGCGCCGTGTGGGGTCTGGTCGCGGAACAGGGAGGCCGGGCTGGTCGTGCAGGCGCGTGCCAGCGGCAGGATGACCGACAGGAGGGCGACCAGCACGCCGAACAGGCCGGCCGTCAGCACCGGAAGCAGCGGGGGAATCGGTGTCGTCTCGATGGGCAGCAGGCCGCCGAGCATCCGCGCGGCCAGCGGGGGCAGCAGCAGGGCGGGCACCATGCCGGCGCCGATGCCGATGCCGCACAGGGCGGCGATCTGGAGGCCGAAGGTGCGGCGGATCAGCGGCCCCGAGGCGCCGAGGCAGCGCAGGATGGCGATGGTCCGGCCGCGCCCCTCCAGCCACGAGGTGACGCCGGTCGAGACGCCCAGCCCGCCCAGAAGCAGGGCGCATAATCCGATCAGGGCCAGGAAGCGGGCCATCTGGTCGACGGTGCGGGTCAGGGCGGGGGCGGCGTCGGCTTCGCCGCGGATTCGCCAGCCCTGGTCGGGGAAGCGGGCGGCGATCGCGATTGCCAGCGCATGGGCGCGGGCGGGACGGTCTGCCGCCGGGCCGCCCAGTGCCAGGCGCATCATGTGCGTGACCAGGGCGCCCGGCTGCATCAGACCGGCTGCGTCCAGTGCCGGGAGGGTGGTCATGACCGTGGGGGCCAGCGTGACCGTGCCGGCGCCGTCCGGCGCGCGGTCGAGGCTGCCGGCGACGTGGAAGCGGGCGGTGCCGATCCGCACGGTCGTGCCCACCTTGAGCCCCAGCCGGTCGATGACCAGCGGGTCGGCCAGCAGGGCGGGCAGGCCGTGCTCGGGCGCCAGGGCCCGGTCGAGCGGCGCCTGGGGGGTAAGGGCCATGGTGCCGACCAGCGGGTAGGCGTGATCGACCGCCGAGAGTTCGACCAGCATTCTTGCATCGGTCTGGGCATCTGTCCGGGCATCTGCCTGGCCCGTGCCGCGCGGGGCGTAGAGCATCGAGCGCATGCGCAGCACCTGCGATACCCGGGCCCCGTGCGCGGCGGCGAAATCGGCCAGGTCGACGGGGAGCGGGTCGCTGCTTTCGATCGACAGGTCGCCGCCCAGCAGGGTCCGCTGCTCGCCCGCGATGCCGTCGCGGATCATGTCGCGCAGGCTGCCCACCCCGCCGATGGTGGCCACCCCCAGCGCCAGGCAGGCCAGCACGATGCGCATGCCGCCGATTCCGCCGCGCAGGTCGCGCCAGGCCAGGCGGGCGGCCAGGCGCCACAGGCTCACGATGCGGGCTCCCGCACCGGGTGGTCGGCCAGCACGCGGCCGTCATCGACCCGCAGGCGGCGGTCGCAGCGGGCCGCCAGGGCGGGGTCGTGGGTGATGAGGACGAGCGTGGTGCCGTATTGCCGTTGCAGGCTGAACATCAGGTCCATCACCGCCGCGCCGGTGCGGCTGTCGAGATTGCCTGTCGGTTCGTCGGCCAGCAGCAGGCGCGGCCGGGTGACGAAGGCGCGGGCCAGGGCCACGCGCTGCTGTTCGCCGCCCGAAAGCTCGCCCGGCAGGTGATCCAGCCTGTGGCCCAGCCCCACCGCGTCCAGCGCCGCGCGGGCGGCGGCGGCACCGTCGGGGCGGCCTGCCAGTTCGAGCGGCACCAGCACGTTTTCCAGCGCCGTCATGGTGGGGATCAGCTGGAAGGACTGGAAGACGATGCCCATCGTCTGGCGCCGGAAACGGGCCAGCGCGTCTTCGTCCAGCGCGCCCAGCGTGGTGCCGGCGATGCGGATCGTGCCGCGGGTCGGGCGTTCCAGCCCCGCCAGCAGCATCAGCAGGGATGTCTTGCCCGAGCCGGAGGGGCCGACGATGCCCAATGCCTCGCCCTCGGCCACGCGCAGGCCGACATCGTGCAGGATCGTCAATGCCCCCTGCCCTGCATCGCCCCGGCGCGGATTGACCGCGCCGGCACGGGTCGGCACTGTCAGCCACAGATCCTGTGCCTCGACCAGCGTCGTCCGTCCATTCGGGAGCCCGTCGCCGTCCATGCGTTTTCCTTCCCACAGGGTATGGTCCTGCCTGCACGCTACACGCCGCCTGCACCGGGCCCGAACGGTTTTTGGCTTTCTGGTCGCCTGTGTGTGGGCGGGTTTCGCCATGTCGGTCCATGCGGCCGACCGGCCGGTGCGGATTCTGGCGCTGGGGGATTCCCTGACCGCCGGATATGGGCTGGCACATGCGGACGGTTTCGTGCCGCGCCTTCAGGCCGCGCTGGATGCGCGCGGCGATGCGATCACGATCCTGGATGGCGGCGTGTCGGGCGATACCAGCATCGATGCGCTGGCGCGGCTGGACTGGGCGCTGGGCGATAATCCGGACGCGGTGATCGTGGAACTGGGCGGCAATGACGGGTTGCGCGGGCTGGACCCGGCGCGGATGGAACAGAACCTGACGGCGATCCTGGACCGGTTGCAGCAGGCGCATCTGCCGGTGCTGCTGTCGGGCATGTATGCGCCGCCCAATATGGGCGCGGGCTATGGCCAGGCCTTTCGCGCCGTGTTCGAGCGGCTGTCGCACCGGCCGGGTATTTTATGGGATCCGTTCTTCCTTGACGGCGTGGCGGCGCATCCGGAGCTGGAACAGGCGGATCATATTCATCCCAACCCTGCCGGGGTCGCCGTCATCGTGGCGCGGATGGTGCCGTTGGTGGAGCGGCTGGCGCGTCGGCCTTGAGGGGGTTGTGTGCTTTTTTGCAAAAAAGCACCAAAAAACCCTGATTCGTTCAGGAGCTTTGTGCTGGGGACACGCGATGGTCCTGAACGGATGGAAGTCTTTTTGCTTCTTTTTCTTCAGAAAAAGAAGGGAAGACGCTTTGCCTTGTGAGGAATTTCCGAAAGGCTCCATGGTGGGCGCACAAGGACTCGAACCTTGGACCCGCTGATTAAGAGTCAGCTGCTCTACCAACTGAGCTATGCGCCCATGGAGTGTCCCTCTCGGGTGACGCGCTTCTAACAGCGTCGGGTGAGGAGGGCAAGCGGTTTTATCGAAAAAATGTCCTGCATTCTCAGCCGTTCAGACGTGCAAGCACGGTATCGAACTGATCGAGCGACTGATAGAGGATGCGGATGGCCCCGCCGCGCCCGTCGAACGAGATTTGGACTTTCAGGCCCAGCCGGGCGGTGAGGTCGCGTTCCAGGACCTGGATTTCGGGGTTCTTGCGTTCGGCGGCTTCGGCCGGGGCCGGCTTGGCGGGCTGGCGGACGGCTTTCTGGACCAGGGCTTCGGTCTGGCGGACGTTCAGCCCCTGCTCCAGCACCGTCTTGAGGGCCGCGACCGGGTCGGGGTGGGCCAGCAGCGCGCGGGCGTGGCCGGCCGTCAGCCGGCCGTCGCGCAGGGCCGCGCGCACCGGTTGAGGCAGGTTGAGAAGGCGCACCATGTTGGCGACGTGGGAGCGCGACTTGCCCAATGCGCCGGCCAGTTCCTCCTGCGTCAGGCCGTAATCCTGTAACAGCCGTTGCAGACCCTCGGCCTCTTCGACCGCGTTGAGGTCGGCGCGTTGCAGGTTTTCGACCAGGGCGGCGGCCATGGCGTCGCCGTCATCGAGGGCGCGGATATGGACCGGGACCTCGTGCAACGAGGCGAGTTGTGCCGCGCGCCAGCGGCGTTCGCCGGCGATGATCTGGTAATGTCCTTCGCGCCCCGGATGCGGGCGGACCAGGATCGGTTGCAGGATGCCGCGCGTGCGGATGGAATCGGCCAGTTCGGACAGGGCTTCGGGCTCCATCACCTGGCGGGGCTGGAACGGCCCGGGTTCGAGCTGGTCGACGCCCAGCGTGCCGGTGCGGTCCTGCTCTGTCCGGCCCGAGACGCGGGCGATGGCGGCGGGGGCCTGGTCGCCCAGCAGGGCGGCGAGGCCGCGACCGAGGCGGGGACGTGACTGCTCTTTCTTCGTGCTCATGCCCGCGCCTTCTTCTTTCTGGGTGTCTTCAGGCCGCTCCGGGCGATGACCTCGTCCGCCAGGGCCTGGTAGGCCATGGCACCGCTGGACCGGCCGTCATAGGCCATGACCGAGCGGCCATGGCTCTGGGCCTCGGAGATGCGGATATTGCGCGGAATCAGCGTTTCCATCACCTGTTCGCCGAAGAAGCTGCGCGCGTCGGCGGCAACCAGTTCAGACAGGTTGTTGCGCCGGTCGTACATCGTCAGCACGATGCCGGCCACATGCAGGTCGGAATTGAAGGCCCGGCGCACCCGGTCGACGGTGCGGACCAACTGGCTGATGCCCTCCAGCGCAAAAAATTCGCATTGCAGGGGCACGATGACGCCGTCGGACGCGACCAGCGCGTTCAGCGTCAGCAGGCCCAGGCTGGGCGGGCAGTCGATCAGGACCACGTCGAAATGGCTGCCCGCACGGGTGACGGCATCGCGCAGGCGGAATTCGCGCCGGTCGGTCATGACCAGTTCCAGCTCGGCGCCGGCCAGTTCGGTATCGGCGGCGATGATCTTGAGGCCGGGAATTTCGGTGTCCTGGGCCAGGTCGGCCATCGGGACATCGTCCATCAGCAGGGCGTAGGTGCCCTGTCGTCTTGCATCGTAGCCGATGCCCAGGCCAGTCGAGGCGTTGCCCTGCGGGTCGAGGTCGATCAGCAGGACGGACAGGCCGCGTTCGGCCAGTCCGGCGGCCAGGTTGATGGCCGTCGTTGTCTTGCCCACCCCGCCTTTCTGGTTGGCGAGGGCGAGAATGCAGGAAGCGCGCGCGGCGTCAGGGGCCCGTTGCGCGTTCTGAGTGTCTGGCACGCGTGATTTCACCCAGTTTGAGAATGGTACCGTCCGCATTGGTGCGGCTAGGCAATCGGGATACCGCCATGTGCCAGTCGGCGGCGGCCGAGGTCAACTCATCGTCGACATTTCTGCCTTTCAGGAACAGGCAGAACCCGTCGGGCGCCAGCAGGCGGCTGCTCCATTCCAGCAATTGCGGCAGGGCGGCCAGCGCGCGGGCGGTGACGATGTGCACCGGCGCGATGTCGACATCCTCGATCCTGCGCGCCAGCACGGTGACGCGGGCGCCGGCGGCCCGCGCGGCCTCGCGCAGGAAGGCGGCCTTGCGCTGGTCGGATTCGATCAGCGTGACGTCGGCGTCGGTCGCGATGGCGATGATCAGGCCGGGGAAGCCGCCGCCCGACCCGAGATCGGCCAGGCGGATGCCGGGCGGGATCAGCGAGGCCAGTTGCAGCGAGTCCGCGATATGGCGGTCCCATAGATGGGGGAGATCGCGGGGGGAGACCAGGTTGATGCGGCTGTTCCAGCGGGTAAGGATTTCGGCGAAGCGGTCCAGGCGCTGGGCGAGATCGGCGGGGAGAGTGTCGGGTTTCACGTGAAACATCAGGCCACCTGACGGATGTGGGCGAGCAGCGCCGTCAGCGCCGAGGGGGTGATGCCGGGGATGCGTTGGGCGGCGCTGAAGCTGGCGGGGCGGGCCGTGGCCAGGCGTTCCTGCATCTCGCTGCTCAGGCCGCCGATATGGCGGTAGTCGAGATCGGGCGGGAGGGCGATGCGGGTTTCGGCCTCCAATTGCCGGATCTCGCGCGCTTGGCGGGCCAGATAGCCGCTATAGCGGGCTTCGGTTTCGACATGGCGGCGGATGCGGGGTGCGAGGTCGGCGAACCAGGGGGCGATCTGTGCCACCTGCCCTGGCGTGGCGGCGGTGGCCAGGACGTCGAGCAGGGTGCGGCGCCGCCCGTCGGCGGAGACCGTGATGCCGGCCTGTTGCAGGCTGTCGGGCAGGAAGTTCTCCTGGGCCGCACGTTGCATGGCCGTGTCGATGGCGGTGCGGTCGGCGGTGAACAGGCGGGTGCGTTCGGCGCCGATGCAGCCCCAGTCGATGCCCAGGCCGGTCAGGCGCAGATCGGCATTGTCGGCCCGCAGGCTGAGCCGGTATTCGGAGCGCGAAGTGAACATCCGATAGGGTTCGGACACGCCCTGCGTGGTCAGGTCGTCGATCATCACGCCCAGATAGGCGGTGCCGCGATCGATGCTGACCCCCTGCCCGCCCCCGGCGCGGCGGGCGGCGTTGAGGCCGGCGAGGAGGCCTTGCGCGCCGGCTTCCTCGTAGCCTGTCGTGCCGTTGATCTGGCCGGCGAGGAACAGGCGCGGGAGGGCTGTCAGTTCCAGCGTCGGGCTGAGGGCGCGGGGATCGACGTAATCATATTCCACCGCGTAGCCGGGGCGCACGATGCGGCATTGTTCCAGGCCGGGGATGGAATGGATCATCCGTTCCTGGATATCGGCCGGCAGGCTGGTCGAGATGCCGTTGGGGTAGACCAGGTCGCCGCCCTCGTTGCCCGGCAGGGCCTCGGGCTCGAGGAAGATCTGGTGACTGTCGCGTTCGGCGAACCGGACCACCTTGTCCTCGATCGAGGGGCAGTAGCGCGGGCCGCGCCCGGCGATGGCGCCGCCATAGACGGCGGAGAGATGCAGGTGCTCGCGGATCAGCGCATGGGTCCGTGCCGTGGTGGCGGTGATGCGGCAGGAGAGTTGCGGATTGTCGAGCGTGGCGGTCAGGCGGCTGAAGGGTTCGGGTTCGGCGTCGCCTTTGTCTTCGGCCAGATTGTCCCAGTCGATCGTCGTGCGGTCCAGCCGGGCCGGTGTGCCGGTCTTGAGGCGGGCCATTGGCAGGCCCAGCGCCTGCAACCGCTCGCCCAGTGCCTGGGCCGGGGCTTCGCCCACCCGGCCGGCCGGGTGGCTGTCATGGCCGATATGGATCACGCCGCGCAGGAAGGTGCCGGCGGTCAGCACCACGGCGCCCGCCGCGATGCGGCGCCCGTCTTCGCACACCACGCCGGCGACCTGGCCGGCGGGATCGATGATCAGGTCCCCTGTCCCGCCTTCCGCAATGTCCAGATTCGGGGTTTCGGCCAGCAGGTCCTGGATGGCGCGCCGGTAGAGCGAGCGGTCGGCCTGGGCGCGCGGGCCGTGGACGGCCGGGCCCTTGGAGCGGTTCAGCAGCTTGAAGTGAATTCCGGCCCGGTCGGCGGCGCGGCCCATCAGCCCGTCCAGCGCGTCGATCTCGCGCACCAGATGGCCCTTGCCGATGCCGCCGATGGCCGGGTTGCAGGACATGGCGCCGATCGTGTCCCGACGATGCGTCAGCAGGAGCGTGCGCGCGCCGCACCGGGCCGATGCCGCCGCGGCCTCGCACCCCGCATGCCCCCCGCCAATGACGATGACGTCGTATTCGCCAGCCACGCTTGTCCGCTCCCCTTACTTGCCGATGCAGAACTGGCCGAAGACAGTGTCCAGCAGATCCTCGACCCCGACCGCGCCGGTCAGCCGGCCCAGGGCGCGCATCGCCAGGCGCATCTCCTCGCCCCGCATCTCTGGCCAGTGCATATCGAGTGCGGCGGCCAGATGGCCAGCGCTTTCTTCGATCGCGGCGCGATGGCGTGCACGCGTCAGGGGCGGGCCGGCCTGTGCGGCGGTCAGGGCGCGGGCGCGGTCGGCCAGCGCTTCGGTCAGGCTTGGCAGGCCGGTGCCCTGCTGGACGCTGATGGCGATGGTGTCGGGGGGGCCGTCTGCCGGGGGTGCGAGGTCGATCTTGTTGCGGACCAGGATGGCGTTTTGGGGGAGATCGGCTGGCGGGGTGTCGCCGTCGAACATGCCGATGACGCAGTCGGCCTGTTTCACGTGAAACAGGGCGCGGCGGACGCCCTCGGCCTCGATCTCGTCCTCGGTTTCGCGCAGGCCGGCGGTGTCGATCAGGGTGACGGGGACGTCGCCCAGCACCACCCGCACCTCGATTGCGTCGCGCGTGGTGCCGGCGCGGGGCGAGACGATGGCCACGTCGCGGTCGGCCAGCCGGTTCAGCAGGCTGGACTTGCCGACATTGGGGGCGCCGACGATGGCGAACAGCAGGCCCCGGCGCAGGCGCTCGCCCCGGCCGCCATCGTCGAGATGGGCGCGCATTTCGGCCGCCAGCGTGCGCAGTGCGTCGAGCAGCGCCTGTTCGATCGCGGGTGGAAGGTCTTCGTCGGGGAAGTCGATCAGGGCTTCCTGATGGGCCAGCACGGTGCGCAGGCGTGTGGCCCATCCGTCGTACAGGTGGCTCAGGCTGCCGTCGGCCTGTTCCAGCGCCTGGCGGCGCTGGGCTTCGGTTTCGGCGTCGATCAGGTCGGCGATGCCTTCGGCCTCGATCAGGTCCAGCCGTCCGTTCATGAAGGCGCGGCGGGTGAACTCGCCCGGTTCGGCCGGGCGGGCGCCCAGGGCCACCAGCGCGTCGGCCACGGCGGCGATGACGGCAGGCCCGGCATGGAGGTGGAGTTCCGCGCTGTCTTCGCCGGTATAGCTGTTGGGGCCGGGAAACCACAGTACCAGCGCGCGGTCCAGCAGCATGGACCCGTGGCGCAATCCGCGCAGGGTGGCCCGGCGCGGGGCCGGCAGCGTGCCGCACAGATGGCGGAGGATCGCGCCGCATCCCGCCCCGGTCAGGCGCATGACCGCGATGGCCGCGCGCCCTGCCCCGCTGGCCAGGGCAAAGATCGGTGCGTCGGGTTGGGTCCGTTCGGGGGGCATCGTGTCGGGTCCTGTCGTCATCTCGCGCCTGCTTGCCGCTCTTGCATGTCGCAACCTGTGGCGGAAGGGTACAGAATACCAGACAGTCCCGATATGGTGCGGGATACAGGATCAAGGGAACGGACGACCGGTATGCCGCAGCTTTCGATGCACTCGCCCATCGGGGATCTGACCCTGACCGAGGAAGACGGCGCGATCGTCGCCCTGGACTGGGGCTGGGGGCGCGATCAGGACGAGACGCCGTTGCTGCGGCAGGCCTGCGACCGGCTCGACGCCTATTTCGACGGGGTAGCGGACGATTTCGCGGACCTGCCGCTGGCGCCGTACGGCACGCCCTATCGGCAGGCAGTGTGGCAGGCGCTGCGCGGAATCCCGCTGGGTGAGACCCGGACCTATCGCGACCTGGCCCTGCAGGTCGGCGGGTCGCCCCGGTCCATCGGGCAGGCCAACGGGGCCAACCCGATTCCGATCCTGATTCCGTGCCATCGTGTCGTCTCGACCCAGGGGTTGGGCGGGTATTCCGGGGACGGTGGGCTGACGGACAAGATCTATCTTCTGGAACTGGAGCGGGCGCCGATCCCCGCGCTGGCGAACCAGGACGCCTGATACGGCCGGGCAGAACAGGAAAAGGGATACAGGCGATGTACAGGGCAATCCGCATCCACGGCTATGGCGGCCCCGAGGTTCTGCAACTGGAGACGCTGCCCACGCCCGTTCCCGGCCGGGGTGAAATCCTGATCCGGCAGGAGGCGATCGGCGTCAATTACATCGACATCTATTTCCGCACCGGCCTGTACAAGGTGCCCGCCCTGCCGGCCATCCTGGGGATGGAGGGGGCCGGCGTGGTCATGGCCGCCGGGGCGGGCGTGACCGATTTCGAGCCTGGGGATCGGGTGGCCTATCCCACGGCGCTGGGCGGCTATGGCGAATGCCGCACCATCGCGGCCGATCGGGTTGTGCCGCTGCCGCCGGATATTCCCTTCGATATCGCCGCCGGCTGCATGTTGCGGGGCCTGACGGCCCACATGCTGTTGCGCGAAGTCCGTGAGGTGCGCGCCGGCGAGACGATTCTGGTCCACGCGGCGGCCGGTGGGGTCGGGCTGCTGCTGTGCCAGTGGGCGCGGCATCTGGGCGTGCGTGTGATCGGCGTGGTTTCGACCGAGGAAAAGGGCGAACTGGCGCGGCAGAACGGCGCGGCCGAGATCCTGGTCGGGCATGACAATCTGGCCGCGCGCGTGCGCAAGCTGACCGACGGCGCCATGGTGCCGGTGGTCTATGACAGCGTGGGCAAGGATACATTCGTCGCCAGCCTCGATTGTCTTGCGCCGCGCGGGCTGATGGTCAGCTACGGCAATGCGTCGGGCGAGGTTACGGGCGTTTCGGTGGGCATGCTGGCGACGCGCGGCAGCCTGTATCTGACGCGGCCGGGGTTGACGACTTATCTCGCCCAGCGTTCGGCCCTGCTGGCCGGGTCCAAGGAATTGTTCGACCTGATCATTCAGGGGGTGCTGAGCGTGCGCATCGGGCAGCGGTTTGCGCTGGCGGATGCTGGGGCGGCGCAGACGGCTTTGGAGTCTCGGGGGACGACAGGGAGCACGATCCTGTTGCCGTGAAAATCTTCTTTTGTCTTACGAAAAAGAAGCCAAAAGACTTTTATTCGTTTTGGATCGGTGTGGTGGGAAGGGCTTCGTTTCGGGACGAAACCTAATAGATCAGAAGTTTTTTGGTTCTTTTTTTCAAAAAAGAACGGAAACAGGGGCCGGATCGCTCCGGCCCCTGCCCCATTGTCTTCAGGTATTCATCGCGTCGAAGAAATCCCTGTTGGTCTTGCTGTATTTCAGCTTGTCCAGCAGGAAGTCCATCGCGTCCATGGTGCCCATCGGCGCCAGGATGCGGCGCAGGACCCACATCTTCGACAATTCCGAGCGTTCGACCAGCAATTCTTCCTTGCGGGTGCCGCTCTTGGTGATGTCGATGGCCGGGAAGGTGCGCTTGTCGGCCAGCTTGCGGTCGAGGATGAGCTCCGAGTTGCCAGTGCCCTTGAATTCCTCGAAAATCACCTCGTCCATGCGGCTGCCGGTATCGATCAGCGCGGTGGCGATGATGGTCAGCGAGCCGCCTTCCTCGATGTTGCGCGCCGCGCCGAAGAAGCGCTTGGGGCGCTGCAGGGCGTTGGCGTCCACGCCGCCGGTCAGCACCTTGCCCGATGACGGGACCACGGTGTTGTAGGCGCGGGCCAGGCGGGTGATGGAATCGAGCAGGATGACCACGTCGCGCTTGTGCTCGACCAGCCGTTTCGCCTTCTCCAGCACCATTTCCGTGACCTGGACGTGCCGGGTCGCGGGTTCGTCGAAGGTCGAGGATACGACCTCGCCCCGTACCGAACGCGCCATGTCGGTGACTTCCTCGGGCCGCTCGTCGATCAGCAGCACGATCAGGAAGACTTCCGGATGGTTGGCCGAGATGGACGAGGCGATGCTTTGCAGCATCACGGTCTTGCCGGTGCGCGGCGGGGCGACGATCAGCGCGCGCTGGCCCATGCCGATCGGCGACACCAGGTCGATCACCCGGGGGGTGAAATCCTTGGTCTGGCCCTTGCTGCCCTTGGTGCCCTTTTCGGGCTCGCCGCCCACCGCGTTGCTCTCGACTTCCATCTTCAGCCTGCGCTCGGGGTAGAGCGGCGTCAGATTGTCGAAATTGATGCGATGACGGACCGCCTCGGGCGGCTCGAAATTGATGGTGTTGACCTTCAGCAGCGCGAAATAGCGCTCACCGTCGCGCGGGGCGCGGATCTGCCCCTCGACCGTGTCGCCCGTCCGCAGCCCGAAACGCCGCACCTGGCTGGGGGAAATGTAGATATCGTCCGGCCCGGGCAGGTAGTTCGCCTCGGGCGAGCGCAGGAAACCGAACCCGTCGGGCAGGATTTCCAGCGTTCCCTCGCCATGAATGGCCTGGTCGTTGTCGGCGAGGGTCTTGAGGATGGCGAACATCATGTCCTGCTTGCGCAGGGACGATGCGTTCTCGATCTGCAGGCTTTCGGCGTACGCCAGAAGGTCCGCGGGGGTTTTGGCCTTGAGTTCGGCGAGATGCATTCAGGTTGCCTTGAATGGGCAGGTCATAGAAGGGGGGGAAACGATCGGCCTGGACATCGGCGCATCAGGTGCGCCTGCCAGAAAGAACCGGATAAACCGGAAAGTGGCCAGCAACGTTCCATACGGAGGGAGCAACCGGCGGACGAAAGCCCGCCAGAGACAGCGAAATCATAAGGAAATCGGCGCCGATCGTCAAGGCCGCGCGCCGGATCGCCGGCAGGGCGGCTTTGCAAGCTGCCTTTTAGCGGCCTCGGGCCAGCCAGCCTCGGTGCCAGAACCACAGGAGGGGGACGATGATCGTCGCGGCCATCAGGGCCAGGGAATACCAGTAGCCGTATTTCCAGTTCAGTTCCGGAATATCGTGGAAATTCATGCCGTAGATGCCGGCGACCAGCGTCGGTGCGACGCCGATGAAGCTGACCACGGTCAGGATCTTCATGCCGTTATTCTGCTCGATGCTGATGAAGCCGAGCGTAGCGTCGAGCAGGAACTGGACCTTGTTGGAGATCTGGGACACGAAATCGTTCAGGGACACGATGTCGCGCGCGACCGTGCTCATGCGGTCGCGCAGTTTTTCCGACAGGTCGTGCTTCTTGTTTTCGCTGACGAAGATCGCGATCCGCTCCATGCCCAGCAGGCTGTCGCGGACCGACGAAGCCAGGTCGCCCGAGCGGCCGACCCGGCGCAGCAGCGTGCGCAGCATCTGGTCGGCGCGGCCGGCCTGGCGCGGCTGGTCGGCCTGGAAGACGTCGCGCGACAGCGTATCCAGCGACTGGCCCAGATGTTCCAGAATATCAGCCATGCGATCGACCACCGCTTCCAGCAGCAGGACCGAGACCTCGTCGCCGCTGTAGCTCTCCTTGGTGCCGGTGATCTGCTTGGCGATCAGGTCGAAGGAGGAGAATTCGGTGAAGCGGATGGTCAGCAGCCGGTCGCGCATCAGCACGAAGCCGACCGGCGAGACGAAGAAATCGTCCTGCACGCGGCGCACCAGCGGCGTGGAGAGGTAGACGGCGTCGTCTTCCATGAACAGGCGCGAAGAACTCTCGATTTCCTCGAGGTCGGCGCGGGTGGGGATGCGCTGGCCCGTGATCCTGGCGGCCAGGGCCTGCTCGTCGGCTGTCGGGTCCAGCAGGTCCAGCCAGGCGATGCCCGTGGCGTCGGCCTCGGTGGCGATCGGCCGGGGGGGCTGACCGGGACAATGGGCAACAAACATGGATGCTGTCTTTCTCCGCTTCCCCTTCCTATCGGGGGACCTACGGCGCCTGTCAAATCGGCCGGGGCCCCGGCCGGGCGGCGGCGAGACGAGGCTGGTAATTTTTCGCCGTGCGGTCCAGAACACCCGATATCCTGCATCTAATCGGGTCCGGAGAACGACGTGAGCGCAGCAGACACCAGCGGAGCGGAACGCGGCGTGGCAGGAGCGCTGCCCAACAGCCTGCGGACCGGGCCGGACCCGCGCGGCCGCTTCGGCATCTTCGGCGGCCGGTTCGTGGCCGAGACGCTGATGCCGCTGGTCCTGGAACTGGACGCGGCCTATGCCGCGGCCAAGGCCGACCCGGCC
The DNA here is from genome assembly GCF_014174275.1 of Gluconacetobacter takamatsuzukensis. Classification (GTDB taxonomy): domain Bacteria; phylum Pseudomonadota; class Alphaproteobacteria; order Acetobacterales; family Acetobacteraceae; genus Gluconacetobacter; species Gluconacetobacter takamatsuzukensis. The sequence continues at coordinate 372,366 of NZ_JABEQK010000002.1, read as the reverse complement.
TTTCGCAGCGAGCTGGATTATTACCTGAAGGATTATGTGGGCCGGCCCAGCCCGCTGTGGTTCGCCCGGCGCCTGACCGAGGAACTGGGCGGCGCGCGCATCTACATGAAGCGCGAGGAGTTGAACCATACCGGCTCGCACAAGCTCAACAACGTCATGGGCCAGATCCTGCTGGCCCGGCGGATGGGACGCAGCCGGATCGTGGCCGAGACCGGGGCCGGGCAGCATGGCGTGGCCACCGCCACCGTCTGCGCGCTGTTCGGGCTGAAATGCACCATCTACATGGGTGCCACCGACGTCGAGCGGCAGAAGCCCAACGTGTTTCGCATGCGTCTGCTGGGGGCCGAGGTCGTGCCCGTGACCTCCGGCGCCGGGACGCTGAAGGATGCGATGAACGAGGCGATGCGCGACTGGGTGACCAATGTCCGCGACACGTATTTCCTGGTCGGGACCGTGGCCGGGCCCCACCCCTATCCGCAGATGGTCCGCGATTTCCAGTCGGTGATCGGCGACGAGACCCGCGTGCAGATGCAGGAGGCCGAGGGGCGCCTGCCGGATGTGATCGTGGCGGCCATCGGCGGCGGGTCGAACGCCATGGGGATCTTTCACCCCTTCCTCGACGACCCGTCGGTGCGGCTGATCGGGGTCGAGGCCGCCGGGCGGGGGCTGGACAGCGGCGAGACGGCGGCATCGATCCTGCGCGGGCGGCCGGGCGTGCTGCATGGCAACCGGACCTATCTGTTGCAGGACGCGGACGGGCAGATCGACGAGGCGCATTCGATCAGCGCCGGGCTGGATTATCCGGGCATCGGGCCGGAACATTCCTGGCTGGCCGATATCGGGCGCGTGGACTATGTCGGCGCCACCGACGACCAGGCGCTGGCGGCCTTTCAGCTGTGCACGCGGACCGAGGGGATTATCCCGGCGCTGGAAGCGGCCCATGCGCTGGCGCATGTGGCCGTGATCGCCCCCACGCTCAGCCCCGAGACGCTGCTGGTGGTGAATATCTCCGGCCGTGGGGACAAGGACATCTTTACCGTCGCCGCACATCTGGGAGTGACATTGTGAGCCGCATCGCCCGCCGCTTCGCGGCCCTGAAGGAGCAGGGGCGCGGTGCCCTGATCCCATACCTGCAGGCCTGCGATCCGGATTACGATACCTCGCTGGCGCTTCTGCGCGCCATGCCGGGGGCGGGTGCCGACCTGATCGAGATCGGCGTGCCGTTCAGCGACCCCAGCGCCGACGGGCCGACCATCCAGATGGCGGCGCGCCGGGGGCTGAAGGCGGGGTCGAGCATGGTGCGGGTGCTGGAGATGGTGGCCCGCTTCCGCGAGGACGATGCCGAGACGCCGATCATATTGATGGGGTATCTGAACCCCATCGAGGCCTATGGCCATGCCCGCTTCTGCGCCGATGCCGCCCGCGCCGGGGTGGATGGGCTGATCATCGTCGACATGCCGCCCGAGGAAGCCGACCTGCTGGACAGACCTGCGGTCGAGGCCGGGCTGGACATCATCCGGCTGGTGGCGCCCACCACCGACGATGCGCGCCTGCCCCTGGTGTGCGGCAGTGCGTCGGGCTTTATCTATTATGTCAGCATTACCGGTGTGACCGGCACGCGCACCGCCAGCAGCGACGAGCTGGCGGCCGCCATGCCGCGCCTGCGCGCCGTGACCGACCTGCCGGTGGCCATCGGCTTCGGCATCCGCTCGCCCGAACAGGCTGCCGCCGCCGTCCGCGCCGCCGATGGGGCCGTGGTGGCCTCGGCGCTGATCAAGACGCTGGAAGAGTCGCTGGACGAAGAAGGCCGCGCCACGCCGGACACCCTGCCCCGCGTCCTGACCCAGCTTTCGGACCTGGCAAAGGCCGTGCGCGCAGCCCGCTGACCGGGGAAACGCGTTCAACACTGAACGACCACAGCGCCGTTCCGGAGGTCGCTGGCCTTGCCCGGCGTTACCCCGAGAACCATCTGGCCTTTCCGGCACCCTGCTTGTAAGAAGGCGGGTTTCCGGGGCCGGTGTCGCCCTGTGTGATGGAGTGATGTGATGAGCTGGCTGACCGATTACGTTCGCCCCAAGATCCGCGGTCTGCTCAAGCGCGAGGTGCCGGACAATCTGTGGACCAACTGTGAATCCTGCAGCCAGATGATCCTGGTGAAGGATCTGCGGAAGGGCCTGAATGTCTGCCCGCATTGCGGCCATCACATGCGCGCGACCGTGGCCGAGCGTTTTGCCTGGACGTTCGACGAGGGTGTGTGCACGCGCATCGACCTGCCCAAGGTCGTGGTCGATCCGCTCTCGTTCCGCGACCGCAAGCGCTATACCGACCGGCTGAAGGACGAGCGCGCGAAGTCGCAGCTCGACGAGTCCATGGCCGTGGCGCATGGCAAGATCGGCGGGCATGACGCGGTCGTGGCCGTGATGGCGTTCGAATTCATCGCCGGGACGATGGGGGCCGCGCTGGGCGAGGCCTTTGTGGCGGCGGCGCGGCTGGCGATCTTGCAGAAGGCGCCGCTGGTCGTCTTTACCGCCTCGGGCGGGGCGCGGATGCAGGAAGGCATGATCAGCCTGATGCAGATGCCGCGCACCACGGTGGCGGTGCAGATGCTGCGCGATGCCGGCCTGCCCTATATCGTCGTGCTGACCAACCCGACCACGGGTGGCGTCACGGCCTCGTTCGCCATGCTGGGCGACGTGCAGATCAGCGAGCCCAATGCGCTGATCGGCTTTGCCGGGCCGCGCGTGATCGAGGATACGGTGCGCGAGAAGCTGCCCGAGGGCTTCCAGCGCGCGGAATATCTGCTGGATCACGGCATGATCGACATGGTGACCAAGCGTGCCGACCTGCCGGCGATGCTGGGCCGCCTGATCGGGCTGCTGAACCATCGGCAGGCCGCCGCGCCGCTGCGCCCGGCGGCCTGATCCGGGCCGATGACGACCTCGCCCACGGCGCTGGGGCCGGAATTCGTCGGCCGGGCCGGCGCGGTGCTGGAGAGGCTGAACCGGCTCTATCCGGCCCTGATCGACCTGTCGCTGGGCCGGCTGGAGGCCCTGCTGGGGCGGCTGGGCCACCCGGAAGAGCATCTGCCGCCGGTGATCCATGTCGCCGGCACCAACGGCAAGGGCAGCACCTGCGCCAATCTGCGCGCCATCGGCGAGGCCGCCGGCTGGCCGGTGCATGTCATGACCTCGCCGCATCTGGTGGACGTGACGGAGCGCTTCCGCGTTTCCGGCCGCATCGTTTCGACCGACGAACTGGTGGCGGTGCTGGAGGAGGTCGAGCGCGTCAATGACGGGGCGCCGATCACGGTGTTCGAGGTGCTGACCGCCGCCGGTTTCGTGCTGTTTGCCCGTCACCCTGCCCGTCTGGCGGTGATCGAGGTCGGGCTGGGCGGGCGGTGTGACGCCACCAATGTTCTTGCGCGGCCGGCCGCCTGCGCCATTGCCTCGATTTCCATGGATCATGAGGCTTTCCTTGGCGACAGCATCGCCGCCATTGCCGCCGAGAAGGCCGGGATCATGAAGCCGGGCGTGCCCGTGGTGACCGGGCATCAGGCGCCCGAGGCCATGGCGGTGCTGCGTGCCCGGGCGGCGGAATGCGGGGCGCGGCTGCTGGTGCGCGACGTGGACTGGGAGATTGCGGCGGTGCCCGGCGGCGTGCGCTATACGGACGCGCAGGGCGTGCTGGACCTGCCGGCGCCGGGCCTGCCGGGCGCGCACCAGGTGGATAATGCCGGGCTGGCGGTGGCGGCGCTGCGGGCCAGCGGGCTGGCCGTGCCGGAGGCCGCATGGGCGGGTATCGGCCGTACCGAATGGCCCGCGCGCCTGCAACGGCTGGATGGCGCGCTGGCGGCCCTGCTGCCGGCGGGTTGGGAATTGTGGCTGGATGGCGGGCATAATCCGGGTGCGGGCCACGCGCTGGCGGAGATGCTGGGTGGCTGGTCGGACCGGCCGGTGCATCTGGTGGTCGGCATGAAGCAGACCAAGGATGCCGGCGGCTTTTTGGCCCCGTTGCTGGAGCGCGCGGCCAGCGTGCAGGCGGTGGCCGAGCCGGGGCAGCATCTGGCGCTGCCGGTCGAGGCGATCGTGGCCGCGTCGGGCGGCCGGGCCGTTGCGGGCCCGACCGTGGAGGCGGCGCTGGCGCGGCTGGCTGACGGGGCAGTGGGTCCCGGGCGGGTGGTGATTTGCGGCAGCCTTTATCTGGCGGGGGTTGTGCTGGCGCGGGACGGGTGGGTCGCGTGTTGAGTTAAAGCCTTCTTTTTCTGAAGAAAAAGAAGCAAAAAGACTTTTATCCGTTCGGGAATCTTGTGCTGGGGACACGCGATGTCCCTGACCGAATCAAAGTTTTTTGGTTCTTTTTTTCAAAAAAGAACATCCTTGAGGGGCTCCCCCGATGACGCATCGCCACAAGATCCTCTTCGATACCGACCCCGGCGTGGACGACGCGATGGCGTTGTATTTCCTGACCCGGCGGCCGGAATGCGAATTGCTGGCCGTGACCACGGTGCATGGCAACCTGGATATCGACACCGTCACCCGCAACGCGCTGTGGCTGGCCGAGCGGCTGGGGCTGGATGTGCCGGTGGCCATGGGGGCGGCCACGCCGCTGGTGCGGCCGGCGGGGGCCGGCGTGCCGCATGTGCATGGGGCAAGCGGGCTGGGCGACCTGACGCCGCCCGCGCAACTGGCCCGGGCGGTCGATCCGCGACCCGCGTGGCAGGTGATCGTCGATACGGTGCGGGCCCATCCGCATGAGGTGACGCTGGTTGCCATCGGGCCGCTGACCAATCTGGCGCTGGCGCTGCGGCATGACCCTGCCATTGCCGGGCTTGTGGCCGGGGTGAGCCTGATGGGCGGGGCGTTCGGCACCCATGGGCATTGCGGCAATGTGTCGCCGGTGGCCGAAGCCAATATCCGGTCGGACCCCGAGGCGGCGGACCTGGTGATGACCGCGCCGTGGAAGGTCACGATCCTGGGGCTGGATGTGACGCAGCAGGTGGTGATGGATGCCGCCTATCTGGACCGGCTGGAAGAGCGGGGCGGTGCGGATGGGGCCTTTCTGCGGGCGGTGTCGCGGTTTTACCAGGGGTTTCACGAGCGGTCGCGCGGGTTGGCCGGGATTTTTGCCCATGACAGTCTGGCGGTGATCCAGGTTCTGGCGCCGCATCTGTTTACCCTGCGGCACGGGCCGGTGCGGGTGGTGTGCGGCGGGCTGGCGGATGGGCAGACGATCCAGAAGCCTGCGGGCCTGCCCGGGCCGCCGGCGCCGGCCTGGGACGACGCGCCCTCGCGCGCCGTGGCGGTGGATGTCGATGTGGGCGGCGTGCTGGCCCTGTATGCGGGTACGTTCATCGCCTGACGGTATTCGGGGCGGGGCGTGTCACAAACCCGCCTGCTGTTTCGTCTTAAAGGCGGTTTGAAAAGTCGTGTCGGATCGCCGGCAGGGTGACTTTGCAAGCCGACTCTTACGGCAAACAGTATGCAGGGATGATGATCATGACACCCCGAATGGACTATCTGGCGACCGCTCCCGCTCTTCTGGGCAAGATGATGGAGCTTGAGGAGGCTCTTGCATCCTCGGGCCTCGATCTTGGCCTGATCGAACTGGTCAAGATGCGGGTTTCGCAGATCAACGGCTGTGCGTTCTGCCTCGACATGCATGCCGCGATCATGAAAAAATCGGGCGAGGACATGCGGCGGATCGTGCTGCTGCCGGCGTGGCGGGAAACGGCATTTTATACGCCCCGGGAACGCGCGGCGCTGGCTTGGGCCGAGGCGCTGACGCTGGTGGCCGATACCCATGCGCCGGATGCGGATTACGATGGGCTGCGCGGCCATTTTACGGATCAGGAGATCGTGCAGCTTACGCTCGTCATCGGCATGATCAATCACTGGAACCGGATTGCCATCGGCTTCCGCGCCCAGCCGCGCCGGCCATCCGGCCCGCATGCCTGACGCCGCCGACGCGACGGCCCGCTTTCTTGCCGTCAGGCCGGACCTGATCGGCATTGCCTATCGCATGACCGGATCGCTGGCGGTTGCGGAGGACCTGGCGCAGGAGGCCTTCCTGCGCTGGCATGCCGCCGCACGCGGCACGATCGACCACCCCCGGGCCTGGCTTGCCCGGGTGGTGACGCGGCTGTGCCTGGACTGGCTGCGTTCGTCCGCGCACCGATACGAGCATTATGTCGGGCCGTGGCTGCCGGAACCCGTTCTGGACACGCAGGATGCGCCCCAGATCCGGCAGCATGTGTGGGAACAGGATCTGTCCATGGCGTTTCTCTCCGCGCTTCAGGCCCTGTCGCCGGCCGAGCGTGCGGCCTTTATCCTGCACGATCTTTTCGAAATGCCGTTCGATGAGCTGGCGGAACTGTTGCAGCGGAGCGAGGCCGCCTGCCGCCAGATGGCGTCTCGTGCCCGCAAGCATCTCCGGCAACCCGGCCCCCGGCACCCCATGGATCGGGAAGCGGGCCGGAAACTGACCGAGGCGTTCTTGCAGGCATCGCGGCTGGGGGACGAGACGGCCCTGCGGACCTTGCTGAGCCAGGATGTCCGCTTTGTGTCGGATGGCGGCGGCGTTCGGCCTGCTGCCCGGAAAATCATCGAAGGGATCGGGAAAGTCAGCCGCCTGCTGGCCGGGCTGGCCCGCAAGCGGCAGTATCGGGCTCCGCCGGTTCTGTACCAGGGGCTGGTCAACGGGGAGCCGGGGTTTGTGACCCTGGAGGAGGATGGGTTGCCGCAGGTCACGACCCTGAGCTGCTATGAGGGGCGGGTTGTTGCGGTTTATGTCGTGCGGAATCCCGGGAAGTTGCGGGGGATGTTGCCTGGGTGAAGGGATTCGTTCTTTTTTGAAAAAAAGAACCAAAAAACTTTTGATCTGTTCTGGAGTTTTTTGCTGGGACAGGCGATGGCCCAAAAACGAATGAAAGTCTTTTTGCTTCTTTTTCTTCAGAAAAAGAAGATTCTTTACCTTCCTTCTGTACGCCTAAGCTTTTCATAGCGGGCCACCAGCCGGTTGCGACGCAGGGCAGAGAGGCGCTGGATCCAGAATATGCCGTCGAGCTGGTCGATTTCGTGCTGGTGGCAGATGGCGCGCAGGCCATCGGAGTCCTCGACATGGCCGGTGCCGTCGAGATCCTGGTAGCGCAGGCGCAGTCTGGCCGGGCGTTCGATCTGCTCGATGACGCCCGGCATGGAGACGCTGCCTTCCTCGTGGCGGAGTGTCTCGTCGGAGGTCCAGAGGATTTCGGGATTGATGTAGGTCTGGGGGGCCGGGGCGTCGGGCAGGTTGAGGACCACGACGCGCAGGGCGACGCCGATATGCGGCGCGGTGATGCCGATGCCGGGGGCGGCGCGCATCGTGTCGAGCAGGTCGGCGGCCAGGGTGCGCAGGGCCGCGTCGAAATGCGTGACCGGGGCGGCCGGCCGGCGCAGGCGCTGGTCGGGGAACCGGACGATGGGGCGGACGGTCATTCCAGCGGCTGCGGGATCAGAGGAAGGGGGCGGCGCGGACGCGGCCGACCGTCATGCCGTTCCAGTTGCGTATATCGTGGGTTGCCAGGTCGCGCAGCACCGTGTGGTCGCGGGTTTCGGGGCCGAGGAAGCGCATCAGCAGGGCGGCCATGGCGACCTCGGCCGCGCGCGGGGCGCCGTCATGGCATTTGATCGCGATGCCCAGCCCCTGCTGTGGCAGGCTGGCGGCCATGATGCCTTCGGCGCCCATCTTGCTGAACACGGCCGGGCCCAGCGCCTGCATCAGCACCGTGTCGAAGCGTGCGCTGCCGCCGACCATGAAGGGGGCGTTGGCCACGGCGGTGCGCAGCCGGGCCGCCGCGCGGGCGCGTTGCGGCCCCAGCCCGTGGCCGGTGCCGAAGCGGGCGAAACCGTGGGCCAAGGCGCGCATCGGGATGGCGTAGGTGGGGATGGAACAGCCGTCGATGCCGCGATTGTCTTCGCCGTGGGCGGCGCCGGTCACGTCGGCCAGTGCGGCTGTGACCTCGCGCATGATCGGATGGGTGGGCTGGATATAGCCGGCGAGGTCCTGATCCTGGTCGCAGGCCAGGCAGACGAAGCCGGCATGCTTGCCGGAGCAATTGTTGTGCAGCGCGTTGGGGGCGCCGCCGGAGCGGGCCAGCGCGTGGGCGGCGTCGGCGTTCGTCGGCCAGTGGGTGCCGCATTCGAGGCACGCGACGTCGCGCCCTGCCCGGCCCAGCATCCGCGCCGCCACCGCGACATGCGCGGGCTCGCCATTATGCGAGGCGCAGGCCAGGGCCAGTTCCTCGTCATCCAGGCCCAGCCGGTCGGCGGCGCCGCTTTCGACCAGCGGCAGGGCCAGGAAGGCCTTGACCGCCGAGCGCGGATAGGTCGGCTGCGCGATGTCGCCCAGCGCGAACAGCACGTCGCCATCGGCATCGACCACCACGGCGGTGCCGGCATGGCGGGATTCGACGCGGCCGCCGCGTTCGATCTCGGCGATTGCTGTGTCCATTGGGGGGCGTCGTCCTTGGAAGTCAGGTGTTGCCGGTGAGGAAGTAGCTGGGGCTGCCCGAACTGCGGGTCGAGTCCGGGTCGTCCTCGATCAGGTCGTCGATCATGAAGCGCTTCATGCGCAGCACGGCGATGTCGGCTTCGCTGGCATCGTCGTCGTCGGCCACCAGCGACAGCCAGTAGGGCACGCCGCCGCGCTCGGTCAGCAGCAGGGGGTGGCGGCGGCTCATGGTCAGGCCGTCGCGCAGCATGGCCTCGGCGTTCTCGTCGGTCGTGATGTGGTACAGGTAGCTGTCGGCGGGGTCGGATGCCTGGAGGCCGCGATAATGGACGCGCGCCAGTTGCAGGGTCTCGGCATCCAGCGACGCCACCTGGCGCCGGGGCGGCGGGGGCTCGGCCTTCGGCGGTTCGGCGGGCGGCTCCGCCGTGGGGAGCGGCGAGGCGAACAGGTCGTTCTGTCCCTGCCCGGTTGCCTCGCGCACCGGGCGGGGCGTGCGGGGACGGCGGGGCGCGGGCTGGGCGGCCGTGCGGACCGGCTCGGGCAGCGGTAGTTCGGCGGTATCCGGGCGGATGCGTGCCATGTCGAAATTCCGGCGCAGGGTGGCTACGGGGTCGGGGTCGGGCAGGCTTTCCGCCATGATCTGCCGGCCGCGCCGGCGCCAGAACAGCATCAGGGCCTGGGGGGCGTCCTGCGCTGCGATCCGTGCGCGCGGCTGCCCCCGCATGTCGTCGATCCGGAAGATCATGTGCCCCGAATTCCGGGTCGTCAGGCCGGTCGGCCTGACCTTGTAGCCGTTTCTCACCATCATCCTCAGTCGTGCCGTTCTCAGTCGTGCCGTTCGCCGTGAAGTCCGAAGTCGCCTGCCGTCATGGCCGGCCGTGGCTCATGCCGTTGCCGCGTCGCGGCAGAGGATGCACAGCCCCTCGGCCTCGACGGTCGAGTGGCGCACCGTGAAACCGATATGTCGCGTGGCGTCGATCAATGCGTGCAGGATGCCGTGATCGTCGAGTTCGGTCACCTGCCCGCAGCCGGTGCAGATCAGGAATTGCGCCGCATGGGGATGGCCGGCCTCGGCATGGCTGCCGTCCAGCGTATGGGTGCAGCCCACGAAGGCCGAGAGGCGTTCGATCTTGTGGATCAACCCCTCTTCCAGCAGGAAATCGAGGGCGCGATAGACCGTGGGCGGGGCGGCGCCCTTCTTGTCGGCGCGCAATCCGTCCAGCAGGTCGTAGGCGCCGACCGGGCGCGCGGCCTCGAGCACCAGGCCCAGCACCTGGCGCCGCAGGTCGGTCAGCCGCGAACCGTGCGCGGCGCACAAGCGCTCGGCATTATCCAGCCGAGTCTCGGTCTTTTCGGCGAAAGTCGTTGCCGCCATGCCTGCCGCGCCATGCCCCCGGTCTGTCCAGTGATGCCGCCCCGGCGGCTCCCTGGTTTCCATACGCCGGAAAGCGCGTTATATGAAGGCTTCAAATATGTTACATTATAACGTATTTTGACCTGCCAACCCTCCTGCTGACGGCCTGTTGCGTGTCTGCTGACCTTGTATCCCCTCTTCGTGCCGTCCGTTCGGGCCTGGTGCGCCTGACCTGCGTATGGCTGATGGCTGTCATGCCGGTGCTGTCCGCGGCGTGGCCGGCCCGGGCCGACGGCCCCATTGCCGTCGTTGCCGCCGAGGCGGTCTGGGGCGATGTCGCGCGCCAGGTCGGGGGGGCGGACGTGGCCGTGACCAGCATCCTGACCAACCCCGCCGCCGACCCGCATGCGTTCGAGGCCAGCCCGATGGATGGGCGGATGCTGGGCGCCGCGCGGATCGTGATCGCCAATGGCGGGGGGTACGATGGCTGGATCGACCGGCTGATGGAGGGAAGCGGGGCCACCGGGCGGCCGGTGGTGCTGGATGTTGCCGCGCTGGTGGGCTGGCGGGATGGGGACAACGCCCATTTCTGGTACGACCTGTCGATGGTCCGCGCCGTCGCGACGGCGTTTGCCGCCGATTGCGGGGCGATCCGCCCCGAGCGGCGGGCGGCGTTCGAGGCGCGGCTGCGACAGTTCCTGGATGCGCTGGCGCCGCTTCAGCAGCGGATCGACGGGTTGCGGGCGCGGTATCATGGTGTGCCGGTTGCGGCGTCGGAACCGATCTTCGGCCTGATGACGCGGCAGGTCGGGCTGGCGATGCATGACGGGGACTTTCAGCGCGCGGTCATGAACGGCACCGATCCGGGCCCGTTCGAGGTTGCGGGGTTCGAGCAGGACCTGACGGCGCGGCGGGTGCGGATATTGATCCTGAACGAGCAGACGACGGGGCCGGCCACCGAGCGGCTGGAGCAGCTGGCGCGTGGGGCCGGCATCCCGGTGCTGCATGTCGGCGAGAGCCTGCCGCCGGGGACGCGCTACCAGGACTGGATCGCCGGGGTGCTGGATCGGCTGGACCGGGCGCTGGCCCAGGGCGGGGGGCCGACATGAGCGGTCATGACGGACATGCGTGCTGCGGCGGGCCCGTGGCCGCGCCGGGTGCCGCCGCGCTGCCGCCGATCGACATGGCGCATGTCACGCTGCGCATCGGGGACCGCACGATCCTGTCGGATGTCGGCCTGACGGTGCCTGCCGGGGCCTTTGTCGGCATGCTGGGGCCGAACGGGGCGGGCAAGAGCAGCCTGATCCGCGCCATTCTGGGCGTGGTGCCGGTTGCGGCCGGGCGGATTTCGGTCTTCGGGCGGCCGGTGGGGCGGGGCAATCACGATATCGGCTACCTGCCGCAGTTTCCGGCGCGATCCGCGCCGCGCCTGGACGGGCGCAGCTTCATTGCCGCCGCCCTGCATGGGGAACGCTGGGGCCTGCCCTGCGACTGGCGCCCCGGGCGGCATCGGCGCCACGATGCGATGGAGATCGACCGGGTGCTGGACCTGGTCGGGGCCACGCATCTGGCGCATCGGCCGATCGACCATCTTTCGGGCGGCGAGCGGCAGCGGCTGCTGCTGGCGCAGGCCCTGCTGGGGCGGCCCCGGCTGCTGCTGCTGGACGAACCGCTGGCCAGCCTGGACCCCCATCGGGCGCGCGAGGTGGTGGCGCTGGTGGATACGATCCGCCGGCAGCTTGGGATTGCGGTGCTGTTTTCGACCCATGACCTCAACCCGCTGCTGGGGGTGATGGACCGGGTGCTGTATGTGGGGCGCGGGGCGGCGCGGCTGGGCACGGTGGACGAGGTCGTGACCGACCCGGTGCTGAGCACGCTGTACGGCATGCCGGTCGAGGTGATCCGGGCGAACGGGCGCATCTTCGTCGTGGCCGACGGGGTGGTGCAGTCGTGACCGGGCGGCAGCTTTTCTTCTTTCTTGTGCGGGGCCGGTAGCATCCGATCATGTTCGCGTTCGAATTCATGCGCCATGCCTTTGCCGCGACGGGGATCGTCGCGATCCTGTCCGGGCTGGTCGGGTATTTCATGGTGCTGCGGGGCGAGAGCTTTGCCGGGCATGCGCTGTCGCACGTAGGCTTCGCGGGGGCGACCGGGGCGCTGCTGGTGGGCATGCCGCCCTTTTGGGGGCTGATGGGTGCCACGGTGCTGGCCGGGGTGGCCATGGGGCTGGGCGGGCGCGGCACCACCCAGGGGCGGGATGTCACGATCGGGCTGGTCCTGTCGTGCATGCTGGGCTGCGGGCTGCTGTTCCTGCATTTCCTGACCACATCGGCCACCCGTGCCACGGCGCTGCTGTTCGGCAACGTGCTGGGGGTGGACCGGTCGATGCTGGGGTGGCTGCTGGTGCTGGGCGTGGGCTGCGTGCTGGCCATGGCGGCGCTGTCGCGGCCGCTGCTGTTCGCCAGCCTCCAGCCCGAGACGGCGGAGGCGCGGGGCGTGAAGCTGCGCCTGGTCTCGACCATCTTCCTGGCCATCGTCGCCGTCGTGACGGCGGAATGCGTGCAGATTACCGGCGTGTTGCTGGTCTTTGCGCTGATGGTGGGGCCGGCGGCGACGGCGCAGCGGCTGACGGCCACGCCGGGCTGGGGGATCGTGCTGTCCGTGCTGCTGGCGGTTGGGGCGGGCTGGGGGGGGCTGGCCCTGTCCTGGTGGACCGACTGCCCGGCCTCGTTCTGGATCAGCGTGCTCAGCACCGGCTTTTATCTGGCTGCCGGCATCCGGCGGGCGGTCGAGGGGCGTGCGCGCGCCGGGGAATGCTGAGGGCGTGGTTTTCCGGGCTGTGCATCATAATATTTCATATCGTATCGGCGGCAGCGACTTTGCGGACAGTCTCTTAATTATCGTGAGGAATCATGGTATCGGGGGCATAACGCAGTAATAGTCGATGTCCGGTTTTCCGATGAACGGTGGTCGTCGGGGGTGGCGCTTTCGTATGAATATTCGATGAAGCGTCGATTGCAGCAGGCCGGATTTCAAGAGAAGGATATATTTCGATGTTCTCTTTTCGCCAGCGTCAATCCGACGAATCTTCGGAACAGAGCATGCGGATGATGCTGGCCGAGGCGATCTTCGAACATTCGCTGAGTGCGTGCTTTCTGCTGCGCGGCGGAAAGATCGCGGAATGCAATCCGGCGCTGATCGCGCTGGTCGGCGGGACGCGGGAGAAGCTGATCGGCATGGGGCCGGACCAGATTTCGCCCAGAGTGCAGCCGGATGGGCAGGAATCGGCCGTGGGCGTGCAGAAGCGGCTGGAAGAGCTGTTCCGCACCAATCGGCCGGTCTGTTTCGACTGGATGCACCAGGCGCTGGACGGCAGCCCGCTGCCGGTGCGGGTCACGCTGTTCACGGTGGTGCTCGCGGGCCGGAAGGAGGTTGCCTCGGTCTGGGAGGATCGGCGCGACCAGCATGCCGCGCAGCAGCGGCAGAAGGAAGTGGACGAGGCGGTGCGGCATGTCCGCCATTCCTTCAGCCAGGCGCTGGCCGAGGTCAGCGAGGGGAACCTGGGCGTGCGGATTTCCGAGGCGTTTCCGAAAGACTATGAGGAGATGAGGCAGGATTTCAACCAGGGGATTGCCCGGCTGCACGACGCGATGCTGAACGTGACCGACCATACGCGCAAGGTGCGCGATACCTCGGCGGAAGTCGTGATGGCGTCGGACGATCTGGCGCGGCGGACCGAGGAACAGGCGGCCAGCCTGGCGCAGGCCGTGGCGACGATCGGCACGATCGCGGCCGGCGTGCGCGGCATGGCGCGGGATGTGAAATCGGCCAGCGAGGCGGCGCTGTCGTCGCATGACAGTGCGGAGAAATCGAAGCTTGTCGTGTCCGAAGCCATGAATGCGATGACGAAGATTGCCGATTCCTCCAGGCAGATCGCGAGCATCGTCGGCATGATCGAGAAGATCGCGTTCCAGACCAATATCCTGGCGCTCAACGCGTCGGTGGAGGCCGCGCGCGCCGGGGAGACGGGGCGCGGCTTTGCCGTGGTGGCCAATGAGGTGCGGGTGCTGGCGCAGCAATCGTCGGAGGCGGTCAAGAACATCCGCGATGTGATCGCCGTGTCGCGGCGGACGGTGGATGACGGCGTGACGCTGGTCAACAATACCGGCGAGATGCTGGCCGATATCGTCAGGAACGTTGCCGTTCTCAACGCCACGGTCGGGAATATCTCGGTCCTGTCGCACCAGCAGGCGGACGGGTTGAACGAGGTCAACCAGACGATGGGGCAGATCGACGATATCACCCAGAAGAATGCCGCGATGGTCGAGGAGACCACGGCGGCCAGTCACAGCCTGGCGCAGGAAGCCAGTTCGCTGAACCGGATCGTGTCGCGTTTCGAGACCCGGAAGCAGGGGACGCTCGCGAAGGCGGGCTGACTTTTCAAGCCGCCTTGGGTGGCCGAATGGGCAGGCGTGCCGGGGCGGCCCGTCAGGATGGCAGGGCCCAGCACCACCATGCCATCAGGGCCAGCACGGTGCCCAGACCGGCATGCAGGGCGAGCAGCATGCGGCCGTCGATGACCGGGGGGTGGTCCAGGCGGCGGCGTGTGGGCATCGCGCGGGTCTCCGGCTGTGGGGTCAGTGGTCGTGGCCGCCGTGGGGCAGCACATGGTAGGCGCGGTTGAAATAGACCAGGCCGCCCACCGGCGCGCCGATGCGGATGGCCTCGACCACGCCGAACATGACGCTGTGGGTGCCGACCTCGACGATCCGGTCGATCCGGCAGTCGAAGGAGGCGACGGCTTCCTCCAGCGCCGGTGCGCCGGTGGCCAGCGTCGTCCAGTGGCCGACGGTGAAGCGTTCGTACATGTCCATCGGCCCGGCGAAGGTGCCTGAGATGTCGCGCTGGCCGGCGGACAGGACGTTGATGCAGATCGCCCCGCCGGTGTGAAAGGCGTCGCGCGCGCGCGAGGCGCGGTTCATGCACACCAGCAGCGTGGGCGGTGCGTCGCTGACCGAGCAGACCGCCGAGGCGGTGAAGCCCACCGGGTCGTCCAGCGTGCCGGTCGTGACCACGTTTACGGCCGCGCCCAGCCGCGCCATCGCGTCCCGATAGGTCTGGGAGTCCACACTCATGCCCGCGCCCTTCCTGCCGTCGTCCATTCCTGTAGGGGCGACATCTTCATCATTGATCGTTCTGGCATAGTATCACGACAGGGAAAACGGAAGGAACGCATCATCATGCAGGCCGACGCGACGGACGGGACTTTGCTGATCTCGCGCCAGGGGCGCCTGGGGCGATTGACGGTCAATCGGCCCAAGGCACTGAATGCACTGGATATTACGCTCTATCGCGGGATTTCGGCCGCGCTTGCGGCGTGGCGGGACGACCCGTCGGTGGAGACCGTGCTGATCGACAGTACCAGCCCCCGGGCATTTTCGGCCGGCGGGGACCTGCGCGCGCTCTATACACTGGCGCTGGAGGCGGGGCCGGGGGCGGCCGCGGCGGTCTTTCGTGCCGGATATCGGCTGGTTTCGGTGCTGGCGGGGTATCCCAAGCCCGTGGTCTCGTTCATGGACGGGATCACGATGGGGGGCGGGATCGGGCTGGGGGCGCATGTCCGTCACCGGATCGTGACCGAGCGCAGCGTCCTGGCGATGCCCGAGGTTGCGATCGGGCTGACGCCCGATGCGGGCGGGTCGTACCTGCTGTCGCGCGCGCCGGGGCTGTCCGGGCTGCGCCTGGCCCTGACCGGGGGGCGGATGAAGGGTGGGCAGGCGGTGGCCGCGGGGTTTGCCGACCGGATGCTGGCGGCGGCGGACCTGCCGGAGCTGGCGGCCGCGCTGGCCGGGCGGCCAGCGGGGGAGGTGGTGGACCTGGCCCCTGCCGCGCCCCGTGCGGCGCAGGGGGACCTGGCGGCGATCGACGCGCTGTACGACGCGCCGGACCTGGAGACGATCCGCGCGCGGCTGGCGGAGAGCGACGCGCCCTGGGCGGCGGAGGATCGGGCGGCGATGGAGCAGGCCTCGCCGCTGTCGCTGCGGGTGACGTTCCGTGCCTGGCATGCCGCGCGGCGCTTGCCCGACCTGAACACGGTGCTGGAGCAGGAATATCGCCTGATCGGCAACCTGATCCGCCAGCCCGATTTCACCGAGGGGGTGCGGGCCAAGATCGTCGACAAGGACAATGCGCCGCGCTGGCTGGAGGGCGGGGCGCTGGGCGATGCGGCGATCGAGGCGTGCTTCGCGCCGCGTCCCGATACGCTGGACCTGCCCGTCTTTCCCGAACCCGTGTGACCGCGCGCCGTTTCGTCCCTGTGCGCCTTCGGGCTATTGCCCCCTTTCCCTCGATCCGAGGTTTCGATCCATGCCGTTCTCTGCCGCCTATCATCCCGCCCGTGAGCACCTGACGCTGGGGGAGGCGTTCTACGACCCTGTGGAAGCGGCGCGCTTTCCCGAGCATATCCTGCGCTTCCGCAACCAGGAGGCGGCGGCGCGGATCGGGCTGGACACGCTGACCGATGCGGAATGGATCGCGCATCTGGGGCGTTTCGTCCCGCTGCCCGACGGGCTGCCGACGCCGCTGGCGCTGCGCTATCACGGCCACCAGTTCCGCCAGTACAATCCCGACCTGGGCGACGGGCGGGGATTCCTGTTCGCACAGATGCGCGATGCGCGGGACGGCAGGCTGCTGGATATCGGCACCAAGGGCAGCGGCCGCACGCCCTGGTCGCGCGGGGGGGACGGGCGGCTGACCCTGAAGGGCGGGGTGCGCGAGATCCTGGCCAGCGAAATGCTGGATGCGCTGGGGGTGGAGACCTCGCGGACGCTGAGCGTGATCGAGACCGGCGAGCGGTTGCAGCGGGGGGACGAGCCCTCGCCCACCCGGTCGTGCGTGCTGGCGCGGCTGAGCCATTCGCATATCCGGGTGGGAACTTTCCAGCGCCTTGCCGCGCTGGAAGACCAGGCCAGCCTGGCGCGGCTGGTGGATTATGTCATGGCCACCTATTTCCCCGACCGCCATGGCGGGGGCAATGCGGCGACGTCGCTGTTCGACATCGTCTGCACGCGCACGGCCCGTCTGGCGGCCCAGTGGATGGGGGCAGGATTCGTGCATGGTGTGCTGAATACCGACAATATCAACATCACCGGCGAAAGCTTCGATTACGGTCCGTGGCGTTTCCTGCCCCGGTACGACCCTGCGTTCGTTGCCGCCTATTTCGACCAGTCGGGCCTGTATGCGTTCGCGCGCCAGCCCGAGGCCGTGCTGTGGACGCTGGCGCGGCTGGCGGAATGCCTGATCCCGCTGACGGAAATCGAAGAGCTGCAGAAGATCTTCGACGATTTTCCGGATCGTTATGAAGTGGAGATGAATGGCTTCATCGTGAAGCGCCTTGGTTTGTCTTCCCTTTCCAGAAATGAAGACCGCGCGCTGTCGGCGGCGACATGGACGTTTCTGGAACGATCGGGAATAGGATTTGAAAATTTGTTCTTCGATTGGTATGGTGGGGCACAGAGCAGGCATCGGGCGCTGAATGGGCCCAATGCCCATTTTTATGCGAGTGCGGATTTCGAGCCGTTGCGTCAGCGGATCGAAGCCCATCCTTCGCGACCGGACCTGGATCTTTCCAGTCCGTATTTTTCCCGATCCGCCCCCTGCACCATGCTGATCGATGCAGTGGAGCGGATATGGCAGCCGATCGCGGACCGGGATGACTGGAGCATGCTCGATGACACGCTCGCGTCGATCCGGGACATGAAGGCTGCCCTGTCGCCCGCCGCCTGACGGCGGGCGCGGTGGGGAGACCGGCGTGGCAATCGGGCCCGCCGGGGCGTCTGTGGAGCAAGGAGTTCCAGGACAGTTTTTGCCGGAGCCTGTCGGGACATGCGGGTTGTCGGGCGGCGGCCCGCCGTCGGCGCGCATATCCTGACAGGCTTCGGGACAGGGAGATATGGAATGCAGAATTTCTCACCGCAATCGACGAGTCTGGCCCACATATCCGAATACGAGATTTCGGATAATGCGCGGCTGACCCTCTGGCTCGCAGCCGCCGTGGCCGCCATCTGTGGCGGCCTCTACGGCTACGACACCGGCATCATTTCAGGTGCCCTGCTGCTGATTACGCGGGATTTTCATCTGGGCAGCACCGACCAGGAATTCGTGGCCTCGGCGATCCTGGCCGGTGCCGTGATCGGTGCCGTGGGCACCGGCTGGCTGTCGGAGCGTTTCGGCCGCCGCACCACCGTCATGATCGTGACCGCCGTGTTCGTGACCGGGGCGCTGGCCTGTTCGATGGCGCCCGATGTGGGCACGCTGATCGCGGCCCGTATCTATCTGGGCCTGGGTGTCGGCGGATCGACGCAGGTCGTGCCGATGTATATCTCGGAACTGGCGCCTGCGGCGCGGCGGGGGCGGCTGGTCACGCTGTTCAACGTGGCGATCGGGGTCGGCATCTTTCTTGCCAATATCGTCGGGTTTGCGATGCGCGATGCGTGGGGCTGGCGGCCGATGATCGCGATCGCGGCGGGGCCGGCGCTGTTCGTGTTCATAGCCATGTTCTTCATGCCGCGCAGCCCGCGCTGGACGGCCGAGAACCAGGGGCTGGACGCCGCGATCGGCGAACTGACCAAGGTGCGGACCAGCCATCGGGAAATCCACAAGGAAATAAAGAAGATTCACGCGGCGTCCTCGAACGTTTCCGAGGATCAGCGGGGGTGGCGCGGCCTGTCGCAGCCCTGGGTGCGCCCTGCCCTGATCGCGGCGTTCGGCGTGGCCTTCTTCACCCAGTGCGGCGGGCTGGAGATGATGATCTATTATGCGCCCACCTTCCTGTCGGATGCCGGGTTCGGCCATTCGGCGGCGCTGCTGGCCAGCGTTGGGGTGGCGGTCGTGTATCTGGCGATGACGCTGACCGGTTCGCTGGTCGTCGACCGGATCGGCCGGCGGCGGCTGATGCTGATCATGGGGCCGGGGTCGGTTCTGAGCCTGATCGGGCTGGGGCTGATGTTCATGCTGCATCCCGACAAGGGCAGTGTCGGGAGCTGGATGATCATCGTCTTCCTGCTGCTGTTCATGATGTTCAACTCGGGCGGCATCCAGGTCGTCGGCTGGCTGCTGGGGGCCGAGATGTTCCCGCTGCCGATGCGCGGCACCGCCACCAGCCTGCATGCGGCCACCCTGTGGGGCAGCAACCTGCTGGTGACGAGCACGGCGCTGACGCTGGTGCAGACGATCTCGCTGGGTGGGACGATGTGGTTCTATGCCGGGGTCAACCTGGCGTCGGTTCTGTTCGTCTATTTCCTGGTGCCGGAAACGCGGGGGGCCTCGCTGGAGGATATCGAGAAAGCGCTCCAGGAAGGGCGTTTTCGCCCGCGTCGCGGCCAGACCGCCATCGTGGAGCAGTAAAGGGGGCTTTGCCCCCGACCCCCACCAAAGGCCGGCGCCCCTTGGAAACCATTCTGCATTAATGATTGGGTTTCCAAAGGGCGACTGCCCTTTGGTGGGTCAAGGGCCAAGCCCTTGCCTTGCTTACTCCCCCGCCAGCACCACCCGTTCCCCCACATCGGGAACGGTAAAACCGAAGATCCGCCCATAGAAATCCAGTTCCAGTTCCAGTGCGCGGCGCACCGTCTCCTCGCGCCGGAAGCCGTGGGCTTCGCCTTCGAACGTATAATGTGCGTGGGGAATGCCGCCGTCGGCCAGGGCATCGACCATGGCCTGTGCCTGCGCGGGGGGGACCACGGCGTCGGCCAGGCCGTGGAGGAACAGGACCGGGGTGCGGATGGCGTCGGCGCGGGTCAGGGGGGAGCGGGCCAGGTAGGTGGCTTCGGCCTCGGGCCAGGGGCCGACGAGGCTGTCGAGATAGCGGGATTCGAATTTATGGGTTTCCTGCGCCAGGGCGCGCAGGTCGGTGACGCCGTACAGGCTGGCGCCGGCGGCGAACAGGTCGGAGCCGGCGAGTGCCAGCAGCACGGTGAGGCCGCCGGCGCTGCTGCCGCGAATGGCGATGCGGGCGGCGTCGACGCGGCCGGTTGCGATCAGGTGGCGGCAGGCGGCGATGCAGTCCTCGACATCGGCGATGCCCCACTGCCCTTCCAACTGGCGGCGATAGGCGCGGCCGAAGCCGGTCGAGCCGCGATAATTGATGTCGACCACCGCGAAGCCCCGGCTGGTCCACCACTGGACCTTGAAGGCGAAGGCGCTGGCGGCCCGGCCGGTGGGGCCGCCATGGGCCATGACGATCAGGGGCGGTTTTTCGTCCGCCGGGCCACGGAAGCGGCTGTTGGCGGGGGGATAGAAGAAGGCGTGGCCGGTGTGCTGCCCGTCGGGCAATGGGAAGCGGATGGTCTCGGCATGGGCGATGTCGCCGGGTGCGAGGTCCAGCGTGGCGGCGGTGCGCAGGACGTATGATGGCGCGTCGATGCGGCCCACGCGCACGGCGGGGGCGCCGTCCGGCGGGGTGTCGAGCCAGGCGAGGGATCCGTCCGCCAGCAGGGCGAGACAGTTTGCCGGGTGGCCCAGCGCCACCGGGCGGGCGACCGGGCCGGTGAGGTGCAGGGTGCGGAGCTCGCCGTTTTCGATGGCGATGGCCAGGATCGTGCCGTCGGGTAGCGGCTGGTAGCTGCGCAGGCCGAAGACCCAGTGGGGCAGGCCGATTTCGGCCTCCATCGGTGCGATGGAGACGGCCGGCCCGTCGGGGATGGTCCAGCGGAGGAGGTTCCACCAGCCGTCGCGGTCGGAGGCGGCCAGCAGCGTTTCGGGGCCGGCCCATGCGGGTTCGATGACCGATGCGCCGTCATCGGCCACGGTGCGGAGATCGGTCAGGGTGGTGGTGCCGGGCGTGGGGGCCAGCCGGGCCAGCCGCAGGCGGGTGGCGTCCCACGGCATGGCGGGGTGGTCCCACTCGATCCAGGCCAGCCATGCGCCGTCGGGCGACGGGCGGGGGGAACTGACGAAATCGGGGCCGGAGACCAGCACCTGGCCGGCCTGTTCCGCCGGGTCGGCGTCGCTGTCGGTGGCGAAGGCGACCAGGGTGGAGAGGGGCTCGCCGGGCGCGCGATGGTCTTCGCGCACGCAGAACAGAAGGGTGCCGTCGGGGGAGAAGGCGAAATCGGCGAAGCGCAGGCCGGAGACCGTGCTCAGGGCCCGGGGGGCGGTGCCGGGGGTGAGGAGCCAAATGCTGCCGTCCGGCCGGTGGCTGAAGGCGATGCGGCCGGATGCCGCGACATAGGCGCCGCCGCCATATTCATGCGCCCGGGTGCCGATATCGAACGGGGGCGGGGTCATGTCGCGGATGCCGTCGGCGGCGGTCCAGCGTACCAGGACGGTGCGCCCGGCCTCGGAGGGCCGTGTTTCCAGCCAGTAGACTGCCTCGCCGTCCGCCTGCACGCTGCCCAGGCCCAGGGTCTTGCCGGCCACCAGGGCCGCCGTCACGGGGGATGGCCATGTGCCGTAGGGGCGGATGGCGGGTTCGGGGCCGGTCCCGGCGGTCGGGTCGGTCATGCGGTCCTCCAGTCATGGGTGCCGGTCTGTCGTATTGACTTGACAGCGGGCTGACCAGACGGTTCCTCACGCACTTGGTCTCATTGGACGGATCCGGTCCGCTGCTTCATTCCTTCGAATCTCTTTTCGTGCATTACGGCTATGGCGTGATCGCGGTCGTCGTCATGCTGGAAAGCATGGGGCTGCCCCTGCCGGCCGAAACGCTGATCATTTCCTCGGCGCTCTATTGCGCCGCGACGCACCGCCTGGACATTTCCTGGGTGGCGGTGGCGGCGATCGTCGGTGCCATCATGGGCGACAATTTCGGCTATCTGATCGGCCGGACCTTCGGCCATCGGCTGCTGGAGCGCCATGGCGGCAAGGTGGGCCTGAACGACAGCCGGCTGATGCTGGGGCGCTACCTGTTTCGCCGCCATGGCGGCAAGGTGGTATTCTTCGGCCGCTTCATCGCCGTGCTGCGCGTCTTTGTCGCGCTGCTGGCCGGGGCGAACCGCATGCCGTGGCATACGTTCCTGTTCTTCAATGCGTTGGGTGGTATCGGCTGGGCCGGCGGGTATGCGGTGGGGGCGTATTATCTGGGGCACAAGGTGCTCAGCCTTTCGGGGCCGGTTGGAATCACGCTTGGTATCGTCGCGGCCGTCGTCCTGGGCGGCAGCTTTCTTTTCCTGAAGAAGAACGAAGTGCGCCTGACCGCGGAAGCGACCCGTGCCGCCGAGCGTGAACAGCAAGGAGAATCCGCACCATGACCATCGCCGCGAAGTGGACCATCGACCGGGCGCCGGACCTGACCGGCCGGACCGCCGTCGTGACCGGGGCGACGGGTGGGCTGGGGTATGAGGTTGCGCGCGGCCTGGCGTCGCGCGGGGCGAGCGTGTTGCTGACGGGGCGCGATGCGGTGCGCGGCGCGCGGGCGCTGGATGCCCTGCGCGCGCAGCTGCCGGAGGCGCGGGCGGAGTTTCTGCCGCTGGACCTGGCCAGCCTGCGTTCGGTTGCCGATTTCGCTGCCGACCTGAAGGAGCGGACCGATACGCTGGATATCCTGGTGAACAATGCGGGGGTGATGGCCTCGCCCCGGCGGCAGGAGACGGCGGACGGGTTCGAATTGCAGTTCGGCACCAATTATCTGGGCCATTTTGCCCTGACCGGCCATCTGCGCCCGCTGCTGGTGCGCGCGACGGGTGGCGGGCGGGTGGTCAGCGTGGCCAGCCTGGCGGCGTGGCAGGGGCAGATCGTGTTCGACGATCTTCAGGGCCGACATCGCTATACGCCGTTCAGCGCCTATCAGCAGAGCAAGCTGGCCAATCTGATCTTTGCGCTGGAGCTGAACCGGGTGGCGCAATCCGCCGGGTGGCGGCTGCATTCGATTGCCGCCCATCCGGGCTGGGCGCGGACCGACATTGCCGTCAGCCGGTCGTCGGCCCCGCAGGGCATCGTGGAGCGGCTGATGCGGCGCATTGTCCGGGTGGGGTTTCGCTATCTGGGCCAGTCGGCCGAGGCCGGGGCGCGGCCGATCCTGTTTGCCGCCGCGGCGCCCGAGGCACGCGATGGCGGCTATTACGGGCCGGGCGGCCGGGGCGAGCGGCGCGGGCGGGTGACGGAAGCGCGGATTCCGCCGCAGGCGCTCAGCCTGTCGGTGGCGCGGCGGTTGTGGGCGGTGTCGGAGCGGTTGACCGGGGTGGCGCTTTAAGCTCGGGCTCTGCCCTTTGGTGGGTCAAGGGCAAAGCCCTTGTCACCGCCGCACGAAGGTCCAGTACAGCGGCTGGCGTCCGGCGAGCAGGGCCTTGGCCTCGTAGCGGGTAGGCGGCCAGCCTTCGGGACGAGTGGTGGCCGGAGGGGCGGTTTCGAACAGGTCCTGTGCGCCCATGACCTCTTCGACCCAGGCCTGGTAGGTCGGGTCGTCGCTGGCGACGCGCCAGATTGCGCCGGGTTTCAGGGCGCGGGCGACCAGGCCGATATTGCCGGGATGCACGAAGCGGCGCTTGGCGTGGCGGGCCTTGGGCCAGGGATCGGGGAACATCAGGAACATGCGGTCGAGCGAGCGCTCGGGCAGGGCGCGCAGCAGGACGCGCGCGTCTTCGTCCCAGATCCGCAGCAGGTCGGGCACAGGGGCGGTGGCTTCCTGGTCGTCGGGCACCAGGCGCGACAGCAGGGAGCACAGGCCGTTTTCGAAGACTTCGCTGGCGATGTAGCCGATATCGGGATGGGCTGCGTGCTGGGCCAGCGAATGTTCGCCGCCGCCGAAGCCGACCTCGAGCCAGATTTCCGCCGGGACGCGGCCGAAGGCGCGCGCCGGATCGTCCAGAAGGGCCTGGTCGAGTCGCAGGCGGGGCAGGGTTTCGTCCAGCAGGCGCTGCTGGCGGGGCCGCAGCGGATGGCCACGCTGGCGGCCATAGAGCCGGTCGGGCGAGGCCTTGACGGAAACGGCAGGGGCCCCGGCCTCGTCAGCCGAGGCCGGGGTTGCCATTTCGGGTACCGTCATGGGGTCCCCGCTCCTGCGATCAGCGGTTGAACGCACCACGCAGCGCGTCCACCAGATCGGTCTGTTCCCACGTGAAATTGTCGCGGGCAGCGTCGGGCGTGCGGCCGAAATGACCGTAGGCCGAGGTTTCGGTGTAGATCGGGCGGTTGAGGCGCAGGTGGCGGCGGATGCCGCGCGGCGTCAGGTTCATGACCTCGCGCAGGACGCGGCCCAGCTTTTCCTCGTCCACATCCTTGCCGGTGCCGTCCAGGTCGACATAGACCGAGAGCGGGTGCGACACGCCGATGGCGTAGGAGATCTGCAGCGTGCAGCGATCGGCCAGGCCGGCCGCGACCACGTTCTTGGCCAGGTAGCGGCAGGCATAGGCCGCCGAACGGTCGACCTTGGTCGGGTCCTTGCCGGAGAACGCGCCGCCGCCATGCGGGGCCGCGCCGCCGTAGGTGTCGACGATGATCTTGCGCCCGGTCAGGCCGCAATCGCCGTCGGGGCCGCCGACGACGAACACGCCGGTCGGGTTGGCGTAGAATTCGTCATCCGGGCACATCCAGCCTTCCGGCAGCACGTCCACCACGATCTCGCGCAGGGCGTCGCGGATGCCGGCCTGACTGGCGCCTTCGTCATGCTGGGTCGAGATGACGACCGAGGTCGCGCCGACCGGGCGGCCGTCGACATAGCGGAGCGTGACCTGGCTCTTGGCGTCGGGCTGGAGGTTGGCGACGCGGGCGTCGCCGGCCTTACGCAGGTCGCGGATGCGGTGCAGGATCGCGTGGGAATAGAAGAGCGGTGCCGGCATCAGCGTCTCGGTCTCGCGGGTCGCGAAGCCGAACATGATGCCCTGGTCGCCCGCGCCTTCATCCTTGTCGCCGGCGCTGTCGACGCCCACGGCGATGTCGGCGGACTGCGCATGCAGGAAGGATTCGATCGTGGCGTTCTTCCACGAGAAGCCGGACTGGTCGTAGCCGATGTCGCGGATCGCGGCGCGTGCGCCCTCGATCAGGGCCTCGGTCGTGACGGAGGCCGGGCCACGGACTTCGCCGGCCAGGACCACCCGATTGGTGGTGACGAGGGTCTCGCACGCAACACGGGATTCGCCATCGGCCGCCAGATAGGCGTCCAGCACCGTATCGCTGATCCGGTCGGCGACCTTGTCGGGATGGCCTTCGGATACCGATTCCGATGTGAACAGAAAATCACCTTTGTTACGCATGATGGTCCTGTCTGTCTCGTACGGGGATAGGGAACGACACCGCCACGCATGCGGGGTCCGGGCGGGTTCGTTTGGCCGACTACCTACAAATCGTCAAGTATTTTTGCGGGATACCACGGTCCCGCACGGGAATTGCCGGCACGATCGTTTCGGTGGGGAAAAATATTCAGTGAAGCCCCAGAACGTCTTCCATGCTGTACAGACCCGGCGCGCGGCCGCGCAGCCACAGGGCGGCGCGCACCGCGCCGGTGGCGAAGACCCTGCGGTCGAACGCGCGGTGGGTCAGGGCGATCTGCTCGGTGGCCGAGGTGAACAGCAGCGTATGCTCGCCCACGATCTGCCCGCCGCGCAGGACGGCGAAGCCGATCGCGTCGGCCTGGCGGGGGCCGGTATGGCCGGTGCGGCCGGATTCCATATGGGTGGAGAGGTCGATGCCCCGGCCGTCGGCGACCGCCTGGCCGATGGCGAGCGCGGTGCCGGAGGGGGCGTCGACCTTCTGCCGGTGGTGCATTTCCAGGATCTCGGCGTCGTAGACCGTGGATGGCAGCACTTCGGCCATCTGGCGTGCCAGCCGGGTGACGAGGGTGACGCCCGGCGAATAATTGGCGGCCTGGACCACGGGGATGGTGCGGGCGGCCGTGGCCACCGCATCCTGTTCCGCATCCGAAAGGCCGGTCGTGCCCAGGACCCAGGCCACGCCGGCTTTTGCCAGGGCGGCGGCGTGGGCGCGGACGGTGACGGCATGAGTGAAGTCGATCACCACGTCGCTCAGCGGGGCCAGTTCGGCGAGCGTGGCGAAGAGGCCCTGGGCGGGGTCGGCGTTCGGGTCGCGGCTGGTGCCGCCTGCGAGTTGCGCGCCGGCGGCCGTTACTTCCTCGCGCAGCAGGCGGCCGACGCGCCCGTTGATGCCGGCGATGCCGATCCGCATCCTGTCTGTCGTCATGTCACGGTCCGGGAAAATGGGTGGCGGCGCGACCGGGGGATCGCGCCGCCTGATTATCCATGGTGCGAGTTGGGGGGATCACCATGGATAGCGGGTTTTCTACCCCCAACCAAAAGGGGGTTCAACAGCGCGTATTGCCCGCCCGGCCGCCGGAGGTCAGAGCTTGCCTTCGAAGAAATCGCGGACCTTGCTGAAAAAGCCCGTGCTTTCCGGATTGGCGCGCGCGTGGTCGTCGGCCTCGGACTCGAACTCTTCGAGCAGTTCGCGCTGGCGCTTGGTGAGATGGTGCGGGGTTTCGACCGAGACCTGGATATACATGTCGCCGCGCGCCGACGAGCGCAGGACCGAGAAGCCCTTGCCGCGCAGGCGGAAATTCTCGCCCGTCTGGGTGCCGGCCGGCACCTTGACCTTGGCGCGGGAGCCGTCGACGACCGGGACCTCGATTTCGGTGCCCAGTGCCGCCTGGGTCATGCGCAGGGGGACCCGGCAATAGATGTTGGCCCCGTCGCGCTGGAAGATCGGATGCGGTTCGACCGCGACATGCACGTACAGGTCGCCCGGCTGCGCGCCCTTGCCGCCGGCCTCGCCCTCGCCCGACAGGCGGATGCGGGTGCCGTCCTCGACCCCGGCCGGGATCGCGATTTCCAGCGTGCGGTCGCGCTCGACCGTGCCGGTGCCGCGACAGACGGTGCAGGGGTTGCGCACTACCTTGCCCGCGCCGTGGCAGGTGGGGCACGCACGTTCGACCAGGAAGAAACCCTGCTGGGCGCGCACCTTGCCCGCGCCGTGGCAGGTCGGGCAGGTTTCGGCCCCCTGGTCGCGGTCGGCCGAGCCCGTGCCCTCGCAGGATTCGCATGCCACGCGGGTGGGGACGGTGATGGGCTTCCTGACGCCCGAGAAGGCCTCGGTGAACGAAATCGAGATCTGTACCTGGATGTCGCTGCCCGCGCGGCGGCCGCCGCGACGGCCGCCCATCATGTCGCCGAACATCTGCTCGAAGATGTCGCCCAGGCCGCCGCCGAAATCGAAGCCGCCGGCGCCGGGGCCGCCGCCCTCGAACGCCGCATGGCCGAACCGGTCGTAGGCGGCGCGCTTCTGGTCGTCCTTGAGGACGTCGTAGGCTTCGCTGATTTCCTTGAACCGGGCCTCGGCCGATGCGTCGCCGGGATTGCGGTCCGGATGGTACTGCATGGCCAGCCTGCGATACGCCTTCTTTACCTCGTCGCCATTCGCATCGCGGGAGACTTCGAGCACGGCGTAGTAATCAAGCTTCGTGGCCATCATGGTCCTCATTGGCGGGACCGCCTTGCGACGGACCGGCGCATCGTGGCACCGGCCGCAGGGCGGCCCTGTCAGTCATGTAACGGAAAAGCGCCCGCCTTCAGGGAAGGGGGCGCCTCGCTTGGGGCAGGGCGCCGGCCCGGGGGCCGGCGCATGCCGCGCGGTAAACGCCGGCCTGTGCGGCCGACCGCTTACTTCTTGTCGTCGACGTCTTCGAAATCGGCGTCGACGACCTTCTCGCCGTTCGGGCCGGTGGCACCGGCCGCGCCGGCACCCGGAGCGGCTTCGGCCTGGCCGGCCTTGTAGACGGCCTCGCCGATCTTCATCGCCGCCTTCGACAGCGTCTCGGACGCGCTGTTCAGCGCGGCCACGTCGCTGCCCTCGAGGGCCGTGCGCACCGAAGCGATGGCGGCCTCGGCCTCGGCCTTGTCGGCGGCGGGAACCTTGTCGCCGGCTTCGGCCAGCGACTTCTCGACCTGATGGGCCAGGCTTTCGGCCTGGTTACGGGCCTCGACCAGTTCCTTCTTGGCCTTGTCGGCCGTGGCGTTGGCCTCGGCGTCCTTGACCATCTTCTCGATGTCGGCATCGGACAGGCCGCCCGACGCCTGGATCTTGATCTGCTGTTCCTTGTTCGTCGCCTTGTCCTTGGCGGACACGGAGACGATGCCGTTGGCGTCGATGTCGAACGTCACCTCGATCTGCGGCATGCCGCGCGGGGCGGGGGCGATGCCGGTCAGGTCGAAATTGCCCAGCAGCTTGTTGTCGGCCGCCATCTCACGCTCGCCCTGGTAGACCTTGATGGTCACGGCGCTCTGATTGTCCTCGGCGGTCGAGAAGGTCTGGCTCTTCTTGGTCGGGATCGTGGTGTTGCGGTCGATCAGGCGGGTGAACACGCCACCCAGCGTCTCGATGCCCAGCGACAGCGGGGTCACGTCCAGCAGCAGCACGTCCTTGACGTCGCCCTTCAGAACCGCGCCCTGCACCGCGGCGCCGATGGCCACGACTTCGTCAGGGTTCACGTTGCGGGCAGGCTCCTTGCCGAAGAACTGCTTCACCGCCTCGATGACCTTGGGCATGCGGGTCATGCCGCCGACCAGGATCACTTCCTCGATTTCCGCCGCCGAGACCGACGCGTCCTTCAGGGCCGCGCGGCAGGGCTCCAGCGTGCGCTGGATCAGGTCGTCGACCAGGCTTTCCAGCTTGGCGCGGGTCAGCTTGAGCACCAGGTGCTTCGGGCCCGAGGCGTCGGCGGTGATGAAGGGCAGGTTGATCTCGGTCTCCTTGGAGGAGGAGAGCTCGATCTTCGCCTTTTCGGCCGCTTCCTTCAGGCGCTGCAGGGCCAGCTTGTCGGCGCGCAGGTCGATGCCCTGCTCGCGCTTGAACTCGTCGGCCAGGTAGCTGATGATCCGCGCGTCGAAATCCTCGCCGCCCAGGAACGTGTCGCCGTTGGTCGACTTGACCTCGATCACGCCGTCGGAGATCTCGAGGACCGACACGTCGAACGTGCCGCCGCCGAGGTCATAGACCGCGATCGTGCCGCCGTTGCGCTTCTGCAGGCCGTAGGCCAGCGCCGCCGCCGTCGGCTCGTTGATGATGCGCAGGACTTCCAGGCCCGCGATGCGGCCGGCATCCTTGGTCGCCTGGCGCTGCGCGTCGTTGAAGTAGGCCGGAACCGTGATGACGGCCTGCGTCACCGTCTCGCCCAGATAGGACTCGGCGGTTTCCTTCATCTTGCCCAGCACGAAGGCGGCGATCTGCGAGGGGGCGTATTTCTTGCCCTGGGCCTCGACCCACGCATCGCCATTGTCGCCGGGGACGATGTTGTAGGGCACCAGGCCCTTGTCCTTGGTGACGGTCGGGTCGTCGTAGCGGCGGCCGATCAGGCGCTTGACCGCGTACAGCGTGTTGGACGGGTTGGTGACGGCCTGGCGCTTGGCGGCCTGGCCGACCAGCATTTCGCCGCTGTCGGTAAAGGCGACCATCGACGGGGTGGTACGCGCGCCTTCGCTGTTCTCGATGACGCGGTTCTCGTCCCCTTCGCGGATCGCGACGCACGAATTGGTCGTGCCGAGGTCGATGCCGATAACCTTGCTCATGTATCTTCTCTCCTGTCAGCGGCCCGGACCGGCCCGAAGCACCGGAATGGACCCTAGAAAATCTGCCGTGTGGTGGAATGACCGGACTGTTTTACCACATCCGCCCGTACCGCCATGGCCGTATCCAGCATGTATTCAGCCATGGCGCCTGTTTCAAGGGGCGCCGTCGCCGGGCGGCGCCTCCCCAAGGTTCAGCCCGCCGCCGGCGGGGCGCCCTTGGAGACGACGACCATCGCCGGCTTGAGCAGGCGGCCGTGCAGCGTCCAGGCCGGGGTCCAGGCCTGGATCACGGTGCCATGGGCGTGCTCGTCGCTATGCTGTTCGGCCATCGCCTGGTGGTGGTTGGCGTCGAACGGGTGGCCGGCCGGGTCGGTGGCCGAGATGCCGTTGCGCTCCAGGATGCCCAGGAACGACCGCTCGGTGCTTTCGATGCCCTCGCGCATGCGGGTGATCAGCGGGTCCTCGCCTTCGGCGGGGGCGGGCAGGCTGCCGAGCGCGCGCTTGAGGTTCTCGGCGGCCTCGACGACGTCGCGGGCGAATTTCTGCGTGGCATATTGCCGCGCATCGTCGACCTCGCGCTTCGTGCGGGTGCGCAGGTTCTGCATCTCCGCCTCGGAGCGCAGCCATTTCTCGCGCATTTCCTCCACCGCCGCTTCCAGCTCCTGGATGCGGGGGTGGGCGGCCTCGGCCTGGCCGCTTTCCGGCCGGATCGGGTCCTGATCGGTGCCGGGGTGTTGGCCCGGCGCGGACGCCCCGGTCTCTCCGCTCGGAGAGTCGGCGACGTGGGTGGGGTCTGTATCGTGGCTCATGCCTTCTGAAGTAGGTGAGCCCGCGCGCTTGGACAAGGCGTCACGACCACCATCAACGTGATGTTCATGCGGCTTTCTGCCCTGCATGCCGCCCCGCGCGGGGCAGGAATGCGCCGGATGAAGATGGATGGATCGTCATGAGCCGGCAGTCATGACATCGGCACATGGCCGGGGCTAAGATGGCGCCTGGACTGTACGGGGCCGCATCGCCGCCCCCGGCTGGACACAAGCAAGGCCGACCCCGGCCTGGAAGGGAGCGAGAACGCCGCGATGGAGCCGACGAAACACACGATCGCCCTGGTCGACGACGACCGGAATATCCTGGCGTCGGTCCAGATGACGCTGGAGGCCGAGGGGTTCAACGTCCGCACCTATACCGATGGCGAGAGCGCGCTGCACGGGCTGATGAGCCGCCCGGTCGACCTGGCGGTGCTGGACATCAAGATGCCCCGCATGGACGGCATGGAACTGTTGCAGCGCCTGCGGGCACGCTCGCAACTGCCCGTCATCTTCCTGTCCTCGAAGGACGAGGAGGTGGACCAGCTGATGGGCCTGCGGCTGGGGGCCGACGACTACATCACCAAGCCGTTCTCGCAGCGGCTGCTGCTGGAGCGCATCCGCGCCCTGCTGCGTCGCAACGAGGTCAACCGCGTCGATGCCGGGGGGGCGGCCGCCGGCGGCAGCCTGGTGCGCGGCGACCTGTCGCTGGACGAGACCCGGCACCAGTGCCTGTGGCGCGGCAAGGATATCCAGCTGACGGTGACGGAATTCCTGCTGGTCAAGGCGCTGGCGGCGCGGCCGGGGCTGGTCAAGTCGCGCGACCAGCTGATCGATGCCGCCTATGGCGAGAACATCTATGTCGACGACCGGACCATCGACAGCCATATCAAGCGCGTGCGCAAGAAATTCCGCCAGGTGGACGAGGATTTCAACCAGATCGAGACGCTGTACGGCATCGGCTACCGGTACAAGGAAGAATAATGCCGGTGCGCGGCGAGGCGGACGGCGTGCCGCCCTCGGGCGTGGTGGCGCGGGTGCGCGGAGCGATGGCGTCGTGGGCCGAGATCCAGAGCCACGACGCGGCCTCGGCCTTCCACGAATATCGCACGCGCTTGGTCTCGCCGCTGATGCGGCGCATCCTGCTGGTCAATGCCCTGCCGCTGATGCTGCTGGCGCTGACGCTGGTGTACCTCAACCAGTTCCAGAACAGCCTGCTGGAAGCCGAGGTGATGGCCCTGCGCGAGCAGGCGCGCATCTATGCCGGCGCGCTGGGGCAGAATGCGGTGACAGCGGGGCGCGGGGGCGACCCGGCGCTGGATGCCGCCCAGGCGCGGCCGCTGCTGCTGCGCCTGACCGAGCCCAGCCCCAGCGCCCATGCGCGGCTGTTTGCCCCCGACGGGCAATTGGTGGCGGACAGCCGGGTCGAGGCGGCGGCGGTGCGCCACCATCGGGTGCGGGGCCAGATCGATGCCCAGCCCCTGCCCTCGCCCGTTGCGGGCGACGATGGGGACGACCGGGTTGTGGACAGCGCGGCCAATGCGGGGTTTGCCGAACGGTTCTACGACCGGCTGCTGTCGATGCTGCCGACCCTGTCGGGCACGCGGATCATCACGCTGGACACGCCCGATACCGATCCCTCGGTCCAGCCTGTCGCGGGGGGTGGGCAGGCCGCGCCGGAAATGCCGCCCTATATCCGCCGGACCGCCAACCGGCACCTGATCGTGACCGTGGCCGAGCCGGTGATGCATGAGGGCCAGACGGTCGGCATCATCCAGCTGACGCGCCAGGCGCGGGATGTGGACCGGTCGCTGTTCGCGGTGCGGTCGTCGATCCTGTCGCTGGTGCTGCTGGCGCTGGCCATTACCGTGCTGCTGTCGTGGTACCTGTCGCTGACCATCGCGCGGCCGCTGCTGCGGCTGGCGGCGTCGGCCCATGTCATCCGCGAATCCTCGGGCCGGTCGGACAGCGTGCCGCCGCGCCTGCTGGCCCGCCGGGACGAGATCGGCGAGGTGGCGCGGGCGTTGCAGGACAGTGCGCGCGCGCTGTGGGCGCGCATGGATGCGATCGAGCGCTTTGCCGCCGATGTCAGCCACGAGATCAAGAACCCGCTTTCCTCGATCCGCTCGGCGATCGAGACGCTGCTGCGGATCGAGGACCTGAACCGGCAGCGCCGGCTGCTGTCGATCATCAATGACGATGTGCGCCGGCTGGACCGGCTGATTACCGACATTGCCGATGCCAGCCGGGTGGATGCCGAACTGTCGCGCACCCGGGCCGAGCCGGTGGCGGTGGTGCCGATGCTGTCGGTGCTGGCGGAAATCCACCAGGCGACGCGCCGCCCGGGCCAGCCGGTCATGAGCGTCAGCAGCGCCGGGTCGCCCGAGCGGCCGCTGACGGTGATGGCGGTGGAGGACCGGCTGGTGCAGGTGCTGCGCAACCTGATCGGCAATGCGATCTCGTTCTCGCCGCCGGACGGGCAGATCGTGCTCAGCGCCGCCGCCGCGCCCGGCGGGATGGTGGAAATCGCCGTGACCGACCAGGGGCCGGGGATACCGGCCGCCAAGCTGGGCAGCATTTTCGACCGGTTCTATTCCGAACGGCCCACCAGCGAGAATTTCGGCCAGCATTCCGGGCTGGGCCTGTCCATCAGCCGCCAGATCGTCGAGGCGCTGCGCGGCACGATCCGGGCCGAGAACCGGGTGGGGCCCGACGGGCAGGTGGCGGGGGCCCGCTTTGTCGTGACCCTGCCGCGCGGAGGCTAGGGCGCGCTCGGCAGGTTGGTGTCGAAGAAGCGCATGGTCCACAGATAGGCGGTCTGCCAGTCCTGCGCGCGCAGGAAGGCGTGGCGCTCGGCGGGAAGGGCGTGGTCCTCGAACGGGACGTTCAGTGCCGTCAGCATGCGGGCCAGCAGGACGGATTGTTCGAATTCCACCGTGCGGTCGTCGTCGCCGTGGACCAGCAGCACCGGTGCATGCCAGTGCGCGACGTCGGCGGCGGGGGACGATTGCCATTCGGAGACCCGCGCCTGCTGTTTTTCTTCGGGCGACAGGCCGGGATGGTCGGGCTCGGTCAGGTCGTGCACGCCGTGGAAATCGGCCCCGGCGGCGAACAGGCCGCTGTCGCGGGCCAGGGCCAGTGCCGTGAGGTAGCCGCCCCAGCTTCCGCCCCAGATGCCGATCCGGCCCGGGATCACGTCGGGGCGGGCGCGCAGGTACAGGCCGGCCGCATGCACGTCGCGATATTCGGTGGCGCCGGCGCGGCCGATGCCGGGGGCGTCGCGGAAGGCCAGGCCGTAGCCGGTTCCGCTGCGATAATTCACCGACAGCACGACATAGCCGCGTGCCGCCATGAGCTGGTTCATGAGATAGGCGTTGGAATAATACCCCATCGGGTGGAAGGCCGGCAGCATCTGCCGCTCCGGGCCGCCATGGACGAAGATCAGGGCCGGGTGCGGGCCGGGCGTGCCGGCCGGGGGCAGGAACAATTGCCCGTGGATGTCGCGCCCGTCCTCGCTGTGGACATGCACGATCCGGGGGGCGACGAAGGTGAACCCTTCGGGGGACGCGGGGGCGACCGGTAGCCGGCGGGTGCCGTCCCGAAGCACGACCGGATGGGCGGGCTGCGTGATGCCCGTGGCCGTGACCGCGATGGCGGGGCCGGCCGTGACGAGGTCCATCACCTGTTCGTCCTCGCCCGTCAGCGGGCTGGCGGGGCCGCCGTCGAGCGGCTGGGACCAGGCGCGCCAATGGTCCGGATCGCCGGCATTGGCGGTATAGAGCAGGTGCGTGCCATCGGCCGCGAGGCGGTAGGAGGCGATTTCGGCGCCGTCCGGCGTCAGGCAGCGTGGTTCCGCCGGATTGGCCGCGACCGGGAGCGCGCAGAGGCGCAGCCAGCCGCTGCCCTCCCACGGGAGGAGCAGCCGGCCGTCGCGGGTCCAGGACAGGCCGACGCCTTCCGGCGCCCAGAAGCGGCTGCCCGCGCCTTCCGGCGCTGTCCAGAGCGTGCGTTCGGTGCCGGTGGCGATGTCGTAGGCCTGCACCGACCAGAAGCGCCCCTTCCCCGGTTCCGCCGTCAGCAGGGGATCGCGCGTGCGGACGAAGGCGATGGTGTGGCCGTCCCACGAGAAGGCCGGCATCCGGTCGTGCGCCATGGCGGCGGGCAGGAAGACGGGCGGCGCGTCGGCGGCCTTCGGCTGCCACAATGCGATGAGGGCGTGCGAGCCGCGATCGATCTCGATGGCCAGCCTTGTGCCGTCGGGCGACCAATGCAGGGCGGTGATCGCGCCCGGTGTCGTCAGCACCGCCCGCGCGCTGCCCCCTGCCCTGCCGACCAGCAGCGTGCCGCCATGGGCGAAGGCCAGCAGTTTTCCGTCCGGCGAGAAGGTGGGCGCATATCCCTCCCCCGCCGTGACGATGTGCCCGTCGGGCAGGACGACGCGCACCGTCTGCTTGCCCGGGACCGGCGCATTGCCGGCATTGGGCGGGGCGTCGTTGGAATATTCCGGGTCGCCGCCTTCGACGAAGGCGAGCATCTGGCCGTCCGGGCTGAGGGCGAGGCCCCAGAGGTCGGTTCCGTCATCCTGCGTGTAGGCCGTGACGCGGTGCGGGGCCGCGCCGCCGTCCGAGACCAGGATGTTGCGCACGCCGCCCCGGCGTTCCACCCACGCCACGCGGGGCGCGTCGGCCGCGCCGGCCATGCCGGTGGCGTAGGGCATGGCCAGCAGGCCGGCCAGGCGGGGTGCGTCCTCCGCCGGCGTGGCGTGGGCGGGGACGATGGTGATGGCCAGCAGGGCGGTGGCGGCCAGAAGGGAGGATCGGATGGGCATGCGGTTTATTGTCCGGCTCCGGCGAGGGCGGTGAACAGCGCTTCCTCGACGCGGGTGAAGGAGGAATAGGTGCCTGGCCGTTCCTGCCCGTCGTCGGGGAAGCCGTCGGCCGCGAACAGGAAGCCGTCGCCGGTTGCCGGGTCGTACCAGAACCCCGACCGCAGACCGTACGCATCGCCCAGATGGCCGGCCAGGTCGCCGGAATAGCCCTTGTAGGGCCGGGTTTCGCGCCCCGAGGAATCCCGTGCGCCGGTCAGGCGGGCGATGCTGAGCCCGTAGGCGGCGATCGGGTAGGGGCAGGTGCCGTTATGGCCGTCATACTGCCAGGTCGGTGTCAGCATCCGGTCGATGCTCTGGGGCGAGAGCAGGCGCACGCCGTCCAGCGTGCCGTGGCCGAGCATGAAGCGTACGAGGCGGGTCAGCCCCTGCATCGACACGCGCAGGCCGCCCTGGGGCGAGAACAGGGTACCGTTGGTGCCCGGCATGTAGGCATCGAGCGCCGCCCTGCCCCAGCCCTTGACCGGCAGCGTGTCGGTTTCGGCCTGCCAGCCCGTGGGCAGGTGGTGATAGAGGGTGGCCAGGCGGTCGGGATGGGCCAGGGCGGCGGGGTTGTAGCCGCCGTCGATCCCCAGCGGGCCGAGCACATGCGCCTGCTGGAAACGGTCGAACCGTTCGCCGCTTGCGCGCTCCATCATCGTGCCGATCAGGCCGTAGCAGAGATTGCAGTAATCGAACCATGTCCCCGGCGGATGGCCGTCGGCATGGGCGAAATGGTAGCCGGGGTCGCCGGGTTTGCGGGCGGGGTCGAACAGCTCCGCGATCCGGCGGCCGGGCGGGATGGTGTAGCTGTCGGCGTCGCGGATGCTGGATGTGTGGTTGAGCAGCATCCGCACCGTGATCGGCACCTGCGGGAAATCGGGATTGCGCAGGCGGAAGCCCAGATAGTCGGACGCATCGCGGTCGAGATCGATCCGGCCCTGTTCGACCAGTTCCATCAGGCCGATGGTCGTCACGATCTTGGAGATGGAGGCGATGCGGAAGAGCGTGTCGGGCCCGACGGGTACCGTTTCACCCGGTGTCTGGCGGGCGAAGCCGCCATAATAGCTGTAGGCGACCTGGCCGTGGCGCAGGCGCACGGCTGCGATGGCGGCCAGGGGCCGGGCCTCGGCCTGCGTCAGCACGCGGTCCATTGCGCGGTCGGTGGCTGTCCGGGCCCGTGCGGCCGGGGCCAGGGCTGCCAGCGTGAGGAGGGCGAGGCCGCAGGTGCGGAGCGGGCTCATCGCGGTTTCTCCGGCTGGAGGGTCAGCCGCCGGACGGCGGCGGCGTTGACGCTGTGGGTGCCGAAGGACAGTGGCTGCATGGCGCCGCGCAGCCAGACGGGCAGGAAATCGGCGTAATGCGGCGAATGCGGGTCCGCCGACTGGCCGGGGAAATTGAGGAACAGGGATTTGTCCCAGTCCCCGACATCGCACACCATCAGGTAGCTTGCCCCGCCCGTTGCGGCGTAGGCATTCGGGCCGCCCGCGTGCGGGCTGTACCAGCGGGCCATGACGGTGTAGGGGTCGCCGCCGCTTTGCGCGGCCGGGCCGCCGATGGCGGGAAAGGCGGCCGCCACGGCCGGGACCGTGGCCAGCGGGTGGTGCAGCGTGATGGTGTGCAGCGCCCCCCATCGCCATGCGGCCGGCAGGGGGCCCAGGCGCGTGCGCAGTTCGGCCACCGCCGCGCCGAACGTGTCGGCCAGCATCCTGTCCCGCCCCTGTGCCGGGTCGGGGCCGAACCGGGAATCGGGTGACTGGAACAGGGAAAGCTGCACCGTGGCGCCCACCGGGCCGGGCAGCAGGTCGCGCAGCGACGGAGGGATGATCAGCGCGTGCAGCGCGCGTTCCAGCCGGGTCCACCAGACTTCGTACAGCGCCGCCGCCGCGCTGTCGGCGTCCACGCGGCCGTTCCAGGCCCGCAGCAGCGCGGCCTCGGCGGCCAGTGCGGGCGGGAGGTCGGGCAGCAGCCGCACCATTTGCAGGGCCGGCACGGACAGGGTGTCGTGTTGCAGCGCCACGCTGTCGGCCAGCGTGGCGCGCGGGGTTGCGTCCAGCATCTGGGCCACGCGCTCGTGACGGAACCGGTCGCGCCATTCGAAGCTGACGCGGCGCTGTTCCGCCGGGTAGTCGGGGGGCAGGTTCATTTCGTTGGAGTTGCCGAACCAGCCGCGCGCCGGGTTGAAGCTGCTGGGCAGCGCCTCCAGCGGCTGGAGCCCCTGCCAGTCGTACCGGCCGTCGCCCGGCGCGGGCATCAGCCCGTCATGGCCGTCGGCGCGGTGGGGCAGGCCGCCTGCGGCCTGCCAGCCGATATTGCCGTCGATATCGGCGTAGGTGAAATTGGTCGGGCTGGTATGGACCCGCAATGCCTCGCGGAAGCTCGGCCAGTCATGGGCGAGGTTGATGCCGATATTGGCCAGCAGGCCGTTCGCGCCCGGTGCCAGCCAGGTGGCCGACACCGCCGTTGCGCGGTTGCGTGCCGGATCGCGCGATACCACCGGCCCGTGCACCGAATGGAAGAGGCTTACCACCCGGTCGGGCTCGCCGTGGACCGCGATCCGTGTCTCGACCTGTTCCATGCGCTTCCAGCCGCCCTGGTGGGCGTAGCGCAGCGGGTCGTGCGGGTCGGTGCGGAGGATGAACAGATCTTCCTGGTCGATATGGAAATTCGTGCGGCCGAAGGCGATCCTTGCATTGTGGCCTTGCATCACGCCCGGCATGCCCGCCGAGCCGCCGCCGATGACGTCCAGCCCCGGTGCCGTCAGATGCACGACATGGCGCGGGCCCGGCGCGCCGAATTCCAGATGCGGATCGTTTGCCAGGATCGGCCGGCCGGTGGCGGTACGGCTGGGGGCGATGACCCACGCATTGCTGCCTTCGTTCCGTCGCCGCGTCGCGTCCTCGGCCGCCGCGTGCAGGCCTTGCAGCGGCAGGGGGGCTTGCAGCACCGCGAACAGCCCCAGATCGCCCACACCGACCGCGCCGACATCCAGCCCGTCGGGCACCCGCAGCGTGTGGGCGGGTTCCAGCGGGGTCATGATCGTATCGTAGGCCAGCGCGCCGCGTGCGGCCAGCTGTGCGCGGCGGATTTCGGCGCTGGTGTTGCCCGTGACCTCGGCGCGGATGCGGATCAGGTCCAGCGCGTCCCATTCCAGCGGCGTGCAGGCGAAAAGGGCGAATTCGGGCGGCAGGAGGGCCGGCGTGGCCGTGACCTCGGCGATCCGGGCGTTGATGCCGGCGACATAGGCGCGCGCGCATGCCTGCACCAGCGGCGAAAAGGCGGCGAGTTCGCGCCCGGCATCGCCCCGGAACAGCACCAGCCGGTTGGCCGTATCGGACGGCACGAAGGCCGGGCCGAACAGTTCGGCCAGCCGCCCCAGCGACCGGCGGTGGCCGAAATCGAGCTCCCACAGCCGGTCCCGCGCCACCAGATACCCATCCGCGAAGAAGGCGTCGGGGATGGTGCGGGCGCGTACATGCGGGACGCCCCAGCGATCTTCCAGAATCTCGACCGGCTGGGCGAGGCCGGGCAGGACCGGGAGGGAGGTTGCTGCCCCGGCGCCGCGCATCGGCAGGGACAGGGTTGCGGCGACGCCGCCGAGAAGAACCGCGCGACGGGTTGCCTGCATCAGAACCTTGCCTTTCTTACCCGATGGCCCGGGCGTCGGCCCCGGACACGATCTCTTTCAGCCGCATGGCCGAGCCGACCGACAATGTGAAGCCGAGGGCGCCGTGGCCGACATTGAGCAGCAGGTTGCCGTAGCGGGTTCGCCCGATCACCGGGACGCCGGTCGGCGTTGCGGGGCGCAGCCCGGCCCATGGCGTGTCCTCGCCCTGCCCCAGCGCCCCCGGCAGCGTTTCCGCGACCAGTGCGCGCAGTGCCGCGAGGCGCCTTGGGTCCGGTACCGTGTCTTCCGACCCGATATCGACCATCGCGGCCACCCGCAGCCGGTCGC
The DNA here is from genome assembly GCF_014174275.1 of Gluconacetobacter takamatsuzukensis. Classification (GTDB taxonomy): domain Bacteria; phylum Pseudomonadota; class Alphaproteobacteria; order Acetobacterales; family Acetobacteraceae; genus Gluconacetobacter; species Gluconacetobacter takamatsuzukensis. Next base: position 333,392 of record NZ_JABEQK010000002.1, on the reverse strand, counting down.
CCAGCCCGGCATAGACCACGCGATTGTCGTAATCCGTCACGCTGACCGAGGGCACGGTGCCGGGCGGTGGCCGCGTGGTGAGGCTGTAGCCTTTCAGGCCGTAAAGCGGCAGGTCGATCCCCAGCGGCTGTGCCAGCGCGCGCGAGGCGATGCCGGCCGCGAGGACGACCAGATCGGTCTCGAACGGGCGGCCATCGACGCCGACGGCGCATCGGCCGGCCGGGCCGGGGCCGAGCGTGGCCGTGCCCCGCACCAGGCGAAAGCCCGGTTCCGCCGACAGGGCCTTGCGCAAGGCGGTGCAGAACAGGAAACAATCCCCGACCTCGTCGTCCGGCGAGAAGATCCCGCCCGCGAGCCGGGGCTGCAATCCCGCGAATGCGGGTTCGACCGCCGCGCATTCGGACGGCGACAGGGTGCGCTGCCCATTCGGATCGGTGACGGCGCGTGCCGCCTTGCGGAAGGTCGATGCGTCGCGATACAGCACCAGCTTGCCCGGGCGGCGCCACAGGAAATCGTCCAGTCCGGCGTTGCGCCATGTCTGGAGTTCCGCCTGTCCGCTCAGTGCAAGATCGAGCAGGATCGCGGCATTCTTGCGATTCATGTGCCGGTTGCAGGCGTGGAGAAAGGCGAGCAGCCAGCGCCACTGGCGCGGATCGGCCCGCAGCCGCAGCGCGATCGGCGCCTGCGGGCGCAGCAGCCAGCCCAGCGCGTCGCGCGCCACGCCGGCATCGGCCAGCGGGCTGACATAATGGTAGCTGAGCTGGCCGCCATTCGCGAAACTGGCTTCCCGCCCGACATCCTCGCCACGCTCGACCAGTGTGACCGTGTGCCCGTCGCGGACGAGGGCATAGGCGGCGGCGAGACCGATGACGCCCCCGCCGATGATGGTGATGGTCCGTCTGCCGGCCATGAAATTCCCGAATAGGCTGGGCGCGTGGGGACGAGGGGGCCCCGTGCGCCGTCATGATGGACAAAGCCTAGAAGTCCGGGAGCATTCCAGCCAATGCAAAGAGACCGTCCTCTTATAACCTGTGGTTAAGTGGTTGTTTTGTTAGGAAAACGAATTGGAAAGGGTTTCTGTTCTTTTTTGGAAAAAAGAACCAAAAAACTTTTGATTTGTTCAGGGATTTTTTGCCGGGGCATGGGAGGCTCCTGAACGGATCAAAGTCTTTTTGCTTCTTTTTCTTCAGAAAAAGAAGAGGCTTCCTTCCTGGGGTGCAGATCCTGCGCATCGAAGCTGAAATCGGACCCGATCACGCGCATGCTCATGCCCACCACCTTGCCCGAGACATCGCGTTCGAACTGCACATAGGAATCGTCTTCGGCATCCTGCCCGCGATCGTCCCACCGGACGACGAACAGGTCGTGCGGCAGGGCCGAGAGGGTTCCCGCCAGGCCATCGGCGTGGCTGAATGCCATGCGCAGGTCCTGCCCTCGCAGGCTGACGGTGATCGGGCCGCGCCAATCGTCGCGATAGGTGCCCGCGTATTCCTGCCGCGCGCTTTCGGACAGCGTGATGAAGGGGCGCGCGGGCGAGCCGGGGCCGGTGGTGGTGGCCGCCTTGGCCGTCGCCGCGTCTTCGGCGTTCTTGGCATCCCGCCAGTGGGCGACCCAGTCCGCGCTGGTGCCGGTGGCGACATAGGCGCTGAGGGTCGTCGCGATGGAATAGGTCGCGTTGTAGTCGTCATGGTTGGTCAGGATGACGATGCCGGTCTTCTGTTCCGGCAGGAAGGTCACGTAGCTGACCATGCCGTCGATGGTGCCGGTGTGCCACACGCGCTTGTAGCCGAAGAAATCCTCCATGAACCAGCCATAGCCATAGGCGCGGAAATGGGTTCTGGTCGCCTCTGCCGTGCTGGGCAGCGGCAGCAGGGCGTGCGGTGCCCACAGCGCGTCGCGGCTGGCCTGGCTGAAGACCTGCCTGCCGTCCGGCGCGCGGCCGCCGGCGAGATAGGTCTGGGCCCAGCGCGCCATGCCGTCGGCACTGCACCAGATGCCGCCGGCGGGGGCCACGGCGGGCAGCAGGCGCGTGGCCTTGTCGGGCAGGGCGCCGCTTTCGCCTTCGCCGGTGGCGACGTCCGTCTGGCCCCTGACCGGGGGCGTGCTCTGGCAGGCGGGCAGGCCGGCCGCGTCGATCAGCCGTTTCTGGACCACCTCTTCCCAGCTTTGCCCCGTCAGCCGCTCGACCAGGGCGCCGGCCACGACATAGAGAAGGTTGTTGTAGGCGTACTGGGTGCGGAACGGCGCGGTGAAGGGCATGAAGGGCAGGCCGGCCAGGACTTCCGGCCGGGTGAGCGTGCTGTGGGAGAACAGCATCAGGTCGCCCGCGCCCAGGCCCATGCCGCTATGGTGGGTCAGCAGGTCCGACACCCGGAAATCGCGCGTGATCGACGGATCGGCGACGCGGAATTCCGGCATATGGTCGATCACGCGGTCGTTCCAGTCCAGCTTGCCCTGCTCGACCAGTTGCGCCAGCGCCGTCGCGGTGAATTCCTTGGTGTTCGACCCGATGGCGAACAGCGTGCGCCCGTCGACCGGCGCGCTGGCCTTGTCCTCGGCCCGGCGCCCGTAGCCGTGGCTGAACACGATCTGCCCGTCATGCACCACCGCCACCGCGACGCCCGGCACGTTGAAGGCCTGGCGGGCGCGTTCGACCGTCGTGGCGATTTCCTGCTCCGTCAGGCCCGGCGGCAGGGAGGCCGCGCGGGCGGGGCACGAGGCGGACAGGAGGGCGGCCGCCGGGACGGCCATCATGCACGCATATCGGAAACGCTGGATCATCGACGGCCCTGGATGTGAAATTCCGGCCCCCGGTCATGGATGGGCCGCAACGGAAAGGGGTCCATTGAAAGCACGAAACGTTTCGCCCGTCGCGTCCCCAAATGCATGTCTCCCTTAACCTGGGGTGAAGGGCTTTCCGTACGTCATTCCGCCAGCGCGGCCAGGTCGATTTCGAGTTCGCTGCGCAGCAGGGCGAGGATGTTCTGCGAGATATGCGACAGCGCATGGTCGGCGCGGAACAGGACGGTGCAGGTCACGTCCAGCGGCGGGGAGAGCGGGCGCGGCCGGGGCAGGCCCGGGTGATGCAATGCGGTCAGGGCATCGACGATGGCGCAGCCCCCGCCGAGGCGCACGAGTTCGGCCGCCATGAAATGGGTGCGCACCCGCACCGGGGGCGTGGTGGGAATTCCGGCCTCGTCCAGCGCCATGTCGAGCAGGCGGGCCGTGGGATCGTTCTCGCTCAGCCCGATATAGCGGGCGGGGTCGATCGCGGAGAGGCTGACGGGGCCGCCTCCGCCTTCGCGGTCGATCATCAGCAGCGGGATATCCGCGATATGCAGCGCGGTCAGTCCGTCACGCGAATAGTCGCCGAACACGATGCCGAGGTCGAGATCGTGGTTGAGGATACGCGACACGATTTCCGTGCCGTGCAGCGCGTCGATCGTCAGTTCCATGCCCGGATGGGCGGCGCGGTAGCGCTGGACCACGCGCGGTACCAGGCTGAGCCCCAGGCTGGGCACGCAGCCGATGCTGATGGAATGCCCGTCGCGCGCATAGCGCAGATTGTCGGTCAGGCGTTTGAGGTCCGACAGTTTTTCGAAAATGGCGTTGACGTGCGGCAGCATGATGCGGGCCTCGCGCGTCGGTACCAGCCGGCCGCCCGCGCGCTCGAACAATGCGAAGCCCAGCGATTGTTCGGCGTAGCGCAGAACCTTGCTGGCGGCCGGCTGCGAGACATGCAGCAGTTCGGCGGCACGCCGGAGCGAGCCCGTCGTCATGATCGCGTAGAAGACTTCGATCTGGCGCAGGCGCATTCTGGGTCCTTCCGGGGAGGTGGAGTTCTGTTCTTTTTTGAAAAAAGAACCAAAAAACTTTTGATTCGTTCAGGAGCTTTTTGCTGGGGACACGCGATGTCCCTGAACGGATAAAAGTCTTTTTGCTTCTTTTTCTTCAGAAAAAGAAGAGAACATTGCGTCGGATTTCACGAGGGATGGACCCGCCGTATGGTTCCGCCCTGCGCAAGCCCGTTCGCCTGGAGCAGGAACGCGACGATGGCCCGTGTATCTTCCGGCGACAATGTGCCCGGCGCCATCAGCGGCATGGCGCGATGGACATAGGATTCCAGTTCCGCCACCGGGGCGCCCGCCCAGTTCGCGACGAAGCGGCCGGTCAGGGCCGGGGTCTGGAAATTGCCCTCCAGCGTCGGGCCATGGCACATCGCGCATGCCGCGCGGTAGAGGTCGGCGCCGTGGGTCGCCTCGGCGGCCGGGCGGGCCGAGGCGATGCCGGGCAGGAGGGCGATGAGGGTGAAGAGGATGGCCTGGCGCATCGTCATGTCAGCCGCCCACCATCGGCATGCGGGCGAACAGGTCGGCGAACACGCCGATGGCGCGCGCGGCTTCCGCCGGGTCGGGATGTTCGAAACTGTTGCCCACGCCCGTCATTTCGCCCAGCCCGTCCAGGTCCACGGCCTGGATCATGACGCCGTCGGTCTTCGACAGCAGGGCGGCGCCCCGGTAATCGAGGCCGTACGGGGCCTCGGGCCGGGGCGGCAGCCAGGCCGTCTGGCCCCGGACGGGGATCAGGCTGTCGTCGCGCCACCATTCCCGCGCCGCGTAGCCGGGGCAGTTGATGATCGCCTTTTCGGGCAGCGAGGCCAGGTCGTGGGGGGTATGGAATTCGCGGATGACGATGCGGCCGCCGGCCTGATGGAATTCGGACAGCAGCAAATGGCCGTAGGCGCCGAAATTGTAGATCATCAGGGAATGACGCCGCGCATGCGGAGCGGCGAAGGGGTTCTCGGCGTCGGGAATATCCTCGACGGCCGGGACGATGTCGCGGATCCTGCTTTCGTAGGTTGCGAAATCCTCGGTAGCGCGCGGCATCGTTCCGGGGGCGCCGGCGGGCGGGGGTGGGGCGGGCCGGTCGTCGAAAGGCTTGTCGGAGAGGATGTAATTATCCTCGAACATGATCGGCGCGCCGGGCAGGCCGAGATAGGTGCGGTAGGTCGCCCAGGAAAAACGGGCCATCTGCTCCCACTGGTCGGCGAAGGCGGGGCCGGCGGTCTGGGTCAGGGCGATGCGGGAATCCGGGGTCCAGCTTCCGTTCGCGCGGACCGAGCGCGTGTGGGGCAGCAGGTCGCGCGTGTAGATCGTCACGTCGAAGCCCGCGCGCTGTGCCGTGAGCGCGCTTGTCAGCCCGACGATGCCGCAGCCGATGACCGCGACCTTGCGGTGCAGCGTGGCCGCCACATTGCCGACCACCAGGTTGGCCGACCCCCAGGACAGGGACCAGCCGCTGCCGCCATGGCCGTAATTATGGAAGATCGTCTTGTCGCCGATCCGCTCGACATCCAGCCGGGGGCCGGCGGCGCGAAAGGGGCGGATGCAGACCTTGAGGTCGGTGATCTGGTCCACGCGCGGGTGCAGCGGTGCCAGACGGGGGCGATGCGGCGGGACAAGTGCGTCCCCTGCCGTGGCGCTGTGGGGCAAGAGGGTGCGCTCGCCCGCCATCATGGCCACGGCGCCCAGTGCGGCGCCGCCCGCGAACACGCCCCGGCGTGAAATCCTGCCTGTATCCATAATCGCGCCGCCACCCCGCTGCATGAGAGACTGTCTGCAAAATCGTCCTGCGGGCGTGGCCCCGGCGCGTTGTCCGCGCTGCGCGGTACGCCCGCCCGGCAGGGCGGCTTTGCAGGCAGCCCCTTGTCGATCGCTCCTTCCTCCTTCGCCGATCGTGGCCCGCTTAGGAAGGCGAAACTTTTCCACAGGTGATAACCCAAGGCTAAGGCATGGGAATCTCGGTGAATTGGTCGGGCATGAAAACGAAGATTATAACGGTTTCGCAATGCGTGGCTCCATGCCCGAGGAGAGTGACCGTGCCGCTATCCGGATTTCGATTCTGGCTGATCCGCGCCGGTGCCGTCCTGTGCGGGCTGGCGCTTCCGGCCGGGGTGGCGTGGGCGGCCCGCGCGGACGCGATGGCGGATTCGGTGGCGCGGATCGTGGACGGGCGGCCGGGTTTCTTCGCCGTCTATGCCGCGCCGTCGGGGAAGGCGCCGGATGTGTGCCTGCATTGCGACGAGCCGATCAATGCCGCCAGCACCATCAAGCTGTTTGTGATGGATGCCGCCTATGCCGCCTTTCGCGACGGCACGCTGAAGCCCGACGAGGCGATTGTCGTCCATAACCGTTTCCACTCGCTGGTCGGCACGGGCAGTTTCGCGCTCGACCAGAAGGAGGATTCCTACGATCCGCTCTATGCCCAGGCGGGCCAGCCTGTCACGGTGATCGAATTGCTGCGGGTCATGATCCAGTACAGCAGCAATCTTGCGACCAACCTGATGATCGAGCGGCTGGGGGTGCTGCCCATTCGCGCCGTCGTGGCGCGGCAGGGGCTGGAGGGCATCGTCTTCGGCCGGATGATCGAGGATTTCGATGCCGATGCCCAGGGCATCCGCAATCGCGTCACGGCGCGCGGGCTGGGCGGGTTCCTGCAGAAGCTGGACCAGGGGGCCATCGTGGGGCCCGAGGAAAGCCGGGCCATGATCAGCATCATGCTGGGCCAGACCTTCAACGATATCATTCCGCCTCCCCTGCCCGGCGGGACGCCGGTGGCGCACAAGACCGGGTGGGTCAACGGCGTGCGCAACGACGCCGCGATCGTGTTCCTGCCGAACGGGGCGCATTATATCCTCGTGGAACTCAGCCGCGACCTGCCGGACGAGGCGGCGGGGATCCGGGTGCTGAATGCGGTTTCCGGGACGGTCTTCACGGCCTATCACCGCCGCCTTGGCGGTCCCTAGCCGAGGGCAGGCGCCAGGCGGGCGGCGAGGTAGAGCCGGTTCATCAGGCGCAGCTCGTCCGGCGCGCCGGGTGATGTCGGTGCGGTGTTCAGGACCATGCCCAGCATCGTCTTCATGTTGTTGAGCACGACGGTTGCGATATCGTCGGCCTCCCGCGGGTCAAGCTTCGGCGCGCAGGCGCGCAGCGCGGCGGAAATGCCGCCCAGGGCCGTGGCCCGCGACTGGCGGCTGAGTTCGGTCCGGTCGGTGCGGACATCCATCAGGGCGGGCAGCGATTTCACACGCGGATAAAGCGTGGCCAGGAGATCGATCAGGATATCGGCCAGTTCCTGGGGCGTGGCGCCAGCCGCGCGGTGGCCGAGCGCGTCATAGGCCTCGCGCAATATGTCGAGATGCCGGCGCAGCAGGGTATCGGCGATTGCCTCCTTGTTCGGGAAAAAACGATAGAGGGACCCGATCCGGGCGCCGGCACGCTCGGCGATCGCGGCCATGGTCGTGGCCTCGTAGCCGCGTTCGGCGATGAGGTCGGAGGCCGCCGCCAGCAATTCCGCCACCCGCTGGCGGCCGACCGCGCGCTGGGGCTGCAACGCGGCGCGATGGGTGCTTGACGAAGTTGAGCCCATGCTCAAATAATGCCCCTGCTTGAGTTCGTCCTCAAATTCTATCGAACCCCGCCGGTGCCGACAACGCGCCGGGGGAACGAAGGCAACGATATCGGAACCGCATGATGATATCCCTCCCCGCTTCCCGGACCGCCCTGGTGTTGATCGACCTCCAGAAGGGCATTGTCGGCCGCGCCGTGGCACCGCACTCGGGGGACGAGGTGGTGGCGCGCGGCAAGCGCCTGGCCGGCCGTTTCCGGGCGGCCGGCGCGCCGGTGGTGCTGGTCAATGTCGCCTTCGCGCCCGATTTCGCCGATGCGGTGCGGACGCCGGTCGACCGGCCGTTTTCCCCGCCGCCGGGCGGCTTTCCCGAGGACTGGACCGAACTGGTGGACGGGTTGGCCGAACCGGGCGACCTGACGGTGACGAAGCGGCAATGGGGGGCCTTCTACGGCACGGACCTGGACCTGCAACTGCGCCGGCGCGGCATCACGACGATCGTGCTGGGCGGGATTGCGACCAATATGGGCGTGGAATCGACCGCACGGGCCGCGCATGAGCATGGTTATGCCGTGGTGGTGGCGGAGGATGCGACGTCGGGCCTGTCGGCGGAGATGCATCGCTTTGCCTTCGCGCAGATCTTTCCGATGCTCGGCCGGGTGACGGCTGCCGATGCCGTCGAACTGACGGCCTGAACCGCCGCATGACTGGCCCCGGCTTTTCGGCATGAGCCGCGCGGCGGAGGCGGGCGCGTCGCCCGGGGAGAGCGACCGGCTGCCGCCCGGCATCTGGAAAATCGCCAGTGTTGCGGCCATTGGTTCGTTCATGTCGCAGCTCGACGCCACGATCGTCAATGTCTCGCTGCCGGGGCTGGCGGGGACGCTGCATGCTGCGTTCCCGACCATCCAGTGGGTCATGAGCGGGTATCTGCTGGCGCTGGCGCTGACATTGCCGCTGAATGGCTGGCTGGTCGATCGTATCGGGGCGCGGGCGCTGTATCTGTGGTGTTTCGCCGCGTTCACCCTGGCATCCGGCCTGTGCGGGCTGGCATGGTCGGCGCCGTCGCTGATCGGTTTTCGCGTGGTGCAGGGGATGGCGGGCGGCTTTCTGGCGCCGATGGCGCAGATGCTGGTGGCGCGCGCCGCCGGCCGGCACATGCCGCGCGTGGCCAGCATGGTGGTGATGCCGGTCCTGCTGGCGCCGCTTCTGGGGCCGGTCGTCGCGGGCGGGATCCTGACATTTGCCTCCTGGCGCTGGATCTTTCTCTTCAACCTGCCGGTCGGGCTCCTGGCTTTTGTGCTCGCGTGGCGTTTCCTGCCCGACGATCGGCAGCAGGTGCGCCCGCGCGTGCTCGACCTGGTTGGTCTGGCGCTGCTTTCGCCGGCTCTTGTGTTCTTTCTTTACGGTATCGACCGTCTTGGCCAGCGCGTGGGCGGTGCGCTGGTGTGCGGTGGGCTGTTGCTGTTTGCGGTGTATGGCGCGTGGGCGCGCCGGAAGGGCGATGGGGCGCTGATCGATTTGCGGCTGTTCGGGGGGCGGGTCTTTTCCGCCTCGGTCGGCACCATGTTCCTGCTGAACGGTGCGCTGTTCGCGGGGCAGATGCTGGTGCCGGTCTGGCTGATCCATGGCGGTGGCCTGTCGCCCGACCGGGTCGGCTGGCTGATGACGCCCATGGGGCTGGGCATGATGTGCACCTATCCGCTGATGGGGTGGCTGACGGACCGGTTCGGTATCCGCAGGCTGACGCATTGCGGCGCACTGGTGGCGTTTGCGGGGACCCTGCTGCTTGTGTTTTTTGCCTTGTACGGGGTCGCTTTTTCGATCCTGGCCGGTGCGCTGTTCCTGCGGGGGGCGGGGATGGGGGCGATCGGCATTCCGTCGATGAGCGCGGGATATGCCGCGGTGAAGCGGCAGGACCTGCCGGTGGCGACCACGGCGCTGAATATCGTGCAGAGGCTGGGCGGGCCGATCTGGACGACGCTGTGCGCGATGACCCTGGGCGGGCAGGCATCGGCCGGCCCGTTCATGGCATCGCGGGTCTTTGCCGTGGCGTTCGGCGTGCTGTGCGTGCTGCATGCGCTGCTGTGCCTGACGACCCGCCTGCTGCCGGTGCGGCTGGCCGGGAAACCGGCGGGATAGGGGGTTGGGCGGTCTGCCCGGATGGTCTGCCCGGTTGGGGTCTAATGAAGGATTGATATGATTTTATACTGTTATGTTTTCATGCTTGTTTTTGGTGTTTGTTTCCATGTTCGTCTGGAACATGATTTTAGTTATGATGCCGGGCGTTTCGAATTGACGAAAATTGTCCCCGATCCTTATGCTGACGGGGTCGGCACAAGATTTTCGGATGGCACACGATGCGCGGAACCGTTCTCGATTATGATCCCCGGATTGGAGAAGGATTGATCAGCGGGGACGACAATAATCGATATACGTTCAAGGGAACGAGCGTACGGTCCGATTTTTCCGCGCTGAAGAAAGGCGTGAAGGTCGATTTCGACAAGAGCAATGGCGAGGCGCTGTCGATCTTCGTCATGTCCGAGCCGCCGCTGGGCAGCATCAATATCGATATCAACGGCTCGGGCGAGAAATCGAAGATTGTTGCGGGGCTGCTGGCGTTTTTCCTGGGCGGGTTCGGGATTCATAAATTCTATCTGGGGTACAACAAGGCCGGGATCGTAATGCTGCTGATTACGATGTTCGGCTTTATCTTTTTCGGCATACCGGGGGCGGTGATCTGGCTGATCGCCTTTATCGAGGGCGTTATCTACATCTCGAAATCCGACCAGGATTTCTATGAGACGTATGTTGCCCATCAGAAGGAATGGTTCTGAGGGCCCGACCGGAAATGCGCGCTTGCGGACACGCGGCGAGGGAAAATCCGGGGTCATCGGATATATCCGATGACCAGAAAAAAAGAATGAAAGATCCCGGATCGATATCGTTCCATCTTTCGTAACGACCGGGTTTCCAAAGGGCGACTGCCCTTTGGTGGGTCAAGGGCAAAGCCCTTGCTGCCCCCTACCCCGGCGCGTTGCCGTACCGGCGATAGACCAGTGGCGGCGGTGTCTCCGGCAGGTCGGCCAGGATCCTGCTGATCCGGGCGTGGTCGGGCGAGCGGGTGCAGACCGGGTCGGTTGCCGCGGCGTCGCCCAGCAGGGCCAGGGCCTGGCAGCGGCAGCCGCCCCAATCCTGTTCGCGCAGGTCGCAGCCGCGACAGGGTTCGGGCATCCAGTCCGTGCCGCGAAACAGGCGGAACAGGGGGGCGTCGGCCCAGATGGCGGCCAGGCTGTCGGTGCGGATGTCGGGGATGGGGACGCTCTTGATCGTCTCGGCGGCGTGGCAGGGCAGGACGTGGCCGGTGGGCGAGATATTGACGAAGCGCCGGCCCCAGCCGCCCATGCAGGGCTTGGGCTGGTCGGCGTAGTAGTCGGGGGTGACGTAGTCGATGGCCAGCGTGCCCGCCAGACGGGTGCGGGCGTCCTCGACCGCGCGGGTTGCTTCTTCGAGCTGGGCGCGGCTGGGCATCAGGGCGGCGCGGTTGACGAGGCCCCAGCCGTAATACTGGGTATGGGCGATTTCGGCCCGGCGGGCGCCCAGCGAGACCGCCAGGTCGAGCATGCGGCCGATGCGGCCGACATTGCCGCGATGGATGACGAAATTGGTCGTCAGCGGCATGCCTTCGGCCACGATCAGGCGCGCGGCGGCCAGCTTCTTTTCCTGCGCGCCGGGCATGCCGCCCATGGTTTCGGCCGGGGCGGTGTCGACGTCCTGGAACGAGAGCTGCACATGGTCCAGCCCGGCCTCGGCCAGCTGGGCCAGGGTGGCCTCGGTCAGCAGCACGCCGGAGGTGATGAGGTTGGTGTACAGCCCCAGCGCTGCGGCGCGGCGCACGAGGTCGGGCAGGTCGCGGCGGGCCATCGGCTCGCCGCCGGAGAAATGGACCTGGAGCACGCCGAGTTCGGCCGCCTGTTCCAGCACGCGGAGCCAGTCGTCGGTGGTGAGTTCGTGCTCCCGCCCGTCCAGCGCCAGCGGGTTGGAGCAGTACGGGCACTGGAGCGGACAGCGGTGCGTCAGCTCGGCCAGCAGGCTCATGGGCGGTGGGACGGGGATGTGGGTCATGCGGTCAGTACCTGCCGCTGGGCCAGGCTGGCGATCATTTCCAGCACGTCGTGGGCGATGACCGGGCGCGGGGCGGCGAAGCGTTGGGCCAGGATGTCGATGATGGCGGCGACCGGGCGCGTGCCGTCAACCAGGCGCAGGATCTCGGCGGCGATCGGGTCGGCGATGAAGGCGCGTTCCGGTGCCTGGATCACCCACTGGTCGCGCACCCGGTCATGTTGCAGGCGGGTCCCGCGCAGGAAGCGGACGACCGTGTCTTCGGCGACCGGCGGCGGGGCGGGGGCGTCGGTCATGCGGGGTCGGGCGTGAAGGCGCCGGGGGGGATGCGGCCGGGGACGACATAGGCGTAATCCAGCGCGTCCAGCATCGACCACAGTACGGCGCATTTGAAGGTCAGCGCGTCCAGCACCGATTTCTGCTCGGCCACGGTGCGGGCGTGTTCGCGGACATAGGCCAGGGCGAAGTCGGAATCGCGGGGGGCCTGGGTCAGCCGGGGCTGGAAATAGGCCAGCGTTTCCGGGGTGACGAAATCATAATGGTGCAGCATGCCCGACACGCGCTCGCTGATGATGGTGGGCGAGAACAGCTCGGTCAGGGACGAGGCGATGGCCTCCAGGATCGAGCGGTCGCGCACGAACTCCACATAGGCATCGACGGCGAAGCGGGTGGCGGGCAGCAGCCCTTCCAGCGACTCGACATAGGCGCGGTCCAGCCCGACGCCGTCGGTGAGCTTCAGCCAGCGGGCCACGCCGCCGGTGCCCGGCGCGTCGCCGTCGTGATCGACCAGGCGGCGCCGCCATTCGCGCCGCAGCTCTGCCGTGGGCAGCCGGGCCAGCAGCGTCGCGTCCTTGGCGGGGATGCGGCACTGGTAATAATAGCGGTTCAGCGCCCAGGCCTGCACCTGGCCCCGGGTCAGCCGCCCGTCATGCAGCGCGCGGTGGAACGGGTGCAGATTGTGGTAGCGGGCGGCGCCGATGGCACGCAGCGCGGCCTCCAGTTCGTCCGGGGAAAGCGGAAGGCTGGTCATGCCGTCATCCTCATGCCGTCGAAGGCCACGTCCCATCCCGCGTCGCGCGCGGCGGCGCGCTCGGGGCTGTCGGCCAGCAGGACGGGGTTGGAATTGTTGATGTGGATCAGGATCCTGCGCCCGATTTCGAGGTCGGAGAGCGCGTGGATGGTGCCGTCGGTGCCGCTGACGGACATGTGGCCCATGCGCTGGCCGGTCTTCTGCCCCACGCCTGCGCGCAGCATTTCGTCGTCGGTCCACAATGTGCCGTCAAAGAACACGATATCCGCCCCCCGCAGGCGGGCCCGCAGCGCGTCGGTCATGCGGGCGCAGCCGGGAATGAAGAAGACATGGCGTGTGCCGTCGGTGATCGCCAGCCCCACCGTCTCGCCATTTTCGACGATGGCGGCGGGGTCGGGGCCGGTTTCGGCATAGAGCGGCACCTTGCCGGGTACCGCGAAGGGGGTGATCGTCAGCCCGGCCGGTTTTCCGTCGGGCAGGGCGAGCGGGTAGGGCTGGTCCAGCGCCAGGGCCAGGCGCGGCACGATGGCGCGGTCCAGGGCCTCGAAGATCGGGTTGGCGTCCAGCAGGTCCAGCACCGGGCGGGTGCCCAGCAGGGTGAAGGGCTGGCGCTCGCGCAGGGTGAGCAGGCCGGTCACGGTATCGACCTCGCCGCCGGTCAGGATCACCCCGGCGATGGGGGTGGAGCGCAGGCCCTGATGCGGGTGCAGCGCCGGCGTCTGGTTGATCTGCGTGCGCAGGTCGGGCGAGGCGTTGACGACGAACCAGTGGGTGCCGTCGCCGCTGATGGCGATTGAGGCCTGGGTCCGGGGCAGGGCGTCGGGGTCGCCCGCGCGGGCGCGTCGGCACCCGGCTGCATTGGAATTCCATTGCGGAAAGCCGCCGCCGGCGGCCGCGCCGAGAACGATGATGTCGATCATGGCGCAGATATCTAGAACAGAAACGCCGCCCGCACGAGGCTGGGCGGCGTTTCGTGCGGCTTATTTCTTCTGGCCGCAGACGTAGCTGTTGATTTCCGCGCCCAGCGGAACTTCGGTGATCTTCGGAGCAGTCCAGGCCATGTGATCCTCCATCATTCAGGTCATGAAGGCGGGGCTCCCGCTTTCAGATCGGATGTGACGCCCGATGGTCGCGGCTTTCAAGCCTTGATCGCGGCATTTTCCGGACCATCGGGGTTCCGAATGCTCACGTTTCTGTGAAAATGGGGCGACCGGGGGGGGCATGCACCGCGTCGGACGCGTGGCACCAATGTTGATGCGCGTTATGCCTTGCGTCGGCGCGGGCGGGGGACTACGCCCCATGCAACGGCGGTCGGGCGGGTCCTGTCCGCCGAATGCTGTTGGCGAGGCTGGGGCATGATGCTGGCTCCCGAGAGTGAAGAAGCGGATTCGTTCGAGACGCGCCAGCAGCAACGGGCCATCGAGGTCGTGCGCCGCAGCCGTTTCAGCGCGCAGACCATCTGCCTGCTGATCCTGACTGTGCTGGCGGTCTTCTACACCTTGTATTTCGCGGCTGCGATCATCCTGCCCATCGTGCTGGCGCTGGTGGCCAACCTGCTGCTGTCTGCGCCCATGCGCGTGCTGCATGCGCGGTTGCGGCTGCCCAAGACGCTGGCGGCGCTGATCCTGATCCTGTGCCTGTTCGGGGTGGTGGGGGCGATCGGCACCGCGATTTCGGTGCCGGCCGCAGGGTGGATCAGCCGCGCGCCGCAGACCATGGCCGCGATCCAGGCCCATATGGCGGTGCTGCACGGGCCGCTGCGGATGATCCAGGCCGCCAACGAACGGATCGAGAGCTTTCTGGCCGTGGTCAGCGGCCGGGGCCACGAGGGCGCGCAGGGCGCGCTGCTGGCGCCCGCCGCGCCGTCGGCCGAGGGGGGGCTGGGCACGTTCGGCTCCAGCGTGCTGCTGGGCACGCGGGCGTTCGTGGGCCAGCTCTTTACCATGATGCTGATGCTGTTCTTCCTGCTGGCGCAGGGGGACAGCCTGCTGCGGCGCTTCGTGGAGATCATGCCGACCTTTGCCGACAAGCGCCGGGCGGTGCAGATCGCCTACCAGATCGAGCGCAACGTCTCGCTGTACCTGACGACGATCACGATCATCAACGTGCTGGTCGGGCTGGCGAACATGCTGCAATGCTGGGCGTTCGGCCTGCCCAACCCGCTGCTGTGGGGGGTGCTGGCCTTTCTGCTGAACTATATCCCGATCATCGGTCCGCTGACCGGGATCGTGATCTATTTCGTCATCAGCCTGTTCGTGTTTCCGTCGGTGCTCCAGGCGCTGCTGCCGCCGATGGTCTATCTGTGCATCCATCTGATGGAAGGCGAGACGATCACCCCGATGGTGCTGGCCCGGCGCTTTACGCTGAATCCGGTGCTGGTCATGGGGTCGCTGATGTTCTGGGACTGGCTGTGGGGGGTGTGGGGGGCGTTCCTGTCGGTGCCGATGCTCGCGGTGTTCAAGATCATCTGCGACCATGTGGAGGTGCTGACCCCGATCGGCCATATCGTGGGCGGCCCGACGCGTGGGCCGAAGATGCATCCGCCGGCGGTTCTTCCGGAGCCGAGTCCCGAGGTCGAGTGAGGGATCCCAGGGCGCTCCCTGGACCCGGCAGGGCCTGAGGCCCTGCACCCCAATTATTTGATGACGAATGGGTTTCCAAAGGGCTTTGCCCTTTGGTGGGTCAAGGGCAAAGCCCTTGGCGGGCTATCCCTTCAGGCGGCCTCGCCAGCGGCCAGGGCTTCCAGCCGCTCCATCGCGGTGATGCGCACGGTGTGGCCCTTGCCGATCGCGACCAGGCGTTCGGTGCGCATCCAGCTGAGGGTCCGGCTGACGGTCTCGATGGTCAGGCCCAGATAGTCGGCCATGTCCGAGCGGGTCATGGGCAGGGGGACGTCCTCGGAGGGGTTCGGGACCTCGCGCACGCGTTCCAGCAGGAAGCTGGCCACCCGTTCGCGCGCCGTCTTGCGGCCCAGCAGCAGCATCTGGTTCTGGGCGGCCACCAGTTCGTTCGAGGCTTCGGCCAGCAGCCGGCGTTCCAGGCGGGGGAAATCGTCCATCAGCTGGCGCATGCGCGCCCGCGAGAAGCGGCACAGCCGCACCGTGTCCATGGCCTCGGCGCCGAAGGCGTACTGGTCCGACACCGCCAGGCCCAGGAAATGGCCGGTGGTGGCGAAGCCCGTGATCTGCCGCCGCCCGTCGGGCAGGGCCTTGAACAGTTTCACGTTGCCCGAGGTGATATTGTAGAAATCGGTCGCCGGGGCGCCTTCCTCGATGAAGGTGCGGCCGGGCAGGACCAGCGTTTCGACCGCCGTTTCGGCCAGCCGGGCGATGTCGTCATCGTCGATGACGCTGCACACGCTCTGGGCCCGGATGCCGCAACTGAGGCAGTAGCCGGGCTGCCGGTGGGCGCCGGCCAGGATCAGGCGGCGCGGGCGCGCATCGCGCTGGCAGGTGGTCTGGTCAGACATATCGTCCGGGTTCCTCCCGGTTCTGGCCCGCCGGAGGGCGGGCCGGTCGTTTCGGCGCGGGCGGCCATCCGTCCGCTCGGGCCGGAACATACCGCAGAATGCGGGCTGAATTGATCTGAATCAATGTCTTTTACTGCATCGGACCCAAGCGTGCGGGAATGGAAGGTTTCTGCCGCGCCCGACGATGAATGCCGACCCTGCCCTTGTCGTCGGTCTGTTGCGGGCCGAGGACGCCGCGCTGGCCTATCCGCTGGTGCGCGCGGCCTATCCCGCGATGGCGCGCGGAACGTGGATGCGCCTGGCCCGGCGTGCCCTGCGCACGGGCCCGCGCGGCCGGCACGGCATCCTGGTGGCGCGGCATGGCCCGGCCTGCGCGCCGTGCGGGCTGATATCCTTTCGCTGCGATCCTGATATGCGCCACGGGCGGGTCCTGACGGCGGAGCATTTCGTTGCACTGACGTTCGGCGAGGTCTGGTCGGTGCTGGATGCCTTTCTGCCCGCGCTGGAGAATATGGCCTGCAAGGCCGGCTGCGGGAGCGCGCGCGTGATCCTGCCCGGGAACCAGCAGGCGCTTCTGGCGCGGATGGCGGCCCGGGGGCGGGTTGCGGGCCACCCTGTGGCGATTCGCACACTGATCGAGATCTCGCAGAATATGGCTTGATTTATGTCAAGGCGATGACAGGCGGTGCGTGATCAATGCACACCACACGATGTTGTTTATCGCTGAAAGTTGAAAGGCGCACACGATGAAATTGACCCGTAGCCTCGTCGTTCCGGCCCTGGCCGGCCTGTTGGCGCTGGCGCCGGGCGCGGGACGTGCCCAGACGGCGACGCCGTCGGCCTATGTCAATGCGCCTGTTGCCGCCGATGCCGTTCCGCCGCCGCCCTCGCGCCGCAGCCATTGCGGCCTGTTCGAGACCTGCGCCAGCACCAAGATCGGCCTGGGCAAGGGCGATTTCCTGATCCGCCTGTCCGCGCTGGGCGTGCTGCCCGAGGACCGCGACAGCAAGCTGTGGATCAACAACGCGGCGGTGCCGGGCCGGATCAAGACCACGCGTCAGGTCACGCCGGAGCTGACGTTCGAATATTTCTTCACCGACAACCTGTCGGTGGACCTGATCGCGGCCAGCTCGCGGCATGAGGTCGCGGCCGAGGGTGTCGGCGGGGCGGCCCATGTCGATGTCGGCAGCGCCTGGGTGCTGCCGCCCACCGTGACCTTCGCGTGGCATTTCCGGCCGCACAAGCGCTTCAACCCCTATGTGGGTGTCGGCGGCACGATGGCGTGGTTCCATAACGTCTCGCCGGCCGGTGGTCTGGTGCAGAAGCTCAATGTCGGCTTTACCGGCGGCCCGTCGGTCAATGCCGGCTTCGACTACCAGCTGGTGGGCAACTGGTTCTTCAACTTCGACGTGAAGCAGATGTTCATGCGGATGCATGCATGGGCCAACGACCGCGGCACGAGCAGCCCCTTCATCAAGGCGCATGACTCGCTCGACCCGACCGTGGTCGGTGCCGGTATCGAATACCGGTTCTGATCCAGTGGACACGTTGCCCCCTTCCGACGTTCTGGTTCGGTATGGGGGCAACTTGCCGCGCTATACCAGCTACCCGACCGCGGCGCAGTTCGACGCCACGGTCGGCGCCGCCGAAGCCGAGGCGTGGCTTCGGGCGGTTCCGGCGGGAACACCGATCTCGCTTTACCTGCATGTTCCGTTCTGCGACGTGCTGTGCCTGTTCTGCGGGTGCAATACCTCGGTGGTGCGCGATTCCGGCCTGCGGGCGGCCTATGGCCTGCTGCTGATCGACGAATTGCAGCGGGTGGCGGCACGGCTGGGCCCCGATCGCCCGGTGCGGCATGTGCAGTGGGGCGGCGGCACGCCGACGACCCTGCCGCCTGCGACCATGCGGGCCGTGATGGAGACGCTCCACCGGCTGTTTCGCGTGGAGGCGGGTGCCGAAATCGCCATCGAGCTCGATCCGCGTTTCCTGCCCGAGGATTATCCGCCGCTGCTGGGGGAGTTGGGGTTCAACCGCGCCAGCCTCGGGGTCCAGGATCTCGACCCGGTGGTGCAGGCGGCCAGCGGGCGGGTGCAGAGCCTGGAACAGACCGAGGATTGCGTGCGCCGGATGCGCTCGGCGGGGATTTCCTCGATCAATGTCGACCTGATCTACGGGCTGCCGTACCAGACCACCGACGGCGCGGGCGACACCGCGCTGACGGTCGCGGACACGCTGCGGCCGGACCGGCTGGCGGTGTTCGGCTATGCCCATGTGCCGTGGAAGCAGAAGCGCCAGGCCCTGCTGCCCCAAGGCGCGCTGCCGCCGCCGGCGGAGCGGCTGGCGCAGCGCGCGCGCATCGACGCGGCCCTGCGCCTGGCGGGCTATCGTGCCATCGGGCTGGACCATTATGCGCGGCCCGGCGATGCGCTCTGCCGTGCCGCCGAGGCCGGGACCCTGCACCGGAATTTCCAGGGTTATACGGTCGACCCCGCGCCGGTGCTGATCGGGATCGGTGCCTCGGCGATTTCCAGCTTCCCGCAGGGCATGACGCAGAACGTGCCGGCCCAGGCCTTCTATGCGCGTGCCATGGAGACGATGCCCGACAGCCTGCCCGCCGTGCGCGGCGTGTGCCGCACCGCGGACGACCGGCTGCGCGGTGAGGTGATCGAGCGGCTGATGTGCGACCTGAAGGTCGACCCGGCGGCGGTGGGGGCCCGCCATGGGGCCCCGGCCTCGTGGTACGACGGGGCGTGGCCGGCCCTGCGGCAGGCCCAGGCGGACGGGCTGGTGGTGCTGGACGGCACCGTGATCCGCGTGACCGAGGAGGGGCGGCCTTTCCTGCGCAATATCGCGGCGGTGTTTGACGCGCATCATGCGCCCGCGGGCGTCAAGCGCCATGCCGGCGCGCTGTAGCCCTGCCGTGACGGGAACGGACGGGCCGGAGCCCAACCGGCCGGCTGCGTCGGTGCGGGGGGCCGAGGCCCGGGCGTGGCCGTTCGCGCACTGGCTGCTGGACGACGTGCTGCCGCCGGCGGCCCAGGCCGCGCTGCTGGCGTGGGACCCCGGGGCGGCGTCCCATGGCGGGGATACCGGCGGGCGGCGCGATGCCCGCAACGGCCGGCGCGTCTTCGTTACGCCCGCAACGCGCCGCGAGCCGGGGCTGGACCTGCTGGCGCGGCTGTTCGATGCGGCCGAAACGCGCGAGGCCATTGCCGCGCGCTGCGGTGCCCGGCTGGCGGGGACCGCCCTGCGGCTGGAGCTGTGCCTGGATACGGACGGGTTCTGGCTGGAGCCGCATACCGATATCGGGGCCAAGAAGCTGACCCTGCTGGTCGCGCTTTCGACCGGTGCCGGGGCGGCGGAGTGGGGTACCGACCTGATGACGGCGGATGGCCGGGCGGTGGCGCGGGCCAGCGGCGCGTTCAATTCCGGCCTGATGTTCGTGCCCGGCGAAGAGAGCTGGCATGGGTTCGTGCGCCGGCCGATCCTGGGCCTGCGCCGGTCGCTGATCGTCAATTTCGTCTCGTCCGAATGGCGGGCGACCGGGGAGCTGGCCTTCGGCCCCCCGGCCTGACCCTTCCGCCGGTTTTGCGTTCCGCCCCCGTTCGGTTCTAGGAAGGCATAAATCTTCCAACCAGGCCGTGGCGTTCATGGCGCAGCAGCAGGACGAGGCGAGAAGGGCGATGACCGAACACGCACGCGAGACGATGGAATTCGATATTGTCATTGTCGGTGGCGGCCCGTCCGGTCTGGCGGCGGCGATCCGCCTGCGGCAGCTGGTGCCGCAGGCCAGCGTGTGCCTGATCGAGAAGGGCAGCGAGATCGGGGCCCATATCCTCTCGGGTGCCGTGATCGAGCCGCGCGCGCTGGACGAATTGCTGCCCGACTGGCGCGAGACCGGGGCGCCCCTGAATACGCCGGTTACGGAGGAGGCGATGCTCTTCCTGACCGAAAGCCGGGGCTATTCGGTGCCGATGCTGGACCGGGTGATGCCGCACATGCGCAACCACGGCAACTACATCGTCAGCCTGGGCGATGTGTGCCGCTGGCTGGCCGGGCGCGCCGAGGAGATGGGGGTGGAGATCTATCCCGGGTTCGCCGGCGCGGACGTGCTGGTCGAGGACGGGCGGGTCGTGGGCGTGGTGACGGGCGACATGGGCATCGGCCGCGATGGCGAGCCCGGACCGAACTATGCGCCGGGCATGGAGCTGCGCGCGAAATACACGCTGTTCGCCGAAGGGTGCCGCGGGTCGCTGACCAAGCGGCTGATGGCGATGTACAACCTGCGCAAGGGCGTGGACCCGCAGACCTACGGGCTGGGCATCAAGGAATTGTGGGAGGTTCCGGCGGAGCAGCATCGCCCGGGGCTGGTGCAGCACAGTTTCGGCTGGCCGCTGGACGACCGGACCTATGGCGGCGCCTGGATGTATCATTTCGGCGAGAACCTGGTCTCGTACGGTTTCGTGGTCGGGCTGGATTATCCCAATACCTGGCTCTCGCCGTTCGATGAGATGCAGCGCGTGAAGCTGCACCCGTCCTTCCGCGCCACGTTCGAGGGCGGCCGCCGCATCGCGTATGGCGCCCGGGCGTTGTCGGAGGGCGGTATCCAGTCGATTCCGCGCCTGACCTTTCCCGGTGGCGCGCTGATCGGCGATACGGCGGGCTTTCTGAACGTGCCCAAGATCAAGGGCACCCATACCGCCATGAAATCGGGCATGCTGGCGGCCGAGGCGGTGGCCGAGGCGATGGAGGGCGGCCGGGCCGAGCCGACATCGTATACCGCGCGGGTGCGCAAATCCTGGCTGTGGGAAGAGCTGCGCGCGGTGCGCAATGTGCGCCCCGCCTTCTCGCGCTTCGGGATGAAGGGCGGTGCCCTGTATGCGGGGATCGACGCCATGCTGCTGCGCGGCCGGGCGCCGTGGACCCTGCATCATCGCCATGCGGATAACGAGGTCCTGGAATCGGCCAGCCAGTCGGCGCCGATCGCCTATCCCAAGCCGGACGGCAAGATCACCTTCGACAAGCTGTCGTCGGTGTTTCTCTCCGCAACCAACCATGAGGAAGACCAGCCCGTTCACCTGAAGCTGCGCAGCGACGCGCTGTGGAAGACGGTGAACTGGGATGTGTTCCGCGCCCCCGAGAGCCGCTACTGCCCGGCCGGGGTCTATGAGGTCGCGGATGCCGAGACCGCGCCGCGCCTGCAGATCAACGCCCAGAACTGCGTGCACTGCAAGACCTGCGACATCAAGGACCCGGCGCAGAATATCGACTGGGCGACGCCCGAGGGCGCCGGCGGGCCCAACTATCCCGGCGGGATGTGATTTTTCGGTGAAATGGGCTATGGGGGGCGCCCTCCCCTCGGGTGAGTGCCCGCTGACAGACAGGCGAAGAGGTCCATGAAGGTTCTTGTTCCCGTAAAGCGCGTGATCGATTTCAACATCAAGCCGCGCGTGAAGGCGGACGGCACGGGTGTCGAGACCGCCGGTGTGAAGATGTCGATGAATCCCTTCGACGAGATCGCGGTCGAGGAAGCCGTGCGCCTGAAGGAAAAGGGCATCGCGACCGAAGTGGTGGCGGTGTCGGTCGGCGTGCAGCAGGCGCAGGACACGCTGCGCACCGCGATGGCGATGGGGGCGGATCGTGCCATCCTGGTCCTGACCGACGTGGCGGTGGAGCCGCTGGCGGTGGCCAAGATCCTCAAGGCGCTGGTCGCGAAGGAAAATCCCGACCTGATGCTGCTGGGCAAGCAGGCGATCGACGACGACATGAACGCCACCGGCCAGATGCTGGCCGGTCTGCTGGGCTGGGGCCAGGGCACGTTCGCCAGCAAGATCGAGATCGCGGATGGCAAGGCGACCGTGACGCGCGAGATCGATGGCGGGCTGGAGACGCTGACGCTGGCGCTGCCGGCCATCGTGACGGCCGACCTGAGGCTGAACGAGCCGCGCTATGCCTCGCTGCCCAACATCATGAAGGCGCGCAAGAAGCCGCTGGAGACGATTGCGCCCGCCGACCTGGGCGTGGATGTGACGCCGCGCCTGACCATCGTCTCGGTGGCCGAGCCGCCGGCGCGCCAGCAGGGCATCAAGGTCGAATCCGCCGCCGACCTGGTGGCCCGTCTGCGCAACGAAGCGAAGGTGATCTGATCATGGCCGTACTCGTTTTCCTGGATCATGAGTCCGGTGTCATCCGCCAGGCGTCGCGTTCGGCCGTGACCGCCGCGCGGGCGCTGGGCGAGGTGCACGTGCTGGTGACGGGCGATGCCCCGGTGGCCGAAGCCGCCGCGCGGATCGACGGCGTGGCCAAGGTGCTGCGCGCCGCCGGTGCCGCCGCCGCCCATGAACTGGCCGAGCCGCTGGCGGCGGTGATCGCGGACCTCGCCCCCGGCTACAGCCATATCCTCGCGGCCTCCGGCGCCAGTGGCAAGAACGTGCTGCCGCGTGCCGCCGCCCTGCTGGACGTGCAGCCGATCCCCGACGTGGTGTCGATCGTCGATGCCGATACCTTCGTGCGCCCGATCTATGCCGGCAGCGCGCTGGCGACCGTGAAATCGTCGGACGCGAAGAAGGTGCTGACGGTGCGCGCGTCCTCTTTCGACCCAGCCCCGGCCGAGGGCGGTGCCGCCCCCATCGAGCAGGTGGCGGTGCCCGAGGGGCCGGTGCTGTCGGAATTCGTCTCGATCGCGCTGTCGCAGTCCGAGCGGCCCGAGCTGGAATCGGCGCGGGTGATCGTCTCGGGCGGTCGCGGCATGCAGAACGAGGAGAATTTCAAGCTGCTGAACCCGCTGGCCGACCGGCTGGGTGCCGCCATCGGTGCCTCGCGCGCCGCCGTCGATGCCGGTTTCGTGCCCAACGACTACCAGGTGGGGCAGACCGGCAAGATCGTGGCGCCGGACCTGTATATCGCCGTCGGTATTTCCGGTGCGATCCAGCATCTGGCCGGGATGAAGGACAGCAAGGTCATCGTCGCGATCAACAAGGACCCGGAGGCGCCGATCTTCCAGGTGGCCGATTACGGGCTGGTGGGGGATCTGTTCGAGATCCTGCCGCAGGTCGAGGCGGCGCTGGATACGGCGGGCTGAAGGGGGGGAGGGTCGGGCTCTGCCCGAACCCGCAAGGGGCCGGCGGCCCCTTGACCCCGATTCGTTATTCTTCGCCCAGGACCGCGCGGGCGCGTTGGACGATTGTTTCGTATTCTTCCTGGTCCAAGTGCCCCTCGTGCAGCATTGCGCTGGCGCGGGCCAGCGCGTCCCGGGCATGGGCGGCGTCGGGGATCGGGTAGCGGCGGCCGGGTAGGGCGAAGGCGCTGTCGGGCAGGGCGTTGCGTTCTTCTTCTGTCAGGCGGGACATTGGGTGGTCCTTTCCTTTGAGGGTCCGTTCAGGCTCGCGCCGCTTCGTCGGCGATCTGCTCTTCCTCGTCCAGTTCGTTCAGTTCGGCCATCGCGCTCTTCGCGGTCCGGCCGGGCAGTTCGGTGGCCAGGCCGGGGACGATCCGTCCGGGCTTGAGGTTGCGCACGACCGAGAAGGCCGTCAGCACCGCCCAGGTGCCGAAGACCACGCTGCCTAGCACCTGCCCCACCTGCACCCCGCAGGGGCCGAAGCGCATGCCGATCCAGACGAACGGGATGGTGCCCAGCGTTGCCCGCCCCCAGTTGAACAGGGTGGAGTAGAGCGGGAAGCCCAGATTGTTGAAGGCGGTGTTGGCGACGAACAGCATGCCGATGAACAGGTAGCCGCCTACCGTCCAGGTGCAGAACAGGCGGATCAGGTCCGCCGTGGCGCCCTGGGCGGCGAAGGCGCGCACCACCAGGTCCTGCGCCGGCAGCAGGATCGCCCAGGTCAGCGCCACGCAGATCGCCACCAGCTTCAGTGACGCCACCAGCGTCTGGCGCACCCGGTCGAGCTGCCCCGCGCCCTGGTTCTGCGACATGATGGGCCCCACCGAGCCCGTCAGCGCGAAGACGAAGGCGAAGGCGACGGGCACGATCCGGTCGATGGTCGCCTGCCCGGCCACCGCCGCCAGCCCGAACGTGGCCATGGCATGGGTGACGAACAGGCCGCCGATGGGGGTGGCCAGGTTGGTCAGGATCGCCGGCATGGCCACCCCGCCGACCAGCCTGGCATCGTGCAGGATGTAGCGGCTGGAGGGCATGGCCAGCAGGTCGTGCCGCTTGACCGCCAGATAGCCCAGGATGGCCACCAGCGCGCGCGACAGGATGGTGCTGATGGCGGCCCCGGCCAGCCCCATATGCAGCCAGAAGATCAGCAGCGGGTCGAGCATGGCCGAGGCCAGCGCGCCGATCAGCGTCACGTTCATGGAATATTTGGCGTCGCCCACCGCGCGCAGCAGGCTGGAACAGCCCATGCCCGTGGCCACCAGCCACAGCGCGGGCGAGACGATGCGGATATACTGGCCGGCCTGTTGCGCCACCCGCCCCGTCGCGCCGAACAGGTGCAGGATCGGGGTCGAAAACAGGGCCGTCGCCAGCCCCAGGGCGGCGGTCGCGACCGTCATGACCAGCAGGAAGGACGAGGCGATGCGCCGCGCCCGGTCGTGCCGGCCGGCGCCGATCTGGCGCGCCGTGACGGCGCCGAGGCCGATCGACATGCCGATGGAGACCGCGATCTGGACATAGCCGACCGCGCCGGTGAAGCCGATGGCGGCTGTCAGTGCCGGGTCGTCGAGTCGCGAGATGTAGAACAGGTTCAGCAGGTCGACGGCGAACACGGCCATCAGCCCGATTGCCCCGGTGCCGGCCATGACGACGACGTGGCGCATGATGTCGCCGGAACAGAAACGGGCGGGACGGCAGGCTTTCATCGGACGGTGTCCTTGCCCGCCCCGGCTGCGCGTCCGGCCGCGCCCCTGGTGCCGCGTGCGGCCCTGCCTGAGGGTCCTGGGATCATTGTCCCGATGATAGCCTCTTTCCCGCCGGGCGAAAGCCCGATCGTGCAGATCGTGCATGTGGCGCGCGGACCGATGGCCCGTTTGCGGCACATGGCTGGAGCCGGCGGCGGGGCGGACGTGCTGCGGTCAGGACCGGACCGGTTCGATGGCCGACAGGCCGGCCAGGAAGATGCGCACCCAGCGGCGGATATTGGCCTCGATCTCGTCCGGGGCCACCAGGTCGCGGGAATGGAACAGCTCGCCCAGGATCAGCTTGCCCACCGTCATGTTGAACAGGCCGGTGCCCAGGTCCTCGGCGTCGTCGATGGGCAGGGTGCCGGCCGCCTGCTGGCGCAGCAGCCAGTCCTCGATCTGGTTGCAGTTTCCGCACAGTTCGATGCTGTGCATGATCCGCCGGATTTCGGCGGAATCGCGGATTTCGCCGACGATGGCGCGGACCAGGCACATCCGGTCCGGCGCCAGAACACGGGTTGCGATGGTCACCAGGATATGGACCAGCTCGGCCTCGGGCGCGATATCGGGGGGGCACTGGACCGCCATGTACTTGATGTCGAACAGCCGCTCGCTGATCAGGGTGCGGAACAGGTCCTCCTTGGAGGCGAACATCTGGTAGATCGTCTTCTTGGACATGCCCGACAGGTGCGCCAGCTTGTCCATCGAGGCGTTATGGTAGCCGTGATCGTCCAGGACCTGGCAGGCCGCGTTCAGGATCAGTTCCCGCCGTTCGCCGCCTTCCAGCACTGGGGGGCGACCCGGGCATCGCTTCTCCGGGCACTCCTCCGGCTCGCGGGGGTGGGAAAGCACGAGATCCGACATCGTCGCCCCGGTAGCGGGCATTCCGGCTGTTCCTTCCTGTCTTGAGAGGTGCGGTCCGTGGCCTGTCCGGGTGGCCGCCCGCCCGGCCGTTCCCCTGGGTGGGGGTGCCATTGACCGGAGTTTAGAAACGAAATAGTTTCCGATCAAGAAAACCACTCGGTTTCCATATGCCGGTACTGCATGGGACGGTTTCGCGGGGTCATGGCCGCTGCGATCGCGTTTCCCGGCCAGGTCCGGCGACCTATGTTTCCGCAGGGCTCAATCACGCAATGACGTACCCCCGTCCCCATCGCGCCGTCCTTCTTGCCGCCTGCGCGTCTCTGGCGCTGGCCGGATGCAAGCCCCAGGGAGCGCCCCCCGCCCCTCCGCCGCAGCAGGTCGGCGTGCTGACGCTGCGCGCCGCGCCGTTCAGCGTCACCACCGACCTGCCGGGCCGGACCGAGGCGATCGAGATCGCCCAGGTCCGCCCGCAGGTGAACGGGGTGATCCAGAAGCGCCTGTTCGTCGAAGGCACCGACGTGACCGCCGGGCAGCAGCTCTACCAGATCGATCCGTCGGCCTATCAGGCGACCTACGACGCGGCTAAGGCGCAGCTTCTGCACGCGCAGGCGGCCCGGGTGACGGCGCAGGCGAAGCTGGACCGGTACGGGCCGCTGGTGCGCGCCCATGCCGTCAGCCGGCAGGATTACGACGACGCCACCGCCGCGGCGCGCGAGGCCGATGCCGACATCGCCCAGGCCCGCGCCAATGTGGAAAGTGCCACGGTCAACCTGAACTATACGCGCGTGCTGTCGCCGATTTCCGGCCGGATCGGCCGGTCGCTGATGACGGTGGGCGCGCTGGCCACGGTCGGGCAGACCTCCAACCTGTCGATCGTCACCCGGCTGGACCCGATCTATGTCGACGTCAACCTGCCGGCGACGCGGCTGCTGGAACTGCGGCGCGAGCTGGAGCAGGGGCGCCTGCAGCGCGCGGGGCAGGATGCCGCCACCGTCACCCTGACGCTGGAGGACGGCAGCACCTACGAGCAGCCGGGGCGGCTGGAATTCTCGGAAGTGAACGTGGACGAGACGACGGCGACCGTGGTGGTGCGCGCGGTGATGCCGAATGCGGCGCACATGCTGCTGCCGGGCATGTATGTCCACGCCCGGCTGGAAGAGGGCGTCGACCCCACCGCGCTACGGGTGCCGCAGGATGCGGTGACGCGCAATTCGCACGGCGACCCGACGGTCATGGTCGTGGGGGCGGACAACAAGGTTGCCCTGCGCGGGGTCACGACCGGCCCGGCGGCCGGGACCGACTGGATCGTGACCGCCGGGCTGAAGCCGGGCGAGCGGGTCGTGGTCAGTGGCCTGCAGAAGATCCACCCCGGAGACACCGTCTCCCCCACCGAGGCGGCTGCCCAGCCTGCCCCGCAGGGCAAGGCGGGATAAGAATCGATGTCGCGCTTCTTCATTGACCGGCCCATCTTCGCATGGGTCATCGGGCTGGTGATCATGCTGGTGGGGGCGGTTTCGATCTTCCGCCTGCCGATCGCCCAGTATCCCTCCATCGCGCCGCCGCAGATCGCGATCAGCGTGACCTATCCGGGCGCGTCGGCCGAGACGGTGAACAACACCGTGGTCCGGCCGATCCTGCAGCAGATGTACGGGCTGGACCATCTGGAATATGTCTCGGCGCAGTCCTACGCCAGCGGCCAGATGGAAATCGACCTGACGTTCGAGCAGGGGACCAACCCCGACATCGCGCAGGTCCAGGTGCAGAACAAGCTGCAGCTTGCCCAGCCGCGCCTGCCGACCGAGGTGACGGCCCAAGGCCTGACCGTGACCAAGGCCGTGAAGAACTTCATGCTGGTCCTGGCCTTCATTTCCACCGACGGCAGCATGTCGGGCTTCGATATCGCCGATTATGTGGCGTCGAACGTGTCCGACCCGATCAGCCGTGTCTCGGGCGTGGGCGACCACACGATGTTCGGCTCGGAATATGCCATGCGCATCTGGCTGGACCCGGGCAAGCTGTTCAAATACGGCATGACGATCAGCGACGTGCAGACGGCGTTGCAGGAGCAGAACATCCAGATCTCGTCGGGTGAGATCGGCGGGCTGCCGGCCAAGCCGGGCGCGCGGATGGATGCCACCATCATCGGCCCGACGCGCCTGACCTCGCCCGAGGAATTCGGCAATATCCTGCTGCGTGTGGCGCAGGGGGGATCGCAGGTGCGTATCCGCGATGTCGCGCGGGTCGAGCTGGGGCCGCAGACCTATAATATCAGTTCGTTCTACAACAACCAGCCGAGCGTCGGCATGGCGCTGAAGCTGGCGCCGGGTGCGAACCAGCTGACGACCGAGACCGCCGTGCGCGCCGAGATCGCGCAGCTGGAGAAATTCTTCCCGCCCGGGCTGAAGGTCGTCTATCCGCTGGATACCGAGCCCTTCATCGTGCTGTCGATCAAGGAAGTCGTCATTACCCTGGCGGAGGCGATCGCGCTCGTCTTCGTGGTGATGCTGATCTTCCTGCAGAATTTCCGCGCGACGCTGATCCCGACCATTGCGGTGCCGGTCGTGCTGCTGGGCACGTTCGCCATCCTTGCGGCGCTCGGGTTCTCGATCAACACGCTGACCATGCTGGCCATGGTGCTGGCGGTGGGCCTGCTGGTCGATGACGCCATCGTGGTGGTCGAGAATGTCGAGCGCGTGATGTCGGAGAAGAACCTCTCGCCCCGGGAGGCCGCGCGGGTCTCGATGGACGAGATTTCGGGCGCGCTGGTGGGCATCGTGCTGGTGCTGACGGCGGTGTTCCTGCCGATGGCGGCCTTTGGCGGCTCGACCGGCGTGATCTATCGCCAGTTCTCGATCACCATCGTCGCCGCGATGTGGCTGTCGGTGCTGGTGGCGCTGATCATGACGCCGGCCCTGTGCGCCACGATGCTGAAGCCCGGCACGCATGAGAAGACCCGGGGCCTGGCGGGGTGGTTCAACCGCACCTTCGCGCGCATCAACACGGGCTACCAGTCGGGCGTGCGCTGGATGCTGGCGCGCAGCGCGCTGTCGCTGGTGCTGTATGTGGTGCTGACCGGGCTGGTGGTCTTCCTGTTCGCCCGCCTGCCCCAGGGCTTCCTGCCCGACGAGGACCAGGGCCTGATCTTCGGCCAGGTGACGATGCCGGCGGGGGCGACCAAGGAGCAGACGGCCGCCGTCAACCGCAAGATCACCGACTACATCCTGAAGAGCGAGAGCGACAACGTGGCGTCGGTCTTCGCGATGAACGGGTTCAACTTCGCCGGGCAGGGCCAGAATGCGGGCGCCTTCTTCATCCGGCTGAAGGACTGGGACCTGCGCCCGGGTGCCGCGCGCTCGTCCTCGGCGATCGCGATGCGGGTGATGATGCATTTCTGGGGCGATCCCGAGGCGCAGATCTTCGCCATCAATCCGCCTGCCGTGCTGGAACTGGGCAATGCGACCGGTTTCGACCTGGAGCTGGAGGATCGTGGCCATGTGGGGCACGAGAAGCTGCTGGCCGCGCGCAACCAGATTTTGATGGCGGCCGCGCAGGACCCGCGCCTGATGGCGGTGCGCCCCAACGGCCTGGAGGATGCGCCGCAATACAAGCTGGATATCGACCGCGAGAAGGCGAACGCGCTGGGCGTGACGAATGCCGAGATCAACACCATGATCGAGGGCGCCCTGGGGTCGATCTACGTCAACCAGTTCATGCGCGACGACCGTGTGAAGCAGGTCTATATTCAGGGCGAGCCCGACGCGCGCATGCTGCCGCAGGACCTGGACAAATGGTACCTGCGCAACGTGGCCAACGGGCTGGTGCCCTTCAACGCGGTGGCCTCGGGCCACTGGGTCGTGGGCCCGCAGAAGGTCGAGGATTATAACGGCCTGAACGCCTACGAGATTTTGGGCCAGCCCTCGGCGGGCTACAGCACCGGCACCGCGATGGTGGCGATCCAGGAGGCGCTGGCCAAGCTGCCGCCGGGCATCGGCTATGAATGGACCGGGCTGTCGTTCGAACAGATGGCCTCCGGCGGATCGACCGGGCCGCTCTATGCGCTGGCCGGGACGGTGATCCTGCTCTGCCTGGCTGCGCTGTACGAAAGCTGGGCGGTGCCCTTCGCGGTGATGCTGGTCATTCCGCTGGGGGTGATGGGCGCGCTGACGGCCACGCTGTGGCGGGGCCTGGCCAACGACGTCTATTTCCAGGTGGGCCTGCTGACCACGGTGGGGCTGGCGGTGAAGAACGCGATCCTGATCGTGGAATTCGCCAAGGCCTTCTTCGAATCCGGCGACAGCCTGCTGGACTCGGTGGTCAAGGCGGGGCGCGAGCGGCTGCGGCCGATCCTGATGACGTCGATCGCCTTCGTCTGCGGTGTGTTTCCGCTGGCGATCGCGACCGGTGCCGGGTCGGGCGCGCGGGTCGCGATCGGCACCGCCGTGGTGGGCGGCATGCTGTCGGCCACGCTGCTGGCGATCTATTTCGTACCGCTGTTCTTCGTGCTGGTGCTGCGGCTGTTCCGGGTTCGCCGGGTGAAGGACCGTGTGGACCCGCATGCCGATCTATCCCGTCCCGCCGGGCCGTCCGGTCAGGAGAGCTGAGTTCATGAACGGGTTTCTTTCTCCGCGCCGGGCCGGGCTGATGGTCCTGGCGGCGCTGTCGGGATGCACGATGATCCCCGACTACAAGCGGCCGGCCCTGCCGGTCGCCTCCACCTGGCCGCAGGGGCCGGGCTATCATGCCGGTGCGCCCGGGCAGATCGGCACCGCGGCGGCGGACCTGGGCTGGCGCGAGTTCTTCGTCGACCGGCGCTTGCAGGCCCTTATCGCGCTGGCGGTACGGGAGAATCGCGACCTGCGGTCGGCGGCCTATGCCATCGTGCAGGCGCAGGGCCAGTACCGGGTGCAGCATGCCTCGCTCTTTCCGCAGATCGGATCGACCGGGCAGGGGATCTACCAGGCGCCGTCGGGCAATGCGGGCCTGAGCTTCGCGCCGGGCTTGCAGGAAGGGAAGAGCGGCCAGCCCTATGCGGATGGGCATGTCTTCAAATTCTATCAGGCGGGCATCGGCTTCTCGTCGTACGAGATCGACCTGTTCGGCCGCGTCCGCAGCCTGTCGCGCGAGGCGGCGGACCAGGTTCTCAGCCAGGCCGCCAACCAGCGCAGCCTGCTGATCAGCGTCATCTCGCAGGTCGCGACGACCTATGTCGCGTGGCTGGCCGACAGCGAGCAGCTGAAGGTGACGGACCAGACGCTGGCGTCGCAGAAGGAGACGCTGCGCCTGACGCAGGCCGGCTTCGACCAGGGCGAGGCCAATCAGCTGACCCTGCGCCAGGTCGAGACCCAGGTGGAGCAGGCGGCGGCCAACCATGCCCAGTACCAGCGCCAGGTGGCGCAGGACGAAAACCAGCTGGTGCTGCTGATCGGGGCGCCCCTGCCCGCCGACCTGCCGCCCCCGGCGCCGTTCGGGCAGCAGACGGTGCTGGCCGACCTGCCGGCGGGCCTGCCGTCCGACCTGCTGGACCGGCGGCCGGATATCCAGTCCGCCGAATTCTCGCTGCTGTCGGCCAATGACGATATCGGCGCGGCGCGGGCCGCCTTCTTCCCGCGCCTGACCCTGACGGCGTCGGACGGGGTTTCCAGCCTCCAGTTCCGCAACCTGTTCACCCAGGGCGCCACCACCTTCGGCGTCAATCCGCAGATCCAGATTCCGCTGCTGACCTGGGGCCAGAACGAGGGGACGCTCCAGGCCTCCAAGGCGCTGCGCAACCAGCGGATGCAGGCGTACGAGAAGGCGATCCAGACCGCGTTCCGCGAGGTCTCGGATGCGCTGACCGCGCGGGCGACCTATCTGGACCAGTCGCGGCAGCTCGACGCGCTGGTCACGTCCTCGGCCGATGCCTATCGGCTGGCGCGGATGCGCTTCGATGCCGGGGTGGATTCGTACCTGAACACGCTGGACGCGCAGCGCACGCTGTATGGCGCGCAGCAGAGCCGGATTTCGGTACACGAGGCGCGCTACCAGAACCTGATCACCGTCTATCGGGCCCTGGGCGGCGGGTGGACGGAACGGACCGTGCCGCCGGGCCGCGTTGCCGCGGCGGCGACGCAGAAAGGCTGAGCGGACCGGGCAACTGTTCGGGATATGCAGGGCGGGTCCTTCGGGGCCCGCCCTTTTTTCATGCCTGCACGAAAAATTGGCACCGACTTGAAATAACATTGAATGGAACGTGATCGTTTATTGTGCGTTGCGATGTATTGTGCGGTGCAACAAAATCATCAAACGGCATTTATTTGCATATTTCGTTTGACCGGTAGAAAAAAACCCGTCATTAAAGCTTCATCAGAGTGAGAAGACCGGAACGGCCCACTCTAGAGAACAAGAAACCCGTGGCGATACGATCGCGGGACTTACAAACGGGGGATCGAACCCTCGGACTGACCTTAAAAAAGGTGCATCTTTCACGATGCACCTTTTTTTATTGGGCTGCCTGCGATATGCGCGGGTCCTCGTTTCTGAGGACAGGCCCGGATTGAAACCGATTTCCCACGACCCAAGGCTGGTTATTGTCGTCATCATGGTCACCGTCGCCATGGGGGCGCTGGATGCCATCTCGCTGACGCATCTGAAGGTCTTTACCGGCTACATGACGGCGACCGTCATCCTGATCGCGGTGCATCTGACCTCGGGGGAATCGATTGCCGGGCCGGGGGTGGTGGCGATTACGGCCTATCTGGCCGGGGCGGCGCTGGGCGGGCGGCTGGTCCGGCGATCCTGTTCGCGCCGGCGCACGGTGGCGGATCTGCTGATGGCGGTGGGCGCGCTGGTGATGGTGGCGGCGCTGGTGTGGTGGCAGGACGCGGCCTGGCGGTATTACGGCACGCTGGTGGTCCTGGCCGTTGCCATGGGATTGCAGACTTCCGCGACCCGTCACGCCCAGGTCACGGACCTGACCCTGCCGGCCGCCACCATGCTGCTGCACGGGCTGATGCATGACAGCCGGCTGGCCGGCGGCCCGGCGAAAGGGGCCTGGCGGCGGGTGGCGGCGATCCTTGCCCTGTTCGGCGGCGCGGTGCTGGGGGCGCTGATGTCCAGCGTTTCGGTGCCGGTCGCGATCGGGCTGGTGGGGCTGCTGGTCGGCACCGCCGGGTGCCTGCTGTATGTGGGCGACCATCCCTTGTTGGAGCGGCTGGAGACGTTGGGGCCGTCCTGAGAGGGCGGTTGCGCGCCAAGGGCTTTGCCCTTGACCCACCAAAGGGCATCGCCCTTTGAAAACCCATTAGTTATCAAATAAATGCGTTTCCAAAGGCTCAGCCTTTGGCGGGGTCAAGGGGCAGAGCCCCTTGATACTTACGGCACCTTGGCAACGCGCAGCGTGTTGGTGCTGCCCGCGACGCCGAAGGGCAGGCCGGCGGCGATGACGATCCGGTCGCCCGAGCGGGCCAGGCCGCTGGCGACGGCGGTTTCGATGGCCTGGTCGACCACGTTTTCGACCGTGCGGACCGGTGTTTCCTGGCCCACCGATTGGGCGGTGACGCCCCACACCACGCACAGGCGGCGCGCGATCTCGTCGGTCGGGGTCAGGCCGATGATCGGGCAGGAGGGTCGTTCGCGCGAGATGCGCAGGGCGGTGGCGCCGGCCAGGGTGAAGGCGACGATGGCCCGCGCGTCGGCGGTGGTGGCGATCTGGCCCGAGGCGGCGGCGATGGCGTCGGCCACGAAGCCTTCCGGCGCCGGACAGCTGGCCTGCATCATCGACTGCCAGACCGCGTCTTCCTCCACCCGGCTGACGATGCGGCTCATGATGCCGACCGCCTCCAGCGGGAACTGGCCGGCCGCCGTTTCGGCCGACAGCATCACGGCGTCGGCGCCGTCGAACACGGCGGTTGCGACATCCGACGCCTCGGCGCGGGTCGGGGTGGGGGCGTTGATCATGCTTTCCAGCATCTGGGTGGCCACCACCACCGGTTTGCCGAGCTGGCGGCACAGGCGGATGATGTGCTTCTGGGCCAGCGGCACGGCCTCGGGCGGCAGCTCGACGCCCAGATCGCCGCGCGCGACCATCACCGCGTCGGACAGGCGGACGATCTGGTCCAGATTGTCCATCGCCTGCGGCTTTTCGATCTTGGTCATGATCCACGCGCGGTTGCCGGCGATGGCGCGGGCCTCCTGCACGTCTTCGGGGCGCTGGACGAAAGACAGGCCGATATAGTCGACCCCGAGATCGAGGGCGAAATCGAGGTCGCTGCGGTCCTTTTCGGTCAGGGCCGGGATCGGCAGCACGATGTCGGGCACGTTCACGCCCTTGCGGTCGGACAGCACGCCGCCGACCGCGACCACGGTATCGAGATGGTCCACCCCGACCTCGCGCACCACCAGGCGCAGCTTGCCGTCGTCGAGCAGCAGGTTGCTGCCGACGGTGGCGGCGTGGATGATTTCGGGGTGGGGCAGGCGCACCCGGCGCTCGTTGCCCGGGGCGGGATCCAGGTCGAGGCGGAAGAAGGCCCCGGTGGGCAATGTGACCTTGCCGTGCTCGAACGTGCCCACGCGCAGCTTGGGGCCCTGGACGTCGGCCAGGATGCCGATGGGGCGGCCCAGCTCGGCCTCGACCGCGCGGATGATCTCGTAGCGGGCGGCGTGGTCGGCGTGCGTGCCGTGGGAGAAGTTCAGGCGGAACACGTCGGCCCCGGCCTGGGCCAGCGCACGGATGATCTCGTGGGTGGACGAGGCCGGGCCCAGCGTCGACACGATCTTGGTGCGCCGCGGGTGCAAGGCTGTGGCGGAGGACATGGGCGTTTTCTCCTTCTGGATTCTGTCCGCAACCGGTTCGCTGCGTCCTGCTTCCGGCGGGTGCCGTCGTCTTTGCCTCTTCAGCCCGCGCGGATCGTCAGGACGGTTGAATGGTCTCCTGCGGCAGCAGGCCCCAGACCGCGTTGCGGTCCAGCCAGCCCGAATAATGTTGGACGCTGACACGGCACCAGCTGGTGCCGGCCGCACAGGTACGCAGGATGCCGACCGTGCCGGGCTTGAGCACCGCGACGAGGGGCGAGCCGGCATCCGGAGACGAGCGGAGCATGACCGCTCCGGGAATGGAAGCCGCCGCGGCCGGATCGGCGAGCCGTGCGACTTCACGACTGTCTGAATGGCCGGCCGGCGGACTGGTTGCCGCCGGGGGGGACGGCGGTGCGGCCGGCGTGCCGGCGGCGGGGGATGCGGCGGGCGCCGGGGGCGTAGCCTGTGCCGGGTCGACCGGCGGCAGGCCGGGGATGACGAAGCTGCGTGTGCCCACCAGCGTGGCCTGCTGCACCCAGCCTTTCTGGCCGTCGGAATCCTCGACCAGGCGCCAGACGTCGAACTCGCGCTCGATTTTCACCGGCAGGTCGCGGCGGTGATAGACCCATTCGATCGGGTAACGCTGCCCGGGGCCCGAGCGCATGTTGACCTCGTCGGCGCGCAGTGCGGCGAAGCGGGGCAGCGGCAGGCCGGTGATCGCGCCCTTGTCCGTCGGGGCCGGCGGTCCGGCGGGGGCGGCCGTCGGCGGGATGGCGACGGCTGCCCCGCCCGCCGGTGTCCCCGTGGCAGCCGCTGCCGCCAGGCCCGCCGCCGCGACCGGTGCCGCGATGGCTGCCGCGTGGCGGGCATGGGACCCGATGGCGGCATGGCGATGGGGCGCGGTGCCGGCATGGGCGGTGGCGTGCGCGGGGGCCGGATGGCCGTGGCGATGCGTCGTGGCCGTGGCGGAGGTTGCCGCCGGATGATGCTTGTGGTGGACGGTGCCGGTCGCCCCGGCCTTGCTGCCCTTCGTGGCCTTGGTCGTCGCCGTGGCGGGGTGATGATGGTGGTGGTGCGGCGTGCCGGAGGGCTCTGCCGTGGCCGCCGTCGCGCCATGGGGCAGCAGGGGGGCCAGCAGCGCCGCGCAGAGCATCCAGCCGGCGCGACCGCGCGGGCGGGTATGGTGCGGCGCGGGGGAATGGGCGAGGAAGGAAGAGGGCATCATGGCTGCATCCCTGCCAAGGCGCGCGGCGCACGGCAAGGGGGTTTGCGGCCCCGGAGGCATCGCGGAGCCCGTTGCCCGGTCACAGGCTGATGACCTGTCGGCCGCGCGCGGCGTCGAGAAAGGTAGGGATGCCGGCCACGATCACTTCCGGCAGCAGGGCGTCGGCTGCCAGACCGGCCATGCGCAGGCCGGATTCACAGGCCATCAGCGTGCCGTCCAGCGCCAGCACCGCTTCGCGCAGCGTGTCGAACCCGGCCACGCCGCTGGCCTGCACCGTGCGGTCGGCGCCGGCATCGCGCAGCCCCTGCCAGTTGCGTGCCAGAGCATGGACCCCGTGGCCGGAGGCGAACAGCAGCACCGGCCGGTCCACCGCCAGCGCCCCGGCGGCGAGGACCAGGGCGTAATGCGCACGCTCGAAACCGCCATCGAGCAGCAGGATCGCCAGCCCTTCGCGCGCCGGATTTTCGTGCGTGGGGTCAGTCGGCATGGATCGCGCAGGCTCCGCTGGGCACCGTGCCGGCCGTGTGGGCCGACAGGTCGTGGATGGTGGGGTGGGCGCCGCAGAGCGGGCAGTCCGGGTCGGGCGGGAGGCGGATGGTGTGGAAGCGCGCCGCCAGCGCGTCCCAGACCAGCAGCCGGCCGGCGAGGCTCTCGCCGATATCGAGCAGTTCCTTCAGGGCCTCGGTGGCTTGCAGGGTGCCCATGACGCCGGTGACGGCGCCGAAGACCCCGGCCTCGGCGCAGGAGGGTACCGCGCCGTCGCGCGGGGGGGCGGGATAGAGGCAGCGATAGCACGGGCCGCCGCGATGGGGGCGGAAGGTCGAGAGCTGCCCCTCGAAGCGCAGGACGGCGGCCGAGACCAGGGTGCGCCGTTCCAGCGCGCAGGCGTCGGCCACCAGGTAGCGGGTGCCGAAATTGTCGCTGCCGTCGCAGACCAGGTCGTAGCCGGCGACCAGCGCCCGGGCATTGGCGGCGTCCAGCCGTGTCGCATGGGTGTCGACGCGGACCAGCGGGTTGACCGCGCGCATGGCCTCGGCCGCCGAGTCGACCTTGCGCCGGCCGATCCGGTCGGTCGTGTGGGCGATCTGGCGTTGCAGGTTCGACAGGTCCACCACATCGTCGTCGACCAGTCCGATCCGGCCGACCCCCGCCGCCGCCAGATACAGGCCCAGCGGCGAGCCCAGGCCGCCCGCGCCGACGATCAGCACGCTGGCGGCGCGCAGCGCGGCCTGCCCCGTGCCGCCGATTTCCGGCAGCAGGATATGCCGGGCATAGCGCTGGATCTCGGCCTCGGAAAAATCAGGAATCATGCGTCCTGCCCTGTTTCAGTCCCTGCTGGCAGCCCCGGATGGATGCGGAAATATGGCGCCTGGACTGACGTTTTATAACAATTTGTATCAATCGGCATGAAACGCATGCATGGCCGATATGTTTATCGTATGCTGTGGGAGCAAGACAGAGGCGATTTTTTTGATGAACCGTTTCATGCGTCTGATGCCAGCCGGTTACATGGTCGCCGTTCGGCGGCAACAGGCGCGGCGCATCTGCGCGGTGACGCTGGTCATGTCCCTGTCCCTGTTCGTCGCCTCGCCTTTCGTCACGCTCTGGTCGGTTTCTGCGGCCATCCAGTCGCACGATACGCGCACGCTCGGCACGTTCCTGAACTGGCGCGCCATTCAGGCCAGCCTGAAATCGCAGATCATCAGCGGGATCGTCACCCAGCCGGCCAGTGACGACGACCTGCCGGAATTCGGGTCGTCCTTCGCCGCAACGGCGGTGTCGCGGGCGATCGACGTGCATGTGAATGCCGCCAATCTCGATACGCTGATGGGGCAGGTCATGCCGGCGGCGACGCAGACAGTGTCCGTCGGCTCGCCCGTCGCCATGCTGCATCATGTGCGCATCCGTTTCCTCCGCCCCGACATGTTCGAGGCCCGGGCCGTGATGCCGGGCCACGAGCGCGAGACGCCGCTGCGGTTGCAGATGCGCATCCAGGGATGGCGGTGGAAGATCACCGAAGTCGATCTGCCGGCCAGCCGGGCCGATCATCCCGCGATCGAGGCCTCGGCCGCAGCGCCGGACCGGGTTGCCCTGCTGTCGCGCTGACGGCGATCATTCTCCCTGTGGGCGCGCTGGCCGTGGGCAGGGTTTCGCGCATTGCCTTCCCCGGCTCCACCCGGGCCTTCGGGGCCCGGGCGGGACGGGTATGGGGTTCAGCGGCGCGCGCGGGTCGCGGCCGTTTCGGCCGGCAGGTCTTCTTCCAGGATCGTGATGTGCAGGGCGTAGGAAACCTCGCCCTCGTCTTCGTCCCGGTGAACGGTGCCGATGATTTCGCCCTTCACCGCGACCTCGACCGACAGGCCGGCGCGCGGCGGCGGATTGACCGTGAGTTCGGGCGAACCCAGCAGGCGGCGCAGGCACACCTGGAGGCGGGCGATTTCGGAGGCGGACATGCTGCTCATGGAATGCTCTCTGTCGGATAGGGTGGGCCGCCGGCGCGGCCCGGTGACGGGGCGGACGCCGTCCGTGCCCGATCTGATGCTGCCCGCTATAGGCATTCGACGGCCCGCCCGCAACCGCGTCGGAGCGCGGAAAAGCCGCCTTCCCGCCTCAATCGTCTGATTGTCCTGTTCCATCAGCACCCTGTTCCGGAGGCCCTTTTGTTCATCCGCCGTGCCCTGCTCGCCCGCCTGTTCACGCCGCTGCGCCTTGCCCTGCTGGCGACGGGGCTGGTGCTGACATTCCCCGCCATCGGTGCCGAGGCGGTGACGACGGCCTTCGGGCCGCTGGAAGCCGCACAGCCGCTGACCGCGCGGGGGCTGGCCGAGCGGATCCGGCAGGACGGCGCCCACGAGGTGGCGCGGATGCTGACCCGCGAGCGGGAATGGCCGCGCGTGCGCCGCGCGGTGGCGGCGGGATGGGAGAACTGGATCGCGCTGCTGCCTGACCTGATACCGGCCGCC
The DNA here is from genome assembly GCF_014174275.1 of Gluconacetobacter takamatsuzukensis. GTDB lineage: Bacteria > Pseudomonadota > Alphaproteobacteria > Acetobacterales > Acetobacteraceae > Gluconacetobacter > Gluconacetobacter takamatsuzukensis. Next base: position 294,684 of record NZ_JABEQK010000002.1, on the reverse strand, counting down.
GACCAGGCAACCGGCCGCGCGCTTCAGGGGGCACTGCGCCGGGCGCTGCCCCGCAATCCGCGTGCGGTGCTGGCGATCCTCGACCGGACGAACAGCGCCGAGCTGGGCGGGCGGACGATCTGCGCGCCGGTGGCCGAGCCCGCATCGTGGCGGCCCCGGGCGCTTACGGCGATCCGGGGGGTGCATGATATCCATCTGATCGACCAGGGGGCCGATTGCCTTCATGCGCTGGAGGAGGTGCCTTGAGCGGGGCGTGCCGCCAAGGGCTTTGCCCTTGACCCACCAAAGGGCAGTCGCCCTTTGGAAACCCGGTCGTTTTCCGGCGATTGGGGGCAGGGCGGAGCCGTGGTGGGGCGATACGGTTAGCCTTCGTCCTTCCAGCCCAGGCGTGCGAGGGCCGCGCGCATATGGTCGGGTGGAGGGGCGATGGCGGACACCGGCGGTTCCAGGGGCAGGGAGAGGGCGCGGTTCATCAGGTGCAGCATGGTGCCGTCCTGGCCGGCTGCGTCGCCGTAGAGCGGGTCGCCCAATACCGGGCAGCCCAGGCTGGCGCAGTGCAGCCGGGCCTGGTGGGTGCGCCCCGTCAGCAAATGCAGTTCCAGCCAGCTGATCTGGCCGTCGGTGGCCAGCAGCCGCCATGTGGTGCGCGAATCCTGCCCGGTCGGGGTCTGGATCATGCGCCAGCCCTGTTTGTCCGACTGTTTGGCCATCGTCATCGTCACCATGCCGCTGTCGGCGGGGGGACGCCCGTGGACGACGGCCCAGTAGGTCTTGCGGGCCAGGCCGTTGGCGAAGGCTGCCTGTGCGGCCAGGAGCGGCTGCTTGCGCAGGGCGATCAGCAGGCAACCCGAAGTGTCGCGATCCAGCCGGTGGGCCAGCCATGGGCCGTCGGGCCGCCGCGATAGCAGCGGGAAGGAATCCTCGACCGAGGGGCCGCCGCCGGGGCCGGGGTGGACGGCGAGGCCCGGCGGCTTGTCGATGACCAGGAAGCGGGGATCGCGGAACAGGACCGGGAACGGGTCGGCCCCGTCGCCCAGGGTGCGCGGTGCGGGGGCGCGTGCCGGCGGGGGGGCCGGACGGGGCGGGGGGCGGCGGGTGCGCCGGGTCATTCGTCTTCGTCGGTTCGGCGCAGCAGGACTTCGCGCCGGCCGACATGGTTGGCCGGGCTGACGATACCCTCTTTTTCCATCTGCTCGATGATCTTGGCCGCGCGGTTGTAGCCGATGGAGAGATGGCGCTGGATGAAGGAGGTCGAGGCCTTGCCCTCGCGCGCCACCACGGCCACCGCCTGGTCGAACAGGCTGGTTTCGTCGTCGTAGCTGCCGGCCAGCCCGTTGCCGGAGGACTTGCCGCTGCTGCCGCCGCCGCCATCCTCGTCCTGGGCCGAGATCACGTCGTCGTCGTAGATCGGCTCGCCCTGGCTGCGCAGGAAGCGGACCACGTCCTCGACCTCGCCATCCGCGACGAAGGGGCCGTGGACGCGGGTGATCCGGCCGCCGCCCTGCATGTACAGCATGTCGCCCTGGCCCAGGAGCTGCTCGGCCCCCTGCTCGCCCAGGATGGTGCGGCTGTCGAACTTGCTGATGACCTGGAACGAGATGCGGGTAGGGAAATTGGCCTTGATGGTGCCGGTGATCACGTCCACCGACGGGCGCTGGGTCGCCATGATCACGTGGATGCCCGCCGCGCGGGCCTTCTGCGCCAGGCGCTGCACCGCCGTTTCGATCTCCTTGCCCGCGACCATCATCAGGTCCGCCATCTCGTCGATCACCACGACGATATAGGGCAGGGAGTCCAGCGCGAGCTGCTGTTCCTCGAAGGTCGGGCGGCCGGTTTCGGGGTCGTAGCCGGTCTGCACGCGGCGCGAGACGACCTCGCCGCGCCGCCTTGCGTCGGCTACCCGCTCGTTATAGCCGCCGATATTGCGCACTTGCAGGTGCGACATGGCGCGGTAGCGGCGGTCCATTTCCCGCACCGTCCATTTCAGCGCGGCGACGGCCTTGGCCGGTTCGGTGACGACCGGCGTCATCAGGTGCGGGATGCCTTCGTAGATCGACAGTTCCAGGATCTTGGGGTCGATCAGGATCAGGCGGCATTCCTCGGGCGACATGCGGAACAGCAGCGACAGGATCATCGCGTTGACGCCGACCGACTTGCCCGAGCCGGTGGTGCCGGCGATCAGCAGATGCGGCATGCGCGCCAGGTCGCCATAGACCGGCATGCCGGAAATATCCTTGCCCAGCGCCAGGCAGAGCTGCGACGAGGCGTGGTGCCAGGCATCGTCGGTGAACAGTTCGGACAGGTACACCGTCTCGCGCCGTGCATTGGGCACTTCGATGCCGATCACGTTGCGGCCCGGCACGGTGGCGATGCGCACGCTGAGCACCGACAGCGACCGCGCCACGTCGTCCGCCAGGCCGATCACCCGGGCCGAGCGGATGCCCGGCGCGGGCTCCAGCTCGTACAGCGTGACCACGGGGCCGGCATGGATCTGCCCGATCTGCCCCTGCACGCCGTAATCGGACAGCACGGTTTCCAGCAGCCGCGCATTGGCCTGCAACGCGTCCTGCGACGGCCCGGTCTGGGCGTGCGACGGCGCGGGTTTCAGCAGGTCCAGCGGCGGCAGGCGCCACGGGTCGCGGCCGTCGGAGCGGGGGGGAGGCGCGTAATCGCCCCGGTCGGGAGCCGCGCGGGGGGCGGCGGAGGGTGGTTCGGCCGTGTCGGGGCTTCTGCCGAACAGCCGGCCCATCAGCGAGGGGCGCGGGCCCTCGACCGTCGGCGCGGCCGGCGGGGCGGCGGGGCGTGGGGCGTCCGGTACCGGCCGGGGGGCTACGGCCTGTGTGGCGGGGCCGCCCAGCAACAGGGGCGGGGCTTCGTCGGTGGTGTCGCTCTCCATGCCCGGGGGCTGGACCCAGCCCGTGCCCAGCGACGGGCGGGCGGGCGGCCGGGCGGCCGGGCGAGAGGCGGCGGCGGGCCGTGCCTCGGGTGCCGGGCGCTCGGTGCGGAGGGGGCGGGGCGGTTCGGGCGCGCGTGCCTGGGCGGACAGATCGGGGCGCGGCGGGGGGACCGTGCCGTCCAGCGTGCCGCTCCAGCGACCCGTGTCGGCGGCGGGGCGGTCGGCCGGGGCAGGGGGGGCGGGCATGCGGCGGGCCAGGCGCATCGGCTGCCGGGCGACGAGGCGCACGGCCCGGGCGATGGCCGCCCATTCGGTGCGGGACAGGCCGATCCCGAGCGGTACCAGCAGGATCGTCAGCAGCAGCCCGAGCACCCAGACGGCCAGCCGCCCGGCCGGGCCCAGCAGCGAGGCGCCCGCCTGGATCGCGGTATGGGCGATGGACAGGCCGAACGCGCCGCCCAGGCCGGATTCGGTGGGCCAGTGCGGGGCCGGCAGGAACGGGGCCAGCACCGGCACGGCCGCCAGCAATGCGCCCATGACCGGCATGGCGCACAGCACCGCCACCGCCCGCAGCAGGATCGACCCCATGGCCGCGTGGCGGATGACGCGCCAGCCCCATGCCATCATCGCCAGGATCGGCAGGGCGCAGGTGATGCCGACATTCTGCAGCAGCACGTCCGCCAGGTAGGAACCGGCCATGCCCAGCAGGTTGGTGGGGGGCTGGGTGCTGGCGGTGTTCATCGACGGGTCGAGCGGATTGTAGCTCCACAGCGACGCGGCCAGCGCCAGGGCCAGAAGCCACAGCACCATGCCGCCCATCTCGGCCAGTCTCTGCCGTGCGGCGGACCGGATGCGCGGCGCGTTCAGGGAGGCAGGAATGTAGCGGCCAAAGCTCGGCAAATGTTCGGGTCCTGTACGCTGGGCCGTCATCGGGGGGGAACGGGCGGGGCTGCCCCGATTGCAGGCACGATGAAGCGGACGGTCCGGCCGGGAACGGGCCGGCCCCCGGTCCGGAAACGGAGGAAGTATAGCCCGCCCTTTCCCGGATACAGAAGGGCGGTTCGGCCGTTATTGCGGCATTGCGCCGGCCCGCCAGATCGAAAGCCGTGCCGCGCCGTGGTGCCGCTCGGCCAGGGGGGCCTCGGGCAGGATGGGGGCGCAGGTCGGCAGGGGCTCGTCGGCGCCGGTCTCGATCACGACCAGGGCGCCGAGGGCGATCCAGCCGGTCCGGGACAGCGCCGCCAGGGCGCGTTCGGGCAGGCCCTGCCCGTAGGGCGGGTCCAGCAGCAGCAGGTCGCACGGGCGGGCGGCGGCGGGGGGGCGGGTGATGTCGCCGCGCAGGGTCGTGCGCCCGGCCGCCCTGCAGGCGGCGATGTTGGCGCGCAGGGCGGCCAGGGCGGCGCGGTCGGTTTCGAAGAACGTGCAGTGGACCGCGCCGCGCGACAGGGCTTCCAGCCCCAGCGCGCCGGTGCCGGCGAAGCCGTCCAGCACATGGGCCTGTGCCATCAGGTCGTAGCCGCCCCAGGGCGCGTGCAGCAGCATGTCGAACAGGGCCTGGCGGACCCGGTCGGCGGTGGGGCGGGTGGTGCGGCCCGGGGGTGCCACGAGCGCGCGGCCGCGCCATTGGCCGGCGACGATGCGCATCGGCCGGTCAGGACCGGCGCGCGGGACGCGGGGCCGGGCCCAGCCCGGGGATCTGCTCGCGCAGGACCTTTCCCGGCACTTCCTCGAGTTCCGAGCGTTGCAGGGTGCCGAGCTGGAACGGGCCGTAGGCGGTGCGGATCAGCCGGCTGACATGCAGGTTCAGCCCGCGCATGACCTTGCGCACTTCGCGGTTCTTGCCCTCGCGCAGGGCGACGGTCAGCCACGCATTGTCGCCCTTGCGGGAATCCAGCCCGGCTTCGATCGGGCCGTAGCGCACGCCTTCGAACACGCTGCCGTCGGCCAGGGACTTGAGCTGAGCCTCGTCCACCATGCCGAAGACGCGCACGCGGTAGCGGCGCAGCCAGCCGTTGGAGGGCAGTTCCAGCCGCCGGGCCAGTTCGCCGTCATTGGTCAGCAGCAGCAGGCCCTCGCTGTTCAGGTCCAGCCGCCCGATGCTTATGACGCGGGGCATGCCCTCGGGCAGCGAGGCGAAGACGGTCGGCCGGCCCTCGGGGTCGCGATGAGTCGTCACCAGCCCGTCGGGCTTGTGGTAGCGCCAGAGCCGGGTGCGCTCGGGGGATTCCACCACCGTATTGTCCACCTGCACGACGTCGCCCGCCGCGACGAAGGTGGCGGGATGGGCGACGGGCTCGCCGTTCAGGCGCACGCGCCCTTCCTCGACCATGCGTTCGGCATCGCGGCGGCTGGCGATGCCGGAGCGGGCCAGCCATTTGGCGATCCGTTCGCCGCGCTCGGGTCGGCTGGTGTCGTCGCGCTTTGTCATCTCGATCCCGAAGCCTCTATCAGGGCGGAAAAAATATGTCTGTCCGCCAAGGATATGGCGAATTCCGGGTGCCATTGCACGCCCAGGCAGAAGGGATGGCCAGGATATTCGATGGCCTCGGCCACGCCATCGGGCGCCACGGCGCAGATGGCGGCCCGGCCCGGGTCGCGCACGGCCTGATGATGGGCGGAATTGACGGCGATCCGCGTGGCGCCGGTCACCCGTGCCAGAAGGGTGCCGGGCAGGATGTCGACCTCGTGGCCGGCCTGGTCGCGCGGATTGGGCTGTTCGTGCGCCAGGGGAGCAGCGACCTCGTCGGGGATATGCTGGACCAGGGTGCCGCCGAGCGCCACGGCCAGCAATTGCTGGCCGCCGCAGATGCCCAGCACCGGCAGGCCCGACGCAATGGCGCCCTGTGCCAGCGCCAGTTCGGCCTGGGTGCGGCCGGCCTTGAGGGTGACGCTGTCGTGGCGCCGGCCCGCGCCGTACAGGACCGGGTCGAGGTCGAACGCGCCGCCGGTGATGACCAGCCCGTCCAGCCGCGCCAGCATGGCGGCCGCCAGGTCGGCGCGATGGGGCAGTGCGACCGGCAGGCCGCCGGCATCGGCGATGGCGTCCATGTAATTGCAGCGCAGGGCGTACCACGGAAAGCGCGAATAGCCGCTCCCGTCGGGGATGGCGGCTTCGCTGTCCAGGGTCACGCCGATCAGGGGGCGGGATCGGGTCATCCCGCCTGACCTAGAGGAATATCGTCGTCAGGGAAATCCGCTATGCGTGAAACCGCCTGTCGCCGGCGGCGGCAGGCGGTCGCGCCCGGTCTCATCGGTATGTGCCGCCCGGGCTGTCACCGGGGAGCATCCGGCATCTCGTGGAAAACCGGAACCTCGCGGCGTCAGCCGTCGGAGACCATCGAATGCAGGCTCGCGGTCATTGTATGGTGCCCCATCAGCTCGGGTTCGCAGGCGGAAAAACCGATGACGATTGCCGCAGCGGCCAGGATCAACGTGAGTGTATTCATCGTCAGCCTCCTGTTTCATATCGGTCCCGATTGTTACAGGATACGTTACCGGGGGTTGTGTTACACTGTCATTCGTGACGCGGCCTGTCCATTAAAATCAACATTTTTTCCCCGGTTCGCCCTGTTCGGGTGGCCCCTGGCGCGGTGTGGCGCTGTAATATCTTGTGAACGCCGCAGCGCCCCCGTCGCCGGCATAGGGAGGCGACGGGATGGGGTGTGACGCGAACGCGGGCGACGAGGACGGAGTTTCATGACCGGGCGACGACAGGACCTGATTTTCTGCGGTTTCTCGCCATCTTTCGGCCGGGTGTCGCGCGATGCCGGCTGACCGGCCCCCCGCCGACCCGATGGGCATGGCGCTGGACGAGGCGCGGGCCGCCGCCGCCCGGGGCGAGGTGCCGGTGGGGGCGGTGCTGCTGGGGCCGGACGGCAGCGTGCTGGCGCGGGACGGCAACCGGGTGGAGGCCGCGCAGGATGCGGGCGCCCATGCCGAAATGCTGGTCATGCGGGCCGCCGCCCGGCGGCTGGGCAGCCCGCGCCTGACCGGGTGCACGCTGGTGGTAACGCTGGAGCCCTGCCCGATGTGCGCGGCGGCGGCGGTGCATTTCCGGGTCGGGCGCATCCTGTTCGGCGCCTACGACCCCAAGGGCGGGGGGGTGGAGCATGGGCCGCGCCTGCTGGCCCGGCCGGACTGCCTGCACCGGCCCGAATGGGTGGGCGGGGTGCGCGAGCGCGAGGCGGGGGATCTGCTGCGCGGGTTCTTCCAGGCCCTTCGGCGGTGAGAATTTGCGGGAAGCGCTTAGATAACGCATCCTTCATCGACAGGTACGGGACAGGTTTGGTCGGTCCACGTACTCTGCTGGACGATCCCTCAGAAGGGGCGGCGTCTTGCCCGGTCGCCCCAGCAACAATCAGGAATGCTATGACTGACGAGTTTCAGCCGAAGATGTCTTTCCGCCCTCGCCGGATGCGGGGCAGTGTTTTGGCCGCGCTGGTCGCCGGGACCATGCTGGGGGGCGCGGTGCAGGCCGTGACGGCGGACACGGCACGGGCTGACGAGACAGGGGTGATCCGGCCCGATACCCAGATCCAGACCCTGCCCAATTTCGTCAATCTGGTGAAGCAGGTGCGCCCTGCCGTGGTCTCGATCACCGCCAACATCCGCATGGACGATGCGGACGAAGAGGGCGGGATGCAGGGCCAGCAGCAGATGCCCTTTCCCTTCCCGTTCCCGTTCCAGATGATGCCGCAGCAGCAGCGCCGCACGGTGGAGGCCCGGGGCTCGGGCTTCATCATCTCGGCGGACGGGTTCGTCGTGACCAACAACCATGTGGTCAAGGGCGCGACCAAGGTGACGGTGACGCTCGATGACGGCACCACACTGCCCGCCAAGATCATCGGCCGCGACCCCAAGACCGACCTGGCGCTGCTGAAGGTTTCGACCCAGAGCAAGCTGCGCTTCATCGAACTGGGCGATTCCGACAAGGTGGAGCCCGGCGAATGGGTGGTCGCGGTCGGCAATCCGTTCGGGCTGGGCGGCACGGTGACGGCGGGCATCGTCTCGGCACGGGGCCGCGATATCGGCGACGGGCCCTATGATTCGTTCATCCAGGTCGATGCGCCGATCAATCGCGGCAATTCGGGTGGGCCGCTCTTTACCCAGGACGGCAAGGTGGTGGGCGTGAACACCGCCATCCTGTCGCCCTCGGGCGGGTCGATCGGCATCGGGTTCGCCATTCCCTCCGACGTGGTCAAGAATGTCGTCTTCCAGTTGCAGAAGACCGGTCATGTCACGCGCGGCTATCTGGGCGTTGTCGCGCAGGTGATCACGCCGGCCATGGCCAAGGCGCTGGGCCTGAAGCCGGCCACCGACGGCGCCCCGCCCAGCGGCGCGCTGGTGGCCAGCGTCAGCAACAGCAGCCCGGCCGAGAAGGCGGGGCTGAAGGCAGGCGACGTGATCACCACCCTGAACGGCCAGAAGATCGACAGCCCGCATGATTTGGCGGTCAAGGTTGCGTCTCTGCCGCCGGGCACGTCGGCGACGATCGCGTATCTGCGCGGCAATGCGGCGCAGACCGCCACGGTGAAGATCGCCAACCTGTCCAGCGCGTCGTCGCCCGACGGCTCGGTGGGCGACAAGAGCGATGTCGGCGGGCCGCGGCTGGGGGTTTCGCTGTCGCCGCTGACCTCTGACCTGCGCCAGCAGCTTGGGCTGGGGGCTTCGGTGCGCGGTGTCGTCGTCAGCGATGTCCAGGCGGGTTCGGTGGCCGAGCAGGCGGGGATTCACGCCGGCGACGTGATCCAGGCCGTCGGCAACAGCCCGGTCGATAATCCCGGTGCCACGGTCACGGCCGTTCGCGCGGCCCTGAAAGCCAACCAGTCGGTGCTGCTGCGCGTGCTGCGCAACGGGCAGAGCATCTTCGTGGCCGTGACCCCGGGGGCGCCGGATGACAGCGGCGCGTCGGGTGGTGACGACGATAACGATTGACGGGTGAGTGGCGCCGTTCCTTTTTGGGGCGGCGCCATGTCTTCTTTTGTCTTACGAAAAAGAAGCAAGAAGACTTTTGATCCGTAAACGCCTGAACGAATCAAGGTTTTTTGGTTCTTTTTTTCAAAAAAGAACGGAAACGCTTCCTACACTTCCGACAATGTCTCCAGCAGCGCATCGACATCCGCGATGCGGGTATAATAGCTGGTGACCAGCCGGATGACGGTGCCGTCCACGCCGTGCGGCGTGTGCCAGTCGTGGAAGGCGAAGCCTGCGGCGCGCAGGTGGGCGATGGCCCGGTCGGGCAGGACGACGAAGATCTCGTTGGCCTGGGTTTCGTAGAGCAGTCGCGCGCCGGGGTGGCGGAACAGGCCGCCGGCCAGGCGTTGCGCCATGGCGTTGGCGTGGCGGGCGTTGTTCAGCCACAGATCGTCTTCCAGGCATGCCAGGACCTGCGCGCTGAGGAATCGCTGCTTGGACCAGTCATGGCCGGCGCGCTTGCGGCGGCGGGCGAACTGTTCGGCCTGGGCGGGGTTGAAGAAGACCACCGCCTCGGCGGCCATGGCGCCGTTCTTGGTCATGCCCAGCGACAGCACGTCGATGCCGGCCTTCCATGTCGCCTCGGCCGGGGTGCAGCCCAGATGGGCGATGGCGTTGGCCAGGCGGGCGCCGTCCATATGCACCGCGAGGCTGCGGCTGCGGGCCCGGGTCGTCAGGTCCGCGATGCGGGCGGGTGTGTAGACGGTGCCCCATTCGGTGGCCTGCGTCAGGCTGAGTGCCGTCGGCAGCGGGTTGTGCACGTCGTCGGCGGGCAGGCGGTCGAGCATGTAGGACAGGGCGTCCGGCGCCATGCGCCCGTCCTCGGACGGGATGGTGACGAGGCGGGCGCCGCCGGTGAAGAAATCGGGCGCGCCGCATTCGGACTGGACGATATGCGCGCTGTCGTCGCACAGGATCGCGGCGTAGGGCGGGGCGATGGCGGCCAGGGCCAGCGCGTTGGCCGCCGTACCGGTGGCGACGGGAAAGACCTTGACCGGGCGTTCGAAAATATCGGACGCCACGTTGCCCAGGCGGGCCGTCCAGGCGTCGGCGCCATAGGCGGGGGCGGCGTCGGCGTTGGCGGCGACCAGGGCCGACATCACGGCGGGACAGGCCGGAACGACGTTGTCGCTGCTGAAGTTCTTGCGTATCTGCTCTACCACGCTATTCCCCTGCTTTTTTCCGTTCCAATTGTCCGGAGTGCCGCATGACCGAGCCAGCTTCCGCCGAAACCGCGTCCGTTCGCAACCCGTCCGCGCGCCTGATCGACGGCAAGGCGTTCGCGGCGAACCTGACGCAGACGATCGCACACGAGGTCCGGGCGTTCCATGACCGCCATCAGGTCACGCCCGGCCTGGCGGTGGTGCTGGTGGGCAACGATCCGGCCAGCGAGGTCTATGTGCGCAACAAGGCGTTGCAGACCCATCGCGCGGGCATGCGCTCGTTCATGCACATGCTGCCCGAAACCACGTCGCAGGCCGAGTTGCTGGCGCTGATCGGGCGGCTGAATCACGACCCGGAAATCCACGGCATCCTGGTGCAGCTGCCGCTGCCGGCCGGGCTGGACCCGGTGGCGATCACCAATGCCATCCATCCCGACAAGGATGTGGACGGGCTGGGCGAGGTCAATGCCGGCCGGCTGGCGCTGGGCCAGCCGGGCATCGTGCCCTGCACGCCGCTGGGCTGCCTGATGCTGCTGAAGGCGGAGCTGGGCGAACTGCGCGGGCTGCATGCGGTGATCATCGGCGCGTCGAACCTGGTGGGGCGGCCGATGGCGCGCCTGCTGCTGGCGGAAGGCTGCACGGTGACGATCGCGCATATCGACACGCGCGACCCCGCCGCCCTGGCGCGGCAGGGGGATATTCTGGTGGTGGCGACCGGGTGCAACGGGCTGGTGCGCGGCGACTGGATCAAGCCCGGTGCCGCCGTGATCGACGTGGGCATCACGCGGATCGCGCTGCCCAACGGCAAGACGCGCCTGGTGGGCGACGTGGCGTTCGACGAGGCGGTGACCCGGGCCGGGCGGATTACGCCGGTGCCGGGGGGCGTGGGGCCGATGACGATTGCCTGCCTGCTGAACAATACCCTGGCGGCCGCCCGGCGCATCGTCGGCGCGGCCTGAGGGCGGCGGGGCGATGACGACGCGCCTGTCGGTCGAGCTGATTCCGCGCGATGCGGAGGCCCTGCTGCGCGATGCGGGGCAGGTTCGCGACCATTTCCCGCTGGCCGACACGCTGAACGTGCCCAGCCTGATGCGCTTTCCGATGCAGGGGTGGGACGCGGTGCCGCTGCTCCAGCCCATCGTGCCGCGCGTGGTGCCGCATATCCGGGCCATCGACATCGACCCGGACGGCCCGCTGCCGGGGGCGGATGTGGCGGGGCTGACGGAAATCCTGGTGGTGCGGGGCGATCCGCCGGCCGATCTCAGCCGCCGGACCTTTCCCAATTCCTCGGAAAGCGTGATCCGCCGCTATCGGCGCGAGGCCCCGCACCTGACGGTCTATGCGGCCTTCGACCCATGGCGCCATGCGCCCTGGCGCGAGATGGAGGCGGTGGCGCGCAAGAAGGAGGCCGGGGCCGCCGGCTTCTTTACCCAGCCGGTATTCGACATGCGGATGCTGGACCTGTGCATGGGCTGGCTGGAGGGCGAGACCGTGTTCTGGGGGATTTCGCCGGTCATCGGCCCGAAATCGCGCTCGTACTGGGAGACGACGAACCATGTCGTCTTTCCCCGTGGGTTCGACCTGACGCTGGAGGCCAACATCGCCTTCGCGGTGCGGGCGATCCGCGCCGTGCGGGCGGCCGGCGGGCATGTGTACCTGATGCCGCTGCGGGTGAACCTGGCCGCCTATCTGGGGCCGATCCAGCAGGCGCTGGGCTGATACGGCACGGGTGGGGACGGGTTACGTCGGCCCCGCAATTCCGTTAGCCTTGGGGAAAGAGTCCGTTTCCCCGAGAGGTTATGATCGTGCCTTATCATCGTCCATGTCCACGCCAGCCCGTCGGGCCAGGGTTTCAGTCGGGGATCGCCGGCTCCATGACCGCGATCGGGCTTGTGCTGGGCGCTGCCATGCTGGTCGTGGGCGGCACGACGCCCGCGCGCGCCGAAGAGGGCACGGCTGCCCCCGCGCCCGTCGCGGCCCCCGCCATGCCGGCGCCCGATCCGGCCCGTATCTTCGCCCCGCTGGCCTATCCGATGCCGGCGGGCGCGACCCGTTCGGCCGGTGGCGTGCCGGGTGGCGCGTACTGGCAGAACAGTGTCGATTACGAGATCAAGGCGGCGATCGACCCCACCAACCGCCTGCTTTCGGGCAGCGAAATCATCACCTATGCCAATAACAGCCCCGATGCGCTGGACGTGCTGTGGGTGCAGCTGGACCAGAATATCTATCGCGACGGCTCGCGCGGGAATTTCGTCTATCCGCTGCGCCATGCCGAGCACACGGATGGCGATGTGATCGAGAGCGTGTCGATCGAGCAGGACGGCAAGAGCATCCCGGTCACGCCCGTCATTTCCGACGCGCGGATGCAGGTGCCGCTGCCGACGGCGCTGGAGGGCAAGGGCGGCAAGATCCGGCTGAAGATCGTCTGGCACTACACGATCCCCGGGACCTGGGGCGGGCGCACCGCCGTCAGCTCCACCCGCAACGGCGATGTCTACGAGGTCGCGCAATGGTTTCCGCGCATGGCCGTCTATGACGATGTGCGCGGGTGGGATACCGCGCCCTATCTGGGGCAGGAATTCTTCCTGGATTACGGCGACATCGATTACAGCGTGACGGTGCCGTGGAACTTCACCGTGGTCGGGTCGGGCGCGCTGATCAACCAGGCCGAGGTCCTGACCCAGACCGAGCGCGACCGGCTGGCCCAGGCGGCGAAGAGCGACGAGCGGGTGATGATCCGCACCGAGGTCGATATCCACGACCCCAAGAGCCATGTGGCCCAGACCGGCACCAAGACCTGGCATTTCCGCATGAACAACACGCGCGACGTGGCGTTTGCGGCCTCGCCGGCCTTTCTGTGGGATGCGGCGCGGCTGGACCTGCCGCCGGTGGTGGTGGAACCGGGCCGTGCGCCGGTGCCGCGCCTGGCGATGTCGGCCTATCCGGTGGAAGCGGTGGGGCCGCATCAGTGGGACCGGTCCACGTCGTATGTGAAATACGCGATCGAGTATTTCTCGCGCCGCTGGTACCCCTATCCGTGGCCGAACGCGATCAACCTGGGCGGGTATGGCGCGGCGATGGAATATCCGGGCATCGTCTTCGACGGCATGCACGACAAGGACCCCGAACTGTTCTGGATCACGGCGCATGAGCTGGGCCATGGCTGGTTCCCGATGATCGTGGGCTCCAACGAGCGGCGGCATGCCTTCATGGATGAAGGGTTCAATACCTTCATCGATACCTATGCCTCGGACGATTTCAATTCCGGCGAGTTCGCGCCCAAGCGCGACAGCGAGTTCGCCCCCGAGACCGGAAAGCCGGCCGACGATATCCTGTCGGTGCTGCGCGACCCGGCGGCGCCGCGCCTGATGACGCCTTCGGACCTGATTTCGGAGCGTTACCGGCATCCGGTGAGCTACTTCAAGGCGGCCTACGGGCTGAAACTGCTGCGCGAGCAGATCCTGGGCCCGGAGCGGTTCGACCGCGCCTTCCGCCACTACATCGCGACGTGGGCCTTTCGCCACCCGACGCCCTCGGACTTCTTCCGCCTGATGGACAGCGAGGCGGGCGAGGATCTGTCATGGTTCTGGCGGGGCTGGTATTTCAACAACTGGGCGCCGGACTATGCGGTGAAATCCGCCACCCCGACCGGCGAGGGCGCGGAGCACGGGCTGCTGGTGACGGTCGACAACAAGGGCTGGCTGCCGCTGCCGGTGACGTTGCAGGTGAGCTACACCGACGGCACCAGTTCGCGCCTGACCATCCCGACCGAGGCCTGGTACCTGCGCAACGAGATCGAGCTGACGATCCCGGGCTCGCGCACGCCGCAGGCGGTGACGCTGGACCCCGGGCACGACATCCCGGACCTGAACCGCGCCGACAACACGCTGACCCTGGCCCCGGCCGCCCAGCCGGCGGCATCGCCGGCGCATTGAGGGACGGCTGTCCGGGAAGGGGGCCGCCGGCCGCCATTCCCGGACCGGCCTCTATAGCCAGCCGCGCGCGCGGATCAGGGCCAGCGCGGCCAGCGTGACCATGCAGGTGATCTCGCCCTCGCGGATCATCCGCTCCATTTCGGCCAGAGGCATCGTGTGACTGGTCAGGTCCGCCTCGGTCGCCTCGGGCCGGGGGGTGCCCTGCGTCAGGCCGGTTGCCAGGTAGACATGGCCGCGCTGGGTCGAATAGCCGGCCCCCTGGTAGAGGGCGCCGGCATGGCGCAGATGCTCGGCGCGAAGGCCGGTTTCCTCCTCCAGCTCGCCCCGCGCCACCGTTTCGGGGGCTGCGTCGGGCCGGTGTTCCCACATGCCCATCGGCAGTTCCCACAGCCGTGCGCGTATCGGGTAGCGGTACTGGCGCACCAGCGTGACGGTGGGGCCGTCCGGGCCCTGGCCCAGCGGCAGGATGACAACGAATTCCCCGCGTTCCACCACGCCGTAGAGCCCTTCGCCGCCATCGGGACGGCGGATGATGTCCTCGCGCACGCGGGTCCATGGGTTTTCGTAGGTGATCCGCGAGGAGAGGGTGACGAAACCGCCCGAATCCTCGGGGCCGGATGCTGGGGAGTCGGGGGACATGGGGGAGTCCTTCTCGTAGTGTGGCTTTTGTCATCATGGCGCATGGTCCGCATGCTTGGCGAAGGGCGGGGTGCGCCCCTATGCTGTGCGGATAACGGAGTGTGCGCCTCGTCATGACTGTCTTACGGAGCGGGCCGGCCAACCCGACGCTGCGAATCCTCGCCGTCGTTCTGTTCAACCTGATCTGTTACGTCGATATCGGCCTGCCGCTGGCGGTGATCCCGCTCTTCGTGCACGGCACGCTCGGCTATAACACGGTCATGGCCGGGCTGGCGGTGTCGCTGCAATATCTGGCTACCTTTGCCTCGCGGGCCCAGGCGGGCCGGTTCGTGGACGAGCGGGGCGCGAAGCCGGCGGTGGTGATCGGGCTTGCGATCTGCGTGCTGGCGGGGCTGGCGCTGATGCTGTCCGGGCTGTTCGCGCACCGGGCGGGGCTGGCGGTGCTGCTGCTGGTCGCGAGCCGCATCCTGATGGGGGTGGGCGAAAGCTGGACCGCGACCGGGGCCATCCTGTGGAATATCGGCCGGGTGGGGGCGGAGCGCACGGCGCAGGTGATTTCGTGGAACGGCATTACCTCCTATGGCGGCATCGCCTTCGGGGCGCCGGTGGGTGCGCTGCTGGCGCAGGCCCATGGCGCGCTGGGCGGGCTGGCCGGGGTCGGGCTGCTCTCGGCGCTGCTGCCCGCGCTGGGGCTGGGGCTGGCCGTGCGCTATGCCGCCGTGCCGCCGATCGCCAAGGGGGGCGAGGTCATGCCGTTCTCGCAGGTTTTCTGGCGCGTGCTGCCCTATGGCATCGTGCTGGCCTGCGGGTCGGTGGGATTCGGGGCCATTTCGGCCTGCCTGTCGCTGTATTTCGCCGACCGCCACTGGGATGGCGCGGCGCTGGGGCTGATGGTGTTCGGCCTGGTCTTCGTGCTGGTGCGGCTGCTGTTCTCGCGCCAGATCGGCCTGCGGGGCGGGATGAAGGTGGCGGTGGTGTCGCTGCTGGTCGAGGTCGGGGGGTTGCTGCTGCTGTGGCGGAGTGCCGACGTGCCGTCGGCCGACCTGGGGGCGGCGCTGACGGGGGCGGGGTTCTCGCTGGTCTTTCCCGCGCTGGGGGTGGAGGCGGTGTCGCGCGCCGGGCCGCAGAACCGGGGGGCGGCGCTGGGGGCCTTCAGCGTCTTTCTGGATATTGGGATCGGGCTTTCCGGCCCGATGCTGGGGCTGGTGATCCACAGCCTGGGCTATGGTCCGATGTTTCTGGTCTCGGCCCTGTTTACCGGGGCGGGGGTCGGTGCCACCCTGCTGCTGCGGGAGCAGTCCCGCCCGGATGCCGCCTGACGGCAGCCGCCTTCGCGGGGTCGGGCGGGCCCGGCCGCGCGCATGACCCATCTTCAGGAGGATAATGATCCATGTCCGTTGCTGCCGTCGCTGTATTCTGCGGGTCGCGTTTCGGGGCCCGGCCCGTGTTCCACGAGGCCGCGCGCGAGATGGGGCACCGGCTTGGCCAGGCGGGCATGCGGCTGGTCTATGGCGGTGGGGATGTCGGGCTGATGGGTGCGGTGGCGGATGCGACGCTGGCGGCCGGCGGCACCGTGTCGGGGGTGATTCCCACCTTTCTGCAAGCGCGGGAGGTGATGCACCAGGGCGTGACCGACCTGACGGTGACGGACTCCATGCACAGTCGCAAACAGTTGATGTTCGCGCGGGCCGATGCGTTCGTCGTGCTGCCCGGCGGGCTGGGCACGTTCGACGAGACCATGGAGATCATCACCTGGCGGCAGCTGAAGCTGCATGACAAGCCGATCTTCATCGTCAACGTCGCCGGCTGGGCGGACCCGATGCTGGGCATGTTGCGGGCGGCGGTGGAGAACGGCTTCGCGGAGCCTGCGGCGCTGGACCTGTTCGAGGTCGTGCCCGACGTGGCCGCCACGATGGCGCGGCTGGGCAGCGTGATCCGCACCCCGGTCGTGGCGGATTCCAGCCGGTTGTAGGATCGGCGCGGGGGCGGGATAGGACGGCGGCATGACAAAAAAGGGCGGCTCGGGCGAATAGTTGGCGCGGGGACCCTTGCGGAGAGGCAGGAGGGGATGTATAGCCCCCACACGAGTTCGGAGTGTAGCTCAGCCTGGTAGAGCACTGTGTTCGGGACGCAGGGGCCGGAGGTTCGAATCCTCTCACTCCGACCAGATTTTCCCCGATGTCGGGCGGTATAGGCCGCCGCGGGGCGGTGATATGACCGCCTTGTTCCGGTGCCGTACCGCGCCGGGATGCCGCTTTTTCCGTGCCCGTCGGGGCCCGGCCATCGTGATGTTTCATGATCCCCGATCGCGCCGGCTGGCTGTTCCGGCGAGGGCGATGTCCCTGCCTGCGATGCGCATCTCTGCGCCGCTGGGCGGCGGGGACCTTATTTTATCCCCAGATCGTATTTGATCCGGTCGAGGCGGGAGAGTTTGTTCTCGTCTCCCCTCTTGCGCAGGATGGTCAGATATTCGTCGGCGTCGTCTGTGCTCATGAGGTCGGAGATCCAGGTTTCCACCTCCCAGAAATCGAACCGGTGCCGGTAGACGAGGTCTTTCTTGAAAAGGGGCGAGCCCAGCGCCGCGGGGAAATAATAGGCCCCCGCATGGATGGGTGACGTGACGTTTATCAGTTCGACGGCTTTGGTCGCCACGGATTCGTAGGGTTCCTTCTCGTCGATTTCGAAGATCAGGTCGCGCCAGGGGCGGGGAAGCTGGAACGGTTTTTCGCGAATGGGCAGGTGCGTGTTCAGCAGTTCCTTATAAAGCGCGGAGACGGAATATATGACGTGGGTGTCGCGTGCCGCGTTCAACATGGCCTGGGACAGTTTTTTCTCGCCATATTCGATGGCGTAGATCCGGTTGTTGATCGGGATATAGTCTTTCCAGAATTGCCGGAAGCTTCGGGAGTTGAAGACATGGCCGGAGACGGAGAGGCAGAAGGACTGGAGATGGTGATGTTCGGAGCCGCTCCAGTTTTCATAGGCCGCGATGACGTCCTCGGGGCCGAGCAGCCTGCGGATCATCTGCTTCAGGCCGGCGGGTGAGAAGAACACGCTGTCGTTCATGATGATCAGCCGGGATACCGGTTTCCGCAGAGACTGTATCGCGTCCTTGTAGGCGCCGAAATCGAAACCCTGATTGCCCCTGAAGACGATCGTGGCGCAGTTGTTTTGGAAAAAATCCTTTTGTTCTGGCGTCATTTCATGGTTGCACACCAGAATTGTGTTTATGTTGTTTTCCCTGAGTTCAAGAATGACCCGTTTTACGCTGGCGGATACGTCTTCCCGCTGCTCGTAATAAACGAATATGCAATAGACATCGGATTCCAGCGGCGCGGCGTCGACGATGTCCTTTATGTTCGTGGTGTATGATTTCAGGCGGTCCTTTTGCGCCATGACGTTCAGATCCAGGAAGATCCTGCGGAAAAGGAACCGCGAAACAAAATTCGCCGCATGGTAATATTCTTCATATATCGATCTGAGCAATGGCATTGTTTGTTCCGTTTTCTTATGGAAATGATTGTGTCTGAACAAAGCAATGACACAACGCATGAATATGGTTCCGGTGCGGAAAAAAGACGGATCGATTTCGTTAAAATTTCGTTATTGGAACCCGTGGGCAGTGCAACGAGAAATCATATTCACCTATCTGTATTGGGTGCAAAGCGAATTACACTTTCATAGATTGGGTTACGTTTCGGCAGCCCCGGATACAATTGCCGAAAGTTCCACTCATCCCCGAATTCTCTGATAACGAACGGTTTTCCAAAGGGCTTCGCCTTTTGGTGGGTCAAGGGCAAAGCCCTTGAAAGGCGCCGGCGAGGGCGGCGCCCCTTAAGGGCTGATCAACCTCTTGCCCTCATGCTGGTGCCTGTCCTGCATGCGGTTTCCGGCACGATCATGGTTTTTTCGCTGCTGCGGCATCTGCGCCGCCCCCGACATCCGCCCGGCCGCGTGCTGCTGGCGGACATTGCCGAATCTTCGGTGCTGCTGGAATCCTGCCCGGCGCGAGCCGCGCGCTTTGCGCCGGCGGACGCGCGGCGCGAGGGCGCGGCCAACCCGTTTCTGGACTGGGTCAGCACGCCCGTCGGACTGACGGCCCATATCCTGCGCGATGTCGTGTACGACGTGGACAGTCGGGTGCTGTTGAAGGGGGGGAAGCTGGTCGTGGAGACCTGTTACCTCCAGCCGCCCGAGATGCTGGCGGAATTGCGGGTCGATTCCGCGCGCCTGATCGGTCATGCGGGGCCGGGGATGGCGGTGCCATGCAGCGACCATTGGCCGGGCAATTACTATCACTGGATGACGCATGCGCTGCCGGTGATGGCGGCGCTGTCGGACCGGCCCGACATCCGGCGCCGGGGGCGGCTGCGCTGGCTGCTGCCCGAGCTGCTGCCGTGGCAGCGCCAGACGCTGGACCTGCTGGGGACGGAGCGGGGCGGGGGGCCGGCCCTGGCGGCCGGGCGGCAGTATCGGCTGGATCGGGCCGTCTATTGCACGATCGTGGCCGGGGCGGCCGATTTTGCGCTGTCGCGGCTGAGCCAGTCGGTCTTTCCGCGCATGGCGGCGCGGGTGCCGGTCATGCGCCGGCGCGGGCTGCGGCTGTATGTCGATCGGGGCGGGGCGGGCAATCGGGCGATTCCGAACGAGGCGGCGCTGGCGGCGGCGCTGGCGGCGGAAGGGTTCTGCGTGGTGCGGCCCGAGCGGATGGGGGTCGCCGAGCAGATCGACCTGTTTCGGGCGGCGGCGATGGTGGTGGGGCCGCTGGGGGCCGGAATGACCAATATCGGGTTCTGCCGGCCCGGTACGCTGGTCTACGAGCTGGTGCCCGACCACCATGCCAATCCGTGCTTCCTGGCAATGGCGATGCGCGGGCATCTGAACTACTGGGCGGATGTCTATCCGACCGGGGCGACGGGACAGGACCATGTCGCCCGCTGGGAGGTGGGGATCGATGTGGCGCGGGTGCTGCGCCGGGTGTCGGGCCTGTGGTCGCGCGGGACGCGGCCCGTGCTGGTGTCGGACGGCGCCGCGTAGGCCGCGCCGCCCGACGGCCGGGTCAGGCGGCGGTGGCGCCCTTGCGGCTGCGGCCGGGGACCAGCAGGCTGACGATGACCACGGTGCCGATATTGACCAGCAGCGCCAGCAGGCCGGTGGAGACGAGCTGGTGCATGCCGCCGATCGACAGCATGTGGGTGGGCTTGAGCCCGTCATGGAAGCAGACATAGGTGCCGTAGAGCGTGCCCACGGCCCAGCCCGTCAGCATCGCCGCGGCGGAGAAGCGCAGCTTCGTGATGCCCAGCACCAGTGCCGGGAAGGTCTGCAGGATCCACAGGCCGCCCAGCAGTTGCAGGTCGATGGCGAAATGGGCGTTGAGGAACAGCACGCAGGCCAGCGCGCCCAGCTTGACCACGAGGGCGACGAGGCGCGAGGCGCGGACATTGTTGCGCAGGCCGGGGGAGATGTTGCTGGTCACGAGGTTTGCGGCGCCGATCGCCATGACGGCGGCGGGGACCAGCGCGCCCACGGCGATGGCCGCGAAGCAGAAGCCGGTGAACCAGTCGGGGAATATCGCCAGGAACAGGTTGGGGACGATCGACGAGGTGTTGGTGGTCACGACCCCGGCGGCGTGGGCCATCAGGCCCAGCATCGCGATCAGGCCCAGCAGCAGCGTATAGGCCGGCAGCATGACCGCGTTCTTGCGGATGGTGTCGGCCGAGCGGGCGGCCAGCACGCCGGTGAGCGTATGCGGGTAGAGGAAGGCCGCCAGTGCCGACGACAGGGCGAGCGTGGCATAGGGCACGCTCTGGCCCGGCATCAGCGCATGGCCTTCGGGCGGGTGGGGCAGGTGCTGCGCCGCCGTGGCGAACATGGCGCCGTAGCCGCCCAGGTGCAGCGGAATGACCGTGACCGCGGCCAGGACCGCGATATAGATCATGATGTCCTTGATGAAGGCGGTGAGCGCCGGCGCGTGCAGGCCGCCCAGCCAGGTGTAGGCGGCCAGCGAGAGGAAGGCGACGATCAGCGGGATTTCGCCCGGCAGGCCCAGGGCCTCGATGACGGTGCGGATGCCGATGAGCTGCAGCGCGATATAGGGCATGACCGCGATCAGCCCGCTGGCGGCGATGGCCAGTTCCAGCGCGCGGCTGCCGAAGCGGGCGCGGACGATGTCGGCCGCCGTCGCGTGCCTGCCGTCATGGGCGATCTGCCACAGGATGGGCATGACCAGGAACACGAACGGATAGACGATGATGGTATAGGGCAGTGCGAAGAAGCCGAACGCGCCGGTCGCGTAGACCAGGGCGGGCACCGCGATGACGGTATAGGCGGTATAGAAGTCGCCGCCGACCAGGAACCACGTGACCCAGGTGCCGAACTGGCGGCCGCCCAGGCCCCAGTCCTCGGACCCGTGGGCGTCGGGCTGTGCGGCCCGGCTGCGCCCGCGCCCGCGCCACCACGATACCGTGCTGCCCAGCAGGATGGTCATGGCGAAGAACAGGATGAAGACGACCAGTGCGGGGGCGGAAGGAACGTGCGATGTCATCAGCGTGCGTCCCGCTTCCAGACGACCCACACCAGCAGGGACGTCGCCGGCACCCAGGCGAGCTGGTACCAGTAAAAGAAAGGGAAACCCAGCAGGGTCGGTTCCGTTCGGTCATAGAACGGAAGCCAGAGCAACCCGACAAAGGGCAGCAGCAGAGCCAGGTACAGCTTTTTCATCCCGATTGTGGCCTTATTTTCTTGATTGATTGCGGGCATCGAACGATGAGGTTGCCTATCCCGGTGGGCATGTCAACCGGCAGCTTTCGTGGGGCTTGGGTGGATCGGCTGCGTGAAAAAGGATCGTAATTGATGCGCCTTCCGGCTAGAAGGGCCCGGTGGGGGCCGGACTGACTACACCAAGAACAAACAAGATGAGTATGCGGCGTCGGGCCAGGAGATGTTCACGTTCCACAGTAGAATGGGCGGGACAGAGGAGAGAGCTATGACAAAGTGGGTCTATAGTTTCGGTGGCAGCGCGAATGAAGGCGGTGCCGGCATGCGCGACTTGCTCGGTGGCAAGGGAGCCAATCTGGCGGAAATGGCGGCGATCGGCCTGCCCGTGCCGCCCGGCTTTACCATCACCACCGAGGTGTGTACCGCGTTCTACGACAATGGCCGCGCCTATCCCGAGGACCTGCGCACGCAGGTCGCGGCGGCGCTGGCCGGGATCGAGGGTGCGCTGGACCTGCGCTTCGGCGATCCGGCGGCACCGCTGCTGGTCTCGGTCCGCTCGGGCGCGCGGGTGTCGATGCCGGGCATGATGGATACCGTGCTGAACCTGGGCCTGAACGACGAGACGGTCGAGGGCCTGGCAGCCAATTCCGGCGATGCGCGCTTCGCCTGGGACAGCTATCGCCGCTTTATCCAGATGTATGGCTCGGTCGTGCTGGGCGTGTCCCACCACCGCTTCGAGGACCTGATCGAGGAGACCAAGCGCGGCGCCGGCGTGCAGGACGACACCCAGCTGACCGACCAGGACTGGCGGGACGTGGTGACGGGCTACAAGGAGATCGTGCAGCGCGAGACCGGCGCGCCGTTCCCCATGGACCCGCACGAGCAGCTGTGGGGCGCCATCGGCGCGGTGTTCGGGTCGTGGATGAACCCGCGCGCCAATACCTATCGCCGCCTGCATGACATTCCCGCGAGCTGGGGCACCGCCGTCAACGTGCAGGCGATGGTCTTCGGCAACATGGGCCAGGATTGCGCCACCGGCGTCTGCTTTACCCGCGACCCCTCGACCGGCGAGAATGTCTTCTACGGCGAATACCTGATCAACGCGCAGGGCGAGGACGTGGTGGCGGGCATCCGCACGCCGCAGCCGATGTCCCAGCAGCGGGCCCGCGAGGGCGAGCTGTCGATGGAGCGCGCGCTGCCCGAGGCCTATGCCGAGCTGCTGTCGGTGCGCGATATCCTGGAGCGTCACTATCGTGACATGCAGGACATCGAATTCACCGTCCAGAACAACCGCCTGTACATGCTGCAGACCCGCACCGGCAAGCGCACGGCGGCCGCCGCCCTGCGCATCGCCATCGCGATGGCCGAGGAAGGGCTGATCTCGCACGAGGCGGCGATCCGCCGCGTGCCGCCCTCGTCGCTCGACCAGCTTCTGCACCCGACGCTGGACCCGAACGCGCCGCGCACGATGCTGAGCCGGGGCCTGCCGGCCTCGCCGGGTGCCGCGGCCGGGGCGATCGTCTTCAGTGCCGAAGAGGTCGAGATCCGCGCCGCGCGGGGCGAGGACGTGATCCTGGTCCGTATCGAGACCTCGCCCGAGGACGTGCACGGCATGCACGCCGCCCGTGGCGTGCTGACCACCCGTGGCGGCATGACCTCGCACGCCGCCGTGGTGGCGCGCGGCATGGGGCGCGTGTGCGTGGCCGGTGCCGGCGGCATCCATGTCGACTACAAGGCCAAGACGCTGTCGGTCGGCGCCACGGTGCTGCACGAGGGCGAGTGGATCACCCTGGATGGCGGCACGGGCGAGGTCTTCGCCGGCCGGGTGGCGACCATCGAGCCGACCCTGTCGGGCGATTTCTCCACCCTGATGGGCTGGGCCGACAATGTGCGCCGGATGAAGATCCGCGCCAATGCCGAGACGCCGGAGGACGCGCAGACCGCGCGCCATTTCGGGGCCGAGGGCATCGGCCTGTGCCGGACCGAGCACATGTTCTTCGCGCCGGACCGGATCGGGTTCGTGCGGCAGATGATCATGGCCGGCGACGCGGCGACGCGCGTGCGCGCCATCGACGCGCTGCTGCCCTTCCAGCGCCAGGATTTCCAGGACCTGTTCCGCATCATGGCGGGGCTGCCGGTGACGATCCGCCTGCTGGATCCGCCGCTGCACGAGTTCCTGCCGCATGGCGAGGCGGAGCTGGCCGAAGTCGCGGCCGCCATGGGCGAGAGCCTGGAAGCGGTGGCGATGCGCAAGGCGGCGCTGTCGGAATCCAACCCGATGCTGGGCCATCGCGGGTGCCGGCTGGGGCTGACCTATCCGGAACTCTACGCCATGCAGACCCGGGCGATCATCGAGGCGGCGATTGCCGTGTCGGCCGAAACCGGCCAGGCGGTGGTGCCGGAGATCATGATCCCGCTGGTGGGCATGGAAAGCGAGCTGCGCCGGACCCGGACCATCGTCGAACAGGCGGCGACCGAGGTGCTGGCCGCGACGGGCGCCACGCTGGAATACAGCATCGGCACCATGATCGAGCTGCCGCGCGCGGCGCTGACGGCCGACAAGATCGCGCAGCAGGCCGATTTCTTCTCGTTCGGGACCAACGACCTGACGCAGACGACCTTCGGCTTCTCGCGCGACGATGTGGGCACGTTCCTGCCGTTCTATCTGGAGCATGACCTGATCCCCCGCGATCCGTTCATTTCGATCGACCAGGAAGGGGTGGGCCAGCTTGTCTCCCTGGGGGCCGAGAAGGGGCGCAGCGTCAAGCCGGGCCTGAAGCTGGGCGTGTGCGGCGAGCATGGCGGCGATCCGGCGTCGATCGGGTTCTTCGAAACCGTCGGGCTCGACTACGTGTCCTGCTCGCCGTTCCGGGTGCCGATCGCCCGTCTGGCGGCGGCGCAGGCCGCGCTGGCGGCGCGCGAGGCCCTGGCACCGGCCGCGCAGGTGCGCTGACCACGGCATCGGTCCCGCCCTGCCCGCATCGCGCGGGCAGGGCGGGGCTGTCTGCCTGACTTGTCTTGTTTCCTCGGATTTTATTCCCCCGGGTGGCTCGTGCCGCCCGGGGCGATGGCGGAGCCCGGTTGCGCCCATGTCGCCTCACATCGTGCTGCATCTGGTGTCGGATGCGACGGGACAGACGTTGGATTCCGTCGTCCGGGCCTCGATCGCCCAGTTCAGCCATGCCGAAGTTACCTGCCATCGCTGGAACCTGATCCGTACCCGGTCGCAGTTGCGGCGGGTGCTGGAGGCCATCGAGCAGGATCGGGGGCCGGTCCTGTCCTCGGTGGTCGACCAGCGGTTGCAGCATGAGCTCACGATCGGCTGTGCGCATATGAAGGTGCGGCTGATCAACGTGCTGGACCCGGTGACGGCCGTGTTGCAGGACGAGTTGGGCGAGAAGGCGATCGGCCGGCCGGGCGGCCAGTATGTGATGGACGATGCCTATTTCCGCCGGATCGACGCCATGCATTTCGTGCTGGCGCATGATGACGGGCAGGAGATTGGCGGCCTGTCGCACGCCGATGTCGTGCTGGTGGGCATCTCGCGTGCCTCGAAGACGCCGACATCGTTCTATCTGGCCAATTGCGGGGTCAAGGCGGCGAACGTGCCGCTGATTCCCGACCTGCCGCTGCCCGACGAGCTGCTGCATGTGCAGCGCCCGATCGTGGGGCTGACCATCGACCCCGACGTGCTGATCAGCATCCGCCGCCATCGCCTGGACGTGATGGGCGACCGCCGTTCCGAGATGCTGCTGCTGGCGGACAATCCCTATATCGATCCCGAGCGGGTCGAGGAGGAAGTGCGCTGGGCCCGGCGCCTGTGCGCCCGGCATGGCTGGCCGCTGGTCGATGTCAGCCGGCGTTCGATCGAGGAGACGTCGGCCGCGATCATGGGCCTGATGGCCGACTGGGAAGAGCGCCGCGCTACCGCCCATCCGGCCTGAGGAGCATCGGGCCGCCCGTTTCGTGCCTTGCCGGACCCGATCGTGGCCGTGCGGGAGCGTTTTCCGAGTGGTATGAAGGCGTTACACATCGATACGTCCCCCCTCTGAAAAAGACCATCTTTCATGCCTATATGGGCTGGAAACGCGGGAGAGTTCGGCACATGCGGCGATTTCTGATGTTAGGGGCGGCCACGGTCATGCTGGGCGTGGCGATGGCGCCGGCCGGAGCCCTGGCTCAGCATGGCGGCGGTGGCGGCGGCGGCCATGGGGGCGGCGGTGGTGGCGGCCACGGGTTCGGCGGCGGTGGCGGTGGTTACCGTGGCGGCGGTGGTGGTGGCTGGCACGGTGGCGGGTATGGAGGCGGCTACCGGGGCGGCGGTGGTTATTATCGCGGCGGTGGCGGCTATTATCGTGGGTATGGCGGTTACGGCGGTTGGGGTGGCGGCTGGGGTGGCTGGGGCTATCCGGGCTGGGGTGGATATTACGGCGGCTGGGGCTGGCCGCTGGCGTTCGGCACGATGTTCGGCATGGCTGCCGGGGCGGCGGCCTATGGCGCGTATGACGATGGGTACGCGGATGACGGGTACGGGGCGGATTACGACGATTATCCGCCGCCGGCCTATCAGGGAGGCGCCTATCCGCCCGCGGGATATGGCTATCCCGCCCAGCCTTATCCGACACAGCCCTACCCGGCGCAGCCTTATCCCAATCAGGCCTATGTGCCGCAGCCTTATGTGCAGCCCACGCCTCCCCAGCAGGCGCCCTCGCCTACCGTGGCCTGCACCGGCGGACGGTTCTTCAATCCGCTGACCGAAAGCTGCGACAGCCCGTAAGCGCTGACGTCACGGGAATGACATAGTATGTCTGAAGACTGATGTCGGCGGGGGCGGATGGGTGTTTCCATCCGCTACCCGCCATTGGAGCATGGACAGGACTGATGAAGAAGATCCAGACGCGCGGCATGGCGATGCTGCTGACTGCCGGCCTGATGTCGGCCGGCCTGGTGGCCGGAGCGCATGCGGAACCGGGCGGATGCCTGAAATATGGCGCGGTCGGTGCGGTCGGCGGGCATGTGGCCAACCATCATGCCGTGCTGGGGGCGGTCGGGGGCTGTGCCGCCGGCATGTATACCCGCCACGAATACCGCAAGACATTGCGGGAGAAGGCGGCCCTGTACGACAAGGAACATCCGGTCGACCCGCATCTGAGCATGCTGGAGCGGTATCGCCAGAGCAAGACGGACGAGCAGAAGGCCACGCTGTGGGATGCGGAACATCCGCAGGCCCCCAACACGCATTGAACCGGGCCGCAGAGGCCCGTGCGGCATCGGGGTCGCCCATTGGGCGACCCCGATCCGTGGTCAGGCCGGCTGGGCCGGCAGCCAGCCGGCGAGTTCCTGCCGGGTCAGGGCCTCCAGCAGGTCGATGGCGGCCGGGGCGGCATTCAGGCACGGGATGAGGGCGAAATCGGTGCCGCCGGCGGCGAGGAATTCCGACCGGACCTCGTTGCCGATTTCGTCCAGCGTTTCGATGCAGTCGGCCATGAAGCCGGGCATGATGACCGCGACGCGCGTGACGCCCTGGGCCGGCAGGCCGGCGATCAGCGGCGCGGTATAGGGTTCCAGCCAACGGGCGGGGCCGAAGCGGGACTGGTAGGTCAGCGGCATGGTCGTTTCGTCCATGTCCAAGGCCTGCCGCAGCGCCGCCATGGTGCGGGTGCATTCCTCGGCATAGGTGTCGCCGCGCTCGACATAGGCGCGGGGCAGGCCGTGGAACGAGGCCACGATCCGCTGGGGGGCGAAGGGCAGGCCGGCCAGCGTCTCCCGCACCGAGCGGGCCAGGGCCGCGATATAGAGCGGATGATCGGGGAAGGGCGGTACGGTGCGCACGGCCGGCTGGTTGCGCAGGCGCATCAGGGCGCGGAAGGCCTGGTCGTTGGCGGTCGCGGTCGTGGTGGCGCTGTATTGCGGGTAGAGCGGCAGCAGCAGCACCCGGTCGCAGCCCCGGCGCAGCAGGGCGGCGATGCCCGACGCGATCGAGGGCGTGCCGTAGCGCATGGCCCATTCCACCGCCACGCCGTCGGGCTCCAGGCGCTCGGCCAGGGCTTCGCCCTGCGCGCGGGTGTAGGTGCGCAGGGGGCTCTCGTCGCGCTCCCGGTTCCAGATGCGGCGATAGGCGCTGCCGGTGCGGCGGGGGCGCAGGGTCAGGATCGGCCCGCGCAGGATGGGCTGCCAGAGGGCCGGATGGGCTTCGATGATCCGCCGGTCGGACAGGAATTCGGCCAGATAGCGCCGCACCGCGCCATAGCCGGTGTCATCGGGCGTGCCGAGATTGGTCAGCAGGACGCCGATACGGGACGGGGCGAGGGAATCGCCCGGACGGACGGTAAGGAAGGTCATCGGTCCGGGATGCTACAGGACCCGCCGGAGACTGGCAAAACGGGCAGGCCGGCAAAACGGATCGGGGCGGAACCGGACGCGACGGGGCGCGTATTCAGCGGCGGCGCGAACGGACGCGGACGGGAACCGGCTGGGGCGCAGGGGCGTTGCGCCATGCGGCCAGCGCGGCACAGCCCATGGCGAGGCACAGGCCCAGAACCGGCAGGGATGACGACAGAAACGCGGTAATGACGGTCATCATGCTCTCCATCCCCTCCGGAAACGACGGGCCGCCGAGGGATTCTGGCGGTTTTCGCTTGCAGGAAGGCATTCGCGGCGGGACCGGACCTGGGAAGCAGGCCATCCGGACCGCGCAATCAGTCAAGCTTGTCGCTTTACGAATCGTCAAGAAAAAATGACGGAAGCATGACGGAACGGCGTGCGACCGAGCCCTGCGCCCCGTTCAGGGCTCGGGCCATGCCATGGCCACGCATTTGCGCATCAGCGACGGCAGGGCCAGCGTGTCGAGGTCGGCGTGCGTCACAGCCATTCCGCCGATGCGGGCCACGCTGTTGGGGAAATGCGCGACCTGGGCGGCGTAGACATCCACATGCAATGTGAAATGGGTGAAGACGTGGGTGACGCGGCCCGCCGGGCGCCAGTCGGCGTGGGCCGGGGCGTGGGGCAGGGCCTCGGCCTCGGGCCAGGGGGTGGTGCGCCATTCGGTGCCCGGCAGTTCCAGCATGCCGCCCAGCAGCCCTTTTTCCGGCCGGCGGCGGAGCAGGATATGGCCGGCGGCATCGGCCAGCAGGAAATGCGCGCCGTGGCGCACCGGGCGGGCGGTGCGGGGCGCCTTGGCCGGCAGGCCGGCGGCGATGCCCTGGCGGAGGCCGGCGCAGGGCTCGCGCCATGGGCACAGGGCGCAGGCCGGCTGGCGCGGCGTGCAGATGCCCGCCCCGAGATCGAACAGCGCCTGCGCGAAATCGGAGGGGCGGGCCTGGGCTTCGGGCGAGGCGTTCAGGGTGGCGGCGTGGCGGGCGATGGCCTTGCGGGCGCCGGGCAGCGGGTCGGTCAGGGCGAAGAGCCGGCTGGTCACGCGCTCCACATTGCCGTCGACCGGCACCACCGGCAGGCCGAACGCGATGGCGGCGATGGCGGCGGCGGTGTAGGTGCCCACGCCGGGCAGCGCCAGCAGGCCTGCCACGTCGCGCGGAAAGCCGCCGGCGGCCGCCACGGCCTGCGCGCAGGCGTGCAGGTTGCGGGCCCGCGCATAGTAGCCGAGGCCCGCCCATGCGGCCATAACCGTGTCGGATTCGGCCCGTGCCAGGTCGCCCACCGTGGGAAACAGGTCGAGGAAACGATGGTAATAGGGGATGACCGCCGCCACCGTCGTCTGTTGCAGCATGATTTCGCTGAGCCAGACGTGATAGGGATCGGCTGTCCGGCCGGGCAGGGCCCGCCAGGGCAGGGTCCGGCGATGGCGGTCGTACCAGCGCAGCAGGGCGGCGGAAGAAGGAGGCACGGGGCGCTTATGGCGAAGGATCGGACCGACGGCAAGCGCGTGGGCCTTGCCGCGCCCCCGCCCGAACCGCGGCGCGCATTGACGATGCGCAGCCTCGGGGCGTTGATCCCGGCTGTCTCCCGCCCCGCCTTCCGCCGGCATCCGGCGGCGCTGGCGCAGGTGATGACCGACTGGGCGGAGATCGTGGGGCCCGACCTGGCCCGCTGCACCGTGCCGCGCCGGCTGTCGGCCGGAGTGCTGACGCTGGGCTGCGCCGGGCCGGTGGCGATGGAGTTGCAGCATCTGGCGCCGGAACTGATCGCGCGCGTCAACCGGTCCTGCGGGCCCGGCACCGTGCGGTCGCTGAAGCTGGTGCAGGACATGGTGGCCGGTGCCGCCCCGCCGCCCCGCCCGGTGCGGCGCGACCCGCCCCCGCCGGTGCCGATTGCCGACATGCAGGACGGGCCGCTGAAGGATGCGCTGGCGGCCCTGGGTGCGCGCATCCGCGAGCGTGACGGTCGGCGGTGAGAGGTGGCGCGATTGCCACAAAAAGGCCGGGATCGGGGTGCCGGATGGGCTGTGTACCGACAGGAAGGCGGACTGCGATCCCGTGATCGTGCATGCCGGACGGGTTTACCATCCCGCCTGTTCTGCCGACATGATGACGTGACGATGTGTTCCTGCTGGGAAGGGAGAATTCCGATGCGCAAGATGGCTTTCCTGCTGGCGGCGGCGTTGGCTGCGGCGGGGCCGCTATCCTCGAGTGCGGCCATGGCCCGGGGTGGCTGGGGCTGGGGCGGCGGCGGCGGATGGGGACGCGGCGGCTGGGGCGGCGGTTGGGGCCGCGGAGGCTGGGGTGGCGGCTGGGGGCCGCGCTGGGGCTGGGGCTGGGGCGGCTTCGGGGTCGGCGCGCTGGCCGGCGCGGCGCTGGCGGCGCCCTATTACGGATACGGATACCGGTATCGCTATTATCCGCCGGCCTATCCGGGATACGCCTACCCGGTCTATGCCTATCCCGGTTATGCCTATCCGTATCCCGTGTACGGCTACCCGTACGGTTATCGGCGCTGGTGAGGGCCCTGCCGGGCCGCCTGGATGAAGCGTGCGATCAGGCGCGCATCCTTGCGGCCCGGTGCGCTTTCCACGCCCGATGACACATCGACCGCCGGCGCGCCGCTGAGCGCGATGGCCTGGGCCACGGTCTCGGGCGTCAGGCCGCCCGCCAGCATCCACGGGACGGGGGATTGCCAGCCCTTGGTCATCGCCCAGTCGATCGGCTGCGCGTTGCCGCCCGGCCGGTCGGCGCCCGCCGGGGGGCGGGATTCGATCACCAGCCCGTCCAGCGTGCTTGCCGTGGGCAGGTCGCCGGCCGTGGCGACGCCGTGGGCCTGCCAGACCGGCAGGCCGAAGGTCTGGCGGATTTCCAGCGCGCGCGCCGGGGGGGCGTAGATCTGCAATCCGTCCAGCGCGACCGCATCGAGGGTTGCCGCGATCGTGTCGTCGTCCGGAGCGACGAACAGGCCGATGCGGCGTGGGCCACCGGGCGGCACGCGGGCTGCCAGCGGCGCGGCCTGGGCCGGGGTGACGGCGCGGGGCGAGCGGGCAAAGAAGACGAAGCCCACCCAGTCGGCGCCATGGGCGATTGCGGCGTCCAGCCCTTCGGGCTCGGTCAGGCCGCAGATCTTGATGGCGACGGGGTGGGTCACGGGGTCAGTCGGCCAGTTCCGCCGCCACGGCGGCGGCGGCGGCGGCAGGGTCGGCGGCGGTGGTGATCGGGCGGCCGACCACGATCCAGTCGGCGCCGGCGCGGCGGGCCTGGGCCGGGGTCATGACCCGCTTCTGGTCCCCAGTCTCGGCGCCGGCGGGGCGGATGCCGGGCACCACCAGCACCGGCGCGTCGCCCAGCCGGTCGCGCAGGGGGATGATTTCGTGCGGCGAGCAGATCAGCCCGTCGGCGCCGGCCGCGATGGCCAGCGCGCCCAGGCGCAGCACCTGCTGGCATGGGTCGTCGTTGACGCCGATTTCGCGCAGGGCCTCGGCATCCATGCTGGTCAGCACCGTGACCGCCAGCAGCAGGGGGCGGGCGTCGGGCGGAAAGGCGCGGTCGACGGCGGTGCGGGCCGCCGCGATCATGGCGCTGCCGCCCTGGGCGTGGATCGTCAGCATCGCGGGCCGGGTTTCAGCCAGGCTGCCGACGGCCGAGCCGACGGTGTTGGGGATGTCGTGCAGCTTGAGGTCCAGGAACAGCCCGTGCCCGTCCGCCACCCGGCGCACCGCGTCCAGCCCCCGTGCGTAGGTGAATTCCAGCCCCAGCTTGATCGCGTCGGCGCTGCCGGCGGTCTGGTCGCGCCAGCGGGTGGCCTGGGCCTCGTCCTTGGTGTCCAGCGCCACGATCAGGCGCGTGCGGCGGGTGGTCATGGCAGGGGGGCCTCGTGCGATGCCGGCAGGGCGGCGGGCACCGGCGCGGGGGGTGGGTTAAAGGTTTCGGCCTGCTGGCGGCGCAGGTCGGCCACCTGTTCCTCCAGCGCGCGGACCTGCTGTTCTGCCCGGCGGGCGCGGCCGCGCTGGCGCAGTTCCGCGAACCATACCGCGACCGCGCCGAGGAGGAAGAACGCGGCGGCGACGACCAGCGTCAGCACGCCGACCGAGGATTTCCACCCCCAGTCCAGGAACCACATCTGGATCGGGTCCTGGTTGCAGGCGCTGAAGACGATCAGTCCCAGCAGGAAAGGCAAGGTGACGAGTAGACGCAGCATGGGCAGCCTCCTACCGTTTCGCGCGATGTCCGGCAAGGAACGCGGGACAGAGCGGTGCGGCGAGCCGACGCCCGCAGATCGGCCTTGATTCCCACCGCGCCGGCATGGTGTCGTTGCCGGATCGGGGCGGAGCGGGCTCTTGAGTGAAATCATCGCGTTTCAGCGCACCGGGCGCAAGGATGACATGGTCTGGGCCGTTGTCGCGACCGTCGGCCGGGCCCTGCGGATCGCGGAGATCTATCCCGCCCGCCCGGCCGCGATGGCCGACCGCGACTGGCGGGAGCAGCAGGTCCGGGCCTATGCGGCCTTCCTGCGCCAGAGCCGCCAGCCTGTCCCCCGCTATAGCGTGCAGCCCATCCGCCGGGCCGACCTGCCGCGGGCTTGGCGGCCGCTGCCGGCGCTGGGATTCCTGCGTGGACAGTTCATCTGAGAGCCTCGCTGGTTCCGGGCCGATAAAAATGGCGTCGCATAAACGCCGCGTTCACTTTGCCTGCTGCACAATCGGGTTTCACGATCCGGAGTACGCGAGCGCGATGCATGATGGAGACGCCACCGCCACGGTTGCCGGGGCGGCGGAAGGAGTGGCCGCGCCGCACGCCGAGATCGTCAGCCAGTATGTCAAGTCGGTGCGTCTGGCGGTGCCCGGTGCGCCGGCTGTCCATGCCGCGCCGAAGGAGCGGCCGCGCCTGCATCTGGACCTGGATGTGGATGCGCGGCAGGTCGCGGACGGGGCGCCGCTGTTCGAGGTCGCGCTGGTGGTGCGCTGCCAGGGAAGGACGCCGGACGAGCAGGTGCTGTTCGAGGCCGAGCTGGCCTATGCCGCGCTGGTCAGCCTGCGCGCTGCCGGGGGGATGGCCGCGCCTTCGGTGCTGGAGCCGCTGTTGCTGGTGGAGGTCCCGGCGCTGATGTTTCCGGCCGCGCGCAACCTGCTGGCGGACCTGACGCGGGATGCCGGGTTTCCGCCGGTCTGGATGCAGGCGGTGGATTTTGCTGCCTTGCAGCGGAGCCGGAGGGCGGCGGCTTGATGTTCTTTTTTGCAAAAAAGAACCAAAAAACTCTGATTCGGTCGGGAGCCTTGGGCTGGGGGCGGACGAGGTTCCTGAACGGATAGACGTCTTTCTGCTGCCTTTTCTTCAGAAAAAGAAGAACCTTCGCCGCGCATTGCATTTCCCGCGTCCTGTTCGCACATTCCCGACTGACTCGCGGCGCCTGCCGCATTCGATCGAGGATGGATGAGATGACGAACGGACGTGACCTGGCGCCGGTGCTGGACAGGGTGGACCGCACGCTGGAGGCCAGCCTGGAGCGGCTGTTCGATTTCCTGCGCATTCCCAGCATTTCCGCCCAGCCTGCCCATGCCGGCGATTGCCGCCGTGCGGCGGAGTGGCTGCGTGACGAGCTGGCGGCGATCGGGCTGGAGGCCTCGGTGCGCGAGACGGCGGGCCATCCGATGGTGGTGGCGCATGACCGGACCGCCGATAAGTCGGCTGGGCGGCTGCCGCATGTGCTGTTCTATGGCCATTACGACGTGCAGCCGGTCGATCCGCTGGAATTGTGGGAGACGTCGCCCTTCGATCCGCGCGTGGTCCGCGACGAGGCGGGGGCGCGGATCGTTGCGCGCGGTGCGTCGGACGACAAGGGGCAGGTGATGACCTTTGTCGAGGCGCTGCGCGCGCTGAAGGCCGAATATGGCGCGCTGCCGCTGCGCGTGTCGCTGGTGATCGAGGGCGAGGAGGAGAGCGGGGGGGCCAACCTGCTGCCGTTCCTGAAGGCAAATCGGGACGAATTGCGTGCCGATGTCGCGTTGATCTGCGATACCGGGATGCTGGATGGGGGCGTGCCCGCCATCACCACCGCGCTGCGCGGCATGGTCGGCGAGGAAATTACGATCCATTGCGCCAATCGCGACCTGCATTCCGGCATCTATGGCAATGCCGCGCGTAACCCGCTGGAATTGCTGAGCTGGATCCTGGCCTCGGTGCGCGACCATGACAGCGGGCGGGTGGTGCTGCCCGGTTTCTATGACGGGGTACAGGACCCGCCGGCCGAGGTGCGCGACCAGTGGCGGGCCATTGCGCCCTCCGACGCCGAATTCCTGGGGCCGGTCGGCCTGTCGGTGCCGGCGGGCGAGCGCGGCTATACCGCCGTGGAGCAGACCTGGTGCCGGCCGACCTTCGAGATCAACGGCATCAGCGGCGGCTATGCCGGCGACGGGTTCAAGACCGTGCTGCCGGCCCAGGCCTCGGCCAAGGTGTCGTTCCGGCTGGTGTCGGGGCAGGATCCGGTGCGCATCCGCGAGGCGTTCCGCGCCCATGTGCGGGCCATGCTGCCGGCCGACTGCACGGTGGAGTTTGTCGGCCATGGCGGGTCGTCGGCCAGTGTGGTGCCGGCGGACGGGCCGGGGCTGGGGGCCACGCTGGCGGCGCTGGGCGAGGAATGGGGCCGCCCGGCGGTGACGATCGGCAGCGGCGGGTCGATCCCGGTCGTGTCGGAAGTGCGGCAGGCGCTGGACATGGATTCGCTGCTGGTCGGCTTTGCGCGGGATGACGACCGCATCCATTCGCCCAACGAGAAATACGACCTGGTCTCGTTCCACAAGGGCATCCGCTCCTGGGTTCGGGTGCTGGAGGCGCTGGCGCGCGACCGCCGGTTCGCCGGCTGACATGGCGGCCGGGGTGGGGCGGGTGCTGGCCCTGACCATGGGCGATCCGGCCGGGATCGGGCCGGAGCTGACGGTGGCGGCGTGGCGCGCGCTGCGCGCGGACGGGCCCGCCTTTGTCGTGCTGGGGGACCCGGCGCTGTATCCCGGCGTGCCGGTGCGGGTGGTGGCGGATGCTGCGCAGGCGGCGGCGGTTTTTGCCGAGGCGCTGCCTGTGCTGCCGGTCGGGCTGGCGGGTCCGGCGCGGGCCGGGCAGCCCGACATGGCCAATGCGCCGGCGGTGATCGGCAGTATTGCCCGCGCGGTGGAACTGGCGCTGGCGGGGCAGGTCGGGGCGGTGGTGACCAACCCGATCAGCAAGCTGGTGCTGAAGCAGGCGGGCTTCGCCCACCCGGGCCATACCGAATATCTGGCCGAACTCTGCGCCGTGCCGGGCCGGGAAGTGATGATGCTGGCCTGCCCCGAGCTGCGGGTGGTGCCGGTGACGATCCATGTGTCGCTGCGGCGCGCGCTGGACAGCCTGACGACGGACGGGATCGTGCGGTGCGGACGGACGACGGCGGCCGCCCTGCGGCGCGATTTCGGGATTGCGGCGCCCCGCCTGGCCGTGGCCGGGCTGAACCCGCATGCGGGTGAGGGCGGGGTGATGGGGGGGGAGGAGGAGGTTGTCATCGCCCCCGCCATTGCCGCGTTGCGGGGTGAGGGGATCGACGTGACGGGGCCCTGGCCGCCGGACACGATGTTTACCCCGCCGGCGCGGGCCCGATACGACGCGGCGCTGTGCATGTATCACGACCAGGCGCTGATTCCGCTGAAGACGATCGACATGGCGGGCGGGGTCAATGTCACGCTCGGGCTGCCGATCGTGCGGACTTCGCCGGACCATGGCACCGCCTTCGATATCGCCGGGCGGGGCGTGGCCGATCCGTCCAGCCTGATCGCCGCCCTGAGACTGGCCCGCGACATGACCCGCAACCGGAGCGCCGCATGACCCTCTCCCCCGCTTTCCCCGTGCGGGCCCTGCGCCTGGGGGTGAATATCGACCATGTCGCCACCGTGCGGAATGCGCGCGGGGGCACGCATCCGGACCCGGTGGCGGCCGCCATGGCCGCCGTCGCGGCCGGGGCGGACGGGATTACCGCGCATCTGCGCGAGGATCGGCGCCATATCCGCGATGCCGACCTGGCGCGGCTGCGTGCCGAGATCGCGGCGCCGCTGAACATGGAAATGGCCGCGACGGACGAGATGGTGGCCATTGCGCTGGACCTGCGCCCGCATGCCTGCTGCATCGTGCCCGAGCGGCGGGCCGAGGTTACGACCGAGGGCGGGCTGGACGTGGCCGGGCAGGCGGCGGCGCTGGCGCCGCGCGTGCGCGCGCTGCGCGAGGCGGGGATCCGGGTTTCGCTGTTCGTCGACCCGGACCCGGCGCAGATCGCGGCGTCGGCCGAGATCGGCGCGGCGGTGGTGGAACTGCATACCGGTGCCTATGCCGAGGGGCGCGTTGGGGAATATGAGCGCCTGCGCCGGGCCGCCGCCCAGGCCGATGCGGCCGGGCTGGAAGTGCATGCCGGCCATGGGCTGACCTACGGCAATGTGGGGCCAATTGCGGCCCTGCCGCAGGTGGTGGAGCTGAATATCGGACATTTCCTGATCGGGCAGGCAATTTTCGACGGGCTGGCCGCGACCATCGGGCGGATGCGCGCCTGCATGGACGCGGCCAGGAACGGGGCGGATTGATTTTTCCCTAGAAGGACACGCCGGTTTCGAAATCCAGGATCAGCGGGTTCTTGTAGCGGTTGGTGCCGCCGGTGCTCCAGATATATTGCGCGCCGGGGCGGATCAGCAGCCAGGGGGCGGGGTGCCAGCCGTAATTGAGTTCGATCGCGTGTTCCTGCGTGGGTTTGTACAGGCCAGTATCTCCCTCTTTTTGTAGTTGTGCCACGTAGTTTGTCAGTTTGGCGTTGACCCACAGATATTTCATGCCGAGGCTGACCGTGTCGTCGGGGCGGCTGGCGAAGGTGCCCTTGCGCGTGATGCCCCAGTCCACGAAATAGGGGAAGACGGCCGTCCTGGGGTCGCCCCAGGTGAAGGATGCGAAGAAGGATGTGCCCCGGTGGGGGGCGTAGGTGTCGCGCTGGAGCAGGCGGTCGAACTGGAGCCAGCCGCCGAAGCGGCCCCGGACGGTGGAGGTGGGGGCGCCCACGAGATATTGCGACGGGATCTGGAACATGCCCAGTTTGGAATAGACGTCGCTGACCTGCGACGTGTCCCAGTAGCCGCCGACCTTGACGTTGGTTTGCAGGGGGCCGCTGTAATCGTCCTTGCCGCCCTGGTGCCAGACGAGCTGGAAGGGCAGGAAGGTGCCGGTGGCGCCGTGGAGGTTCAGCTTCCATCCGTTATGCGTGTTGGCGATCGTGGGGTCGACGGAATAGGCACCGAACTGGATGGAATAATGGTTGTTGCCGGCAGGGTAGAACTTGACCCATGCGCCGGGATGGGCCGTGGGGTAGTAGCTGTAGCCGGAATTGTAGGCGATGGATTGCGGCATGCCGCAGATGGCGTTGGTCTGGAACTGGCAGTAATTGTTCATGCCCCAGTAATAGGACCAGGTTTCGAAATCGGTCTCGGCGTTGATCTCGCCGACCGTGGTGGCGACGTATTTGTTCCACGGCATTTCCCACGACAGCAGCGAGAGGCGCACGGTGGGCGAGCCATAGATTTCCTGCGGGCTGTCCAGCGCCGGCAGCTTGGCCCCCAGCCCCTGGCCGGCGCGGGAGGTGACGATGAAATGGAACAGGCCGATATTCATGCTGGTGAGTTTCTTGAGATCGAAATCGACGTTGATGCCGATTTCATGCGCGTAGCGGACGTTCTGCGACTGTCCGCCCATCGGGTTTCCCGCACTGTCCTGGAAATAATGGCCGGTGATGGTGACGCCGCGATCGACCAGCCATGTCCGCCTGCCGCCCCAGTTGCCGGTCAGGGTCGCCTGGGTCATCCAGTCGTGAAAACTGGCGGGGAAGAAAGCGTGTTCGGTGGTATCGGACAGTTCCTGCCTTTTGGTGTTTCCGAGATCCTCCGCTTCCGGCGGGAGGAGGACGGGTTGCGGCTGGACCGACACGATGGGCGTGTGGATGCTCTTTGCCGCCGGGTGCGGGGGCGTGGGGGCCGGCACCGTATGCGGCTTGGGGGTGATGCGGGAAACGGACTGGGCCAGCCCCTGGGACAGCCCGCCGGGCAGGCAGGAGAGGAGGGTGAAGCCGGCTGCGAGGGAATGGGTCCATCTTGTTGCATGGATCTTCATTTTTCTGTTTCTCCCTGCACGCGTGCCCGCATTGTTTTCCTTGCCCGAACGAAGGCTCATGCTTGCGGCACAGTGGCGTTGGTCGATTTGTTACACGTTCACATTTCTGGTTTCGCGTGATCCGTTACTGGTACGGGCATGATGATATTTTAACGTTCGGCAGTCCGTACACGCCGATCCGCCTTCAGCATTTACCTGCTCTGGCGGATCGGTGATTCGTCTTCGGTAAAGCCGGCGCGAATATTGGTCGTCTATCGCGCCGGTTTGTCCGGGGCGCCGTTGCTAGGCGTTGCCCCGGATCAGGTCGGCTGCCCGCTCGGCGATCATGATGGTCGGGGCGTTGGTGTTGGAGCCGATGATGGAGGGCATGATCGAACTGTCGCAGATCCGGATACCTTCCAGACCGTGGATGCGCAGTTGCGGATCGACCACCGACATGGCGTCGCGGCCCATCTTGCAGGTGCAGGTGGGGTGGTAGGAGGTGCGGCCGTGCTGGCGGGCATAGGCTTCGAACCCCGAGCGGGTGGTGGGGGTGCGGTCGAAACCGGCGACCCGGCGGACATATTTGCGCAGCGACGGGCGCGAGAAGAGATCGACGCTGAGGCGCACGCCTTCCGCCGAAATGCGCAGGTCGTCGGGGTCGGCCAGGAAGTTGGGATCGACCAGCGGGGCCTCGCGCGGGTCGGAGGAGCGCAGGGTGACGGAGCCGCGCGACTTGGGGCGCAACGCGTAGCTGTTGAGCGTCACGCCCGACATGCCCTTGTCCACCGAGGCCACGCCGGCCTCGGCCCCCGCGCCGGCCAGGAAATGGAATTGCAGGTCGGGGCAGGGGGCCTGGCGGTCGGAATACCAGAAGGCCCCGGCCTCGACCACGTTCGACGTCACCGGGCCGGATTTGAACAGGGCGTATTGCAGGCCCGCATAGAGCATCCAGTGGGGCTTGCGGTATTTGTCGAGACTGTCGTGCGTGTTGAGTTCCGCCACCACGTCGACGCCGAAATGATCCTGCAGGTTCTGGCCCACGCCGGGCAGGTCCTGCACCACGGAGATGTCGTGCTGGCGCAGGTGGGCGGCGGGGCCCACGCCGGAGAGCATCAGCAGCTTGGGCGTGCCGATGGCGCCCGAGGTGACGATGACCTCGCGGTCGGCGCGGGCGATGCGGCTTGTGCCGTCGCGCGTGAGATATTCCACGCCGGCGGCATGGCGGCCCTCGAAGACGATGCGCTGCACCTGCACGCCGGTGACGACATGCAGGTTGGGCCGCCCCAGCGCCGGGCGCAGATAGCCGACGGCGGCGGAGCAGCGGCGGTTGTTGCGGATGGTCATCTGGTAGATGCCCGCGCCCTCCTGCACCGCGCCGTTGAAATCGGGGTTGTAGGGCATGCCCATCTCCTGGCAGCTCTGCACGAAGGCGCGGCTGACCGGATTGGGCTCGGACAGGTTGGACACGCCCAGCGGGCCGTCGGTGCCGTGCCAGGGGCCCGAGAGCATCGTATTGCCCTCGGAGCGGATCATGTATTTCTGGATATCACGAAAACCCCAGCCCTCGGCGCCTTCCTCGACCCAGCGGTCGTAGTCGGAAGGGTGGCCGCGGGTGAAGACTTCGGCATTGATCGACGAGCCGCCGCCCAGCACCCGGGCCTGCACATAGGGGATCTGCCGGTTGTTGGCGTGTTTCTGCGGCGTGGTGGTCAGGCCCCATGTCATGGGGCCCGTCGTCATCCTGGCGAAGCCGATCGGCATGTGGATCAGCGGGTTGGTGTCGCGCTTGCCGGCTTCGAAAAGACAGACGCGGGAGGACGGGTTTTCGGACAGCAGCGCCGCCAGGACGCAGCCGGCCGAGCCGCCGCCGACGATGATATAGTCGAATCCCTGCGTCATGATGCGATCCAGTGCGTGCGGCCGCCGGTTTCGATATGCACCGATTTGACTTGGGTATATTCCTCGACGCCCAGCAGGCCGGATTCCCGACCCCAGCCCGACTGCTTGAAGCCGCCGATGGGGGTTTCCGGCCCGCCGGCCATGATGGTGTTGACCCAGAAGCGGCCGGCGCGCACGCGGCGGGTGACGGTCAGCGCCCTGTCGATGTCGCGCGTCCACAGCGAGGCCGCGAGGCCGTAGACCGTGTCGTTGGCCAGCGCGATCGCCTGCTCCGTCGTGTCGAAATGGAAGGAGGACAGAACGGGGCCGAAGATTTCCTCCCGCCCGACCGCCATGGAGGGGGTGAGGTCGGAGAAGAGGGTCGGCTGGATGAAATGGCCGCGCCCCAGATCCAGCGCCCGGCCGCCGAACAGCAGCTTCGCACCCTCTTTCTGGCCCTGGGCGATATAGCCCATGATGGTGTCGTTCTGGGCCTGGGTGGTTATGGCGCCGATCTGGGTTTGCGGATCGAACGGGTCGCCGACACGGATCTTCGCCATCTTGTCGGCCAGGATGGTTTCGAATTCGCGCGCCACCGACCGTTCCACGATCAGGCGGCTGGAGGAGACGCAGCACTGGCCGGTGTTGAAGCCGATGCCGAAGGCCACGGCATCGGCGGCGTCGTGCAGGTTGGCGTCGGCGAAGACGACGATCGGGTTCTTGCCGCCGAGTTCCAGCCCCAGCTTCTTGAGGTTGCTGTCGGCCGAGGCGTGGACGCAGGAGCGGCCGACGGCGGTGGAGCCGGTGAAGGACAGCATGTCCACGTCCGGATGGTCCGCCAGTGCCTGGCCGATGGTGCGGCCCGCGCCCGTGACCACGTTGTAGACGCCGCCCGGCAGGCCGGCCTCGGCAAGGATATCGGCCAGGATCAGGGTGGTGGCGCTGGTGACTTCGGCGGGCTTGACGACCAGCGTGCAGCCCGAGGCGAGGATGAAGGGCACGCGCTCGCACAGGATCAGGAACGGAAAGTTCCATGGCGTGATCAGGCCGACGACGCCGATGGGCTCGCGCAGCGTCAGGCCCAGCAGGCTATCGCCCAGATTGTTGAAACTGTCGCCGTGCATCAGGCGGGCCGCGCCGGCCGCGACCTCGAAACACGCGATGCAATGGTCGATCTCGCCGCGTGCCTGGGTCAGGGGCTTGCCGTTTTCCAGCACTTCCCAATAGGCGATTTCGTCGCGGCGACGGCGCAGGCCCTCGGCGGTGCGCAGCAGGATGCCGGCGCGCTCGGCGCCGGGCAGGCCGGCCCAGCTCCGGTTCTCGAACGCGCGGCGGGCGGCGGCGACGGCGGCATCCAGATCGTCCGTCGTGCAGCGGGCGATGCGCGTGACCGGAATGTCGTGGCTGGGGGATGTGCGCGTGAACCAGTCATGGCCGGCGCGCCATGCACCATCGACGAAAAAACCGAATTCACGCGGGGTTTCAGGCAGGAGCGCCCCATATGCCATGTCGTTC
Source organism: Gluconacetobacter takamatsuzukensis (assembly GCF_014174275.1). GTDB lineage: Bacteria > Pseudomonadota > Alphaproteobacteria > Acetobacterales > Acetobacteraceae > Gluconacetobacter > Gluconacetobacter takamatsuzukensis. The sequence continues at coordinate 253,445 of NZ_JABEQK010000002.1, read as the reverse complement.
ATCGACGAACTGTCCTCCCTGGTTGGGTGGTCGGGCGTGGTTGGGTGGTCGGGCGCATGTCGCGAAGTCGCGAGGCGATGCGTGAAACGGTGTGACGCGACGCGGGCGCGGGTGCGCCCGTGGGTCGGTCAACCGTTGGAAGGCCGGTTGGTTCGTTTGCGCGCAGGCGGCGACTGGGGGCGCGCGGAGGTGGCGCCTGCCTTGCCTGTCGGTTGCCTGGTTCCGGCTTTCATCATCTTTCGGCGTCCTGTTTTTATTATGCCTGGTGTCGCATTTTTGCGACGGCACCTGTTTTTCTAGAACGACTTCGCCCAAACGCACCGTCTGGTTACATACTGATAGACCGGCGGCTCGGGCGGGGTAACTCAATTTGCCGTGATAGGCGGGGGAGCCGGCGGGAAGGGGTTTGTGCCGGGTTCGTGAAAAATGCTGTTGAAAACAACAGGGATTCGGATGTTCCATGCCGTGTGCGATCGGGGCCGGCGGGTCGCTGGGGCCTGCGATTGCGATCCTTTGCGTGGAATCGGGGGAATGTGACGGGGGTGGCGGCTGCTTTGTCCTTGATCGGGCCTCTGCCCGGATGTATGTAACCAGTTAGTTCATATTTGAGCGGGAATGCCGGAATGTATCTGAACGAGACACAGGAACAGGTGCGCGAGACAGTCCAGGCCTTCGCCGACGAGGTGATTCGCCCCGCTGCCGAGGCGCTGGACCGCGAGGAGCGGTTCCCTTCCGAAATTTACGACCAGATGGCGGAACTGGGCCTGTTCGGCATCGGCGTTCCCGAGGCGCTGGGCGGGCCGGGATTCGACACGCTGACCTATGCCGTGGTGATGGAGGAGCTTTCGCGCGGGTACGCCAGCGTGGCGGACCAGTGCGGGCTGGTGGAGCTGATCTCGACCCTGCTGGTGCGGCATGGCACCGGGCGGCAGCAGGCGATGCTGCCCGATATCCTGGGCATGCGGCGCAAGGTGGCGTACTGCATCACCGAGCCCGAGGCCGGGACCGATGTATCGGGGATCCGCACCACCGCCGAGAAGGATGGCGATGGCTGGGTGCTGAATGGCGGGAAGATCTGGATCCATAATGCCCCGGTCGCGGATACCGGCTTCGTGCTGGCGCGGACCGACAGGGAAGCGGGCACCCGGGGCATGTCGATCTTTATCGTCGACCTGCATGCGCAGGGGGTGGAGCGCGGGCCCAAGGAACACAAGATGGGGCAGCGGGCCAGCCAGGTGGGGGGACTGAACTTCTCGGACGTGCGGCTGGGGCGCGATGCGCTGCTGGGCGAGGCCGGGCGCGGGTTCCACATGATGATGAGCGTGCTGGACAAGGGGCGCGTGGGCATTGCGGCGCTGGCCGTGGGCATTGCCCAGGCGGGGCTGGAAGCCGCCGTGGATTATGCGGGCACCCGCAAGCAGTTCGGCAAGCATATCGCGGAATTCCAGGGCGTGCAGTGGCTGCTGGCCGACATGGCGAAGGATATCGAGGCGGCGCGGCTGCTGGTGCATTCCGCCGCCGTGAAGATCGACCGGGGGCTGGACGCCACGCGTGCGTGCTCGATGGCCAAATGCTTCGCCGGGGATGCCGCCGTCGCCCGGACGGCGGATGCGGTGCAGGTGTTCGGGGGCTCGGGCTATATCCGGGGTTTCGAGGTCGAGCGGCTGTATCGCGATGCCAAGATCACGCAGATCTATGAAGGGACCAACCAGATCCAGCGCATGATCATCGCCCGCGAGCTGATGAAGAAGGGCGCGCGGGCATGAGACAGGTTGCGCTGGTCACCGGGTCCTCGCGCGGGATCGGGCTGGCGGCCGCCGAGGCGCTGGCGCGGGCCGGCTTTGCGGTGGCGATCAACGGGCCCGTCGCGGACGCCGAACTGCACGCGGCGGTGGCGCGGGTGGAGGCGCTGGGCGTGCCGGTGATGGCGGCACCCTTCGACGTGGGCGACACCGCCGCGCACGCGCCCTGGCTGGCGCGGATCGAGGACACGCTGGGGCCGCTGACGACGCTGGTGAACAATGCCGGCGTCGGCGTGCTGCACCGGGGCGACCTGCTGGATGTCAGCGAGGAAAGCTGGGACCGCTGCCTGACGGTCAATGCACGGGCGGCGTTCTTTCTGTCGCAGGCCTTTGCGCGGCGGCTGCTGGCGCGGGCGCGGCCGGAGGCGCTGTTTCATGCGGTGGTGAACGTGACCTCGTCCAACGCCGTGGCCGTGGCGGTGCAGCGGGCGGAATATTGCGTGTCGAAGGCGGCGGCCGCGATGGTGTCGAAGGCGCTGGCCGTGCGGCTGGGGCCGGAGAATATCGCCGTTTACGACGTGCAGCCCGGGTTGGTGGCCACCGACATGACGGCGCCGGTGATCGAGGCCTATCGCAAACGCGCCGCCGACGGGCTGACGCTGATGCCGCGCGTGGGGGAGCCCGGGGAGATCGGGACCATCATCGCGACGCTTGCCTGCGGAAAGCTTCCTTATACCACCGGGCAGGTCATTTCGGCCGATGCCGGCATGCTCGTGCCCCGTTTTTGAGAATGGCCATGAAAATCGCACTTCCCGACGAAACGGGCCGGATGACGGATCATGTCATGACCGGCACGCCCCTGCCGCATGCGGTATTGCCGCGCGACCCTGCGCGGATCGTTTATTCGGCCGCGCATGTGGTGGCCGATCCGTTCACCGCCGCCGATCCTTCCGGACCGGCCGCCGTGGACTGGGAGAAGACACTCGAGTTCCGCCGGTATCTGGCCGGGCTGGGGCTGGGCATTGCCGAGGCCATGGATACGGCGCAGCGCGGCATGGGGATGGACTGGCCGCGCTCGCTGGAGCTGATCCGGCGCACGCGGGCGGAACTGCCCGATGCGCTGATCGGCAATGGCTGCGGGACGGACCAGTTGGACCCGCTTCATGCCCGCTCGGTCGACCAGGTGATCGGCGCCTATTTGGAACAGGTGGAGGCGATCCAGGCCGTCGGCGGCCGGCTGATCCTGATGGCCAGCCGGGCGCTGGTGCGCGTGGCGCAGAGCGGCAAGGATTACGAGCGCGTCTATCGCACGGTACTGGCGCAGTGCGAGCAGCCGGTGATCCTGCACTGGCTGGGCGAGATGTTCGACCCGGAACTGGCGGGATATTGGGGCAGCCGCGATTTCGACGGGGCGCTGGAGACGGTGCTGGCGATCATCGAGGAGAACCGGTCGCGCATCGACGGGATCAAGATCTCGCTGCTGGACAAGGAGAAGGAGATCATCCTGCGGCGCCGCCTGCCGGAAGGCGTGCGGATGTATACGGGGGACGATTTCAACTATCCCGAACTGATCGCGGGGGATGGGCAGGGGTTCAGCCACGCGCTGCTGGGGATCTTCGACCCGCTGGCCGCCGCTGCGTCCTACGCCGTGGCGAAGCTGGGGGAGGGGGATGTGGCGGCCTTCCATGCCGTGCTGGACCCGACCGTGCCGCTGGCGCGGCTGATCTTTCGCGCGCCGACGCGGTTCTACAAGACGGGTGTGGTCTTTCTGGCGTGGCTGAATGGTTTTCAGGACCATTTCGTCATGGTCAACGGGGCGCAGGCGATGCGGCCATTGCCTTATTTTACCGGGATCTTTCGCCTTGCCGACGGGTGCGGGCTGCTGCGCGACCCCGAGCGCGCGGCCAGCCGCATGAAATCGCTGCTTGCGCTCTACGGGGCATGAGATGCGCGATTTTCGTCACGACCTTACGGCGCTGGCGCTGAATACCGCGACGCTGGGCCATAATGTCCCCGGTGCCGGGGCAGGGTGGTCGCCGGAGCGGACCATCGATGCCTGCGCGGAGCGCGGGATCGGCGGGATCGTGTTCTGGCGGCGGGAGATTGCGGGCCGGGCTGCGGTCATCGGTGCCCATGCGCGTGCCGCCGGGGTGAGCGTGGCGGGGCTGTGCCGCGCGCCCTTTCTGGTCGGCCCGCTGGCGCCGCGCGGGACGGTGGAAATCCGGGACGATTTCCGGCTGGCGATCGACGAGGCCGCGGCCCTGGGCGCGCCGGTGCTGACGATCGTGACCGGCGGGGTGGAGGCCGGGACGAAGGGGGTGGCCGAGAGCCTGAAGATCGTGGCCGAGCGGGTGGCCGCGGTGCTGCCCCATGCTGCCGCCTGTGGCGTGCAGCTGGCGCTGGAGCCGCTGCACCCGGTCTATGCCGGGGACCGGTCCTGCCTGACCACGGCGCGGGATGCGCTGGATCTGTGCGACCTGATCGGCGCCGAAGGTCTGGGGGTGGCGATCGATGTCTATCATGTGTGGTGGGATACCGACCTGCCGCGCCAGCTTGTGCGGGCGGGGCGGCGCATTCTGGGGTTTCATCTGTGCGACTGGCTGGTGCCGACGACGGATGTGCTGCTGGATCGCGGCATGATGGGCGATGGGGTGGCCGATCTGCGGGGCCTGCGCGCGGCCGTGGAGGCTGCCGGGTACCGGGGATTCTGCGAGGTGGAAATCTTCTCCGCGAATAATTGGTGGAAGCGCGACCCGGCGGAGGTCCTGGACACGATGGTCGAGCGCTTTCGGTCCGTCTGTTGAACATGCCGAGGAAATCATGAAGATTCTTGTCCCTGTCAAACGGGTGGTCGACTACAACGTGAAGGTCCGTGTCCGCACGGATGGGAGCGGGGTCGAGCTGGCGAACGTCAAGATGTCGATGAATCCGTTCGACGAGATCGCGGTGGAGGAAGCCGTGCGCCTGAAGGAGCGCGGCGTGGCCTCGGAGATCGTCGTCGTGTCGATCGGGGTGCAGCAGGCGAAGGATACGCTGCGCACGGCGCTGGCCATGGGGGCCGACCGGGCGATCCTGGTCGATGCCACGTCGGACGTGAACCGGGATATCGAGCCGCTTGCCGTGGCGCGGCTGCTGTCGCGGATCGTGGAGGCGGAGCGGCCCGACCTGGTGATTGCCGGCAAGCAGGCCATCGACAACGACATGAACGCCACCGGCCAGATGCTGGCGGGGCTGCTGGGCTGGGGGCAGGCGACCTTTGCCTCCAAGATCGAGATCGCCGATGGCCGTGCCGTGGTGACGCGGGAGGTCGATGGCGGGTTGCAGACCATCGGTGTGAAACTGCCGGCCGTCGTGACCGTGGACCTGCGCCTGAACGAGCCGCGCTATGTCTCGCTGCCCAGCATCATGAAGGCCAAGAAGAAGCCGCTGGAGGACCGCACGGCGGCGGAGCTGGATGTGGATGTGACGCCACGCTTGAAGATCGTGCGCACGGTCGAGCCCGCGCAGCGTGTCGCGGGCGTGCGGGTGGCGTCGGTGGATGAACTGGTCGACAAACTCAAGACCCAGGCGGGAGTACTCTGATGACTGTTCTGCTGCTGGCCGAAACCCATCAGGGCCGTCTGGCCACCGATGCGGTTGCGCGGACGCTCTCCGCCCTTGCCCCGCTGGGGGAGGTGCATGTGCTGGTTGCCGCCGGCGACGGTGCCGAGGCGGCGCGGGAGGCGGCGTCGCTGAAAGGGGTCGCGAAAGTGCTGCTGGCCGAGGGCGAGAGCCTGCGCCACGGGCTGGCGGAGCCGGCGGCGGCGCTGGTCGCGTCGCTGGCATCGGAGTATCGCCATATCGCGGCCCCCGCGACCGCCTTTGCCCGCAATATCCTGCCGCGTGTTGCCGCCCTGCTGAACGTGATGGTGCTGTCGGACGTGATTGCCGTGCATGGCGCGGATTCGTTCGACCGGCCTGTCTATGCCGGCAATGCGGTGCAGACGGTGGAGTCCACCGACCCGGTCGTGGTCCTGACCGTGCGGACCTCGGTCTTCGGCGCGGTGGGGCGGCAGGAGCCGGCACCGGTCGAGACCGTGGCGGCGGTGGCGGACCCGGGCCTGTCGGTGTGGATCGAGGATGCGGCAGTGGTTTCGGAACGGCCGGAACTGGCATCGGCCCGCATCGTTGTCTCCGGCGGCCGGGGCGTGGGGTCGAAGGAGAATTTCGATGCCATCATCCGGCTGGCCGACAAGATGGGGGCGGCCGTGGGGGCCAGCCGCGCGGCGGTGGATCTGGGATATGCGCCCAATGACTGGCAGGTGGGGCAGACGGGCAAGGTGGTGGCACCGGATCTGTATCTCGCAGTTGGGATTTCGGGGGCGATCCAGCATCTGGCGGGGATGAAGGATTCGAAAGTGATTGTGGCCATCAACAAGGATGAGGATGCGCCGATCTTCAAGGTTGCGGATTATGCGCTGGTGGGGGATCTGTTTTCCATCGTGCCGGAGTTGATGGGGAAGTTGTGAGGAAGGGTCTTCTTTTTCTGAAGAAAAAGAAGAAAAAAGACTTTTATTCGGTCGGGAGCCATGTGCCTGAGCGATACGATGTCCCTGACCGAATCAAAGTTTTTTGGTTCTTTTTTTCAAAAAAGAACGAAGAGAAAGCCGATGCAAAAAAGAACATCGGACCAAAAAAGGATGACCAACGATGCAACCATCGGAAAAGCGCAAGTTTGGCCGGACCGGCCTGGATGTGACGGCCTTTGCCTTCGGCACGGCGCCGATCGGGAATTTCCTCCGGGAGATGGAGGATGATGTTGCCGATGGCATGATCCGGCACGCTTGGGATGCGGGCGTGCGGTTTTACGACACCGCGCCGATGTATGGGCATGGGCTGGCGGAATTGCGGCTGGGCCATGCGCTGCGGTGGAAGGCGCGGGACGAATTCGTGCTGGCGTCGAAGGTGGGGCGGGTGCTGCATGCCGCGCGGCGGTCGGAGATCGATTTCGCGCCGTGGAACAATGCCGCGCCGAACCGGATGGTCTTCGATTACAGCTATGACGGGACGATGCGGTCGTTCGAGGATTCGTTGCAGCGGCTGGGGCTGGAGCGGATCGACATGATGTTCATCCACGATGTCGATCGGTTTACGCAGGGGGATGCGCAGCCCGAGCTGTTCGCGCAGGCGATGGACGGGTGCTGGCGGGCGCTGGAGCGGCTGCGCGACGAAGGCGTGGTGAAGGCCATCGGCGTGGGGGTGAATGAATGGGAGGTCTGCCACCAGGCGTTGCAGATGCGGGATTTCGACTGTTTTCTGCTGGCGGGGCGCTACACGCTGCTGGAGCAGGAGGCGCTGGACGAATTCCTGCCGCTGTGCGAGGCGCGGGGGGCGGCGGTGCTGGTGGGCGGGGGGTTCAATTCCGGCATTCTGGCGACCGGGGCGGTGCCGGGGGCGAAGTATAATTATGCGCCCGCGCCACGGGAGATCATGGAGCGGGTGGCGCGGATCGAGGCCGTCTGCCGCGACCATGACGTGCCGCTGCCGGCGGCGGCGCTTCAGTTTGTGGTGGCGCATCCGGCCATTCCGTCCTTCTGCGCCGGGACGCGCACGGTGGAGCAGCTGGAGCAGAACCTGGCATGGTTCAGCCATCCGATCCCGGCGGCATTCTGGGCCGACCTGAAGCGGCAGGGGCTGCTGCGCGAGAACGCGCCGACGCCGTGAGGTGCCTTGTCCGGCCGGGGGCCGGACTTCACGCGGCTGTGCGATCGGGCGCGTTGATTCGCGGCCGCGTTTAGGTAACTATCTAGTTCGATAATAAGAGCGCCGCATCGTCGCGAAAACGGGCCACGAAGCCCGCGACATGCCGGAATGCAGGCGCCCCGGAGACAGACATGTCCTTCATAAGACAATATATCGAGCAGCAGACGATCAATCGCCGCAACCTGCTTCTGCTTTCGGCCTACGGGCTGGGCGGACTGGCGGCCTCGGCCGGGTTGCGGCCCGGCCCGGCCCGCGCGGCGGGGGCGAATCCGAAGATCGCGTGGAGCTATCGCGACCGGACCAATCCGTACTGGAATTCCATCGTCTCGGGCGGCGAGGCGTTCGTGGAAAGCCTCGGCCTGCCGAAGAGCGCGCTGCTGAACCTGATCAATGGCGGGTCCAGCGAGAAATCGCTGGCCGATATCAAGGCGCTGCTCTCGCGCTATGGCAGCGGGGTGGCGCTGGCCGCCGACCCCAACGACATGCCGAACTGCCGGCCGGTGGTGGAGGCCGTGGCGGGGGCGGGGGCTTATGTCTCGACGATCTGGAACAAGACCGACGACCTGCACCCCTGGGATTTCGGCGATAATTACGTGTCACACATGACATGGTCGGATGTGGGACCGTCGGAGCAGACGGCGCGCATCCTGATCGAGGCCATGGGCGGCAAGGGCGGGCTGGTGCATCTGGGCGGCATCGCGTCGAACAATCCGGCGATCGAGCGGCTGGCGGGGCTGAAGAATGCGCTGAAGAGCTACCCCAATGTCGAGCTGCTGGCCGAGCAGGCCGCCGACTGGGATACGCAGAAGGCCAACCAGGTGATGTCGGGGTTCCTGACCCGCTATGGCGATGCGATCAAGGGCGTGCATTGCGCCAGCGACACCATGGCCTATGGCGTGATCGAGGCGCTGCGGGCCGAGGGGATCGAGAACATGCCCGTCGTGTCCTATGACGGCAACCCGCAGGCGGTGGACCTGGTGGCGCAGGGCAAGCTGCTGGCGACGGTGTTCACCAACCCCTATTGGGGCGGGGGCATTACGGCGTCGCTGGCCTATTACGCGGCGACGGGGGTTTTCAAACCCTCCAAGGAGCCCAAGGAACATCGGGAATTCTATGGGCCCACCGTGCTGGTGACGACGAAGGATGCCCGTGATTTCAAGGCGAAATACATCGACAGCAACCCGAAATACGACTGGAAGGATTTCTGGGGGCTGAGCAAGGGCCAGATCCAGTATCGCTCGTAACGGTCACGGATTTTCCCGGACGGTCCGATGCGTCGGTTCATGAGGCGAGTGGCGACCATGACACATGGTTCTATGATGGACAGTATCAGGAAATGGGTGCCGTTTCTGGTATTGCTGGTGCTTGTCCTGTTCTTTTCGGCGGTGAATCCGCATTTCCTGTCCCTGCGCAATTTTGCCCGGATCGCGGTGTCGTCATCGCCGGCGCTGATGGTGGCGGTGGGGGCGACGTTCGTGATTTTGATGGGGTCGATCGACCTGTCGATGGAAGGCACGGTGGCGGTGTGCGCGGTGGTGTTCGCGATGCTGCTGAACCGGCTGGGCGGGTCGCTGGCGCATGTCGGGTGGGTGGCGATTCCGGGCGCGCTGCTGGCGGGGGGCGTGCTGGGGGCGGTGAACGGGCTGATCCATGTGCGACTGCGGATCCCCTCGTTCATGGCCAGCCTGTCGATGGGGTTTGTCGGCGTGGGCCTGTCGCTGCTGATGACGGGGGGCAACCGCATCCTGATCGACGATCCGCTGTTCCGCTCGCTGCTGACGGTGCGGGTGCTGAACTTTCCGCTGATGGCCTATGCGGCGCTGGGCGGGTTGGTGGTGGCCTGGTTCATCCAGGACAACACCACCATCGGGCGCAATTTCTATGCGGTCGGCGGGGGGGAGGAACTGGCGCGGGCCTCGGGGCTGAATGTCGGGCGGGTGCGGGTGATCGGCTTTGTCCTGGCCGGCATCTTCTTCGCACTGGGGGCGATCCTGGCGGTGGCGCGGCTGGGGATTGCGGAGACCGAGACCGGGCAGGGATTCATGTTCCTGTCCATCACGTCGGTCGTGGTCGGCGGGACGGGGCTGGCCGGCGGGTCGGGCGGCGTGTGGAACACGCTGGTCGGGGTGCTGATCGTGAACGTCATCGGCAACGGCATGGTGGTGGTGGGGCTGCCCGACTACCTCCAGGACGGGGTGCTCGGGCTGCTTGTGATCTCGGCGGTGTATCTGTCGATGGATCGCCGGTCGCTCTCCTTCGCGAGGTAATAGGCCATGTTCGAATTGCGGAATGTCGAGAAACGCTATCCGGGTGTCCATGTGCTCAAGGGGGTCGACCTGGAGATCGCGCCCGGCGAGATCATCGGGCTGGTGGGCGAGAACGGGGCGGGCAAGTCCACCCTGATGAAGATCATCTACGGTGCCGTGCAGCCGGATGCCGGTACCGTGCTGATCGACGGTACGCCGGTCCATTTTCGCAGTCCGCGCGACGCGATGAAGATGGGCATCGGGATGGTGTACCAGGAGCAGTCGCTGATTCCGAACCTCAGTGTGATGGAAAACATCTTCCTGGGGTTCGAGCAGCAGTTCGTGGATATGGGCGTCATCCGGTGGAAGAAGATGGCCCGGGCCGCCGCCGTGCAGTTGCGCAAGGTGAAGCTGGATATCGATCCGGCGACGATCACCTCGCGCCTGACCTTTGCCCAGCGCCAGCTTGTGGAACTGGCGAAGGTGCTGGCGCTGGAGGAGCGGGTCGAGGGGCATCTGGTGATCCTGCTGGACGAGCCGACATCGGTGCTGTCGAAGGATGAGATCGAGCTGCTGTTCGGACTGGTGCGGGAATTGCGGCGGCGGGCCTCGTTCATCTTCGTGTCGCATCGGCTGGACGAGATCATCGCGCTGTCCGACCGGATCTATGTGCTGAAGGACGGGACGGTCGTCGATGTTCTCGCGGCCCGGGAGGCGCGGGTGGAGACCATCCAGAAGAAGATGGTCGGGCGCGATATCGCGCTGGAATATTATCGCGAGAACCGGCAGGTGCCCTACGATGCGGGCAAGGTGCTGCTGGAGCTGGACCATGTGGTGCCGGCCGGCCGGCACCACGATGTGTCGCTGACGCTGCATGCGGGCGAGGTGCTGGCGCTGGTGGGCGTGGAAGGGTCGGGGCGGGAGGGCATCCTGCGCGCGATCTTCGGCCTGAAGAAGCCGGACCGGGGGACGATCCGCATCCGGGGCGAGGCCATGCGCGCGTTCAGCGCGGCGCACAGTGTCGCCCGGGGCGTGGGTTATATTCCGCGCGAACGGAAGATCGAGGGCATCGCCGGCGGCATGAGCGTGTACGAGAACATGACGCTGTCGCAGATGGGGCATTATTCCCGAGCCGGCGTGCTGGACATTCCCGCCGAGCGGGCGCTGGCGCGCGACTGGATCGGGCGGCTGTCGATCAAGGTGCCGTCGGAAGAATCGGATTGCGGAAACCTGTCGGGCGGGAACCAGCAGAAGGTCGTCCTGGCCAAATGGCGCAGCGGCGGCTCGGACATCATCCTGCTCGATCATCCGACGCGGGGCCTCGATATCGGCGCGAAGGAGGACGTGTACGACATGGTACGCGACATGTCCGCCGATGGGGTCGGGGTGATTCTGGTCGCGGATACATTGGAAGAGGCGATCGGCCTCAGTCACACCATTGCCGTCATCAAGGATGGAGAGATCGGGACATGGTTCACTTGTCAGCCGGGCGCAAAGCCTTCGCTCTACGACCTGATCCATCACATGGTATGACCGACCGGGTGGCCTGGACCGAACGGCTGCGGCGGCATTTTCCGTGGATCACGCTGACCACGCTGGTGGTGCTGGTCGGCATGACGGACATCAATTTTCTCCGCCCGGAGAACCTGCTGAACCTGGCGGCCGATATCGTGCCGCTGCTGATCATGGCGATCGGCATGACGCTGGTGATCTATATCGGCAGCATCGACCTGTCGTCGCAGTCGATCGCCAACATGGCGACGGTGCTGACGACGATCGCGCTGCCTTCGGCGGGAGGATCGGCCGGGCTGCTGGTCATTGTCGCGGGGCTGGCGTTCGGGGCGGTGTCGGGGGTGGTGACGACGCGGCTGAAGGTGCCGTCCTTCATTTCCACGCTGGCTGTGGGCGGCATTGCGCTGTCGGTGGGGCAGTTTGCCTCGGGCCAGCAGGCGCTGCACATGGATGCGGAGCAGCGGCGGCATGCGTTTGGCTGGATGGTGGGCCGTACGGCGGGGATTCCGCACGAGCTGATCGTGGCGCTGCTGCTGGTGGTGGTGGCGTGGTTCATCCAGGGCCGGATGACCGCCGGGCGGACGTTCAAGGCCATCGGGGCCGGCGAGCCGGTGGCCGTGGCCTCGGGCATTCGGGTCGAGCGCTACAAGATCCTGGCCTTTGCGCTGTCGGGCATGTTCGCGGCGATTGCGGGGCTGGTCTTTTCCGTCAAGCTGTCGGGCGGGTCGCCCACGCTGGCGGAAGGGTTCCTGCTGCCGGCCATCGTCGCGGTGCTGGTGGGTGGCACGCCGCTGACCGGGGGCGTGGGGGGCGTGGTGAATACCGTGATCGGGACGATGATCGTCGCCGTCATCCGCTCCAGCATGCTCTATCTGAATATTCCCGCCATGGGACAGCAGATCTTCTTCGGCCTTGTGCTGATCGTGGCGATCGCCACGACGATCGATCGCTCGAAAATGCGGATCGTCAAATAGGCGGTTCGGGGAGGACGGACATGGATACGATGGACGCGGCGGTGCTGATGGCGCCGGGACGGTTCGAGGTGACGCGGGTGCCGATCCCGGCCGTGGGGCCGGACGATGTGCTGGTGCGGGTGGACCGGTGCGGCATCTGCGGGACGGATGTGCATATCTTCCACGGCCATTACGCGGCGGACCGGTTGCCCTTCATTCCCGGGCATGAATTTACCGGGACGCTGGCGCGGCTGGGGGAGCGGGTGAGCGGCCTGGCGGTGGGGCAGCGGGTGGTGGCCGATATCAATATCGGGTGCGGGCATTGCTATTTCTGCCGCCGGAACGAGATCCTGAACTGCGCGGAGATGCGGCAGGTGGGCATCCATCGCGATGGGGCCTTTGCCGAATATGTGGCGGTGCCGGCGCGCCAGATCATTCCCGCGCCCGAGGACGTGGCGCCGGAAGTGCTGGCGCTGACCGAGCCGGTGGCCTGCGTCGTGCGGGCCGCGCGCAAGGCGGGGGCGGGGTTCGCGCAGTCGGTGGTGGTGCTCGGGGCCGGGCCGATCGGCAACCTGCATATCCAGATGATGCGGCTGGTGGGGGCGGCGCCGATCATTGCCGTCGAACTGTCGCCCGAGCGGGCGGAACTGGCGGCGCAGGCGGGGGCGGACGCGGTGATAACCCGCCCCGAGCAGGTGCTGGAGACGGTGCGGCGCATGACCGGGAGGCGGGGGGCGGATATCGTGATCGAAAGCATCGGCTCGCCCGCGCTGTATGCGCAGGCGTTCGAGCTGATCCGGCCCGGGGGGCATGTCGCGGCGTTCGGGATTACCGGGCCGGACGATACGATCCCGCTGCGGCTGCTGGACATGGTGCTGAAGGAAAATTCGATCAAGGGATCGGTCGCGGGCATGGGCGAGGACATGCACGACGCGCTGACCCTGCTGACGCATGGACGCTTTCGGGTCGAGCCCTTTACCGGCAGCGTGGTGCCGCTGCATGCGATCCAGTCGGCGTTCGATACGTTGCGGGATCGGCCGGGGGTTTTGAAGGTGCAGATCAGTCCTGTGGGGTAGTTTCTGTTCTTTTTTGAAAAAAAGAACCAAAAAACCTTGATTCGTTCGGGAGTTTTTTGCTGGGCTGCGCGACGCAGCTGGACGGATCGAAAGTCTTTTTGCTTCTTTTTCGGAAGGCAAAAGAAGAGAAGAAAGTGGGGGGCGGAAAGACCGCCCCCCTTTTTTGCGACTATGCCGCCAGCCGGCCTTCGGGGCGGAACAGGGTGGGGTCCATGATGCGCAGGGTGGGGGAGACCAGGAGCGGGGCCTGGGCCTGGTCGAGGATCTGGGTCTGGAGGTCGATGCCCGGCGCGATTTCGGTGACCATCAGCCCGTCCGGCGTGAGCTGCATGACGCAGCGTTCGGTGATGTAGAGGACTTCCTGGCCCTGTGCCACGGCGCGGGGGCCGGAGAAGGAAATCTGTTCCAGCTCGTCGACGATTTTCGCGATCTTGCCTTCGCGCTCGATGATCAGGCGGCCGTCGGCGATGGCGAATTTGGCGCCGGCGTTGAAATAGCCGGAGAAGATGATCCGCCGGGCGCGGGAGGTGATGTCGACGAAGCCGCCGGAGCCCGCGGTGACGTGGGGCTGGGCCGAGAGTTTTGAGACGTTGACCGAGCCGTTAGGGTGGATCTGGAGGAAGGAGAGCAGGGAGACGTCGAAGCCGCCGGCCTGGAAATAGGTGAACTGGTGCGGCGAGGCGACGAAGGCCTCGGCATTGGCGGAGCAGCCGAACTTGAAGTCGAGCAGCGGGATGCCGCCCACGGCGCCTTGCTCGATCACCCAGGTGACCTCGCCATGGCGGCCTTCCTCCAGCAGGATGCGCGGCACGTTGGCCGAGATGCCGAAGCCGATATTGACCGCCCAGCCGGGCCGCAATTCCTGCGCCACGCGGCGGGCCATGATTTTCGCCACGCTGAATTCGGGCAGGGCGAAACTGTCGAGGGGCTTGAAGACTTCGCCGGAAATGGCGGGGTCGTATGGGGTGGCGGTGGTCTGGAGCTGGTCGGGGGTTTCGACGACGTAATCGACCAGGATGCCGGGCACGCGCACGTCGTGCGGGCGCAGGGTGCCGGACTGGGCGACGCGGCGGACCTGGGCGATGACGATGCCGCCGTTATTGTGGCCGGCCAGGGCCAGTTCCATGGCGCCCAGATAGGCGCCCTCGTCCTCGAAGGTCAGGTTGCCGCGTTCGTCGCCGGTGGTGGCGCGGATGATCGCGACCGTGGGGCGGATGGCGGGGAAATAGAGCCATTCCTCGCCCATGAAGTCGATCCGGCTGACGACCGGCTCGGCGCGGGCGGCGTCGTTCATCGCGCAGCCTTCCTGCGCCGGGTCGACGAACGTATCCATCCCGACCTTCGTCATCACGCCCGGCCGTTTGGCAGCGCCCTCGCGCAGCATGTCGAAGATGATGCCGCTGGGGACGTTATAGGCCGCGACCTCGTTGCGCTTGACCATCTGGCGGATCGCCGGCGGTTCGGCCGAGGAGGGGCCGGACGGGTAGGAGCCGCCGATGATGCGGCTGATCATGCCCGGCTGGGCCAGATGGTCCACCCCCTTGGTGCCGAACATGTCGCCGGCGGCGATGGGGTGGATGGTCGTGAGGTTGCGCGGTGCGCCCTCGGCACGGAAGCGCGCGCCCAGCGCCGCGAGGATGGCATCGGGGCAGCACAGGCCGCTCGATGAATTCACGGCGACGATGGCGCCGTCCTGCACCAGCGATGCGACGTCCGCGGCCGTTCTGATTTTCGACATGCCGGATTCTCTTCTGGCTAAATGTAACTATATGGTTAGATATATTATCGGGCCGCGCGGCCGCAAGGGAAGATGGCGGGGCGGCCATCACACTGGCGTTTGATGGGTGGCGCCCGGCGCCCGGCTGTGACGGAATGGCGGCCGGGATCGGGAGGGCGGACGCATGGAACCGGTTGGGGATACGGTCTTTTTCGTGCCGAGGGTCTGGGGGCGGCCTGCCGGGTGCCCCCTGCCCGCCGGGGCGGCAAAAGCCTTGTGACCGGTCCTGCCCGGGGTTACCTTGCGGCCATATCTGGTCGCATCCATTCGACGGCCGCATGCTGGTCGCCGCCGCGACGAGGATATCGTATGTCAAGAACACCCAATGCCGTCAGACGAGGCGAACCGCGCAAAAAGGTGGCCGAGCCCGAAGCGGCCTTGCCGAACCCAGCGCCGTCGCGCACCCGCGATGCCGAGGCGACGCAGAAGCGCATCCTGGCCGCCGCCAAGCGGGAATTCGCCATGAACGGCCTGGCGGGGGCGCGCGTCGATGTCATCGCTGAGAAGGCCGAAGCCAACAAGCGCATGATCTACCATTATTTCGGGGGCAAGGAGGCGCTGTTTACCCGGGTTCTGGAAGATGCCTACACGGACCTCTACCAGGCGGAGCAGTCGCTGAAGCTCGATCATCTGGAGCCGGTGCCGGCGCTGGAGACGCTGGTGCGGTTTACCTGGACCTACTATCTGGAGAACCCGGAATTCCTGACGCTGGTCAACAGCGCGAACCTCTACAAGGCCGTGCATCTGCGCGATTCCCGGATCATTCCCGTCATCAGCCAGAGCCGGTTGAAGCGGCTGCAATCGCTGCTGGACCGGGGGGAGAAGGCGGGCGTGTTCCGGAGCGGTGTCGATGCCATGCAGCTGAACATCACCATCGCGGCGATCGGCTATTATTACCTGACCAACCGGTTTACGGGCTCCATCATCTTCAACTGCGATTTCATGGCGCCGCAATCGCTGAAGAAGAGAATCGCATTCAATATCGAGACGATCCACAATATCGTGTGCAAATAACCGCATTTGCGCGCGGCCGCGGGCATTGGGCTTCGCGCCGCCTGGGGGACAGGCGGCGCGGCGCGGTCATTCCATGGCCGACAGGGCCGCGCCTTCGTCCGGGCGGGTTCCGCCCTTCTTCCTCGGCAGGAAGAGGGCGGGGCAGATCGCCAGCAGGATGATGCCGAACGACCACAGGAATGTGTGGCTGAAGGCCGTGTCGAGGGACGCGGTGGCCGGCGTGGCCGCCGGGCCGCCCTGGGCGGTGGGGGTGAGGGCTGCGATCTGGTGGCTCAGCACCACCGCGAACAGGGCGGTGCCCATGGAACCGCCGACGCGTTGCACCACGTTCAGCCCGCTGGTGGTCCGGGCGATCTGATGACGCTGCACCGAGCCCATCGCCGCGCTCATCGCCGGCATCATGGTTGCGCCCAGCCCCAGGCCGAGCAGGAACAGGATCGGCTCGACGGTCCAGAGGGGGGTGGTGCCTGAGATCCGGCTGAGGGCCAGCATGCCGGTGGCCACGCAGCCCAGGCCCGTCAGGACCACCCTGCCGGCCCCGACCCTGTCGGTCATGCGGGCCGCCAGCGGCATGGCGAGCATCGCGCCGATGCCCTGTGCGGCCAGCAGAAGCCCGGCCCCGAAGGCGGGCCTGCCCCTGACCATCTGGAAATAGAGCGGCAGGATCAGGGACATGCCGAAGAAGGCGGTGCCGAACAGGAAAGTGGTCAGCGCGGAGGCGCCGACGGTCCGGTGGGTGAACATCCGGACGTCGATCAGCGGATCGCGGTGCCGCAGCGCATGCAGGACGAAGGCGGAGACGAGCGCCAGGCCGGTCACGGACGCGATGTCGCCGGCCGGTGTGCTGAAATCGCCTGCCGCCGCGATGCGGGCGAGGCCGAAGACGAAGATCGCCAGCCCCGGGGAGAGCAGGAGCAGGCCCTGCCAGTCCAGCGCGTGGTGCGGCCTGGGTTCGTCGGGTGCCAGGACCCGCAGGGCGGCGTAGAGCGCGATGGCGCCCACGGGGAGGTTCACGAAGAAGATCCAGCGCCACGAGACGTCGTCGACCAGCCAGCCGCCCAGGATCGGGCCGCAGATCGGCCCCAGCAGCATCGGCACGCCGATGAGGCCCATCAGCCGGCCGATGCGCGCCGGGCCGGCGGCATGGCTGAGGATCGTCATCCCGGTCGGCATGATCATGCCGCCGCCCAGCCCTTGCAGCACGCGGAACAGGATCAGCGTGGGCATCGACCACGCCGCCCCCGACAGGGCGGACCCGCCGAGGAACAGGAGGATCGACGTCATGTACAGCCGCTTCGTGCCGTACCGGTCGGCCGCCCAGCCCGTCAGGGGGATGACGGTGGCCAGCGCCAGCATGTAGCCGGTCGAGATCCATTGCGTCGTGGCCAGCGACGCCCCGAAATCGCGCGACAGGTCGCGGACCGCCACGTTGATGATCGTGGTGTCCAGGATCGACATGAAGGTGCCCAGGA
This sequence comes from Gluconacetobacter takamatsuzukensis, assembly GCF_014174275.1. Lineage (GTDB taxonomy): Bacteria > Pseudomonadota > Alphaproteobacteria > Acetobacterales > Acetobacteraceae > Gluconacetobacter > Gluconacetobacter takamatsuzukensis. The sequence continues at coordinate 235,911 of NZ_JABEQK010000002.1, read as the reverse complement.
CGACCACCGCCGCGATCCGCAGCAGGTGCGGGTCCAGCCTGGTCTGATCCGGTCGGGGTGTGCCGGTGGCGGTCATGATGCGGCTTTCGGTGAGGGTGCGGGAAGGGGTTCTTTTTTGAAAAAAAGAACCAAAAAACTTTGATTCGGTCAGGAGTTTTGTGCTGGGGCACGCGATGGCCCCGAATAGATCAAAAGTCTTTTTGCTTCTTTTTCTTCAGAAAAAGAAGAGAGAATGCGGATACGAAAAGGTTCAGGCCCGGGATGGATCTCTCTCGCCGATCTGCCGGGTTCGGCCGGCGGGCGATGCGTATCTTGTAGGCGATTCAATGCTACGCATAGCGTATGGATGCGCGTGTGCCCATGACGGGAAAGAGGCCGGTGCCGTGGGTTTGAAGAGCCATATGGCGGATGTGCTGCGCCTGGACAGGCAGGCGGCGTTGCGGTGGCGGGAGGTTGCGGCCTCCAGTGCCCTGATCGTGCTGCCGGTCGTGGCTGGTCTTCTGGCGGGGCGGGAGCGGGCGGGGCTGGCGGTTGGCATGGGGGCGCTGCTGGCCGGCAATGTCACGCGGCATGCGTCGCTGCGGGCGCAGGTGGAAGAGAGTGCCCTGCTCACGCTTTCTCTCTTTCTGGCCTGTCTGGTCGGGGTGGGGATTTCCGGCAGCGGGGGGTGGGGCGACCTGGCGTTGTGGGGGGTGACGACGCTGGCCGCGCTGTGCGGGAATTTCGACCGGATTGCCGCGATCGTCTCCGGCCGGTTCATCGTCTTTGTCGTGATCCTGGCCGAGATGGGGCGGCAGGCGCGCCATCCGCAGGCGCTGGTGGTGCTGGTGATGGCGGGCGGCGTGACGGCGGCGTGCGTGCTTCCGATGCTGGCGCAAGGGCCGGCTGTGGCCGGGGTGCCGCCGTCTGGCATCGGGTGGCGGGCGAAGGCGGGGTGGTGGGTGCGGTCGTTTCGCCGCCTGTCGTCCTGCCAGTTCCCGCTCAGGCTTTCCGTCCTGATGGCGGCGACGCTGGCGATGGATGCGGCCTGGCCGGAGCGGCATGTCCTGTGGGCGGCCCTGACCGTGGCGCTGCTGTGCCGGCGGCAGCTGGAGCCGGTGCCGATCCGGGCGTCGCAGCGTGCGCTCGGCGCGGTGCTGGGCGTGCTGCTGTCGTGTCTCTTCCTGTTTCATGCGCCGTCGGGCGGCGCGTTCATCCTGTTCCTGGCGGGGCTCGGCATTGCCAGCATGGTGGCCCGGAAACGGAACTACATGCTCTACAGTGTCGTCGCGACACCGCTGATCATGATGCTGGCCGGAGGGGGGCGCATCGGCGGGGCGATCCTGGTCGATCGGCTGGTCTCGACGCTTGTCGGGGCGGGCCTGGCGGTGGTGGTGAATATCGTCGTTGCAAGACTGGCTGGGCATCGGGAGGATAGCGGGGCCGCGCGGACCCTGGCGGACGGATTTTCGCCACAGGAAGGGACCATGCGGTAGGGGGCAGGCGGCCGGGGGTCGTTCTGCTGCGTGTGGGAGCATGTCATGCAGCCTTTCGGTGTCGTCAACAGGTTCGGGTGGGGGGCGCGTGGCGATGCGCCGCCGCAGGAGGTCTCGCGCGACTGGCTGGCCGGGCAGATCCAGGGGCCGGATGCGGCGCGCTTCATCGGGGTGGGCGATACGGCGGACGGGCTGATCGCGCTGCGCACGCAGCGGAAGGAGAAGATGAAGGGGGATCCGCTGGTCAAGCCGATCCTGCACGCCGAAATCGCGACGCAACTGGATAACTTGCTGCTGACCGAACAGCCGTTTCGCGAGCGGCTGGTGTGGTTCTGGTTCAATCATTTCACCATCAGCCTGCGCCAGGGCAACACGCATGGCGTGATCGGCGCCTATATGCGCGAGGCGATCCGCCCGCATGTGACCGGGTGCTTTGCCGACATGCTGCTGGCCGTCATGCGGCATCCGGCCATGCTGATGTATCTGGACAATGCGGGCTCGATCGGGCCGGACAGCCCGGCCGGGCGGAAAAGCCACAGGGGGTTGAACGAGAATCTGGCCCGCGAATGTCTGGAACTGCATACGCTCTCGCCCGCCGGCGGATACAGCCAGGCCGACGTGACGAGTTTCGCGGCCATCCTGACCGGCTGGAGCATCGACATGCAGGCCGACAGGCCGGGCTTCGTCTTCCATGCGCGCGCGCACGAGCCGGGCAGGAAGACCCTGATGGGGCAGGTGTTTCCCGAGGGCGAGGAAGGGGGCGTGGAGGCGCTGCATTTCCTGGGCGCGCATCCGGCGACCTATCGCCACATCGCCACGCAGCTGGTCGGCCATTTCATCTCCGACACGCCGGCGCCGCGCGATGTCGCGCGGATTGCCGCCGTCCTGCAGGAGAGCGATGGCAACCTGGGCGCGGCGTCCCTGGCGCTGGTCGACCTGCCCGATGCCGGGCGGCCCGGCGGCAAGTTCCGCGCGCCCATGGATTATGCCACGGCCGTCATGCGCGCGCTGTCGATGGGCGGTCCGCCGAGCGGCCCGGAGGATTCGCATGCTCCGGCGCATATTCTGCTGGGGGCGTTCGCCGGGCTGGGCCAGCCGCTCTGGACGGCGCCCTTGCCGAACGGATGGAGCGACCGGGCGGCGGACTGGTCCGCCCCGGCCGACCTGCTGGCGCGGACCGACTGGGCGTGGCGCATCGCCGCGCATGTCCGGTCGGGCGACCCGCTGGATGTTGCCCATGCCGCGCTTGGCCCCGCCCTGCGCCGGCAGACCGTGCTGGCGATGCGCCAGGCGGGCTCGCGGCAGGATGCGCTGGCCCTGCTGTTCTCCTCCCCTGAATTTCAGAGGCGTTGACTCATGATGATCCGTCGTCGTTCCGCCCTGCTGGGGCTTGCCGCAAGCTGGACACTCGGGCGTTCGTCGCTGGCGCTCGCCGGATCGGGCGGCGGGCCGGACGATCCGCGCTTCGTCGCCATCGTCCTGCGCGGGGCGCTCGACGGGCTTGCCGCCGTCACGCCCTATGGCGATCCGGACATCGCGGCGCATCGGTCCGGGCTGCTGCTGCCGCAGCCGGGGCAGGAGGGCGGGCTGCTGGATCTGGGCGGCTTCTACGGCCTGCATCCCGCGCTGGCGGGGCTGCACGCGCTGTATGGCGCGGGGCAGATGCTGCCGATCCATGCCGTGGCCGGGCATTATCGCAGCCGGTCGCATTTCGAGGCCCAGGATTATCTGGAATGCGGCGCGGACCAGCGGATGGACAGCGGGTGGCTGAACCGTGCCGTCGCCGCCCTGCCGGGGCGTGGCCGCCGTCCGGACGGGTATGGGCTGGCCCTGGGACTGTCCGTGCCGCTTCTGCTGCGGGGTTCGGCGCCTGTCGGCACCTTCGCCCCGGCCGGGAGCCAGCATCCGGACCCGGCTTTATACAGCCGGATCGCGGCGCTGAATGCCTCCGACCCCGTGACGGGGCCGGCCTTTCGCGACGGGCTGAAGGCGCGGGGTTTCTCCGATTCCGTCATGGATGCGGCTGCGCCTGCGCCGGGCAGTGGGCACCGGCCGGAGCCGTTTTCGGCCCTGTGCGCGGCTGCGGGGCGCATGTTGACGGCGCCCGATGGGCCCCGGGTCGCGGCGCTGGAGATCGGCGGGTGGGATACCCATGAGGCGCAGGTGGGTCGCCTCAAGGGGCCGCTGGGCCAGCTCGATCGCGGCGTGCAGGCGTTGCGCGGGGCGCTGGGGGCGGACTGGAACCGGACAGTGGTGCTCGCCATGACCGAATTCGGCCGCACCGTGCGCATGAACGGCACCGGGGGCACCGACCACGGTACGGCCACCGTCGCCTTCCTGATGGGCGGGGCCGTCGCCGGGGGGCGGGTCGGGGGCACATGGCCCGGCCTGCGGCAGGACCAGCTTTTCGAAAACCGGGACCTGGCGCCGACGACCGATCTGCGCGCCGTCGCGGCCGGTGTGCTGCACGATCATCTGGGCGTCGCGCGGGGCGCGCTGGCACGGATTTTCCCGGGGCCGCAGGTTCAGCCCATTCATGGGCTGGTGCGTGTGGCGTAGTCGGGGTGGCACTGGACCCAAAGGCGCTGTGGTCGTCGGGGGGTGACGAAGGTTTGGAAACCCGTTCGTAATCCGGTGATTGGGGTGCAGGGCCTCAGGCCCTGCCGGGTCTGGGCAGAGCCTGGATTCTCGCCCGCCATCTTTCCGCCCGTCATGGGAAGGTGTAAAATGGTTATTTCTTCTTGATATTGAGAGAATACGGCACTCTCGAATTCAGGTAATTTTTTATACAATTAAGGAACGGCATTTATATTATTTCATTGGAACTATATGTGCGACTTTTGTCGGACTCGTGAACGGGCGAAGGGAGATTTTTCAGGAACTGATGGTATTTTTGATATGTTTTTGAATGAAACGAAAGTATATCCGCAAATATGAAATGAAGTTCGTGTATAAAGGTGAGGCGGTGTGGTGTAAAAGTCTTTTCTGTTCCATTTTACGATGAATGACGTTCTGGGTTTCATCCGATATTTTCACCTGTTGGAATTCATTGTGCTTTTTAAATGACCGCCGTGGGCGTCTGGCAGGAATGTCTTCCCGTTCCTTGACATGCGGAAACGGAGCATGAATCGTGGCGCAGTGTTATGATGGGGATGTTTTTTGATGCTCGCACGGTTCATGCCGCAGGTCGAGATTGTGGAGCGTATTTCAGATCACGTCCTGGAACCGGCGCACGCGGCATATTATTCGGCCCCCCCGGGGCAGTATCTTCGTCTTTTCATGCAGGCCAGGAAGGATTTCCTGTCGATCTGGCGGCGGGGGGATTATCGGGAGCGGGTCTCGCAGATCCAGCTTCTGGGGCGGCAGGTCGTGCTGGTGAACTCCCCCGACGTGATCCGCGACATTCTGGTGAAGCGGCGCGACAATTACGAGCGCAAGAGCCCGCAGATGCGCCGGGCGCTGGAATATCTGCTGGGGGACGGGCTGTTCATCTCCGACGGGCCGACCTGGCGGCAGCGCCGGGCGCTGGTGTCCGACATCGTGCACAAGGACCGCGTTCCGGCCTTCAGCCCCATCATCGAGCAGACCGCGCTGGAAATGGCGCACCGCTGGCAGCGCATCCCCGACCGCACCACCATAGATGTCCTGCCCGAAATGGCGGCGCTGACGGCGGAAATCATCTCGCGCAGCGTGTTCGGGCGCGAGCTGGGCGATGCGAGCACGACCGAGGTTTCGGATAGTTTTACGCAATATCAGTCGCTTGTGGATTCGACCAACCCCGGATATTTCCTGGGGTTCGACGAAGGGCTGCCGATGGTGCGCACGCCGGCGCTGAAGCGGGCGGTGCGGCGCCTGCATCGGGTGGTCGATCGCATCGTCGAGGACCATCTGGCCGGCCGAGGCAGCCATAATTCGATGATGGAGCTGCTGATCAGGCGGCAGAAGCGCAACCCCGAGCTGGGGCTGGACGCGGTGGCGCTGCGCAACGAGGCCGCCACCATCTTCATGGCCGGGCATGAGACCACGGCCGCGACATTGACCTGGGCGTGGTACCTGCTGGCGCGCGCGCCCTGGGTGGAACGCGCGGTCCATGACGAAATCGCGCGTGTGTGCGGCGACCGGGCCCCGACGCTGGAGGATCTGCCGAACCTGCACTGGTGCCAGGCGGTGATCGACGAGACCCTGCGGCTTTATCCCCCCGTGCCGATCCTGGCCCGCCAGAACCGCGAGGCGGACGAGATCGGGGATATTCGTGTGCCGCGCGGGTCGCTGATCCTGATCGTGCCGTGGCTGCTGCACCGGACCGAAAGCCTGTTCGAAGCCCCGCATGAATTCCGGCCCGAGCGGTTCATGGATGGGCGCAAGCCCGCGCCCTACAGCTATATTCCCTTCGCCAGCGGGCCGCGCGTCTGCCCCGGCCAGCATTTCGGGCTGACGGAGGCCGTTCTGTGTCTGGCGATCCTGGCGCAGCGTTTTCGGTTGGTTCTTCCCCCGGAACAGAAAGTCGTGCCACAATGCCGGCTGACATTGCGGCCGCGCGATGGTCTGCCCGCGACGCTTGTCCATAGGCCTCCTGTTCATGCATCTGCCGCCTCCGGCGCCACTCCCCGGGAAAAAACGCAAGGCATGGACGTACCGGCCGGAAGCTGCCCCTTCTCTGCGTAGCCTGCTGGCGGGCCGGGAGGCCCGGCGGCAGTTCTGGCAGTACTGGGTGCGCGACAATCTGGGCAACGCGTTCGATCTCGGGTTCTTCTTCGCCCTGCGGCTGGTGTCGCCCACGCTGTGCTCGGGCTTTGGCGCGTGGCTGGGGCCGCGGATCATGCCGCGTCTTTATCCCGTTTCGCTGCGGCGGACGCGGGAGAATTTCGAGCGGCTGTTCCCCGACCGGGCCCCGGCGGAACTGGACCGCATGATGCGGGACTATATGGAATCTCAGGGCCGGCAGATGGCCGAATATTCGGCCCTGCCGCGCCTTGCCCGCCAGCCCGGGCATATTCGCCACGTGGGCGTGGGGTATCTGAAGGAACGGTGCGCGACCGGGCCCGTGATCTTCATGGGCCTGCATACCTGCAACTGGGAGGTCCTGTCGCAGTGCATGATCGACATGGGGATTACCATGTCGCTGAATTACGATCCGCCGGTTCGGCGCGCCCGGCATTGGATCGTGCGGCATGTGCGCCTGTCGGGCGGGCTGAACCTGCTGCCGCCGGGGCGGCAGGCGGTGCGGCCGGCATTGCAGCTTCTGGAATCTGGCGGGCATCTGCTGGTCTTTTGCGACGAAGGCTTCAACCGGCGGGTGCGCGCGCCCTTCTTCGGCCGGCCCGCGACGCTGGAGAGCAATTATGCGCTGGTCGCTCGCCTGGCCCGCAAGACGGGGGCGCTGATCTGCCCGGTCTATCTGACGCGGGACCGTGGGACATATTTCACGATGACCGTGCTGGAGCCGTTCCGCCTTGCGGATGAAAGCAGCCTGATGGACGACGTGGCGCGCCTGAACGCCATCGTCGAGCCGGTGATTCGCGATTACGCGCCGCAATGGTATTTTGTGAACGACCGGATCGACTGAGGCCGAGCAGAGCCCGGATTCTTGCCAGTCCTTTGGAAAAACACCGTTCAATACCCGCCGACAACAGAGGCGGTCGGCCAGTGGCCTCTTAACCTCAGGTTATAATATCAGGTTTTTTTCGATTGTTGACGATGAATATTATCTCGTCGTAACGTTACGGTGTCGAATAAAAACTATTCAGATCAAATAGTTGGCGCGGTAGGGGCATCTTTGGGTGCCTGGCGGCCGGATCGGGCCGGGGGATTGCCGTACGACATGTATCGCATCTGGCGGGAGAGAGAAGATGAGTGTTCGGCGGTGGTCGATGCAGGGTCCGCGTGTCAGGGCCGGGTTGCTTCGTACGACGGCGATCGCCGGCCTGGCCGTGGTTTCGGCCGTTTCCTCGGCGGGGGCGGCCGAGGTTGCGAGTCCGGCCCACAAGCAGGATGCGAAGAAGGCGCATCGGGGGGCGGGGAGCGGGCCCGCGCGGCCGGTCGTGGCGCAGCATGCCCATCATGCCGTGCCGGCGCATGACGATCCGGAGGCGATCCAGGTGGAGGCGTCGCGCGTGCGCAGCCATGGCGCGGAGGTTGCCGTGACCCGGGCGGTGATGGACCGTTTCGTCTCGGGCACCAATCCGATGCAGATTCTGTCGCAGACCACGCCGGGGGCCAATTTTACCTCGACCGATGCCTTCGGGCTGGATACGTACGGAAATACGTTCTACGTGCGCGGCTTTACCCAGATGCAGATCGGGGCGACGCTGGACGGGATTCCGCTGGGTACCCAGGGTTTTGCCAATTACAACGGTGTTTCGATCACGCAGGCGATGATCCAGGACGATCTGGCGGGCATGACGATGTCGCAGGGGGCCGGGGCGCTGGATTCGTTCTCGGCGCAGAATCTCGGCGGGGCGATGACCTATACGACGTCCGACCCCAAGGACAAGGCCGGGGGCAAGATCAGCCAGACATTCGGCAGCTACAATGCCGTGCGCACCTATGGCCGGGTGGACAGCGGCATATTGAACCCGACCGGCACAAAATTCTATGCCTCGTTCGCCCGCACCAATACGAACATGTGGAAAGGGCAGGGCTACCAGAGTGAATTGCAGGCCGATGCGAAGATCGTGCAGCCGGTTACCGACCGGGGCAGGATCACCGCCTTTTTCGGGTATGGTAATTTCACGCAGGGAAATTACCTGACCATGACGAAGAACATGTGGCAGAAGATGGGCCGGGATTCGACCTATCTGAAGCCCGATTACGAAAAGGCCAAGCTGTGGGCCTATTATGCCCAATATACCGGGGACGTGCCGCCGGGCTACGAGGGCGTGCTGTCCAATGACGAGATCGGCGATTATGCCTGGGATGCGTCGCAGGTGCAGCGGACCTATCTTTCGGCGGTCACGGCGCATTTCGACCTGTTCCGCAACGTGACCTCGGACACGGTGGCCTATGGCGATGTCAGCAGCGCGATCCATGGCGGGACCAACAATTTCCTGACCACGCCTTATTACGGGGTGCCGACCCTGCAGGCCGATGGCACGGTGTCGGGCGTGCCCATGGCCTTGCAGATGGCCCATGCCGGGATGCGCCGGCTGGGCTTTACGCAGAAATTCTCGATCGAGGCGCCGCACAACAACCATATCGATACCGGCATCTGGTACGAGAACAACCAATGGACCTACGATACGCGCCTGTATGGGGATTATTTGAACGACGCGCATAACTGGAACTCCAACTTCCTGCCCAGCCAGGCCCATACCTGGTACGCCGATACCTACAATACCAATACGTTCCAGTTCTTCTTGCAGGATCGGTGGACGATCATCCCCGGCATGACGCTGCTGGCCGGGTTCAAGTCCCTGACCCAGACCACCCATGGCGGCACCAAGGCCGATTATACCAGCCAGCTTGCCGACGAAGGGTGGGATACGTATTACAGCCACCCCGCGAACGGGACGCTGACGGCGTCGGGCGCGTTCCTGCCGCACTTCAACTTCGATTATCACTTTCTCCAGCATCATGAATTCTACTGGGACATTGCCGAGAACCTGCGGGCCTACGATTATTATTCGCAGACCTCCAGCGCCACGGCGTGGGGTGGCCTGGGCAAGGCGTCGCAATCGGCCCAGTCGGTCTTCGATGCCAGCAAGGGGGTGCTGCGGCCCGAGCGGACGTGGAACTACATCGTCGGCTATCGCTACGATTCGCCAATCTTCAGCGGCAGCGTCGATTTTTACCATACCGACTACTACAATCGCATTGCCTCGATCACGCAGGGGCCGTCCAACAATTCCTATAGCGCCTACATGAATGTCGGCAAGGAGACCATGAACGGGGCCGATGTGATGGGGACGATCCGCCCCGTGCGGGGGCTGGAGATCACCAACAGCTTCAGCTGGAACGACGCGCAGTACCAGAGCAACGCCATCAATTACGGCGGGAGCGTCTACAGCCTGAAGGGGAAGCATCAGGTCTACTATCCGAAGTTCATGTACAAGGCGAACCTGAACTATACCTACCGGCAGTTCATGTTCAACTTCAACGCGAACTATATCGGCTCGCGCCCCATGACCTATCTCAACGACGAGTATGTGCCGGCCTATTGGGTGACGAACCTGAACCTGGCGTATAATTTCGGCAGCATCGGGTTTGCCCACAATTTGCGGGCCGCGTTCGGGATCACCAACCTGACCGACAAGAACTATATCGGCGGCATCTATGGCGCGGCCTCGGTTTCCGGCGACGACAATGCCAACCTGTTCGTCGCGGCGCCGCGCGAATATTATGGAACGATCTCGGCCGAGTTCTGATACCCGAACCCGTCCCCCGATGATATGACAACGACCGGGTTTCCAAAGGGCGACTGCCCTTTGGTGGGTCAAGGGCAAAGCCCTTGCCGGCCCGGTTTCCGTTCCCGCCTGCCCCCGAGGATAAGTGTCTCGTGAGAAAAATCCTGCTGCTTTCAGCCTGCCTAGCCGCCCTGCCATGGATGGCGATGGCGGGGGAGCCCTCTGCCCCCGGCGGCATCGCGCCCGACATGCCGGAGCATTTCCAGGAGCAGGATGCAAGCTTCGACCATGTCCGCCGGGACGTGATGATCCCGATGCGCGACGGGACGAAGCTGCACACGGTCATCATCGTCCCCAGGGGCGCCCATGGCGCGCCGATCCTGCTGACGCGCACGCCCTATAATGCCGACCACATGGTCTCGTTCGCCGCCAGCGGCAATATGGGGCCGATCATGCAGGGGTATGACAACATGCCCGACGTGATCGCGGATGGGGGGTATATCCGCGTCATCCAGGACGTGCGGGGCAAATACGGGTCGGAAGGGCGGTACGTGATGAACCGCCCGATGCGGGGGGAACTGAACGGCACCTCGGTCGACCATGCCACCGACACCTGGGATACCATCGAGTGGCTGGTGCACAACCTGCCGGAGAGCAACGGCAAGGTGGGCATCATCGGCGTGTCGTACGACGGCTATACCGCCCTGACCGCGCTGTTTCATCCGCATCCGGCGCTGAAGGTCTCGGTGCCGATGAACCCGATGGTCGATGGCTGGATGGGGGACGACTGGTTCCATAACGGCGCGTTCCGCGAGGAGATGCTGCCTTATATCTATGAGCAGGACGGCACGCCGAAGAATACGGCCACCTGGTGGGCCAGCCAGTACGATTCCTACGATCTCTTCCTGCGGGCGGGTTCGGCCGGGGCGGCCGGGCGGGTGCGCGGGATGGACCAGATCGGCTTCTTCCGCCAGATCCTGGCCCATCCGGCCTATGACACATGGTGGCAGCTTCAGGCGATGGACCGGCTGCTGCCGCGCGAGGGGCTGACGGTGCCGACGCTGCTGGTCCATAGCCTGTGGGACCAGGAGGATAATTACGGTGCCGTTGCCCTGTATTATGCGCTGAAGAAAGACCCGGCGGCGGCGTCGCGGTTGTGGCTGGCCGTCGGCCCCTGGAACCATGGCGGCGAGATCCACGAGGCCAGCACGATGGGGCCGGTCAAGCTGCGCGCCGATACCGGCCTGTATTTCCGCAAGACGATCCTGGAGCCGTTCCTGGCCCATTATCTGAAGGACGGCAGCATTCCGCTGCCCGCGCGGGTGACGGCCTTCCGCAGCGGCGACAATGTGTGGGAGAGCGCGGACGCGCTGCCGCCGCGGGCCTGCGCGGCGGATTGCGTGACGCTGCACCTGCAGCCCGGCGAGGGGCTGGGCACCCAGGCGCCGGCCGCCGGGGCAGGGGTTGCGCGCTATGTGTCCGACCCCGCGCATCCGGTGCCCTATGTGGCGCGGCCGGTGGTCGCGAAGGACCGGCCGGATGCGAACTGGCGGAACTGGCTGGCGACGGACCAGCGCAACATGGCGGCCCGGCCCGACGTTCTGAGCTTTACCTCGCCGGTGCTGACGGCGCCGTTCGTGGTCCGTGGCCAGCCGCACATGCATCTGACGGCCGCCACCACGGGCACGGACGGCGATTTCGTCGTGAAGCTGATCGACGTCTATCCGGACGAGGTGGCGGACCAGCCCGAAATGGGCGGATACCAGCTGATGATCAGCGCGGACATCCTGCGCGGGCGCTATCGCGAGAGCTTCGCGCAGCCGCACCCGATCGCGGCCAACGTTCCGCTGGCCTACGACATGGTGTTGCCGCTGGCGAACCATACGTTCCTGCCCGGGCACCGGATCATGATCCAGATCCAGTCGAGCTGGTTCCCGCTCTATGACCGCAATCCGCAGACCTATGTGGACAATATCTTCCTTGCCCCGAAGGAAGCCTATCGTCCGGCCACGGTCAGCGTGGATATCGCGCAGAGCTGGATGGAGGTTCATGGGACGCCGATGAAGGTGCCCTGAGGGGATGAAGGTCAGGGCGCTGCCCTGAAACCCGCCAAAGGGCAGTCGCCCTTTGGAAACCCGTTTGTTATCAGGTGATTGGGGTGCGGGGGCTGGGCGGAGTTGGCCATGGTTCCGTCGGCCGGAACGGCCGATGGAATGCCGATGGAGGGGGAGCCGGGGTCTTGCCGATCCTGCCGGCGGTGCGGCGCGCGTTTCCTGCGCTTGCGGTGCCGGCCATCCGGGCAGCATCGGTGCTTTTTCTCTCTTGTGCATCGGGTGCCGCTTCGCGCAGATATCGGGCCTGCGTGGGGGTGGGGGATCATGGCATGAACAGGCGGTCGCTCGCGCCCGGTGATCCGGCCCCCTGGTTTACCCAGCGCTGCACCACGCCCGCGGGCCGATACAGTTTCGACATGGCGGCGGGCCGCTACAACCTGCTCTATTTCTTTCCCTCCGCCGCCGGGCCCGGGATCGGGGAGCGGCTGGAGCGGCTGGTGGGCGACCCGGTCTTCGACGGGGTGCGCTGCCAGTTCTTCGGGGTCAGCGCTGATCCGGGGGACGAGCGTTCGGGATTGCTGCGCGCGCAGCCGCCGGGGGTGCGGCATTTTCTGGACGGCGACGGGCTGGTGGCCGGCCAGTACGGCGTGCCGGCCGGCGGCCGGGTGCTGGTGCTGGTGGACCCGATGCTGCGGATCGCGGCGATCGCGGACGATACGCCAGATGGGATCGGGCAGGTCCTGTCCTTTCTGCGCCATCTGCCCGATGCGCTTGCCGTGCAGCGCCAGGTGCCCACGCCCGCCCTGATGCTGCCGGGCGTGCTGGAGCCCGTGCTGTGTGCGCGGCTGATCGACTATTTTCATGCGCAGGACAGCGTGCAGTCCGCGATCTTTACCGAGCGGGAACAGGGGCGCTCGCTGCCCGTGACGGATATCGGCTTCAAGAGCCGGCGGGATTGCACGCTACGAGACCCGGCCCTGGTGGCCCAGCTTCAGCATCGTGTCATAGATCGTATCGTTCCCGAAATATCAAAATATTTCCAGTTCCAGGTCACGCGCATGGAACGGATGATCGTGGCCTGTTATGATGCCGCTGAGCGGGGGTGCTTCGGCCCGCACCGTGACAATACGGTGACGGCCACGGCGCATCGGCGCTTTGCGGTGTCGATCAATCTCAATGACGATTTCGACGGAGGCGGACTGAGCTTTCCGGAAATCGGGCCGATGCGATATTCCGCGCCTCTGGGCGGGGCGGTCGTGTTTTCCTGCTCGGTCCTGCATGCCGTGGCCCCCGTGACGCGGGGGCGGCGCTATGCCTGCCTGCCCTTTGTCCATGACGCGCCGGGGGCGGCGAAGGCCTAGCCGGCCGGGCCGCCAGCCGGCCAAAACGATGCAATTTTGCAACAGGTTTCGGTGAAGGCGATCTGCCGTGATAATGGCAGTTGCTTGCGAAAGCTGGCTGCTGATACGAACTTGGCCGAGTGGTCAGTTTCCCTCGAATTATTGTGAATTTTCGATGAATTCGGGGATTGTTGGTGCTTTCTTCCCTCATGACAAGCAAAAGGCCGTCCTGTACATGGTCATACGTCTCCGCCTGAGTGTTCTTCTTGCCAGCACCGCCATTGCCGGCCTGACCGGTACGGCGGCGCGCGCCCAGACGACCAGCGTCGCCCCCAGCGCCACGGCAACGGCGTCGACGCCAGCGGCTTCGAAGGCCGCCCCGGCCCAGGGTGAACCGAAGGCGGAGGTCGTCAACGTGACCGGCCGTACCGCGCTGACCCGGTCGCCCGGCGCCGGCCTGATGCGGGTCGAAAAGGACCCCAAGGCCATCCAGACCATTACGCGCGACTTCATCTCGAAACAGTCGCCGACCACGAACATCCAGCAGATCCTGAAGATGCTGCCCAGCGCCAACGTGATGGACCAGGATTCCTTCGGCCTGTATTCCGGATCGACGATGGTTCGCGGCCTGGACCAGACCAATATCGGCTGGACCCTGGACGGCATGCCGCTGAACGATATCGGCGGCGGCCAGTTCTATTCGAACGAAGTGCTGGAGGCCGAGGACCTGGAGACGGTGTCGCTGCTGCCCGGCTCGGTCAATCTGGACAGCCCGATCGTCAGCGGTGCCGGCGGCCTGGTCGAGGCGACGATGAGCAACCCGTCGCACAAGATGGGCGGGCTGCTGGACATCTCGTTCGGCTCGTTCGACATGACGCGCCAGTTCCTGAAGCTGAATTCGGGCGATATCGGCAATAGCGGCGTGCGGTTCATGTTCGCCTTCAGCCATACCAAGGCCAACAATTATCGCGGCCCCGGCCTGTCCGAGAAATTCCACTACGATTTCAAGCTGGTGAAGGATTTCGAGAACGGCAGCCATACCGGCCTGACCGTATCCTACAACGACCAGGTCAACGATTCCTTCCTGAACCCGAGCCTGTCGCAATATCGCACGACCGGGTACAGCACGAACTACGATGCCAATTACAGCGGCGTGAAGGACACCAACTATTACAAGCTGCACGTCAACCCGTTCCGTAACGTCGTTGCCATCCTGCCGACCCATATCGTCGTCAATTCGCGCCTGTCGATCGACGACAGCGCCTATTTCTGGCACGGGATCGGCAACGGGACCGGTGCCTCGACCCTGACCGAGGGCAAGACCTATTACGGCGGCAGCTATGTGCCGATCGACCTGACCGGCGACGGGAAGGTGACGAACGGTTCCACCTATCTGGCGCTGACGCCGTCGAACCAGGAGCAGTTCCGCCCCGGCAACACGATCAAGGTCAATTACCAGCTCGGCAGCCATCATCACCTGACGGCCGGCTGGTGGTACGAATATTCCAACCTGCTGCAATATTCGCCGGTCGGCCAGGTCGACCAGACGACGGGCGAGCCGCTGAACGTCTGGGGCACCGATGCGCTGATCAAGATGCCCAACGGCCAGCCCTATAATTATCGGAACTTCCTGACCCTGTCGCAGGTGAACATGCTGTTCATCGGTGACAGCATGGATTATTTCGACCGCAAGCTGCATATCGACCTGGGCTTCAAGGAAGCCATGATGACGCGCCGGGTCTACAATTATGTCGCGGGCCCCGGCGGCACCTACAATCGCAACCTGCATGTGGCCGAGCCGCTGCCGCAGATCGGCATTGCGTGGAACTTCAACCGTCACCACCAGATTTTCGTGGATGGCGCGACCAACTTCAAGGTGCCGTCGAACACCTCGCTGGTCGATTACTACTCCAACACCTCGGCGGCGCAGACCCAGCGCGGCGGGGCCTCGGTGCCGCAATATTCGATCTCGGAAGAAATCGGGTATCGCTATAACGGCGATACGGTCATCGGCAGCGTGTCGTTCTTCAACTACAACATGACCAACCGCCTGCTGACGCTGACCCAGTATGATTCGGCCGGCGGCGCCAGCTACAGCCAGACCGTCAATGCCGGCGGCCAGACGTCGCGCGGTGTCGATGTGCAGGTGTCGACGCGCCCGATCCTGTACCATCTGCGGCCCTATGCCTCGTTCGAGTATCTGGCTGCGCGGATCGACAACAATATCGGGACGACCAGTGTCCGCAACGGCGTCACCATTTCCGATTACCTGCCGACCAAGGGCAAGACGCAGATCAACAGCCCGAAGGTGATGGCCTCGCTCGGCCTGGATTACGATGACGGGCACCTGTTCGTGGGTGCGCAGCTGAAATATGTCGGCAAGCAGTATGCCACGCTGATGAACGACAGCTCGATCCCGAACTACATCACCGATGCCGTCAATATCGGCTATCGTTTCGGCAGCCTCGGCTTCCTGAAGTCGCCGCAGATCCAGCTGAACATGACCAACCTGACCAATGCGAAGTTCCGCAGCGGTGTCTACACGTTCCAGAACACGCTCAACGGGACGACGGGCGTGCGGGGCGGCACCATTTCCGGTGCGCAGCCTGTCTATTACCTCCAGACGCCGTTCACGGCCGTCGTGACGGTTTCGACCGGCTTCTGATCCATGCGGCGCCCTTCGGGGCGCCGTTCCGGAAAAACGGGGTCAGGGAATGGGCCTTTCAGCGAACGGGTTCGCTGGAAGGCCTTTTTCGCGTCTGATGGGTGTCGGTGCACATGATTCGAGAACGGCCGACGGAACCTTGGCCAACTCCGCCCTGAAACCCGCCAAAGGGCAGGCGCCCTTTGGAAACCCATTCGTCATCCAATGATCGGGGGGCAGGGCCCGGCTTCTTGCGGACTCTCTTGAAGGATCACGCGTCAATACCCGAAGGAGGCTGCGTTCTCAGAGCGCCTGCCCGGCCCGGTGGTCGTGCCAGGACAGGACGGCGACGGGTGCCACGATGGCCAGATATTCGATCAGGACCAGGCCCATCAGGATCCGCCGACCCAGGTCGAGCCCGTCGATGGTAGAGGCGGTCGTCACGTCGAGGGCGACCAGCATCAGGCCGGCGCAGGCGAGCGCGGCGGCGGTGAGGGACGCGGCCAACCAGCATTGTGCGACGATGCGGCGTTCGACCCCGGTGCGGTCTTCGGCCGGTTTGCGCAGGATCGGGTGGCGCGACCGGAAACTGGTGAGGGTGCCGAGCGAGAGGAAGATGGGGGCCCAGACGAGGCTCGTCGCCCAGTTGTGGGCGTGGCCCAGGACCTGCCACAGGGCGAGGAGGGTCATGATCGTGCACACCGTCAGCACGATCCACAGTTTCGGCGCCAGGCGGGGCGGCCGGGACTGGGGATCGATGGGGGCGACATCGAGCCCCATGCGCCGCAGGGGCGCGGTCAGGAACAGGGCGCCGCGATCGAGTGCTGCGGTCAGGCGGGCATTGGTGCGGGCGAGGGAGGAGGGATAGGGCATGGATTCGTCCTGCCGGTTCTCCGCCATCGCCGCTTCCCCCTGTTTCGTCCGCGTTTCCTGTGCCGGTGCCTATTTACCGGTGCCGCCGACCGTGAGGCCGGTCATCTTCAGGGTCGGCTGGCCGACGCCGACCGGCACGCCCTGCCCACTTTTACCGCAAGTGCCGATGCCGGGGTCAAGCGCCATGTCGCCGCCGATCATGGACACCTTGGTCATCGCGTCGGCGCCGTTGCCGATGAGGGTGGCGCCGCGCACAGGTGCCGTGACCTTGCCGTCTTCGATCAGATAGGCTTCCGAGGCCGCGAAGACGAACTTGCCCGAGGTGATGTCGACCTGGCCGCCGCCGAAATTGACCGCGTAGAGGCCGCGCCGGGTGGAGCGGATCATCTCCTCGGTCGTGGCGGTGCCGCCCAGCATGATGGTGTTGGTCATGCGCGGCATCGGGGCGTGGGCGTAGGATTGGCGCCTGCCGTTGCCGGTGGGGCGCACGCCCATCAGCCGCGCGTTCATCCGGTCCTGCAGGTAGCCGGTCAGGATGCCGTCCTCGATCAGCACGGTGCGGCCCGAGGGCGTGCCCTCGTCGTCAACCGTCAGGCTGCCGCGCCGTTCGGGCAGGGTGCCGTCATCGACCACCGTGACGCCGGGGGCGGCCACGCGCTGGCCCATCAGCCCGGCGAAGGCGGAGGTGCCCTTGCGGTTGAAATCGCCTTCCAGCCCGTGGCCCACGGCCTCGTGCAGCAGGATGCCCGGCCAGCCCGCGCCCAGCACGACTTCCATCTCGCCCGCCGGGGCGGGTACGGCGTCGAGATTGACCAGGGCCATGCGCAGGGCTTCGTCGACCGCGCCCTTCCACACCGCCTCGTCCAGCAGGCGGGTGTAGGCGTAGCGGCCGCCCATGCCGTGGCCGCCGCTCTCGCGCCGACCGTCGCGCTCGACCACCACCGAGACGTTGAGCCGCACCAGCGGGCGGAGGTCGGCGACGCGGGTGCCATCGCCGCGGACGATCTGCACCGCCTGCCATTCCGCCGCCAGCGAGGCGGACACCTGTACCACGCGCGGGTCGCGGGCGCGGGCGTAGGTATCGAGCGCCGAGAGAAGGGCGGCGCGGGAGGCGAAATCGGTGTCACCCAGGGGGTTGGCGTCGCCGTACAGGCGCTGGTTGGTGGCCTGCGGGGCGGCCGCCATGGTGCCGGAGCGGCCGGCGCGGACCTGCGTCACCGTGTCGACCGCGCGTTTCAGGGCCGATTCGCTCAGCTCGTCGGAATGGGCGAAGCCGGTTTCCTCGCCCAGGATCGCGCGCAGGCCGAAGCCGGACGAGGTGTCGAAGGTGGCGGAGCGGATGACCCCGTCATCGAGCGAGATGAACTCGCTCTCGCGATATTCCAGGAACAGTTCGCCGTCGTCCATGCCGTCCAGCGTGCGGCGGACCAGGGCCTCGGTCCCCGAGCGGTCGAGCGTGGCGCCCGCGCGGTCGAAGAACAGCCGGTCTGTCGCCGTCAGCGGATTCAGGATCTGGTCGGTGAGGGTCATCGGGGGCGGACTCCGGACGGTGCGCGGGAACGGGGGCTGGGGGTGCCAGGCCCTGCGGCGATTCATAATCGTATTCCGATGTGGGACGAAAGCGGGCGCTTGACCAGTGGCGCCGTCTTCCGTCCGGCAGATGAACTTCGTGCCATCCGGGTCGTTTTTCTTATGCGCCTTCGGCACCGCAGGGCATTCTGTCCCGCCAACACGCTGAACGAACGAGGATTTCCCGCCTGGTGACGCTAGATCTTCCGGTGCGACGCGCCGTCAGGCCCGGTCGCGGTTCCACCATGCCCCATTCTTCCCGCCGCGCGGGGTCGCGCGGGGTCGTGCTGCTGGCTGCCTGGCTGGCGCTGCCCGGCTTGCCGCCGGCGATGGCGGAGGTGCCGGTGGCGGCGCCCGCGCCGGCAGCGGCGCCTGTATCGGCGCCCGCTGCATCGGTCCCCGACCTGCTGCCGCCTTCGATCGCGCTGGATGGGCTGTTTGCCGCCATTTCCGCCGCCCATATCTTCGCCGATGCCAAGACGGCGGCCGATGCCGTGCCCGACCGGGCGCCCGGCGACCTGCTGGCGACGTACGAGCAGGCGAAGGGGCAGTCGGGGTTCGACCTCAACAGTTTCGTGGCCCAGCATTTCTCGGTGCCGCAGCAGCGGCTGGTGTCCTATCGCCGGCATCAGGACGAGAGCGTGCGCGAATATATCGACGGGATGTGGGACGTGCTGAGCCGGCCGCCGGACCGGCCCCCGGCCTATGCGTCGCTGCTGCCGCTGCCCGAGGCCTATGTCGTGCCGGGCGGGCGGTTCCGCGAGCTTTATTACTGGGATTCCTATTTCACGCTGATCGGGCTGTCGGAGACCGGGCGGTTCGACCTGCTGCGCGGCACGGTGCGGGACATCGCCTCGCTGATCGACGGGTACGGGCATATGCCCAATGGCAGCCGTACCTATTATCTGAGCCGGTCCGAGCCGCCGTTCTTCGCGCTGATGGTCGACCTGCTGGCGCGGCATGACGGGCCGCAGACCTATGTGACGTTCCTGCCGGAATTGCAGCGCGAATACGCGTACTGGATGGAGGGGGAAGACGGGCTGGCGCCCGGCACCGCGCATCGCCGGGTCGTGCGGCTGGCGGACGGCACGGTGATGAACCGCCACTGGGACGACCGGGACACGCCGCGCGACGAGAGCTATCCGCAGGATATCGCCACGGCCGCGGCCTCCGACCGGCCGGCCGCCGAAATTTATCGCAACCTGCGCGCCGGGGCGGAAAGCGGGTGGGATTATTCCTCGCGCTGGCTGGCCGACGGCCATACGCTGACCACCATCCATACCGTCGACCTGCTGCCGGTGGACCTGAACAGCCTGATCGCGCATCTGCAACAGACGCTGGCCCATGCCTATGAGGTGCGGGGCGACCAGGCGCAGGCGCAGCATTATGCGCAGCTTGCGACCGAGCGGATCGCGGCCATCCGCCGCGTGTCGTGGGACCCGGCGCAGGGGGCGTTCTTCGATTACGACTGGACGAAGCGGGCGCTGTCGCCGGTGCTGTCGACGGCGACGCTGGTGCCGCTGTTCCTGGAGGTGGCGACGCCCGACCAGGCGCGGATGGTGGCGGCGACGGTCCGGGCCCGGCTGTTGCGGGCCGGGGGGCTGGTCACGACCGAGCTGGCCACCGGCCAGCAATGGGATGCGCCGAACGGCTGGGCGCCCGAGGAATGGATGGCCATCATGGGGCTGGCCCGCTACGGCGAGGACGAGCTGGCGCGCGAGATCGCCGCGCGGTGGATGGCGCGGGTGGTCACGACCTATCAGCAATCGGGCGTGCTGCTGGAGAAATACGACGTGGTGAACCCGTCGATCAGCCCCATGGGCGGGGCGGGGGGCGGCGAATATCCGATGCAGATCGGGTTCGGCTGGACCAACGGCACGCTACTGGGGCTGATGAACCGCTATCCGGCGGCCACGCCGCCCTCGGTGGCGCCGTCGGCCGTTAATCCACCCCCGGCTGCGGCCGGGCCGGCCGTGCCGCCGCCGGCCGCCGGGTCGCCTGCCGCGCCGGTGCCTGTTGCGCCGCCTGTCGTGCCGGCGTCAGACGCGGCCGACGCCGCGAAGCCGGTGCAGGGCCACGATGGCGACGGTCAGCAAAACGGCGCCCCAGGTCTGGTGCACGGTGCCGGCCCAGGCGGGCACGACCAGCAGCAGGGTGGTGACGCCCAGGGCGTACTGGATCAGAACCGCCCAGCCCAGTAGCATCAGGATGCTTTGCGCCGGCTTGCCCAACTGGGGCGTGCGCAGGCCGCTGAGCACCGTGGCGCCGATGACCAGCGCGGTGACGGTGGCCAGCAGCCGGTGGTCGAACTGGACGGCGGGGATGTTGGCGAACCAGTTCATCCAGAACGGCGAGAGCTTGGCGTAGCCCTGCGGGACCAGGTGCCCTTCCATCAGCGGGAAGGTGTTGTAGGCGAAGCCCGCATGGGTGCCAGCGGTAAAGCCGCCGGCGATGATGGTGATGCCGATCAGGATGGTGGCGCACCAGACCAGGCGCCTTGTCCGTACCGCCGCCGCCGTGCCGGGAATGAAGGGGGGGACCGGCGTGCGGACCGACAGCGCCGTCCAGAGGATGGCGATATACAGCGCGAAGGCGCAGCACAGATGCAGCACCAGCCGCACCGGCTCGACCGCCGTGCTGTTCTGGTCGAAGCCCGAGGCGACCATGAACCAGCCCACCGCCCCTTGCAGCCCGCCCAGCACGAAGAACAGCAGCAGCCGCGCGATCAGCCCGCGCGTCAGCGCGCCCGTGACCGCGAACCAGATCAGGGGCAGCAGCAGCACCAGCCCGATCAGCCGGCCCCAGAACCGGTGGGTCCATTCCGCCCAGAAGATCTGTTGGAAGCCCGCCAGCCCGAACCCGTCATGCAGGATCTTGTATTGCGGGATGGTCTGGTAGAGCGCGAACTGGCGTTCCCACTCCGCATGGGACAGGGGCGGGATCATGCCCGTGACCGGCCGCCAGTCCATGATCGACAGGCCCGAGCCCGTCAGGCGCGTATAGCCGCCCAGCGCGATCATGCCGATGAGCATGAAACAGATCACGAACAGCCACGTGGAGATGCGCGCCCGGTTGCGGAGCGTGACGGACGAGGCTCCGGCGCGGCGGGCGGCGGATTGCGGGATGGTATGTACGGACATGAGGTGGATTTAGACCCGCCTTGCCGCCGGTCGCAAGCGGATGCTAGTGCATGGCCCGGCCCCCGGCTGCCGGGGCGTGCTTCTCCCCGTCATGCCATGAATGATTCCAGCATCGGACCTGACGCCGTGGCCCCTTTCCTTCCCTGTTTCGCGCCCTGTTTCGTGCGGTGTGCGGGTTGAGCGACGGCGCGGTTGCCCGGCCTGCGCGCGCCGGCGGGCTGGCGGTGCTGGCGCGGCCGGCGCTGATGGTGGCCGCCTGCCTGCTGGCGGGGCTGGCCCTGCGCTATGCGCCCGGGCTGCGTGGGGTGCTGGGCGATACCGCGCTGCTGCGCGGCGGCGTGTCGGGGCGGCTGGTCTTTCTGCTGGCGGGCTCGGCGATCTGTGCCGTGGGGCTGCCGCGCCAATTGGTCTGCTTTGCCGCCGGGGTGGCGTATGGCGCGCCCGAGGGCATCGTGATGGCCAGCCTGGCCACGCTGGCGGGGGCCGTCAGCGGGTTCGGCTGGGCGCGCGGCGTGGGGCGGGCGAGCGTGCGGCGGCGGCTGGGCGGGCGGCTGGCCCGGCTGGACGGGTTCGTCACCGCGCATCCGTTTTCCGCCATCCTGACCATGCGGCTGCTGCCTGTGGGCTCGGCGCTGATGCTGAACCTGCTGGCCGGGGTTTCGGGGGCGGGGTTCGGGCCGTTCGTGCTGGCGACGCTGCTGGGCAGCCTGCCGCAGACGGTGGTCTTCGTGCTGCTGGGGGGGGGCGCGCGGATCGGCCACGGGTGGCAGGTGGTGCTGGCGGGGCTGCTGTTCGCGGCCTCGGCCGGGCTGGGCCTGTGGCTGGCGCGGCGCATGGCGGCGCGGGAGGGGGATGCGGGAAATGCCCCCGACATGCCGTGAAAGGGCCATCTTGCGGCCCTGTTCCGCCCGCCTGATGTCGGGGAGGGGCGGCGTCGCCGACGCTGTTGCGCGTATGCACCGCGTCAGGCGAAATGCAGCCTTACAGTATTTATATGATGAAAAACGGTGACACGCTGAGATAGTAGGTCCCGACGATCTCTATATGGAGTGCCGCCGATGGCGCCATCCGCGATAGCCGCGAGATCCGACGATGCCCCTGCCACCGCCTCCGCTTCCCGGCCCATGAACTGGATCGCCATCCTGCTCGGGTTTCTGACGGCTGTGGGGCCGGTATCGACGGATATCTACCTTCCCGCCTTCCCGGCGCTGGAAGCGTCGCTGCACGCCCCGGCGGGCTCGGCGGAAATGACCCTGGCGATCTGGTTCGTCGGCCTTGCCGTCGGGCAGATCACGATGGGGCCGTTGTCGGACCGGTTCGGGCGGCGCATGCCGATGCTGATCGGCACCCTGATCTATACGCTGGCCTCGGTCGGCTGCGCGCTGGCGGGCGATATCTGGACCTTTTCCAGCTTTCGGCTGCTGGCGTCGCTGGGGGCCTCGGCCAGCCTGGTGATTCCGAGTGCCTGCGTGCGCGATATCTCGTACGGCAACGAGGCCGCGCGCCTGATGTCGCGGCTGGTGCTGGTGATGGGCGTGGTGCCGGTGCTGGCGCCGACGCTGGGCGGCTTCGTGCTGTCCTTCACTACCTGGCGGTCGATCTTCTGGGCCTCGGCGGCCTATGGGCTGGTCTGTACCGCGCTGGTGGCGCGGGTGCTGCCCGAGACCCTGCCGGAGCGCGAGCGCAGCATCCTGTCGCCGCTTGCGCTGGCCAGCCGCTATGTGACGCTGGCGCGCGACCGGGGGTTCATCACCAATGCCATGATCGCCGGGTTCGGCTGCTTCATGTCGTTTACCTACCTGTCGGCCGCGCCGTCGGTCTTCATCCATCTGTTCGGCTTCACGCCCGCCGGGTTCGGCATGCTGTTCGGGGTGTTTGCCGTCTGCATGATCGGGGCTTCGCAGCTGAACGGGGTGCTGGTGGGGCGGATCGATGCCGGGCGTATCCTGGGCATGTCGGTGGGCACCGCGGTGCTGGGCACGGTGGGGATGCTGGTGGTGTCGGTCGTCATGGCCTTCGCGATCCGGGGCGGCGCGGTGCCGCACGGGCTGGGGCTGGTGCCGCTGATCCTGACGATGATGGTCGCGCTGGGCACGACCGGCATCATCGGGCCGAATGCCGCCGTGGGGGCGATGGCCGACCATCCGCGCCTGGCCGGCAGTGCCTCGGCCTTCATCGGCACGCTGCAATATGTGCTGGGTGCGATCGCCGGCGCGCTGGTGGGCATGCTGCCGCGCACCACGCCGGTGCCGATGGCCGGCGTGATGCTGCTGGGTGCCATCATCATGCTGCTGATGGTGCTGCTGCGGCCCGCGCGCCCGGTGGGCGATACCGACGCGGTGCACATGGACGGAGAGGCGCCGGGCGCCGCGCCGCTGGTCCATTGATGCGGCCACCCTTGACGCCGCTGCCGGGCTTGCGGGCGACGGTGGCGGCGCGCTAGCTACAGCACGGCGGTTTTTCCGGCCCGGACGGTGCGTCCGGGCCGGCTTTCGCCATGGAATTCGGTTTATTACGGGATGGATTTGGACACGGACATGACGACCGCCACGATGGACCTGAAGCAGCACATTCGCGGCATTCCGGATTTTCCGAAGCCGGGTATCCTGTTCTACGATATCTCCACCCTGATGCGGAACGCGGATGCGTGGCAGGTGGCGATGGGCCGGGTGACGCATGAGGTGGCCCCCTGGGCGCCGGACATGCTGGCCGCGATCGAATCGCGCGGGTTCCTGACCGCCGCCCCGCTGGCCAGCCGGCTGGGCTGCGGCCTGGTGATGCTGCGCAAGCCGGGCAAGCTGCCGGGCGCGACGGTGTCGCACTCCTACGAGCTGGAATATGGCAGCGACACGCTGCACATCCAGGCCGATGCCATCGTGCCCGGGCAGCGCGTCGTGGTGATGGATGACCTGCTGGCGACGGGCGGGACGCTCGCGGCCTCGATCGCGCTGCTGCGCAAGGTCGGCGCGAATGTCGTCGGTGCCTCGGTGCTGGTGGAACTGCGCGCGCTCGGCGGCCGGGCGCGGCTGGACGTGCCGGTCAAGGCCCTGGTCTCGTACGACGATTGACGATGCACCCGGCCGCCCCGCCGGCCGGAAGAACACGGTTTCATGACCTCTGTTATTCGGTTCACCGTGCTGTCCGTGGATGGCGCGGTGTTCTAAGAGTGATCTAATAAGGGGTTGTCCGGAAAGCCGGCCTGCCGGGCGCGCGTGCCGCGCGGGGTGGTTTTGCGGACAGTCTTCCATAGAGGGATGAAGCCACCGTCCGGCGGTGGGCGCGGTGCAGGAGCATGGATGCCGGGATGAAGAGCCGCGAGCCGTCGCTGACCCCTGATCTGGCCCGGCTACGCGATTTGTGGTCCCAGCTCTGGTCGGGGCTTCCCCGCCGGCAGGACCGCCTGCGCTGGCTTTACGCCCCCGACCTGCTGACATTCGGCTATGCGCTGCGGACCACGATCACCTCGCTGATCGCGCTGGGCATCGCCCTGTGGTGGGAGCTGGGCAGCCCGCAATGGGCCGCCCTGACCGTGTGGATGGTCGCGCAGGGCACGCGCGGCAAGAGCGTCGCCAAGGCGCGGTGGCATCTGTTCGGCATGGTCGTCGGCACGATCTTCGCCGTGGCGCTGGTGGCGGCGTGCCCGCAGCAGCCGCTTTTGTTCATCCTGCTGCTGGCGGTCGGGATCGGGCTGTTCTGCTTCGTGGGGACCCTGCTGCCCGGGCCCGCGACCATGACCAACTATCGCATCCACGGGATGCGGGCCAGCGGCTTTACCTACGCCATCATCGCGCTGGACGGCATTGCCGACCCGGAACATATCTTCCAGATCGCCATGGCGCGCGCGACCTATATCGTGCTGGGCATCGTGCTGGAAAGCTCGGTTTCCTCGCTGTTCCAGTTCCGGCTGGGCGAGCGGGCGCGCGACCGGCTGGCGCATAATTTCCTGACCGCCATCGACGGCGCCGCCCGCGCGCTGGCGGACCTGCTGGGGGGCGACGGGCTGGCCCTGACGCGGGCGCGGGGCGTATTTTCGACCATTACCTCGCTGAGCGACCAGATCGAGTTCGCCGAGGTCGAGATGGGCCGCCATCACGGGCACGAGGGCGACCATGCCCGCGCCGCGCTGGCGCGGGTGGCGGTGCTGCTGTCGCGCGGGCTGGACCTGTCGGCGCTGCTGCACATGCCCGGCCATGCGGAAGGCGACACGTTCAGCACCACCGCGCAATCGGTGCGGACCTTCCTGCTGGCCCTGCCCGCCCAATTGGAGGCCGGTGCCATCGAGCCCAGCCTGCTGCAACTGGCGGGACTGCGCGCCACCTGCCGCCAGGCGATCGCGGATTCGCTGGGGGCCGAGATGGGCAGCGACAGCCAGGCCCCGGTCGGCGAGGACGTGGCGCGGGGCCTGCAATGGCAGCGCATGCTGCATCATGCGCTCGATGCCATGCTGGAGGACCTGGAAGGGGCGATCACCCAGTTCGAAGCCAGCATGCGGCCCCTGCCGCACGACCATTTCCACTATCGCATCAAGACCTTCCGCGACTGGCGGCTGGCGGGGGCCAACAGCCTGCGGGCCTCGGTCACCATCTTCGGCGCCGGGGTGATCTGGATCACCACCGGCTGGTCGGTCGGGCTGCTGTTCCTGATGTTCGTCTCGATCGTGTGCAGCCTGTTCTCGACGCTGGAAAAGCCGGCGCTGGCGACGCAGGCCTTCCTGACCGGGGCCATGTGGGCGGTGGGCGTGTCGGCGGTGCTGGTGCTGTGGACGCTGGCCACGCCCTCGACCGTCGAGATCCTGTCCCTCTGCCTGACCCTGCCGATGCTGGCGGGCGGGCTGGCCTTTGCCTATCCCACCATCATCCTGGCCGCCGTGTCGTACAACCTGTTCCTGCCCATCCTGCTGGGGCCGGACAATCAGGGGCGGCTGGACGAGATCACGTTCTTCAACACCGCCATGCCGCTGATCCTGGCGCTATGGTATGCGATGTGGACGTTTCGGCTGGTCTTGCCGAACGATATCAATGCCATGCGCTGGCAGATGCGGACCGAGATCCTGAAGGGTCTGCGGCATGTCGCGCGGTCGCCCAGCCTGCCCACCACCATCTTCGTGGTCGAGCGGAACGTGGACCGTTTCGTGCGCCTGCTGACCAATGCCGGGGAGACGCCGGAGCCGGTGATCGATGCCTATCTGCAAGGCACGCTCTCGGCCATGACCATCGGCCTGAACATCATCCGCCTGCGCCGGATCCTGGCGCGGAACCTGCTGCCGGTTGCCGCTAGCCAGGTGATCGAGGCCATGATGGGCCGCATGGAACAGTTCAGCGGCCGCTATGGCGGCCATTACGGCCGGACCGCCCGCGCCGCCAAGCTGGCCAGCCAGCGGATCGCGGCCGAGGCCGGGCACGAGGCCAATCTGGGCGTGCGGATGGAGATGGACCGCGCGCTGGCCAGCCTGAACGTGATTTCCTACGAACTGGATACCAACCGGCTGTTCTTCGACGCGTCGAGCCCGTATCTGGATACGGCTTTGGGTTGAGGGGGCTTAATCAAGGGCTCTGCCCTTGACCCGCCAAAGGGCAGTCCCCTCCGTCGGCATTCCATCGGCCGTTCCGGCCGACGGAACCTTGGCCAACTCCGCCCTTTGGAAACCCAGTCGTTATCAAATAATTGGGGTGCAGGGCCTCGGGCCCTGCCGGGTCCAGGGCAGGGCCCTGGCCTTTAACCCTGCGCGGCGACGAAGCGTTCCAGCCAGTGGATGGTGTAATCGCCCTTCTGGAATTCGGGATCGTCGAGGATCTTGCGGTGCAGCGGGATCACCGTCTTGACGCCGTCGATCACGAATTCGTCCAGCGCGCGGCGCATCCGTGCGATCGCCTCGGCCCGGGTGGGGGCGTGGACGATCAGCTTGCCGATCATGCTGTCGTAATAGGGCGGCACGCGATAGCCCGCGTACAGCGCGCTGTCGATGCGCACGCCCAGGCCGCCGGGCGGGTGATAGACCGTCACCGTGCCGGGGGTGGGCATGAAGGTCGCCGGGTCCTCGGCATTGATGCGGCATTCGATGGCGTGGCCGTTGAACTGGATGTCCGGCTGGTCGTAGCCCAGCGGCTCGCCGGCGGCGATGCGGATCTGCTCGCGCACCAGGTCGACGTCGCACAGCATTTCCGTCACCGGATGTTCCACCTGCAGGCGGGTGTTCATCTCGATGAAGCAGAACTGGCCGTCCTGGTACAGGAATTCCAGCGTGCCGGCGTTGCGGTAGCCCAGCTTGCGCAGCGCCGCCGTGGCGGTGGCGCCGATCGCGTCGCGCTGCTCGGCCGTCAGGGCCGGGGAGCCGGCTTCTTCCAGCAGCTTCTGGTGGCGCCGCTGGAGCGAGCAGTCGCGCTCGCCGAAATGCACGACGTTGCCATGGGTGTCGGCCAGGATCTGCAGCTCGATATGCCGGGGCCGGTCCATGTATTTTTCGAGATAGACCTCGTCATTGCCGAACGCGGCGCGGGCCTCGGTGCGGGCGACGCTCCAGGCTTCGGCCAGGTCGTCGGCGGTCTGGGCGACCTTCATGCCGCGCCCGCCGCCGCCGGCGGCGGCCTTGATCAGCACCGGGTAGCCGACCTGTGCCGCGACCGCCCGGGCCTCGTCCAGGCTGGCCAGGGCGCCGTCGGAGCCCGGGACCAGCGGCACGCCGAGCGCGCGCATGGTCGTCTTGGCGGTGATCTTGTCGCCCATCATGCGGATGTGCTGGCCGGTCGGGCCGATGAAGGCCAGGCCGTGGGCCTCGACCGTCTCGGCGAAATCGGCGTTCTCGGACAGGAACCCGTAGCCCGGGTGGATCGCGTCGGCCCCGGTGATGGTCGCGGCCGACAGGATGGCGGCGACGTTGAGGTACGAGTCGCGGGAGGCCGGCGGGCCGATGCACACGGCTTCGTCGGCCAGGCGCACGTGCATGGCGTCGGCATCGGCCGTGGAATGGACGGCGACCGTACGGATCCCCATTTCGCGGCACGCGCGCAGGACCCGCAGGGCGATTTCGCCTCGATTGGCGATGAGGATCTTGGAAAACATTACTCTATGATGGCCAGGACTTCGCCGAATTCGACCGGATCGCCCGAGGCGACCAGCAGCTTCTTCAGCGTGCCGGCGCGGGGGGCCTTGATCTGGTTGAAGGTCTTCATCGCCTCGATCAGCATCAGGGTCTGGCCGGCGGTGACGCTCTGCCCTTCGGTGACGAAGGGGGGCGCGCTGGGGTCGGGCGTCAGGTAGGCCACGCCGACCATCGGGCTGGTGACGGCGCCCGGATGCTTGGCCGGGTCGGCCGGCGCCGCGGAGGCGGCCGGGACCGGGGCGGCGGCGAGCGGGGCCGCCGCGGGCACCGCATGGACCATGCCGGGCGCGGCGCGGGCAACGCGGATGCGGTTGTCCTTCTCCGCGATCTCGATCTCGGTCAGGCCGGTTTCGGTCAGAATTTCAGCCAATGCCCGAATGGCATCCGCGTCCACGAGCAGTCGGCTCATCGATCGTTCTCGTCCAGAATCATGTCGGTCATCGCCTGAAGCGCCATGGCATAGCCACGAACCCCCAGACCGCAGATGATTCCTGCGGCCGCACGGGAGCAATAGGTATGATGGCGGAATTCCTCGCGGCGGTGAATGTTGGAGATATGGACCTCGATCACCGGCAGCTCGACGGCCAGAAGCGCGTCGAGCAGGGCGATGGAGGTGTGGCCGTAGGCGGCCGGGTTGATAACGATCCCCTGCGCGCGGTTGCGGCATTCCTGCACCCACGACACCAGTTCGCCCTCGCCGTTGGTCTGGCGGAAATCGATGGCGACGTCCAGCCGCTCGGCGGCCTGGATACAGATCTGTTCCACGTCGTCCAGGGTCGCGCGACCATAGACTTCGGGTTGGCGCATTCCGAGCATGTTCAGGTTGGGCCCGTTCAGGACCGCGATCAGAGGGCGCTTTATCATCACAGGCGCCGTAGCACGACCTTCGGCCGGTTCCAAGAGAATGATCGCGGCCGCCCCGGCCGCCCTTGCGCCGGCCCGTGCGGGGGGTGCGGAGGGGCCGCAGTAATGAAGGCTGAAATTTGCCACAATTGACCGCGAAAACGTGAACCGGCACGGGAAAACCGGGGCGCGCCGACTCTATTCCGGCCGTCGCATCGGTATCGCGAGCGAAAAAACTGGACTCGGCGGTTGCGGGACTGCTCTATTGGCGCCCGATACTGGCCGACTGATCCGAAGAGGACTGAGAGCGCGTTGAAATTGCACCGGACAAGGCGAGGAATGCGAACGGGTGGGCAGGCGATGCTGTCGCTGCTCTGCCTCGTTTTCTTCGTGTCCGCCGCCTGCGCCCGTGAAGGGGCGGAGGGGGGGGATGCGGCGCCGGTCCGGGCGGCGCCCGCCGCGACGACCGATGTCCAGGCAACGGGTGCCGATGGCCGCCCCGTGACGGCCTGGGCGGCATCGGTCCGCGCGGCGCTGGCGCGGCGGTCGCACACGCTGGTGGTGGCCAGCCGGTCGGCCCTGGGATGGTCCGAGCAGGGTGTCGCGAGCTGGTATGGCCATATGCGCCATCCCCGCCATGAGGTGCGGCGCCGGACATCGTCGGGCACGACGTTCGACCCCAAGGCGCTGACGGCGGCGCATCCGACTTTGCCGATGGGGACGCGGGTGCTGGTGCGCTCGCAGGATACCGGGCGTTCGGTGGTGGTGACGGTGAATGATCGCGGCCCCTTCCTGGGCAGCCGGATCATCGACCTCTCGCCCGCCGCCGCGGCGCAACTGGGGATGCTCAGCGCCGGGACCGCCCATGTCGTGATCCAGACGGCGCCGACGACCGAAGTGGCGCAGGCCGAGGCCTCGGACAGCAGCGCCGATGCGATTGCCGCCGCCGGGCCGCATGCCGTGCGCCGCGTGGCGGCCGACACCCGCCGCCACTGAGTACCGAAGCACGGGAGGCCGCCGCCGGGCTGCCGCCGGCGGCGCTTTTGAACGACTGCCGATTGCGGGGCGCATTGGCCCCCGGGCCGTTGCCGGCCGTGGGGCGCAGTCTCTTCGCGCTTGGGCGGCTTATGGAGGGGGGGCGGAGCGCGTCTGCTCTTCCATCTCGGCTTCCAGCCCCGCGTTCAGCTCCGCGCCCAGCATGACGACATAGGCGGTCACGAAGAACCACATCATCGTCGCCGCCACCGCGCCCAGCGGGCCGTAGGTGGCGTTGTAGGGAGCGATGGTGCCGATATAGTACGACACGCCGACCGAGGTGACGATCCAGATCAGGGTCGCCGCGCAGGAGCCGGGCAGGACGCAGCGCCAGGGGGCGGCCGGGCGGTTGGGACCGAGCCGGTAGAGCAGGGTGCAGGCCACCAGCACGAACAGCAGCAGCAGCATCGGGCCGCCCATCTGCACCAGCAGTTCGATCGACCAGGGCGGCGGCGCCAGGCCGAGGCGGCCGGGGATGAAATTGATCATCACCGGCAGCGCCACCATGACCGCGAGCGTGAGCACCGCGCCGCAGATCGCGCACAGGGTCATGCCCAGCGCCACCATCTGGAAGCGGATGAAGCCCCGTGTCTCGGTCGTGCCGTAGGCGATGTTGACGGCGGCGATGATCGAGCGGGTGGCGGCCGAGGCCGACCACAGCGCGATGGTGGTCGAGATGATCAGGTTGAGCGTCAGCGACGAATGGGGCTCGGCCGCCAGCGTGTGGATGCGCTCGCCGATCAGGGTGAAGGCCGAGGGCGGCAGCAGGTGGCGCAGCAGGTCCAGCTGCGGTTCCACCGTGTCCGGGTCCAGCACCAGGCCGTAGATCGAGATCAGGGTGCTGATGGCGGGGAACAGGGACAGCGTCGCGTAGAACGCGCAGCCTGCCGCGGCCAGGGTGATCTGGTCCGAGGTCAGGTTGCGCAGGATGCGGCGCAGGACCGGGCGCCAGAGTTGCCACGGGTCGAGGGCCGCCTGGGCAAGATGCTCGGGTTTTTCGGGATGCAGGGCGATCAAGCTGGCTCCGTCGGTCGGGTGTGGGGCGACGGGCGCCCCAGGGTGGGCGGCCATCGCCCGGCGGGTTTGCACTACCTAACGAAAAAACATGCGTTGGGGACGATTTTTCTGTTGCGCCCCGGGTGCTTTGCCCCCATATGCGCTCTCCACGCAACAACGCACGTGCCACTGGCCCTCTGAGGTTACGCAACGACGTCAAGCGTTCTGGCAATTGGGGGCCCTTCGGGGCCCGGTTCTGGTCGCTGGTCCGTTAGACCGTTTCGCAACACCTGTCCGGCTCAAGTCCCGGATGGATTTCACAGAAGGGATTTGGGTGCGATGACTCCCAAAATCGCCCATTTTCTGGCCGAGCATGCTCCGGCCACGCCCTGCCTCGTCGTCGATGTCGACCGCGTCGAGGCGCGCTATCGGTCGCTGCACCATGTGCTGCCGCTGGCGCGCATCTATTATGCCGTGAAAGCCAATCCGGCGGAAGCGATTCTGCGCCGGCTGGTGTCGCTCGGCTCGGCCTTCGACGCCGCGTCGTGGGAAGAGATCCGCATGTGCCTCGATGCCGGGGCGCAGGCGCAGGACATCTCGTTCGGCAACACCGTCAAGAAGGTGTCGGCGATTGCCAGCGCCCATGCGGCCGGTGTGACGATGTATGCCTTCGACTGCATCGAGGAACTGGAGAAGCTGGCCCGTCATGCGCCGGGGTCGCGCGTCTATTGCCGCCTGATCGTCGAGAACGAGGGTGCGGAGTGGCCGCTGTCGCGCAAGTTCGGCACCACGCTGGACAGCGCGCGCGACCTGATGCTGCGCGCCCGCGAACTGGGGCTGGACCCGTACGGCCTGTCGTTCCATGTCGGCAGCCAGCAGACGACGACCGATGCGTACGAAGCCGCCATCGCGCGGGTGGGCATGCTGTTCACCGACCTGGCCGCGGCCGGGCTGAACCTGCGCATGGTCAATCTGGGCGGCGGCTTCCCGATCCGCTACCGCGAGGACGTGCCCGAGATCGACCGGTTCGCGCTGGCGATCAGCCATGCGATGACCGAGCATTTCGGCAACGACCTGCCGGAAATGATCGTCGAGCCCGGGCGCTTCATCGTCGGCGATGCCGGCGTGGTGTCGTCGGAGGTCGTGCTGGTGACGCGTCGCGGGCTGAAGGACGACACGCGCTGGGTGTATCTGGATATCGGCCGTTTCGGCGGCCTGGCCGAGACCGAGGGCGAGTCGATCCGCTACGGCATCCGCACGCCGCATGATGGCGGGCCCTCCGGCCGGGTGGCGATTGCCGGCCCGACCTGCGACGGCGCGGACATCATGTACGAAAAGGCGCCCTACGCCCTGCCGCTGGACCTGGAATCGGGCGACCGGATCGAGCTTCTGTCGACCGGGGCCTATGTCTCGACCTATTGCTCCACCCGGTTCAACGGCTTCGCGCCGCTGGCGGAGCATTATATCTGACGCGTTCGGGCGCTTCCCGTCGTCGGTATCCTGCGGAAACCCGTCGCCCCTGGCGACGGGTTTTTCGTTCAGGGGCCGGTGCCGGCCATAATAAAACCATCTTCGCGGGGTTATTTCCCCGTAGCAGCCGGGCCGATCCGAAAAGTCCGGCGGGCCTAAGCAGGACCGGAGAGGTCCTCTTTTGCATTTCCCGTTCCATGAAGCCGACGCACGGACGATTCATTTCCACCGGGGATGGCCGTCGGGGGGGCGTGCCGGGGTGTTTCCGTGACGGGACGGCTTGTGGATCATCATCAATGGTCGAGGCGGATATGCTGGATGGATCGCAGGGGCGTGTGGGGGAGAAGGTCAGTGCCCGGGCGACGGCGCATTCTCTTATTCTTGTCTATGGCGCGGGCGCGCGCGGCGCGACGATGCGCCATGTCGCCCGCTGCCTCGATGAGAACCTGCCCGACGAGGTCCTGTTCTGGCTGAAGGTCCGCAACCAGATCGACTGGCTTCTGCGCACCAGCCGGCGCGAGGGCGAGAGTGTCCAGTAGGCAGGCTGATCGGTGATCCGTATCGCGGCCTGCGTCCTGTGCCGCCGTCCTCATGTCCGGGTTTCCAAAGGGCGACTGCCCTTTGGCGGGGTCCGGGGCAGCGCCCCGGCCTGAAGCCACACCCGAAGCAGACGATTGGCCGGCGTCGATACCAGCGTATCGGTCCCCCACCCCAGCAGCCAGGACAGGATGAAGGCGGGCGGGAACCAGAGCCAGCCGGTGCGCATGTTGCTGCCGGAGAGGTGAAACAGGCCGACGAGCGGGAACACCACGAACATGTGGGTCAGGTAGATTTCGTAGCTCATGAAGCCGAAGGAGCGGAGCCACCCGGTGCCGCGCATCAGGCGGTGCTGCCCCCAGCCCCACTGGAAGGCAACCAGCATCAGGGCGCAGCCGAGCGTCAGTACCAGCATCGTCCAATTGCCCAGCACGCCCCAGAGGGCATTTTCCATCAGGAACACCGCCAGCAGTGCCGCGAGGCCGGAACAGCCCATGGCGATGACGATGCCGGGGCGTGGCGCCGGGCGGCCGGCGATGATCACCGCCGCGCAGACGCCGGCGGCGATGGCCGCGATCCCCGGCAGGTAGGCCTTTTCCTGCCAGACTTCCGGGGCATTGGCCAAGGCGTCGAGCGCGAAGGGAAGCGAGAGGGCCAGGAGCGCGAACAGGCCGGTGCGAAGCCGGGGGGCGCGGGCCAGGCCCAGGCAGATGAGGGGAAAGCCGAGATAGAAGAGTTCCTCGATCGACAGGGACCACAGCACGTCCCAGCCGCCCGGCAGGTAGCCTGTCCGCCCTTCGTACCAGTTGAGGTGCATGGTCAGGGCCGAGAAGATCGCGCCCGGAAGGGACTGGTCGGCGCGGGTGATGACGTAGTTGGGCACGCCCAGCAGGTCGAGCAGTGCCAGGACGCCGATCAGGACGAGCAGGCAGGGCGCGATGCGGGCCAGCCGCCGGGTATAGAAGGCGCGCGGATCGAGCGTGGACAGCGTGCCCCATCGCCGGATCGCATGGCCGGTGACGAGGAAGCCCGAGACGACGAAGAACAGGAAGACCGCCTCGGCGCCGAACCAGCTGAAGAGGCGCAGGACCGGCAGGGGGACGATTCCGGCGAGGCCGGTCTTCGCGAGCGGAATCCGCAGGGCCATGTGGTGCGACACGACCAGGATGATCGACGCGCCGCGCATGAGGTCGATCCCCGGATTGCGGCCGGCGAGCGTGCCGGTGCCCAAGGCAGCGGCGGTCGGGGAGCCGGTGGGTTCGCGCCTCACGCCCTGGCTGCCTGCTTATTCGACGGCGGCGCGCAGGCCGGCTCCGGCCGCGAGGGGGCAGAGGGGGAGGGCGGCGGCGAGGAAGGCGCCGAGCAGTTCGAGGTCCGGTGCCCAGGACAGGCCGGTCTGGGCGGCGTCGAGGGCCGCCGCGCCGAAGATCAGGGCCGGGGTGGCCAGGGGCAGCACCAGCAGGGGCAGCAGCACGCCGCCCCGGCGCGCGCCCAGCACGATCGAGGCCGCCATGCCGCCGATCAGCGACAGGACGGCGGTCCCCAGCGCCAGGCCGCCCAGCAGGATGGGCAGCACCGGCAGCGGCAGGCCGAGCATGATGGCCAGCGGGGCGGCGGCCACCAGCAGCGGCAGGCCGGTGGTCAGCCAGTGGGCGACCATCTTGGCCAGCGCCACCAGGGCCGGCGGCAGGCCGGACAGCATGAGCTGGTCCAGCGAGCCGTCTTCCAGTTCCGACCCGAACAGCCGGTCCAGCGGCAGCAGCGCGGCGAGCAAAGCGCAGACCCAGACGATGCCGGGGGCCATGCGGCGCAGCAATTCCGGCGAGGGACCGAGCGCGAGGGGAAACAGCGCGCCGGCGAGGATGAAGAACAGCACAGCCCCCAGCGTGTCGGCGCCGTGGCGCACCGCCAGCCGCAGGTCGCGCCCGATGACGGCCGCGAGCAGGGCGGGGATGGAGGCGTTCATGCCCAGGCCTCGCCGTCGCCTTCGACCGGGGTTTCCGTGGCGGCGCCCGGCAGGGCCAGGGTGCGCGCGTCGGGGAGGGGGAGGGGCACGTGGGTGGTTGCGATCACGATTCCACCAGCCTCGCGATGGGTGTGAAACAGGGCCTCCAGCAGGCCGATGGAGCGTGTATCCAGCCCCAGGC
Source organism: Gluconacetobacter takamatsuzukensis (assembly GCF_014174275.1). Taxonomy (GTDB): domain Bacteria; phylum Pseudomonadota; class Alphaproteobacteria; order Acetobacterales; family Acetobacteraceae; genus Gluconacetobacter; species Gluconacetobacter takamatsuzukensis. The sequence goes on along the minus strand of NZ_JABEQK010000002.1, from coordinate 200,347 downwards.
TGGGTTCGTCGAGCAGCCAGAGCGGGGCGCGGGCCAGCATCACGCGCGCCAGGGCGGCGCGGCGCTTCTGCCCGGCGGAGAGCATGCGGGCCGGCAGGTCGGCCAGGGGCAGAAGATCGAGTGCCTTCATGGCCTGTTCGGGGTTCGATCCGGCCGCGCGGGCGGGCAGGCCGAGATTCTCGCGCAGGGTCAGGCCGGGCTTCAGCGCGTCCTGGTGGCCCAGATAGGCCACCCGCCCGGCATGGGCCGTGCGGTCGGCCAGGGCGTCGGTCCCCGCCCAAAGGACATGGCCGCCTTCCGGTTTTCGCAATCCTGCGAGAACGCGGAGCAGGGTCGACTTTCCTGCGCCGTTCGGGCCGGTCAGCAGCAGGGCCTCGCCGGCGTCCAGGCACAGGCCAACCCCGTCGAGAACCAGTCTTTCCCCTCGGAAAACAGAGATATTTTCGACGTTCAGCAGGGGGCCGGCAGGGGGGTGGGGGGCAGGGATGGCGGTCGTCCTCGGCTTGTAGTCGGCGGCGGCGGCGGGACGGCGAAAGCATGTTCCCGCGTTCTTGTTACCGGGGCCAGCTTGTGTCGTCCCCGCGTCCGGGTATGTTCTACGACCGTTGGGAGATCAAGCCGGTTGTCCAGAGGGAACACACCGCCTTTATATGCGGGACACGTGCCCCAACTGGATAATCCGTTGCTGACGCCACGGAGGAAAAACCAATGAAGTCGGTTGGGCACGATTCAATCAAGACAGGCCGTACCCTGAATGTGGACGGCAAGACCTACCATTATTTCTCGATCCCGGAAGCCGAGAAGACAATCGGCGACGTAAAGCGCCTGCCGGTCAGCCTGAAGGTGCTGCTGGAAAACATCCTGCGCTTCGAAGACGGAAGATCGTACAGCGTCGACGATGCCAGGTCGATTGCCGGCTGGCTGCCGAAGGGCAGCAGCACCAAGGAAGTTCCTTTCAAACCCTCGCGCATCCTGATGCAGGACTTCACCGGCGTGCCTGCCGTGGTCGATCTGGCCGCGATGCGCGACGGTATCCTGAAGTTGAAGGGCGACCCGCAGAAGGTGAACCCGCTGGTGCCCGTCAACCTCGTCATCGATCACTCGGTGATGGTGGACGTGGCCGGCACGCCCGACGCCTTGCAGGACAACGTCACCATCGAGTTCGAGCGGAACGGCGAGCGTTATGCCTTCCTGCGCTGGGGCCAGGAAGCGTTCGAGAATTTCTCGGTCGTGCCGCCGGGCACGGGCATCTGCCATCAGGTGAACCTGGAATATATCGCCCAGGTCGCGTGGACGGCGGATGTGGGCGGCAAGAGCTATGTCTACCCCGACACGCTGTACGGCACCGACAGCCACACGACGATGGTCAACGGCCTGGGCGTGCTGGGCTGGGGCGTGGGCGGCATCGAGGCCGAGGCCGCGATGCTGGGCCAGCCGATCGCGATGCTGATCCCCGATGTCATCGGCTTCAAGCTGACGGGCAAGCTGCCCGAGGGCGCGACGGCGACCGACCTGGTGCTGACCGTGACCCAGATGCTGCGCAAGAAGGGCGTCGTCGGCAAGTTCGTCGAATTCTTCGGCCCCGCGCTGGATCACCTGCCGGTTGCCGACCGCGCGACGATTGCCAACATGGCCCCGGAATACGGCGCGACCTGCGGCTTCTTCCCGGTCGACCATCTGACGCTGGACTACCTGCGCCAGACCGGCCGTGACGAGCACCGCATCAAGCTGACGGAAGAGTATCTGAAGGCCCAGGGCATGTTCCGCACGGCGGAGACGCCGGAGCCGGTGTTTACCGACACGCTGGAGCTGGAACTGTCGACCGTCGTGCCGTCGCTGGCCGGCCCGAAGCGCCCGCAGGACCGCGTGACCCTGAAGGGCGCGAACATTGCGTTCGAGGGCGAACTGACCGGCTCGCTGGGCGTGCCCGCCGCCGACGCGCACAAGAAGGCCAAGGTGGCCGGCACGAACTACGAGATCGGCCACGGCGACGTGGTGATCGCGGCCATCACGTCCTGCACCAACACCTCCAACCCCGCGGTGCTGATCGCGGCCGGCCTGGTGGCGAAGAAGGCGCGTGCGCTCGGCCTGAAGCCGAAGCCGTGGGTGAAGACGTCGCTGGCCCCGGGCTCGCAGGTCGTTACCGACTATCTGAACCGTGCCGGCCTGACGGAAGAGCTGGACGCGATGGGCTTCAACACCGTCGGCTATGGCTGCACGACCTGCATCGGCAATTCCGGCCCGCTGGAGCCGCACATCGTCGACGCGATCGAAGGCAACAAGCTGGTCGCCGTGTCGGTGCTGTCGGGCAACCGCAACTTCGAAGGCCGTATCTCGCCCAACGTGCGCGCCAACTACCTGGCCAGCCCGCCGCTGGTGGTCGCCTACTCGCTGCTGGGCACGATGCGCGAGGACGTCACCACCGCGTCGCTCGGCACCTCCAAGGACGGCAAGCCGGTCTATCTGAAGGACATCTGGCCGACCAACAAGGAGATCGCGGACCTGATCGGCTCGTCGATCAACCGCGAGGAGTTCATCAAGCGCTACAGCCAGATCGGCAAGGGCACCAAGGAGTGGCAGGCCCTGAAGGTCGCGACCGGTTCGGAGACCTACAAGTGGGATCCGACCTCGACCTACGTGCAGGATCCGCCGTACTTCCAGGACATCACGCTGGAGCCCAAGCCGAAGGGTGACATCGTGGGGGCCCGCGTCCTGGCGCTGCTGGGCGACAACATCACCACCGACCATATCTCGCCGGCCGGCTCGATCAAGGAAAGCTCGCCCGCGGGCGTCTACCTGAAAGAGCATCAGGTCTCGCCGAAGGATTTCAACTCCTACGGTTCGCGTCGCGGCAACGACCGCATCATGGTCCGCGGCACCTTCGCGAACATCCGCATCAAGAACGAGATGCTGCCGGGCACCGAAGGGGGCCTGTCCAAGCACTTCCCCGACGGGAAGGAAGGCTCGATCTACGATGTCGCGATGGAATACAAGGCCGAGGGCGTGCCCCTGGTCGTGTTCGGCGGCAAGGAATACGGCATGGGTTCGTCGCGCGACTGGGCGGCGAAGGGCACCCTGCTGCTGGGCGTTCGCGCCGTGATCGCCGAGAGCTTCGAGCGCATCCATCGGTCCAACCTGGTCGGCATGGGCGTGCTGCCCCTGCTGTTCAAGGACGGCACGACGCGCAAGACGCTGAACCTGAAGGGTGACGAAATCATCGACATCAAGGGGCTGGAGACCATCACCCCCCGGATGACGATCGACATGGAAATCACCCGCGCCGATGGCACCAAGGAAACGGTGCCGCTGCTCTGCCGCGTCGATACGCTGGACGAGGTCGAGTATTACCGGCATGGTGGCATCCTGCAGTATGTGTTGCGTGGGATGACTGAAGCTGCCTGAACGGTCTCTTCTTCCGCTTGACGAGTCTGGCGCCGGCCCGGGGAAACCCGGGCCGGCGTTTTTTGCTGAATCCGTCCTGCGGGCCGACCAGGTCCGCAAGGTCTTCGATGGCCATGCGGTTCTGCGCGGCATCTCGCTGGATATGGCGCGGGGCGAACTGGTTTCGATCATCGGGCCGTCGGGCTGCGGGAAGTCGACATTCCTGCGCTGCCTCAATTTTATCGAAATTCCCGATTCCGGGACGGTGGATATCGCCGGCGTGACGATCACGCGCACCGGGGGCCGCTGGACCCGTCGCGAGGAGGACGCCGCCCATCGCCTGCGCGCGCATGTAGGCATGGTGTTCCAGTCCTTCAACCTGTTTCCGCATCGCACCGTGCTGGACAATGTGATGCTGGCCCCGGTGCAGGTGAAGCGCATGCCGGCCGAGGCCGCGCGGGCCGAGGCGCTGGCGCTGCTGGACAAGGTGGGGCTGGCGGCCATGGCCGCGCGCTATCCCGACACGCTGTCGGGCGGGCAGCAGCAGCGGGCCGCCATCGCGCGCGCTCTGGCGATGCGCCCCGATGTGATGCTGTATGACGAACCGACCTCGGCCCTCGATCCCGAACTGGCCGAAGAGGTACTGTCGGTGATGCGCACGCTGGATCATGAGGGGATGACCCAGCTGGTGGTGACGCACGACATGCGCTTTGCCCGCGCGGCGTCGGACCGCGTGGTGTTCATGGACGGGGGCGAGATCGTCGAGGTCGACGATCCGGACCGGCTGTTCGTGGACCCGCAGGATCCGCGCACCCGAAAGTTCCTGAGGTCGGTCCTGTGATCGCGCGGTGCCGCGCGTGGCTGCCGGGGCTGCTGCTGGCGCTGGCGACGATGGTACTGTCGGCCACAGCCCATGCCGCCCCGCTGAGCTGGGCGTCGGATGCCGAGGCGAACGTGCCGTTCGTCTTTCACGATCCGGCCGACCAGTCGCGCCTGACCGGTTACGAATACGAGATCGCGCAGGCGATCGCCCGCCGCCTCGGCCGGCCCACCCGGTTTGTCCAGAACGACTGGGACGGGCTGATTCCGGGCCTGCAACGCGGGCTGTACGACATGGTGATCGATGGGATCGAGATCACCCCGGAACATGAGCAGGGCGTGCTGTTCAGCCGCCCCTATTACATGACGACCGAGCGCATCACGGTGCGGCGCGACCAGCAGGGACTGGATACGCTGGCGGCGCTGCACGGGCATGTGGTGGGCACGCTGAAGGACACCACGGCCGAGCGGATGTTGCAGGCCGATCCGTCCATCCGCATCCGCGCTTACGAGGAAGAGACCAACGCCTATACCGACCTGAAGAACGGGCGGCTGGATGCGGTGCTGCTGGACGGCACCATCGCGCTCTATTACGGCACGCCGGACCCGGACCTGAAGCTGGTGGGGGCGCCCATCGGGCAGGTGGCGTATGGCGTCGCCTTCGCCCAGGGCAATATCGCGTTGCGCGACCAGGTCAACGCGGCCCTGGACGGCATGATGCGGGACGGCGAACTGCACCGGATCCTCGCGCGCTGGAAATTGTGGACGCCGGCGATGGAGGCGCTGACCGGCGATGCCTCGACGCCCGACATTGCGCCCGAGGCATGGGACCATTACCGGGCCGCGACCGCGCCGACGGCCGGCTGGCGGGCGCGGTTCGACCGCTATGTCGGTTTCCTGCCGCTGCTGCTGCATGGTGCGCTGCTGACCTTCGCGGTTTCGGCCTGCGCCATGGTGCTGGCGGTGGGGCTGGGGCTGGCGCTGGCGCTGATGCGCCGCTACGGCCCGCGCTGGCTGGGGGCGCTGGCCACGCTCTATGTCGAGATCGTGCGCGGTACGCCGCTGCTGATCCAGATCCTGTTCATCTTCTACGCCCTGCCGGGGATCGGGCTGCGCCTGTCGCCGTTCGTGGCCGGGGTGCTGGCGCTGGGGATGAATTATGCGGCCTATGAGGCCGAGAATTATCGCGCCGGGCTGCAATCGGTCGCGCGCGGCCAGATCGAGGCGGCGGTGGCGCTGAACATGACGCATTTCCAGGCCCTGCGCTTTGTCGTGGTGCCGCAGGCGGTGCGGATGGTCATTCCGGTGATGACCAACGATTTCATCTCGCTGCTCAAGGACTCGTCGCTGGTCAGCGTGATCACGCTGACCGAGCTCAGCCAGACCTATGTGCGGCTGTCTTCGACCTATTACGATTATTTCGGGACCGGGCTGCTGATCGGTATCGCCTACCTGCTGCTGGGCCTGCCGTTCGTGCGGCTGGCCCGCATGGCCGAGGCGCGGTTTCATACCGGGCGGCAAAGGCGCGGGCATATCTGAAGGCCAGGGCGCTGCCCTGGACCCGGCAGGGCCTGAGGTCCCGCACCCCAATTATTTGACAACAAATGGGTTTCCAAAGGGCGGAGTCGGCCAAGGCTCCGTCGGCCGGAACGGCCGATGGAATGCCAACGGAAGGGACTGCCCTTTGGTGGGTCAAGGGCAAAGCCCTTGCCTCCCGATGCGTCTGACACATGTCGGCGGTGTTTTATGCCACGTTGTGCATAAATGGACGGAGGCTTAAAGAAAACCAGTCGAAGACAACCCGAACGTCATGTGGTCATGGATCTGCTATCCGCTCTTCACAGCTTTGTTCGCGTCGCCGCCACTGGGTCGTTTTCCGCCGTTTCGCGGGAAACCGGGGCCAGCCAGCCGACGATCTCCCGCCATATCGCGCTGCTGGAAGCGCATTACGGCGCCACCCTGTTTGCGCGGACCACGCGCAGCCTGATGATGACGGAGGATGGGCGCAGCCTGCTGCCCCATGCCTATGAGGTGCTGGAGATCCTCGAAACCGCCGAGACCGCCCTGGGCCGCCGCCGCGCGTCGGTGTCCGGGCTGGTGCGGCTGGGGGTGACGACGGCGTTCGGCCTGTACATGACCGCGCGGCTGGGTGAGTTGCTGGACAAGCACCCCGACCTGGCCGTGGAACTGATCATGCGCGACGGGTTTGGCGACCTGGTCGAGGAAGGGCTGGACCTGGCGGTGCGCGTGGGCGAAATCGCGGAAGGGTCGCTGATTGCCCGACGGCTGGGTACCGTGAAGCGGATCGCGGTTGCCAATGGCGACTATCTGGCCCGGCGCGGCATGCCCGCCCATCCGCGCGACCTGCTGAACCATCCCTGCATTGCCTATACCTATGGCGGCACCCGCCACGACTGGCATTTCGAGGGCAATGGCGAGGAAAGCGTGGTGGCCGCCAGCGGGCCCTTCCGCGCCAACAGCAGCGAGGCGGTGCTTCAGGCGACCCTCGCGGGGCTGGGGATCGGCCTGCTGCCGTCGTTCCAGGTGACGGAAGATATTGCCGCCGGGCGGCTGATCCGCCTGTTTCCGGAATGGACCGTGCCGGAATTGCCTTTTTATGCCGTGCATACCGGGCCGCGTACGCTGCCGTTGCGGACGCGTACGGTGCTGGATTTCCTGATCGATATTTCGGATGTGCTGCGGTAGGGGAAGAATCTTCTTTTTCTGAAGAAAAAGAAGCAAAAAGACTTTTATTCGTTCAGGAGCCATGTGCTTGCCAGCGCCAAGGCTCCTGAACAGATCGGAAGTTTTTTGGTTCTTTTTTTCAAAAAAGAACGGAAACGCTTCCTTACTCCCCGGGCAGAACCGATGCCGGATCGCGGCTGGCACGTACCAGGTCCGGGCTGCCGTTGGTCAGGTCGCCGTGGAAGCCGCGCCTGAGCATGGTCGTCCAGCCGTCCATCCACCCGTTGGCGGCGTTGACGAAGCGTTCCGCACCCGGGTTCTGCGGCAGGGCCTGTTTCAGCCACTGTTCCGGCGGGGCGGGCAGGGTCATGGTGCCCTTGCGGGCCGGGCTGAGCAGGATGGTCACGTTTTCGATATTCGCGCCGCGGTCGGTGGCGGCCTCGGCATAGTTCCAGGTTGCGACCAGCATGACGTAGGGGATGGGGAAGCCCAGCACGTGCAGGCGGTTGAAGGCGGTCTGGATGTCCACGCTGTCGCTCAGCGGCTGGCCCTCGATCTGGACGTGGCTGGTGAACCAGCATTCCATCACCTTGGACGCGCTGGGGACGATCTTGGACAGGTAGTTCCGGTCGTCATGGCAGCCATTGTTCATGGAATCGACGGTCGACAGCGGCAGGGACTGCGTGCTGGCCCGCGCGATGATGACGCCGGTCACGACGCCGCCTTCGGCACGCACCAGCACGTTGCTGAGCAGTTCGCCATGCGGGCCGCTCTGCGTCGTCAGTACCGGGTGCCAGGTGCCGGCGGGCAGGGGCAGGATGCGGCCGGCGAAGGGGATCGCACCCCCCAGGTCCGAGGTGATGGGCGGGGCGGCCAGTTGCGGGCCGGCCGGCGCCTGCTGCGAGCCGCCGTCGGGCGCGCCTTCGGCAGGCGGGGGTGGCGGGGCATCGGGCGGCGCGTCGGGTGCGGACGTGGGCGCGGCGGGGGACGGGTTGCGGCCCAATGCGTGGTTGATCCGGTCGAAGACCGGGCGCAGGGCCGGGACCGCCCGCGTCAGGTAGGCCGGCGGGTAGAGCAGCGTCAGCGCCGTGAAGATGGGAATAGAATAGAGCATCGCGCGCCAGATCGGCGCGCGATGCCAGAGTCGGGAAGCTGCGGACATTCAGGTCGCCGTACGGGAAGAGCGGGTCAGCGCAGGACGCGGGCCCGCTGGGCCTCGGTATCGTTGGCGATCTCGGCGGTGACGCCGTTCTCGCCGGAAATGACGCGCACCATCTTCGCCCCCTGCTGGCGGGCGGAAATCAGCGAGTCGCTCATCATGTCCTCGATCGACCGTACCAGGTCGCGGGCGCTGGCGGCGGCACCCATCTTGTTCTGGCGGCGCATGACCTCGAACAGCAGCGACGCGTCGATGCCGCCGGTTTCGACCCGCAGCCCGTAGCTTTCGATCATCGCCTCGATTTCCAGCGCGGCGACGCGGGCGACGTCCAGGCCCGTCAGGGCGCGGAAGACGAAGATGCGGTCCAGGCGGTTCAGGACCTCCGGCGCGAAGCCGGCCTGGCGCAGGGCCTCGACCGACTCGGCGCGCATGCGGTCGGGCTCGTCGGCCAGGCGGTCGGCGATTTCGGACAGGGCCTCGGTCGCGATATTCGACGTCAGCACGAAGATGGCGCGGACGGTCGAGATCTGCTGGCCGGTGGAGGCCTCGGTGACGTGCCCGTCGTTCCACGCGGTCAGGAATTTCTTGAAGACGTCGGGGTGCGCCTTCTCGATTTCGTCGAGCAGGACGACGGCGTCGGGCTTTTCCTTGAGCCCGCCGGTCAGCTTGCCGAACGTGTCGGAGCCGACATAGCCCTTGGGGGAGCCGAAAAGCTGGGTCGCGGCGTGCGGCGAGCTCATCTGCGTCATGTCGAAATGCAGCAGCGGGCGGTCGAGCTGCCGGGCCATCTGCTTGGCCAGGTAGGTCTTGCCGGTGCCCGGCGGGCCCGCCAGCAGGAAGATGCCGACCGGCTTGCCGCGGACCTGCAGCGCCATGCGGCGGCGCAGCTGGGCGGCGATGTCCTCGCAGACTTGGTCCTGCCCGATCACGCGCGCGCGCAGGCTGGCGGCCAGTTCCTCGGCGTCGATCACCGTTTCTTTCTGTTCGCGCGCCAGCATTTCCTCCAGCGCGGTGCGATTGGTCAGCCTGGCCAGTACATCCATCATCCACCCCCGTCGGCGCCGTAGCCCCTTGCGCGCCAGCCGTTCGGCGCGGGTCTCGAACATCATGCCCGCCAGGACCAGCAGGCTGCTGCCGCCCATCAGCACCGGAAAGGCCGGTGCACACCATTCCATGAAATGCGTCAGGCTGGCGAGCGAAAGATGGAGCGAGGCCGCGGCCTGCAGGCTGGCCAGGACCAGGAAGATAACCATCATCACCGGCATCAGCCGGTTGAGGGCGGGCAGGAGAGCCTTCATTGGACGATCACATCCAGAACGAGCATCTGGTCCCGGTGAATGACCGGCAGAGGCGTCGGCCCCAGGACCGTGATGGCCCCCGCCGCGACGCCGGCCGGGCCGGGATCGGAAACCGGCGCGATATCGACCTCGCCGGAAATGCGGATGGGCAGCAGCACGGTGTGCGGCCGGGCGGTCAGCGGCACGGTCTGGGTGATGCCGCCCGAACTGACGGTCACGACGCCGCCGGTCCCGGCCTCGTCATAGATCGGCATCCGCACCAGCCGGTATTCCCGCTTGTGGATGCCGGCCAGGATGCGAGCCTGCTGGTCGGGCGTCAGGCCCGATTGCTGCAGGGCGCGCGGCGCGTTGTCGGGCGCGATCATGGCGAATTGCTGGGTGCTGGTCAGCGCGTTGGCGCCGGCGGCGGCGGCATGCGTGCCGTCGCTGACGATCGGGGCGGGCGCGGGGGCCGGGTGATCGCCCTGGCTGGCCATGCGGGCGCTGAAACCGGCCACGACGATCATCCCCGCCGCCAGGCCATACCATAGGGGCCGGCCTTTGCCGGGTCCGGCTTCATCCGGTTTGGCGCGTGCTTCGGGTTCGGGCGTCTGCCTCATGCGTGCATCATGCGTGTGGCCCGTGGGGTTGGGCAAGCGTGCAAACGAGGACGTGATTGTAATGTAATGTAGCCCCTGCGGGCATGGGCGCGGCATGGACCTTGCGGTGGCATGCGTTATCGCCTATATCGGCTTCATTCCTTCATCTTCCGGCTTTTTGGGGGGTGGCCTTACCGGCCGCCTTTTTTGTCTTGGACGCAGATCTGCCTTTCCTCACCGGCCTGGACGCCAAGGTGGCCGCCCTCGTGGCGCCCGTCCTGGCCGACATGGGATTCGAACTGGTCCGGGTCGCGATCCTGGGCCGGGAGAGCCCGACGGTGCAGATCATGGCCGACCGGGCCGACGGCAGCCTGATCGCGATCGAGGATTGCGAGCAGATCAGCCACGCGGTGGGCGCGGTGCTGGATATCGAGGACCCGCTGCCCGGCGCCTGGACGCTGGAAGTGTCGTCGGCCGGCATCGATCGCCCGCTGACGCGGACGAAGGACTGGAACCGTTTTGCCGGCCATCTGGCGAAGGCCGAGGTGAATATCCCGATCGACGGGCGCAAGCGCTTCTCGGGCATTCTGCTGGGTGCCGAGGATGGAATCGGGCGGCTGCGGCTGGAAGATGGTACCGAGGTGGCGCTGCCGCTGTCGGACATGCGCCGCGCGCGGCTGGTGCTGACCGATGAACTGATCGCGGCCAGTGCCCACATGATGGGGGTCTCCGACGACGGAGCCCCGGAAACCCCTGTCACGCCCGGCGAGACGCCGGCGCGCAAGACTCACTGAGACGTCCTGGAGGTTCTGATGGACACGTCCGTTTCCCGTCCCGAACTGCTGCTGGTGGCGGATGCCGTCGCGCGCGAGAAGGCGATCGACCGGGAGGAAGTCCTGGAAGCGATGGAGCAGGCCATCCAGAAGGCCGGGCGCGCCAAGTACGGGCATGAGAAGGACATTCGCGCGACCATCGACCGCAAGACCGGCGATGTGCGCCTGTCGCGCTGGACCGAGGCCGTCGAGGTGGTGGAGAACGAGGAAACGCAGATTCCTCTGCACATCGCCCGCAAGTTCAAGCCCGAGATCCAACTGGGCGAGCATCTGGTCGACCCGCTGCCGCCGATCGATTTCGGCCGCATCGCGGCGCAGACCGCCAAGCAGGTGATCGTGCAGCGCGTGCGCGAATACGAGCGCAAGCGCCAGTTCGAGGAATTCAAGGACCGCGTGGGCGAGATCGTGAACGGCACGGTCAAGCGCACGGAATACGGGAACCTGATGGTCGAGATCGGCAGTTCGGAGGCGCTGCTGCGCCGCGACGAGCTGATCCCGCGCGAGAGCTTCCGCAATTCCGACCGCGTGCGGGCCTATATCTACGACGTGCGCGACGAGCCGCGCGGGCCGCAGATCTTCCTGTCGCGCACGCATCCGGCCTTCCTGGCCAAGCTGTTTGCGCAGGAAGTGCCCGAGATCTACGACGGTATCATCGAGATCAAGGCCGTGGCCCGCGATCCGGGGTCGCGCGCCAAGATGGCGGTGATTTCGCGTGATGCCTCGATCGACCCTGTCGGTGCCTGCGTGGGCATGCGCGGATCGCGCGTCCAGGCCGTGGTGCAGGAATTGCAGGGCGAGAAGATCGACATCATTCCCTGGAGCCCGCAGGCGGCGACGTTCGTCGTCAACGCGCTGGCGCCGGCGGAAGTCACCAAGGTCGTGATGGATGAAGAGGCCGGGCGCGTCGAGGTGGTGGTGCCCGACGAGCAGCTGAGCCTGGCGATCGGCCGGCGCGGGCAGAATGTCCGCCTGGCCAGTCAGCTGACGCGCTGGGACATCGACATCCTGACCGAGGCCGAGGAATCCGAGCGCCGGCAGGAAGAATTCCGCCGTCGCAGCGGCCTGTTCGTCGAGGCGCTGGACGTGGACGACGTGATTGCCGGCCTGCTGGTGACGGAAGGCTTCCATTCGATCGAGGAACTGGCTTATGCCGATCCCGACGAACTGGCCGGGATCGAGGGTTTCGACGAGGATGTGGCCAGCGAGCTGGTCCGCCGCGCCGAAGGCTTCCTGGCCCGTCGCGAGGACGAGCTGGACGAGAAGCGCCGAGGGCTGGGCGTTTCGGACGACATCGCGGTTCTGGGCGTGTTTTCCAACCAGATGCTGGTGACGCTGGGTGAAAAGGGTGTGAAGACCCTGGACGACCTGGCCGACCTGGCGGGCGACGAGCTGGTCGAATTCCTCGGCGGCGACGTGATCGACGAGGAAGCGGCGAACGAGATCATCATGGCGGCGCGCGCCCACTGGTTCGAGGGCGAGCAGCCGGCGGATGCGCAGGAGGCGCCGGAGGCCTGAGCACGAGGGCGTGCAAGGGCAGGCGAGGCAGGATATGACGGCGGACGCCGACCAGGACCCGGAAGACGACGAGCGCGGACCTCTCCGTCGCTGCATCGTCACGCGGGAGCGTGCGGCGCCCGAGACGATGCTGCGTTTCGTGATCTCGCCCGACCGGGTTGTGACACCCGATCTTTCCGCGCGTCTGCCCGGACGGGGAATCTGGTTGAGCGCGCGGCGGGATGTGCTAGAAACGGCGCGGACACGGGGGGCGTTCTCACGCGCCGCCCGCGGTCAGGTCGTTGTTCCGCCCGACCTGGACAAGATCCTGGAGGCCGGCCTGGTGCGCCGGATACTGGAGACGGTGGGACTCGCACGACGGGCCGGTCAGGTGACATACGGTTTCGTCAAGGTGCGGGAATGGATAGAGGGCGGTCGCGCCGGTCTGGTAATCCAGGCCGAGGACGGCAGCCCTGACGAGAGGACGAGGTTATTGTCCGGCGCACGGGATCTGCCGATAGCGGTTGTTCCTACGGCGGCGGGTCTGGGGGCGGCATTCGGCCGTGACCATGTCGTGCATGCGGCGATGTCGCGTGGCGAACTGGCACGGCGCGTCCGCATCGATAGTGAACGTTTTGCGGGGCTGTCCGGCAGGGCGGTTCCGGGTTCGTCGGACCAATCCGGCGAACTTGGGTGAACAGGCGGGTACATGAGCGAAGGCAACGATCAGGATCAGGGTAAGGGACGCTTGTCCCTGCGGCCGGCGGGCCGGAGGGAGGTCGGACGGACGGTTGACGCCGGTTCCGTGCGGCAGAGTTTCAGCCATGGTCGTTCGAAGGTGGTGCAGGTCGAGGTGCGCAAGAAGCGCGGCCCCGGTCCCGCCCCCGCGGGCAGCGGCTCCGGTTCGTCCGGTGGCGGCCGGGCGGGCGGGCGCGGTGGCAATGGCGGTCGCGCGCTGACCGCCGCCGAACTGGCCACCCGCCAGCGCGTGCTCGAGGAGCAGCGGGCCGAGTCCGTTCGCCGCGAGCAGGAGCGGCGCGAGCAGGAAAAGATCATGATCCTGTCCGCCGCCGAGGAAGCGCGGCGGCGCGAGGAAGATGCCCGGCGTGCAGCCGAGGAGGAAGCCCGCGAGCAGGAAGAGGCGGCCCGTGCCCGCGCCGAACAGGCCGCGCAGCCGGTGCAGGACCAGTCCGATGCCTCGGTGCCCGGGCCCGTGGTCTCGGCCGTGCCGATCCCCGGCGAGGTCACGCTGGCCCCGCCGATGGAGCGCCTGCGCCCGCTGGCCGAACGCGCCATCATGCCGGCCCGTCCGGTCACGACCAGCCGTCCGGCCGCGCCGCAGACCGCGACGCCGGCCCAGCCGCAGGGCGAGACCCTGCGCCTGCGCACCGGTCGCGGCCCCGACACGGAAGAAGAACGCCGTGCGCCGCGCCGCCCCGGTGTCGTGCCCAGCCGCAAGCCGAGTGGCGCGCCGGCGAAGAAGGGCAGCGACAACCGTCGGTCGGGCCGCATCGACGTTCAGGCGGCGATCGAGGGTGACGACGACAAGACGCGTTCGCTGGCCTCGGTCCGGCGCCAGCGCGAGCGTGAGCGCCGGCAGGCCGAGCTGGAGCGCCTGCGCTCCGACCAGGTCCGCGTGGTGCGCGACGTCGTGCTGCCCGAGACGATCACGGTGCAGGAACTGGCGAACCGCATGGCGGCCCGCCAGGGCGAAGTCATCAAGGCCCTGATGAAGATGGGCGTGATGGCGACCGTGACCCAGTCGCTGGATGCCGACACCGCCGAGCTGGTGATTCAGGAATTCGGCCATCGTGTCCGCCGCGTGGCGGACAGCGATGTCGAGATCGGGATCGAAGGCATCGACGATACGCCGGAAGACCTGCTGCCGCGTCCGCCCGTCGTGACGGTCATGGGGCATGTCGACCACGGCAAGACCTCGCTGCTGGACGCCCTGCGCACGACCGACGTGGCCGCGGCCGAAGCCGGCGGGATCACGCAGCATATCGGTGCCTACCAGGTGACCCTGCCTTCGGGCGCCAAGATCACCTTCATCGATACCCCGGGCCACGAGGCGTTTACCGCCATGCGTGCCCGCGGTGCCTCGGTGACCGACGTGGTGGTGCTGGTCGTGGCGGCGGATGACGGCGTGATGCCGCAGACGATCGAGGCGATCCGCCATGCCAAGGCGGCGAATGCGCCGATCGTGGTTGCGATCAACAAGTGCGACAAGCCGGGTGCCAATCCCGAGCGCGTGCGCCAGGAACTGCTGTCGCACGAGATCGTGGTCGAATCGATGGGCGGCGACACCCAGGATGTCGAGGTCTCGGCGCTGAAGCGCACCGGGCTGGACAAGCTGGAAGAGGCCATCCTGCTCCAGGCGGAAGTGCTGGACCTGCGCGCCAACCCGGACCGGGTGGCCGAGGGCTCGGTGATCGAAAGCCGGCTGGATCGCGGTCGTGGCCCGGTGGCGACGATCCTGGTGCAGAAGGGCACGCTGCGGCGTGGTGACATCGTGGTGGCCGGCGCCGAATGGGGCCGTGTCCGTGCGATGCTGGACGACCGCAACCGCCAGATCCAGGAGGCGCTGCCTTCGACCCCGGTCGAGATCCTGGGCATCACCGGCGTGCCGGGTGCTGGCGAGCCGTTCGTGGTGGTGGAAAACGAGAATCGCGCCCGCGAGATCTCGGAATTCCGCCAGCGCGTGATCAAGGACCGCATGGCGGCGGGCCAGACGGCCGCGCGCGGCACGCTGGACCAGATGCTGGCGCGCATCCAGGCCGGTGCCCAGAAGGAAGTCGCCGTGCTGATCAAGGCCGACGTCCAGGGTTCGGCCGAGGCGTTGCAGACCACGGTGCTCAAGCTTGAGCATGAAGAGGTCAAGGTTCGGGTGCTGACGGCCAGTGTGGGCCAGATCACCGAGAGCGACGTGCAGCTGGCCAAGGCGTCGGATGCGGTGATCATCGCGTTCAACGTCCGTGCCACGACGCAGGCGCGCGAACTCGCGCAGCGCGAAGGGGTCGATATCCGCTACTACTCGATCATCTATCAGGTCGCGGACGACGTCGAGCAGCTGGTCAAGGGCAAGGTTGCGCCCAAGCATCGCGAGAAGTTCCTGGGGTATGCCGAGATCCGCAAGGTGTTCGACATCACCAAGGTGGGCAAGGTTGCCGGTTGCTACGTCACCGAAGGCGTGGTCAAGCGCGGGTGCGGTGTGCGCCTGCTGCGCGACAACGTGGTGGTGCACGAGGGTGACCTCAGCCAGCTCAAGCGCTTCAAGGACGATGTCAAGGAAGTGGCGCGCGGTTACGAGTGCGGCCTGTCCTTCGCCGGCTACAACGACCTGCGCGAAGGCGATCGGGTCGAGTGCTACGAAATGGAACTGGTCCCCGCATGAGCCGCAACCCATCTCGTGGGAAGGTGAATACGGTAGGGCCGGCGGGGAAACTCGCCGGTCTTGCCGCATCCGGCCCCAGCCAGCGCCAGTTGCGCGTGGGCGAAGAAGTGCGCCGCGTGCTAGCGGACCTGTTCGCCCGCACCGAATTCCGCGATCCGGAACTGGTCGATGCCCGCATCACCGTGACCGAGGTGCGGCTGTCGCCCGACCTGAAGCACGCCACGGCCTTCGTCGCGCGCCTGGGGCGGAGCGATATCGATGCGCTGATGCCGGCACTGCGGCGGGTCTCGCCGTTCCTGCGGTCGCGCATGTCGGGTAACCTGCGGCTGCGGGTGGTGCCGGAAATTCATTTCCAGCCGGATACGGCGCTGGATTATGCGATGGAAGTCCGGGCGCTGCTGAACCAGCCGGATGTTGCGCGCGATCTGGACTGAGAGACTGACGGCGCAGGTCACGACGATGAAGGTCAGGGCGCTGCCCTGAAACCCGCCAAAGGGCAGTCGCCCTTTGGAAACCCGTTCGTTGTCGAATGATTGGGGTGCAGGGCCTCAGGCCCTGCCGGGTCCGGGCAGAGCCCGGATTCTTGCCAACTCTCTGAAAACACAACTTCAGGTGCGTGGGGCGAACTGCCTGACGACCCACCAGGATATGGCGCCGCTGAGGCCGCCGACCAGGCTCGTCCTCAGGGCCACCGAGTGCGGCCAGATGTTCAGGGCGTCCAGAACGATCAGGGAAACAAAGATCAGGATGCCCGTAAGAAGGGCCTGCCATACGCGCCACATAGGGTTGTCCTGACTTTTGCCTGTTCCCGAGACGGGACGCCCCGAAAGAATGCCGACAGGCCAAAGCCGTCGTCAACGGCGCCACCGCGCGCCCCTGCAAAAAACTCCCAAACGAATCAGAGTTTTTTGGTTCTTTTTTGCAAAAAAGAACGAAGACTATCTCACCCCCGTCAACAGCACCCCCGGCGCATGCCGGATCGTGCGCGCCGCGTCATGCAGCGCGGCGCCGCCGGCGGCGATGTCGCGTTGTGCGGCCTGCATGTCGGTCTTCAATGCGTCATCCGGGGTGTTCAGGTCCGAATGGACCTGTCGGGCGGCCGCAAGGGCGGCGCTTGTGTCGCGGGTGACGGCGTGGATCTCCGTGCTGCGATCGTGAACCTGCTGTCTTGCCGTGGTCCGTGCCCGGGTGATGGCGGTGCGGGTGGTGTGCCAGTCGGCTTCGAGCTGCTTCCGGGCGGTCGCGGCGGTGGCGGCGGCCGTTTGTGCGGCGGATGCCGTGGCGAGTACGCTGGCGCGGACCGGGGGCAGGCTGGCATCCAGGTCCTGCGTGATCTTGCGACCTTCGTGCGCGGCCTGCCGCCATTCGGCTGCCATCCGGTGGATCGGCAGGGTGGTCAGGGTTCGGCGCAGGATCGCCAGGCGGGATTCGTGGGCGGGGATTTCCGGCAGGTCGGACAGGCCGGGATGCGGGGGCGGGGCGGGGCCGGGGACGACATCGAGATCGATGCCGACGCGGCCGGTGACGAGGCTGGCGGTGTGGAGTTCGGCCTGCAATCCGTCCCGCACCAGCCGGGCCAGCATCTGGTGGGGCGACAGGGCGGCTTCGGCCTGCACCATGTGAATCCGTTCGGGCTGGATGCGGACGATGACGGGGATCAGCGTCCGGGCATGCTGGGGATCGGCGTCGAGGCCCACCCGTTCCACCCGGCCCAGCATCGCGCCGTGAAACGTGACCGCCGCGCCGGCGCGCAGGCCGCCGATCGGGTGGTCGAAGACGATCACGGCCCGTTCGGTGCGGGCCAGCAGGCCGAACTGGCCGAACGAGCCCAGGAAGGCACAGCCCAGGCCGATGCCGCCGGCGACGAAGAACAGGATGGCCACCCATCCGGCGGTCCGGCCCGGATGGAGGCTCATCGGTGGATCGGGCGGCTGGAGCGGATGGGAAGACGAGGGGTCATGCGGTCTTTATTCGGGCCGTCCCGGCCTGTTGGGAAAGCAGGCATGGCACAATCCGGCATTGCTCCTCATTCAGGGCTCGTCTACACGCACGCCTCTTCCAGGATTCTGATCAAGAAGGTTTTGCCCCATGCGACGCAAGCGCGGACGTCCGATCGATGGCTGGCTGGTCATCGACAAGCCATCGGGGATGACGTCGACCGATGTCGTCAACCGGGTGAAGCGCCTGTTCGATGCCGCCAAGGCGGGGCATGGCGGCACGCTGGACCCGCTGGCGACCGGCCTGCTGCCCATCGCCTTCGGCGCGGCGACCAAGACCGTGCCCTACATCATGGACGGAACCAAGCGTTATCAGTTCACGCTGCGCCTGGGCGAGGGGCGGGATACCGACGATGCCGACGGCGCGGTGACCGAGACCTCGCCCGTGCGGCCGTCGGACGAGGATTTCCGCCGGGCACTGCCGGCGTTTCGCGGCGACATCATGCAGGTGCCGCCCGTCTATTCCGCGATCAAGGTGGCGGGCGAGCGGGCCTATGACATGGCGCGCGACGGCAGGGCGCCCGAGCTGCCGCCCCGGCCGGCGCGGATCGACCGGTTCGAGCTGGTGGCGCGGCCTGACGAGGATACCGCGATTTTCGAGGTGGAATCGGGCAAGGGCGTCTATATGCGCTCGCTGGCGCGCGACATCGCGCGGGCCTGCGGCACGGTCGGCCACGTGGTCGCCCTGCGCCGCCTGCGGGTCGGCCCTTTTGCCGAGGAAGACGCGATTCCGCTGGACAAACTGGCGCCAAACGACGACAACGCGCCTGCCTCACCGGATCTGCTTCTTCCGGTCGCGACCGCGCTGGCCGACATCCCGGCGCTGGCCTTGACCCACGAGGAAGCAGAGTCCCTCTCGCACGGGCAGGCGATCAGCCTGCTGGGCCTGATGGGACGCATTCCGGACGCCGCCGATCCCGAACAGGGGATCGTCCGGGGGATGGACGGGGGGCGCGTGATCGGGCTGTGCCGGCTGGAAGATGGCTGGCTGCGCCCGGACCGCATGCTCTAACCGAATTGAAATGTGGAGAACCCGATGTCGATTACTGCTGAACGCCGCACGGCGCTGATTGGCGAATACCAGACCGCCGCCACCGATACCGGCTCGCCGGAAGTCCAGGTCGCCCTGCTGACCGAGCGGATCACGAACCTGACCGAGCACCTGAAGACCCACGCGAAGGATTTCCATTCGCGTCGCGGCCTGCTGGTGATGGTCGGCAAGCGCCGCGGCCTGCTGGACTATCTGAAGCGCAAGGACGAGGCCCGCTACCAGACCGTGATCGGTCGCCTGGGCCTGCGCCGCTGAGATGATGCGCGGTCCGGCCCGCTGCCCCGCTATGCGTGGCAACGGGCCGGATCGCGTTGGTGCGTTCCGCCGGCGGGGTGGCATGGCCGCCCCGTTGCCGCGGGGCCGCCACGCCCGATGCCCAATCCTGGGCCGGGCCACACGCTGCCCCCATGTCGGTGGAGACATCCGGACCGGGTCGCAGCGTTTCAGGCCACATGGTGTTCTGGCGGGCCACCGTCATCGCTCCATGCCGTCCGAGACGCTGTCCTTCATCCCCTTGTCCGGACCCCTCCCATCCGTCTGGAGCGGCTTTCGGACAGGGAGTGTCTGAATGTTCAACTACTACCGCAAAGAGATCGAATGGGGCGGCCGCACCCTGGTGCTGGAGACGGGCAAGATCGCCCGCCAGGCCGATGGCGCCGTGGTCGTGACCTATGGCGACACGGTCGTGCTGTGCACCGCCGTCGGCGCGCGCAGCGTCAAGCCGGGCCAGGATTTCTTCCCGCTGACGGTCAACTACCAGGAAAAGGCCTTCGCGGCCGGCAAGATCCCGGGCGGCTTCTTCAAGCGTGAAGGGCGCCCGTCGGAGATCGAGGTCCTGAATTCGCGCCTGATCGACCGCCCGATCCGTCCGCTGTTCCCCGAGACGTTCCGCAACGAGGTGCAGGTCGTCGCCACGGTGCTGAGCCACGACCTGGAGAACGATCCGGCGATCGCGGCGCTGATCGGCTGCTCGGCGGCGCTGACGCTGTCGGGCATTCCGTTCTTCGGCCCGGTCGCGGCCTGCCGCGTCGGCTACCAGGACGGTGCCTATGTCCTGAACCCGACCCTGCCGGAGCTGAAGACCAGCGCGCTGGACCTGGTCGTCGCCGGCACGGCGGAAGGCGTGCTGATGGTCGAATCCGAGGCCGCCGAGCTGAGCGAAGAGGTGATGCTGGGCGCCGTGACCTTCGGTCATGAAGCGTTCCAGCCGGTCATCGACGCCATCATCGCGCTGGCCGAGCAGGCCGCGAAGGCGCCGTGGGACCTGGCCGAGCCGTCGGCCGAGGAACTGGCGCTGCGCAAGCGGGTCGACGAGCTGGGCCGCGCCGCGATCGCCGAGGCGTATCAGGAGCGCGTGAAGCAGGCGCGCTACAAGAAGGTCGGCGCGGCGAAGGACGCCGTGCTGGCGGCGCTGACGGCCGAAGGCCTGGATGCCAACGCGGCCAAGCCGGTCCTGAAGGACCTGGAAGCCGACGTGGTGCGCAGCGCGGTGCTGGATACCGGCCTGCGCATCGACGGTCGCGACCTGAAGACGGTCCGCCCGATCGTGTCGGAAGTCGGCATCCTGCCGCGCGCCCATGGCTCGGCCCTGTTCACCCGTGGCGAGACCCAGGCCCTGGTGGTCGCCACCCTGGGCACCGCCCAGGACGAGCAGGTGATCGACGCGCTGGAAGGCGAATACCGCACCAACTTCATGCTGCACTACAACTTCCCCCCCTATTCGGTGGGTGAGTGCGGTCGCATGGGCTCGCCCGGCCGGCGCGAGATCGGGCATGGCAAGCTGGCCTGGCGCGCGGTCCATCCGCTGCTGCCCGGCAAGGATACCTTCCCGTACACCATGCGCGTGGTGTCCGAGATCACCGAGAGCAACGGCTCGTCCTCGATGGCGACCGTCTGCGGCACCTCGCTGGCGCTGATGGATGCCGGCGTGCCGCTGAAGCGGCCGGTGGCGGGCATCGCCATGGGCCTGATCAAGGAAGATCGCGGCTTCGCCGTGCTGTCCGACATCCTGGGCGACGAGGATCACCTCGGCGACATGGACTTCAAGGTGGCGGGCACCGACCATGGCGTGACCGCGCTGCAGATGGACATCAAGATCACGTCCATCACGCCCGAGATCATGAAGATCGCCCTGGGCCAGGCGCGCGACGGCCGCCTGCACATCCTGGGCGAGATGTCCAAGGCGCTGACCGAGGGGCGCAGCGACGTGTCCTCGACCGCGCCGAAGATCACCACCATCACGGTGCCCAAGGAGAAGATCCGCGACGTGATCGGCCAGGGCGGTAAAGTGATCCGTGAGATCGTTGAATATTCGGGCGCGAAGATCGATATCAACGACGACGGCACGATCATGATCGCGGCGTCGGCCGAAGAGCAGGCCACCAAGGCGATCGAGCGGATCCGCGGCATCGTGGCCGAGCCCGAGATCGGCGCGATCTATACCGGCAAGGTGGTCAAGACCGCCGATTTCGGTGCGTTCGTGAACTTCCTGGGCGCGCGCGATGGTCTGGTCCATATCTCGGAACTGTCGCAGGGCCGGGTGGCGAAGACCACCGACGTCGTCAACCAGGGCGACGTGGTCAAGGTGAAGGTCCTGGGCTTCGACGATCGCGGCAAGGTCAAGCTGTCGATGCGCGTCGTCGACCAGGAGACGGGTGCCGACATCACCGAGAATGTCGGCGCCAAGCCCGCTCGGCCGCCGGCGCGCTGAAGCCGGTCGGCGGTGGGGCAGCCTGCTCCACCGCCGCGGCCCCGCCCGTGAGGCGCGGGGCACGTATGGACGAGACGCCGGTCCGTCGGACCGCGCGAGGACGATAGGGTAGTGATGAAGGCGATCAATGCGATCCGCATGGGCGGGGTGGATATCCTGCCGCTGATCGAGGGTGGAAAGGGCGTGTCGGTTTCGACCGGCATATCGTCCGGACATTGGGCGGCGGCGGGCGGCGCCGGCACGGTCTCGATCGTCAATGCCGATTCATATGATGCTGAGGGACGATACGTTCCGCAGGTCTATCATGGCCGCAGCCGGCGCGAACGGCAGCAGGAACTGATTGCCTACGCCATCAACGGCGGCATCGCGCAGGCGCGGATCGCCCACGACCTGGCCGGCGGGCGCGGGCGCATCCACGCCAACATCCTGTGGGAGATGGGCGGCGCCGAGGAAGTGATCACCGGGGTGCTGGAAGGCGCGCCGGGGCTGATCCACGGCCTGACCTGCGGCGCGGGCATGCCCTATCGCCTGTCGGAGATCGCGGCGCGGTTCGGTATCCATTATTATCCGATCGTCTCCTCCGCCCGGGCGTTCAGCGCCCTGTGGAAACGGTCGTTCCACAAGAACCCCGACGGGCTGGGCGGGGTGGTGTACGAGGACCCCTGGCGGGCCGGCGGGCATAACGGCCTGTCGAACACCGAAAATCCGCTCAATCCCGAGGACCCGTTTCCGCGCGTGCTGGCGCTGCGCCAGGCGATGCGCGGCTTCGGCCTGCACGAGACGCCGATCATCATGGCCGGCGGCGTGTGGTGCCTGGAGGATTGGGAAGACTGGATCGACAATCCCGAACTGGGGCCGATCGCCTTCCAGTTCGGCACGAGGCCGCTGCTGACGCAGGAAAGTCCGATCCCCGAGGCGTGGAAGCGGCGGCTGCTGACCCTGAAGAAGGGCGATGTGTTCCTCAACCGCTTCTCGCCGACCGGGTTCTATTCCTCGGCGGTGAACAACCCGTTCCTGCGCGAACTCCAGGCGCGGTCGGAACGGCAGGTCGCCTATTCGACCGAGCCGGTGGGCGAGCATACCGCGTCCTACGGCGTGGGTGTCCGCGCCCGGCAGGTCTTCATGACCGAGGCCGACCGCGAGCATGTGCGGCTGTGGGAGCGCGAGGGCTATACCGAGGCCATGCGCACCCCGGATTCCACCCTGATCTTCGTGACGCCCGACAAGGCGCGCGAGATCCTGGCCGACCAGGTGGCGTGCATGGGCTGCCTGTCGGAATGCCGCTTTTCGAACTGGAGCCAGCGGGCGCCGGATTACTCCAACGGCCACAAGGCCGATCCGCGCTCGTTCTGCATCCAGAAGACGCTCCAGGCCATTGCCCATGCGGGGCCGGAAGGCGCCGATGCGGTGATGGACAACAATCTGATGTTCGGCGGCACCAATGCGTGGCGCTTCGGCACCGACCCGTTCTATGCCAACGGGTTCGTGCCCACGGTCGGGCAACTGGTCGACCGTATCCTGACCGGGCGCTGATACGGCGCATCGTCGGGACGGTTTGGAACGGGCCCCATCGGGGCCCGTTCGCGTTTTCGGGCCTGGAAAAAACCTATATCGGGCGGCCGGGGATTGTCGGCGCGGCGAGGAAGATCGTCCGGTCGGCACCGCCCCGAACCGGGACGTAGCCGGCGGCGTCCAGTGCCTGGGTGAGCGGGTCGTGGCCGGAATGGGCGAGCGCGTCGGCATGGCGATGGGCGGCGCGGTCGAGTTCCACCAGCGCGAACCCGTGCCGGCGGACGATGTCGGCGAAGGGGTAGGCCTGGTGGCCGGCAAGCAGGGCCTGGGTCAGGTTGAAGAAATCGACCGTCTCGTCCTTGCTTGCCCAGTAGCAGAGCGCCAGCGTCTCGCAGGCCACGGGGCCGGGTGTGGCCCGCAGATAATCGATCGCCGTCCGCCATTGCGTCGTCCGGGCGGGGAGGGCGCGCAGGTCGCGGACCTCGTGCGTCATCTGGATCGGCGCCAGGAGCAGCAGCGGCAGGGTGGACAGGCAGGCCGGCAGGGCCGGGGCGAAGGGCCGGCCGCCTTCGTGCACCGGGCGCGACCGGACCAGCCCGACCGCGAGGCACGCCGCGACCAGGGTTTCGAGATGGGCGTTGGCGCTTACGCCGTCGCCCATGCGCTCCAGCAGGCCCGTTGCGGCCCCGATGGCCAGGAACAGGGTGACGAAGGCGCGCATGCGCCGGGCGGCCGGGTCCTGCGGCGATCCGGCCCAGAGCAGGGCGGCGGCCAGCAGCAGGCCCGATAATTCGGCCAGTTTGCGGACGCCGTCGGCCAGCCCCGACGCCGTCAGCGTGCGGGCGTGATGGAGCAGGTCGGTCAGGAAAGCCGGGCCGTACAGCCGTGTCGCCAGGCCGAAGCCCGCCAGCAGGGCGAGTGCCCCGACCCCGCACCAGACGGCCAGCGCGCGCCGGTCGTACCAGGCCAGCCAGACCGTCACGGCCAGGGGCAGGGCAACCAGATTATGTTTGACGAAACCGCCGGCGACGATCAGCAGGGCTGCCGCCGCGACCCGGCCCGGGCGGGGCCTGTCCGATCCCGCCGGCAGCAGGGTGATCAGTCCGGCCAGCATGATGGCGTGTGCCAGCCATTGCGGGTCGTCCATCGCGACGTAGGCGTGGAAGGATGTGGCGGCATACAGGGCCATCAGCAGCCCGGCCAGCGTCGCGCCGGCCTGCGTGCCGCCCATCCGCCGCACGCAGCCTGCGACCAGCCCTGCGCTGGTCAGCAGGGCGAGCAGCGCGACCAGCCGCCCGGCCACGATCATGTCGCCCCCCAGCCGGCCCGCCAGCCCCAGCAGGGGAAAGGACAGGGGTGGATAATTGTTGAAGACCATGGCGCCCGGCGGCGGATAGAGCGGCCGGGCCGGATCGCCGGCGAGGGCGCGGGCTGCCAGATAGGCATTCCAGCCTTCGTTGGGGTTCAGCGGGATGTGGTGGGGGAGTGTCAGGACCGGGCCGGCGAGGAGCAGCGCCAGCAACGCAGCGAGGCAGATGTTCTTCTTTGAAAAGAAGAACCAAAAAACGTTTATTCGTTCGAGGATATTTTCCTGCGGGTCGAATCTCCTCCGTGGCATGTCGTCTAGCCGGGATCGGGCAGGCAGGCGGCGCGGAAGGCGGCGAAGGCGCGGGCCCGGTGGCTGATGGCGTTCTTCTCGGCCTCCGGCATCTCGGCGAAGGTCCGGGTCTCGCCCTCCGGGGTGAAGATCGGGTCGTAGCCATGGCCGTGGGCGCCACGGGGCGGCCAGGCGATCTGCCCGTCGATCCGGCCCTCGAACACGCGCACGCTGCCGTCGGGCCAGGCGAGGCACAAGACGGAGATGAACCAGGCCGACCGGTCCGTGTCGTCGCCGATGGCCTCGTGAATGCGGGCCATGGCGGCGGGGAAATCCTTGTCGGGGCCGGCCCAGCGGGCGGAATAGATGCCAGGCGCGCCGCCCAGGGCCGCGACGCACAGGCCGGAATCGTCGGCCAGTGCCGGCAGCCCGCTGGCCTGTGCCGCCGCCACGGCCTTCAGCGCCGCATTGCCGGCGAAGCTGTCGGCGGTTTCCTCGGGCTCGGGCAGGCCGAGCTGCCCGGCCGAGACGATGGTGATGCCGTACCCGCCCAGCAGGGCGTCGAATTCCGCCAGCTTGCCCCGGTTGTGGCTGGCCAGGACCAGTTGCTCGCCCCGGGCCAGGCGGCGCGTCTGTGCCCCGCTCACGACGCGTCGCTCCGCGCGGCCAGCGCGGCGTCCACCGCCGCGCGCTGGGCGGCGAACAGGTGCGTGGTGCCGTCCTGCGCCAGCCGCAGCAGGGCCTCGAACTGGGCCTGCGAGAAGGGGGCCTGTTCGGCCGTGCCCTGGATTTCCACGATGCCGCCGGTCTCGGTCAGGACGAAATTGGCGTCGGCGGCGGCCGTGCTGTCCTCGTCGTAATCCAGGTCCAGCACCGGGCCGGCGCCGGTCAGGCCGCAGGAGATCGCGGCGACCTGTGCGGTCAGCGGCACGCGGGCCAGCACGCGGTTGCGCACCAGCTTTTCCAGCGCCAGCCGCAGGGCGACCCAGGCGCCGGTGATCGCGGCGCAGCGGGTGCCGCCATCGGCGTTCAGCACGTCGCAATCGACGGTGATCGAGATTTCGCCCAGTGCGGTCAGGTCGGTCACGGCGCGCAGCGAGCGGCCGATCAGGCGCTGGATTTCCTGCGTGCGGCCCGACTGCTTGCCCTTGGCGGCCTCGCGCGGGCCGCGCGAGTGGGTGGCGCGGGGCAGCATGCCGTATTCGGCCGTCACCCAGCCCTTGCCCTGGCCGCGCAGGAAGGGCGGCACGCGGGGTTCGACGCTGGCGGCGCACAGGACCTCGGTCCCGCCCATGCGGATCAGGGCCGAGCCCTCGGCGTGGCGGGCGAAGCCCGTTTCGATGGAGACGGGGCGCAGCGCGTCGGCGGCGCGGCCCGAGGGGCGGGTGGTCATGGGCAAACGATACTCCGCAGGCAGGCAGGGTATTCCGGGGCGGGCCGCCGAAAAGCCGGGCATAGCCCGAGCCGGGGGAGAATGGCCAGCCCGGCGCTTGTCATCGCCGGTCCGCGCCTCCAGATTCCGGTATGGCAGGTTGCCTGCGCGGGGCGGCGGCCGGCGCCGGGGCCGAGGGCCCTGTGCCACGGTTCCGCACGGCATCGAAACTTTTGCGGCGACCTCGTATAGTGATCAATCCGGCCGGCATCCTCCGGCCACGAACGCGGAGGCTTCAAGCAGGATGAATCCCGGCACGCTGTCTTCCCGTCCGGCCCTGCCGCCGGGGCTGGATGCCCGTTCGGCGGCGATCCTGCGCGAGATTGTCGAGCAATATGTCGAAACCGGGGAGCCGGTCGGCTCGCGCACCCTGTCGCGGCGCCTGCCGCTGCCGCTTTCGCCGGCCACCATCCGCAACGTGATGGCGGACCTGACCGAGGCCGGGCTGCTGTTCTCGCCCCATGCCTCGGCCGGCCGGCTGCCGACGGAAAAGGGGGTGCGGCTGTTCGTCGACGGGCTGTTGCAGTTCGGCAGCCTGAGCGACGACGAGCGCGAGACCATCACCAATTCGCTGGAGATGCGCGGCCGCTCGTTGCAGGACACGCTGGCCGAGGCGTCGTCGATGCTGTCGGGCTTGTCCTCGGCCGCCGGGCTGGTGCTGGCGCCCAAGGGCGACGGAGCGGTGAAGCATATCGAATTCGTGGCCCTCGGGCCGCGGCGGGCGCTGGTGATCCTGGTGGGCGCCGACGGGCAGGTGGAAAACCGGGTGATCGAGACGCCGATCGGCCTGCCGCCCTCGGCGCTGGTCGAGGCCGGGAACTACCTCAACGCCCAGCTGGCCGGCCGCTCGCTGGAGGATCTGCGCACGCATGTCAGCGCGGACATGAGCGCCAATCGCAGCGAGCTGAATCACCTGACCGCCGAGATCGTGGCCAGCGGGCTGGCGACGTGGAGCGACGTGGATCGCGGCGGCACGCTGTTCGTGCGCGGGCAGGCGCGGCTGCTGGCCGACGTGACCGAGATCGAGCGCCTGTCGACCATCCAGATGCTGTTCGAGCGGCTGGAGACGCAGGAGACGATGCTGCGCCTGCTGGAACTGGCCCAGGAATCGGATGGCGTGCGGATCTTCATCGGGGCGGAGAGCGGCCTGTTCGGCCTGTCCGGGACCTCGGTGGTGGTGGCGCCGGCGCGGACCGACAGCAACCGGATCGTGGGCGCGATCGGGGTGATCGGGCCCACGCGTCTCAATTATGGGCGCATCATCCCGGTGGTGGACTATACTGCCCGTGTCATAGGCAGAATGCTGAGCTGACTGCGTGTCCGGACCCGGATCGTGAAAGACCGGGCTGCCTTGGTGCCGCCATTTTCCTGCCCTAGCTGCCGGGGTCGACCCTTTCCTGTCCGCCCCGGCGCGCATGTTCGAGGAGAGACTTCATGCCCCGTCCCGATGCACGCCAGGCCGGCACGTTCCTGATCGGCGGCGACCTGCCCGTGGTGCGGCTGGGGTTCGGCGCCATGCGCATTACCGGGCGCGGGATCTGGGGCGACCCGCCCGACCGGGAACGCGCGCTGGAAACCCTGCGCCGGGCTGCCGCCTGCGGCGTGACCCTGATCGACACCGCCGACGCCTATGGCCCCTATGTCAGCGAGGACCTGATCCGCGCGGCCCTGCATCCCTATGCCGGGCTGCATATCGCCACCAAGGGCGGGCATACGCGCCACGGGCCCGACATCTGGCGCGCGGTGGGCAACCCGAACTATCTGCGCCAATGCGTGCTGATGAGCATGCGCCGGCTGGGCGTGGAGCGCATCGATCTGTGGCAACTGCATCGGGTGGGGCCGGACTGCCCGCCCGAGACGCAGTTCGAGGTGATCGCCGCGATGCGGGACGAGGGGCTGATCCGCCATGTCGGCCTGTCCGAGGTGCCGGTGGAGATGATCGCGCGGGCGCAGCGCTTCTTCCCGGTCGCGACGGTGCAGAACCGCTACAATCTGGTCAACCGGGCGTCGGAGGACGTGCTGGATTATTGCGCCGCGCACGGGATCGGCTTCATTCCGTGGGCGCCGCTGGCGGCGGGGTCGCTGGCGCGCGAGGGCGGGGTGCTGGACCGGGTGGCGCGCGATCTGGGGGCCACACCGGGACAGGTGGCGCTGGCCTGGCTGCTGCGCCGCGCCCCGGTGATGCTGCCGATCCCCGGCACCGGCAGCCCCGAGCATGTCGAGGAGAACGTGGCCGCTGCCGGGCTGGTGCTGGACGATGCCGTCTTCGCCCGGCTGGAGCAGGAGGGGCGCGCGGAATGGCGCCGCCAGGCGGGTGGTTGAGGCGCGGCCCGGGGGGCGACTCGGGGGCCCGACAATGCTAGGAGAGGCCCCTCCGCCCATCTGCCGTTCCCGCCGGTGCCCGTCGTGACGGATCTCGTTTCCCTGCCCTTCGCCCATTGGACCCTGGATGATTTTTCGTAACGGATCAGGCCGTGACGGCCGGCTGCTTGTCACCTCGCGCGTCGGGGGCGATGCCGCCGAAGGCGCGGCGCCGCGCCCGCCGCGGCGCGGCTTCGGCCTGACCGGGCCGGGCGGCGGGCCGCGCCGGCCCCGCTTCCGGCTGGTGCGTCGCCTGCTGGGCGGCGGGGCGGCGGTGCTGCTGCTGGTCACGCTGGCCGGCGGGATGGTGGCCTGGACGAAATACGAGCAATTGGTGGCCGACCTGCCGACCGTGGACGGGCTGCGCACCTACCAGCCGCCGGTGATGAGCCGCCTGTATTCCGGCGACGACCGGGTGATGGCGGAACTGGCGGCGGAACGGCGCATCTTCGTGCCCTATTCGGCCATTCCGGCCCGGGTGAAGAATGCGGTGATCGCGGCCGAGGACCAGAAATTCTATACCCATGGCGGCGTCGATCCGTTCGCGATCCTGCGCGCGGGGCTGACCGACCTGACGGTGCATCGCGGCCATCGCCCGCTGGGGGCCTCGACGATTACCCAGCAGGTGGCGCGCATCATGCTGCTGGGCTCGAAACAGACCGTATCGCTGGAGCGCAAGGCGAAGGAAGCGCTGCTGGCGATCCGCATCGAGCAGACGCTGCCCAAGGAGAAGATCCTCGAGATCTACCTCAACGAGATCTATCTGGGCGCGGGCGCCTATGGCGTGGGGGCGGCGGCCCAGACCTATTTCAACAAGCCGCTGGACCAGGTGGACGATGCCGAGGCCGCGTTCCTGGGCGCGCTGCCGAAATCGCCCACCAACTACAATCCCTATCGCTTCCCCGATGCCGCCAAGGGCCGGCGCGACTGGGTACTGCAACGCATGGCCGATATCGGGGCGATTTCCGGGTCCGAGGCCCGTGCCGCCCAGGACGAGCCGCTGGTGCCGCAATCCTTCACCCGTCCCGGCCCGGTCCCCGGTTCGGAATGGTTCGGCGAGGAAGTGCGCCGCGAGCTGATCGAGCGCTACGGGCAGGACACCACCATGCAGGGCGGCCTGCTGGTCCATACCAGCATGGACCCGCATCTGCAGCAGGTCGCCACGGCGGCGGTGCGCGACGGGCTGATGAGCTACGACCGCGATCATGGCGGCTGGCGCGGGCCGGTGGAGCACCTGGCCGATATCGCCTCGGGTGCCGATTCCAGCCAGTGGGTGCCCGCGCTGGCGCGCGCGGCGCGGCCGGCCGGGATGCTGGAATCCTGGCGCCTCGGGGTCCTGCTGTCGCCGGCGACGGGCGAGATCGGCTGGCTGGAAGGGCCGGCGGCGCGGGCCGAGCCGCGCACCGGGCGACTGCTGGCGCGCGACATGGCATGGATGCGCCGCATGCGGGCCCCGCGCGCGGGCGACCTGCTGATGGTCGAGCCGCAGGCCGAAGGCGGCGGCGTTGCCCTGCGCCAGGTGCCGAAGGTGGAAGGTGCGCTGGTGACGCTGGACGTGCGGACGGGCCGGGTGCTGGCGATGGTCGGCGGCTGGTCGTTCGGCCAGTCGCAGTTCAACCGCGCCACCCAGGCGCTGCGCCAGCCCGGATCGTCGTTCAAGCCGTTCGTCTATCTGACGGCGATGGAGCAGGGGATTTCGCCGTCGCAGAAATTCGACGATTCTCCGGTTTCGTACGGCACCTGGCATCCGAACAATTACGAAAAGGATTTCTGGGGCCCGACCACCCTGCATGACGCGCTGCGGGAATCGCGCAACCTGGTGACCATCCGCCTGGCGGCGCATATCGGCATGAAGTCGGTGGCGAACATGGCGACCTCGCTGCAACTGGTCGACACCATGCCGCATGTCCTGCCCGCCGCGCTGGGCGCGGTGGAGACGACGGTGCTGCGCGAGGCCGGGGCCTATGCCAGCATCGCGGCTGGTGGCCGGCTGGTGACGCCGACCCTGATCGACAATGTGCAGGACCGCGACGGCCATGTGCTGTGGCAGCCGCCGGGCATGGGCCTGCAGGCGGCCACACCCGCCCCGGCCGGCCCCACGGCTGCCGGAGCCGCGCCGCAACCGGCGGCGGGCGGCCAGGCGCCGATATCGGCGGTGGCGGCGGTCGCGGCGGCGATGGGCGCGCCGGCCGACGGGCCGGTGCTGGTCGATACGCGGCCGCAGGTGGCGTCGCCGGCCAGCGCGTACCAGATCGTGGCGATGATGCGCGACGTGATCCTGCGCGGGACCGGGACCCGGGCCGGCGAGGGGCTCGACCGGCCCATCGCGGGCAAGACGGGCACCAGCCAGAATTTCAACGATGCCTGGTTCGCCGGCTTCTCGCCCGATATCGTGACGATCGTCTGGGTCGGGTTCGACACGCCGCAGACCCTGGGCAAGAACGAGACCGGCGGCACGATCGCCGGCCCGATCTGGAACCGGGTGATGAAGGCGGTGCTGGCCGACCGGCCGAAGCTCGACTTCGCCGTTCCCCCGGGGCTGACGCTGGCGCGCTACGATACCGGGATGGGCATGGCGGTGGATGCCTTCAAGCCCGACCAGGTGCCCGGCATCAGCGCCGACCTGAACGCCAACGCGACCGGCGCGCTGACCGCCGAGGATACCGGCGCCGAGACGATGCCGGATTCCGAGAGCGACATGGCGGCCTCGCCCTCTGCCGCGCCCGCCGGCGGCGCCGCGACCGGCCCCGCCGCCGTGCCGGGCCAGCCCGCGGCACCTGCCGCGCCGGGTGCCGGGGGTGACATCGGCATGGGCGGCCTGTATTGACGCCGCTTGCCTTTCCTGCCGGGCAGGCCGCCTGCCGGCCGCCCCTTTGACCGATGGAGGTCCTGTTCCATGTCCGCCGAGACCGAGGCTCTCAACGACCAGCTCAAGCAGTCGGTGGCACTGCTGAGGAGGCATCTTTGACTGGGATGTCGCACTGGGCCGCCTGGCCGAACTGAATAATCGGGCGGAGGACCCGGATCTGTGGAACGATCCGGATGCCGCCCAGAAGCTGATGCGCGAGCGCACCCTGCTGGCCGGGCAGGTCGAAGGGGTGCAGCGGCTGGAAGCCGATGTCCGCGATACGCTGGACCTGATCGAGCTGGCCGAGATGGAAGGCGACGAGCCGGTCCTGAAGGACGCCACGCGGATGCTGCGCGAGCTGGCCGACGAGGCCAAGCGCCGCGAGACCGAGAGCCTGCTGTCCGGCGAGGCCGACAGCAACGACTGCTACATGGAAGTCAATGCCGGCGCGGGTGGCACCGAGGCCCAGGACTGGGCCGAGATGCTTCTGCGCATGTACACCCGCTGGGCCGAGCAGCATGGCTACAAGGTCACGCTGATGGAAAGCTCGGAAGGCGAGCAGGCGGGGCTGAAATCGGCGACGATCCAGGTGACCGGCCCCAATGCCTATGGCTGGCTGAAGACCGAGGCCGGCGTGCATCGCCTGGTGCGGATTTCGCCCTTCGACGCGGCGGCGCGGCGGCAGACGTCGTTCGCTTCGGTGTGGGTCTATCCGGTGGTCGATGATTCGATCGAGATCGAGATCAACGAGGCCGACCTGAAGGTCGATACGTTCCGGGCCTCGGGCGCGGGCGGGCAGCACGTCAACAAGACGGAATCCGCGATTCGCATCACCCATATTCCCACCGGCATCATCGTTGCCTGCCAGACCGACCGGTCGCAGCACCGCAACCGGGCCACCGCGATGACGATGCTGAAGGCCCGCATGTACGAGCAGGAGCTGCAGCGGCGCGAGGCCGCGGCGGCCCAGACCGAGGCGGCCAAGACCGATATCGGCTGGGGGCACCAGATCCGCTCCTACGTCCTGGCGCCCTACCAGCTGGTCAAGGACCTGCGGACGAACGTGGAGCGCGGCAACCCCGGTGCCGTGCTGGACGGGGACCTGGACGATTTCATGGCCGCCGCCCTGGCGGCCCGGGTGGGAGCGACCCGATCGGAGGCCAGCGCCTCCGCACAGTGATCGCGGCCCGCGCGCGGGAAGGAAAGGGTGGCTTCGGCCGCCCTTTTTTTTGGGCATTTCCACGCCGGGGCCCGGTGCCGGCGAGGCGGATTCGAACCCGGCCCCGGGCTTGCGCGTTCATGCCTGGTCAGCGCGGTGAACGGGGCCGCGCCGGCCGAGGGGCTATTGTGTCGTATCCGAAACAAAATCCGACTCGGCGCTAAAAATGGCAGAAAAATGGGCACACTCTCAAAAATCGCCAGTTTTTCGCCATTTATGACAGGTTGTTAATATGGCCATTTTTTGGGCCACTGATGACAAATTACTCGTTTCAAATTCGATAAATATCTTGCTTGACATCGGATGGGCGCAATAGCCCAATTCGACGGCTTGGCGGCATTTCGATGTCTGTCCGGTCAGGTCGGAACGCAGGGGATGCACGATCCCGATATCGTTTGTGCGTACTTCCGCACATGTCCGTGGTCCGCGCCACGGCATGGCCCGGGTTCGCCCGGGATGGAAGTCCGGACACTGCGCAGTGGTCCTGATTTGTAGTGGTTTTGAGTGCCGAAACCGGCGTGGACGAGAGGGTTAAGGAGGTTTCGACATGAACTACGCGGAACAACAACGCAGTCCGACGAAGCATATCATCGGCATAACTGTCGTTGTTCTCCTGCACGTGGTTCTGATCTGGGCGTTGATGAACGGTCTTGGGGCGAAGATCGTCCAGGAGCTGCACCCGCCCATCCAGACCAAGATTATTACCGAGCCAAAGCCGCCGCCGCCGCCGCCACCGCCGCCGCCGCCGCCGGTGATGACGCAGCCGCCGCCGCCGTACATTCCGCCGCCGAAGATCCAGATTCAGCCGCCGCCGCAGCAGGTGATCAAGCAGGTGACGCATACGCCACCGCCGAAGCCCATGCCGCCGTCGGTGCCGACGCCGCCCGCGCAGAACGCGCCGGTCGGGCCGCCGGTTCCGGATCATCTGGCGGGTGCGCGTCCGGTGAACAACGTCAAGCTCGAATATCCCGAGGAAATGCTCGAGGAGAACCGGGAAGGCCGCGTGACCGTGGTGTGCGACGTGGAGCCGAGCGGCGAGACCACCAACTGCGCCGTGACCAGCGTGCAGGGTGGGCAGGCTTTCTCCCAGGCCGCGCTGGATTACGTCCGCCGCGCCCGGTATCAGCCCGCGGTCAAGAATGGCGCGCCCATCAAGGAGTTCCGCCATCCGTATACGATTACCTTCAGGCTCAGCAACGACTGAGGGTCACCTAACGACCGGGGCCGGCCGGGCGTGAGCCCGACGGCCCCGGGGTTCCGGTAAACGGGCCATTTACCACAGAGGATTTGGAGTACATGACCAGACTGCACCGTGTTCCTGTCGTTGCCGCGTCGGCCCTGGCGGCCATTCTGAGCGTCTCGTCGCCCGTGATCGCGGTGGCCCAGGACGCACAGTCCACCGCTCCGGCGGCCGCTCCCGCTCCTGACGCGTCGGCTCCGGCCGCCACCGCGCCGGCCGCTCCGGCGCCCGACGCCTCGGCCCCCGCCGCCGCCCCGGCCGCGCCGGCCGATGGGTCCGCCCCCGCCGCCCCGCCGGCCGACGGCGCGGCCCCGGCTGCTCCGGCCGCCGATGCCTCCGCTCCCGCCCCGGTGACGCCGCCGGCCGAGGATGCCGCCCCGGCGAAGCCGGCCGGCAACCCGTATGGCCTGGATGCGCTGTGGCGCAACGGTGACATCATCGCCCGCGGCGTCCTGCTGATCATGGTCGTCATGTCGCTGGGCACGTGGTACATCATGATCACGAAGTTCTTCGAGCAGGCGCGCATGTTCTCGGCCGCCAAGGAAGCCGCGAAGACCTTCTGGACCAAGTCCTCGATCCAGGAAGGCGCCGCCGCGCTGAAGCCGTCCTCGCCGTTCCGCTACATCGCCGACACCGGCATCGTCGCGGCCGAGCATCACGAGGGCACGATGCAGGAATCGATCGACCTGCACAGCTGGACCTCGATGTCGATCCAGCGCGCCGTCGACACCATCCAGGCGCGGATGCAGGGCGGCCTGGCCTTCCTCGGCACCGTCGGCTCCACCTCGCCGTTCGTCGGTCTGTTCGGCACCGTCTGGGGTATCTATCACGCCCTGACCGCCATCGGCATCGCCGGCCAGGCGTCGATCGACAAGGTTGCCGGCCCGGTCGGTGAATCGCTGATCATGACCGCGATCGGTCTGGGCACCGCCGTTCCGGCCGTGCTGGGCTACAACCTGCTGGTCCGTCGCAACAAGGGCGCCATGGACAAGGTCCGCAACTTCGCCGCCGACCTGCAGTCGATCCTGCTGGGTGGCTTCCGTCATGGTGTCGCGCCGGAGATCGTGGTTCACCCCGATAACTCGCCGACCACCACCACGACCTCCAACCGGGTTGCCTGAACATGGCGATGCAAGTCGGAGGCGGCGGCGATGAAGACGAGGTGGTGTCGGCCATCAACACCACTCCGCTTGTCGACGTCATGCTGGTGCTGCTGATCATCTTTCTGATCACCATCCCGGTCGCAACGCATACGATCAAGGTGAACCTGCCGAAGGACGCCAATCAGCCCACTCAGACCAAGCCCGGCAACGTGGTGCTGGCGGTGACGGAGAACGGCCAGATCTACTGGAATGAAATCGCGATCAAAAGTCGCGCCGACCTTCTGGACAGGCTTGAGAAGGTGGCGGTGATCAAGCCGCAGCCCCAGATCCAGATCCGTGGCGATGCCAAGTCGCGCTACGAATCGGTGGGGCGGGTGATCGCCACCTGCCAGGAAGCCGGGATCTACCACGTGGACTTCATCACCGAGCAGCCGCACTCGGACTGAACGACGGGGAACAGGGGGCCGGCCCGCGCCGGCCCCCGACTTCCGGGAAACTCACATCAGGGCGCCGCGTCCGCCCCGTCCGCGCCGGTTTCCGGGGTGGCGGCCCGAACGGTTCGGCGGCCCACGTTTTTTAGAGAGTACACCGCCATGGGCATGAGTGTCGGCTCCGAAAGTACCCACGAAGACGAAGGTATGGTCGACATCAACACGACGCCGCTGATCGACGTCATGTTGGTGCTGCTGATCATGCTGATCATTACCATTCCGCTGCAGACCCATTCGGTCGCGCTGGACCTGCCCCAGGGCAATCCGCCGCCCTCGACCGACGTGCCGAAGGTCGTGACGGTGGCAATCGATTTCGACAACAGCATTTCGTGGAACGGCGAACCGGTCGGTGACGAGGGATCGCTGCTGGCGCATTTCCAGGAGGCGGCCGCGCTGCCCGACCAGCCGGAAATGCATATCCATCCCAATCGTCTGGCCGACTACAAGACGGTGGCGCATGTGCTTGCGGACGCCCAGAGGCTTGGCATTACCAAGCTGGGTATCGTAGGTCAGGATCAGTTCATGGAAGGACAATGAGCTGATGTCATTACGTCTGTTCCGCGCCGGCCTTCTTGCCGGCGTGATCGCCGCCGTTCCGTTTTCCGTCTCGCCGGTCGGGTCCGCCTGGGCGGCGGACACCCTGAGCGCCAAGGTCGGCAAGCCCCTGCAGCAGGCCCAGACCGCCCTGGCCGCGCACAGCTATGCCAAGGCGATGGCCGCCGTTAACGAGGCCGAGGCCGTTCCCGGCAAATCCGACTACGAAGAATATACCATCACCCAGATGCGGGCCGCCATCGCGGCGCAGTCGGGCGATGTGGCGGCGGCGACGGCCGCCTACGACAAGCTGATCGCGTCCAGCCGCACCCCCAAGGATGCCAAGCTGCAGATGATGATGGCGGAGGCCACGATGGCCTACACCGCCAAGGACTATCCCCGGGCCGTCACCGGGACCGAGCAGTATCTGAAGGCCGCGGGCAGCAACCCGGCGATGGAGACGCTGCTGATCCAGTCCTACTATCTGCAGCAGGATTACAAGAACGCGGCGCGCGTCCAGCAGGCGCAGATCGATGCCACGATCAAGGCCGGCAAGGTGCCCGCCGAATCCCAGTTGCAGCTTCTGGCGGCCTGCCAGACGCAGCTGAAGGACCAGTCGGGGCTGAACCACACCTATGTCACGCTGGTGTCCTATTATCCCAAGCCGGAATATTGGGCGCTGATCCTGCACGGGCTGATCACCAACCCCAAGGTCGCGCCCGGCCTGCAGCTTGATGTCTATCGCATTCGGCTGGCGGCGGGCGTGCTGACTGCCCCGTCCGACTTCATGGACATGACGGAACTGGCTATGCAGGCCGGCCTGCCGCAGCTGGCGCTGGACCTGATGAATGCCGGCTATGCCAGCGGCGCCCTGGGCAAGGATGCCGGGGCCGCACGCGAGGCCAAGCTGAAGGCCATGGTCGTGAAGGCGGTGGCCGACAAGAAGGCCACCATCGCGGCGGACGAAACCGCCGGTGCCAGTGCGCCGACGGGCAATGCGCTGCTGACTGCGGGTTACAATTACGTGACCTTCGGCCAGGCGGACAAGGGGCTTGCCGTCATGCAGCAGGGGCTGGCGAAGGGTCCGCTGGACCCCAATATCGGCAAGCTGCATTACGGCCTGGCGCAGGCTGCGGCCGGGCATACCGCCGACGCCATCGCGACGCTCAAGACCGTCGGGGGCGAAAACGGGGCCCGGGATATCGCCCAGCTCTGGATTCTCAAGCTGACCCCGGCGGCCGCACCGGCGGCCCATCACTGACCGGTCGCCGGGCACGACCTGCCCGGTACCGCGACCTGGAATACCGGCAGGGGCCGGGCGGGATGGTCCGCCCGGCCCCTGTCGTTTGATGGGGTTCTTTTCGCCGGTGCCGATTTTACGGTATCCTTCCGGCATACTGGCCCGATCCGGCGGCCGGCTCTTTCAGGAATGACGATTCGCGTCGTGACGATGTCCCAGACCGCTCCCACTCCCGATCCCGACCTTCCTGCCCGTATCCTGGTCGTCGAAGACGATCCGGGCATGCGCACCCTGCTGGTACGGGCCTTGCAGGCCGACGGCTATCGGGTGCGCGGCGTGCAGGACGGGCGCGAGATGTGGGCCGCGCTGCTGGCCTCGCCCGCCGACCTGATCGTGCTGGACGTGATGCTGCCCGGGACCAACGGGCTGGATCTCTGCCGCTCGCTGCGGCGCGGCGGCGCGCCGGGCACCGAGGCGATCCAGCCCGACCGCCACACGCCCGTCATCATGGTCTCGGCCCGGGGCGAGGAACTGGACCGCGTGCTGGGCCTGGAGCTGGGTGCCGACGATTACGTGGCCAAGCCCTTCAGCCAGAAGGAATTGCTGGCGCGGGTCCGCGCCGTGCTGCGGCGCGGCAGCGGCGGCGTGACCGGGGTCCAGCCCAGCACCCCGCGCCGCGAGACCCTGAAATTCGCCGGCTGGACGCTGGACCTGCGCCGGCGCGAACTGACCGACCCTTCGGGCGCGGTGGTGGACATTTCGGGTGCCGAGCACGATCTGCTCGCCAGCTTCCTGGACAATCCGCAACGGGTGATCGGGCGGGACCGGCTGCTCGAACTGTCGCGCACGCGTCTGGGCGATGTGTCCGATCGCAGTGTCGACGTGCTGGTCAGCCGCCTGCGCCGCAAGCTGGGCAACGATTCCGAAGCCCTGATCCGCACCGTCCGGGGGCTGGGGTATATCTTCACAGCACCAGTAGAACGCCTCTAGTGCGCGCCCGCGTGCGTGCGCGGAAACGCGCGCTGGTGGCGATCCGACGCGCGTCCGCTGTGCTCCGGTGCTCACGGCCATCAAGGCCGCTCCGCTCCGGTGCTCGCAGACACACGACGGGCGCGGCCCTGTGGGCCGCTCTCGCTCACCAGCCCACGTTTCCGCGCACGCACTCCCAGCCATCTGGGCCGTTTCGCGGTGAGGTTTGGAGACATATGGGGGGTGGGGTTTTGCGGGCCGCTCCGGCTTGCCGGCTCTTCGTTTATCAGCCTGCATTTCCGGTCGGGCGTTGACTGTCGGGTCTTCGCCTGGGGTGCGGCGGATTACGCTCTGGCCGCGGGGGCTGGTCGGGCGGGTGACGTTTGTGTTGCTGGCGGCGGTGGCGCTGGTGTTTCTGGGCAGTTCGGCTTTCTACGAGGAAGCCGAGACCTATACGGTCGATGATGCGCAGCTCGATGCGATCGGCGAGCGGCTGGCGGTCGATACGCGGGTGCTGTCGGCGACGCCGGTGGCCCAGCGGCCGATTCTGGCGGCCATGCTGTCGACCGGGGACCTGACGCTCGACTGGCGGCCGCCCGTGGCCGGGCGGCCGATGCGGCCCGAGCCGCCGGCACTGCGCGACCTGCACGACAGGCTGGTGGCCAACCGCGAGCCGCTGCGCGGGCCGGTGCTGAACCTGTCGCCGACCCAGATCGGGACCTCGGACGTGCGCGGCATCGTGCGCCTGCCCGATGGCAGCCGGCTGGGTTTCGTGGCGCCCGATATTCTCCAGCCGCACCATATGACGCGGGGCCTCGCCTCGGCCGCCATCCTGGCCGGGGCGGTG
Source organism: Gluconacetobacter takamatsuzukensis (assembly GCF_014174275.1). Lineage (GTDB taxonomy): Bacteria > Pseudomonadota > Alphaproteobacteria > Acetobacterales > Acetobacteraceae > Gluconacetobacter > Gluconacetobacter takamatsuzukensis. The sequence continues at coordinate 161,555 of NZ_JABEQK010000002.1, read as the reverse complement.
CTGCTGGCGGCGGCGATGCTGGTGCATACGCTCAGCATGCCGTTGCGGGCCCTGGCGGACGTGGCCGACGGCGTCGGGTCGGGCCGGTGGGTGCCGGTCGAGGAAAAGGGGCCGCGCGAGGTGCGGCATCTCGCCCGGGCGATCAACGCCATGCAGGATCGCATCCGCCGGCTGATCGAGGACCGGACCGAGGCGCTGGCCGCCGTGTCGCACGATCTGCGCACACCGCTGGCGCGGCTGCGCCTGCGCGCGGGGTTTCTGAACGACCCCGAAGCGCAGGGCGCGATCGAAAGCGACGTCGCGGAGATGGAGGCCATGGTCGGCGGCGTGCTCGCCTATCTGTCCGGCGAGAACGATCCCGAGGCGGTCCGCTCGGTGGACCTGGTCTCGATCCTGACGACCCTGGCCGACGATGCGGCCGACCAGGGGCGCGATGTCACCTATCAGGGCATGGCGCACTGCCTGGCGAAGGTCCGGCCGCTGGCGATGAAGCGCGTCTTCGGCAATCTGATCGACAACGCCGTCAATTATGGTGGCCGGGCCCGCGTCGGCCTGTCGGTGGCGCCGGACGGATTGCGGATACGGGTCGATGACGACGGGCCGGGCCTGCCCGAGGCCGAACTGACCCGCGTGCTGGCCCCGTTCTATCGCGTGGAGGGCTCGCGCTCGCGCTCCACGGGCGGGTTGGGGCTGGGGCTGGCGATCGTCAGCCGCGAGGTGGCGCGGGAAGGCGGCCAGTTCACGCTGGCGAACCGGCCCGAAGGCGGATTGCGGGCGGAGATCCTGCTGCCTCGGTCACGGGCGCAGGGCAAGAGGCAGGGTTCGTAAAGGCAAGGGCTTTGCCCTTGACCCACCAAAGGGCAAAGCCCTTTGGAAACCCATTCGTTGTCAAATAATTGGGGGTGCAGGGCCTTAGGCCCTGCCGGGTCCAAGGCAGAGCCCTGGTCAGGGGATGGCGGGGCCGTCGGCCATCGACAGGTGGAGCAGGGGCTGGTTGGTGTTCAGCCAGATCCCGTGCGGCGAGCGGCCTGTGCGGATGGTGTCGGTGATCTCGCCGCTGGTGGGGTCGATGATCGCGACATGCTGGCGCCAGCGCAGGGTTGCCCACATCTTGCCGTCGGGGGCGAAGACGATGTCGTCGGGGCCGCCGGCGACATGGTAGGACTGCACGACGTCCAGCGTGTCCCAGTCCAGCCGTTCGATCACGCCCGAGGCGCGGCAGGTCACGTACAGGCGCTTGCGGTCGGGCGAGACGAACAGATTGTGCGGGCCGGGCGCCATTTCGATCTTGCGGGCGATATGGCCGTCGGCGGGGTCCAGGGCGGCGACGTAGTTGGTGCCCATCACCCCCACCAGGATCTGCCCGTTATGCCACAGCACGCCGGCGGGGGTGGAGCCGACATCGGATGTCCACAGCACGTTGCCGGTCTGGGTCTCGATGGCCGTGACCTTGCCGGTATCCTGCAGGCTGACATAGACGACCGAGGAATCCGGCGCGTAGTTCATGTGGCTGGGCATCGCCTCGACATGCAGGCGGTGCAGCAGGTGGTAGTCGGTGGCGTCGTAGATATCGACCTGGTTGCGGGCCAGTCCGGCGACGGTGAAGAAGCGGCCGTCGGGGCTGAACTGAAGCTGGTAGGGGTCGGCGACGGGGATCTGCTTCACCCGCTCGCCGGTGACGGCGTCGAGGAAGAACAGCATGTTGCCGGCGGTATCGCCGACCAGCAGGTATTTGCCGTCCGGCGTCGGCGCGGTGTGGTGCGGTTCGCGCAGGACGGACACGCGCCGGACTTCCTGATGGGTGTCGATATCGAATTCGCTGATCGTGGCATCGGCGGAATTCAGCACGAAGGCCAGGCGCTCGGCCCGTGCTGCCCCGGCGGACAGGACGGCCATCGACGCGCAGGCCATCATCAGCATGCCGGCATGGCGGAAAAGGCGGGTGGGACGGACGGAACGCATGGTGGATTCGATGCCTCGGCTGTCAGAACAGGCCCCCGCCGTGGATCGCACGTCCCTCGCCGGGCCCGGGATCATGCAAGGCCAGAGCCCATCCTGTGTGTCAACGCATTTCGGACGGTCCGGGCGGCTTTCGCCATGACTTCGCGCAATGACATATTGCGTTTGCGTCATCTCGGGCGGTCGGGGCCGCGCCCGGCCGGCGGTCCGCGGGTGGGGACATGCCTCCATTCCGCCATCAGGGGCTTGTTTCGCCGCGCGTCTTGGCACATCTGGACAGTAACCGGACCGCTACGGTCCGCCTTGCGCTGCCCCCTGCCGGATGAGGCCCCGATCGATGTTCATCGAAACCGAAGACACCCCCAATCCCGCGACCCTGAAATTCCTGCCGGGCCGCACCGTGATGCCGGGCCGCAGCACCGCGGATTTCGTCAGCGCCGATGCGGTGCTCGGCCGGTCCGCGCTGGCCGAGATCCTGTTCGACCAGTCCGGTGTGGCGCGGGTGTTCCTGGGCGGCGACTTCGTGGCCGTGACCAAGGACGAGACGGTCGAATGGTCGGCGCTGAAGCCGCAGATCCTGTCGGTGCTGGTCGATTTCTTCGTCTCCGGCCGTCCGGTGGTCGATGAGGATACGGTGGTCGAGGAAGAGCTGATCGCCCCCGAGGACGAGGAGATCGTCCGCCAGATCAAGGAACTGCTGGATACCCGCGTCCGCCCGGCCGTGGCCGGCGATGGCGGGGACATCGTGTTCCGCGGCTATCGCGACGGCGTGGTGCGCCTGACGATGCAGGGGGCGTGCTCGGGCTGCCCGTCCTCGCGCGCCACGCTGAAGCATGGCGTGGAGAACATGTTGCGGCATTATGTGCCGGAAGTGGTGTCGGTCGAGCAGGTGGACGCCTGACCGTCCGGCGACGGGCTGCGTAACGTGGGAGACGACATGGTTCTGGACGAAGCCGGGCTGGATCTGCTGTTCCGTACGGCGCGCACGCCCGAGCGCTGGCGCGACGAACCGGTGACGGACGATGTGCTGCATCGCCTGTACGACTTGGTGCGGCTGGGGCCGACCTCGGGCAATTGCTCGCCCGCCCGTTTCGTCTTCCTGCGGACCGCCGACAATCGCGAGCGGCTGCGCGCCACTTTGTCCGAGGGCAATGTGGACAAGGTGCTGTCGGCGCCCGTCACGGTGATCGTGGCGCATGATCCGCTGTTCTTCGACCGTTTTGCCACGCTGAACCCCGAGCCGGGCCTGCGGGCCTGGTTTGCCGCCGATGTGGGGCTGGCCGAGGAAACGGCCTTTCGCAACGGCACCCTGCAAGGCGGATACCTGATCATGGCCGCGCGGGCGCTGGGGCTGGACGTGCTGCCGATTTCGGGTTTCGACGCCTATGCGGTGGAGGATTCGTTCCTGGCCGGGCAGGGCTGGCGGGTCAATTTCCTGGTCAGCCTCGGCTATGCCGACGGGCAGCCCGAGCGCCCGCGCGCGCCGCGCCTGTCCTTCGACGATGCCTGCCTGATGCTCTGACCCCGCGTGCGGATTCTGGTTGTCAACGGCGCGCCGGCGGGGGCGGAGGCCATGGCCCTGCTCGGCTGTGTCGAGGGGGACGGGGGGGCGCTGCGCCCGGTGCGCATGCGCGACCTGCCCGGGCGTGGCGGGGCCGAGGCGATGCCCGCCCATTGCAGCGCGCTGCTGGCGGAATGCGGATGGCGGCCGGCGGATCTGGACCTGATCGCGGTGGTGGTCGGCCCCGGCTCGTTCACCGGGCTGCGGGCGACGCTGGCCATGGCGCACGGCCTGGCGCTGGGCACCGGCTGCGCCCTGGTGGGCGTGACCGGCGGCGAGGCCATGGCCCGCGCCCTGCGTGACGAGGCCGGTCCGGGGCGTGCGGTGCTGTGCCTGTCGCCGGCCCGGCGCGGCCGCATCTTCGTCGAGCAGGATGGCGTGGTCGCGGCCGCGATGTGCGACGATTTCGCCTTTCCACCCGGCCCGCTGCTGGTGGCGGGGGGAGAGGCCGCCGCGATGCTGGCCGCGCGGGGTGCCGGGCGGGACGATATCGCCCTGTCGGCGCGGACCGTGCCCGACGGGGTGATGATCGCGCAGGCGGCGCTGGACCGGCGGGCGGCCGGGCTGCCGGCGCGGGAGATCCTGCCGCTCTATGTCGATCCGCCGGAGGCGAAACTGCCGGCGGCGGGGCTGCGCCCGGCGCCCCGCGGGCCATGACCGGGGGGGCGGGGCGGCCCGATATCGTGCCGGGCGGCGCGCATATGGGCGCGGTGCTGGCGGCGCTGCACGCTGCCGCGTTTCCGCCCGCCGAACGGTGGGATGCCGCCGCGATGGACGCGGTGCTGGCGATGCCGGGCGTGCTGGTGGGGCTGGGGCGACTCGGCGGGGACCCGGTGCCCCAGGGGTTCGTCATCGGCAGGGTGGTGGCCGACGAGGCCGAGATCCTGACGCTGGCCGTCGCCGGCACGGCGCGGCGCCGGGGGCTGGGGCGCGCGTTGCTGGACTGGATGGAAGGGCAGGTGGCGGCCCGGGGGGCGGGGCGGCTGATCCTGGAGGTCTCCGCCGCCAACGAGGGTGCCCGCGCGCTGTATCGGGGGGCGGGATTTACCGAAATCGGCCGCCGCCGGGCCTATTACGCCGATGGGTCCGACGCGCTGGTGCTGGAGCGGGCGCTGGGCGGCGAGGCGCCTCCGGCGGCCTGACCGCCGGTGAAATTTTCATGACCGGTGGGCGTCAGGCAGGGGCCTTCACGATCAGGATTTCGTGGATCTCGTTACCGTGATCGGTCTGCGCCGCGATGCTGTGGCCCAGTTGCCGGACGCTGCGGCTGACATTGTCCAGCGGCACCGCGCCCCGCAGCCGGACCCGCAGACGACCGCCAGCCGGCAGTCGATCCAGGGCCAGGCGGGTGCGTACGAAAGTCATCGGACAGGTTTCGCCAGTAATGTCGAGTGACGCATTTTCCAGATCGTTCATCACTATCTCCTTCTGTCCGAGTATGGTTGCGATGTCGTCGGGTTCAATTATATAGGGATGCGTTTTGTTTGACTGGCAGGATCTTGGACATGGCCACTGAAATGGAAAACAACACTCTGCGGGACCTGACCGCGCAGATCGCGGCGGCCTATGTTTCCGGCAATGCTGTTGAGGCGGCCGGCCTGCCGGACCTGATCCGGCAGATCTACGGCACGCTGGAGGGGCTGGGCCGCGTGGCGCCGGAGCCCGAGCGCCCGGTGCCGGCGGTTTCGCCCAAGCGGTCGGTCTTTCCGGACTATATCGTCTGCCTGGAAGACGGCAAGAAGCTGAAAATGTTGAAACGGCACCTGAAAACGGCCTATAACCTGACCCCGGACCAGTATCGGGAGCGGTGGGGCCTGCCGCACGACTACCCGATGGTGGCGCCGAACTATGCGAGCCACCGGTCGTCCCTCGCGCGGAAAATCGGACTGGGTACGAAGCGCGAGGAGTGAATATGGGTCGCCCGACGACGGGTCGGCCCTTCTCGGAGGAGGCGGTAGCTTCTTTGGACCACACGTCTGAGGTTCGGGCCGGACTGCCGACATGGTAGCGTCGGGCGATGCCATGGAATCGCGCATCGGCCGGATGTGCATAGAACGCGGCCTGAAAATGACGGGCCAGCGGCGCGTCATCGCGCGCGTGCTCTCCGAGGCCGAGGACCATCCGGATGTCGAGGAGCTGTACCGCCGCGCGGTCGACCTCGACTCGCGGATTTCGGTCGCGACCGTCTATCGGACGGTGCGCCTTCTGGAAGAAAAGGGTATCCTCGAGCGTCGTGATTTCGGCGGCGGGCGCGCGCGCTACGAAGCGACCGAGGAAGGCGACCATTATCACCTGATCGATGTCGATACGGGCAAGGTCGTCGAATTTGAAGATGCGGAACATACGGCCCTGATGCATCGGATTGCCGAGCGGCTGGGATTCGACCTCGTATCCCATCGCCTGGAACTGTTCGCGCGCCGCAAGCCGACACCGCCGGATGAGAAACCGGCCAGGGCCGCCCGGGCGGCAAGCAAGGATGGATCACGTCGTTGAGCCTCGAAAAACCGATCCGGTCGCTGTCGACCCTGGAATTCGAACGGGACGGATTTCCCGAACTCCGTGGCGGCAATCTGGGCGTGCGCATCGCCGCGAACGATGCCGAACGCGATGCCGCCCAGGCGCTGCGCTATCGCGTCTTCTATGAAGAAATGGGCGCGCGGCCCGACGAGCGGACCCTGCGCACCCGCCGCGATGTCGACGAATTCGACGAGCATGCCGACCATCTGCTGGTGATCGACCATGCGATTTCCTCGGGCGCCAAGGGCGTGGTCGGTACCTACCGGCTGTTGCAGGGCGACAATGCGCGCAAGGTCGGGCGTTTCTACAGTTCGGGCGAATACGATCTGTCGCCGCTGACCGATTTTCCGGGCCGGCTGCTGGAGGTCGGGCGTTCGTGCGTCGATCCGAACTATCGCGGCCGCGCTGCGATGCAGCTGCTGTGGCGGGGCATTGCCTCGTACATCTTCCTGCACCGGATCGACGTGCTGTTCGGCTGCGCCAGCCTGCCGGGAACCGACCCGGCCCCGCTGGCCGACGAGCTGACCTATCTCTATCACAACCATCTGGCGCCCCCCGCGCTCCGGCTGCGCGCGCTGCCGCACCGGCGGGTGGAGATGCTGCGGGGCGACCCCAACCTGCTGGACCATCGGCGCTGCCTGGCCCGGCTGCCGCCCCTGATCAAGGGCTATCTGCGGCTGGGCGGCTATATCGGCGACGGCGCGGTGGTGGACGACCAGTTCAACACCACCGACGTGGCCGTGATCGTGAAAAGCGAATTGCTGGCCGACAAATATTACCGTCACTACGAACGACGGCTGCGTGACGCTCTCGACTAGGGCCCTGCCCGCCGGAGCCCTGCCCGTTGCGCCGGTGCTGCCCCCCTGGCTGGGGGGCGGGCTGGCGCGCGCGATCGAGGCCGGCGGATGGCGGGCCGACCTGCTGATGCTGGTGGCCGGCGCGCTGGCCGCACTGGCCTTTCCGCCCGTCGACCTGTTTCCGATCCTGATTCCGTGCCTGGCCGTGCTGACGGCGGCGATCGATGCGGCGGCCTCGTGGCGCGGTGCCGCGCGGCGCGGCTTCCTGTTCGGGCTGGGGCTGCATACCGCCGGGCTGTACTGGCTGACCGATGCGATTCTGGTCCGGGCCGATACGTTCTGGTGGCTGGTGCCGCTGGCCTCCCCCGGCTGTGCGCTGATCCTCGCCCCCATCGCGGCGGCGCCAGCCGCGCTGTGCCGCCTGGCGCCCGCCGGCTGGCGGCGCCTGCTGGCCTTCGCCGGCCTGTGGACCCTGTTCGACATGGGCCGCGTCTTCATCTTCAGCGGCTTTCCGTGGAATCCGCTGGGAACGACGTGGGAACTGCCGGGCCGGCTGGGCGACGTGATGATCCAGCCGGCGGCCTGGATCGGGGTGGATGGGCTGACCCTGTGTACCGTCCTGCTGGCCCTGTTGCCGCAGGCTGGGCGGCGCGGCGCGCTGGCGGCCCTGGCGGGGCTGGCGGTGTGGGGGCTGGCAGGCTGGGGCCGGCTGGCCCTGACGCCGCTGCCCGCCAGCCGCAACCCGACCGTGGTGCTGGTGCAGGGCAACGTGCCGGAAACCGAGAAGATCGGCGGCAATGACAATGTCGCGATTTTCCGCCGCTATCTGGCGCTGACGCGTTCGGGCGTTGCCCGCGCGCTGCCCGGGGCCGGCGACCGGCCGGTGGTGTTCGTCTGGCCCGAATCGGCGTTTCCCGGCCTGTTGCAGGAGGACGATATCGCGCGGCGGATGATTGGCGCCGCCGGCGACGGGGCAGCCGCCGGGGTGATCGGCGCCATGCGCGCCGACACCGAGGGCAGGTGGCGCAACAGCGTGATGGCGCTGACCGGTCCCGAGGGGCAGGTGGCCGATCTCTACGACAAATCGCATCTGGTGCCGTTCGGCGAATATCAGCCGCGTCTTCTGCCGTTCCACGTCGTCCCCGGCGAGGGCATGGCGGCGGGCGGCGGTGTCCGGACCTGGCATCTGCCGGATGTGGCGCCCGTCGGCCCGCTGATCTGCTACGAGGTGATCTTCTCGGGCCAGGTCGTGGATGCGAAGGATCGGCCCGACTGGCTGGTCAATGTCACCAACGATGCCTGGTACGGCGACAGTGCCGGCCCGCGCCAGCATCTGGCGGCGGTGCGCATGCGCGCGGTCGAGGAAGGGCTGCCGGTGGCGCGGGCCGCCAATACCGGTATTTCCGCCGCGTTCGATGCCCACGGCCACGAACTGGCGCGGCTGGGCTGGAACCGGCAGGGGGTGTTGACGGTTGCCCTCGGCGCGCCCCTGCCCGAGACGCTGTTCGGTCGCTGGGGGCGGTGGATCCCGATCCTGCTGGCGGTGGCGATGCTGCTGCCCGCGCTCGGGCCGCGGGTGCGGGGGATCGGCGGAAGGCCCGATGTGCGCCGCCTGTAGCCGGGTGCACTATCGCTTGGCGGCCTATGGCCGTTTCTGGTATCAGATATACGCTTGTCGTATAGTATGCCGGTGCATTGATGCCGGGCGTGTTTCGCTGCGCATCCCCCTTACAGTTTGATTGTCAAATTGTCAGTGAGTGGACTGTCAGGATGATGGTAAACCAAACGTTAATGTCGCATTATCCGACCCGTCGCATGCCGGACCACGCTGACGCCAGAGGGCAAGAGGATCTGTTGACCGACAAGCCGAGTGCTGGTCCGAAGCCTGTGGATGTTCATGTCGGTGGTCGTATCCGGCTTCGCCGGACATTGATGGGCATGTCGCAGGAGCGTCTTGGCGAGGCGCTGGGCCTGACCTTCCAGCAAGTCCAGAAATACGAGCGTGGGACCAATCGGGTCAGCGCGTCGCGGCTGTATGAATTGTCGGACGTGCTGGACGTGCCGGTCAGCTTCTTTTTCGATGGGCTGGACCATGGCCGCCGCCCATCCGGCCGGCCGGGTCTCGAAGCGCCCGGCTTCGCCCAGGCGCAGGAAGCCTTTGGCGGGCCGCCCGAGGGGCCGCTGGCATCGGCCAGCGAAATGACCCTGCTGGCGCGCCGCGAGACGATCGAGCTTGTGCGCACCTATTACCGGATCGAGGACGCGGCAACCCGCCGGCGGGTGCTGGATCTGATCCGGATGATGGTCCCGCCTGAATAAATGGTTGGCGAGAAGCCGGGCTCTGCCCGGACCCGGCAGGGCCTGAGGCCCTGCACCCCGATTATTTGATGAGGATGGGTCCAAAGGTTCGGCCTTTGGCGGGTGGCCGGGGTTTCCTTGGCCGGAACGGCCGATGGACAAAGCGCCTGACGACCACAGAGCCTATAAAAATACCATTATTTATCAAATGACTGGGTTTCCAAAGGGCCACTGCCCTTTGGCGGGTCGAGGGCAGCGCCCTCGCCTTTCTCACTCTCGCCGCAGCACCTGGTCATTGACGAAGGACGCCAGCCGCCCCGCCACGAAATCCTGGCGCAGCTGCTTTTCGTCATATTCGTCGCGCACCCAGTCCAGGAACGGGATGCGCCCTTCGGCCTGTTGCTGGTAGCGCAGGAAGAAGGCGTCGAGGATGCCGGTGCGCGAGCGGTTGAAATGGCCGAACCGCCAGGAAAGCTGGCGCAGCGCCTGGGCGGCGGTGCCGCCTTCGAACAGGATGACCAGTCCCGAGGCGAGGCCCGCGCGGTCGGCGCCGGATTTGCAGTGCATCAGCATCGGGAAGGCGATGGTCCGGTACATCGCGGCGAAGCGCAGGATGCGCTCGCGATGGGGGGCGCCCCGGCTTTCGAAGGCCATGTCCAGATGGGCCAGGCCCAGCCGGGTCGCGGCCTCGCGCGACAGGGCGTCCGATCCGCATTTGCGGTGGCCGCGCAGATTGACCAGCGTCCGCAGATGAAGGCGGCGCATGGCGGCCGCCAGGCGGGCCGGGGTGGGGTGGTTGCAGCGATAGACCTTGCCGGGGATGACGGGGGCGAGGTTGGTCCACGGAATGCGGAAGACGGCATGATCGACGAACAGGCTGTCGATCCACGCCCGCCTTCTGCCGCCGGGCGCGGCCAGGGATCCTTCGAACACGGCAGGCGGCTTCCTCGGTCGGGACAAAAAGAAAGGGCGCCGGATGTGTGTCATCCGGCGCCCCCTCAGTCAATCACTTCCCGCCAGGCGGGACGGGATCAGACCTTGCGTTCCAGTTGCAGTTCCTTGATCCGGGCGATCGCCTTCGCCGGGTTCAGGCCCTTGGGGCAGGTCTGGGTGCAGTTCATGATCGTGCGGCAGGCGTACAGCTTCAGCGGATCTTCCAGCGCATCGAGCCGGTCGCCCGTATGCTCGTCACGGCTGTCGGCAATCCAGCGATAGGCTGCCAGCAGGGTGGCCGGGCCCAGATACCGGTCGCCGTTCCACCAGTAGGACGGGCACGAGGTCGAGCAGCAGAAGCACAGGATGCATTCCCACATCCCGTCCAGCTTCTCGCGCTCCTCGATGCTCTGGCGGCGCTCGGAATCCGGCGGCGGGGCCGTGTCGGATTTCAGCCAGGGCTCGATCGAGCGAAGCTGGGCATAGGCGCCGTTCAGGTCGGGGACCAGGTCCTTGACCACGGGCATGTGCGGCAGCGGGTAGATCGAAACCGCGTTCTGCACGTCCTTGATCGGCTTGAGGCACGCGAGCGTGTTCTCGCCGTCGATGTTCATCGCGCACGAGCCGCAGATGCCCTCGCGGCACGAACGCCGGAAGGTCAGCGTCGTGTCGACGTTGTTCTTGATGTGGATCAGCGCGTCCAGCACCATCGGGCCGATCTTGTCCAGATCGAGCTCATAGGTGTCGACCACCGGGTTGGCGCCATCGTCCGGACTCCAGCGATAGATCCGGAACGGCTTGACGTTCTTGGCACCGGGCGCGGCCGGGAAGGTGCGGCCCTTCCCGATCGTGCTGTTCTTTGGCAGGCTGAATTCGACCATCGTCTCGTTCCTTTTCCGCCGCTTCGCTCAGTAGACGCGCTTCTTGGGGGGGAAGACCTGAACGTCGTCGGTCAGCGTCTTCATATGCACCGGGCGGTAGGTCAGGGTGACGCCGCCCTTGTCGTCCAGATGGGCGACAGTGTGCTTCATCCATTCCTTGTCGTCGCGGTCGGGGTAGTCGTCGTGCGCCTGCGCGCCGCGGCTTTCGTGCCGGGCTTCGGCGCCCGCCATCGTGACCGTGGCATTGGCCAGCAGGTTCTCGAACTCCAGCGCTTCCATCAGGTCGGTGTTCCAGATCAGCGAGCGATCGGAAACCGCGATGTCGGGCACTTCGGTCCAGATCTCCTTGATCTTCTCGACGCCTTCCGCGAGGCTCTTGGAATTGCGGAACACGGCGGCGTGCTTCTGCATCGTGCGCTGCAGCTTGTCGCGCATGGCCGACACATGGGTGCCGCCCTTGGCGTTGCGCAGCTTGTCCAGACGGTCCAGCGCGGCCTCGCCGGCCTTGGGCGGCAGCGGCGCGATGGTCTCCAGCGGCTTGATCAGCTCGGCGGCGCGCTTGGCGGCGGCGCGGCCGAACACGACCAGGTCGAGCAGCGAGTTTGTGCCCAGGCGGTTGGCGCCGTGCACCGACACGCATGCGGCCTCGCCCACGGCCATCAGGCCGGGAACGACGGCGTCGACATTGTCGGCGGTCGGGCGGATGACCTCGCCATGATAGTTCGTCGGGATACCGCCCATGTTGTAATGCACGGTCGGCAGGACGGGCACCGGCTCCTTGGTCACGTCGATGCCGGCGAAGATGCGCGCGGTCTCGAGGATGCCGGGCAGGCGCTCATGCAGCAGGTCCGCGCCCAGATGCTCCAGGTGGAGCATGATGTAGTCCTTGTGCGGACCACAGCCCCGTCCCTCGTTGATCTCGATGGTCATGGAGCGCGAGACCACGTCGCGCGACGCCAGATCCTTGGCGGTCGGCGCGTAACGCTCCATGAAGCGCTCGCCTTCCGAGTTCGTCAGGTATCCGCCTTCGCCGCGGCAGCCTTCGGTCAGCAGGCAGCCGGCCGGATAGATGCCGGTGGGGTGGAACTGGACGAATTCCATGTCCTGCGTCGGCACGCCGGCGCGCATCGCCATGCCGCCGCCGTCGCCGGTGCAGGTATGGGCCGAGGTGCAGGACTGGTACGCACGGCCGTAGCCGCCGGTCGCCAGCACCACGGTCTGCGCGCGGAAGCGGTGGATCGTGCCGTCTTCCAGGCACCAGGCGACCACGCCGCGGCAGGCGCCTTCATCGTCCATGATCAGGTCGATGGCAAAATATTCGACGAAGAATTCGACGTTATGCTTCAGGCACTGCTGGTACAGCGTGTGCAGGATGGCATGGCCGGTGCGGTCGGCGGCGGCGCAGGCGCGGGGCACCGGGGCCTCGCCGTAATTGCGCATGTGGCCGCCGAACGGGCGCTGGTAGATCTTGCCGTCTTCGGTGCGCGAGAAGGGAACACCCAGATGTTCCAGCTCCTGCACCGCCGGCACGGCCTCGCGGCACATATATTCGATGGCGTCCTGGTCGCCCAGCCAGTCCGACCCCTTGACGGTGTCGTACATGTGCCAGCGCCAATTGTCCTCGGCCATGTTGCCCAGCGACGCGCCGATGCCGCCCTGGGCGGCGACGGTGTGGCTGCGGGTGGGGAAAACCTTGGTGATGCAGGCGGTCTTCAGACCGGCGGCACCCATGCCCAGCGTCGCGCGCAGGCCCGACCCGCCGGCACCGACGACCACGACGTCATACGCGTGGTCGATGATGCGGTAGGCATTCGATGATGGAAGAGTGATCGCGTTCATTGTTTGGACGTGTCCCGATGCTCGTCCGGCCGGCCGGGCGCCTGTGCGGCTGCTCCGGGGCCGGAACTGTCCTCTGTGTCACTTGCCTCGTGGCCCCCCGGACACCGCCCGGGGGAGCCCGATCAGGCACCCGCCTTGGTCGACGGAGCCAGCGCCAGCTTCAGGACGGCGACCACCGCGAACAGCCCGATCAGAAGGGCGGCGCCCTTCAGCAGCAGGCTGGCCGGCAGATGCGCCTTGCCGTGCACATAGTCATCGATGATGACCTGCAGGCCCAGCTGCATGTGGTAGAAGGTCAGGACCATCAGGGCCAGCAGCATCGAGGCGTTGGCGGGCTTGCCGCCCCATTCCACGACATCCTGCTGCTCGGCGCCGGCCAGCCGCAGGACCTGCAGCACAAACCAGCCCGAGAGGGGGACCAGCGCCACGGCGGACATCCGTTCCAGCCACCAATGGTCGACACCGGCCTTGCCCGAGCCGAGGCCGCGGGCCCGACCCAGTTGAGAGCGCATGACATCGATGCGCGGCGTATGGGACGCGTTCATGTCAGGATGCCTTCTTCTTCTTTCTGGAACGGCAGGCGGCGACACCGAAGATGCTGGCCAGCAGGACCAGCGTGGCCCCCACCGTCACACCCACGGCCACCGGGCCGTCCTCGTTGATCTCCTTCTTTTCGAAGCGGTAGCCGGCATCCCACGCGAGATGCCGCAGCCCCGCGACGAAATGGTAGACCAGCGCCAGCGTCCATCCCGCCAGGGCGAGCTTGCCCAGGGGATTGCGCGTGACCTTCTGAACCTTCTTGAAGGATTCTGGTCCTTTCGCCGCGGCGTTCAGCCAGCAGACGCCCAGCGCGGACCCTGCCGCGGCCGCGACGCCGGCTGCCCGGTTCGCAATCGAAAGAAACATGGAGAGGCGGAAGCGATAGACCTGGAGATGCGGGGACATGGGTCGCCGGGTCAGTGTTCCGTCGCTTCGGTGCCCTATATAGAGCGCATCACGGACATCCTGCATGGTCGTCTCGTCGATTTCCCTGATTATGGCTCCGGTTTGTTCCGTCGCCTTGTGCCTGTTCGGTCCTACGCCGGGGAAAGGGCGCGGTCAACGCAGGGGGGAACACGAGGTCGCGAGACGCCAGGCCGGCGTCGGGAAAAGGGAAACCGGAACGGAGTCGAATCGTTCCGGTTTCCCGGCAGTTAGCCTTGGCGGGCGCGGGGGTGAATCAGGTCCAGCGCGATCATGGTCTCGGCGATCTGCACTGCGTTCAGCGCAGCCCCCTTGCGCAGATTGTCCGCAACGCACCAGAAGGCCAGCCCGTTGGGAACGGTGGGGTCGATCCGCAGTCGCGACACGTAAGTCGCGTCCTCGCCAACACATTCGATGGGGGTGACGTAGCCGCCATCCTCCTGCTTGTCGTGCAGGACCACCCCCGGCGCGTCGCGCAGGACGGCGCGGGCGCGGGCGAGGTCCACCGGTTCCTCGCATTCCACCACCACGGACTCGGAATGGCCGATGAAGACCGGAACCCGCACACAGGTAGCGAAAACAGAGATATCAGGGTCGAGGATTTTGCGGGTCTCGACCGCCATCTTCCATTCCTCCTTGGTTGCGCCGTCATCCATGAAGCGGTCGATATGGGGAATGCAGTTGAAGGCGATCTGCTTGGTGAACTGTTCCGGGCTGGCCGGGTCGCCGACGAAGCTGCCGCGCGACTGGATGAACAGCTCGTCCATGCCTTCCTTGCCCGCGCCGGCCACCGCCTGGTAGGTCGAGACCACCACGCGGCGGATGGTGAACAGGTCGTGCAGCGGCTTGAGTGCCACCACCATCTGGATGGTCGAGCAGTTGGGGTTGGCGATGATCCCGCGCTTCGCCTTCTTCAGCGCCTCGGGATTCACCTCGGGCACCACCAGCGGCACGTCGGGTTCCATGCGGAAATGCGACGTGTTGTCGATGACGATGCACCCGGCCTTGGCCGCGCGCGGCGCATGCACGGCCGAGACCGAGGCGCCGGGCGAGAACAGGGCGATGTCCCAGCCGGCGAAGTCGAAGGTTTCGAGATTCTGGACCTTCAGCACCTTCTTCTCGCCGAACGAGATTTCCTGCCCGACCGAGCGGGCCGAGGCGAGGGCGGCAATCTCGGTAATCGGGAACGCGCGTTCGGCCAGCGTTTTGAGAATTTCACGCCCCACGGCTCCCGTGGCGCCTACGACCGCGACGCGGTATCCCATCGACCATCATCCCTGTTCTGTGCCCCCGGCCTATCCGGCGGGCCTGTCCTTGAAACTCCGCAACGGAGCGTGCTGAGAGGTAGTGCCAGACCGGGTGCTATGCAAGCGAGCGGCGCTGTCGGGCGCGGTTTTTCCCCGTTTCGGGGGCGGCCGGGGCGGGTGGGGTCTCATGCTTGTGTTGCCCCCGGGGTGGCGCCATGCGTTGTCACGATGGCGGCGCGGGTGTCAGATGGCCTCGGCGATCCGGCGCCGTGCGTCCGCTTCCGCCGCCGGCCCGCGTGGTGGCGGCCTGTCCAGGGGGATATCCCGTCATGTCGTTTTCTCGCGATATTTCATCGCCCGCGCGCAGCAGGCACGCCATTCCGCCCTCGGGCACCAAGCCGGCGCCGGCCTGCACGCTGGCCATTTTCGGCGCGCGCGGCGACCTGACCAAGCGGCTGCTGATGCCGGCACTGTACAATCTGGCGGGCAGCGGCCTGCTGGACGCGGATTTCCGCGTGCTGGGCGTCGATCGGGTACCCGGCACCACCGCCGACTGGCGGGACGGGCTGGCCGCCACGATGCAGGAATTCACCCGCGACCCGGACGGCGAGTTCTATACCCCGACCATCGACCAGAAGGCCTGGGACTGGGTCGCCGACCGGCTGGACTATGTCCAGGCCGATTTCGCGGACCTGGCGCAGATGCGCGCGCTGGGGGCGCGGGTGACGGGCAATGCCGTCTTCTACCTGGCGGTGCCCTCGCGCTTCTTCGGCCCGCTGGTCGAGATGCTGGGCCACGCGGGGCTGGTCGCCCAGCAGGAGGGGGCCTTCCGCCGGGTGGTGATCGAGAAGCCCTTCGGCTCCGACCTGGCCACGGCGCGGGCGCTGAACCGGCAGGTTCTGGGCGTGCTGGACGAGCAGCAGGTCTATCGGATCGACCATTTCCTGGGCAAGGAGACGGTCCAGAACATCCTGGCCATGCGCTTCGGCAACCTGATCTTCGAGCCGCTGTGGCGCAGCGAATATATCGACCATGTCCAGATCACGGCGGCCGAGACCATCGGGGTGGAGCAGCGCGGCGCGTTCTACGAGCCCACGGGCGCGCTGCGCGACATGGTGCCGAACCATCTGTTCCAGTTGTTCGCCATGGTGGCGATGGAGCCCCCGGCCTCGTTCTCGGCCGAGACGGTGCGCACGGCGAAGGAGCAATTGTTCGAATCCGTCCGCCCGGTGCGGCCCGAGGACGCCGTGCGCGGCCAGTATGGCGCCGGCACCGTCGAGGGGCAGCCGGTGGTGGCCTATCGCGCGGCCCCCGGCGTCGCCCCCGATAGCGTGACGGAGACCTATGTCGCGCTGAAGCTGCATGTCGATAACTGGCGCTGGTCGGGCGTGCCCTTCTACCTGCGGACGGGCAAGTCATTGGGCGGGCGGCGCACCGAGGTGGTGGTGCAGTTCAAGAAGCCGCCGGTGGCGATCTTTCGGGGCACCGCCACCGACAGCCTGCCGCCCAACCGCATGATCCTGAACGTGCAGCCCGCCCAGGGCCTGACGATCGAGATGGCCGCCAAGCATCCGGGCCCGGCGATGGATCTGGCCGGGGTGCAGGTCAAGTTCCGCTACGAGGACGCGTTCGATCTGCAACCCAATGTGGGATACGAGACGCTGCTGTACGATTGCCTGACCGGCGATGCCACGCTGTTCCAGCGGGCCGACAATATCGACGCGGCCTGGGCGGCAGTCGATCCGGTGCTGCAATCCTGGGCGCATGGCCCCGAGGGGCTGGAATTCTACGATGCCGGCGCCACCGGCCCGGCCGGCGCCGACGCGCTGCTGGCCCGCGACGGACGAACCTGGTACCCGCTGAACGGAACCTGAAGGAACGCCCTTGGCTGGGATCGTCGTTCCGTGTCGGGACGACGGTCAGGGCGCTGCCCTGAAACCCGCCAAAGGGCGGAGCCCTTTGGAAACCCATTCGTTATCAAATGATTGGGGGGCAGGGCCTTGGGCCCTGCCGGGGCCGGGCAGCGCCCGGATTCCTGCCAACCGCTTCAACACCCAAGGCTCAGCCTTGAACTCAGTGCGCGGCGCCTTGCTTCGGATGGCCGTCCGACTGGCGGAACAGGATGTCGGCGGATTTCTTCTGCGCGTCGCTCAGCCCGTTATAGAGCGTGCGGAACGACATGTTCAGCGTCTGGAGGTCCTGCGCGCGCTGGGTCATCAGGTCGGCGTATGACTGCATGTTGTCCGGGGCGCTCAGGCTCGCCAGCTTGGTGCGGCGCTGCTCGATCGTGTCGTGGAAGCGGGCCGCGTTGTCGCGCATCACCTGCGCGAAGGCGTTCCACGCGCTTTCCTGCGCCGGGGTAATGCCCAGTTGCTGATGCAGCGTCGCGATATGGGCCTCCAGCTGGTCCGGCGACGGATCGTGCGGCGTGTGGACCGGAACGGCCGAGCCTCGTGCGGCCGGGGTGGCGGCGGTGGAGGCAGGGGCGGTGGTGTCGGGCGCCGCCAGAGCGGGCGTGGCCAGCAGGGCGAGGGCGGCGGCAAGGGATAACCGGCGGACGGTCATGGGAGGAGGTCTCCGGAGAATCGATGGGGCTGAACGGGTGTCCTGGCGGACGGGTTCAGTAAGGCGACGGCCCGTAGGAAGCCTGCGGATAATAAGCCGGCGGGGGCGGCGGGGGTTCCGGCTGCGGCGGATAATAGGCTGCGGGCGGCGGCGCGGCCTGCGAGGCCAGGGCCCCGCCCAGCAGCGCGCCGACCGCCAGGCCGGCGACGCCGGCACCGATGGCCGCGCCGACGCCGGGGCCGCGATGGCCGCCCCGGTCGCCGCGCCAGCCGGGGCCGCCGCCCCGGTACGGTCCGGGGCCGTGGCCCCGGTCGTGGCGGCCACGATCCCAATGCTGCGCCAGGGCCGGGGCCGGGGGTGCGATCGGGGTGGCGCCTGCCAGCAGGATGCCGGCGATCAGAAATGTGCGGACCCGCATGACGGGACTCCTATGGTCTGAAGTCAGTTCGGCCGTGATGGGCCGAATGTCGTTTCCTGTCAGCATGATCGGCGCCGATCGTGTCAGAATCAGGGCCGATGGCGGCGGGGGGCGGGCGGCCCGGATCAGGCCGCGGGCGACAGGCGCTTCGCCAGCGCCGACAACCGGTGGCGACGCAGTTCGTTCCGCGCCTTGGCGTCGTTTTCCATATAGTTGAGCTGGATCGTGTAGCGCCGGCCGACATATTGCCGGTGGCCGTGCCATGTGGTCGGACCGTTGGGGAAGACCAGCAGCGTGCCGTCGACGGGCGGGATCTCGGCGGCGTAATCCTCGACATCGTCGGGGCCGCGCAGCAGGCGCAGGCAGCCTTCCTGCCGGGCCCAGGCCTCGCTGGCCGGGTTGAGATACAGCAGCACCGTCACCCGCTTGGCCACGGAATCGCAGTGGATGCGCCCGTCCTTGGCCCGCGTGCGGCCGCGCAGGGTCAGCATGGTCGGCGCGTCGTCCAGGTCGAGCGCGAACTTGCGCGCGATCGCCTGGCGCAGCACGGGGCCTTCCAGCTCCGCGATCAGCCCCTGCGCCAGCGGCGACAGCGTGAGCGAGGAGGGCGGGAACGACCCGCCGGAGGAAAGCTCGGGCAGGGACGCCACCAGCGCCGCCAGATCGTCCGGCCGGATGAAGTTCCGGACCACGACATGGGCGAACGGCGTGTCGGAAACGCGGGCGGTTTCCAGGGCGGCATAGTCGGGGCGGATCGGATCGGTGACGGTCATGGAACCTGCGCGGGATGAGGTGCTTGCAGAACAGTCTCGAAGACCACATCCCGATTCCTAGAACCGGACCCGGCGTGAAGGCAAGGCGGCGGAACGTACGGCGCCCCGCCGCGCGGGGGTCAGGCCCCGCCGGCGGCCTTCTCGGCCGCGTCCAGCGCGCGGGTGGAATAGACGGCGGCCGCGCCGGCATTCAGCGCCACGGCGACGCCCAGGGCCTCGGCGATTTCCTCCTTGCTCGCGCCGGCCTGCACGGCGGCCTTGGAGTGCACCGCGATGCAGCCGTCGCAGCGGGTGGTGACGGCGACGGCAAGCGCGATCAGTTCGCGCGTCTTGGCATCCAGCCGGTTGGTGGCCCTGGCGGCGTTGTCCAGCGTCGTCAGCCCCTCGACCGTGCCCGGCGAGAGGGTGGCGAAGGCAGGCACGGCCTGGCCGAGGAAATGGCGGTAGGCGGACCAGTCGATCATCGCGAAACATCCTTGATGTGTGGTCATGGACCGCGATCGAGTTCACCAGATGGAGAGCAGGCCTGTCACGACACGGTTTGGCGAGTGCATGCTCTTGCTGAGACGCGTTGCCGGCGCTATCGGCCATAGATCATGGAATCCGCGCTGACAGCCTTCGCATCCGATCTGAACCTGCCCCCTGGCTCGGGGCCCATGGCTGCGTACGAGGCGCGGGTCGCCGCCGGGCTGCTGTCCCGCGATCCCGAGCAGGCCAAGGCGGCCGCGCGGCTGGACCAGCTGTGGCGCGAGCTGCCCGGCTATCATCCCGTGGTGCGGCGGCCCAAGCCCAAGGGCCTGCTGGGCGGGCTGAAGGCGCGGCTGGGCCTGGACGGCGGTGCCGCGGAGGCGCCGCGTCCGCGCGGGGTCTACATGGTCGGGCAGGTCGGGCGCGGCAAGACCATGCTGATGGACCTGTTCTTCGAACTGGCGCCGGTCGAGCACAAGATGCGGGTACATTTCCACCGCTTCATGCAGGACGTCCACAAGCGGCTGCACGACATGAAGCTGAAGCACCCGGAACTGACCGATCCGATCCCGCCGCTGGCCCATGCCATCGCGCAGGAAGCCTGGCTGCTGTGCTTCGATGAATTCCAGGTGAACGACATCGCCGATGCGATGGTGCTGGGGCGGCTGTTCGAATATCTGTTCGCCGACGGCGTGGTCGTGGTCGCGACCTCGAACACCGAGCCGCAGGACCTGTTCCAGAACCGGCCGGGGGCCGATGCCTTCCGCCCCTTCATCGCGATCATCCAGCGCGAGGTCGATACGGTGGTGCTGGATTCGCCGCGCGATTATCGTCGCGGCGGCATGCGCGGCATGACGACCTGGATCGTGCCGCCCGGCCCCGATGCGGCGCAGGAGCTGGATTCGATCTTCATGCGCCTGGCCGACGGCGCGCCGACCCGGCCCGTGACGCTGGAAATCATGGGCCGCAAGCTCGAGGTGAAGGAGGCAGCCGGCCCGGTCGCGCGCTTTACCTTCACCGACCTGTGCGGGCGGCCGCTGGGCGCGGGCGACTACCTGGCGCTGGCCACGCGCTTCCCGGCGCTGGTGCTTGACGATGTTCCCCGGCTGGGCCCCGATAATTTCGATGTTGCCCGCCGTTTCATCGTTCTGATCGACACGCTGTACGAACAGAAGGTGAAGCTGTTCGCCTCGGCCGAGGACCAGCCCGATGCGATCTACCAGAAGGGCGAGGGCGCGCAGGCATTCGAACGCACGGCTTCGCGCCTCGAGGAAATGCAGAGTACCGCCTATCTGGACCTGCCGCATCTGTCCTGATCGATCGGGCCCGGCCGATCGGGCGGGATGCGGCCGGCCTGTCAAAATGCATGCAGTGCCTGCCTTTCTTTTCATCATGTCCGACCGTGCGGCGCAGGATGCGGCCGGCGCCCTGCGGGGGCGTGCGCGCCGGGCGTGCATGTGGCGGCGGGGGCGGTTTGGGCTGCGAGGCGGGCGTTCCCTTCTGTCACGGTATCGTGACGCATATGGCGGTGGTGTGAGCGGTGCGGCGGTAGGCAAGTGGTTCGCTCTTTGCTTGGGTATGGCAGGGCCCTTCGGGTCGTCCGCCGGTTCGGTCGCTGTTCGGTGTGCCGTGCGTCTGGTTGCCGGTTCCGTGCCAGGCTGCGCGAGCAGGTGGAAACGGAAAGGTGAGTATGCGTGCGAAGCAATCCTGCCCGTGGCGAAAGATGGCGGCGGATGGCCAAAGGTGGCGCTAGGGTTGAGACGATAAACGGCAGGGGCCGGTATTCCGTCGCGATCGGCGGAAATGGCCCGGGTCCGGATAATGACGTGGCCGGTCAGGTCATGAACGAGGAGATGTCTTCAAGATGGCGGGCGTAGATATCCTGTCGACCGCGTTCAGCGGAGCCAACACGGCCTATCTGGCCGACCTGTATGCTCGCTGGGCGTCGGATCCCGGCAGCGTCGATCCTTCTTTCGCATCGCTGTTCTCGGCGATGGACGAGGAAGGCGCTGCGATCCTGCATGACGCGGAGGGTGCCTCGTGGGCGCCGCGCCCGTCCAGCATCGATGGCGGCGACGTCGTGGCGGCCCCGGCGAAGGGCGCGCCCGTCTCGGCGGAGAGCCTGAACGCGGCGGCCGACGACAGCCTGCGCGCGACGCAGCTGATCCGTGCCTATCGCGTGCGCGGCCACCTGGAAGCCCGGCTGGACCCGCTGGGGCTGCAGGTGCCCAAGCCCCATACCGATCTGGACCCGGCAACCTACGGGTTCGGCCCGAAGGATCTCGACCGGCCGATCTATCTGGGCAAGATCGTCAGCAACCTGATCGGCAAGCAGACCGCGACGATCAACCAGGTGCTGGACGCGCTGCGCGCCGTCTATTGCGGGCCCATCGGCTCGGAATACATGCATGTGCAGGACCCCGAGCAGCGCAACTGGCTGCAGCAGCGGCTGGAAGGCGACAACTGGCGCGCCGGGGCCTCGGCCGAAGAAAAGAAGCTGATCCTGCATCATCTGACGGAGGCCGAGGGTTTCGAGTCGTTCTGTCAGAAGCGCTATGTCGGCACCAAGCGGTTCGGCCTGGAGGGCGAGGACGTCACCATTCCGGCGCTGCACGCGCTGATCGACCAGGTGGCCAAGGACGGCGTGCGCACGGTGGCCATCGGCATGCCGCATCGCGGGCGCCTGAACACGCTGGTCAACATCGTGCGCAAGCCCTACACGGCCATCTTCAGCGAATTCGCCGGTGCCTCGTTCAAGCCGGACGACGTGCAGGGCTCGGGCGACGTCAAATACCATCTCGGCACCTCGACCGACGTGGATATCGACGGCAACCCGGTCCATATCTCGCTGCAGCCCAACCCGTCGCACCTGGAAGCCGTCGATCCGGTGGTGATCGGCAAGGTGCGCGCCACGCAGGACGATGACGACCCGCATGCGCGCAGCCGCCACATGGCGGTGCTGATGCACGGCGATGCCGCCTTCGCGGGCCAGGGCCTGGTCTACGAGACCATGGCGATGTCGCAGCTGATCGGCTATCGCACCGGCGGCACGGTCCATATCGTGGTGAACAACCAGATCGGCTTCACCACCGTCTCGGCCCATGCGTTCTCCGGCCTGTACTGCACCGACGTCGCCAAGGCGGTGCAGGCGCCGATCCTGCACGTCAATGGCGACGAGCCCGAGGCCGTGATCTATTGCGCGCGTCTGGCGGCCGATTTCCGCCAGAAATTCGCCACCGACATCGTGCTGGACATCGTCGGCTATCGCCGCCACGGCCATAACGAATCCGACGAGCCGTCCTTCACCCAGCCGACGATGTACAAGGCCATCGCCGCCCGTCCGACGGTGCGCACCCTGTATGCCGACCGCCTGGCGCGCGAGGGCGTGGTCAGCGAGGCCGACGCCACGGCGCAGTGGGATGCGTTCCACAACAAGCTGGAAGAGGCCTACCAGGCCGCGCAGACCTACAAGCCCAACAAGGCCGACTGGCTGGAAGGTGCTTGGACGGGCCTGAAGCCGCCGCCGGTGGGCGCGGTGGGCGCCGAGCCCGCGACCGGCATTTCGGTCGAGACGCTGCGCAAGATCGGTGCCGCCATCAGCACGGCGCCGGCCGATTTCAACGTCAACCCGAAGATCGTGCGCCAGCTCAAGGCCAAGGCGACGATGTTCCAGACCGGCGAAGGCATCGACTGGGCGACGGGCGAGGCCCTGGGCTTCGGCTCGCTGCTGCTGGAGAAGCATCGCGTCCGCCTGTCGGGCGAGGATTGCCAGCGCGGCACGTTCAGCCAGCGTCATGCGGTGCTGATCGACCAGGTCAACCAGAACACCTATGCGCCGCTGAACAATATCGACCCGGCGCAGGGCGTGTTCGAGGTCTATAACTCGCTGCTGTCCGAATTCGGCGTGCTGGGCTTCGAATATGGCTACTCGCTGGCCGACCCGAACGCGCTGGTGCTGTGGGAAGGCCAGTTCGGCGATTTCGCCAACGGTGCGCAGGTCATCATCGACCAGTTCATCGCGTCGGGCGAAACCAAGTGGCTGCGCATGTCGGGCCTGGTGCTGCTGCTGCCGCACGGCTACGAAGGCCAAGGGCCGGAACATTCCTCGGCCCGCCTGGAGCGCTACCTCCAGCTCTGCGCCGAGAACAACATGCGGGTGTGCAACATCACCACGCCGGCGAACTATTTCCACGCCCTGCGCCGCCAGCTCAAGATGGACTACCGCAAGCCGCTGGTCATCATGACGCCGAAATCGCTGCTGCGTCATCGTCTCGCGGTGTCCAACCTCGAGGAATTCGCGTCGGGCACCACCTTCCGCCCCGTGATCGGCGAGATCGATCCGATCGCGTCGGGCGACAAGGTGGAGCGGGTCGTGATCTGCTCGGGCAAGGTCTATTACGACCTGCTGGCCGAGCGGCGCGAGCGCGCGCTGGACAAGGTCGCGATTCTGCGGCTGGAGCAGTTCTATCCCTTCCCGGAAAAGCTGCTGGCCGAACAGCTGGCGCTGTATCCCAAGGCCCAGGTGATCTGGTGCCAGGAAGAGCCCGAGAACATGGGGGGATGGACCTTCGTCGATCGCCTGATCGAGGGCGTGATGGGCAAGGCCGGCCGCAAGGGCGGGCGTCCGACCTATGTCGGCCGTGTCGCGGCCGCCAGCCCGGCCACGGGCCTGGCCCGCGTCCATGCCAGCGAACAGGCGGCCCTGGTCGCCAGCGCGCTGGGCGTGGCCTGAGGGTGGGTCCCGGCCGGCGGGCCGGGACATGCGAAGCGGGGCCGGCGCGGTCTTTTCGCGCCGGCTTCGGTCTGGTTATGTTGAGAATACACAAGCCGGCAGACGACGGGTGGGGGCGCGGACCATCGGGCCCCGTTCCAGCACGCGGATCTGACCGGCAGAGGGAATGGAAAGAAAGATGTCTGCCGAGATCAAGGTCCCGACACTGGGCGAGAGCGTGACGACCGCCACGATTGCCAAGTGGCTGAAGAAGCCGGGTGACAGCGTCGCCGCCGACGAACCGGTGGTGGAGCTGGAGACCGACAAGGTCAGCGTCGAGGTCGCAGCACCCGAAGCCGGCGTGCTGGGTCCGCAGCTCGTCGCCGAAGGCGCCGAAGTCGAGGTCGGGACCATCCTGGCATCGGTCGAGGCCGGCAGCGGCGCCCCCAAGGCGGCGCCCGCCAAGGCCCCCGAGGCCCCGAAAGCCCCGGCCGGCGTCCAGGCCCAGCCGGTCGCCGCCGGCCCGGTCGCGCGTCCCGCCACCCCGCCGTCCGACGTCGCGGCCCAGGGCGCGGCCCATGCCCCGATGCCGTCGGCGCAGAAGATGATGGCCGAAAAGGGCCTGACGACCGCCGAGATCGGCACCGGCACCGGCAAGGACGGCCGCGTGACCAAGGGCGACGTGCTGTCGTTCCTGGCGCAGCCGCCGGTGGCCAAGGCCGCCCCGGCCCCCGCCACGCCGCGCACCGACGACCCGCGCGAGGAGCGGGTGAAGATGACCCGCCTGCGCCGGACCATCGCCCGCCGCCTGAAGGATGCGCAGAACACCGCCGCCCTGCTGACCACCTTCAACGAGGTGGACATGACGGCGGTGAAGGAACTGCGCGCCGAATATCGCGACGTTTTCGAGAAGAAGCATGGCGGCACCAAGCTGGGCTTCATGTCGATCTTCGCGAAGGCGGTGATGGCGGCGCTGAAGGAATTCCCGGCCGTCAACGCCGAAATCGACGGCGACGACATCATCTATCGGGAATTCGTCAATCTCGGCATCGCGGTCGGCGGTCCCAACGGGCTGGTCGTGCCGGTGATCCGCGATGCGGAGAAGCTGAGCTTCGCCGGGATCGAGAGCGCTATCGCCGGCTTCGGCAAGCGCGCGCGCGACGGGTCGCTGAAGCTGGACGAACTGTCGGGCGGCACGTTCTCGATCACCAACGGCGGCATCTATGGCTCGCTGATGTCGACCCCGATCATCAACGCGCCACAGTCGGCCATCCTTGGCATGCATGCCATCGTGGACCGTCCGATGGCCGTGAACGGCCAGGTCGTGATCCGGCCGATGATGTATATCGCCCTGACCTACGATCACCGCATCGTCGACGGCAAGGAAGCCGTCAGCTTCCTGGTGCGCGTGAAGCAGAACGTGGAAGACCCGCGTCGTCTGCTGCTCGAGGTCTGATGCGCCGGGGCGGACCGGGTCTTCGGCCCGGTCCGCCTATTCATCCCGACGCAGCGAACGCAGGACAAGAATATGACCATTGAAATCAAGGTGCCGACTCTCGGCGAGAGCGTGACGACGGCCACGATCGGCAAGTGGCTGAAGCAGCCGGGCGACAGCGTCGCCGCCGACGAACCGGTCGTGGAACTGGAGACCGACAAGGTCAGCGTCGAGGTCGCCGCCCCGTCGGCCGGCCGTCTGGGCGCGCATATCGTCGCCGAGGGTGACGAAGTCGCGGTCGGCGCCGTGCTGACGACCGTCGAGGAAGGCGCCGGCGTCGCCCCGGCGAAGCCTGCCGCCGCCAAGCCCGCTCCGGCGAAGCCCGCCGAAGCCAAGGCCGCCCCGGCTCCGGCCCCCGCCGCCCCGGCGGCCGCCCCCCCGGCCGAGACCGATTACGACGTCATCGTCATCGGTGCCGGCCCGGGCGGCTATGTCTGCGCCATCCGCGCGGCCCAGCTCGGCTTCAAGGTTGCCTGCGTCGAGAAGCGCGCGACCCTGGGCGGCACCTGCCTGAATGTCGGCTGCATTCCCTCCAAGGCGCTGCTGCAATCGTCCGAGAACTTCCATGCCGCCGGCCATGATTACGCGGGCCACGGCATCCTGATCGACAGCATCAAGCTGGATCTGAAGCGGATGATGGCCCGCAAGGCCGAGGTGGTCGAGGCCAACGTCAAGGGCGTCGAGTTCCTGTTCAAGAAGAACAAGGTCACGTGGCTGAAGGGCTTCGGCAAGCTTGAAGGCACCGGCCGCATCACGGTCGACGGCAAGCCGGTGACGGCGAAGCACATCGTGATCGCCAGCGGCAGCGACAGCGCCGGCCTGCCGGGCGTGGATGTGGACGAGAAGGTCGTCGTCACCTCGACCGGCGCGCTCGAACTGTCGGCCGTGCCGAAGAAGCTGGTCGTCATCGGCGGCGGCGTGATCGGCCTGGAACTGGGCAGCGTGTGGCACCGTCTGGGCGCCGAGGTCACGGTGGTCGAATATCTCGACCGCCTGGTGCCGGGCACGGATGGCGAGATCGCCAAGCAGTTCCAGCGCATCCTGACCAAGCAGGGCCTGCAGATGAAGCTGGGCCACAAGGTCACCAAGGCCGAAAAGACCGGCAAGGGCGTGACGCTGACCGTCGAGCCGGCCGCCGGCGGCACCGCCGAGACGCTGGAAGCCGACATCGTCCTGCTGGCCATCGGCCGCACCGCCGCCAGCAAGGGCATGGGCCTGGAAGAGGCCGGCGTGGCGCTGGACAAGCGCGGCCGCGTCGTGACCGATGCCCATTACGCGACCAGCGTGCCGGGCGTCTACGCGATCGGCGACGTCATCGCCGGCCCGATGCTGGCGCACAAGGCCGAGGATGAAGGCGTCGCCATCGCCGAAATCCTCGCCGGCCAGGCGGGCCATGTGAACTACGACGCCATCCCCGGCGTCATTTACACCTGGCCCGAGGTCGCGACCGTCGGTCGCACCGAGGAAGAGCTGAAGGGCGCTGGCGTCACCTACAAGACCGGCAAGTTCCCCTTCACCGCCAACGGCCGCGCCCGCGCCATGGGCATGACCGACGGCTTCGTGAAGGTGCTGGCCGACGCCACCACCGACAAGGTGCTGGGCGTGCACATCATCGGCCCCGGCGCCGGCGAACTGATCGCCGAAGCCACGCTGGCGATGGAATTCGGCGCCTCGTCGGAAGACATCGCCCGCACCTGCCACGCGCATCCGACGCTGAGCGAAGCGGTCAAGGAAGCGGCGCTGGACGTGGAAAAGCGCGCGATCCATATCTGATCGCACGGTTCAGGTTCAACGCCTGACGCGCCCGGCCATTTCGGTGGCCGGGCGTTTTTTATGGGGCGTCTGTTTTTCGGGGTGGGGGGCGGAAGTGCTCGGGCTTTGCCCGAACCCAGCAGGGGTCGCGGACCCCTGCACCCCGATTCGTCAAGGTTCTGGTCTGTTGCGGTTCCGTCTTCCGGAGACGCGCTTTTACGCTTTCCGCAGAAACTCGGCCTTGAGCATATAGCTGCCGGCCTCAACCGCATGGTCGCCGCCCCGCAACCGGATATTCTTGATCTTGGTCCCGACCTTCAGCGTCGTCGAAGACCCCTTTACCTTCAGGTCCTTGACCACAACAACCGTGTCGCCATCAGCCAACACCGCGCCATTGGCATCCCGAACCACATCGTCGGCCGAGGCCACGTCGGCAATATCCGCCGGCCATTCATAACCGCAGGTGTCGCAGACATAATTCGTCCCCTCGACATGCGTCTCGTCCAGAGTGCATTGCGGGCAGGCAGGTGCGTTGGTGCTCATAAATGGGGCTTAATCCCCCAAGGCCCGGCACACAATCCCATTCAGACTTGGAGGTGGACTGTGATCGGCATGATTAAAAGTCGGAGTTGGGGGGCAAACGGACGGTCTGTTCCAGAATGTGATTTAACCAAGAGCAGACTTACTGCTCTTGGTTAGGTTAAAATAAATTAGAGATCGTAAAAATTATTGAGGACATTTAAATACATGAAAAGGCCACGCCTCTCTGCCGCAGTTACATCACGTCAATGGATAAAGCAGTTTTCCCCCGCAGATCAAAGCGCAGCAATAGATCTTGTTGACGCGTTATTACTAATGAATGAAGAGGATGTATCTTCAGAGATTAGAAAACAACTACGACGCTTAGCTCAAACGCGTCATGGCGCACGAAAAAAAATTGGTCTGTATGCGGAACGTGAATTCGCAGAGAAACTTATATTCAAGTCAAAATTAACGAAAGATAGTGATAATCGAGAAAGAAGGCGAGCATACGGTAACACTGGCCCTAAAGCGGTCAATCCAATCCGAGGCAAAACCCGTGTTGGAAGTGAGGGGCCTGCTGCTTTTCATATCTCTCAAGGCGTAGAAAAATTTAGGTCTATATTTCTTAACAATCCTGGCCCTGACCGTATTCGTAGAAATAAAGTATCTATGATCACAATAGTGACTGATTTTATCGGGAGTGGAAGTCGGGTTATTTCAATGATTGATAAATTCTTAAATGTACCAAGCGTTCAGGCATGGAGATCTAAAAAGTGGATAGAGTTCAGCGTGGTGGCTGCTGCCTCCACAATTTCTGGAATCAAAAATATTGAAGCACATAAGAGTAAGCCAGAAGTTTTTGTCAGTCACATTGCACCTTCTATAAGTACATATCACAATATTGAATTGGCAGAACGCTGGAAAGACCTCATACGTAGGTATGGCCCAAGAAGTGGGCGCGGAAGTAGTTCGTTAGGATACAAAGATGGTGGTGCCCTGATCGCTTTTTCGTATCGTTTTCCAAATAATGCGCCATTAATATTCCATGAATCCACACCAAAATGGCAGCCCCTCTTTACTGGGGGCATTTCTCCGGATATGGCCCCTGCTTTTGGTATAAAAACAGAGAATTCACGAGCAGTAGACGCCTTAAATTTAGATGTAATGAATCTACCTAGCGATATTATCGGCTCTGATGCTCGAATGATCGTAATATTGAAAGCCATTCGAGGGCGTTGGAGGAAAGGACAAGAGGTCGCTCTCGCCGAAAAAAGTGGTCTCAGTGTTCCAGAGATACTGGACTCATATAGCGACGGTAAGGAACGAGGGTTTCTTACAGAAGAAGGAAGACTGACGGATCGCGCACATCAGTTCATGCGGAGTTCCTTGAAGCTAAAACGTAGTGCTCGAACACTTCCCATAAACGAAAAACCGTATTATCCTCAAGCGTTGAGGGTTCCAACCGAGGTCTAGATACCGGTCTCGCAAAGCGAGACCACCGTCAGTGGTGGGATTTTTCCGTCACTACCGGCTTCCGGGTTTCTTGTTGCCGAGGAAAGAGCTTCCGATCGCAGGTCCTGGTCCTGTGCGCTCGCCCCCCTTTGGGGGGGCGTTTCGTAGAGGGGTGTGTCGTATGACTCACTCGAGCCCACAGGACCCGCACATGTGCGGAGATTAAAGGTAGATGCTCAGTTGGAACCCTCAACAGTTTACACGCGAAGCAAAAAAAGAGGGGTGCTCTCAACCCTTAATTAACGCTGCGATCCAGACTGCTTCTCTAATTAAAAAAGTAGATATCGGTCTGCCCGTAATTTTTACTCTTTCCCATTTGGCTCAAATAACAGACACACCTTTGGTCAAATTAGGAGCTTATTCTCGCCGAACATCAAAAAATAGTTATCGTGTTTTTCGGTTAAAAAAAGCAGATCGAAGAAAATTTCGAGTTATTTGTGTTCCTGAACCAACTCTGATGCACGTTCAACGCTGGCTCGCACAAAATGTCTTTCAAACTCGAGCTGCGGCTCCCCATCAAGCAAGTTATGCATATTACTCTGATCCACGACGTGGTCTTCTGAATGCAGCAAAGCAGCATGCCGGTTGTCTATGGCTGATAAAGATGGATATTCAGAACTTCTTTGGAAGTATCATGGAGCCTCAAGTTTATAAGGTTTTTCGTGATTTAGGATATGGTGCCTTACTAAGTTTCCAACTGGCACGAATTTGTACATATGTTGGTGACAAACCTTCCCCCCGACGGAAGAAATCGTATGGTATTCCAAATTCTTATTGTGAAAACTTGGGATATTTACCGCAAGGTGCGCCAACTAGTCCCGCGCTGGCAAACTTAACAACAAGATTATTGGATAGCGAACTTGAAAAACTAGCCCAGGAAAATGGTTGGCGTTACTCACGCTACGCGGATGATATTGCTTTCTCAACGACACAAACAATCAATCGAGAAGTGGCAAAAAGCCTAGTTTTTTTAGTTAGGGAAAAGTTAATTAATTTTGGATTTACTCCCAATGATACAAAAACAGTGATTTCTCCGCCGGGAGCTAGACGTATTGTCTTGGGGTTGCTAGTAGATGGACCATATCCGCGATTAACAAACGATTTTCGTAATAATCTAGACACTCATTTATATGCACTTCTTTCTAAAAAGATTGGCGTAAAAAAACATCAAGAAAAAAGAGGATTTGATTCAGTGACTGGAATGAGGCGTCATATTATGGGCCTTTTGGCGCATGCTCACAGTATAGATAGAGAGTATTCCCGAAAATGCTACGAAAAGTTCAATAAAATAATATGGTAGAAAATAATATTTTGAGTATCTGGAATGATTGCGGAAAATGAAATAAAAATTATAGGCTTGTATTGCTTTTAAATTACCGTAGTTCTTAACGTTAAGACCTTGCTTAGAATGGGTAATTTTGGATTTTTATAATAAAAGTATTTAGACCTGCCATTTGGAGATTTCGGATTGTCTGCTATCGGGAAACGCTTCAACCACCCGTGATGACTGGCATGAGGCGAAAGCGGAAGTCGCTGGCTTACCGCGATTATTGTTGCGTCTCGGGTTTCATGACGCTCCGCGATGATGGAGCGTCTTGGTTTCGTCTTTGTGCGAGGACCAGCGTAATAGCGGGTGATCCTGTCAACCCAAGTCGCCTCGGTGTGCTGCTAGAGATTTCCGTGTTCGAGGCGAAAATCGCCATGGGGTTCATACGAAGCAGAATAGGTATGAACCCTAACGAATCGGGGTGCAGGGGCCGCCGGCCTCTGCCGGGTTTCAGGGCGGAGCCCTGAGAGTGAAAGACGGGGTTTGAAGTCCCGGAGGATCGAGGGCAGGCGGCCTGTGTCAGGCCGTCCCGTTGTCCTCGGTCGCGGCGGCGCGCAGGGCGCGGTCGCCGATGTCTCGGCGCCAGATGGCGTCTTTCCAGTGGATGGCGGGGATGGCGTGGTAGGCGCGGGTGCGGGCTTCGCCCAGCGTGGGGGCGATGGCGCAGACGGTCAGGACGCGGCCGCCGGCGGCGATGAGGTGGCCCTGGGCGTCGCGCTTGGTGCCGGCGTGGAAGATGTGGACGCCGGGGTGGAATTGGGCCTGGTCCAGGCCTTCGATCTGGCCGCCGGCCGTGGGTTTGCCGGGATAGCCGCGGGCGGCGAGGACGATGCTGATGGAGTGGTCGTCGGAGAAGCGGATGTCCGCCGCGTCCAGCGTGCCGGCGGCGACCGAGGCGAGGGCGGGCAGCAGGTCGGATTGCAGGCGGATCAGCAGGGCCTGGGCCTCGGGGTCGCCGAAGCGGACGTTATATTCGATCAGCTTGGGGCCGTCCGTCGTCAGCATCAGGCCGGCGAAGATGATGCCGCGGAAAGGGGTGCCGCGGCGGACCATTTCCTTCAGCATCGGGCGCACCAGCAGGTCCAGCGCCGCTTCCTGCCTGGCGCGGTCGAAGCCCGTGGGGGGCGAGACCGCGCCCATGCCGCCGGTGTTGGGGCCGGTATCGCCCTCGCCGATGCGCTTGTGGTCCTGCGCCGCGCCGATCAGCACCGCGGTCTCGTCCGCGCAGAAGGCGAACAGCGACACTTCGTCGCCCATCAGGCATTCCTCGATCACCACCGACTGGCCGGCGGCGCCCAGGGTGGCGTCGTCCATCATTGACCGGATAGCCTCTTCGGCCTCCGCGACGGTCATGGCCACCACCACGCCCTTGCCGGCGGCCAGGCCGTCGGCCTTGATCACGATCGGCGCGCCACGGCGGCGGACGAAGTCCAGCGCCGGGGCGGCGGCATCGAACCGTTCCCACCGCGCGGTCGGGATAGCGGCGGCGTCGCAGATTTCCTTGGTGAAGCTCTTGCTGCCTTCCAGTTCGGCGGCGGCGCGGCTGGGGCCGGCGCAGGGGATGCCGGCCGCCAGGCAGGCATCGGCCAGGCCCGCGACCAGCGGCGCCTCGGGGCCCGGCACCACCAGGTCGATCCGCTCGGCCTGCGCGAAGGCCACCAGGGCGGGCACGTCGTCGACCGCGATGGCGACGTTGGTGCCTAGTGCGGCGGTGCCCGGGTTGCCGGGTGCGATGAACAGGGCCTCCAGCGCCGGCGAGCGCGCGATCGCCGCCGCCATCGCATGTTCCCGTCCACCCGATCCGACCAGAAGCACCCGCATCAATTCGTTTCCCTGTTCCTCGCACGTCCCCGGGCCTTCCGGGGAGGCCGTCTCTATCATACCCTGTGCCGATGGACGAAACTCTTCGCACTTCCGGCGGCGCCGGACCGGGTTCGGGGTCGGGCCCCATGGCGGGTAACGTGCCCGAATATTCGGTCTCCGAGATCTCGGGGGCGATCCGGCGCACGCTGGAGGGCAATTTCGGCCGCGTGCGCGTGCGCGGCGAGATTACGGAATTCAAACGCTATCCCTCCGGGCACCTCTATTTCTCGCTGAAGGACGAGGGCGGGAAGATCGCGGGCGTCGTCTGGCGCGGGTCGGTGTCGCGGCTGGGGCTGGCGCCGGAAAACGGGCTGGAGATCATCGCCACCGGCAAGGTCTCGTCCTATGGCGAGCGCTCGTCCTACCAGCTGATCGTCGAGCGGATGGAATATGCCGGCGAGGGCGCGCTGCTGGCGCGTATCGAGCGGCTGCGCCTGAAACTGGCGGCTGAGGGGCTGTTCGACGCCGCGCGCAAGCGGGCGTTGCCCTTCCTGCCCGATGTCATCGGCATCGTCACCTCGGCGCAGGGGGCGGTGCTGCACGATATCCGCACCACCGTCGCCCGGCGCTTCCCCCGCCGGCTGCTGGTCTGGCCCGTCGCCGTGCAGGGCGAGGGCGCGGCGGGGCAGGTCGCCGCCGCCATCGCGGGGTTCGATGCCATCGACGGGCGCGGGGCGGTGCCGCGCCCGGACGTGCTGATCGTCGCGCGCGGGGGCGGGTCGCTGGAAGACCTGATGGCCTTCAATGACGAAGCCGTGCTGCGTGCGGTCGATGCCTGCCGCATTCCGCTGATTTCGGCGGTGGGGCACGAGACCGACACCACGCTGATCGATTTCGTGTCCGACCGGCGCGCGCCCACCCCCACGGCGGCGGCCGAGATGGCGGTGCCGGCGCGGGCCGAGCTGGTGGCCGACCTGGCGCATCGCGCCGCGCGCCTGACCAGCGGGCTGGCCCGCCTGACGCAGACGGCGCGGCTGCGGCTGGACCGTACGGCGGCGCGGATGCCCGACCTGCCGTCGCTGCTGGCCACCGCGCGGATGCGGGTGGACGACCGGGGCGAGCGGCTGGACCGGGCGCTGCCGGGGCTGATCGAGCGGCGCCGCGCCGCCCTGCTGGCGACCGGGCGCATGATGCCCTCGCCGCTGCTGCTGACCGGGCCGGGCCGGGCGCGGCTGGACCTGGTGGCCAGCCATCTGCTGTCTGGCCTGCGCCAGGCGCTGCGCGACCGCCGGGCACGCACCGACCGGGCGCGCCTGTCGCCCGCGCCGCTGGCGGCGATGGTGCGCGAGCGGCGGGCCCATCTGAACGGGCTGGCGGGGCGGCTGGAATCCCTGTCGCCCATGGCGGTGCTGGAACGCGGCTATGTGCTGGTGCGCGACCCATCGGGCGTGGCGGTGACGCGCGCCGCCGACGTGCGGCCGGGCAGCCGGCTGGAGCTGACATTCGCCGACGGCGTGACGGAGGTCCGCGCCGTGCGGGCCGACAGTTCGCAGGGGCAGCTCGATCT
Source organism: Gluconacetobacter takamatsuzukensis (assembly GCF_014174275.1). Taxonomy (GTDB): domain Bacteria; phylum Pseudomonadota; class Alphaproteobacteria; order Acetobacterales; family Acetobacteraceae; genus Gluconacetobacter; species Gluconacetobacter takamatsuzukensis. The sequence continues at coordinate 127,647 of NZ_JABEQK010000002.1, read as the reverse complement.
CTGAGGCGCCTGGACCGGCCGCCCGGCCGGTGGGCTCGCCTTGCACGCAGGGGGCCCTTTTGACCGTGCGGGCGATAAGGCGGATATGATGGATCGGATGGGAATGGCGTGCCCGCGGGGCGGCCGGAGTGCACAGGACAGAGCGATGAACGAACGTCCCCGGTCTTCTTTGGCGTCTTCTTTCGCGCGCGCCGCCGGCCGGGTGACGCTGGGCGTGTTGCCGGTCGTGGTGCTGCTGGCCGGTTGCGCCACGCCGCCGGCACCGGTGGCGCCCAAGCCGGTGCGGCACCCGCCCTTGCAGTTCGCGCCCGGCACGGCGGTGGAAACCCCGCCGCCCGCCAACGAGGCGCAGTTGGTGAACGACCCGTCCGCGCCGCTCGATACGCCGCTGTGCGGTGTCGCGGCCCATGCGACGCAGGCCATGGCGGCGCGGGTGAATCCGGCCCCGCTGGCGTCGGGCAATGCCTGCACGGCCAATGCGTGCTTCGATCCGCTGACCGGGACGTATATCGGGGCTGATGGCGAGCGGCATATCTGTCGCTGAGAGGCTGCTTCAAAAGCCCCGCTAGCGGCGGCCTGACGGCGGTTTCCTGCGCTTCGGTGCTCACGGCCCACAAGGCCGCTCCGCTCCGATGCTCGTAAACCACCGCCAGACGCGTGGCTGACGCCACGCTTCCACTCGCTATCGGGGCTTTTGAAGCAGCCTCCGAGGCGGAAGGAGTTGTTCTTTTTTGAAAAAAAGAACCAAAAAACTTTGATTCGTTCAGGAGTTTTTTGTTGGGGCACGCGATGCACCTGAACGGATAGAAGTCTTTTTTCTTCTTTTTCTTCAGAAAAAGAAGATCTCTTCCTTACTTTCCACCCCGCATAAGCCTTATCCGGAAACGGACCCGCCCCCGGTGCAGGTTATGATTGACAGCCGCAGCCGTGGGGCAACATCGTCGGGGGGATGAGCGGCCTCACTCCTCCGGATGGCGCCAATGACGGCCTGGCGACCGTTCACGTCTTTCCGCTGCGGCGCGTGCTGCCGCTTGGCGATGCTGCCGTCTATCTGGGTATTCCCGCGCGGCGGCTGCGCATGCTCGGCCTGCTGCATGCGGGCCCCCGCCCGGCGGCGCGGAACGGGCGGACGCTGACATACCGGGTCGAGGATCTGGATCGCTACGTGACGCAGCTTTACGGGCGCGCGCGGATTTCGGCGGCCGAGGAAGCGCGGCAGCGGCAGGAATGGCGGGCGCGGATCGCGGCGCCGGCCGTGCGCGACGCACGCGGGCGGCCGCCCCGGATGATCGACCCCTGCATGCAGGCCCTGACGCTGGATGTGCTGGTGTCGTCCGGCGGGCCGCTGGGGCTGAAACTGCTGTTTGCCTCGGGGCTGGGGCTGATCTTCCTGTCGCATACGCCGGTGATGTGGCGGCTGTATGCGATGCTGTGACAGCGGGCTGGCCCGCCCGGCCCCGCATGGGGTGTGACGCCGGGAACATTTGCATCACGCACCGACGCCACGGCCCCCCAATGGGCGGGGATTACAGCGGAATTATGGCCTTGCCGGCGGCCTTCTCAGCAGGCTCCGGCGCAGGGCGGCTCCGGCGGCGGCAGGGTGCTGCCGGGCAGGGCGGGCACGCCGGGCGGCCGCATGGAGGGTTCGGGCGCGCGGGCGCCGGGCGGCGGCGGGGGCACGATCTGCGGCACGTTGGGCGGCAGGGTCCCGACATCCGTCGGCTGGGCCTGCGGGATGGCCTGGCCCTGGTAATAGAGCGGGCCGCGATAGCTGCCCGACAATTGCGCCGCGTTCAGCCGGTCGACCAGCGAATCGCCGGTGCCGTCGGGATAGGTGGAATGCACGCGCGATGCGGGGGCCGGGGCGGGGCGCGCGAGCGACAGCGCCGGCGGCAGGCACAGGGCGGCGAGGGTGAGGCATCCGGCAAGGTGCCGGCGGCAACGCGGTCTCATGACGACAGGCCTTTCAGGAGGAAACGTGACGCGGCGAGTATGGCACGCGCGCGGCAGGGTCGTCGCGCGCGGATGTGACGGGTTTGAACGGCCGAGGACTGGTCATGCTCCCGGTGATCGGCTAGGCAGGGCAGCATTGCTCTTTTTGCCGTTTCCGGCCTTCGCGCCGTCGCGTTTGCTCCCTGCCTTACGGATTGCGATCATGACCGATATTTCCCGGACCTCGTGCCGCCGGTTTCTGGCCGGATTTTTCGTTGTGACCGGGATGGGCGCCGCCCTGGCCCCTGCTTTCGCGGCCGCCCCGGCGGCGCGGGCAGCCGCGCCCGCCGCCGCACCTGCCGCCCCCGACCAGCCGCCGCTGCTGCCCGCGCCGCCGGTGCCCGATTTCGCGCCCCTGCCGCCGGCCGCCAAGCCGCCCGCGCCGGTCGTCGGCGTGTTCGATACCGATGCGATCATGCGGCAATCCGTCGCGATCCAGGAAGTCGAGAAAGAAATGGGCACCCGGCGCGATGCCCTGATCCGCGACGTGCGGGCCGAGGAAGGGCAGATCCAGGCCCTGCGCCAGCAGATGATGAACGCGGCCCGGCCCGAGGCCGAGGCCCAGCAGCGCAGCCTGCAGCAGCGCGTGGCGGTCGATCAGCGCACCTTCGGCAACCGCAACCGCATCCTGGAGGAAGACATCCAGATCGCGCTGAACCAGGTGCAGCGGGAAATCGGCCAGGTGGTGAACAGCGTGGCGAAGGCGCGCGGGCTGACCCTGGTGGTGCAGTCGGGCCTGACCGTGCTGCACGGGCCGCAGGTCGATATCAGCGACCAGGTGGCCAGCCGGCTGAATGCCATCCTGCCGCATGTCTATCTGCCGGCGGCGAACGAGGACCCGGAAGTGATCGCGAAGTCGGGCAAGTTCCCGACCGCGCCGGTGCAGATGGCCGATCCGCAGCAGCAGCAGCAGGGGTGAGGAAGGCGTTCTTTTTTGAAAAAAAGAACCAAAAAACTTTGATCCGTTCGGGGGTTTTTTGCTGGGGCGCGCGATGCACCTGAACGGATAGAAGTCTTTTTGCTTCTTTTTCGGAAGACAAAAGAAGACTACTCCGCCGTCAGGTCTGCAAGGACGGCCCCACTGGCGCGTAGCGCGTCGGCCGGGGCCAGGCGCACCTGCAGGCCGCGCTGGCCGCCATTGGTGTAGAGATAGGGCAGATCGGCCGCCTGCTGCGCGAAGGCCGTGGGCACGCGCTTTTTCTGCCCGAACGGGCTGATGCCGCCGACACGGAAGCCGGTGATGCGCTCGGCGTCCGCCGGCTTCATCATCTTCGCGCTCTTGCCGCCGAAGGCGGCGGCCAGCTTCTTCATGCTCACCTCGTGGTCCGACGGCACGACGACGCAGACGGGCTTGCCATCGATTTCCGCCATCAGGGTCTTGAAGACCCGGGCCGGGGGCTCGCCGATCGCCTCGGCGGCCTGCACGCCCAGCCGGTCGGCGTCGGGGTCGTACGTGTAGGTCAGGGGGACGAAGGCGATCCCGGCGCGGGTCAGGGCCAGGGTGGCCGGGGTGCCGGGGATCTGGGGTTTCTTGGCCATGTCCGTGTCATAACAGGATCGGGCGCGCGCGTCAGGCTCCCGCCCGGGCTACGATCCGCTGCCCGTGGCGCTGTTCGTCGGGGCGGCACAGGGCGGCGATGGTGGCGGCGGCGTCCTCGGGCCGGGGCAGGGCGGACAGGTCGGCGGCGGGCATGGCCTGCACCCGCAGCCGGGTGGCCACGGGGCCGGGATCGTAGAGATTGACGCGCAGGGCCGAATCCGGGCCGATTTCGTCGGCCCAGCTCAGCACCACGGCCTCCATCGCGGCTTTCGAGGCCGCCATCATGCCCCAGAAGCTCGCCGGGCGGGCGGCGTGGCCGTCGGTCAGGAACAGGGCGCGGCCGGCCGGGGCACGGTCCAGCAAGGGTGCTGTGGTGCGGATCAGCCGCCAAGCGGCGGTGGCGTTGACCGCCAGCGTGGCCTCCCAGTCGGCGTCGCGCATGTGGGTGACGGGGGTGAGCACGCCCAGCATGGCCGCGCAATGGACCAGTACGTCCAGCCGGCCGAAGCGGGCGGCGACCGAGGGGCCCAGCGCGTCGACGGCCGCCCCGTCCCGCAGGTCCATGGGCAGCAGGGTGGCGTGGCGGCCGGTGCGGCGTGCGATCAGGTCGTCGGTTTCCTCCAGCCCGCCCGGGGTGCGGGCGGTGAGGATGCAATGGGCCCCGGCATCGGCCAGCGCCAGGGCGGTGGCGCGGCCGATGCCGCGGCTGGCGCCGGTGACCAGCGCCACGCTGCCCGGGATCACGCTGCCCGGCAGGTCAGGCGGCGTCGGAGTGCGGGTCGCCGCCGGCGGCCTCGTAATCGACCAGGGCGATGGGATAGTCGCCGGTGAAGCAGGCGTCGCAATAGCGGCCGGCCGCGGCCTCGCGCCCCTCATGGCCCAGGGCGCGGTACAGCCCGTCGAACGAGATGAAGGCCAGGCTGTCGACGCCGATCAGCTCGGCCATTTCCTTCAGGTCGTGGCGGGCGGCCAGCAGCTTGCTGCGCTCGGGCGTGTCGATGCCGTAGAAGCAGGAATGCGTGGTCGGCGGCGAGGAGATGCGCATATGCACCTCGCGCGCACCGGCGGCGCGGACCATGTCCACGATCTTGCGCGAGGTGGTGCCGCGCACGATCGAATCGTCGACCAGCACCACGCGCTTGCCGTCCAGCACCGGGCGGTTGGTCGAATGTTTCAGCTTTACGCCCAGATGGCGGATCTGGTCGGTCGGCTCGATGAAGGTGCGGCCGACATAATGGTTGCGGATGATGCCCAGTTCGAAGGGAATGCCGCTGGCCATGGCATAGCCCATGGCCGACGGCACGCCGGAATCGGGCACCGGCACGATCACGTCGGCCTCCACGCCGCTTTCGCGGGCCAGCTCGATGCCGATGCGCTTGCGCGCCTCGTAGACCGGCACGCCGTCCAGCACCGAGTCCGGGCGGGCGAAATAGATATATTCGAACACGCAGAAGCGGGCCTTCTGCTCGCCGAAGGGCTTGACCGAGCGCACGCCGTCATTGTCGATGATGACGACCTCGCCCGGCTCGACGTCGCGGACGAATTCGGCACCCACGATGTCCAGCGCGCAGGTCTCGCTGGCCAGCACCCAGGAAGGCGGGGCGGACTCGGTCTCGCCGGGGATGCGGCCCAGGATCAGCGGCCGCACGCCCAGCGGGTCGCGCACGCCGATCAGCGCGTCGCGCGACAGCACCACCAGCGAATAGGCGCCCAGCACCTGCTTCAGCGCATCGATCAGCCGGTCGATCACCGAGGCATAGAGCGAGATCGCGATCAGGTGGATGAACACCTCGCTGTCGGTCGTGGACTGGAAGATGCAGCCACGGCGCACCAGCGCGCGCTTCAGGGTCTCGGCATTGGTCAGGTTGCCGTTATGGGCCACCGCCAGGCCGCCGAACTCGAAATCGGCGAACAGCGGCTGCACGTTGCGGATCAGCGTGGCGCCCGTGGTGGCGTAGCGGTTGTGGCCCACCGCCCGGTGGCCGGGCAGGGTGGCCATCACGCGGGCATCGCCGAACACGTCGCCGACCAGCCCCAGCCCCTTGTGGGTGTGGAAGCGCTCGCCGTCGTACGACACGATGCCCGTGGCTTCCTGCCCGCGATGCTGAAGCGCGTGCAGCCCCAGCGCCGTCAGCGCCGAGGCGTCGTTGACGTTCCACACGCCGAAGACGCCGCATTCCTCATGCGGCTTGTCGTCGTCGTGCCACTGCGGCGGCACGTCGTCACGCTCGTGGCCCGGCGGACACGCGGCGGCCGGGCTGCACGGGGTGGCGGCCTGCGGGACAGTGGGGCGGATCGGCATGATCAGTTCTCTCTTTCCTCGGCGGGTGACCCGGCGAAAACCCTGGGAAGGCCAGGGGGAGGCCCCGCTGGGGGGTCATATCGGGGCGTCATGGCGCGTCTGCTTCGGTTGCGCAAGGCGTGCCTGCATGGAAATGGGCAGGAACCCGCCCAGAAAGAAGGCCCCCCGGGCAACGAAAGCGGTCGCCCGGGCGTCTTGTACCGGCTGGGGCCATTCCACCGGGGCCACTTCCGTCCCCACCGCGATATACAGCACGGCCAGCAGCGCATAGCCGCGCAGGCCCCCGAACAGCATGCCCAGCATGCCGTTGAGGCCGCCCAGCGCCGAGTCGCGGACGATCCGCCCGGCAAGCTGGGCCAGCAGGGTAAAGACGATCAGCAGCCCGATGAAGGGCAGTGCGAAGCCGGCGGCCAGGGCTACCAGCGGGTTGTCGATCCACGGCACGAGCGCCTGCCGCACCGGGTCCATCCAGCGCATGGCCAGCACCAGCGCCCCGGCCCAGGTCGCCAGGCCCAGGATCTCGCGAACCAGGCCCCGCCCCCATCCGAACAGGGCCGAGGCCGCGACGACCAGCGCGGCCGCCAGATCCACCCAGGCCCCGTTCATGGGCCGGGATCGGCCGCCCGGCCGAAGGCTGGAAAAAAAGGGACCCGAGACATGGGGGGCGGGACTGTCCTTGTGCTGCGGCGGGCGTGCATGGCCCGGGGGGCTATCCTGGGCGCTTATGCCAGCCGGCCCCCGTGGTGCCAAAGGAAAGATCGCATCCCTTCCATCAGGCCAGCCATCAGGGCAGCTTCGTGGACTGGATCTTCCACGGGCGGCCCAGGGCGCGCCCGGCCGAGCGCCCGGCGCGGCGGCGCGGGGTGTTGTTCAGCATCATCAGCAATTCGCCGACCTGGGTGCGGCGGTCCAGCTCGGTCCATACCGCGCCGGCCGAGAGGTTCCGCGCCGCCCAGATCCGCATCAGGCAGGTCAGCACATGGGCGCTCTCGCGGATCAACTGGCCCCGGTCGGCGGCGATCAGCCCCACCACGCAATGGTCGCCGTGCAGCCCGAAGGCCCGGGCCAGGCGGCGGATGTCGCGCTCGGTGGGCGGGCCGGCCCCGGCGGCCTCTTGCGACAGGGCCTGCCACAGCGCCTCGACCGCCTGCCGCGCGTCGGGCGCGGCGGCGGGGTCGTCACCCGGCGGCGGAAGGGAGGAAGATGCCATCCCGCGATGATGCCGGGGGGTGGATCATGCGGTCAACATCACGCGGACCCCGGGAATGGCGGTCTTGCGTCAGATCGAAAAATATTTCGCCTGCGGATTGAGAACCACCAGGGCAGAGGTCGATTGCTCGGGGTGCAGCTGGTAGCCGTCGGTCAGCGACACGCCGATTCGCTCGGCATCCAGCAGCTTCAGGATCGGCTCCTGGTCCTCCAGCTTCGGGCAGGCGGGATAGCCGAAGGAATAGCGCGACCCGCGATAGCCCTGTTGCAGCAGCTTGGCCATGTCGCGGTCGTCCTCGGCGGCGAAGCCCAGCTCGGCGCGGATGCGCTTGTGGGTGTATTCGGCCATCGCCTCGGCCATCTCGACCGACAGGCCGTGCAGGTAGAGGTAATCCTTGTAGCGGTTGGCCTCGAACCACTCGCGCGCCATGTCCGACGCCTTCTGCCCCACGGTGACGACCTGCAACCCGATCACGTCGCGGGCCGCGTCATCCACGTCGCGCACGAAATCGGCGATGCAGGCGCCGTCCTCGCGCGGCTGGCGGGGCAGGGCGAAGCGCGCGACCTCGGTCGTGCCGTCCTCGGCGAACAGGATCAGGTCGTTGCCCTGGCCGGCGGCCTTCCAGTAGCCGTAGCTGGCCTGGGGCCGCAGGATGTCCTGCTCGGCCGCCAGCGCCAGCATGCGGCGCAGCACGGGGCGCAGTTCCTGCCTGGCCCAGCCCATGAAATCGTCCAGCGAGCGGCCCTGCTTGCGGAAGCCCCACTGGAATTGATACAGCGACCGCTCGTTGAGGAACGGCAGCACCGCATCCGGCGTGGCTTCCAGCACCCGCGCGCCCCAGAAGGGCGGGGTGACGACCGGCTCGTCCTGCGTCAGGCGGTGGCGCCGGGCGCGGGCGGCGGCGACGTCGACGGGGGCGAAGCCGCGCTGCTCCTGCTGTTCCATGTCGCGCGGGCGATTGCGGGTGGCCTTGCCGGCGCGGCGGGAGCGCACGGCGGCCAGGTAATTGTCGAACTCGCCCTTCGCCACCTGGTCCATCAGCGACAGGCCGTCGAACGCGTCGCGGGCATAGGCCACGCGCCCGTCGGTGCCGTAGGCGGCGGCGCAATCTTCCTCGACATAATTGCGGGTCAGCGCCGCGCCGCCCAGCAGCACGGGCAGGTCGACCCCCTGGCGGGCCATTTCCTCGAGGTTCTCGCGCATGATCACGGTCGACTTGACCAGCAGGCCCGACATGCCCACCGCGTGGGCCGCGTGCTCGCGCGCCGCGGCGATCATGTCGGCGACCGGCACCTTGATGCCCAGGTTGATCACCCGGTAGCCGTTGTTGGTCAGGATGATGTCGACCAGGTTCTTGCCGATATCGTGCACGTCGCCCTTGACGGTCGCCAGCACGATGATGCCGCGCGCCTGGCCCTCGACGCGCTCCATATGCGGTTCCAGGTAGGCGACGGCGGCCTTCATCGTCTCGGCCGATTGCAGCACGAAGGGCAGCTGCATCTTGCCGGCGCCGAACAGCTCGCCCACCACCTTCATGCCGTCCAGCAGGATGGTGTTGATGATCTCCAGCGGCGGGATGCTCTGCATCGCCTCGTCCAGGTCGGCTTCCAGCCCCTTGCGGTCGCCGTCGACGATGCGGTCCTTCAGCCGGCCTTCGACCGTCTCGGCACGCACCTTCTTGACCGCGTCGCTGGCCTTGCGGTCGGCGAACAGCTCCAGCAGCTTCTGCAGCGGGTCGTAGCCCTCGGCACGGCGGTCGAAGATCAGGTCCTCGGCCACCTTGACCTCTTCCGCCGGGATCAGGTGCAGCGGGCGGATCTTGGAGACATGGACGATCGCGGCCGTCATGCCCGCGCGCACCGCATGGTCCAGGAACACCGAGTTCAGTACCGCGCGCGCCGCCGGGTTCAGGCCGAACGAGATGTTGGACAGTCCCAGCACGATCTGGATGTCGGGGAAGCGCTCATGGATCTGGCGGATGCCCTCCAGCGTCCACAGGCCCAGCTTGCGGTCGTCCTCGACCCCGGTGCCGATGGTGAAGGTCAGCGGGTCGATCATCAGGTCCGATTGCGGCAGGCCATGGCGGTCGCAGGCGAATTCCACCAGCCGGGTCGCGATGCGCAGCTTGTCCTCGGCCGTCTTGGCCATGCCGACTTCGTCGATCGTCAGCGCCACCACGGCGGCGCCGAACTTGCGGGCCAGGATCATGCGGTCGGTCGCATGGCCCTCGCCGTCCTCGAAATTGATCGAGTTGATGATCGCCTTGCCGCCATACAGTTTCAGCGCGGCCTCGATGACCGGGGTCTCGGTGGAATCGATCACCAGCGGCGCGTTGACCGAGGCGGTGAAGCGGGTCACGACCTCGTTCATCTCGCGCATTTCGTCCCGGCCGACGAAGGCGGTGCAGATGTCCAGCGCGTTGGAGCCCTCGCCCACCTGCTCGCGGCCCACGGCGACGCAGCCGTCCCAGTCGCCCTCTTCCTGCAGGGTGCGCCATTTCTTGGACCCGTTGGCGTTGCAGCGCTCGCCGATCGAGAAATAGCTGTTTTCCTGCCGCAGCGGGACCTGGGTGTACAGGCTGGCGACCGAGGGGATCCATACCGGGCGGCGGACGATGGGGGCGGGGCGGTGGCGGCCCGTGCCCTCGGCGCGGCGGCGCAGCATGGCGTCCAGCGCCGCGATATGCGGGGTGGAGGTGCCGCAGCAGCCGCCGACCAGGTTCAGCCCGTCCTCGGTGATGAAGCGTTCCACCCAGCTGGCCATGTCGGCGGGCGAGAGCGGGTAGTGGGTCTGGCCGTCGACCAGCTCGGGCAGGCCGGCATTGGGCTGGATCGACACCAGGCCGGGCCAGTTGGTGGCCAGCCAGCGCACATGCTCGGCCATTTCCTGCGGGCCGGTGGCGCAGTTCAGCCCCATCAGCGGCACGTCCAGCGCGTGGATGGCGGTGGCCGCCGCCGCGATGTCGGGGCCGACCAGCAGGGTGCCGGTGGTCTCGACCGTGACCTGCACGAAGATCGGGGTGTCGGTACCCTGCTCGGCGCGGGCGATCTTCGCCCCGTTCACCGCCGCCTTGATCTGGAGCGTGTCCTGGCAGGTTTCGATCAGCAGCGCGTCCACGCCGCCTTCGATCAGGCCCCGGCACTGTTCGGCGATGCCGGCTTCCAGCGTGTCGTAGTCGATATTGCCCAGCGAGGGCAGCTTGGTGCCCGGCCCGATCGAGCCGACCACATAGCGGTGGCGGCCGTCGGCGAAGCTCTCGGCGGCCTCGCGCGCCAGGTGGGCGGCGGTGCGGTTGATCTCGCGCGCGCGGTCAGTCAGGCCGAATTCGCCCAGCGTGATAGGCGAGCCGCCGAAGGAATTGGTCTCCACCATGTCCGCCCCGGCCTCGAAATAGCCGCGATGGATCTCGCGCACCAGTTCGGGGCGCGACAGGTTCAGGATCTCGGTGCAGTTCTCCTGCCCCCAGTAGTCGCGCTCGACATCGAGGTCGAGCACCTGCACGCGCGAGCCCATGCCGCCGTCGCAGAGCAGGACCTGGTCACGAAGGGCGTCGAGGAGATGGGGGCGCGTGGTCATGGCGGCTGTGGAGTCCGGCGGCAAGAGATGAGGGAAGCAGGCTCTTATTCCCGTGGTGCCGTCACCTGTCCAGTTCGTTATGACTGTCCATGGCCGATCCCGGGCGTGCGGCAGCCTGCGGAGGGTCGCAGGGAGGGTATCGGGCGTGCGCCGGCAATCATCGTGGGTTCCGCATCTGGCGGCCGGTACGGCCTCCCCGGCCGAGCGCCTGGCCGAGGCGCTGGGCGGCGACATCCTGTCGGGCGTGCTGCGCGAGGACGAACGGCTGCCCGCCCACCGGCCCCTGGCATGGGGGCTGGGGATCGGGGTGGGGTCGGTGACGCGCGCCTATGCCATCCTGGAACGGCGCGGGCTGGTGCGCAGCGTGCACGGGCGCGGCAGCTTCGTCGCCGTGCGGCACGATGCAGCGGGGCCCATGCTGGACCTGGCGACCAACATGCCGCCGCCGATGTTCAGCGACCGCGCGCTGGCCCGCACGCTCAACCGGCTGGCGAGGCATGTCGATCCGGGCCTGTTCAACATCTATCCCCCCGTGGCCGGGCATCTGGAACATCGGCGCATCATGGCGCACTGGCTGGCGGGGATGGGGGTCGCGGTGGCGCCGGAGCGGCTGCTGCTGACCGGGGGCGCGCAGCAGGCGCTGAACGTGGCGGTGCATGTGGCCCGGCCGCACGTCTCCTATGCGGTGGCCGAGGCCCAGACCTATCCTGGCATGCTGGGCGCCATGCGCCAGGCCGGGCTGGAGATCTGGCCGGCCGCCATGGACGGGCAGGGCATGCAGCCCGCCGCGCTGGAGGCCATCCTGGCGGCCCGGCGCGGCGAACGCGCCATCGTCTACCTGACGCCCGTCATGCACAACCCGACCACGGCGACGATGGACCTGCGCCGCCGCCAGGATATCGTGGCGCTGTGCCGGCGGTTCGACGCGCTGATCGTCGAGGACGGGGTGTATGTCCATCGGGACGACCCCGCCCGCCCGGCGCTGATGGCGCTGGCGCCGGAGCGCACGTTCCATGTCAGCAGCCTGTCGAAGATCCTGAGCCCCGGCCTGCGCATCGGCGCGCTGATCCCGCCCGCCTGCCATGCGGAGGCCTGCCTGCCAGCGTTGCTGGCGTCCTCGCTCATGATCGCCCCGCTGTCATACGCCATGATGGCGCAATGGATGCAGGACGGCACGGCGGAAAGCGTCCGCACTGCCCTGCATGCCGAAGCCGTGCGGCGGCAGGACCTCGTGCTGTCCGTGCTGGGCGCGTGGGCGGTCAGGCCCGCCAGCCACGCCTTCCATGCCTGGCTGCCGCTGCCGGCCGAGCAGGCGGCGCGGGTGGTGGCGCAGGCCCGCTTGCTGGGCGTGTCGCTGCCGGATGCCGGTGCGTTCCGGTCCGGCGACGGGGCGGATGGGACCGGGGTGCGGCTGGCCTTCGGCAATGTGACGTTCCGCGCCCTGCCGGAAGCCCTGGGGCGGATCAGGCAGGCCTGTGCCGATGTCGCGGGAAAAGTGTCTCGTGACACTATGGCGATATCCTGAAAGTGTGTCGCGCTGTTAGGGTCCCGCCACGTTCATCGGTGTCGGAGGCAGTTCATGCACGAGGAACAGCGGGGCGTCGTGACGGTGGTCGCGGCGTTTCATGTCGGTCCTGACCATCTGGACACGGTGCTGCCGGTCGTCGCCGCCTGCGTGAAGGCGTCGCGGCAGGAGGCGACGAACCTGTCCTATACCTGTCGGCGGGACCTCGGCGACCCGACGCGCTTCGTGTTCATCGAGCAATGGCGCAGCCTGGCCGCCATCAGGGCCCACGAGACGCTGCCCCATTTCCTGGCGATGAAGGCCCTGTTCGACCGGGGGCTGGCCGGGCCGCCGGCCGTGACCTTTCTGAGCGACGTCGACATCCTGTCCTGATGACGGGCCGGCACGCCATGGGCTCGCACGTCTACATCCTGGGCACGGCCGACACCAAGCCCGACGAATTGCTGTTCCTGCGCGCCGTGCTGGCCGAGCGGGGCGTCAGCGGGCGGATCGTGGATGTCAGCACCGGCGGCACCTCGCCGGACTGCGCGGATATCGCCGCGCGGGTGGTGGCCGGGCATCACCCCGGCGGCGCGGGGGCAGTGTTCTGCGGCGAGCGCGGCCGGGCCATCGCCGCGATGTCCGAGGCCCTGCGGCGCTTCCTGCCCGCCTGCGACGACCTGGCCGGGGTGGTGGCCATCGGCGGGTCGGGCGGGGCCGCCGTGGTGGCGCCGGCCATGCAGGCGCTGCCCATCGGGCTGCCCAAGATCCTGGTTTCCACCGTCGCATCGGGCAACGTGGCGCCCTATGTGGGTGATGTCGACCTGTCCATGGTCTATTCGGTGGTCGACCTGCAGGGGCTGAACCGGATTTCGCGGTCCATCCTGACCAACGCGGCCAACGCCATGGCGGGCATGGCGCGCCACCGGCCGCCGCCCGATGCCGATCCGCGCCCGGCCGTCGGCATCACCATGTTCGGCGTGACGACGCGCTGCGTCACCGAGGCGGTGCGGGTGCTGGGGGGCGGGTTCGAAAGCCTGGTCTTCCACGCCACCGGCACCGGCGGGCGGTCGATGGAACGGCTGGTGGAGCAGGGCGTGATCCGCGGGGTGCTGGACATCACCACCACCGAATTCTGCGATTTCGTGGCGGGCGGCATCTTCGCCTGCGGGGCGGAGCGGCTGGAGGCGATCGCCCGCACCGGGGTGCCGTATGTCGGAAGCTGCGGCGGGCTGGACATGGTCAATTTCGGCGCCATGGACAGCGTGCCCGATCGCTATCGGGACCGGGTGCTGGTGCGGCACAATCCCTTCATCACGCTGATGCGCACGACGGCGGAGGAATGCCGCGAGATGGGCCGCCTGATCGGCGAGCGGCTGAACCGGTGCGACGGGCCGGTGCGCTTCTATTACCCCGAAGGCGGGTTTTCGGAACTCGACCTGCCGGGACAGAATTTTCACGATCCGGCGGCGGACGCGGCGTTTCGCGACGCGCTGCTGGCCACCCTGCGGCAGACGCGGCAGCGGCGCTTCGTCAGCCTGCCCTGCGCCCTGAACGATCCCGCCTTCGCCCGCGCGATGGCGACGGACTTCAAAACCCTCTTCAAGGAGACACAGCCCCATGCCCAGAATTGAACGGAGCGCCATCCTCGGCCGCCTGCGCACGCTGATCGCGGAGCGCAGGCCCATCGTCGGCGGGGGCGCGGGCACGGGCCTGTCCGCGAAATGCGAGGCCGCGGGCGGGATCGACCTGATCGTGATCTACAATTCCGGCCGCTATCGCATGGCCGGGCGCGGGTCGCTGGCCGGCATCCTGGCCTATGGCAACGCCAACCAGATCGTCATGGACATGGCGCGCGAGGTGCTGCCCGTGGTGCCGGATACGCCGGTGCTGGCGGGGGTGAACGGCACCGACCCGTTCGTGGATTTCGACGTGTTTCTCGACGATCTGCGCCGCGTCGGGTTCTCGGGCATCCAGAATTTCCCGACCGTGGGCCTGATCGACGGCAATTTCCGCAAGAACCTGGAAGAGACGGGCATGAGCTACAGCCTGGAGGTCGACGTGGTGGCCCGGGCGCGCCGCAAGGACATGCTGACCACGCCCTATGTCTTCGATGTCGAACAGGCGAAGGACATGGCCCGCGCGGGTGCCGATATCCTGGTCGCCCATATGGGGCTGACCACCGGCGGCAGCATCGGCGCCGAGACCGCCTTTACGCTGGAAGATTCGATCAGGCTGATCAACGAGATTTCCGATGCCGCGAAGAGCGTGCGCGACGATGTCATCCTGCTGTGCCATGGCGGACCCATCGCGATGCCGGCCGATGCGCAGGCGGTGCTGGATGCCTGCCCGGATTGCCACGGCTTCTATGGCGCATCGAGCATGGAGCGCCTGCCGGCCGAAACCGCGCTGGTCGCGCAGACCCGCAGCTTCAAGGCCATGACGCGGTGACAATCGTGTTCCCGGACCCTGCCTCCCCCGCGCCGAAGAAAAAGGACGATTCCGCGATGGCCCTCGATGTCGCCGCCTCCATCCTCAAGCGCCGCGCGACCAAGAGCTTCGATGCCGCCTGTCGCATGCCCGATGCCGACCTGGACACCATCCTCGGCCTGGCGCGGCGCATGCCCACCGCCTTCAATATCCAGAACTGGCGCTTCCTGGTCGTGACCGATCCGGACCTGCGCAGGCAGATCCGCAAGGTGGCCTGGGACCAGCCGCAGGTGACCGATGCCTCGGTCCTGCTGGTGCTGTGCGCCGATATCGCGGCGTGGGAAAAAGCGCCCGAGCGGTATTGGGAAAATGCCGAACCGGGCGTGCGCGACTTCATGGTGGGCGCGATCGACCAGTATTATCGCGGGCGCGAGCAGGTGCAGCGGGACGAGGGCATGCGCTCCTGCGGCATGGCCGCCGGCGCGATCATGCTGCTGGCCGAAAGCATGGGCTATGCGACCTGCCCGATGGACGGGTTCGATTTCGGGGCGGTGGGGGAGTTGATCGGCCTGCCGTCCGACCATGAGATCGTGATGTTCGTCGCCATCGGCAAGACCGCCGCCGCCCCGTACCCGACCGGCGGCATCGTGCCCGACAAAGACATCATCTTCCGGAACCGGTTTTCCTGATCCGGTCCGCCGGGCCGGCCGCCGCACCCGATATTTCGGGGGCAGCGGCCGGTGCCGTCGTCAGTGCCAGACCACCGGCTGGGCACCCAGCGCCTTGCGGGCCTTCGCAACATCGGTGGTCGAGACGGCGGGCGCGGCATTGCCCTGGCTGTTGCGGATATAGGTCAGGACATTCGCGATCTGGTCGTCCTGCAATTTCCAGGCGAAGCCGGGCATGGCGGCGCCCGTCGGGTTCGCTGTGGTCGCGGGGCCGGTGGTGCCTGCCAGCAGGATGTTCAGCAGGCTGTCCGGGCTTTTCGCGTTGATCGCGGGGTTGGCCTGAAGCGACGGGATCATGTTCGCCACGCCCTGGCCGCTGCTGGTGTGGCAGGCGCTGCATTGCACGACGAATTCGCGCCGGCCGGCCTCCACCTGTGCGTTGGTGGCGGGAAGCGGCTGGGGAGCCTCGACATGCCGCGCCGGCAGGGCCTTGAAATAGGCGGCGATGGCCTGCAGGTCGGCATCCGTCAGATGCTGCGTGGAATTCACGATCACTTCCGTCATCGGCCCCGAGGAGGCCGTGTAGCGGTTGGTGCCGCTGCGCAGATAGGTGACGATGTCCTCCGCGCTCCATTTGCCCAGGCCGGTATGGTCGTTGTTGGTCAGGTCGGGCGCGTGCCAGCCTTGCAGCGACGTCCCCTGATAGGTCGCCCCGCTATCGCTGCCGAACGCGTTCTTGGGCGTATGGCAGATGCCGCAATGGGCCAGCGCCTCGACCAGATAGGCGCCGCGATTGACGGCGTCGCTTTTTGCGGAATCGGGCTTGAAGGGCGTGCTGTCGAAGAACAGGGCGTTCCACACGATCAGGGCCGCGCGGATATTGTAGGGGAAGGGCAGCTTGTTCTCGACCACCTTCTGGCTGACCGCCGGAACGGTGCGGATATACGCCCAGAGATCCGCCAGGTCGGCGTCGGTCATCCTGGCGTAGGCCGTATAGGGCATGGCGGGATAGAGGTGCCCATTCGGGCCCTTGCCGTGCCGGACCGCGGCATCGAACTGCTGCAAGGTCCACGACCCGATGCCCGTCGCCCTGTCGGATGTGATGTTGCTCGCCGTGATGGTGCCGAAGGGCGTGTTCAGGTCCAGCCCGCCGGCGAAGGGCTTGCCGCCAGGGGCGGTATGGCAGGCGACGCAATCGCTGGCGATCGCGAGATAGCGGCCATGTTCGACCCTGTCGGCGGGTGCATCCTGCGCCTGGGCGCCGTGGGCGAACAGGGCCGCCACGGACAGGGCCACCCCACCATTGATGCAGGCACGCAGCGCGCTGCGGAGCAGATATCTTGCCATGGTCACACCCTTACCAGCGGGCCGGGATTCTTGAGGTACATCTCCCTGATCGCCTTCGCGGTCCACAGGGTCGTGGCCCCCACGGCAACTGTCGGGTTGTATCCGGCATTGTTCGGAAAGGACGAGGCGCCGATCACGAACAGGTTGGGAATGTCCCAGTTCTGCTGATACCGGTTCTGCACGCTGGTCTTCGGGTCCTCGCCCATCACCACGCCGCCCTGCACGTGCGACGAATCCCACGGCCGGTAGCCGGAATAGGGCTGGTCGGGGAAGGAATCGCCCCAGACCTGCTTGGCGCCCATCTCGCGGGCGATTTCCACGCACTTGTCGCGGACGAAACGGCCCGATCGGCGATCGTTCTCGTTGTAGTCGAAGGTGATGCGCAGCAGCGGCTGGCCGAAACGGTCCTTGTAGGTCGGGTCGAGGTCCAGGAACTGCTCGCGATGGGCGAAATTCGTGCCCTGGCCCTGGATCTGCGCGTAATTCTGGTAACCTTTCTGGAAGGCTTGCTTCCAGCCCTTTCCCCATTGCGGGCTGCCCTCGGGCACCAGGCCGGCCATGCCGATCGGCAGCCCCTGGTTGCACAGCGACTGGATGCCGGCGCCGCCGATGAAGCCCAGCCCGGTATGGTCGAAATTGTCGCCGTTGAAATCGTCGATCTGGGTGGCCAGCGCGCCGGTGTTCATGAACGGGTTCAGATACTCGTTCTCGAAGAACATGAAGCCCCAGGACAGGGTCTGGAAGGTGAAGGCCCGCCCGACGACACCCTGGCCCGATGCGAAATCATAGGGCGTGCTGATGCCCGACAGCAGCAGCAGGCGGGTATTGTCCAGCGTGAAGGTGGCGGTGATGACGATGTCGGCCGGCTGCTCGCCGATATCGCCGTTGGAATCGACGAAGGTCACGCCCGTCGCCATCTTCTTGTCGGGCGTGGTATTGATCCGGATCACTTCGGATTCGGTGACGACCGTGAAGTTGGGGCGCTGCATCAGCACCGGCAGGATGCAGATATTGGGGCTGGATTTCGACCAGTTGCCGCATCCGTACAACTGGCAGTAGCCGCAATAGGTGCAGGGCGCCAGGTTGAGGCCCAGCGCGTTGGTATAGGGCGCGCCGATCATCGCGGACGGGACCGGGAACGGGTGATAGCCCAGGCGGGTCGCGGCTTCGGAAAACAGCAGGTTGGCGCGGGTCCGTTCCAGCGCGGGGGTGGGGTAGGGGCTGGTGCGCGACCCCTCGAACGGGTTGCCGCCCGGCTGCTTGACCCCGTTGATCACGCCCGCCGTACCCGACGTGCCCGCGATCTTCTCGAACCGGTCGTAGAACGGCTCCAGATCGTCGTAGGTCACGCCCCAATCCTGCAGGATCAGCCCGTCGACAAGCTGCTTGGCGCCGTACCGTTCCATGACGCGGGTGTAGGGCTGGTGGTCGAACGATTGCCAGCGCCAGC
Organism: Gluconacetobacter takamatsuzukensis; assembly: GCF_014174275.1. GTDB lineage: Bacteria > Pseudomonadota > Alphaproteobacteria > Acetobacterales > Acetobacteraceae > Gluconacetobacter > Gluconacetobacter takamatsuzukensis. The sequence goes on along the minus strand of NZ_JABEQK010000002.1, from coordinate 109,628 downwards.
TTGCCCCGGCCCAGTGCGTGCCCGCGCCGCCGACATTGTTGCCCAGCGTCAGGTTATGATATCTGCGCAGCGGCAGGGCGGTCTGGTCGGCCTTGTTGCGCACCGTATAGGTTTCGGTCACCGGCGCCTGGAGAATATCCTTGCGCACCGAGCCGCTGAGCTCGTCGGGGTCGCGTGTGGTGGGGAAGCTGGTGGTGGTGTCCCGCCACGCGCCGCGCTCGATCGCGACGACGTTCAATCCCGCGCGGGTCAGCTCCTCGGCCATCGTGGAGCCGGACCAGCCCAGCCCAATGATGACGACATCGGCCTTCGGCCTCTTGTAATTCATGGAAACGTACCTTTTTTCTTCTTATTGTCGCTTGATCGAAACGAAAGCGCCCGGGACGGTCCGCCGGGCGCCCCGCTATCAGGCGCGGCTCAGCAGGCTGACGGGTTCGACGTCGATCTTCTTGCCCCGCTTCGACACCATCCAGTCGCGATAATCGTAGATGGCACCGGGGAAGCCGACGAGCTTCCAGCCGACCATGTCGCGGTTGCCGCCATACATCGGGTCGGCCAGGTAGCCCTCGCGGACATTCTGCAACAGCATCGAGAAGAATTCGTTCGATTTCAGGGTTTCGAAGGCGATGGCCCCGGTTTCGATCCCTTTCATGAAGGCGATCTTCTGCTCTTCCGGCAGGTCGATGAACGGCTTGCCGAACTTGGCCTGTGCCGCGCGGTCCAGTTCGGCCAGGCCGGTGCGGTAAAGCTCCGCCGGGGTCGCGATGCTTTGCGGACCCTGTTGCGGCAGGCCCTCGACCACCGGGCCCAGCCTGTAATCCTTGGCCGCCGCGCCATAGGGGCCGGCCAACTGGTGGTCGAGAAAGGTGACGCAGCCGGCCTCGGTCGCGCCGATCCCGAGTTCGTCATGGGGGATCAGGACATCGAACACCGCGCCGACCAGCTTCGCCTCGGCCTGGGTCAGATAGACCAGCCGGCTGGAATCGACCACCGTCAGCGGCGGCGGCGGATCGGCCTTCCACAGGCCGCTGCCGCCGACGAATGTCTTGGAATAGGCCGGTTTGTAGATGGAGGCCAGCGTGGCGGTCGCCATCAGCACCAGCCCCCCTTTCATGACGTCGCGCCGTTTCATTCCGTTCTCCCACTCCTCTGTTTTCGCAACCGGCATCATGCGGTCGCAAAAAATCGTCTTGATGACTTTGTGTTTCCGATATTTCCGGCCGACAGAATCGGAGCCTGACCGGAAATGTGGTCTGGTGAGCGAGAGCGGCGGCCCGCCGGGCCGCGCCCGCGCGTCGGATCGCCACCAGAGCGCATTTACGCTCAGGCTCTCAGAGGCTGCTTACGACATTGCCTAGCCGATGGCCGTCCAGCGTCTCCGGTAGTGCGAAGCCGAGGCTGATGAAGGGTGGCTTCAGGGCATTGATGCCCGCATTGTTGCCCGGCAGGCGCTCGGTCTGTGCAATCGGGACCAGCATGTGCCGGTCGGCGGTGATGAACAGGGCATCGCCATCGACCAGTCGCGGGTCTTCGAACAGCGTCAATTGCTTGCGCTCGGGCGTCAGCACCGTGATGCGCCCGTGCTCGGCATCGGCGAAGTAGACATTGTCCAGCGTGTCGATGGCCGTGCCCATCATCGTCGGCATGTCCAGAACCGTTTCGATCTGCGCGGCCAGCTGGGCGTCGGTCAGGCTCATGTCCAGCAGCGCGCTGGTCGGCAGGCGGCGCAGCGGGCCGACGGGGGCCGAGAAATAGAACCATTTCCGGTCAGCGGTGATCTCCAGCATGTCCGAATGGACCAGCGGCCGCTTGCCGTTCCGGTCCGTGAAGATATGCCCGTCACGCGCGCGCATCGGCTTGGCATCGGTTGCCCGCAGCAGGGGATGTTCGGACAGCCGGCGCACTGTCTCGCCGCTGCCCATGTGATGGATGATGATCCCGCCCAGGCCGGAATCGGTCACGAACATCAGGTCGCCGGCAATGCGCAAATCGTTCATGGCCGAGCCCGGCGGCAGGATGTCGGCCCCCCAGCGCAGCACCTGCAGCACCTTGCCGCTTCGGGTGTCGAACTGCACCAGCTTCTGCCCGCCGGGCACCGTGCTGCCCGTCGTCGGGTCGACGCCCTGGTCCACCACCCACAGCGTATCGTCGCTGAAGATATGCAGGCCGTTGACCATCAGGAACGCGTTGGTCGGGTCGCCGCCCGGCTTCCACTGGTTCCAGCTTCCACCGGGGAACGGGTGCAGGCCGCCGTCGGGCGCCACGCGAAACACGCTGGGCGTGTCTTCCATCAGTTCCCAGCGCGGCGCGCCCAGAAACAGCGTGCCGTCCCGCGTCGCGGCCACGGCGTTGCACAGATAGCGGGGTGAGGAGGCGATGACGGTCGCGCGCAGATGCGGCGGCCGGAAAGCGGCCATGGCCTGCCGGAGGCCGGCGGCCTCGCACCCGGCCAGCGCCAGGCCGCCGGCCAGCCCCGTCAGCGCGGCGCGCCGCGAGAGCGGCCGGTTGAAAGCATCGACAAGATGAGACATGGGATATTCTCTTGTTCTTGTTATTGTTGTCGGAGATTTTCTGTTGTCGTTGGTCGCTGCCGGTCGCCGTCGCCCCCGCGACGCTGCCGGCCGGCTTCAGGCAGGCAGGGACAGGCGCCGGATCCTGCCCACCACGAAGAGATAGAGAAGGATCGCGACGACACAGTGCGCGGCGACGAAAAGCAGCGCCCCGTCATAGGATTTCGTCCACGCGACGATGTAGCCGATCACGATGGGCGTCACGATGCCGGCGATATTGCCGATGCCGTTGAAGATCCCGGCGGCCAGCCCCGGCGTTTCGCGGGGGGCGATGTCGGAGATGACGGCCCAGCCGATGGCGGCGACACCCTTGCCGAAGAAGGCGAAGGACATGATCGCCACGATCAGCCATGCGGAGTGGACGAAATTGCACAGGCAGATGGTCGAGGCGATGGCCATGCCGATCACATAGGGCGCCTTGCGCGCCAGCGTCTCCGACCGGCCGGCGCGCAGCAGCATGTCGGACAGGGCGCCGCCCACGATCGCGCCGGCCAGCCCGCACAGCGCCGGCACGCTGGCCGCCAGCCCGGTCTGGGCCATCGAAAGCCCGCGCGACTGGTGCAGGTAGAGCGGGAACCAGGTCAGGAAGAAATACAGGATCGCGGTAATGCAGTACTGGCCGCCATAGACGCCCAGCAGGGTCCGGTCGGTCAGCATGAAGCGGATCTGCCGCCCGGTGAGCGTGCGCTTGACCCGCCGGCTGCGGTCGTCGATGTCGACCAGCGCGCCGCCGGAGCGCATGAAGGCCAGCTCGGCGGCGTTGACGGCGGGATGGGTGGCCGGTGGCCGCATCCGCGCCAGCCAGAAGAGTGCGAGCCCCATGCCCGCGATGCCCATGGCGGCGAAGATATATTCCCAGCCGAATTGCTGGGTGACCCAGCCCATCACCGGGGCAAAGAACGCCACCGCGACATATTGCGCCGAATTGAAGATCGAGGTCGCCAGCCCGCGCTCCGAGGTCGGAAACCAGCTGGACACGATGCGGCTGTTGGCGGGGAAGGTCGGTGCCTCAACCAGCCCCAGCCCGGCCCACAGCACGAACAGCGCGGGAAAGGCGATAGCGTGCGGAATCCGGCCGATCCCGGCAATGGCCAGCGTGCAGAGCGACCAGGCGAACAGGCTGGCGCCATAGACGCGGATCGAGCCGAAGCGATCCAGCAGCCAGCCGCCCGGCACCTGGCTGAGCACATAGGCCCAGCCGAAGGCCGAGAAGACATAGCCCATGGCCACCGGCGTCAGGCCGAGGTCATGCGCGATGCTGGAGCCCGCGATGCCGAGCGTGGCGCGGTCGCCGTAATTGATCGCGGTGATCACGAACAGGAACGAAAGGACGGAATAGCGCACGATGGTGCGCCGCCCCGCCCTGCTTGCCTCGTTGGTCGCCGACGGATGCGTGACCGGGGGGCATGCCATTGGCCCTCTTGTTGTCGTCACCCTGTATTCTCCCTCAGTGCGCTGGCCGGGGGGCTGCGGAACCGGGGTTCAGGGGCCGCCGCACCGCGACATCACGCGATCCTGCGGCATAGGGAGCGCGTGGCGACGGGCCGCGTCAAAGCCAAACTTCGCATGGATCGATACAGGGCGCGCATCGTTGGCGCCGGATCGGCCGCACGACGGCTCCGCCGGTCAGGGGATGGACGGGGTGGACGGGCGACCCGTTTCGGCGATCTTTGCGGCGACAGCCATGACATTTTCAAGGACCAGGCTTGCGTCGTCCGCACGATGGGCCATGAAAAGCTCGACCGCGATCTCCTCGCCGAAGGCCAGGGGGCGACAGATGACATTTCCGATACCGAGCCGCGACGCCGATTCGGGGATCAGCGCCATGCCCACGCCGGTCTTCACCATCGAGAGTACGGCGTGGATCTGCGTCAGGTGATGCACCAGTCGGGGCCGAATGTTCGCGCTGACCAGCAGCCGGTGCACGATGTCATGAAAATAGCCGCTGCCCAGGATGGAGTACATGATCAGCTCCTGCCCCTCCAGGTCCGCCGGGGTCAGCGCGTCGCGCGCCGCCAGCGGGTGGTCGGCGGGCAGGGCGGCGACCATGCGTTCGGCCAGCACGCGGCGCGACCGGATCCCGGCGGCCTCGAAGGGCGGGCGCATGAAGGCGAGGTCGATGCGGTGCGAGGCCAGGGCCGCGAGCTGGTCGCGGGTGATCATCTCCTCCAGCATCAGTTCCACGTCGGGGTAGTCCGCGCGCAGGGCGGAAATCAGCCGGGGCAGGAAATCGTAGCTGTTCGAGGGGGTAAAGCCGATCGCGATCTGCCCCAGCGCGCCGCGCCCGGCCCGGCGGGCGGCCTGCACCGCGTCCTCGGTGCTGCGCAGCAGGCGCCGCGCCTCGGGCAGGAACACGGTGCCCGCCTGGGTCAGCCGCACGCTGCGGCTGGTGCGCTCCAGCAGTTCCACCCCCAGCTCGTGCTCCAGAAGCTGGACCTGCCGACTCAGCGGCGGCTGCGTCATGTTCAGCCGTGCCGCCGCCCGCCCGAAATGACATTCCTCGGCGACCGCGACGAAGCACCGGACCTGGGTGAGCTGAAGCATCGATACCAATCCTGTCTCAATCCATGCCGTATCTAATCTGGACACCGCAGATCTGTCGCGCCCTAACTTGCGCCCCAACGCACCCGTCATCCCGCCACGGCCGATGGCCGCGACCGGGCAAGGAGAAGACCGCATGACAGAAGACGCCGGAGCCCGGACGCCCGACCTGGCCACGGGCACCACCGAGAGGCGCACGCTGCGCAGCGAGCGGTGGTTCGGGCCGGCCGATCTGCGCAGCTTCGGGCACCGTTCGCGCGCGATGCAGATGGGGTACGATCCGCAGGACTGGGAGGGAAAGCCGGTTATCGCGATCCTCAATACCTGGTCGGACATCAACCCCTGCCACATGCATTTCAAGCAGCGGGTCGAGGACGTGAAGCGCGGCGTGCTGGAAGCCGGCGGCTTTCCGCTGGAGCTGCCGGCGATCTCGCTGTCCGAGAATTTCATGAAGCCGACCACCATGCTCTATCGCAACATGCTGGCGATGGAGGCGGAGGAATTGCTGCGCTCCTACCCCGTGGACGGCGCGGTGCTGATGGGCGGCTGCGACAAGACCACGCCCGGCCTGCTGCTGGGCGCGACCAGCATGGACATCCCCGCGATCTACGTGCCCGCCGGGCCGATGCTGAGCGGCAACTGGCAGGGCAAGACGCTGGGCTCGGGCGCGGATTCCTGGAAATACTGGGACGAATTGCGGGCCGGCAAGATCACACAGGCGGACTGGCAGGGGGTCGAGGCCGGGATCGCCCGCAGCGCGGGCACCTGCATGACGATGGGCACGGCCAGCACCATGACCGCCATCGCCGAGGCAATCGGCCTGTCGCTGCCGGGGGCCAGCTCGATCCCGGCGGTCGATTCCAACCATATCCGCATGGCCAAGAGTTCGGGGCGGCGGATCGTCGACATGGTCCGCGAGGATCTGAAACCGTCGAGGATCCAGACCCATGCCGCCTTCCTCAACGCCATTGCGGTGGCGATGGCGATGGGCTGCTCGACCAATGCCATCATCCACGTCATCGCCATGGCGCGCCGCGCCGGGGTGCCGATCGGGCTCGACGATTTCGACCGCGCCAGCCGCGAGGTGCCGGTGATCGCGAATGTCCGGCCCACCGGCACGACCTATCTGATGGAGGATTTCTATTACGCCGGCGGCATCGCGGCGCTGATGAACCGGATTTCGTCCTTTCTCGACCTCACCTGCCTGACCGTGACCGGCCGCAGCGTGGGCGAGAACATCAGGGACGCGCAGGTATGGAACGACGACGTCATCCGGCCGCTCGACAGGCCGATGTTCACCGGCCGGGCGGGCGGGGCGCTTACCGTCCTGCGCGGCAACCTGGCCCCCGATGGCTGCGTGATGAAACCGGCCTGCTGCGACCCGAAATTTCACAAGCATAGCGGCCCGGCGCTGGTCTTCGACGATTACCCGAGCATGAAGAAGGCAATCGAGGACGAGACGCTGGACGTCACCCCCGACCATGTCCTGGTGCTGCGCAATGCCGGCCCGCTGGGCGGCCCGGGCATGCCGGAATGGGGCATGCTGCCGATGCCCAAGCGCCTGATCAAGGAAGGGCATCGCGACATGCTCCGCCTGTCGGATGCGCGGATGAGCGGCACCAGCTACGGCGCCTGCGTGCTGCATGTGGCGCCCGAAAGCTATGTCGGCGGCCCGCTTGCCCTGCTGAAAACCGGCGATATCGTCTCGATCGATGTCGAGGCCCGGTCGATCTCGATGGAAGTGCCGGAGGACGAGCTGGCCCGCCGCCGCGCGGCCTGGACCCCGCCGCCGCCGCGCTACGGGCGCGGCTATGGCTGGATGGCCGCGCATCACATGCGCCAGGCCAACGAAGGGTGCGATTTCGATTTCCTCCAGACCGATTTCGGCGCCCCGGTGCCCGAGCCGGTCATCTACTAGCGCCGCCCCGACAGGTCAGGACAGACATCATGAACAGGAACCCGATCCGGCGCATCTGGGCAGAGGGCGGGGCGGCGATCAACGGCTGGCTGTCGATCGCCAACCCGTTCTCGGCCGAGATCATGGCCGCCGCCGGCTACGATTCGGTGACCATCGACACCCAGCACGGCGCCATCGGCTACGAAGGCATGCTCGGCATGCTCCAGGCGATGCGGGCGTCGGGCGTGGCGCCGATGGTGCGTTCGACCTGGCTCGACCCTGCCTCGATCATGAAGGCGCTGGATGCCGGCGCCTGGGGTGTGATCTGCCCGATGGTCAACAGCCGCGCCGATGCCGAAAGGCTGGTCTCCTACGTGCGCTATCCGCCCCGTGGCTGCCGCAGCTTCGGGCCGACGCGGGCCAATTTCGCGCTGGGCAGCGATTACGGCGCCGTCGCCGATGACGAGGTCCTGTGCTTCGCGATGATCGAGACGGCGGAAGCGATGGCCAATCTGGACGAGATCGTCCGCACGCCGGGGCTGGACGGTGTCTATGTCGGCCCCGCCGACCTGACGCTGGGCCTGACCGGGCGGCGCTATCGCACCGGCTTCGACCGCGAGGAGCCCGAGATGCTGGATGCCATCCGGCGCATCATCGCCGCCGCCCGCGCGGCCGGCATCCGCATGGGGCTGCATAACGGCTCGGCCGCCTATGCGGCCCGTGCGATCGGCTGGGGGTGCGACCTGGTCACGGTCTCCAACGATGTCCGCCTGCTTGCGCAGGCGGCGCAGGATTCGGTGGCCGAGGTCCGGCGGCTTGCCCGCACCGGCGACGTGGTGGCGGGCGCCACGGGCGCGTCCTCCTACTGACCCGGTCACCCCCGCCCCAACCATGCAGTCCAGGAACACAGAGATGAGCACGCACACCATTCCCCACGTCATCGGCGGCCGCCATACCGAAGGCCACGGCGCGCGCCGGTCCGATGTCTTCAATCCCGCGACCGGCCAGGTCGCGCGCCAGGTCGCCCTGGGCGACGTCCAGGACCTGGAGGCCGCGATTGCCGCCGCCCAAAAGGCTTTTCCGGCCTGGGCCGAAACCCCGCCGCTGACCCGCGCCCGTATCCTGTTCCGCGCCCGCGACCTGATCGAAGCCCGCAGCAACGACCTGGCGGCCATCATCACCGCCGAGCACGGCAAGGTGCTGTCGGACGCGAAAGGCGAGATCACGCGCGGGCTGGAGGTCGTGGAATTCGCCACCGCCGCGCCCGAGATCCTGAAGGGCGAATATACCGAGCAGGTCAGCCGCGGCATCGATGCCTGGACCATGCGCCAGCCGCTGGGAATCGCCGCCGGCATCACGCCGTTCAATTTCCCGGTGATGGTGCCGCTGTGGATGGCGCCGATGGCGATCGCCACCGGCAATTGCTTCATCCTGAAGCCGTCGGAGCGCGATCCGTCGGCGGCCGTCCTGCTGGCCGACATCTTCAAGGAGGCCGGGCTGCCCGACGGCGTGTTCCAGGTCGTCCATGGCGACAAGGACATGGTCAACGCCATCCTCGAACACCCGGCCATCGCCGCCGTCAGCTTCGTCGGCTCCACGCCCATCGCGAAGCACGTCTATGCGACCGGGACGGCGGCCGGCAAGCGGGTCCAGGCGCTGGGCGGGGCGAAGAACCATGCTGTTGTCATGCCGGATTGCGACCTGGAGAAGACCGTGGACGCGCTGATCGGCGCAGCCTATGGCTCGGCCGGCGAGCGGTGCATGGCGATCTCGGTCGCGGTGGCCGTCGGCCCGATTGCCGACCCGCTGGTGGCGATGATCGCCGAGCGGGCGCGGACCTTGCGCGTCGGCCCCGGCACCGACGAGGCCAGCGAGATGGGCCCGGTCGTGACCGCCCAGCATCGCGCGAAGATCCGCGCGCTGGTCGATTCCGGCGTCGAGCAGGGCGCGACGCTGGTGGTCGACGGGCGTGACCTGGCGGTGAAGGATCACGAAGGCGGCTTCTTCATCGGCGGCACGCTGTTCGACCATGTGACGACGGAGATGGAGATCTATCGCGAGGAGATCTTCGGCCCGGTCCTGTGCGTGATGCGCGCGCCTGATTTCGAAACCGCGCTGAAGCTGGTCAACGGCAGCCCCTATGGCAACGGCACGGCCATCTTCACCCGCGACGGCGACAGCGCCCGCGCCTTCACCCACGGCGTCACGGCGGGGATGATCGGCATCAACGTGCCGATCCCGGTGCCGATGGCTTTCCATTCCTTCGGCGGCTGGAAGGATTCGCTGTTCGGCGACCACCATATGCACGGGCCGGAGGGGGTGCGCTTCTTCACGCGCATGAAGGCGGTGACCCAGCGCTGGCCCACGGGCATCCGCAGCGGCGCGGAATTCGCCATGCCCACGCACGGGTAAGGGAGAACCGGCCCCGCGCGGTCGTGGAAACAGGGGCGGGAATCCTCCCGCCCCAAAAGGAAATCATCCGCATGGCATGACGACGAAACGCCTTCATCAAGAAATCTGAAAAAATAATAAGAACAAGAGGTTTCTTCATGTTCAGCCGTGCTGATACGGTCGGGCACACCCTGCGCGCGCGGCGGGCGACATGGTCGTTTCCCGCGTTCGTCCTTCTCGTGGCGGCCATGACGATGCCGGCCGTGCGATCATGGGCCCAGTCGACGAATACCGGCCCCGGTGCCCTGCCGGAAATCCTCAATGCCATTCCGCCGGAATCCGATTATCCGCCGCCGCCGCCCGTCACCCATCTCTTCCAGGGCGAGGCGGCGCGCTGGCGCGCATCCCTGGCCGACAAGGGGATCAACCTGCTGATCGACGACTGGTCCGAATTCGCCGGCAATCTTTCGGGCGGCACCCGCAAGGCGCAGGATTTCGCGGGCCAGGTCGCGGTCGAAATCGACCTGGACTGGGACAGGATCCTGCATATTCCCGATTTCACCACCACCATCACCGCCGTCCAGCGCCATGGGCGGCGCCTGTCGACCGATGCGTTGCAGGACGGCATCGTCAACCCCGAGCAGATCTATGGCGGCGGCGGCAATGTCGTGATCCATCTGGTCTATTTCTACGCCCAGAAGAAATGGATGCACGGACGGGTGATCCTGACCATGGGCCGCTACGCGCCCGGGCCGGATTTCGATTCCAGCCCGCTGCAATGCCTGGTCATGGGCCAGGCGACATGCAGCCAGCCCCGCGCGACGACCCTGACCGACGGCTATTCCTCCTGGCCCGGCACCGTGTGGTCCGCGATGCTGCGCGTGCGCCCCACCACGCCGACCTACATCACCTTCGGCGCCTATGCGACCAGCCCGATCAAGGGCGGCACCGCCGGCACCGACTGGGGCGGCGACCACCTGACGGGCGTGACCCTGGCGTTCGGCGGCGGTTACGAGCCGGTCTTCGGCCCGCACCACCTCAACGGCCATTACAAGGCGGGCATGTTGTGGGATTCCTCGCCCCACGCCTACAACGTGCCGGCGGCCGACGGCGCAACGCGCTGGCGGCACGGGCAGATGATCAGCTATATCGCGTTCGACCAGATGGTGCTGCGCAACGGCCATTATTCCGACAGCGGCGTCATTGTCCAGGGCGGCTACACCCATGTCACCTCCGCCATCTCCGTGGTGTCGGACCAGGCCTATGTCGGGCTGCTGGATGTCGGGCAGTTTCCCGGCCGGCCGCGCGACGCGCTGGGGCTGACCTGGTCCACCCTGCGCTACGGCCCCAACGTCAAGTCGATCTGGCAGCCGACCGCGACCACATACACGCCCGATCCGCTGGCGCCGGACCTGCCGCTGCTGGCCAGCCACGAGGCGATCTTCGACGCCACCTACAATTTCCATCTTCGCAACGGCATCGATATCGCGCCGGATTTTCAGTATTTCTGGCGACCGGGCGGTTCGGGCCGCGTTGCCAATGCAACGATCCTCGGCGTCAATTTCCACGCCATCCTGTGACGTTCAAGAGAAAAACAATGTTGCTGAAACCGCATGCCCCGCCGTCATCCTTCGTGGCGCTCCATCCGCGCTTCGTGCCCTGCCGCCTGCTGTGGCCGGCGCTGGCGGCGTGCGGCGGGGCGATGGTCTATTCTTCGTTCGTCGATCCGGTGATTCCGGATTTCGCGCGCCTCTCGACAATCGGTCTCGACGCGCTGGCGCTGCTGGTCGCGGTGCTGGTCATGCCCCGGCATTTCATCGTCGGCTTCCTGGGCTCGATGCTGCCCTTCGTGATCGCCTGGCGGGTGGCGGCCATCCATGGCTCGGTGCCGGGCATGGCGACGTCCACCATCGCGTTCCTGGTCTATCTGGCGCTGTACGCCGATTGCGCGGTCCGGGACTGGGCGGCCTGTCGCGGGTCCGGGTCGGGCAGCCTCATGCAGTGGCAGGTCGCGACGATCCGCATCTATTTCGGCTTCGACATGGTGGGGCATTTCGCGGAAAAACTGTTTGCGGGATCGCATTCCTTCCATCACATGGCCCAGCTCTTCGTCGGCTTCGGCCTGCCGTCGGGGGGGCTGGCCGTGATCGCCGCCGGATTGTGCGAACTGTCGATTGCAATCGGCGTGGGGATGGGGGTGCTGACCCGCGCGGCCGGCCTGGGCGGGGCGATCTATTACCTGATCGCCAATCAATATGGCCGTCATTTCGGCGACGGTTTCACCTGGAACAACGCGCCGGTCGGCGGCTGGGAATACCCCATGCTCATGATCGTGCTGTTCGCGAGCTTTTCGCTGGCCGGTGCCGGAAAAGTCTCGATCGACGCCTGGCTGCTCGCCCGTGGCTGGATGCCGCGTATCCTGCGGCCGCTCTGCGTGCCCGCCACGCCCGAGGGCGCGGACCCCGATTCGTGAAAACAGGAGGTGGGATCTCATCACATGGATGAGAGGATTTGTGGTTTCTTCTCCTGATGGTTTGATATCTTGCGGAAGTATAGTAAATACCATCAAGTAAACCATGTAAAAGTCTTTTGACTGACAGACGTTTTCATTTTCGGCGCCTGTGTGCTCGCGCTGCGATCGAAACGTCATCAGGGTTCACGAATAACAATCAGAATAAGGTAACCCGTGACATGAAGCGGATGTTTACAGTTCTCGCCGCCCTGGCGTCCTTCAGCACCCCGGCGCTGGCGCAATCGTCGTCGACGGCCCCGCAGCTCAACATCACCACCGAGGCGGCGCTGAACATGGCGCATTACGCGGTCGGCCTGGCCGAAAGCCGGCATCTCAAGCTTTGCATCGCCGTCGAGGATACCGACGGAAATCTCGTCGCCTTCATCCGGATGCAGGGTGCGTATTCGGGCTGCGTCGATGCCTCGATCGCCAAGGCGAAATCGGCGGCGCGGTTCGCACGGAACACGATCGAATTCTTCGATGCCGCGCGGGCGCAGAACCTGCCCATCGGCTTCGTCCCCGGCATCCTGCCGTCGGCGGGCGGTGCGGTCTTCAAGCAGGGCGATGTGGTCGTCGGCAGCATCGGCACCAGCGGCGACACCAACGAGAACGAGCAGGCGCTCGTCATCGACGCCGCCAAGCATTTTCACTGACACAACCGCGTTCCCATCATTCCCGCATCCGGAGTGGACATGAAAATCAGACATCTCGGCCCCCTGGCCGTTCTGGCGCTGTTCCCCGCCTTCGCGGCGGCCCATGCCGATGAAGGCAAATTGCTGACACGTGCGATTCTCAGCAGCGAGGGCGCGAAAAGCCTGCTGAACGCCGCCGAGGCCTCGGCCAGGCAGCGCGGCATGCGGGTCAGCATCGCCGTCGTCGATGGATCGGGCCGCCTTCTGGCCTTTACCCGCATGGACGATTCCCAGACGGGAACGGACGACACCGCGATCAAGAAGGCGCGGACGGCAGCCCTCTATTCCTCGCCGGGCAAGGAATTCGCCCAGCGCATCAAGCAGAACCAGGCCTTCCTGATGACGCTGCCCGGTATTGCGGCGGTGCCGGGTTCCCACCCGGTCATGAACGGCAAATACGTCATCGGCGCGGTCGGGGTCAGCGGCGCGACCGACGATCTGGACGATGCCGTCGCGACCGACGCGGCGACCAACTTCCACGCGTAAGACGCTATTTGCAAAGTCGCTCTGCCGGCGTGTCCTCCGCGCGTTTCCTGTGCTTCGCGGCACTCGCGCTCGGCAGGCCGACTTTTCAAACAGCGTCCAGGGCGCCTCCCCATCGGCATGGCGTGATGTGATAGACTCTCCGCTGATTGGCGGGGAGGGACATCATGCGGGGCGATGAGGGGCGGATCGCGCTGGATCTGACGGATGATGCGGCATTCGCCCGCATGCCGGGCGACGGCGCGACGCTGGTGCTTCGCATGGCCGGCACCGATGGCGGCGGCGGGCAGTGGCTGGACCAGCTTGTGCTGCCGGCGCCGTCGCCCTTCGCCCATGGCGGGGGCTGCGCCTGCTGCACGCCCGACGGCGCGATCGCCGCCATGCTGGCCGACCTGTTTCGCGCCCGCGTCACCGGCCGGCGCCCATGGTTCGCCCGGGTTCTGGTGGTGGTGCCCGCTGCCCTGCGCGCGGGCACGCGGCAGGCGCTGGAGGCCAATCGCGTGGTCGCCGCGCGCTATCGCCCCGCCTGGCTGCCCGTGGCGGACACACCCGCGCATTAACCGTCCATTCGTCTTCGCGCTCTAGGCTCCCCCTACCGGGACCAGCGAAGGACGATCCGTGGCGCAGCCAGAGCAGGGGCCAGATCAGGGGACGGATGCGCGGCTCACGCCGACGATGATCCGCCTGTACGCGGCGGTCGCCGCGGCGCGGTATCATGGGCTGTCGATGGATGTGCGCGATTTCGTCGCCGAACCGGGCGAGGCCGCGCCCTCGCCGGCGGCGCTGGCGCGGTGGCTGAACGACCAGGGGGCGGTGGCGCGCGGCATGCGCCTGCGCTGGCGCGACCTGGTGCGGCTGCGCAACGTGCCGCCGCTGGTGCTGATGTTTCGCGACGGCTCGGCGGGGCTGATGGTGGCGGGCGACCCCGATCGCGGCGTGGTATGGCTGCGCGACCCGCTGGGCGACGAAGGCACGCCCCCCGTGCCGCTGGACGAATTGCGCCTGGCGCGGGTCTGGACGGGCGACGTGCTGCTGGTCAAGCGCCGCCGCGACCAGGGCGAGGCCGATGCGCCGGTCAACGCCGCCTGGCTGGGCCGCATGGTCCTGCGCGAGAAGGGGCTGCTGCGCGATATCCTGCTGGCCTCGATGGTGCTGAGCGTGCTGGCGATCTTCCCGCCGCTGATCGTCATGCAGGTGATCGACAAGGTGGTGAACTACCGCTCGTTCGCCACCCTGGTCTCGGTCTCGGCCATCCTGGGCGTCATGAGCTTCTACGAGGTGCTGCTGACCTATGCGCGGCGCGAGCTGGCGCTGGTAGTGACGACGCGGCTGGATACCAGGATCTCGCTGCTGGTGTTCGACCGGCTGCTGTCCCTGCCGCTGGAATTCTTCGAGCGCGAGCAGGCCGGGCAGGTGATCGGCCGCGTATCGGCCATCTACAAGGTGCGCGACTTCATGACCGGCAAGCTGATGAACACGGTGCTGGACCTGTTCACGCTGGTCGTCGTGCTGCCGTTCCTGTTCTATTTCAGTATGCCCCTGGCCTGGATGACCGTTGCCGCCGCCGGCGGGATCGGCCTGGTGGTGTTCGGCTTCGTGCGGCCGGTCGGGTATCTGATCGGCCGCAAGGTGGCCGCCGACATGGCGCGCGGCGCCGTGCTGCACGAAACGGTGGCCGGCATCCGCACCGTCAAGACGCTGGCGCTGGAACAGACGCGGCGGCAGGTCTGGGACGAACGCTCGGCCGAGGCCGCCCTGTGGGGGCTGGCGGCGGGGCGGATGGGCAACATGGCCGCGACCGTGGCCCAGCCGTTCGAACTGTTCATCAATCGCGGCGTGCTGCTGGTGGGCGCGTGGCTGATCCTGACCCATCGCGGCGACATGGGCGGCGGGGCGCTGATGGCGTTCATGATGCTGGGCGGCCGCGTGGCCTCGCCACTGGTCGGGCTGGCGCGGCTGCTGGACGACCTGAACGAGGTCCGCACCGCGCTGGGCGAGGCCGGGCACGTGCTCAACCGGCCGACCGAGCGCCTGGCCTTGACGACCGGCCTGCGTCCCGCCATCCGGGGCGCCCTGTCGTTCCGCGATGTCTGCTTCGCCTATCCCGGCGCCACCACGCGCGCCCTGTCGGGCGTCAGCTTCGACGTCCCGGCCGGCAGCACGCTGGGGCTGGTGGGGCGCAGCGGCTCGGGCAAGTCGACCGTCACCCGCCTGCTCCAGGGCGTCAGCCGGTCCTATACCGGCTACCTGCGGCTGGACGGGGTGGACCTGCGCGAGATCAACCTGACGCATCTGCGCCGGTCGCTGGGCGTGGTGTTGCAGGACAATTTCCTGTTCCGCGGCACGGTGCGCGACAACATCACCGCCGGCCGGCCGGGCCTGACGCTGGACGACGTGATCCGCGCCGCCCGTCTGGCGGGCGCCGAGGAATTCATCGAGCGCATGCCGGCGGGTTACGAAACCTGGATCGAGGAAGGCTCGACCAACATCTCCGGCGGCCAGCGCCAGCGCCTGGCCATCGCCCGCGCCCTGATCTGCGACCCCAAGCTGCTGATCCTGGACGAGGCGACCTCGGCCCTGGACCCGGAGAGCGAGGCGGTGGTCAACGCCAACCTGCAACGCATCGCGCGTGGGCGCACCATGGTCATCGTCTCGCACCGCCTGTCCTCGCTGGTCGATTGCGACCAGATCTGCGTCATGGACCAGGGGCTGGTGGTCGATATCGCCCCCCACGCCGTCCTGCTGGAACGCTGCGCCATCTACCGCGCGCTGTGGCTGCAACAGAACCGGCACGAGGCGAGCCGCGCCCACGCCCATCCGGCGGCGATGCTGGCCGAGGGGGACGCGCCATGACCGCCACCCCCCTGGTGCCGCCCGAAACCGATGCGGTCGAGGCCTATATCCTGCCCGAGACCGCCGAGCGCGACATGCCCCGCGCCCTGCTGGAATTCCATTCGCCCAGCCTGGCGCTGATCGACCTGCCGCCCACCGCCTCGGCGCTTTATCTGTCGTGGATCATCTCCGCGCTCGCGATCATGGGCGTGGTCGTGATGTCGGTCTTCCCGCTCGACCAGGTGGTGACGTCGCAGGGGCGGATGGTCTCGACCGAGGCGACGCTGGTGGTCCAGCCGCTGGAAACCGCGATCATCCGCTCCATCGACGTGCATGAGGGCGATTTCGTCCATAAGGGCCAGGTCCTGGCCCGGCTGGACCCGACCGTGACCGGCGCGGATGTCGAGGATATGGGCCAGCAGGCCGGCGCCTATGCCGCCCAGGTGGCGCGCCTGACGGCGGAGGCCGAGGGCCGGGAGTACGCGCCCGACCCCGCCGACCCGGCCACGATGCAGGAAGCCGCCGCCTTCGCCCGCCGCCGGGCCGAGCTGACCGCCCGGGTCGAGAATTACGACAAGCAGATCGCCGGCGCGCGCAGCGACATGCAGGGCAATCTGGCCGATGCCGCCATGTATGGCGCCCGCGCCCGCGTGGCGGCCAACGTGCATGCCATGCGCCTGCGCCTGCAACGCGACCAGGTGGGCAGCCGCCTGTCCACGCTGGCGGCGCAGAACGACCTGATGGAGGTCGAGCGCGCCCAGATCGCCGCCCACCAGGCCGCCGACAGTGCCCGCGCGAAGCTGGAGGCCGTGACGGCCGAACGCGACGGCTTCGTGCAGAACTGGAAGGCAAGGGTCTACGAGGACCTGGCGACCGCCCAGCATCACCTGGCCGACGCGCGCGACGAATCCCGCAAGGCCGGGCTGCGGCACAGCATGATGGTGATGCGCGCCGACCGCGACGCGGTGGTGCTGAGCATCGCCGCCCTGTCCGTGGGCTCGGTCATGCAGTCGGGCACGCAACTGATGACGCTGGTGCCGGTCGATAGCGGGCTGGAGGTCGAGGCCGCGATCCGGGGCTCCGATGTCGGCTTCATCCGGGCCGGCGACCATGTGCTGCTGAAATTCGCGACCTTCCCCTATACCCAATATGGCGGGGCCGAAGGGGTCGTGCGCGTCATCAGCGCCGATTCCTTCGCCCCCGGCGAGAACGGGCGCGGCACCCCGGGCGCGTCCGCCCCCGCCCAGCCGGCCGATACGGGCGGGATGGAGGCCTATTACCGCGCGCGGGTGCGGGTCGACCGCTACACGCTGCACGGCGTGCCGCCCTTTTTCCACCCCCAGCCCGGCATGCCGGTCGAAGCCGACATCCATGTCGGCCGCCGCACCATCATGCAATATCTGCTGAACCATCTGGTGCCGATAATAACCAATGGCATGCGCGAACCCTAGTTTTGGCCCGCAAACGCGCGCTGGTGGCGATCCGACGCGCGTTTCCTGTGCTCCGGTGCTCACGGCCCATAAGGCCGCTCCGCTCCGGTGCTCGGAAACGCACGACGGGCGCGGCCCTGTGGGCCGCTCTCGCTCACCAGCCCACGTTTGCGGGCCAAAACTCTGCGGCCTGACCCGATCCGGGGCGCGGTTCGTAATTGCGGTGTTTACGGCCGATGGGGCTGTGCTGCGCCGCTGCCTGGCAGCGCGCGGTTGGCATATGGATTTTGGAAATTCTTTTTATCTAAATCATTTTTCTTTATTGAAGCTGCACGACTCATGCCGGATCGTCTTGACGTCTAACCGTGGCTTTCCGTCCGTTGGCGCAAATCCTCTGATAACGACCGGGTTTCCAAAGGGCGACTGCCCTTTGGTGGGTCAAGGGCAAAGCCCTTGCCTGTCCGCGCGGGCAACACATGCTGTCCAGATCAGCAATTATCCGATCCGGGTCAGCGCATGAAGCGGGTTCTGTCCGCTCTGGGCGCGCGGTTTTCGCTTCGGGCGCGGCTGGCGCGTGCGGTGCGGCTGATCGAGGAGGGGGATGTGGTGGCCGGGGTGGCGCTGCTGGGCAGCGTGGCCGAGGCCGGGATGCCGGAGGCGCAGTTTCGGGTGGGGCGGGCGTATCTGGACGGTACGGGCGTGCCGCCCAGCCTGGTGGAGGGCGCGCGCTGGATGCGGCGCGCGGCCGAGGCCGGGTGGGTCGAGGCGCGGATGGTGCTGGGCACGCTCTACCTGTTCGGCCTGCCGCGCGAGGGGGCGGCCGGTCAGGGCGTGCGGCTGGTGGCCGAAACGCCGGCCGACCGGGTGCCGGACCCGGTCGAGGCCGCCCGGTGGGCCCTGCTGGCGGCGGAGGCCGGATCGCCCGATGCGCAGGCGCTGTATGGCTATATTCTGGCCGAGGGGCCGGCGGACATGCGCGATCCGGCGGCGGCGGAGGGCTGGTTTGCCCGTGCCGCCGGCGCCGGCTGCCCGCAGGGGCATCTGGGGCTGGGGCTGCTGTGGCTGCGGGCGGCGACCGATGGGGACGGGCATGCGCGGGCGGCGGGGGCCCTGCGCGTGGCGGCCGAGGCCGGGCTGGGGTCGGCGCAGTTCATGCTGGGGGCGCTGACCGAACAGGGACGCGGCGTGACGCGGGATGTCGCGGCGGCCACCGCGCTGTATGGGCGTGCGGCAGAGGCCGGGGTGCGCGCGGCGCAGGCGCGGTTCGGCCTGGCGCTGCTGGAGGGCCGGGGCTGCGCGCGCGATGCGGGGCGGGCGGAAAGCTGGCTGCGACGCGCCGCCCTGGCGGGTGATCGCGAGGCCGCGTCGCTGCTGGGCGACCTGTACGCCGCCGGCGGCGAATTGCCGCCGCATTATGTCGAGGCCGCGCTGTGGTACCGGCGGGCGGCGTCGGCGGGCCATGCGGCGTCGTGGCGGGCGCTGGGGATGCTGGCCCTGACCGGGGCCGGCCAGCCGCGCGACGTGACCGAGGCCGCGCGCTGCTTCCGCCAGGCCGCCGCGCTGGGTGACGACCGGGCGGGGGCCGATCTGGGCAACCTGCTGCTGGAGCAGGATGTGTCGGAGGACGACCGGCGCGATCTCGGGCGCTATTTCGCCCATGCGGCCCAGGCCGGGGACCTGGTCGCGGCGTTCAATTTCAGCATCTGCCTGTCCCACGGGCTGGGCATGGCGCGGGACGAGCCGGCGGCGGCGGCGTGGATGCTGCGCGCGGCCGATGGCGTGGTGAACGCGCAATATTGGTACGGCCGCATGCTGCTGGACGGGCGCGGCTGCGCGCCCGACGCGGTGGCGGGCCGGGGCTGGATCGCGCGGGCGGCGGAAGCCGGGATGGACGATGCGCGGGTGGCGCTGGCGCAATTGATGCTGACCGGGCGCGGCGGCCCGCGCGACCATGCGGGGGCGGCGGCACTCTATCGGGCGGCGGCCGAACAGGGGCAGGTCGATGCCATGTTCTCGCTGGGCGCGCTGCTGGGCGGCGGCCACGATGTGCCGGTGGATCGTGGAGAGGCCCAGCACTGGTTCCGCATGGCCGCCGAACGCGGCAACGCGCTGGGGCAACTGATGCTGGGCCGCTACCTGCTGCGCGGCCTGGCCGGCATGACCGACCCGGCGGAGGCCCGGCTGTGGCTGGAACGCGCCGCAGCACAGGGCGTGCCCGATGCGGCGGCCGAGCTGGCCAGGCTGGGCACCGGTCCGGCGGCCGGCGCCGAGGCCGGCTGAGTGGCACCGGCGCGCACGGTACCCCCAAGCGGCCGCGCCATGGCGGAGGACCCGGCGGCCCAGCAGGCCTGGGCCGATGCCCAGGCCCAGTCGGCCTTTCACCGGGCGCGGGCGTGCGAGGCGTCCGGCGACCCGGCCAGCGCATGGGCGTGGTACGAACGGGCCCACCGTCTGGCGCCGGAAAGCATCGTGGTGGCCTTTCCGCTGGCGATGGCACGGCTGCGCGGCGGCGACGGCGCGGGTGCCGCGCAGGTGCTGCGCGCGCTGACCGGGCGTTTCGATTTCCGCGAGGGCTGGATCGCGCAGGCCGCCGCCCTGCTGATGGCGGGCGAGGATGCGGCCGCCATCGCCGCCGGGCAGCAGGCCCTGTCCCGCCACGCGCCATCCGAGGGGATGGAGCCATTCTGCGCGCGGCTGGCCATGCTGGCCGGGCGGCCGGGCTGGTGCGGGCTGTCGGCGAGCGGGCGGCTGCATCTGGGGGCAGGGGTGCCGGCGGTGACGGTCCTGGTCGACGGGCGGCCGGTCCCGGGCGCGATGGACGGCACCTTGCTGCCCGCGCGCTGGCGCCGCGCCGGGCGGGTGGAGGTGCTGGCCGGTGGTGCTGCGCTGCTGGGTAGCCCGCTGGAGCCGGCGGCCCTGCAACGGATCGACGGGCTGGTGACGGCCGGATCGGAGGGACTGTCGGGCTGGGCGTGGCATCCGTCGGACCCGGATCATGCGCCCGTCCTGCATATCCGCGACGCGGAAAGGCGCCCGATCCGCCGTGTCATCGCTGCCGATGCCGCGCCGGAGGCCGACAGCCTGCTGCCGCTGGCCCGCCCCCGCCGCTTCGCCGTGGCGGCGGCGGACCTGCCGCCCGGCCTGCTGCATGTGGAAGGGCCGGATGGGCGCGACCTGCCGGGCAGCCCGCTGGCGGTGCATCCGGCGGCATCGCCGGGCGGGCCTGTCCGCCCGCCGCCCCCCGTGCCGCCGCGCCGGGCCGGGCCGGCCATCGTCATCCCGGTGCATGGCGACCGTGCCGCCACGCTGGCCTGCCTGGAATCGGTACGGGCCAGCGTGGGCGACGGCGTGACGGTGATCGTGGTCGACGACGCGACGCCGGACCCGGTTCTGGCGGCCGAACTGGACCGGCGGGCGCATGCGGGGAGCATCCGCCTGATCCGTCACCCGCGCTGCCTGGGCTTTCCGCACGCGGCCAATGCGGGCCTGCGCGCGGCGGCGGGGCAGGATGTGGTGCTGCTGAACAGCGATACGCTGGTGGCCGGGGGATGGCTGGAGGAACTGGCCGACATCGCCTATGGCGCGGCGGATATCGGCACCGTCACGCCGCTGTCCAACCGCGCCGACCTGTTCTCGTGGCCCGGCGCGGACGCATTGCCCGGCGACCCGCCCGCACCGATGCCGGACCTGGAGACGGTAGACCGCCTGATGGCGGCGGCGCGCGCGGCCAATCGCGGGCAGGCGGTCGAGGTGCCGACCGGCCACGGGTTCTGCCTGTTCCTCCGCCATGACTGCCTGGCCGCCGCCGGGCCCTTTCGGGCCGACCTGTTCGCGCAGGGCTATGGCGAGGAGAACGAATTCTGCCGCCGCGCCGCCGGGGCGGGCTGGCGGCATGTCGCCGCACCCGGCGCGTTTGTCGGCCATGCGGGAGGGGCCTCGTTCGGTGCCGCCGGCCCGGCGCTGCTGCGGCGCAACCTGGCGATCCTGGACCGGCTGCATCCGGGCTATGGCGGGCTGGTCGCCGCCCATCTGGTGGCCGATCCGCTGTTTGTCGCCCGGCGGCGGCTGGACCTGGTGTGCTGGCGGCGCGGCGGCGCCGGCTGGCGGCGGGCGGTGCTGCTGGTCACGCACGACCAGGGTGGCGGGGTGGAGCGCGTGGTGCGCGACCGCGCCCGGATGTGGCGCGCGCAGGGCCTGCGGCCGGTGGTGCTGCGCCCCACGCCCGATGGCTGCCGGCTGGAAGATGCGGCGGCCGGTGCGGGGGCCGCCATGCCGCGCTTTCGCCTGCCGGCGGACCGGGACCTGCTGCTGACGGTGCTGCGCGCGTCGGGGGTGGGCCGGATGGAATGGCATCACGGGCTGGGCCACACCCTCGACGCGCCGACGCTGGCGGCCGGGCTGGGCGTGCCCTATGCGGTGCATGTCCATGATTACGCCTGGTTCTGCCCCCGCGTCGCGCTGGTGGACCCGTCCGGCCGCCATTGCGGCATGCCGGGCCCGGCGGGGTGCGCCGCCTGCCTGCGCACGGGGGACAGCCTGCTGACGGGTACGGGCCCGGTGCCCGTGCGGCTGGCGGCCTATCGCGCCCGCGCGGGTACCGTGCTGCGCGGGGCAGCGTCGGTCACGGCGCCCTCCGCCGATACCGCCCGCCGGATGGAACAGGCCTTTCCCGGGCTTGCGATCGGCGTGGTGCCGCCGCTGGACGACGAGGCGCCGCCCCCCGCGCGGGCGCGGGCCCCCGGGGCACGGATACGGGTGGCGGTCCCCGGCGCGATCGGGGTCGAGAAAGGGTACCGCGTCCTGCTGGCGGCGGCGCAGGATGCCGCCGCGCGGGCGCTGGCGCTGGAATTCGTCGTTGTGGGGCATACGCCGGACGACGACGCGCTGATGGCCACCGGCCGGGTGTTCGTCACCGGACCCTATGCGGAAGCCGACGGCGCCGCGCTGCTGGCGGCGCAGCGGGCGGACCTGGCCTTCCTGCCCTCGATCTGGCCCGAGACCTGGTGCTTCGCGCTGGGGCTGGCATGGCAGGCGGGGCTGCGCGCGGTGGTGTTCGACCTGGGGGCGCCGGCCGAACGCGTGCGCCGGACCGGGCGCGGCACGGTGCTGCCGCCCGAGCTGTCCATTCACGAATTGAATACGTTTTTGCTGTCTTATGGGCGGATCGGGGCGGCCGGCACGGGCCGCCGGGAGAAAAGGGAGATCGCGACCTTGCATCCAGTCGACCGCCTGCCGGCACCTCACGCCATCCGTTCCCCCGCCCGTCGACGGAAGGCCCGCTGATGCCCGACAGCATGACGATGGACAATCCGGGCCGCATCCTGGACCTGAAGGTCGCCGGCCGGCTGATGACGCTGGATGCGGGACTGTATTGCATCTTCCACGCCACGGGCGCCGAGGGGCCGGCCGGGGCGGCGGGCGAGGACCTGCCGGGCGTGCGGATCTCGCGCGCGCCGGGGCCGGGCGGCCTGGGCGTGGGGATCGCGACCTTCGACGACGAGGGCTGGCTGGGGTCGGCGCGCAATGCCGCGCTGGTCCGCGTGCCGGCGGCGGCCGGGCAGATCCTGATCACCATCTACCAGGACCCGGCCCGGCTGGCCGAAACCCCGCGCCTGCAGGTGGTGCGCTTGGCCGATGCGCCGGGCCCGGCGGCGGCCGCACCGCCCCCGCCGGCCCCCGGCGCCGCGCCGCCCTTTCCCGCGCCGCCGCCGCCCGCCGGGCAGAAGGGTGAGGGCGCGGGCGACAAGGGCGCCACGGGTGAGCTGACGGCGCATATCCAGCGGCGTGGCGACGTGGCGACCGCGCTGGCGGACTGGATGGGCACGCCCGGCAGCCGGAACTGGATCGAGGGCTTCGCCATCGCGCCCGCCCGGCTGATCGCGCCCGACGAGATCGAATATCAGGCGGTGCTGGGGCGCGGCTGGCTGTCGCCCTGGGCCTCGGGCGGGCAGTTCTGCGGCAGTCGCGGCATGGCGCTGCCGATCCTGGGCCTGCGCGTCCGGCTGAAGCCGCCGGCCGCCGGCCGGTATCGCTGCCGCGTCTGGGCCAGTTTCACCGATGGCAGCCGCACCGGCCCGGTGGCGAATGGCGGGGTGGCCGAGGCCGAGAGCGGGGCCCCGCTGGAAGCCTTCCGCGTCGAGATCCTGCCGGCGGCCCCGTCCGAACATCCCGATGAAGGCGAGCAGGCGCTGCTGGCCGGGGCGACGGCGGCAAAAGCCGGCCGCCGCGCGCGCAAGCCGGCCGAGCCCGCCCCACCGGCGGCGGAGGCTCCGGCCAAGGCCCCGCGAAGCCGCAGGGCCAAACCTGCCGGACCGCTGCCGGAACCTCCGGCGGTGGCGGAGCCGGCGAAGGGGGCCGACCCGGCGATGGCGCCCCCGGCCGCCCGGAAACGCCGGACCCGCACCGGCGAACCGGTCGTGAAGGCCCCGGCTGCCCCCGTGCCCGCCGCCCCCGTGCCCGCCGATGCCACGCGCCCCGGCCGGGGCCGCAAGGCGCCGGGGTCGCGTGTGGGGCTGCTGAAGGCGCGCCGGCAGATGGCGGCGCGGGGCCGGTCCCGACAGGACCCGTGAGCGGAATCCGGCCTGCCCGCGCCACCGGGCAGCCCGGGGCCGGTCGGGACATGCCGGCTGTCCCGCCCGCGCCCACCGGCCCGCATGCCCCAACCGGCCCGGGGACGATGTCTTGAGATATCTGTTCGTTCACCAGAATTTTCCCGGCCAGTTCCTGCATCTGCTGCGGCATCTGGCCCAGGACCCGGCAAACGAGATCGTCTTCATCAGCGAACCCAATGCCAGCCAGATCCAGGGTGTGCGCCGCGTGGCCTATCGCCTGCCGCGCGGCGGGATGGACGGCGTGCATCCGGGGGCGCGGGATTTCGACCTCGCGCTGCTGCGGGCCGAATGCGTGGCGCGCGCGGCACTCAGCCTGCGCGAGCTCGGCTATCGCCCGGATATCGTGATCGGCCATCATGGCTGGGGGGAATTGCTGAACCTGGGCGACGTGTTCCCCGGCGTGCCGGTGCTGGGCTATTTCGAATTCTTCTACCATGCCGACGCGCTGGATGTGGGGTTCGACCCCGAATTCCCGTCGCCCGAGAGCATCCGCCCGACCATCCGCGCCAGGAACGCGGTCAACCTGCAGGCGCTGGCGCTGGGTGGGCACGGCCATACCCCCACCCGCTTCCAGTGGATGACCTATCCCGACTGGGCGCGGGAGCGGATCGCCCTGCTGCCCGAAGGCGTCGACCTGTCCGCCTGCTCCCCCGACCCGTCGGCCTTCCGCCGGCCCCTGCCTGTCGCCGGCACGGTCATCGCGCCGCAGGACCGGCTGGTCACCTACGTGGCCCGCGACCTGGAGCCCTATCGCGGCTTTCATGTCTTCATGCGCGCCCTGCCGCGCATTTTGGCGGCCCGGCCGGACGTGCGGGTGGTGCTGGTGGGGGGCGACGGCGTCAGCTACGGGGCCAGATTGCCGCAGGGCGCGTGGCGGGCGCGGATGATGGCCGAACTGGCGGGGCGGATCGATCCGGACCGGGTCCATTTCGCGGGGCGGGTCGATTACGACACGTTCCGCGCGCTGCTGCGCCGGTCGGACGCGCATGTCTACCTGACCTACCCGTTCGTCGCGTCCTGGTCGCTGCGCGAGGCGATGGCGATGGGCTGCGCGATCGTCGGCAGCGATACGGTGCCGGTGCGCGAATTCCTGGCCGACGGGCGCACCGGCCGGCTGGTACCGTTCCTGGACCCCGACGGCATTGCCGAGGGCGTGCTGGAAGTGCTGGCCGATGCCCGCCTGTCCGCCCGGCTGCGCCGGGGCGCGCGCCGGCAGGCCGAGCGCACGCTGGACATGGCGGCCTATCTGGCGCGCTACCGCGACCTGATCGACCGGGTGGCGCGCCGGGGCGCCTGAAGGTCCCTCCTGTCGCCCCAGGGCGGCAGGAGGGGGAAGGGAATCAGCCTTTCCGGGCGGCGGCGAGCGAGGACTTGATGATCTCGCCGGCTTCCTCGCGGCCGGCCCAGCCGGTCACCTTCACCCACTTGCCCTTCTCCAGGTCCTTGTAGCGGGTGAAGAAATGCTCGATCGCCTGCAGGGTGATCTCGGGCAGGTCTTCCAGCTTCTCGACCTTGGAGTACTGCGGATGCACCTTGTCGTGCGGCACGCAGATGATCTTCTCGTCCTGCCCGCTCTCGTCTTCCATGCGCAGCATGCCGATCGGCCGGGCGCGGATCACGGCGCCGGGCACCACGGGGGCCGGGATCAGCACCAGCGCGTCGGCCGGGTCGCCGTCGGCGGCCAGAGTGCCGGGAATGAAGCCGTAGGCGGCCGGATAGGCCATCGGCGTGAACAGGATGCGGTCGACCACGACGGCGCCGCTATCCTTGTCGATTTCATATTTCACCGACGACCCCTGCGGGATCTCGATGACAACGTTGATATCGAACGGCACGTCCTTGCCGGGCGAAATTTTCGACACATCCATGGCGGCGCTCCATACTCTTGGAAACGGAGAGATAAGACGGCCGAACCTATCGACGCCGCCCGCCCTTGCCAAGCGCCGTTTCGGCGCCGGGAATCGCCCGCGCGGGGCACGCTGCATCTTGCCAAACGGCCGCACATGGGCGAAGTGAGGACCGGCCTGCGCGCCCGTAGCTCAATTGGTCAGAGCGGGCCGCTCATAACGGCTTGGTTGCGGGTTCAAGTCCTGCCGGGCGCAGGCTGCATACCACGCCGCGCCTCCCGCCTTCGGGAACGCCGGCCGTTCGGTTTCTTTTTACTCTGGATCATCGGGAGCCTTCGTCATGGCCGCCACGCAATATGTCTATGTGATGAAGGACCTGACCAAGGCGTATCCGGGTGGGCGCGAGGTCTTCAAGGGCATCACCCTGTCCTTCCTGCCCGGGGTGAAGATCGGCGTGCTGGGCGTGAACGGCGCCGGCAAGTCGACCCTGCTGAAGATCATGGCCGGGATCGAGAAGGAATATGGCGGCGAGGCCTGGGCCGCCGAAGGCACCCGCATCGGCTATCTGGAGCAGGAGCCCAAGCTGGACGAGTCCCTGACCGTCGGCGAGAACGTGGCCCTGGGCTTCGGCGACCTGAAGGTGGCGGTCGACCGCTTCAACGAGATCTCGATGAAGTTCGCCGAGCCGATGTCCGACGACGAGATGACCGCGCTGCTGGCCGAGCAGGCCGAGCTGCAGGAAAAGATCGACGCGGGCGACGGGTGGGAGCTGGACCGCAAGATCGACATCGCGCTCGACGCGCTGCGCTGCCCGCCGGCCGACAGTCCCGTGACCAAACTTTCGGGCGGCGAGCGCCGCCGCGTGGCCCTGTGCCGCCTGCTGCTGGAAAAGCCCGACCTGCTGCTGCTGGACGAGCCGACCAACCATCTGGACGCCGAGAGCGTGGCGTGGCTGGAGCGGACCCTGCGCGACTACGAGGGCACGGTCATGATCATCACCCATGACCGCTACTTCCTCGACAACGTCACCAACTGGATCCTGGAACTGGAGCGCGGCCGCGGCTTCCCGTTCCAGGGCAACTATTCCTCGTGGCTGGAACAGAAGCGCAAGCGCCTGGCCCAGGAGGAAAAGGAAGAAAGCGCCCGCCAGCGCGCCCTGGCCGCCGAGCAGGAATGGATCGGCTCCAGCCCCAAGGCCCGGCAGGCCAAGAGCAAGTCGCGTATCGCCCGCTACGAGGAAATGCTGGCCCAGAATGCCGAGCGTGCGACCGGCACCGCCGACATCGTCATCCCCCCCGGCCCCCGCCTGGGCGGCACGGTGATCGAGGCCGAGGACCTGCGCAAGGCGTTCGGCAACCGGCTGCTGATCGACGATCTCAGCTTCAAGCTGCCGCCCGGCGGCATCGTCGGCGTCATCGGGCCCAACGGTGCCGGCAAGTCGACCCTGTTCCGCATGATCGTGGGGCAGGAACAGCCGGATTCCGGCACGCTGAAGGTCGGCGACACCGTCAAGCTGGGCTATGTCGACCAGTCGCGCGACAGCCTGGATGACAACAAGACGGTGTGGGAGGAAATCTCCGGCGGCACCGACGTCATCTATCTGGGCAAGCGCGCCGTGCCCTCGCGCGCCTATGTCGGCGCCTTCAACTTCAAGGGCGCGGACCAGCAGAAGAAGGTCGGCATCCTGTCGGGCGGCGAGCGCAACCGCGTGCACCTGGCCAAGATGCTGCGCCAGGAAAGCAACGTCATCCTGCTCGACGAACCGACCAACGACCTGGACGTCGACACGCTGCGCGCGCTGGAAGACGCCCTGGCCGAATTCGCGGGCTGCGCGGTGATCATCAGCCATGATCGCTGGTTCCTCGACCGTCTGGCGACGCATATCCTGGCCTTCGAGGGCGACAGCCACGTCGAATGGTTCGAGGGCAATTTCCAGGCCTACGAAGAGGACAAGCGACGTCGACTCGGTCCGGATGCGACCGAGCCGGGACGGATCAAGTACCGCCCCCTGGCACGCTGAACCGCCGGGGCGATGCACGTCCCGATCGTCCTGCCGGCCCCCCGTGACGCGCCCGCCGCGCGGGGCTGACGGGCCGGACCCGGCCGGGACGCGGCACCTGCGCCGCGGCCCGTGGGGGCAGCCCGCCGACCGTGCGGAATGGACGACCCGCGCGCGCATCGCCGGCGGGCCGATCCGCACGCCGCGGCTGGTGCTGGAGCCGGTCTCGTGGCGCGATATCGACGACATGGCCCGCCTGAAGGCCGATGCCGGGGCGTTCAGCATGATGCTGGGCGGCGTACGCAGCCGCCAGCAGGCCGAGGCCGACATGGCCGACGACATGGCTTGCTGGGCGCGGCGCGGCGTCGGCATCTTCACCATTCGCGAGGATGGCCGCTTCATCGGCATGACCGGCCTGCACGAGCGCCCCGACGGGCGGGGCCTCGGCCTGCGCTTCGCGCTCTGGCCGTGGGCGGCCGGGCGCGGCCTGGCGCGCGAGGCCGCGTCGGCGGCGCTGAGCTTCGCCCACGATGCGGGGATCCGCCGGGTGATGGCGGTAACGCGCGACACCAACATCGCCTCGCGCACCATCCTGGGCGGAATCGGCATGACCCAGTGCGACAGTTTCGACCGCGACGGGCACCTGATGCTGGTCTATGAAAGCATCCGCGAGGTCGCCGCCGACCCGCTACCCCCCCTGCCGCCGCGCCGTCCCATCAGGCTGCCGGAATAGCACCCGGGCGCGGTCCCGGACCGCAGGGCCCGAGGCCCTGCACCCCAATCACCAAGAAAACGAATGGGTTTCCAAAGGGCTCCGCCCTTTGGTGGGTCAAGGGCTTTGCCCTTGCCTACGGCGTGCTGTGCGCCGCCACCTGATGGTCCAGCGCATGCAGCAGCGCGTCGATGCTGCCGTTATGCCGGCCGATGAAGGACGCATAATCCTGCCGGGTGGTCAGGCGTAGGCTGGGGCCTTCGGCCATCACGTCCACCACCATGGGCTTGCCGCTGCTGAAGCTGACGATCCACTGCGCGTTGACGGGGGGCTGCTCGGGGCGGTTGATCACCGTATCCACCGCCTGGTCGGTGCCGGAGGCGGAAACGTTGCCGATGGTGAAGGTCACGCCCCGGTAATCGCCGATCTTGTCCGAGATGGAGTTGACCAGGATCTGGTGAAACACGGCCAGGAAGCGGGTCTGCTGCTCCGGTGTGGCCACCCGCCAGTAGCGGCCCAGGCAGTAGCGGCCGATGGAATCCATGTCCACATGGTCCTGCAGCAGCGGCAGGATCGCGGTCTTCTTGTCGGCCAGCGAGCGGTCGGAATTGACGATCGCGATCAGTTGCTGCCCGAAGGTGCTGACGAACGTGCGGGCTTCTTCGGCGGACGCGGCGCGGGCTGGTGCCGTGACCTGCAGGGCGGCGGCTGCGGCGGCAAGACCCAGCGCATGACGACGGGAGAGGGCTGTCTTCATCTCTGTGTCCCTGTTCAGTTGTACCAGTCGGGTACGGTGGCGCGATGGTCGTTGCTGATGGCTTCGGCCTGGGCCTTGCGCTGCTGCTGGTAGGCGCTGCGGATGGTGGCGTAGGGGTCCAGCGCGTCCTTCTGCAACTGGTCCAGCGCATCCAGGTGGTCGGCCCGCCCGTTGATCGTGCCCATGATGTTATAGGCCCAGTTGAATGTCAGCAGGCCGTAGCCCCGGGGGACATAGTTCCACGGCGACAGGCCGACATCGATGCCGTACCCCGCCCCGTCGCGGATCGAGGACGGGCCCATCATCGGCAGGAACAGGTACGGGCCGGACGGTACGCCCCATGTCGCCAGCGTCAGCCCCGCATCGTTGTCATGGTGGGGGTAGCCCGCATATTTCGCGACGTCGATCAGGCCGCCCAGGCCGGCCACCATGTTGACGCACCAGCGCACGAAGGCATCGCCCGCGCGGCGGGGCTTGCCCGCGCCGACATCGTTGAAGAACACGACCGGCTCGTTCATCGTCTGGACCATGGTGCCCAGCGACTGCCGCACCCGATAGGGCACGGCCCAGACATAGGCCTTGGCCACCGGACGCATGGAATATTTGTCCAGCGTCATGCTCACGTCGTACATCTTGCGGTTCAGGGATTCGTACGGGTCGTTGGCCTCGCGATATTCGGCCAGCGCGTCCGGGTCCTTGGGTGGCGGGGCCGCGCATCCGGCCAGGGTGGCCAGCCCCAGTCCGGCGAGGAAGCGGGCGATCCGGCGTGGGCGGCGGGCGGGGGTACATGACCGGGATGGCTGTAAGTTCGATCCTGTCACTGCACGCATGCTCGTTCCCGTTTCCCTGGTCTGCCGTTCCCGAACGCCTGTAACGCGCGGGGAAGCCAATGGATCTCGCGGCCCGTCGACGCGCGTCCGCGAAACTTCTCTCTAGCATGGGACGCGGCGTGTGCAATCGCTCTCGATGACCGCTCGGTCATGCGTCTGCGGAGCAGGGCGGGGGCCGGGGGGATTTTCGACCCCCCGCCGGGGCGCCGGGCCCGTTTCCGGTCCGGAACGGTCGGTCCCGCGTGGCCGCCGGCCGCCCCATGGGCAGGCCGGTCCCACGACGCGCGCACGGGCGCGGCGCCTCCCGCCCGGCAGGTTCGTTCACGTTCCCGTGATTGACCGCTCGCCCCCTGCGCCGGCATCCTGTCCCGGTCATATGGAGGGGCATGATGAACGATCTGGCGGACCCGGCGACCGGGGCCCCGGTGGCGCGGGTCGTGGCGCTGCATGTCCATCCCGTCAAGTCGCTGGGCGGCATCGCGGTGGCCGAGGGCCGGCTGGGGCCCTGCGGGCTGGAGGACGACCGGCGCTGGATGGTGGTCGACCCCGATGGCAGGTTCCTGACCCAGCGCCAGATGCCGCACATGGCGCTGGTCGGCGTGGCGCGGGGCCCCGGCGGGCTGGTGCTGGCGCGGGCGGGGCTGGGCGCGCACGCGGTCGCCCGTCCGCCGGCCGACGGGGCGCGGCGGATGGTGCAGGTGTGGAAGGACAGCGTGCCGGCGGTCGATGCGGGCGATGCGGCGGCGGCGTGGCTGGGCGCCGCGCTGGGCCGCCCCTGCCGGCTGGTCTACCTGCACGATACCGGGGCACGCCCGGCCGACCCGGCCTTCGCGCCGCCGGGCGCCACGGTGGGGTTCGCCGACGGGTTCGCGGTGCTGCTGGCCAGCCGGGACTCGCTGGACGCCCTGAACCGCGACCTGCCCGCCGCCGTGCCGATGGACCGTTTCCGGCCCAATCTGGTGCTGGAAGGGGCCGCGCCCTGGGCCGAGGATGGCTGGCGCCTGCTGGCGGTGGGCGCGGCGCTGCTGCGAATCGTCAAGCCCTGCTCGCGCTGCATCGTGACGACCATCGACCAGCAGACGGCCGAAATCCCCGACCCGCGCGAGCCGCTGGCCACGCTGGCCCGCACCCGCCGCGCCCGGGGCGGGGTCATGTTCGGCCAGAACGCGGCGGTGGTCCGCCCGGGCCGGATCGCGGTGGGCGACCAGGTCCGGCTGCTGGAAGAGGGACCGTCGAACCTGGTACCAGCCTGAGAGCCTGGCCGTAAATGCGGTCTGGCGGCGATCCGACGCGCGTTTCCTGCGCGCCGGTGCTCGGAAACCCACGACGGGCGCGGCCCGGCGGGCCGCTCTCGCTCACCAGCCCGCATTTACGGCCAGGCTCTGAGGGCCGCCCTCTAGCGGCCTAAACGCGGGCCGATCTCGGGCAGCAGGCCGATCAGGTCCGTGACCTCGCGCTTCGACAGGCCGGAGGCCTGCAGGTCGACCTCGCGGCCCGCCAGCACGTCGCGCAGGGCCCGCAGGGCGGGGCCCGAAAGCAGGGCGGCTTCCTGCATGTAGTCGCGGAAGGCCTCGTAGGTCAGCGGCACCCAGCGTTCCACCAGGTTCAGGATCGTGTCGGCATAGGCGCGGATTTCGTACTGCGCATGGGCGTCGGCGCGCAGCCGCAGGAAATGCAGCAGGTTCCACAGGTTCAGCTGCCAGTAGAACTGCGTCATCACATTGACCGGCAGCGTCATGCGCGCCAGTTCGCGCGCCACCACCGGCCGGTCGGGGTCGACGACATTCCCTTCCTCGTCCTGGTTCAGCATTTCCAGGTAATGGTCGTAGCAGCGGCTCGCATCCTCGCGCAGCAGGTCCAGCACGTGCTGGGCGGCATCGGCGGGCAGGCTGTCGCCGCGCCCCTGCTTGTTGCTGGCCGATTGCTGGGCGATGTCCTCGGGCCGGGGGAAGTAGAATTCCTTCTCCAGCACCGAATAGCGGGCCGAATATTCGTTGATGCTGGCCGTGCGGTGGCGGAACCACTGGCGGGTGACGAAGATCGGGGCGCGGACATGGAACTTGGCGACCGCCAGTTCGAACGGGCTGGTGTGCCGGTGGCGCATCAGGTAGCGGATCAGTCCCCGGTCGTCCGACGTGCTGCGCGTGCCCCGCCCGTAGGAGACACGGGCCCCCTGCACGATGGCCGCGTCGCCGCCCATATAGTCGACCAGCCGCACGAACCCGGTGCCCAGTACCGGCTGGGGTTCGTACAGAACCTCCTCGGCGGCGGGCACGACGATGCGGCGCGTCTGGGCCCAATCGGCGCGGGCCGCATCGATTTCCGATTTCTGGTCCGTTGAAAACATTGCCGCGCTCCGTCTCTGCCGCTGGGTCCAACGGCGCGCATACCACGAAGCGGACATGCCTTGCCACCAGGGAGCGGCGTCCTTATATACCGACGTGCCGGAGGGGCTTGCTCCTTGGCTATGGCGATAAACGGCACGTGGAATAAGTGTAGTGGACCCGGGGGCAGTACCCGGCGTCTCCACCAGAAACCTCCCCGTCACGACCCTTCGGGGCAGGGGAGCATGGGGACGAAACAGGCTCGACACGCATGGTAAAGACCTGCCTTTTGCCCGGCATTGTACCGCCGTCATCGGGCTAACTTACAAGTGCCAACGATAACTCTGAGGTGCTCGCTGTCGCTGCATAAGTGACAAGCGCGGTTCGGGAGGGCACCGGGCAACAGAAGCCCTCCCACTTCGCTGCCAGATCATGCCATTATTCCTGCGGTTGTGATGTCTGACCTGCCGTGGCAGCCCTTGTGCGGCCGCGCGGTTTGACGCATGGCTGAAGGCTGTGGCAGGGCGTGGCGCGACCCACACGGCCATCATGGCCCGGCCGACCCCCAATGGGGCGGCCGGACGGTACGGAGTATCCCGCATGTCCGACGATCGCGACGAGGAAAACGGTTTCGACACCACGATTCCCGAAAGCCTCCTGCCCTACGATTCCTGGATCGAGGATGCGTACCGGGGCGTGATGCTGCGCGCGCTGGAACATGTGGGGCGCGAGGGCCTGCCCGAGGGGCACCATTTCTACATCACCTACCGCACCGACTGGCCGGGCGTGATCCTGCCCAGCCGCCTGCGCGCCCAGTATCCGCACGAGATCACCATCGTGCTGCAACACCAGTTCTGGGACCTGAAGGTGGACGAGGACACGCAGACCATCTCGGTCGGCCTGTCCTTCGGCGGCGTGGGGTCGACCCTGGTCATTCCCGTCGACGCCGTGACCGCCTTCGCCGATCCCCATGTCCGGCTCGCCCTGCGCTTCACCCCGCCCGAGCCGGCTGACGAGGAGGACGCGGCACCCGTCGCCGCCGAACCGGCCCCGGTCGACGAGGCCGCCGAGGCCCCGGGGGATGCGCCGTCCTCGCCACAAGTGGTCAGCCTGGCCGCCTTCCGCAAGAAGGGCTCCGGCCCGGGCTGAACCGTACACCATCCGGGGGGCCCGGATGCGGCCGGGCTCTCCGTGCATCGCCACCACCCGGAACCAATCCGGGGGAGACAGGCACACAGAGGGAGACTGTCCATAATGAACGCCTCATCCACCCCCCCCAAGCCTCCGTTGAAACCGTTCGTCTACGGCCCGCTCTTTCCGCTCCATGACGACGACACGCCCTATCGGCGGCTGGAAATCGAGGGCGTGCACACCACGGTCTGCGACGGCCGCACCGTGCTGCACGTCAAGCCCGAGGCACTGGGCGAACTGGCCGCCCGCGCCTTCCACGAAATCGCCCATCTGCTGCGCCCCGCCCACCTGGCCCAGCTTGCCAGGATCCTGAAGGACCCCGAGGCGTCGGACAATGACCGCTTCGTGGCGCTGGACCTGCTGAAGAACGCCTGCATCGCCGCAGGCGGCGTGCTGCCGATGTGCCAGGATACCGGCACCGCCATCATCTACGGCAAGAAGGGCCAGCGCGTCTGGGTCGACGGCAACGAGGAAGAGGCGTTCTCGCGCGGCGTCTACGACACTTACACCCGCACCAGCCTGCGCTATTCGCAGATGGCGCCGCTGTCGATGTTCGAGGAAGTGAATACCGGCACCAACCTGCCGGTGCAGTTCCACATCTCGGCCACGCCCGGCGACTATCATGCCGAGCAGATGGACCTGATGTTCGTCGCCAAGGGCGGCGGCTCGGCCAACAAGACCTTCCTGTTCCAGGAAACCCGGGCCCTGCTGTCGACCAAGGAAAACCTGCTGAAATGGCTGGACGTCAAGGTGCGCACGCTGGGCACCTCGGCCTGCCCGCCCTACCATCTGGCGGTCGTGATCGGCGGCATGTCGGCCGAGCAGACGCTGGAGACGGTCAAGCTGGCCTCGACCAAGTGGCTCGACTCCCTGCCGACCGAAGGAAGCCCGCAGGGCCACGCCTTCCGCGACCTGGAGATGGAGCAGGAAATCCTGAAGCTGACCCAGGGCCTGGGCATCGGCGCGCAGTTCGGCGGCAAGTATTTCTGCCATGACGTGCGCGTGGTGCGCCTGCCGCGCCACGGCGCGTCGCTGCCCGTGGGCATCGGCGTGTCGTGCTCGGCCGACCGGCAGATCAAGGCCCGCGTCACCGCCGACGGCTTCTTCCTCGAACAGCTCGAAACCGACCCCGCGCGCTTCCTGCCCGAGACGACCGACGAGCACCTGGGCGGCGAGGAGGTCCAGATCGACCTCAACAAGCCGATGACCGAGATCCGCAAGCAGCTGTCGCAATACCCGGTCAAGACCCGCCTGTCGCTGACCGGCACCATGGTCGTGGCGCGCGACATCGCCCACGCCAAGTTCCGCGAGCGGCTGGAGCGCGGCGAGGGCCTGCCGCAATATCTCAAGGACCATCCGGTCTATTACGCCGGCCCGGCCAAGACGCCGGACGGCCTGCCGACCGGCTCGTTCGGTCCCACCACCGCCGGGCGCATGGACAGCTATGTCGACATGCTCCAGGCTGCCGGCGGGTCGTATGTCATGCTGGCCAAGGGCAACCGCTCCAAGGCGGTGCGCGAGGCCTGTCACAAATATGGCGGCTTCTATCTCGGCTCGGTCGGCGGCCCGGCGGCGCGGCTGGCCAAGGACTGCATCCGCAAGGTCGAGGTCCTGGAATATCCGGAACTGGGCATGGAAGCGGTCTGGAAGATCGAGGTCGAGAATTTCCCGGCCTTTATCGTCATCGACGACAAGGGCAATGATTTCTATGAAGGTCTGACGGGCTGAGCCCGGGGGGTCCGCCCCCGGCTTCCGTCTACAAGGAGATCCCCGTTCCATGCGCTTTACCGTCGATCGGCTGGACCATGTCGTCATTACCGTCCGTGACCTGGAGGTCTCGGCGTCCTGGTATCAGCGGGTCCTGGGCATGGAGCGGGAGGAATATGGCCGCAACAACCGCACGGCGCTGAAATTCGGCGGCCAGAAGCTCAATCTCCGCCCCCATGGGGCGGAAGGCTGGGCCACGGCCACCGACGCGCTGCCCGGCACCAACGACCTGTGCTTCATCACCGCCGTCTCCAGCGGCGATGTGGTCGAGCATCTGGAAGGCTGCGGCGTCCGCGTCACCGACGGGCCGGTGGCCCGCCTGGGGGCGCTGGGCCCCGTCACCTCGGTCTATTGCGAAGATCCGGACGGCAATCTGGTCGAGATCGCCTCCTACCAGGGCTGATCGTGTCCGGGTCCACTTCTTCCCCGGCCCCCGATCCGGCCTGTTATCCCCATCCGCAGGACCGGCCGCTGGCCGGGGCGCCGCATCCGGGCCGGCTGGTCCATCCCCGCCTCTATGCCTGCGAATGCGCGGGCACCGCGCTGCTGATGGTCTTTGGGGTGGCCACCAACATCCTGCTGGGCGCGGCCGGCAGCCCGGTGGGGCGGGTGCTGGCGGCCCATCCCGCATTGCAGGTGGCATTGCAGGGGCTGTTCTTCGGCCTGGGCGGCACGATCGCGGCTCTCTCGCCCTTCGGGCGCGTCAGCGGCGGGCATGTCAGCCCCTCGGTGACGCTGGCCTTTACCCTGATGGGGCGCCTGGCCTGGCGGGACATGCTGGGCTACATCGCCGCCCAGTCGGCGGGCGCGGTGCTCGGTACCGGCCTGGTGGCGCTTGCGGGCCTGGTCTGGCCGCGCTGGGCGACATGGTCGCAGGCCACGCATTTCTCCGCCACCCTGCCGTCGCCGATGGTGCCGCTGTCCTGGCCCTTCGTGGGCGAAATCTGCACCACGGCGCTGCTGATCGGCACCCTGCTGTTCACGGGCGGGACGGCCGGCCTGCGCTGGGTGACGCCGCTGGTGGCCGGCCCGCTGTTCTTCATGCTCAATCCGTTCGAGGCCTGGCTGTCGGGCGACAGTACCAATCTGGCCCGCACCCTGGGGCCGGCGCTGTTCTCCGGCCAATGGCGCGGTTTCTGGATCTATGGCCTGGCCCCGTTCGCCGGTGCCGCGCTGATGGTGGCGCTGGTGCGGCTGGGCGCCCTGGGGGCGATCGAACTGCACGAGGCGCGGGTGGCCCATTTCGGCCATCACGGCCGCGCGCCCTATCTGCTACCGTGGCGGCGGCGGTCCGCCACGCAATAAAGCCGCGCGTCGGCGGTCATGCCATCCCGTCGGCTGTTCATGGGACAGGGTGAATTGGGGATTCCGCCGGCCACAACGCCATCCGCCACGCCCTTCTGGACGCAGAAGCCGGATGCGACATTCGCCGCCCTCGCCTCCACTGCGCAGGGCCTGACGGCGGCCGAGGCAGCGGCCCGCCTGGCGGCCGACGGCCCCAATACCGACCGGCCGGTGCGCCGCATCTCCCCCTTTGTTGCGATCGGCCGGCGGTTCCTGGAGCCGCTGATCCTGCTGCTGCTGTTCGCCGCCGGGGTTTCGGCGGCCATGGGCGACGCGGCCAGCGCGGGCATCATCGCCGCCATCATCGTCGTGTCCATCGCGCTCGATGCGATCCAGGAAGGCCGCGCGGCCCGGACGGCCGATGCGCTGAAACAGTCGGTGGCGCTGACGGCCGATGTCCTGCGCGACGGCCGGTTCGTCAGCATCCCCACCGCCGAAGTCGTGCCGGGCGACGTCTTTCGCGTGCGCATCGGCGACGTGGTGCCGGCCGATGCCCTGGTCCTGGACGTGTCCAGTTTCACCGCCAACGAGGCCGCGCTGACCGGCGAGCCCTATCCGGTGGAAAAGCGCCCCGGCACCATCGCCTCCCGTTCCCCCGCCGAAGCCACCAACGCGCTGTTTCGCGGATCGATCGCGCAGACGGGCGAGGCCACGGCCCTGGCGGTGGCCACCGGCCGCAAGACCCTGTTCGGCGGCGTCGCCTCGGTACTGGCCGAGGACGCCGCGCCCTCGCCGTTCCAGCGCGACCTGCGCGCGCTCGGCCTGGTCGTCGCCCGCGCGGCGGGCGTGCTGTCCGTGGCCGTGCTGGCGATCAACCTGCTATTCGGGCGGTCGCTGGTCGAATCGCTGATGTTCGCGGTGGCGCTGGCGGTGGGGCTGACGCCGGAACTGCTGCCGATGATCACCACCGTCACCCTGTCGCGCGGCGCGGTGCGCATGGCCAGGCGCCGGGTGATCGTCAAGCGCCTGACCGCGATCCACGATCTCGGTGCCATGACGGTGCTGTGCACCGACAAGACGGGCACCCTGACCTCGGCCAAAATCGTTCTGGCCGGCAGCCTCGATGCCGGGGGCAGGGACGATCCGCGCATCGCCACGCTCGCCGGCCTGTGCGCCGCCCTCGCGGGCGATCGCGGCGCCATGGACGGCGCACTGACCGCCGCCGCGCCCCACGCCGCCGAGGGCTGGACCGCGCAGGGCCGCATCGGCTTCAATTACGAGCGCAGGCGCGGCTCCGTGCTGGCGGCGCGCGCCGGCGAATGCCTGCTGATCAGCAAGGGCGCGCCAGAGGCCATCCTGGCGGTCTGCGACCGGCAGCGGGACGGCACGGCCGCGATCCCCCTCGACGACGCGGCCCGCGATGCGATCGCCGCCCGGCTGCACGGCCTGGCCGCCCAGGGCCTGCGCGCCATCGCGGTCGCCACCAAACCCTGCACCACACCCGCCGATGCGCTGGCGCCCGAGGACGAGGCCGACCTGGTCTTCGAAGGGGTCTGCACCTTCGCCGATCCCCCCAAGGCCAGCGCCGCCGTCGCCCTCACGCGGCTGGCGGCGGCCGGCGTGCGCGTGAAAGTGCTGTCGGGGGACGACCCGCTGGTGGTCGCCCGGGTCGCGGGGCTGGTCGGGCTGACCGGGGCGGCCGTCCTGGCCGGCCCGGAGCTGGAAATGCTGAACGACGACGCTCTGGCCGCGCGCGTCCAGGGCGTCGATCTTTACGGCCGCCTGACCCCCGACCAGAAGGTGCGCGTGGTACGCGCCCTGCAAACCCGTGGCGAGACCGTGGGTTTTCTCGGCGACGGCGTCAACGACGCGCCGGGCATCCGCACCGCCGATGTCGGGCTTTCGGTCGATGGCGCCACCGGTGTCGCCCGGGCGGCGGCGGACATGATCCTGCTGGCCCCGGACCTGAACGTGGTGGCCGACGGGGTGGGCGAGGGGCGGCGGACATTCGCCAATATCCTGAAATATGTCCGCATGGGCTCCAGCTCCAATTTCGGCAACATGCTGTCGATGGCCATGGCGTCGCTGTTCCTGCCCTTCCTGCCCCTGCTGGCGACGCAGATCCTGCTCAACAACCTGCTCTACGACCTGTCGGAAATCGGCATCCCGTTCGATACGGTCGATCCGTCCGACCTCGACCGCCCCCAGCGCTGGAGCATGCGCGGCATCGTCCGCTATGCCGGCATCATGGGGCCGCTCTCCTCAATCTTCGATTTCATCACATTCGTCGTTCTGCTCTACGGTTTCCACGTCGCAGCATCCGAATTCCGGACCGCCTGGTTCCTGGAATCGATCGCAACGCAGATCCTCGTGGTCTTCCTGATCCGCACGCGCGGCCTGCCCTGGCGCACGCCCCCCGACCGGTGGCTGCTGGTCTCCGCCCTGTGCGCCCTGATGGTGGCGCTGGTGCTGCCCTTTACCATCGCGGGGCGCTGGTTCGGCTTCGCAGCGCCCGGGGCCGGCGTGCTGCTGGCCATGGGCGGGATCACGGCGGGGTATCTGGGTGCGGCGCAGGTGGTGAAGCGCCTGGCGGCCGGGCGGCACTGACGGGCGATCAACGCAGCCAGCGCGCCAACCCGTTGCCGATCGCCTGCATCAGCGTCACCAGCGCAATCAGCACCGCGACGACCGAGAGCATGATGGTCGTATTGAAGCGCTGGTAGCCATAGCGGATCGCAAGATCGCCCAACCCCCCCGCGCCGATCACCCCCGCCATGGCCGACGCCCCGACCAGCGTGACGAGCGTGACGGTAATGCCGGAAATCAGGCCCGGCAGCGCCTCGGGCAGCAGGACGAAGCGGATGACCATCCAGCGCGTCCCGCCCATGGCGCGCACCGCATCGACCAGGTTGCGGTCGACCTCGCGCAGCGACACTTCCGCGATGCGGGCGAAATACGGCACGGCGGCGATGGACAGCGGCACGATGGCCGCCCCGGTGCCCAGCGCGGTGCCCGCGACCAGCCGCGTGACCGGAATCAGCAGCACCAGCAGGATCATGAACGGCACCGCCCGCGCGGCATCGATCAGCAGCCCCAGCCCGCGCGAGACGGCCGGCAGCGGCAGGATGCCCCCCGGCGCGGTCGCGATCAGCAGGATGGCCAGCGGCAGCCCGCCGATCACCGCGATCAGGCCCGACGCCAGCACCATTTCCATGGTCTCGGCCGTCGCGTGGACGATGAGGTCAAGAATCAGCCGGGACATAGCCCAATACCTCCATCGACGGGCTGGCCTGGCGCAGAAAATCCATGGCCCCGTCATCATGCCCCGACAGGCGCACCACGCATTCCGCCTGCGCGCCCCCGTCGGCCATGCCGGCCTGCACGATCGCGGCGTCGATGCCGTACTGCCGCCCCAGGACCGACAGCACCGGCACGCCCGCCGCCCCGGCATCCAGCGTCAGGCGCACCAGCGGGGCGCCCCCGGCAAACGGGGCCGGGCGCATCAGGGCCGCGATGGTGTCGGGCAGGCGCGCGGATTCGCCGTGCAGGAAGGCCCGGGTGACATCGTGCCGCGCCCCGCCGCGCAGGACCTGCGCGGTTTCGGCGTCCTCGACCACGCGGCCACGATCCATGACCAGGATCCGCTGCGCGATGCGGCGGATCACATCCATCTCGTGCGTGATCAGGATGATGGTCAGCCCCAGCCGCCGGTTGATGTCGCGCAGCAGGTCGAGGATCGACAGCGTGGTTTCCGGGTCCAGCGCCGAGGTCGCCTCGTCGCACAGCAGCAGCGCGGGGTGGGCCGCCAGCGCCCGGGCAATGCCCACGCGCTGCTTCTGCCCGCCCGACAGCTGGCTGGGGCGCTTGTCGGCGTGCCCGGCCAGCCCGACCAGATCCAGCAATTCGCCGGCACGCGCCCGGCGCCTGTCGCGGGGCACGCCGGCAATCTGCAAGGGCAGTTCGATATTGCCGGCGACGGTGCGGGAATTGAGCAGGTTGAAATGCTGGAACACCAGCCCGATCCGCCGCCGCACCTGCACCAACTCGCGCTCGGGCAGGGTGGTGATGTCGCGGTCCTCGATCAGGATGCGTCCGCTATCCGGCCGCTCCAGCCCGTTCAGGCACCGCAGCAGCGTGGTCTTGCCCGCGCCCGACCGGCCGATAATGCCCAGGATCTCGCCGGGCCGCACCTGGAACGAGACATCGTCCAGCGCCGTCTGCCCGCCGAAACGACGGCTGGCATGGTCGACCCGCAGAAGGCTCGTCACCATGCCGGGACGATCGCGTTGTGATACAGGTCCAGGATGGCCTGCCGCACATCGGGCTGATGCACGGCATTCATCAGCGGCGCGACCCACGGCGCCTTGGCGTCCGCCTCGTTGACCGCGACGAAATTGACATAAGGGTTGTTGGCCATCGATTCCTGGCCGATCCGCTGCTTGTCCACCTGTAGCCCGGCCTTGAACGCCCAGTCGGTATTGACGATCGCGGCATCCAGGTCGGGCAGGGTGCGGCCGACGATCCCGGCATCCAGTTCCTTCACCGACAGGTCGCGCGGATTGTCGGTGATGTCCAGCGCGGTGGGCAGCAGGCCGGCGGAGGGGGCCAGCTTGATCAGCCCCAGCGTCTCCAGCAGGTGCAGGGCGCGGCCCTCGTTGCTGGGGTCGTTCGGCACGCCGATCACAGCCCCTTTCGGCAGGGCCGCGACCGAATGCCAGCGGGTGGAATACAGCCCGATGGGCGAGAAATAGGTATTGCCCACCGGCACGATGCCATAGCCGTGCGCGGCCTTCTGCGCGTCCAGGAACGGGCCGTGCTGGAAGGCGTTGGCGTCCAGATCGTGTTCTGCCAGGGCTTCGTCGGGGGCGTTATAGTCGGAAAAGGGCACGATCTTCAGCGTCAGCCCGGCCTGCGCGGCATGGGCGGCGACCAGGCGCCAGATATCCTCGTCCTCGCCGGACATGATGCCGATCCGCAGGGTCTTCGGCTCGGCGGCACGGGCGACCCGCAGCAGCGGCGCCGTCGCCAGCAGGCCGAGAAAGGCACGGCGGGACGGGGAGAGGACAGAGATCATCGCGGGGCCCTGGTCGAGAAAAGGAAAGACGGGAAGCATCCTGCCGTCCGGGAAGGGGGAATATGACGACAGGCGATCGTATGTATCAATATACGCATCCCCGGCGTTGTATATGCTTGCCTCCCCCGCGATCAAGACGGGGATTCGCATGCGCCGACCCGACCCGCCGCATGCCCATATTCCCCACGGCTCCGCCCCGGACGGAAGAGAAGCGCGAAGGAATCCTGTCCACACAACCACTTGCCGGAAGAGAAACGCAGCCCCCAGCCTGCCCTACACCATGGCCTCCATTACCGCGTGCGATATTTATACCACGATCTTGGCCTGAAAAATGTGCGCCCCGCCGCGCGTCTTCCCTGCGCGCCACGCCCCGGGAAGCGTTATCCGCTGGCTCCCGACCGCGCAGGGGGTAAGCTGTCTCCGGCTTCCCCAACGGGCGAAGCCACTCTGATGGAATCTGGAAGGAGCTGTTCGATGGCATTGCATCCGAAAGAGAAAGCCGGGGAGCTGGTCAGCCAGCTGGGCGACAAGGCCCTCGAGGAAGCCGAAAAGCAGTACGGCGTGGCGTTGGAAATGCTGGACCTCAAGCAACAGGGCTACTGGCTCGACGTCATCGACCACATCAAGAACCCGGGCTAGCCGGCTCAGGGCT
The DNA here is from genome assembly GCF_014174275.1 of Gluconacetobacter takamatsuzukensis. GTDB lineage: Bacteria > Pseudomonadota > Alphaproteobacteria > Acetobacterales > Acetobacteraceae > Gluconacetobacter > Gluconacetobacter takamatsuzukensis. The sequence continues at coordinate 67,232 of NZ_JABEQK010000002.1, read as the reverse complement.
GCCACCTGTCCGACAGGTCCGTGCGGTGCAGCGAACGGCGCCCGACGGCTTCGTTCGTTGCGTTCGTGCATGCCCGCTCCATACGGGCGCCCGCAGCCTGACCCTCAGAACCCGTCGGTGCCCATACCCAGCCCAGTCCCCGGCTCGACATCTGTTCCGACACCCGGACCTGAAGATCCAACCCCCAATCCGGGCATACGGGGTCCCGTACCATTCTGGTACCCGCGTCCCGACCCGAAGCCACTGCCTACCGACACCGACCCGTGGATCTTCCCGTCATGTGGCGCACTGTCGGGCGTATCGACCGGAACGGCACCGTTCCTCATCGACCGCAGAAGGGCGGCACGCGAGTCCTCCGGGGACCCGGCCGGACGGGAACACGCCCCCAGGGCAAGCGCTCCAGCCAGAAGACAAAAAGCAGGCCTCATGTCGCGTGGTCGTCCTTCTTCAACCTTATTCCAGTCCCGCCATCGTTTTCAGAGACGAACGCCCCGCCGGACATTGGAGACGCCCGATGCCGAGACGCACTCACCTCCATTCACTTTCTACCTTTGTGTTTAGGGGTGAGAACAGTGGGAACACTGGGAATGGCGCCCAGAAAATGTTGGAAAACTGCCAAAAAATCGTGTTCCCATTAGATGGGAACGGCCCAGATCTGGTGGGAACAGCTGGGAACAAACAGGCTTGCGTCCGAGAAAATGGCAGTTCCCCGTCAATGCTCCGTGTTCCCACCCAGTGGGAACAGGTGGAACTGGCCGGGAGCGGCGGAATGATGCCTTCACCTGAATGGCTCCAGGCGTGCACCCCCTTGAAGGACCGTCTGAAAAATGTCTCATCCGCCTCCACGATGCCGCTCATGAGCGCCGGCTGTTCGCAGGAAGGGGCGGCCAGAAAGCGATGTTGCCAGCGGAAGGACGTCCGGATAGTGATTGCGCAGGCTTTCGCGGTCTTGCGGATGCTCGTGGCCTGCGCAAGCGCCGCGGCAAAGCCCAGCCAGCGGTCCTTGTGACGAAGCCGGGCAAGGCTCGTGCCCGTGAGCGCATTGAAGGTCCGCAGGCACGTCTTGCAGCGATAGCGCGGCAGACCGTGAGCATATCCCCATGCGCCGATACGATCGCTCCGACAGCGGGGACAGGCCCGCGATTTGCCTCCCGCGCCATCCACAAGGACCGCAACTTCGACCTCAGAGTCCTGATCCAATAAAACACGGCACAGTGTCTCACGCTGGACGCCGATCCGTCACCGGCCTTACGGCCTCGATCTTGAATTCACGGCTGAACTTCCGTCTCATCTACCCACTCTCCAGTTCCTTGGTCACGATCTTATCTTCGTGTCCACGAAACCGGCAGCAGGTCACGCTGGCGGTTCTACGCGATGTTCAGCCACTGCGGGACCGCGAGTATGGCGACCGTGTGTTCCCGGGTCAGAAAGAGGGCCGGCCCGCTGACGGATGTGGCGCTGTCCAAGGCGCTCCACACGGCAGCCGGTACGACAGACGTAACGGTGCATAGGCTGTGATCAACGTTCCGCGATTGGGCGGCCGAGGAGACTGACTACCTCCGCGAGGTGGCCGAGATGGCCTTGGCACATGCTATCAGCGCGGGGATCTCTTGGAGAAGAGGCGGGAGATGATGGAGATCTGGGGTGCAAAATTGCAATTTGCGTGTCAGTAGACCTTATGGGATTCTTCTAGATGAGGATTATCCTCATGGAGAAAATAATGTCTCGCTCTACCGAAGAGGACATCGCTCAGGCGGTCATTAAGTATCTTGATACGTTGCCGAGCAAAGAAGACTATATTCGCAATATCATAGCGAATTTGCCAAGGTTTATAGTATTAACGTCAGCAGATAGGGGGCCTTCTCCTACACGAGTAGGAGAAGAACTTTGGGAGCAGCAGGTTCGAAATATTGTGAGCCACGCTAAGGCGCCTGGGAATGCTATATACGATGGGCGTCTAGCTCACCCCAGCCATGCAAAGCTAAAAAAGATCTAACATCGTTTTTTCTTTTTTCTTTAAGGCCCGGGTTGTTTTCGCCCGGGCTTTATATCCCGGAGCAAACCATTTCAGCTCTGTCGGTCCGGCAGAATTCTTGTCCCAAACGAACCACGCATAGGCGGTTGTTCCGCTCCCCTTCTGCTCGGCCCCTTCTGGATAGAAGGTGATGCGTTCGCTAAAGACCCATACCCGTGCAGGGGGTACCTTGGAAAAAATCGTCCGCTGACGATTGCCGCCTTCGAGAAAGGCCAAACGTAGAAGAAGTGCTAGTTTTCTATCCGCCGCTTGCAATCCGGCCTCAACAAAACCCTCTGCGGAATTGAAAGGTGGATTGGTAACAATATTTGAGGCCCGCCTTGACGAGGAGAGGAAATCGATGCCCGCCTCTCCGTATCCACGATCATAGAGATCGGAGCTAATCACCTGATTTTTGGTTTTGGTTAAAACTTCGGACATTGCACCATTGCCACAGGCGCATTCCCATATGTCACCATCGAATTGCTCATTATCGATAAGTGCTTCCGTTGCCCAAGCTGGGGTAGGGAAGAAGTCGGGGCCATCGAGATCCGCAAACCGTTTAAGAGTCGGCTTGTAACCCCCGGCAAGATTATATGTCGCGTCCATCCTGAAATTATAGCAGAATCAGTGAGTTGGTCAATAAACTTAATGCATTCAAAAGATTCGCTTTCTAACAAATAATGCCTGAGATGTTGGCGGTCGCTCCACGAAGTGTGCGATATTTTGATCGCATGAATTAGCTCGATGCCAGAGGATCGCCGCCAGCCTCGTTCAGGTTTCCATGACGGAGAACGCCACGATATAAGCCCGGACTAATCCCATTCCCGGCGCGCGAACCTTTTTGGACAGATGCGCTCCACGAAGCGGCGCACCCAGATGCCCGCCAGCCCTCGATGACCGAGCGGGCGTGGGCGAGGTGGCGGAACTGGTGCTCGTTAAGGCATTCGTCACGGAACCGGCCGTTGAATCTCTCTACGAACCCGTTCTGCTGCGGCTTGCCCGGTGCGATGTAGTGCCACAGCACCGACCGCTTTTCCTGCCAGGCCAGGATCGCATTCGAGGTCATCTCGGTGCCGTTGTCGCTTACGATCATCAGTGGCCAGCCGCGATGTTCCCCGATCCGGTCGAATTCGCGGCCGAGCCGTTCGCCTGACAACGACGTATCCGCCACCAGCGCCAGGCATTCGCGCGTGTAGTCGTCCACCACCGTCAGTACCCGGAACCGCCGTCCGTTGTTCAATGCGCCCGAGACGAAATCCAGGCTCCAGCGCTGGTTGGGCCCGTCGGGCAGCATCATCGGCGAGCGCGTGCCCATCGCCCGTTTCTGGCCGTCACGCTTGCGGACCGATAGTCCTTCCTTGCGATACAGCCGGAACAGCTTCTTGTGGTTCATCGCCATCCCCTCCCGGTCGAGCAGGATCTGCAGGCGCCGATAGCCAAATCGCCGTCGTTCCGCAGCCAGTTCGCGCCCGCGCCCCCGCACTGCGGCATCACCCGGGCGGCGTGACGCACAGCGCCAAGTCTTCGGGTCCATGCCAATGAGCCGACAAGCCCGCTGCTGCGAATAGTCTTCTCCCGGATCGCCCAGGTTACGGCCTCCCGCTGCAAACCGGGCGTCACGAGTTTTTTGCCAGCAGGTCCTTCAGCGTCGAGACGTCCATCACGCTCTCCGCCAGGAGGCGCTTCAGATTTGCGTTCTCTTCTTCAAGAGCCTTGAGCCGCCGCGCTTTCGATACCTCCATCCCGCCGTATTTCAAGCGCCAGGTCATCGTCCGTCTCGAATGGACAGACCTTACTTCAAATCGAGGGCATTTCATCGGGCAGAGTCATTGAAGATCGAGTAGCCCTCCTGTGTCCGAATGGTCAGGTGCTCGCCACCTTCCGGCTCAGGGGAGCTTGATGTCTATAATGCTCGGTCAGGTGTTGAAACTGTGCTAGTCGATTTTGGAATTTTCGCTAACCCATTGAAATAAATGTCCATAGCGCGATGCCCGAAACGGGTGTGCTAAGGTGTGTTAGCGTTCTTCAACGTGCCAAAAAAGCACCCGTCGAACTGAGTATTCGATTTTTAAGAAAGAAATGGTGCCCAAGGGCGGAATCGAACCACCGACACTGCGATTTTCAGTCGCATGCTCTACCAACTGAGCTACTTGGGCACCGGGCCGTGACCGGCGCGGGCGGTGCGATCGGGATCGTGCCGCCGTGGGGGTGTGATCTATCCCACCTCTTCGTCGGGATCAACCCGTCTCGGATCGTTTTCGTCGAAGTTTTGTCCGTCCTCGTTCCGGTCGGGCACCCGGTAGCTTTCCGAGAACCAGCGGCCCAGGTCGATGTCGCTGCATCGTTTCGAGCAGAAGGGGCGGAACGCCGTCTCGCCCGGCCGGCCGCAGATCGGGCAGGGGGGCAGGCGCGTGGGCGAGGAGGTCTGGGTGGGGCGGTCAGGCATGGTCGAGCATCCAGCTCAAAGGGGACAGGGACGGGTCCAGCCGCCAGCCCGGCTGGTGGCCGGATCGCTGGGCGGTGTCGGCCACGGCGCCCGGATCGTGCTCCAGCGCGCGGGCCAGGTCGGTGCCCACGCGCAGGCCCGGCACCCGGCCCGGCTGGCCCGCGACCTGGCGCGACCAGTCGTCGAGCATCCGCAGCATATGGCCCGGCGCGTCCGACAATAGCGCATGCAGCGGCGGCCGGATGCGCGGGCGCATGATTTCCGCCAGCCCGAGCGCGCTGAAGCCGAGGAAGCGCGGCCGCAGCGGGTCCTGCGCCAGCGCGGCCTCGATCGTCTCGCGCAGGGCCGGGCGCTTGCGGATGGCCAGCCCCGCGACGTCGATCACGATGGCGCCCGAGAGGTTGCGCAGGCGGATCTGGTGCAGCAGGGCCGGCAGGGCGTCGCGATTGGCGGCGAACTGCGCCGTCTGCTTGGCACGCCGGTCGGTGCTGGCGGCTCCGCCATCCATGTCGATGGCCACCAGCGCCGGCGTGGGGGTGATCGTGGCCCGCATGCCCCCCGGCAGCGTCACCGACGGGTCGGCCAGCGCCGCGCAGGCGGCCTCGGTCCCGGCGTCGAAGGCCCGGCGTTCGCGCTGCACCCGGCCGCGCAGCCCGGCGGGCAGGCGGGCGCCGAGCGCGATATCGTCGATCACGATCGGCGCGGCGGGCCACGCGGCGGCCAGCGCCTCCAGCGGGGTGGGGCCGCGCGCCAGCAGGGCGGGCGGCCCGGCGAGGGTCTGGCCCTCGGGTAGCAGGAGACCGGTCGCGGCCAGGCGGGCGCCCTTGCCGTCCTGCGGGGCGCGCACGATCCGCACCAGTACCGGGTCGCCCTCGGCCAGCGGTCCCGGTGCCGCCGAGTCGGGCAGGAAGCCCGAGGCCCCGTCGGCAAGGTCGATGAAGGTGCCGCCCATGGCCACCAGCCGCGCGCCCGCGCGGCCGCGATGCAGGTCGCCCACGCCGTCGGGCCAGCCCGGCCGCCACAGCGCATAATCGCGCAGGCCGGCGGCATCGATGACCGCGATGCGGATCTCGCCCGGCGCGCTGGCGGCGAGGATCCGCGCCGTCACGGCAGCCAGGCCCCTTTCTGGCCGCGCAGCAATTGCGCGACCTCGAACAGCGGCAGGCCGATTACGGCGGAGGGCGAGCCCGACACGAAGCGGATATGCGACGCCGCATGGCCCTGCAGGGCATAGCCGCCGGCCTTGCCCTCCCAGTCCCCGGCATCGAGCAGCGCCTCGATCTGCCGCTCGGTCAGCCGGGCGAAGGTGACGGTGCTGACGACCGTGCGCTCGCAGGCCCGCCCGTCGGCCCACGCGGCGGTCGGGCGCAGGGCGATGGCGGTCAGCACGTTATGGCGCCGGCCCGACAGCATGGAGAGGCAGCGCCGGGCGGTATCCCGGTCCTCGGCCTTGGGCAGGATGCGCCGTCCCAGCGCGACCACGGTGTCGGCGCCCAGCACCAGCGCGGGTTCGTCGAGCAGCGATGCGACATGCGCCGCCTTCTCCCGCGCCAGGCGTTCGGCGTAGGGGCGGGGCAGTTCGCCATCCAGGGGGCGTTCGTCGAGGTCGGCGGCGACGATCCGCCGGGGCACCAGTCCGATCTGCGCCAGCAGGTCGCGCCGGCGAGGCGAGGCGGAAGCCAGGATCAACCCTGGTCCCGTGGCACGGTCGGACACGGGCGGGTGCCTTACTTGAAGCGGAACGTGATGCGACCCTTGGTGAGATCGTACGGGGTCATCTCGACGTTCACCCGGTCACCGGCCAGCACGCGGATGCGGTTCTTGCGCATCTTGCCGCTGGTGTGGGCCAGGATCATGTGCTCGTTATCGAGCTTCACGCGGAACATGGCATTGGGCAGCAGTTCGGTGACCGTACCGCTGAATTCGATCATGTCTTCTTTCGACATTGTATCCTTCGATCGTGCTGGTTGGCCGGCATCGGGCCGGAAGTCGGGAAGCAGGCATGGACGCTGGACCGCCCTATCGGGACGGTCCAGCTTCCGGGCGGATGAAATGCAGGCGGATATGTGCGGTCTGTCGGGGCCGCGGTCAAGCTTTGTCCGCGCCCGAGCCCTGCGCGTCCAGCCGGGCCGACACGCTCAGCGCATGCGCGTCCAGCCCTTCGGCCCGCGCCAGGGCCACCGCCGCCGGGCCGATCCGCCGTAGCGCGTCGGGCCCCGCACCGATGAACGTGGTGCGTTTCAGGAAGTCGAACACCGACAGGCCGGAGGCAAAGCGCGCCGTCCGGCTGGTCGGCAGCACATGGTTGGGGCCGCCCACATAATCGCCGATCGCCTCGGCGCACTGGTAGCCCAGGAACACCGCGCCGGCATGGCGCACGCGCCCGAACAGCGCCTCGGGCTCGGCCAGCAGCAGTTCCAGATGCTCGGGCGCGATCTCGTTGATCAGCGACGCGGCCTCGTCCAGGTCGCGCACCACGATGACGGCACCATGCGCGGCCCAGCTTGCACCGGCGATGGCCGCGCGCGGCAGGGTGCGCAGCTCGGCCTCCACCGCCTCGGCCACCCGGTCGGCCAGGGCGGCATCGGTGGTGATCAGGATCGACTGGGCCAGCGCGTCATGCTCGGCCTGCGCCAGCAGGTCCAGCGCCACGATGCGCGGATCGGCGCCGGCATCGGCCACCACCACGACCTCGGAGGGGCCGGCGATGCTGTCGATGCCCACCCGGCCGAAGACCTGGCGCTTGGCCTCGGCCACATAGGCATTGCCCGGGCCCACCACGCGGTCCACCGGCCGGATGGTGGCGGTGCCATAGGCCAGCGCCCCCACGGCCTGCGCCCCGCCGACGCGATAGATCTCGCTGACGCCGGCCCGGCGGGCGGCGGCCAGCACCAGCGGGTTCAGCACGCCGTCGGGCGTGGGCACGCACATGGCCAGCCGGGGCACGCCCGCCACCCGCGCCGGCACCGCGTTCATCAGCACCGAGGACGGATAGGCCGCCGTGCCGCCGGGCACGTACAGCCCCACCGCATCCAGCGGCGTCCAGCGCATGCCCAGTTCCACCCCGTCGGCGTCGGTATAGCGCAGGTCGGCGGGCATCTGGGCGCGATGGAAGGATTCGATGCGCGTGGCGGCCAGGTCCAGCGCCTGCAACAGGTCGTCCGGCACCCGGGCGCAGGCCTCGGCAATCTCGGCCTCGGTCACGCGCAGCCGGTCGGGCGTGATGGGCATGCGGTCGAACCGCTCGGTATAGGCGCACAGGGCCGCATCGCCCTCGGCCCGCACCCGGGCCAGGATCTCGGCCACGGGCGCGTCGACGCGGGCGGTATCGCCCTCGCGGTCGGCCAGCAGGCGGGCGAAGGCGGCGCGGAAATCGGGCTGGGTGCTGTTCAGGTGTTTCATGCGGGCAGGGTCTCGGCGGTGGCGGGCGCGGCCAGCGCCTGGCGGAAGCGCGCGATCAGCGCGCCGATCCGTTCCGGCTGGGTCTTCAGCGCCGTGCGGTTGACGATCAGCCGGCTGGTGACGGTGGCGATCGTCTCGGTTTCCTCCAGCCCGTTGGCACGCAGGGTAGAGCCGGTATCGACCAGGTCCACGATCAGGTGCGACAGGTCCAGCACCGGGGCCAGTTCCATCGCGCCATGCAGGTGCACGATGTCGGCATTGATGCCGCGCGCCGCGAAATGGCGGCGGGTGATGGCCGGATATTTGGTGGCCACCCGCACCCGCGACCAGCGGGCGGGATTGTCGCCTTCCCCCTGGCCCTTGGGCCGCGCGACCGAAACCCGGCAGGCGCCGATGCGCAGGTCCAGCGGCGCGTAGATCTCGGGATAGTCGAATTCCATCAGCACGTCGGCGCCGCAGATGCCCAGCTGCGCGCCGCCGAAGGCGACGAAGGTCGCGACGTCGAACGAGCGCACGCGCACCACGTCCAGCGCCGGGTCGTCGGTGGGAAAGCGCAGGCGGCGGCTGCCCTCGTCCAGGCAGTCCGGGGCGGGCAGGATGCCGGCGCCGGCCAGCAGCGGGGCGGCGGCCTTCAGGATGCGTCCCTTGGGCAGGGCGAGGACCAGCTTCGTGTCCTGCGACATCTCTGGGGTCGTCGTATCCTGAAATGGGGCGGTCATGCGAACTCCGGCTACAAGCGCGCCCCCATGCGGTGGCGGCAGGGCCGCCAGGGCCGCGTCCAGGCGCCAGGTGCGCTGCGACTTATCACATTCCTTCCCCCCACAGGAAGGGCCGCGCGGCCGAAGCGGCGGAATACGGCGCTTGCCGCCCCGGGGGCAGGCCGCTTACACAAATATAAGAGGGCGCTACGCCCTGTCGGATTCCGGACCTCTCGACGACGGACGGCCCCATGGTGTTTCACGCGACCCTCCAGGGCGAACGCTACCGGTTCGACGATCTGCGCACCCTGCTGGCCCGGGCCTCGCCACTGCGCTCGGGCGACGAACTGATCGGCGTGGCAGCCGCCGACCCGGTGGAACGGGTGGCGGCGCGCGAGGCCCTGGCCAACCTGCCGCTGCGGGCCTTCCTCAGCGAATCCGTCATCCCCTTCGAACAGTGCGACGTCACCCGGCTGGTCGTCGAACGGCACGACGCGGCTGCCTTCGCGCCGATCGCGCACATGACGGTCGGCCAATGGCGCGACTGGCTGCTGGGGCACGAGGCCGACGCGGGCGCGCTGGCGGCGATCGCGCGCGGCCTGACGCCGGAAATGGTGTCGGCGGTCAGCAAGCTGATGCGCAACCAGGACCTGATCGCGGTCGCCCGCAAGGTGCGTGTCGTCACCGCCTTCCGCAACACGCAGGGGCTGAAGGGGCGCCTGGGCTCGCGCCTCCAGCCCAATCACCCGACCGACGATGCGCGCGGCATCGCCGCCGCGCTGCTGGACGGGCTGCTGCTGGGCGCGGGCGACGCGGTGCTGGGCATCAACCCGGCCACCGATTCCATCGAGACCGGCATGGTGCTGGTGCGGATGCTCGACGAGGTCCGCCAACGCTACGACATCCCGACCCAGAGCTGCGTGCTGACCCACATCACCAACACGCTGGCGATGATCGCGCGCGGGGCACCGGTCGACCTGGTCTTCCAGTCGATCGCCGGCACCCAGCGCGCCAACGAAAGCTTCGGCGTCTCGCTGGCCCTGCTGGACGAGGCCCATCAGGCGGCACGCAGCCTGCGGCGCGGCAGCGTGGGCGAGAACGTGATGTATTTCGAGACCGGGCAGGGCGCGGCGATTTCGGCCGACGCCCATTTCGGGGTCGACCAGCAGACGCTGGAAGTCCGCGCCTATGCCGTGGCGCGCGAATACGCGCCGCTACTGGTCAATACGGTGGTGGGATTCATCGGCCCCGAATATCTTTATGACGGCAAGCAGATCATTCGGGCTGGCCTGGAAGATCATTTCTGCGGCAAACTGATGGGCCTGCCGATGGGCTGCGACGTCTGCTACACCAACCATGCGGAAGCCGACCAGGACGATAGCGACGATCTGATGATGCTGCTGGCGGCGGCAGGGGTGAATTTCCTGATCGCCGTTCCGGGAGGGGATGACGTGATGCTGAATTACCAGAGCCTGTCCTACCACGACATCCTGACCCTCCGCTCCGTCTACGACGCCGCCCCGGCCCCCGAATTCGAACATTGGCTGGAACGGATGGCCCTGCTGGACGGCCGGCGCCGCGTGAACGCCAACGCCCCCCTCTCCCTGCCCGGATTCATGGACCCGCGTGACTGATACCCGCGCGCCCGACCTGCCGCGCGATCCCTGGGCCGCGCTGCGGGGCCTGACGCATGCCCGCATCGGCCTGGGCCGGGCGGGCGACGCGCTGGCGGGGGCGGATGTGCGCGCCTTGCAGGCGGCGCACGCGGCGGCCCGCCGGGCCGTCCACGCGACGCTGGACCCCGCGCGGCTTTCCCTGCCCGAACCGTTCATCGAAGTGCGCAGCCGCGCGCCCGATCGCGGCATTTTCGTGCGCCGCCCGGATCTGGGGCGCCGGCTATGCGCGCAGGATGCCGCGCGCCTGCCGCACGCGCCCTGCGACGTCGCGTTCGTCATCGCCGACGGGCTGTCGGCACTGGCGGCGGCCCGCCAGGCGCCCGGCGTGCTGGAGGCCGCGCGGGCCGCCCTGCCGGAATGGTCCATCGGCCCCGTCATCGTCGCGCACAATGCGCGCGTGGCGCTGGGCGACGAGATCGGCGCGCTGCTCGGCGCGCGCTGCGTCGTCATGATGATCGGCGAGCGGCCGGGCCTCAGCGCCGCCGACAGCCTCAGCCTCTACCTGACATGGGACCCGAAGGTCGGCCGCATGGATTCCGAACGCAACTGCCTCTCCAACATCCATGCCCATGGCGGCATGACGCATGACGAAGCCGCCTTCCGCCTCGCCTGGCTGCTGCGCGGCGCGCGCACGCTGGGGCGCAGCGGCATCGCCCTCAAGGATGACAGCATGACGGCCCATCTGCCGCCCCCCGCGCCATGACCACCCAGCCCGACGCGCTGCCCCGCCATCTGGGCGTCATCCATCTCTGGTCCATCGCGGTCGGCCTGGTCATCTCGGGCGAGTATTTCGGCTGGAGCTACGGCTGGGCCAGCGCCGGCACGCTCGGCTTCCTGGTGGCGACCCTCGCCGTCGCGCTGATGTACCTGTCGCTGATCTTCTCCTATACCGAACTGACGACCGCCATGCCGCGCGCGGGCGGCCCGTTCGTGTATGTCACCGCCGCGTTCGGGCGGCGGGCGGGGCTGATCGCGGGCATCGCCTCGGTCATGGAATTCGTCTTCGCGCCGCCCGCCATCGCGCTGGCCATCGGCGCCTACCTGCATGTGCAATATCCGTGGCTCTCCCCGACCATGGCGGCGGCGGGCGCGTTCTGTGCGTTCATGGCGCTCAATATCGCAGGCGTGCACCTTGCCGCGCGGTTCGAACTGTTCGTGACGGTGGCGGCGATCATCGAACTGCTCATCTTCATGGTCGTCGTCTGGCCCGGCTTTTCGATGGCACGCTTCACCGATGGCGGCTGGGCGGGCAGCGGGCAGGTCTCCCTCGCGGCCTTCGGCGGCATCGCGCGCTCGGTGCCGTTCGCGATCTGGTTCTTCCTCGCCATCGAGGGCGTGGCCCTGACGGCCGAGGAAGCGCGCGACCCGCACCGCACCCTGCCGCTGGCCTATGTCGCGTCGATCTTCACGCTGGTCGCCCTCGCGCTGGGCGTGATGGTGCTGGCGGGCGGGGTGGGCGACTGGCGCGCCCTGGCCGACCGCAACGACCCGCTGCCGCAGGCCATGCGCATCGTCGTCGGCCCGCATAGCGGCTACGTCCACATGCTGGTGTGGCTGGGCCTGTTCGGGCTGATCGCCTCGCTGCACGGCATCATCATGGGCTATTCGCGGCAGATCTACGCCCTGGCGCGCGACGGCGGCCTGCCCCGCCTGCTCGCCCACCGCCACCCCCGCCTCGGCACGCCCTGGGTCGCGACGCTCGCCGGGGGTGCGATCGGCATCATCGCCATTCTCTGCGACGATTTCGCCAGCTTCGGCGGCCAGTCGCTGACGGCCTCGCTGGTCACGCTGTCGGTGTTCGGCGCGCTGATCGTCTATGTGCTGACCATGGCCAGCCTGTTCAGGCTCCGCCGCCGCGACGGCAGCGCGCATCTGGTGTGGAAGGTGCCGGGCTTTCCCTACGTCCCCGCCTTCGCGCTGCTCGCGGCGTCCGGCGCGCTGGTCCTGATGGGGGTTTTCCACCCGGTCGCGCTGGGGATCGCGGTATTGTTTGTTGGTGGCGCCATCGCGCTGCCGGGCGCGGAGAATGGTCGGGCCACCGGCGACAGTTTCTGACCGGCCTTTCTGCCGGGCATATGGCCGATCTGCCCTTCCGGTCTCAGGCGTGTTCGGTCATCAGGGCGGCAAGGATCGAAACGGCCTCGGCCGGTGCATAGGGTTTCTCCAGAATCGGCACATCGGAAAAGGATGGTGACAAGGACTTTTCCTTTCCGTACCCAGTGGCGAACGCAAACGGGATGCCTCGTGCCGCCAGATCGGCGGCGACAGGCGTGGACGTGACGCCCTGAACATTCATGTCCAGAAGGGCGAGGTCGATCGTCTGCGTTTTCAGCAGGTCCAGGGCCGTCCGGATGTCCGGCGCGATGAAGGCATGTGCCTGGATTTGAGACTGGAGGGTGTATTCCAGATCCGCCGCAATCAGGAATTCGTCTTCCAGGATCAGGATGTTCCTGTCGCGGAGCAGGTCCTGCGGGCGCCCGGAGGCTGCGGGGACGGGCTTTTGCGAAGGTGCGGGCGGTCTGTCCGCGTCCGCCGGGACCACCATGACGGTGGCCGCGGGCAGGCTGATCTCGACATAGACCCCCTCGGGATCGAAAGAGCGCCGGGTCGTGCCTTGCAGGTCATGGCTGATGGCACGATCGATCAGCAGGCTGCCGAAGCCGGAGCGGTGCGGCGTCTGGACAAGCGGCCCGTCGCGCTCCTGCCACTGGATCGCGCATGTTCCCGACAGGGCATCATGCGTCCACCTGACGCTCAGCCGGCCTGACGGCGTGGAAAGGGCGCCGTATTTGGCGGCGTTGGTCGTCAATTCGTGAAACAGCAGGGCGAGCGGGGTCAGGGCCTTTTCCGTCAGGCGGATATCGGGACCGGTCAGGACGATCTTGCCTTCACCCGACGCGTAGGGCGCCGTTTCCGTGGCCAGGAGGTGCCGCAGGGAAGCATCGGTCGTCGTGCCGACGGCAAGATCATGGGCGTTGGCCAGGGCCTGGATGCGGCCCTGGATGCTTTCCCGATAGTCGGCGGCGCTGGTCTGCTGCGGCGGCAGGCGGCCGAGGAGAGAGCCCACGACCGCCAGCACGTTCTTGACCCGATGGTTGAGTTCATCGTTGACGATGCGCTGCGTTCTGTCCGCGATGAGGCTTTCCTGCAATTTCATCCAGCTCGATCGCGCGGCGATCTCCACCAGTTCCGAACGGAACAGGGAAGCGAGTTCGCAATCGCTTGCCGACCAGATGGATGACTGGTGCCGGACCTCCTCGGTCCAGATTTCAAAACTGCGGTGCGGCGTCAGGCGTATGCCGTGCGGGCCCGTGCTGTAGGTCTTGGCGGGGTCGCCGCCCCAGACGACCGTCTGCACCATCTCCCGCCGGAAGAGGACCAGGCAATCGTCCTGTTCCGGCGAGAAGGGAATGATCATGGCCCCGCAGAGATCGGACGGCGGCAGCGCCGGACAGTCCCGCGCCAGCCATTCGCTCTGCCAGATCTGATTGCTGGCGGCGGTGCCGGCATGAGCCACGAGCGTCCTGACATCGGCTTCGGAAAGGGCGAGCCCGACCGAGACCCAGCCCTGGTCGGTCAGGACCCCGCTGCCGTCGCAGGAAATGATCTCCGGAAGGCCGGGAAGATGCTCGCGCGCACGGGGAAGCAGATCGAGGGTATCGGGCATGTCGTGCAGGAAGCGGGACAGAAAGCGGTGCGCAGCCTGGCTGAGGCTGAGGCGCTGCGACCGGTGCAGGGAAACCGTTTGCAGACCGATGAACGCCCCGATCATTTTCGCCGCGATCCGCTCCGCCATGAACAGGACCCGTGGGCTGTAATGATGACAGGCGATCAGCCCCCACAGCCTGCCATCGACGATCAGCGAGACCGACATGGAGGCATGGACGCCCATATTGAGCAGATATTCGCAATGGATGGGCGAAACGGCGCGCAGATGCATGAACGACATGTCCAGCGGCGCGATGCCCGGTTTTTCGATGAGTGGAACGGCCTGATAGTGGGCGTCGCCTATGACGCGGATCGGGGACCGCCTGTAAAGTTCCCTCGCCTGGGCGGGAATGTCGCTGCTGGGAAAATGCTGTCCGAGGAAGCTTTCGAGGTCGTCCCTGCGATCTTCGACGATGACCTGGCCGGACCAGTCAGGCGCGAAGCGGTACACCATGACACGGTCGTAGCCGAACATCTGGCGCATCGACACCGCGACGTCACGCAGCATCGACAGAAGGTCCTCCGGGTCGCGTGCGCATTCCAGCAGCCGCCGCTGCCTGACGGACAGGCGGGCATGCAGTTGCGGCGGTGTCGCATCCTCGAATTCAATGATGATGGTATCGGCCGCCCGATGAACCGCGATGTCCCGCCGTTGGTGGCCGGGAAAGGCGACGTCGAAGGCGATTTCCGGCGAGGTGGTATCCTCCGTACCCGCCAGCGTGAGAATGCGTGCGGCGGCGTCCTGCCCGACACACTCCTCCAGGGACATGCCCAGGCGCAGAGCGGATCGCTTCATGAAGTCCGCGACGTTCCTGGAAAATCTGACGAGGCTGCGACCGTTTTCCGCGAACACCATCACGCATCCCGTGGGCTGGATGCTGGCGGGAATGTGGATGGGCTCCCGATCGCAGTTCGTCAGGTCCGCCTGGCCGAAGACAGTCTGTTCACCGTCTTTTCCTGTCATGAGTTTTTCTGAATCTGGCACGTGGCGACCGTCTGCATGGCAAGAATGGCGGAATCGAATGTCTGGAGAGCAGCGCGGTCCGCAGCGACCGAATCGGCGGGCAACTGTTCGAGACGATGCACGAACTCCCGCCATCTGGACGGATCGCCTGCCTGCGCGGCCAGATGCCGTGCACCGTGGGTTTCCGTGAATCCGTGGTCGGCGGCCTGCCGGCGCAGAATGCGCGCGCCCAGGGCCGATCCCTCCAGGACGTAGAGCATGCCCATCGTAGCCGCCGTGCTGTCCGGGGGCGGCATGGCGACCGGGACGGGCAGCGGAATCGCGAGGTCGTCCAGATCCCGCATCAGCAGGGGGGCAAGTTCCTTGAACGTCCAGGACCGGAGTATCCCGGGCCATGGCGCCGTTCGCAGCGCCTGCTCGGCACCGAAACGGAAAGCAGCGATCCCGGAAAGATAGGCGCGATAGGCCGCGGCGCTTTCGATCGGCCCGACGCAGGTATCGAGAATGGCGTGGCGGGACCGGGTGGCTGCATGAAGCCGGGATCGGATGGGGGAACTCTGCATCGTCGGTCTACCGGAAAGAACGCATGATACTGCGCGGCGGCATGCCATGGCGCCTGCCTCCGCGCGATCCGCCGTCGGAACGCACGGTCTTCCGCCGGTCTGCGATCTGGCGAGGGCGGGGTATCAGTCCCGCACCCGCTCGATCTGCGCCCCGCATTGCGCCAGCTTGCGCTCCACGGCCTCGTATCCGCGATCCAGATGATACACCCGGCTCAGGATCGTCTCGCCATGCGCCGCCAGCCCCGCGAGGATCAGCGAGAACGAGGCCCGCAGGTCGGTCGCCATCACCGGCGCGCCCGACAGCGAATGCACGCCGCGAATGATGGCCGAGGAGCCATGAACGTTGATGCGCGCGCCCATGCGGTTCAGTTCCGGCACGTGCATGAAGCGGTTTTCGAAGATCGTCTCCGTCACCATCGACGCGCCCTCGGCAACCGACAGCATGGCCATGAACTGCGCCTGCATGTCGGTGGGGAAGCCGGGATAGGGCTCGGTCATGATGTCCACGCCGCGCAGCGCCCCGGTGCGGCGGACGCGCAGCGCGTCGTCCTCCTGGAACACTTCCACGCCGGCTTCCTCCAGCGTGCGCACCACCGCGCCCAGATGCTCGGCCCGGCCGCCGACCAGCCGCAGCTCGCCGCCGGTGATGGCGGCGGCACAGGCATAGGTGCCGCATTCGATCCGGTCGGGCATCACGCTGTGGGTGGTGCCGTGCAGGGCCTCGACGCCCTCGATCGTCAGCGTGCCGGAGCCCGAGCCGGTGATGCGCGCGCCCATGCTGTTGAGGCAGGCGACGAGGTCCCCGATCTCCGGCTCCCGCGCCGCGTTGATGATCTCGGTCCGCCCGCGTGCCAGGCAGGAGGCCATCAGCAGGTTCTCGGTGGCGCCGACCGAGGCGAAGGGCAGGACGATACGGTCCCCGACCAGCCCGCGCGGGGCGCGGGCGTTGATATAGCCGCCTTCCAGCGAGATCTCGGCGCCCAGCGCCTCCAGCCCCTTCAGGTGCATGTCCACCGGGCGGGTGCCGATGGCGCAGCCGCCGGGCAGCGACACCCGGGCTTCGCCGCAGCGCGCCAGCAGCGGGCCCAGCACCAGGATCGAGGCGCGCATCTGCGACACGATGTCGTAGGGCGCGACGGTGTTGGTGATGGTGCCGCCGACGGCCAGCGTGCCGCCGTCGCCTTCCAGGTCCTCCACCGTCACGCCGTGCTGTTCCAGCAGGCGGCGCATGGTGGTGATGTCGGCGATGCGCGGCACGTTGCGCAGCACCAGCCGCTCCGACGTCAGCAGGCCGGCGACCAGCAGTTTCAGCGCCGCGTTCTTGGCGCCGCCGATGACGATGTCGCCGCGCAGCCGCTGGCCGCCGTGAATGATGAAACGGTCCATGGCGGGTGTCCTACATCCGGGGGGTGGCGACGCCGCGCTGGCCCATATACTTGCCGGCGCGGTCGGCATAGCTGACCTCGCAGGGCGAGGCACCCTGGAAGAACAGGAACTGGCAGATGCCTTCGTTGGCGTAGATGCGCGCGGGCAGCGGGGTGGTGTTGCTGATCTCGATCGTCACCTGCCCCTCCCATTCGGGCTCCAGCGGGGTGACGTTCACGATGATGCCGCAGCGGGCATAGGTCGACTTGCCCAGGCAGACCACCAGCGTATCGCGCGGAATGCGGAAATATTCGATCGTGTGCGCCAGCGCGAAACTGTTGGGCGGGATGATGCAGACCGGCCCCGTGCGGGTGACGAAGCTGTTGGCCGCGAAATCCTTGGGGTCGACGATGGCGTTGTCGACATCGGTGAAGATCTTGAATTCCTCGGCCACCCGCGCGTCGTAGCCGTAGGAGGACAGGCCGTAGGAAATCACGCCCTCGCGCTTCTGCTGTTCCACGAAGGGTTCGATCATCCCGGCCTCCGAGGCCATGCGTCGGATCCAGCTGTCGGGCATAATGGGCATGTGCGGTCCCTTGCGTCGCGCGGAGGGGGGCGAATCTCCTCCCGTATCTGCCCAGACCACTAGCGAAGGCCGGCCCCGACCGCAATCAACTCGCGCGGTTTGTCGTGTCCCCGGCCGAGGCAGAGGCGGCAGGGGCGGGGGCGTCGGCCTCGCCGCTATCGGCGCGGGCGCGCGATTGCTGCTTGCGGCGGCGCAGGTTGGCCCGCAGGGCCGCGGCCTCGCGCGCCAGGCGCTCCTGCCGCGCGATCTCGGCCTTCTCGGCCTTGGTCAGCGGGGGAGGGGAGGAGTCGGTCATGACAATGGTCCGTATCGGAAAGGTCAGCGGCCGCGGCGGCGCGCAGCAAACAACAGGACCAGCGACGCCGCCATCAGCAGCGCGCCGGCGATATCCAGCCCCAGGATGGGCCAGCCCCGGCCCAGCAGCGGCCAGTGCCATTGCGACTGCCCGACTTCCAGCAGGATGCTGGCGCCGAAGCAGAACAGGGCGGCACTCTGGGTCCATGACACCACGCGCGACGCGGGGGGCCTGGGCTGCGGGGCAGTGCGGAACGGATCATTGGGCATCGGTGTGTAGGATCGCTTCCTGCAAGGGGTCCATGTCGTGAACGGGCTCGGCGTCGGGCCCGACCTGCGCCACCTGCCAGGCGAACCAGTCGGCCAGGCTGGAGCCCAGGATTTCGTCATACACCGCCAGCGTCGCCTGCTGCATCGCCTGCGTGGTATAGCGGGCCAGCACATGGGCGCGGGCGGCGGCGCCCAGGGCCGTGGCCTCGTCGGGCGTCAGGCGCAGCATGGTGCCGATCGCCGCCGCCAGCGCGTCGGCGTCGCCGGGCGGCACCAGCAGGCCGGTCTGCCCGTCCACCACCGTTTCCATCGCCGCGCCGTGGGCAGCGACCACGACCGGGCGGCCCATCGCCTGGGCCTCGACCACCACCCGGCCGAACGGTTCGGGCTCCAGCGAGGGCACCACCACCACGTCGGCCATCGCCAGCGCCGCCGGCATGTCGGCGCAATGGCCGGCAAAGAACACCCGCCCGCGCAGGGCCGGATGGGCCTGGGCCATCTGCTTCAGGCTGTCGCCGAACCGGTCGCGCCGGCGGGCAGGGCCGACGAAGACGCAGGCCCATGGCCGCTCGCCGCCGCCCTGGGCATCCAGCCGGGTCAGCGCCTCCAGCAGTAGGGCCTGGCCCTTCCAGCGGGTCAGCCGGCCCGGCAGCATGACGATCGCGGCACCCTCGGGCAGGCCCCACTGGTCGGCCAGCGCCTGCATGCGGGGCCCGCGCACCGTGGCGGGGTCGAAACGCGCGGTGTCGGCCCCGCGCGGGATCACGCGCAGCCGGTCGGGCCCCACGCGATAGTCGCGGGCCAGCCGCCGCGCGATGAAGGCGCTGACGGCGATCACCCGCCTTCCGGAGGCCATGACGGCATTATAGCGCCGCTTGCCCGGCACGTTCTCGCTGTACACGCCATGCCAGGTCGTCACCAGTGGCACGCCGGTCATCCGGCAGGCCAGCGCCGCCGACCAGCCCGGCGCGCGCGAACGCGCATGGACCAGATGCACCCCCCGCTCGCGGATCACCCGCGCCAGCCGCCGCGCATTGAGCAGGATCGAGACCGGGTTCTTGGGCCGCAGGTCCAGCGGCACATGGATACCCCCGGCATAGGTCAGGCGCGGCAGCATGCGCCCGCCGAAACAGGCCGCCAGCGCCACGCCCCCGGCCTGCGTGACGGCCTGCGCCATGTCGACCGTGCCCTGTTCGATCCCGCCGGCATCGAGCGCGGGCAGGACCTGAAGAATGACAGGGCGGGCGACAGGCATGTCCATGAAGGCCTGTCTAGCATGAATGAACCGGCCGCGCATCGGCCGGAGGCCCGCCCTGCGCGCCAATTATCACGATCGCGTGATATGTGATCGTGTAACATCGACACGGCCATCGACCGGGGGTATAGAGAGGGTCAAGGGGCCAAAGCGCCTCCAAGAAGATAGAAGAACAAGAAGAATCAAGAAGAAACGGAAACCTTCATGAAGAAGGGCGTGCGCTCGCTGCCGTCCCTTTTCCCGGTGCCGCCCTGCCTGTGACCGACCTACGTCGGTTCCGGGGGCGGCACCGGGCTATCCCCCCGTTTTCTTCCCCCCGCTCCCCTCCGGTTCGCCTTGCCGCACATGATGCGGGCAGGTGCTGTTTGCATCCTGGACGTTCTGGATTAATCAGGGCGGATGATGCGCGTTCTCGTGATCAAGCTTGGGGCGCTGGGCGACCTCGTCCTGGCCTTCGCGCCCTTCGCGGCCATCCGCGCCCGCTATCCCGATGCCGAAATCACGCTCCTGACCACCGCGCCCTTCGCGGCGCTGATGGAATCCGCCCCCTGGTTCGACCATGTGGCGGTCGATTCCCGGCCCGCCTGGCGCGACCTGCGCGGCCTGATGCGCCTGCGCCGGCTGATAACCGGCTTCGATGCGGTGTACGACCTCCAGACCTCCGGCCGCTCCTCGCGCTATTTCCGGCTGGCCGGCCGCCCGCGCTGGTCGGGCATCGCGGCCGGCGCCTGCTGGCCGCACGACAATCCGCAGCGCGACTTCATGCACACCCGCGCCCGCCAGCGCGACCAATTGCGCCGGGCCGGGATCGACCATGTCCCCGACCCCGACCTGTCCTGGCTCGCCGGGGGCGGCCCGGTGCTGCCGGGCCCCTATGCCCTGCTGGTGCCCGGCGCGGCCCCCCACCGGCCGGCCAAGCGCTGGCCGGCCGAGCGGTTCGGCGCGCTGGCCCGCCAGCTGGCCGCGCGGGGGCTGACGCCGGTCGTGGTCGGCACGGCGGGCGAATCCGCCCTGGCCGCCACCATCCGCGCCGCCTGCCCCGAAGCCGTGGACCTGACGGGCCGCACCAGCCTCGCCGACCTGGCCGGGCTGGCCGCCCGCGCGGCGCTGGCGGTGGGCAACGATACCGGGCCCATGCACCTGGCCGCCGCCATGGGCTGCCCCGCCACGGTCCTGTTCTCGCGCGACAGCGACCCGGCCCGCACCGCGCCGCAGGGCCGGGTCGCGGGCCAGGTACGGGTGCTGCGCGTTGACGATCTGGCCCTTCTGGGCGTGGATAGGGTTGCGGCCTCGGTCGCCTGACGCCATTACAGGCTCTTCCTGTTTATCGGAGCATCGACATCATGCCTGCCATCACCCTGCCTGACGGATCCGTTCGCCATTTCGACGGGCCGGTGACGGGGACGACGGTGGCGGCGTCCATCGGGCCCGGCCTGGCCCGCGCCGCCCTGGCGATGGTCGTCGACGGCGCCGAGATGGACCTGTCGCGCGAGATTGCGCACGACGCCTCGGTGCGCTTCATCACCCGCAAGGACGATGCGGCGCTGGAGATGATCCGCCACGACGCCGCCCATGTGCTGGCCGAGGCGGTGCAGTCGCTGTGGCCCGGCACCCAGGTCACGATCGGCCCGTCGATCGAAAACGGCTTCTATTACGATTTCTATCGCAACGAGCCCTTCTCGCCCGAGGATTTCGCGGCCATCGAGGCCCGCATGCGCGAGATCGTGGCCGCCAACGCCCCCTTCCAGCGCGAAGTCTGGCCCCGTGACGAGGCCATCCGCTTCTTCGAGGCGAAAGGCGAGCGCTTCAAGGCCGAGCTGATCCGCGACCTGCCCGAGAGCGAGCCGATCTCGATCTACCGCCAGGGCGAATGGCTGGACCTGTGCCGTGGGCCCCACATGCGCGGCACCGGCGATATCGGCACCGCCTTCAAGCTGATGAAGGTAGCCGGCGCCTACTGGCGCGGCGACCATCGCAACCCGATGCTGACCCGCATCTACGGCACCGCCTGGCGCGACCAGAAGGAGCTGGATGCCCACCTGCACCGGCTGGAGGAAGCCGAGCGCCGCGACCATCGCCGCATCGGCCGCGAGATGGACCTGTTCCACATCCAGGAAGAGGCCGTGGGCTCGATCTTCTGGCACGCCAAGGGCTGGCGGATCTACACCGCGTTGCAGGACTATATGCGCCGCGCCCAGATCCGCGGCGGGTACGAGGAAGTCCGCACCCCGCAGCTGGTCGACCGCGCGCTGTGGGAGGCCTCGGGCCACTGGGACAAATATCGCGAGCACATGTTCGTCGCGACCGTCGAGGACGAGGACAAGACCCTCGCCCTGAAGCCGATGAACTGCCCGTGCCACGTGCAGATCTTCCGCCACGGCCTGCGCTCGTACCGCGAGCTGCCGCTGCGCATGGCCGAATTCGGCGCCTGCCATCGCTACGAGCCCTCGGGCGCGCTGCACGGCATCATGCGCGTGCGCTCCTTCACCCAGGACGACGCGCACATCTTCTGCACCGACGACCAGATCGCGGCCGAGACCGCGCGCTTCGTGCGCATGCTGGCCGAAGTCTATGCCGACCTGGGCTTCGAGAGCTTCCGCGTGAAGTTCGCCGACCGGCCCGAGCAGCGCGCCGGCACCGACGAGACCTGGGACAAGGCCGAGGGCGCGCTGATCGAGGCCTGCCGCCTGGCCGGCGTGGAATACGAATATAATCCCGGCGAGGGCGCCTTCTACGGCCCGAAGCTGGAATTCGTGCTGCGCGACGCCATCGGCCGCGACTGGCAGTGCGGCACGTTGCAGGTCGATTACGTGCTGCCCGAGCGGCTGGATGCCAGCTATATCGGCGAGGACAGCGCCCGCCACCGCCCGGTGATGCTGCACCGGGCCATCCTGGGCTCGTTCGAGCGCTTCCTGGGCATCCTGATCGAGCAGTATGCGGGCCGCTTCCCGCTGTGGCTGGCGCCGGTGCAGGTGGTGGTGGCCTCGATCGTCACCGACGCGGCACCCTATGCCGAGCAGGTGGCGGCGGCGCTGAAACAGGCCGGCCTGACGGTCGAGACCGACGTGCGCAGCGACAAGATCAACGCCAAGGTGCGCGAGCACAGCCTGGCGCGCGTGCCGGTGATCCTGGTCGTTGGCCGCAAGGAGGCCGAGGAGGGCACGGTGGCCATGCGCCGCCTCGGCGGCGCGGCGCAGGAGGTCCTGCCGCTGGACGCGGCCGTGGCCGCGCTGGCGCAGGAAGCCCTGCCGCCCGACCTGCGCCGGGCGGCCACGCCCGCCGCGTAAAGCCTCCCGATACGGTCCCCCGGGGCCGTATCCGGCACCGGCGGGAATGGCGGCAGCGGGCCGCCTGCTGCCGGTGCATGGCTGAATCGAATGCGCATGCGATGAGAATGCTTGATCTGGGTCGCCTGTTTGGGTCAATAACGGCCAGTCCGGAAAGCCATCGCGCCGTTCCGGCCCTATAGCTGGAACAGGCCCCGGGGGTGGATACCGCCCAGGGCGGCGGGATGCGGCCATGCCTCGTCTCGCGGACGCGGGCGCGACAGGCGAACGCGCCGGTCCTGGCGGGCTCGGGCGACACAAGGCCCCGGACACGAAGACAAATACAGGAGCCGACCATAGCCAGACCTCCGATGCCCACTCCGCCTAACCGCGAGGGCCCCCGTGTCAATGAGGAAATCCGCGTTCCGCAGGTGCGTCTGATCGACGCGGAGGGCGAGATGCTCGGCGTCATGCCCACGCGTGATGCCCTGGCACGTGCTTATGCCGTTGGCCTCGACCTGCTGGAAATCAGCCCGAACGCCGAACCGCCGGTCGCCAAGATTCTCGACTACGGCAAGTTCAAGTACGAGCAGCAGAAGAAGCGGAACGAGGCCCGCAAGAAGCAGAAGGTCATCGAGATCAAGGAGGTCAAGGTCCGGCCGAACATCGATGAAAACGACTATCAGGTGAAGATGCGCGCCATGAAGTCGTTCATCGGCGAGGGCGACAAGGTCAAGGTGACGCTGCGTTTCCGTGGCCGCGAAATGGCCCACCAGGACCTCGGCATCAAGGTTCTGGAGCGCATCCGCACCGAGATGGACGAACAGGCGAAGGTCGAGCAGATGCCCAAGCTCGAAAACCGCCAGATGATCATGGTGCTCTCGCCCCGCTGAGCGGGACGATCCCCTGGCCGACGAAAAAAGCCCGGACCTCGGTCCGGGCTTTTTTCATGCGCCGTCCTATACCGTGCCGGGGTCCGGCGGCGGCCTCCATTGCGGCCGCGCAACCCCGCCGCCCTTCCGGGCCCGCACCACGGCGGTATCCAGTGCCGAGAGAAAGGTCGAGCGGTCCGCGCGGGTAAACCCCCGCCCGCCCTGCATGATCGCCCCGGTGGAGCGCAAATCCTCCATCAGGTTGCGCATCGCCAGCGCCATGCCGATCGCATCCGCGTCCAGCACCCGCCCGCGCGGGTCCAGCACGCAGGCCCCCTGCGCCACGCAGCGCGCCGCCAGCGGAATATCGGCCGAGACGACGATGTCGCGCGTCCCCGCCCGTTCGGCGATCCAGTCGTCGGCGACATCCATCCCCTGCGTCACCACCACCCGCTCGATCAGGGGCGAGGACGGGATGGCGATCATCCGGTTCGACACCACGAACGTGTGCAGCCCATGGCGCAGCGCCACGCGATAGGTCTCGTCGCGGACGGGGCAGGCATCGGCATCGATGAAGATCCGGGTGGGGGGATGCGGGGACAAGAGGACGATCGATCCGGTCGCGGCCCGCCCCTCAGGGCGCGAGCATGAAGGTGGCCGAGGCGGTGGCCGACACGTCCTGCTCCTCGGCCGGCGCCATGGGCGCCGAGGCGGCGCGGGCCATCATCATCATCGGCATCGGGCGCGGCCCGCCATGGTCGGAGAGCGTGACGGAGCGGATCGAGGCGATCTTCAGCCCCAGCACCTTCGCCGCCGCGTCCGCCCGCTGCCGGGCATCGGTCAGCGCGGCGGCCTCGGCCTGCCGGGTCAGGCCCTGGCGCCGGTCGGCCGACAGCGACCATTCCAGCCCGCTCAGGCCCAGCCCCTTGGCCTGCAACTGCCCCACCAGGGCCAGCAGCGCCACGCCGTCGGGGCCCGTCAGGCGGATGCTCTGGCGCGCCGTCCAGGCCGGGGCCTTGCCGCCCTCGTTATGCTCGGCCGAATAATCCTCGGTCACGGTCGTCAGCCCGCCGGCCGCCTTGGCGGCATCGATGGCGGTGCGGGCCAGGCTGTTCACGCGCTCCTGCGCCGCCGCGGCACCGGGGGCGCTCGCCTCGGCGAACAGGGTGGCCGTCAGCCGGTCGGGGGCGGCATGCACGGTGCCGGTGCCCGACAGGGTCAGCGCGGTGCCGGCCGGGGCGTGGCGGGGCAGCATCTCGGGCATGCCCGGCCCCTGGTCGGGCGGCATGTCCTGGGCGGAGGCGGCGAGGGGCAGGACGATCGCGGCGGTCAGGGCGCAGGCCCCGAGGGCATGCCGGTGGAACGCGGTCATGAATGCGTGTCTTCCTTCAGCGCCATCAGGGCACGGCGCAGTTGAACGATGCCCGACCGCACCTTGCCCTCGTGGCACAGATGCGTGCCCTGGGCGCGCAGATCGTCGACATCCTGCCGCAGCGGCGGCCCATAGGCGTCGATCACGGCGGCCAGCCGGTTGCAGAACGCCCGGCTGTCGCTGGTGATGATGACCGGATGGTTGGGGTCGGTCCCGTCATGGCCGCCCGCCGCCATCGACGCGTCCATGTCCGGCGGCGGCGCCAGGCCGCACAGGCACAGGCTCATGACCGCCAGTGCCGTGATCGCGAGGGGCTGTGAATTCATGGACAGGAGCCTAGGGTTCGTCATGTGTCGCGCTCATGGGGCGCTCGTGAAGTCTCCGTCACCCTCCCCGGGGCGGGGGGCGCGGCCGCGTTGGGGGCCCGGCCGGGGGCGGCGCCCCGCCTGGGCAGGCGCCCGGGCCGGGGCAGGCGGCCGGTCCGGGGAGCCTCGCGCGGCACCGGCATCACCATCCGCACCGCCAGCCCCGGCTGGCGCGGATACAGGCGCAGCGTGCCGCCATGCAGGTGCACGATCGCCTGCACCAGCGACAGGCCCAGCCCGGCGCCGGGCGTGTTGCGCGCGGACTCGGCGCGGAAGAACCGTTCCGAAGCGCGGGCAAGGTCGGCCTCGTTCATGCCGATCCCCTCGTCGGTGACGGCAATCGATACCACGTCGCGGGTCGGCGTGGCCATGCTGGCGGCCACGCCGGGCAGGGCGGGCCCCAGGGCGGCGGCCAGGGTCACGGTGCCGCCGGCGGGCGAGAACTTGATGGCATTGTCCAGCAGGTTGGCCACCGCCTGCTGCATCATCGCCCGGTCGCCGTAAAAGGGCAGGGCGGGCGGCAGGCGCAGCACCAGCCGGATCTGCCGCTCCTCGGCCACGGCTTCGTACAGGTCGCCGATATCGGCCAGCAGCGGCACCAGGTCGAACGGCGCGAAGGCCGACCGGCGCGACCCGGCCTCGATCTGCGCGATGCGCAGCAGGGCCTCGAACACGGCGGTCACATTGTCCAGGTCGCCCACCGCGCGCTCCACGGCCGCGCGCAGCTCGCCGCTGTCGCGGGCATGCAGGGCGGCGTCCTCAAGCTGGGTGCGGGCGCGGGTAATCGGCGTGCGCAAATCGTGGGCGATGGCGTTGGACACCTGCCGCACGCCGTCCATCAGGCGCACGATGCGGTCCAGCATCTCGTTGATCGCCTCGGCCACCTGGTCCAGCTCGTCGCCGTTGCCCACCAGCGGCATGCGGCGCGACAGGTCGCCATGCGCGATGGCCGACGTCGTCTGCGCCACCGACTTGATCATGCGGCGGAACATGCTGTGCACCAAAGCGGCGCCGCTGATCGCCAGCAGCGTGACCATCATCCACGCCCACAGCAGCGAATCCGTCAGCAGCCGGCGCAGCACCGCGCGGGCCCGCACGTCGCGCCCCACCAGCAGCCGAAAGCCGCCGGGCAGGTTGAAGGCATGGATCTGCGCGGTATCGCGCATGCCGGCACGCGTGACCTCCAGCGAATACCAGCGGTCGTTGCGCACGACCTGCGCCGGCCATTCCGACAGGTTGCCGGCCAGCCGGTGGCCGGTCGGGTCCACCATCAGGTAGATCGCGTCGTCGTCCAGGTTCTGTTCCAGCCGATCGTCGATCGTCAGGGCCAGCGTCGGCAGCCCGCCCTCGGTCCAGCGCTGGCTCAGGGCCCGCGCATCGGCATTGATCGCGGTTTCCACCTGCCGTTCCAGAAACCCGATCGTGCCCCACCAGATGAAGGACATGAACAGGATCGACGACAGGGCGAACAGCAGCCCATAGCCCAGCGAGAAGCGCAGCCCCGCCGAGCGCGGAAGCCGGAACCGCCGCCGCGCGCCGCCGCCCGCGAATGCCTGCCGTGCGGAAGACATGACCGGTCGCGCGATCCCGCCCCTAGCGCCCGGCCGTGCGGGGCCGGGTCGACCCGGCGCGCAGGGCGGTCTTCGGGGCAGCGGGGCAGTGGGGGGCGTGCGGGCGCATGCGGCCTGGTCCTGTTCAGTCGGCGCGCAGCATGTAGCCGGCGTTGCGGATGGTATGGATCAGCGGCGAGTCGAAGGGCTTGTCCACCTTCTGCCGCAGGCGCGAGACGTGGACGTCGATGACATTGGTCTGCGGGTCGAAATGATAGTCCCACACGCCTTCCAGCAGCATGGTGCGGGTCACGACCTGCCCGGCATGGCGCATCAGATATTCCAGCAGCCGGAATTCGCGCGGTTGCAGGTCGATCCGCTGGCCGCCGCGCCGCACGCTGCGCGACAGCAGGTCGATCTCCAGGTCCGCCACGCTCAGGCGCGTCTGCGGCGCGTTCTCGCTGCGGCCGCGGCGCGACAGGGCCTCGACCCGCGCCAGCAATTCGCTGAAGGCGAAGGGTTTGGTCACGTAATCGTCGCCGCCCGCCTTCAGCCCCTGCACCCGGTCGTCGACATCGGCCAGCGCCGACAGCAGCAGGACCGGGGTGGTGTTGTTCTGCGCGCGGATGGTCTCCAGCAGCCGCAGCCCGTCGATGCCGCCCGGCAGCATGCGGTCCAGGATGATCAGGTCGAAATTCTCGCTGACCGCCAGGAACAGCCCGTCCTTGCCGTTATCCACCGGCTCGACCAGGTGCCCGGCCTCGCGCAGGCCCTTGGCGACGAAATTGCGTACGGTCGGATCATCCTCGACGACCAGGATATGCATGTCGGTCCCGCTCCGGTCTGGCTTCGCATCGGCACGGTCGAAGCACGCTTCTCCGCACCAACCGACGAGCTTACCTTGCCTGCGGGGGGCTGGCCAGAGCGGGCCGGGTTGCTAGTCGTCCATGTCGGCCGGGCGATGGCCGACGACGACCGGCACCGTCGCGTCCGTCCCCCGGCGGCGGATATGCACCAGCACGGTCGATCCCGGCCGTTCGGCCGCCACGGCGCGGATCAGGGCGCGCGCGCTGTCCACCGGCTCCTCGCCCACCGTCAGCACGATGTCGCCGGTCCTCAGCTTCGCCTTTTCCGCCGGCCCGCCCCGGTCGATGTCGGTGATGCGCACGCCGGCATGCCCGTCGCCGTCGGCCAGGGTCACGCCCAGCCAGCCGCGATCGATATGCCCGCTGCGCCGCAGTTCGGCGACGATGGGCGCCACGATTTCCGAGGGAATGCCGAAGCCGATCCCCACCGACCCGCCGGTGGGCGAGACGATGGCGGTATTCAGCGCCACCACCTGCCCGCCGAGATTGAAGGACGGCCCCCCCGAATTGCCGGGATTGATCGGGGCGTCCAGTTGCAGGAAATCGTCGAACGGGCTGGCCCCGATATCGCGCCCGCGCGCCGAGACGATGCCCGCCGTGACCGAGGAGCCGAGGCCGAACGGATTGCCCGCCGCCATGATCCAGTCCCCGACATTGACCTGCCGGCTGTCGCCCCAGGTGACATAGGGCAGCGGGTGCGGCGCTTGGATGGTGATGACGGCAATATCGGTCAGGTCGTCGCTGCCCACCAGCCGCGCCGGATATTCCGTGCCGTCGGATAGCGAGACGGTAATGCGGTCGGCCTCGCCCACCACATGGGTATTGGTCACGATCACGCCGCCGGGGTCGATGATGAAGCCCGACCCGGCACCCAGCATTTCCTCGCCGCGCGAGCGCATCCGGTCGCGGAACCGGTGTTCGAAGGGCGTGCCCTTCACGCCCGGCGGCACCGGCTGCCGCTTGCCGGGGTTATCCGCATCCTGCGTCACGGCGATATTGACCACCGCCGGCACCACCTTGCGTACCAGCGGCGCGAAGGTCAGCGGCCCCGAGGTCACGACCGGCGGCACCGGCGGCGCGAATAGCGCGGCATCGTCCGCCCGGGCGGGCCCGGCCAGCAGGGCGGCGGCCAGGACGGACGGGGCCAGGACGGACGGGGCGAGGAAAAAGGGCCGGCTAGCCGTGCGCCGCATGGGCTGGACATCCTGGTCGGGGCGCATGGTCGGCGCGTTGTATTGCCCCACGATACCGCAGGATCGCGGGCCCGTCATGGGCGCCCGGGCCGTCGCGCCCCGGTGGGCGGCGCGGCCTCGGCCGGGTTCTCGGGCCAGTCGTGGCGCGGATAGCGGCCGCGCATGTCGCGGCGCATGTCCGCCCACCCCCCGGTCCAGAAACCCGCAAGGTCCGCCGTGATCGCCTGCGGCCGCCCGGCGGGCGACAGCAGCGCGATCTGCAGTTTCACCTGCCCGTCGGCCAGGCGCGGTGTCGCGCGCAGCCCGTAGAAGGTCTGCGCCCGGGCCGAGGCCGTGGGCACCGGCTGGGTATAGTCGATCGGCACCCGCCCGCCGGGCAGGTCCAGGCCCGGCGGCAGGGCCCGGTCCAGCCAGACCAGCTGCCGATGGTCCAGCCGCGCCCGCAGCATCGCCAGCACGTCCAGCGCCGCGACCTCCGACAGGCGGCTCAGGCCGCCCAGCCACGGGGCCAGCCAGGTCGCGGCCCCGGCCGCCAGGGCCGCGTCCGACAGGTCGGGCAGCTCCTCCTGCCCCGGCAGGGCGCGCGCCAGCGTGACCCGCGCCTGAAACTGCCGGGCGGCCGGTGTCCAGCCCAGCGTGGTATCCAGCCGGTCGGCCGCCTGCCGCAGCAGCAGGTCCGCCACCTCGTCGGCTGCCGCCGTCACCGTGCGATCGCGCAGCACCAGCGCCCCCAGCCGCAGGCGGCGGCGCGCCAGCACCGCGCCGGTCACCGGGTCCAGTGTCGTCTCCACCTGTTCGGTGGCGCGGCGGCGGATCGTCTCGGGCAGCGCATCCGGGTCCAGCTTCGCGGCCAGGCGGATTTCCGCCGCCGTGCGCACATGCAGCGTCGCCACCGCCAGCAGCCCGGCATCGGCCAGCGTGTCCGCCCGCCCCAGCCGCGCCCCGCCGCCGCCCGACAGGCGAAAGCTGCCGGCCTCTCCCCGCCGCTGCGCGATCCGGTCGGGGAAGGCGGCAGCCAGCAGCGCCGCCGCATCGCCCTGGGCCGCGACATTGGCGCGCAGCCCCAGCCGCCGCCGATACTGGTTCGCCGCCTGGCGAATGCGCGCCAGCGCCCCCCGGTCGGCATCGGGGTGATCGCCCCCGGCAATCAGCTCCAGCCGCAGCGCGATGTCGGCGGGCGGCACGGGGGCCGCGCCGCCCCTGCCCCCCGGGGCCGGGCGGGCGCGCAGCGGGTCGCGCTCCTCCAGCAGGGCGGCCAGGTCGGCGGCCAGCGCGGCCTCGCTCGCATCGCGGGCCGACAGCATCATCGCCGCCAGGCGCGGGTGCGCGCCCAGTGCGGCCATCCGCTCGCCCTCCGGGGTCACGCGCGCATCGTCGTCCATCGCCCCCAGCGCGCCCAGCAGGGCCCGCGCGGCCTCGAACGCGCCGTTGGGCGGGGTGTCGGGCAGGGGCAACTGCTCGGGCGGCGTGCCCATGGCGGCCTGCCAGGCGGCGGTGTCCAGCCGCAGGCCGGTCAGCTCGGCATCCAGGATTTCCGGCCGGTCGTGCGGGGCCATGCCGCGCCCGGTCGCCTCGGTCCACAGGCGTATCCCCACCCCCGGCGCCTCGCGCCCCGCGCGGCCGGCGCGCTGGGTGGCGGCGGCGCGCGAAATCCGCACCGTGTCCAGCCGCGTCAGGCCGGTGCCGGGGTCCAGGCGCGGGCTGCGCCGCCAGCCGCCATCGACCACCACCCGCACCCCCGGCACGGTCAGCGATGTCTCGGCGATCGAGGTCGCCAGGATCACCCGCCGCCCCGTCCCCGGCCGGGGGCGCAGCACGCGGTCCTGGTCGCCCGGCGGCATCTCGCCATACAAAGGCAGGATCTCGGCCGGCGCCCCCGCCAGCGCCGCCTGCGCCCGGCGGATCTCGCCGACCCCGGGCAGAAAGGCCAGGATGTCGCCCTCATGCTCGGCCAGTGCGGCGCGGATCGCCCGCGCCATGGCATCGGGCAGATCGCGCAGATGGGTAATGTCGCGCGCCGCATGCACGATCGTGACCGGAAAGGCCCGTCCCGCGCTTTCGATCAGGCTGGCGCCCATCAGCGCCGACAGCGCGGCGCCATCCATGGTGGCCGACATCGCCACCAGCCGCAGGTCGGGCCGCAGGCTGCGCTGGGTATCCAGGCAGAAAGCCAGCGCCGCGTCCGCATCCAGCGAGCGCTCGTGGATTTCGTCCAGGATCACGCAGGCCACGCCGTCCAGCGTCGGGTCGGACAGCAGGCGCCGCACCATCAGCCCCTCGGTCACGACCTCGATCCGCGTGCGGTCCGACACGGCGGATTCCAGCCGGGTGCGATAGCCCACCAGCCCGCCGGCCTCCTCGCCGATCAGCGCCGCCATGCGCTGGGCCGCCGCGCGGGCGGCCAGCCGGCGCGGCTCCAGCATCACGATCCGCCCGTCGCCGCGCCAGGGCGCGTCCAGCAGCGCCAGCGGCACGGTGGTGGTCTTGCCCGCGCCCGGCGGGGCCACCAGCACGGCCGAGGGCGTTTCCATCAGGCTGGCGCACAGGTCGGGCAGGATCGCGCCGACCGGCAACCCGGCCGGAATCGCAAGCCGGGAGGGAGCGGGGCTTTGCAGGGCGGGATCGAATTCCATATCCTGCTTATGCGTCCATGGCCTGGAACCGGCAATCCACCGGCTTGCACCGCCGTTCCGCCACTGGTCCCATCCTGATTTTCCGGAGCCTCCGTTCTTGATCCTGTCCCGGTTCATGTCCGCGTTCGCGGCGCCCTGCCCATCCCGGTCGCCCCTGTCCGGTTCGCTGCTGTCGTGGCTGGCGCCGATGATGGTCGTCCTCTCCCTCGCCCCCGTCCCCCACGCGCGGGCGGCCGAGAGCGCCGCGCAGACCAGCGAGCGCGACATCGCCACCCTCGTCACCGATACCGACCATTACCGCCCCGGCGCGCCGCTGCATGTCGGCCTGCGCCTGCGGCTCAAGCCCGGCTGGCACACATACTGGATCAACCCCGGCGACGCGGGCGAGGCCCCGACCCTCGCGGTGCAGGCCGGCGGCGGGGCCACCGGCACCTCGGGCGCCATCGCGTGGCCGGCGCCCGAGCGCCTGCGCGACGGGCCGCTGATGTCCTACGGCTATACCGGCGACGTGCTGCTGCCGGCCACATTGCAGCCCACCGGCGCGGGCGACGGGCCCATGGTGCTGAAGGCGACCGCCGAATGGCTGGTCTGTGCCTCGGTCTGCGTGCCCGAGCAGGGGCAGTTTACCCTGACCCTGCCCGCCGGCGACCCGTCTCCCTCGGCCGAGGCACCGCAATTCGCGCGCGCGGCCCAGGCCCGGCCGCTGGACTCCCCCTTCGCCGCCACCATCGCGCCCGACGGCACGCTCAGCCTGACGGGCGCGGGCCTGGGCCGCACCGCCGTGCAGGACGCATGGTTCATGCCCCTGACCACCGGCGCCATCGACCAGGACGCCGACCAGCCGCTGAAGGTCGCGGACGGCACGCTGACCCTGGCGCTGAAGCCCGGCGACGCCTTCCACGCCGCCCCGACGCTGGACGGCGTGCTGATGCTCAAGGACCCGGCGGGCGAGGTCCGCGCGCTGGCCATCTCCGCCCGCCCCGGCCCGGCCATGGCCGCTCCCGCCGCGCCTCCCGCCGCCCCGGCCGCGACCGTGCCCCTGCCCGCGCCGCAGGGCGCGGCGGGCGGCCTGCGCATGCTGCTGCTGGCCTTCGCGGGCGGGCTGATCCTGAACCTGATGCCCTGCGTGTTCCCGGTCCTGATGATGAAGGCGATGGCCCTGACCCGCCTGGCCGGCGCGCACACCATGGCCCGCCTGGCCGGGGCCGGGGCCTATGCCGCCGGCGTGGTCGGCGCGTTCATGGTGCTGGGCGGCATCATGCTGACCCTGCGCGCGGCCGGCGCGGTGGCCGGCTGGGGCTTCCAGTTCCAGTCCGCCGCCTTCGTCGCCGCCGTGTGCTGGCTGCTGTTCGCGGTCGCGCTCAACCTGCTGGGCGTGTTCGGCATGGGCAACGGCATCGCCGCACTGGGCGGCGCCGGGGTCACGCGCGGCGGCTATCTGGGCGATGCCATGACCGGGGTGCTGGCGGTGCTGGTGGCCACGCCCTGCACCGCGCCCTTCATGGGCGCCGCCATCGCGGGCGCGCTCACCGCGCCGGCGTGGGTGGCCATGGCGGTGTTCGTCGCCATGGGCGCCGGGCTGGCCGCCCCCTATCTGGTCCTCGCCGGGGTGCCCGCGCTGGCACGCTACCTGCCGCGCCCCGGCGCATGGATGGACATCCTGCGCCAGGGGCTCGCCTTTCCGATCCTGGCCACCTGTGTGTGGCTGATGTGGGTGCTGGCGTTGCAGGCCGGGGCCACCGCCATCGCGGTGCTGGGCACCGGGCTGGTGCTGGTCGGGCTGGCGGCGTGGCTGACCGGCCTGGCCCAGGGCATGGCGATGCAGGACGGCCCTGCGCGGCAGATCCGCCTGTGCCGCGCCCTGGCCCTGACGGCGCTGGCGGTGGCCATGGCCATGCTGCCCGGCCTGCGCGCGGCCCCTGCCGGCGCCGATACCGGCCTGGTCGCCTCCGGCCCCGCCGGGACCGAGCCCTTCTCGCCCACCCGCCTGGCCGCGCTCCAGGCCCAGGGGCGGCCCGTCTTCGTCGACATGACGGCGGCCTGGTGCATCTCATGCCTGGTCAACGAACGGGTGGCCCTCTCGTCGGCCCCCGTGCAGGCCGCCTTCCGCGCGCAGCATGTGGTCTACATGAAAGGCGACTGGACCAACCGCGACGCCACCATCAGCGCGTTTCTGGAATCCCACGGCCGGGCCGGGGTGCCGTTCTACGTCTATTACCCGCCGGGCGACGCCAAGGGCCGCATCCTGCCGCAGATCCTGACCAGCGGGTTGGTGCTGGATGCGCTGAAAGGCTAAGGCGGGCGAGCGTTCTCGTTCTTTTTTGAAAAAAAGAACCAAAAAACCTTGATTCGTTCAGGGACATCGCGTGTCCCGGCAAAAAATCCCTAAACGAATCAAAAGTCTTTTTGCTTCTTTTTCTTCAGAAAAAGAAGAGAGTAAGGGGGGCAAAGAAACCCGGCCCCCATCACATCAGTAACCCGAACTATTATCCGGCGCAGCAGGCGCGGTCCCGGGCGGCAGGGTCAGATAACCCGGCTGCGGCGACTTCATGCGCGGCGCCGGCGCGGCCTCGGGGCCGCCGGTCGGGAAGATCGCATTGGGTTCGCTGGGCACCGCAGGCGCCGGCGGCGCGGCAGGCGCGGCAGCGGGCACCGCAGGGGCGGCTGCGGCGGCGGCCGGTGCGGCGACGGCCGCCGGATCGGGGGTGCCGGGCAGGCCCAGTTGCTGCTGCTGGATCGCGCTCGGCGTGGTGCCGGCGGTATCGACCAGCCAGTCGTTCAGATGATGCCGGACCTGGAATTCCAGCTCGACATTCATGTCCTTCATCATCTGCGAGGTGATGGAGTACAGATTGGCCGGCGAATCCGCGTTGCCGTCGCTGTCCGAGGCCGTGGAGCTGAAGGTGCGCCGGACATGGGCCTCGGCATAGCCCTGGCGCTGGCCGTTGGGGCTGGTGACGTCCAGATGCACGTCCATCTGCCCCTCCAGCGTCCCGCCCGGCTGATGCAGGATCGAGGCCCGGTCGATGGTAAAGGTGGCGCCGCCGGTGCTGCCGGCCGCCATCAGCCGGTCGGCGGCCATATGTTGCAGCGCCTGGTCGGGCGGCGTGGGCGCGCGGCCCGAGATATCGCCCGGCACGCTGCCCGGCTGCCCGTTATCGACCGTGTTGATCGTCGCCACGTTCAGGCGCAGCACCGGCAGGTAATCGTAGCGCATGGGCGCGAAATTCGGCGGAGGCGTGTCGCTGCACGCCGCAAGCGGCAGCAGCGGACAGGCGAGCAGAAGCAGCATGGGCAACCGGGCAGCCCGGCGGGACGGACGCATGAAGGGGGTTCTCCGACGGTGGGATCGATACAGGACGTCCCGGGAAAACTGCCGTTCCGTGCCCGCCCGGTCAATCCGTCACGGGGCCGCTGACCTCATCGCGGCCGAAGCGGAAGCTGATATTGCAGAACGCGCAATGCATGCTGATGGTGCCGTCCTCGGCCATATGGTCCAGGTCCTCGCGGCCGAACGTCTCCAGAATGCCCGACAGCCGCGCCCGGCTGCACCGGCAGCCGAAGGCCAGCGCGCGGGGCCGGTCGGCGCAGACATCCTCGGAATGGAACAGGCGATAGAGCAGCGTGTCGGACGACAGATGGTCGTCCAGCAGCTCCGCATCCGTCACCGTCGCCGCCAGCGTGACGGCGGTCGACCAGGTATCGTCCTCGTCGCCCTCGGGCGGCGTCTGCGCCGCCAGGCCGCCTTCGGTCGCGATACGCTCCAGGATCAGGGCCGAGGCCCGCCAGCCGGCATCGGTATGCGCGCAGGCCAGTCGTACCCAGCAGGCATGCTGTTCGCTGGTCTCGAAATAATGGGCAGCCATGTCCGACAGCGACGTCCCGGCGATCGCGACGATGCCCTGGTGCAGGTCGGTATCCGGCCCCTGGTCGACCGTGAAGGCCAGATACCCGCTGCCCAGCAGCCGCGCCGCGTCGGCATCGGGGTCGGTCGCCGCCAGCGCCGCCACCGCGTCGTCGTCGGAATGGGCATGAAAGCGCAGCGCGCCGGCATGGGTGCAGTCCGCCACCAGCAGCGAGACCGGGCCATCCCCCTTGGCCTGGAGCGAGAACGACCCCTGGAATTTCAGGGCGGATGCCAGCCCGCCCACCAGCGCCAGCGCCTCGCCCGCCAGGCGCAGCACGATATCGGGGTTGTCGTGCCGGCTCAGCAGCGCATCCGCCAGCGCCCCCAGCCGCACCAGCCGCCCCCGCACCGGCCGCCCGGCCAGATAGAACGGCGTCACGCCCTGCGGAATCACCAGGTCGGGCACATCCGGCCGATGGGCATCGAGAAAGGCGGGGGTATCGATCATGCGGTGGTTCCGGATAGGGGCAAGGGCATACCGCGGCGGGGCATGCCTGCGTTTCAGATGCGCGCGCTGATTTCGGCTTCCAGGGCTTCCAGCCGGATTTCGAAGGCACGCAGCGCCTCGGGCCCGATTTTCTCGCGGGTGGCCAGGGCCTTCAGCAGTGCCTGCCGGCAGCGATCGTGCCCTGCATCCAGGTCTTCGCTCCGGGGCGCGGTGGCCAGGCAGTCCAGATAGGCGTTGCGCAGCACCATCACCCCCGGCCCCGAACAGGGCAGGGTGGCGAAGGCGGCCTCGACGCTTCCTTCCACCCAGCCGGGGGTGGACGGAACATCCTCGGTGGTCGTGGGGTGGGCGGGCGTCTCGGCCGGTCCTGTCATCGCGACGGTTCCTCTTCTCCGCAATCCTGCCAGTGCTCGCCGCCCAGCGCCCAGGCCAGCAGGCCCTTCTGCGCATGCAGGCGGTTCTCGGCTTCGTCGAACACCACCGAATGGGGGCCTTCGAACACCTCCTCGGTCACTTCCTCGCCGATATGGGCCGGCAGGCAGTGCATGAACAGCGCATCGGGGGCGGCCAGCGCCATCAGCCCGCCCGTCACCCGGTAGGCGTCGAAGGCCAGCAGCCGCTGCGCGGACTCACTGTCGGACATGCTGACCCAGGTATCGGTCACGACGCAGTCCGCACCCGCCACGGCCTCGCGCGGGTCGGTGGTCAGGGTGATCTCGGCACCCCCCTGTCGGGCCCAGGCCACGGTCTCGGCCGGCGGCGCATGGCGCTCCGGCGTGGCCAGGCGCAGGCGGAAGCCGAACAGACGCGCCGCCTCGATGAAGGAGGTGGCGACATTGTTGCCATCCCCGATCCAGGCGACGGTGCGCCCGGCGATCGGCCCGCGATGCTCCTCGAACGTCATGATGTCGGCCAGGATCTGCACCGGGTGCGAATGGGGCGTCAGCCCGTTGATCACCGGCACGCTCGACCAGTGCGCCAGCTCGCGCAGCGCCGCCGCGTTGCCGGTGCGCAGCACGATGGCATCGACGAAGCGCGACAGCACGCGGGCGGTGTCGGCAATCGTCTCGCCCCGCCCCAGCTGCATGTCGGCGGGCGACAGCAGGATCACCTCGCCGCCCAGCTGCCGCATCCCGACCTCGAAGGAAACCCGGGTGCGGGTCGACGGCTTGGACAGCATCAGCCCCAGCGTGCGGCCCAGCAGCGGCAGGCGCGGGTGCAGCGGGCGCGCCCGCCCATGCTGCATGCGCTTGATGCGGCTGCCCAGGTCCAGGATGGCGCGCAGGGTCGCACCGTCGAAATCGCGCAGTTCCAGAAAATGGCGCGGCGCGGCCCGGGTGGCGGGCGAGGCAGGCAGCGCGTTCATGCCGCATCCTCCGCCGAGGCGGCCTGATGGGCGCGCAGGCGCAGCGCCGCACGGCGCAGCCGGCGCCCGGCCTCGGCGCAATCTTCCTCGGTCAGCACCAGCGGCGGCACCAGGCGCAGCACGTTGTCGCCGGCGGTGACGGTCAGCACGCCCTCATGCAGGGCCGCGTCCTGCATCAGCCCGACCGGGACCAGGCAGCGCAGGCCCAGGATCAGCCCGATGCCGCGCCACTGGGCGAACAGGTCCGGAAATTCGTCGACCAGCGCATCCAGCACCTGCGCCAGCTGCGTGCCGCGCGTCTGCACCTGGTCCAGGAAACCGGGGGCCAGCAGCACGTCCAGCACCACGTTGGCCGCCGCACAGGCCAGCGGCCCGCCGCCGAAGGTGGTGCCGTGCGACCCCGCCGTCAGGTATTTCGCGGTCGCCTCGGTGGCCAGGATGGCCCCCATGGGAAAGCCGCCGGCAATGCCCTTGGCGGTCGACAGCACGTCCGGCGTCACCCCCGACCATTCATGGGCGAACAGCCGGCCGGTCCGGCCCATGCCGCTCTGCACCTCGTCCATGCCCAGGAACAGGCCGAACTCGTCGCAGGCGGCGCGGACCTCCTGCAGAAAGCGCGGATCGGCGATGTTGACGCCGCTCTCGCCCTGCACCGGCTCGATCATGATGCCGGCGGTCTCGGGCGTGATGGCGGCGCGCAGCGCGTTCATGTTGTTCATCGGCACATGGTCAAATCCCTCGACCACGGGGCCGAACCCGTCGAGATATTTCGGGTTGCCGGTGGCCGACAGCATCGCCAGCGTGCGGCCGTGGAAGGCGCCGTTGAAGCAGATGATCCGCGTGCGCTCCGGGTGGCCGCCATGGGCCTGGGCGCGGCGGATGATCTTGACCATGCCTTCGTTCGCCTCGGCGCCCGAATTGCAGAAGAACACGCTGTCGGCAAAGCTGGCGGCGACCAGCCGCGCGGCCAGCCGCTCGGCCTGCGGCACGCGGTACAGGTTGGACACATGCATCACCCGACCCGCCTGCTGGGCGATGGCCGCGACCAGCTGCGGATGGTCGTGCCCCAGCGACGAGGTCGCGATCCCCGCGCCCAGGTCCAGGAATCGTCGCCCGTCCACCGTGTACAGCCAGGAGCCTTGGCCCCGCTCGAAAGCGAGATCGGCACGGTTGTAGGTGGGCATCAGGGCGGGGATCATGGAGGTCGGAACCTTATCGTTTCGTTGTCCGGCTTCGTCGGATGTCGGCGTGGTTGATCATGGCGAACGCGAAATGGCCCACGCGCCGCGGCGGGTGGGCCATTTCGCCTCCACCCGCATGATGTGGGTGGGCAAGGCTTCAAGTCAAATTCTCTGTGGGCCGCCGCCCGCGTA
This sequence comes from Gluconacetobacter takamatsuzukensis, assembly GCF_014174275.1. Classification (GTDB taxonomy): domain Bacteria; phylum Pseudomonadota; class Alphaproteobacteria; order Acetobacterales; family Acetobacteraceae; genus Gluconacetobacter; species Gluconacetobacter takamatsuzukensis. The sequence continues at coordinate 28,777 of NZ_JABEQK010000002.1, read as the reverse complement.
ACGGCCATGCGGCCCGCGCGCCGGGACATCCCGGCGCGCGGGTCCGAGGGGGGGGCTTACAGCGAGGCGATCACTTTCAGGCCCACCACGGCGGCATCGGGAATATGCGACGTCTCGCCGGGGCGGATCATGTACTGGAACTCCGGCTGGATCAGCAGCCCCGGACAGGCATCGACCCCGTAATACGCCTCGATGACGTGGGAGTCGGTCTGCGGTGCCAGCACCTGGCTGCCCAGCGACAGGCCGGCATCCTGGGCGATGGTCTGCCCTTCGCGCTTGCGGTCGCTGACATGGTACCAGGAATACAGGATGCCCACCCGGTCGGTCACGCGCCCCGGGATCAGCCCGTTGAACGACAGGCCGCCATAGGCCTCGTCGGAAATCGACGAGACATGCGGCGTGTTGTGGATATAGCCGGCCATCAGGTAGCCGCCGGCCATCTGCCCGCGTCCGCCCATGCGGTAGATCATCTGGTCGCTTTCGAACCAGAACATGTCCATCGGCGCGCTGTGCTCACGCCCCGGCTGCGAAACCAGATAGCCCGGCTTGGTCCCCAGCGCGTCGGCATAGCGCGTGGTGTCGTGGGCATAGCCGACGACATAATGGCCCGGCAGCTTGTCGCGCGTTAGGTACGGCTCCCATGTGAATTCCGCCGGCAGCATCAGGCCGGTGGGGGTTTCGCTGGCCCACGCCCAGCCGCTGGGGCCGTCGGCCAGCGGCTGGACCTCGTAGGCACCCACCTGGATGGCGGTGTCGCGCGTGGGGCGGAAGCGCGCCCGCGCGCCCCAGGTCGCCTTGGGATACACGGCAAAGCCCGGGTCGACCTTCAGCGCGACGGGCGCCGAACAGGTGACCATGAACGAGCAGATCAACGGCGAGGTCGCGAAGACATGGGTCAGCGACATGCGGCCGAACGCGACATCCAGCCGGTTGTCGAAGGCTTTTTTCTCGGCATAGAAATCGACCAGATGCGCCACGACATGGCCCGACAGGCCATAGACCTCCATCAGGTTCACATAGTAATCGCCGACCAGGTCATGCGAGACCTCGCGCCCGGCACGGTTCATCACCAGCGTATGGATGGTCCAGCCGTTCAGGGCCCGCGACATCTTTCCCAGGTCGAAATTCATCTGCAGCGTGAATTCGTGCACGTAATCCATGCCGCGACGGATGCCGCCATTGATGTCGGCCATCCCTTCCCCCTTGTACGTCAGGGAGAATGTAAATCCTTTCTGCTGCAAGCGCTCGCGAAAGGGCATGATCTGCGGCAGCAGGTGCCCGGCGGCACCGGTCGGCACGTAATAGGGATCGGTCATGTCGGTGCGGCGCTGCGCGTCCACTTCCGAGGGCAGCAGCCACGACAGGCCTTCCTGGTCGGTCAGGGCATCCAATTCGATCGCATGATGATGCGCACTGCGATCATAGGCATTCGCAGCCTGGGTACCGGGCGCGGCCTTGCCGGGCTTCGTCGCCTGCGCGGCGCCGCGCGGCTGGATCAGCACACCGGGATGGGACGGGTCTGTACCGGTATCCAGCCCGGTCTTCGCGATGGGGGCAGTGGCCTGGGTGGTGGCGGCGGCGGCGGAAAGGGTTCCGGCTTCGCCCGCCAGCCCGACAAGGGCGGCCAGCCATAGTCCGCCGGCAGTCAACCGGCGCAACGCATGGGGGAGTAAAGTTTCGCCGCTTGGTCGGGCCGTGAAAGTTGTCACAACGACGAGGCTCCATTATTGTTATATAGTAACCTAACTAACGGTAACAAGAACACTATGATCCCCTTTTTTTCAAGAGGAGGGGCCGCTGAATTGGTGGCGGAGACTTGTTATTACAATAATACGCCCCCGCGCCCGTCACGACGACAGCATCGACGACCACATCGCGGCCGACAGCCTCCTGCCACGGCGCATGCTGGCAGGATCGCGGCTTTTCCACAGAGGGGGAGGGGACGCATGTCCGGACCGGATCGGCATGAAAACGAAATGCCGCCGCCGGAGGCCGTGGGGCAGAGGAGGGCACTCTGCGTCTATGAATTAATTTTTATTCATATTTTACGACCGAGTATGAACTGGATGTAATTTTCCCACGCCCCATTCCGGTTCGCGCACCCGCCCTGTTCCAGGGGGTACACGACAGGCATGAGGAGACGAAAATTGCCCCAATGACGTAGAAATTCTGTTTTTCCTGTCACAAAAACAGAGCAACCGGGGGCCGATGTAAAATACTTAAACCGGCATTGATCGATACCTAATCGGTATCGATGGTCGCGGCCGCTCCGGCGGCCGCCTGGGCGGCGCCCGGGGCGAAAGTAAAAAAATTATTATAAAACAGGTTTCTGCGTTGGAATCCCTTGCGGAATGCCGTCTGCCCGACCTGTCCCGCACCGGTCATGCGGCCCGTCGGGGGCGCTCATCACAAGCATGTGACGGCTCTCTCCCCCGCGTCCTGCATCCCCTTGCGGCCCGGATGACAGAACGCGGCACACGAAAAAGCAGCCAATGGGGTATTGATTAAAAAATATTAATGAAAATCGTAACAATGTTTCCTTTCGCGTTATGGAAAGACGGGGGGAACAGGCGTAGACATCCCGAAAGTTATCGGACGGAAGATTAAAGCATTCGCATGCTTCCGGACCCGGTCCGGCTTGGCCTGAACGCGACGCGTGTGACAGCGAAGCCTCCAACCTTGGAACGATAGAATGGACAATACAGCGAATCATCGATCTAGGATCAGTGACGGATGCCGGATTGCGTTCGCCCTGATCAGCCTGGCCGTGGGTCTGGCCCTTGCCGCAGGCGGGTTCCGGCTCGTCACGCTTGGCGGCTCGTTCTATTATTTTCTGGCCGGCCTCGCCTATGTGGCGCTGGGCGCGCTCTACCTGGTCCGCAGCCGCGTCTCCTTGGCGCTCTCCCTGTCGGTCGCGATCTTCGCCGCCACGTTCGTCTGGGCGCTCTACGACGCGCCGCAGTTCGCCTTCTGGCCGCTGCTGCCGCGCCTGACGGTTCCCGCCATCCTGTTCATGCTCAGCCTGCTGCTGACGGCGGCGCTGCCCTCCGTGCCCTCCGCCACGCGGCGCATCAGCGCGGGCGGCGGCGTGGCGCTCCTGCTCGGCCTGGTCGTGACCCTGGTCGAAATGTTCTCGCCCCATGGCGGAATCCAGGGCGAGGTTCTGGACAAGAACGCGCGCGTCGCCTCCGTCGTGCCGCCCCAGCCCGACGACTGGCAGTTCTACGGCCGCAATGTCGGCGGCACGCGCTACGTGCCCTATACCCAGATCACCCCGCACAACGTCACCGACCTGAAGGTGGCCTGGGTGTACCACACCGGCCGCCGCACCAAGGGCCCCGGTGCTGGCGTCGATGAAAACACGCCGATGCAGGTCGGTACCACCCTGTATTCCTGCACACCGGAAGACGTGATTTCCGCGATCGATGCCGACAGCGGCAAGCAGGTCTGGAAGTTCGATCCCCACGCCCACACGGCCGAGCATGTCTCGTGCCGCGGCGTCGGCTATTACGACATCACCAAGGATGACAGCCTGACCGACGCGGACAGGCAGGCGGCGGCCGACCAGCCCTGCCAGCAGCGCATCCTGGTCTCGGCGGTCGATGCCCGCCTGTTCGCGCTCGACGCCCATACCGGCCAGCTCTGCACGGGCTTCGGCGAGAACGGCTATGTCGACGTCAAGAAGAACATGGGGCCGACGGAAAACAGCAAGCGCTATCACCCGACGGCGCTGCCGGTCGTCATGGGCCATCTGGCCGTGATCGGCGGCTGGGTGCGCGACATCGTGCATGGCGAGCCCTCGGGCGTGGTCCGTGCCTATGACGTCCGTACCGGCGCCCTGGCCTGGGCGTGGGATGTCGGCGACCCCGACAGCCCGGTTCCGCCCGACCCGGACAAGCAGTTCACGCTGGAAACGCCGAATGTCTGGGCCGTCCCGACCTACGACAAGGCGCTGAACCAGGTCTATCTGCCCACCGGCAACGGCCCGCCCGACTATTGGGGTGGCGACCGCGACGCGGTGAAGAACAAGTTCGGCGCGGCCCTGGTCGCCGTCGACGCCACTACCGGCAAGACCAAATGGGTCCGCCAGCTGATCCATCATGACGTGTGGGATTTCGACCTGCCGTCGCAGCCGGTGATGTACGACGTGACCAATGCGAAGGGCGAGAAGATCCCGTCGCTGATCCAGACCACCAAGACCGGCCATATCTTCGTCATCGACCGCCGCACCGGCGAATTCGTGACCCCGGTCGAAGAACGTCCCGTCCCGACCACCCCGGCCGCGCAGGGCGAGCACCTGTCGCCGACGCAGCCTTTCTCGGTCGGCATGCCCACCATCGGCGCCGATCCGCTGTCCGAGCAGTCGATGTGGGGCGTCAGCACCTTCGACCAGCTCTATTGCCGGATCATGTTCAAGAACTCGGTCTATGAGGGGCCCTTCACCCCGCCGGGCGAGAAACCCTATATCGAGTGGCCCAGCCTGCTGGGCGGCATGAACTGGGGCGGCATCTCGATCGACGAGGCGAACGACATCATGTTCGTCAACGACATGCGCATGCCGCTGCGGATGATGCTGGTCAATCATGAAGACGCCAAGCATTACAAGATCTCGACCGACGAGGTTCCGGGCTTCATGGGCACGCTGCGTCCCCAGGTTGCCGGCCCCTATTCGGGCGTGCGCATCGACATCCTCCAGTCGCCGCTGCAGGTGCCCTGCAACACGCCGCCCTTCGGCACCATGAGCGCCATCGACCTGCGCACCAAGAAGCTGCTGTGGCAGGTTCCGATGGGCACGGCCGAACAGCTCGGCCCGATGGGCGTCAAGAGCCACCTGCCGATCCCGATGGGCATGCCCACGCTGGGCGGCCCGACGACGACGGCCACCGGCCTGGTCTTCTTCGCCGGCACGCAGGATTATTATCTGCGCGCGCTGGACAGCATGACGGGCAAGGAACTGTGGCGCGCCCCGCTGCCGGCCGGCGCGGTCGCTGCCCCGCTGATCTACAAATCCCCCAAGACGGGCAAGGAATATGTCGTGATCTCGGTCGGCGGCGCTGCGCACTCGCCCGACGTAGCCGACGACGTCATCGCCTACGCCCTCCCCGAGGGTGCCACCGCCCAGTAAGGCGCAAACATCAGCGCCATAATCTGGAACGTTCCAACTTCAGCCCCCGCCGTGCCAACGGCGGGGGCTTTTTTGTGGTCCTGTCCTTTGCGTCGATCCGTCCTGAAGCGGACATTGCCGATGGTGAAGCACACCAGTCAGAGGTGCTTCGGAAATCCCGCCGCAAGATGGTCGATAAACGCGCGCACGGCCGACGGCAGGCCGCGCCGCGTCGTGAAAACAAGATGCACGATCCCCTCGGCGCCGCCCCATTCGGGCAGGACCTGCACGAGACGCCCGTCGGAGAGGGATGCACGGCAAAGATGGTCCGGAAGCCACGCAACCCCCAGTCCGGCGGTCGCCGCCGCCCGCACCGCAACCATGTCGTGCGAGCCAAAGCGCGGTGCCTGGCGGATCTCGTGCGTTTCGCCGTGCGCGTTCACCAGTGGCCAGCAGCAGTCATTCGCCTCGTCGCTTGTGGTCAGGAGCGACGCCGTGGCCAGGTCCGCCAAGGCCCGGATGCCCGCTGCCACGTGGGGATGCGCCACCAGGATACGCTTCGAGCGCCCCAGTGTGCGCATCGTCAGCGCCGCGTCCGATGTCAGCGCCAGGCGCACCCGCAATGCCACGTCGATCCGTTCCTCGATCAGGTCGACGGGGCGATCCACGGCGACAAGTTGCAGCCGCACCCTGGGGTGACGGGCAAGAAAATCCGTGATCAGGCCGCCGATCACGGTCACCATGCCGGTTGGACAACTGAAGCGGATCACACCCGCCGGTTCGGCCTGGGCGGCGCTGACGATCGCTTCGGCCGCCTCGGCCTCGTCCAGCATGGCGCGGCAGCGCTCATAGAATGCACGGCCCAGTTCCGTCACCCGGAAGCGCCGGCTGGATCGCTCGATCAGTCGCGCGCCGAGGCGCGTTTCCAGATCGGTTATCCGGCGACTGAGCTTCGACTTGGGCTCGCGCAGCACGCGCGCCGCTGCCGAAAAGCCGCCATGCGCGACGACCGCGACGAAATACGCATGGTCGTTCAGGTCACGTCGAGCCATCGTTCCTCCTTCTGAACGCTGTGTGCCGATATCGCTCTCTACACCAATCATCGTTCCAGGCGCATGTCTGTCTCATCGACGCGAACGGCGCGTCGCAGACAGGGAACAAAGCAATGACCTACGGATTTGACGGCAAGGTGGTGATCGTCACCGGTGGCACCAGCGGCATCGGCCTCGCCACGGCCAAGGCCTTCGCCAACGAGGGGGCGTTCGTCTTCATCACCGGGCGTCGGCAGGATGTGCTCGATGCGGCGGTTGCCGACATCGGCGGCAAGGTCACCGGCGTGCGCGGCGACATGGGCAAGCTGGAGGATATCGACCGCCTGTATGACGCCGTCCAGAAACGGCACGGCCAGATCGATGTCGTGTTCGCCAATGCGGGTGGTGGCGCGTTCGCTCCACTGGGTGCGATCACAGAGGAACACTACCAGTCGACCTTCGACAGCAACGTCAAGGGTGTGCTCTTCACCGTGCAGAAGGCACTCCCCCTGCTGCGCGACGGGGCCTCGATCGTGCTGAACGCGTCCAACGTCAGCGCCGCCGGAACGCCGGCGCTCAGCGTCTATTCCGCGACCAAGGCCGCCGTGCGCAGCTTTGCACGCAACTGGATGCTCGACCTCAAGGACCGGCACATCCGGGTGAATGCGGTCAGCCCGGGCGTGACCGACACGGCGGGGCTCAACCAGCTCTTTGGCGGCGGCGAGCAGGCCGAGGGCACCAAAAGCTACCTTGCCGGGCTGATCCCCGCGGGCCGCGTGGGCCAGCCCGAGGAAATCGCGCGCGCGGTGCTGTTCCTGGCCTCCAGCGAGGCAAGCTTCATCAATGGCATCGAGCTCTATGTGGACGGTGGCCAGAAGCAGATCTGAACTCAGGCAGCCCCTGCTCGCGCCGGGGCCAGTCGGACACAACGGTGTAACTGCCTCCCCGTTTGGCGCAAGCAGACAGGCAGTAGTCGTCCTCATTTCAGACAGCCAAGCGGTTATGATGGTTGCCCGAAAGCCGACATTGTTAGGCGAACCTCAATAGACCGCCGTTGTGACAAAGCCGTCGTTCACGGACCCGGCGTCAAAAGTCGGTTTCCAGCAGCTATGGACATTCAAAGGCTCCCAGCATCTCATGCAGGAACGAGCAGATCTGGCCGGTTGCAGACCGGCAGCATTTAGTAACTAAACCTCCGGACCTTCCTCCACGGTGCGTGGTCCAACGCTACGATGTCAACACCTTCGGACCGCGTCGGCGCCGGGACGCTCACGCCTGCCCTTTTTTCGAGGCCATATTGAGCAAGTTGTGACAGTTAATCCGTCCCCGTTCCCTCTATTGCTGCTTCATTCTGAGGCAGCGACCAAATCGTCGAGAGGTCAGGTTCGGTCAGAGTTGAAGTGAGTTCAAAGCATGCGTCGCGCAGTGCATCATTTAATGCTGGTAAAAAGTCATTCGGCGTTCGAATTAGTTTGATTTGATCATGTACTACAATGTTTCGTACGTTGTATAGTAGATGATGCCAAGATCCTCCATCTTCTAATTCTTCACCAAGGTCTCCTAATAGTTCACGACATGCGACAGCCAAAGCATCGAAAGCTACTCGATTGACAGTTGGTTGAAGGCAATGCGCCGCCAAGATACCAAGGCGGGATCGGTCCGCAGTGATTGTTGCAAGTTTCTTTTTTAGACGCCAAGAAGATATGTCCATTCCGAGCAGAGCTTTTATGCTCCATGCATACACCTTCTCAATTGAGTATTCGATCAGCTGATATAGCTTCAGAAAACGGCCAACCTCCGAAGTGTCAGTGTCAGATTGCCTCAAGAGTTGAAAAATAACGCCTATATCTTCACCGATAACCGGAGAAACTGCCGCCAAGCTCACAGACATCGAAAACTTATCCGACGAATAAAAATTTGGATCACGCTCGTATCGATCTAATATAGTGATTTTTTGCGCCAGAAGCATGAGTTTGAGTTGCTCAATGCCAATCCCGGCGTCATTCAGGTTCTTCAATCCGGCAACGACGATTGAAAGATGATCTGGAAATATTTCATCTGGAAAAATACATCTATCGCGAAATCCATGAAGTGTCGCTTCTGGAGCAAAATTGGCAATATTGGAAAGGTCGATTAACTTGTGGAAGGCAACACGAGCGTACCTCTTCGGCCAATCCCCATCGATAGCTGCCTCGCCACGAAAAAAGGTCATTGGAAACACATATCCCAGGCTCGCGTGAGTTCCACGCATCTGTAACCTGGAGATCTGAGCTTCGCCGGAATGGCCGGTTAGACAAAAGGCAAAAAAGTATAGGTTGACATCTCGTAAGTCGATATCGGGTAGCCGATGCATTATCTCAAAAACCGGCTGTGTTTGTGATTTGATCTCCGCAACAGACTCGGAAAAACCGATTTCTAGACGTAGCTCAGCTGCTTCGTCTGCAGACAGGCCAAATGCAGACAGAGTTACGGGCATTAGGCGTACATCATCTCATAATCGGTCTGTGCTTTGAGCCAACACATCGAGAGATCGAGATACGTATCGCTACCAGGCAAAAGCAGCGCGCGCATAGCAAACTGAAAATACGCTCGTTGCGCATCACCGATTTTCTTCGCTCTTTGAGCGATCTCATTGAGGATCGTGAGCAGTTGATCGAAGGCGACCGTTGGGTCGCGTGAGAACCTAAGCCCAGGGAGGACCCCGCCAATGTCTTCAAGGCGCGCATACGAGCCGTTTGATACGAGCCTTTTACACTCGGCGCCGAACCCGGACATGGGCTGCGGTCGAGCAAATATGGAGGACACGCTTGCTCCGAATGGTCGGGCAATCGTTTCAGCATCATCTTCGGGCTGGTAAGCCCATCCACTGGATAAAACGTCAACACGAGTTATAAAATCGTTATACATGAGCAAAAGCGTCCGCATGTCGTCCGCATCAGCTCTATATGAATAACGCTCCAGGAAATCCATCTCACGCAGTTCGCCTACTAGAGCCTGCCGATCGTAAGGCATGGGGGTTCCAGTGGAAAACGCATAGAACATATCAATTATGTCGGTGTATTTATATCGGCCAGCACCTCTCGCGCGTTTTTCCTCAACCTCTTTAAGGACTATTATACCATTTGGAAGGTCGCTATTATCGATATAATCGTAATATAGAATTTCCAGCTGATGCCTAAAAGACATCGGCGTTTGACCGGTGTTTAGCGTAAGCATCCGATATAGAATGCCGGTCTTAGAAAGGCCGACGTAAATTTCAACACGAATAACTTGATCAAAAAAGGCGGGACTAGCCTCACCTTCACGATTTGCCGAAATACCTTCAATTGTTAGCGATCTCTGGAGGCCATCCAGAATCAGAAGTTCATTATCCGCCATTGCACGTTCGACGATCGCATCGACGGCTTCCCATCCATCATATGCTGGCCCCGTCTGAATCGCCAGTTGCACGAGATCATCCAATTCCCGCCCATACCTGTCTGTCACCGCAAGGATGATCGGCGGCATAATGCAGCCATTTAGAAGATCTTTTCGAAGCAAATCGTATGTTTTTCCTGCGCTTTTTACCTTACGTCGTTGGAATTCGTTTTTTTGGATCACCTTCGGAGCGAACTTCAAGTATTCGCCGATTGTCATCTCGACGCCGATGTTGACGCCCATGATTTTACGATCGATCAGATGAGAATAAAATTTCACTAGCGGCGCCTCCGACTAACCCGCCGAGAGTAGCGGGATTTTTTGATGCTTGAAACCCCTCTGCCCAAGCGACAGTTTTCGATAGCGTTCAAAGTATTTATCGAGAAGACAAGCTGGAAGAGACATCCTGAAGCCCCCAATAGGATCGATCCGAATTTGGTTCGATCGTCTGCTCCCAGCGACCCGAAAGGCTGCTCCCGTTACAAGCAGCTATTCACAGCTCGATGCGCGAATGTCCGGGTCTGGTCGGTAGCGGTCATGTAGCCACTGCGAGCGACTGCTTTTCAATTATTCTTCACCGACAGCCGACCAGCCGTTCACCCCCCAAAAATCACCTGTCTGCTTTGCACATGGTGAACAGGCAGCACACGCCTCACCCCGGTCCTCAGGGCAGCCGTAACCACAAAGCGGCCACCAGACCGCCATTCGGTCACCCCCCACGGCACACGCCATCCAGCAGCACATCCAGCGCAGCAAGAACCGGTTCCGGCCCGACCTTCTCCTCAAGAAGCTGCCCGCTGATGGCCAGCATGGCCAGGCCATGCACCTGGGCCCAGCTCGCCGCCGCCAGCGCGCTGATGGCCACCGGGCGGAAACTGCCGTCCCGCAGCCCCTCTTCCAGAAGCCGCAGGAGAATCCCGAACGTCGCCATGGCTGCGTCATGCAGATGCGGGTCCATCGTCTTGTCCGCGTCGGCACTGAACATCAGGCGATAAAGGCCCGGATTGCACAGCGCGAAATCGATGCAGGCCCGTGCCACGGCCACGAAGCGCGCCCGCGTGGACGAAGGGCCCGAGGACATCGCCACGCTCATCGCTTCTTCAAGCTGCACGAAGCCGATCCGGGCCAGTTCGCGCAGCAGGCTCTCCCGGTCGCGGAAATGCTTGTAGGGCGCGGCGTGGCTGACATCGGTGCGCCGCGCGACTTCCCGCAGGGTAAAGGCCCAGTTCTGGTCCGTGGCCAGCATGGCAAGGGCCGTATCGATCAGGGCGCGGCGCAGGTCGCCGTGATGATAGGGCCGGTCCTTGGTTTCACTCATCCGTGAGGCCTATGTTTACAGAAGAAACTTTTATTGACACGCGAGCGTCGCGCTCCATATCCTGCTCCGATAAGTTTCTCCTGTAAACATGGAGGGCGCAATGCCCGACTCTGTTTCGGCACATATCGCACCGGCCGACCTGTCCCCTATCCTCGACTGTCAGCGTGCCGCGTTCCTGCGGGCCGGCCCGCCCGGCGCGGCGCAGCGCCGGGCCGATCTGCGCCGCCTGAAAGCGGAAATCCTGAGACGGCGCACCGAGATCGTGCAGGCGCTGAAGACGGATTTCGGCCAGCGGTCGGAGCGCGAAAGCGCCATCGTGGAACTGATCCCGCTGGTGCAGTCGATCGATTACCTGGTCCGGCATCTGGGGCGCTGGATGCGGCCGGAACGTCGCCACGTCTCCCTGTATTTCCGGTCCGGCAGCGCATGGGTGGTCCGCCAGCCGGTGGGCGTCGTGGGGATCATCGCGCCGTGGAACTATCCGGTCTCCCTGGCCCTGGTGCCGCTGGCCACGGCGATCGCGGCCGGCAATCGCGCCATGATCAAGCCATCTGAACTCACACCCGCCACCTCGGCAATCATCGAAAAGATCGTCCAGGCCGTCTTCCCGCCGCAACAGGTCGCCGTCGTCACGGGGGATGCCGAACTGGGCGCGGCATTCTCGGCCCTGCCGTTCGATCATATCCTGTTCACGGGCAGCACGGCCGTGGGCCGGAAAGTCGCCGCGGCGGCGGCCCGCAACCTGACCCCGGTGACGCTGGAACTGGGGGGCAAGTCCCCGGCGGTGATCGAACCCGGCTTTCCCATGCGGCGGGTGGCGGACCGCATGGCGTTCGGCAAGCTGACCAATGCCGGACAGACCTGCATCGCGCCCGATTACGTGCTGCTCCATGAAGACGACAAGGAATCGTTCGCCACCGCCTATCAGGATGCCGCCGGACAACTGTACCCCGGCGGGTATGTCGGCTCGCCGGATTATACCGCCATCCTCAACCCGCATCATTACCAGCGGCTGAACGGCCTGATCCAGGATGCCGAGGCGCACGGCGCACGGATCATCCGCATGGGCAGCGACTCACCCGCCGACCATGTCCTCGCCCCCGTTCTGCTGCTGGACGTCACCCCCGAAATGGCGGTGATGCAGGAGGAAATCTTCGGCCCCATCCTGCCCGTTGTGACCTATCGCACGCCGGAGGAGGCAATCGCCTTCATCAACGCCCGCCCCCGGCCGCTCGCACTCTATTATTTCGGCGACAACCCTTCGGTGCGCGACAGGGTGCTGAAGAACACGATTTCGGGAAACGTCACCCTCAACGGCACCCTGCTGCATATCGCGCAGGACGATTTGCCGTTCGGCGGGGTAGGGGATAGCGGCATCGGGGCCTATCACGGCAAGGAAGGATTCGTGGCGCTCACCCATCCGCGCGGCATCTACCGGCAGGGGCGCTTCAACGCGGCAACGCTCCTTCAGCCGCCTTTCGGAAAGATCACCGATTTCATCACGAATTTCATCCTGAGATGAAAGCAGAAGGCGCCCGCAGACCACGCGGGCATTCATGGACGGGAGACCGATGCCCATGACGACGCGCGTCCTGCTTGCCGGCGCCACCGGCCTCGTCGGGCGCCTCGTCGCGGCCGGCCTCGCCACGCATCCCGACATTGTCCTCACCAGCCTCGCCCGTCGGAAATCCCTTGGGTCCGGGCGGGTCATCGATTTCGAACGCCTGTGCCTCGCCCCCGAAATGACGTTGCGCGCCGTGGCACCTTCCGGAATCGACGTGGCGATTTCCTGCCTGGGCACGACCATTCGCGCCGCCGGGTCGCAGGCGGCGATGGTCCATGTCGATCACGATTATGTCCTGGCCTTCGCCAGGGGTGCCCACGCGCTTGGCGCACGCCAGTTCATTCTCGTCTCGTCCGTGGGGGCCGGCGGTCCCGGTTTCTACCTGCGCACCAAGGGCGCGATCGAGCGCGATATCACGGCGCTGGGTTTCAGGCGCGTGGACATCGTACGCCCCGGCCTGCTGCTGGGGCATCGTGCGGAGGCACGACCGGGTCATCATGCGGAGGCACGACCGATGGAGGCGATCGGCCAGCGGCTGGCGGCGGCCCTGGCCCCGCTCATGGTGGGAAAACTTTCCCCCTACGGCGCGATCCATGCGGAAACCGTCGCAAGCGCCATCGTTCGGCTCGTCGACCGGCCGGGCGACGGACGTCGGACATATTGCAATTCCGACCTGCGCCACCTCGCCTGTTGAACTATCCTTGGCCGTCATCCGGCGCGTGGACGCCCGTCGCCGTTTTTCGGGCCGGCTTCCCCTCGCCATAATCATGACGGGGCACGAAAAGGCAGCATGCGTATCAGGCATCTCGTCATCCCGCTTGCCTGCGCGGCCCTGGTGGCCCTGGCGATGCTGCATCGGCGCTGGCTGCCGGCGACGTACGATCCCACGCAGCCGCTCGATCTCCGGGCGGACTGGACCGTCATCACGCCGCTCAAGCTCCGCCTGCTGTCCGGCGCGCCGGACCTGTGCCGCGCGGCGCTTCGCACCTCGTCCCTGCCGATGCAGGAGCATGCGCATAGTGGCACCGCAGCCTGCCCGCTACAGGATGTCCTGACGGTCGGCGGCCGGGATATTCCCCTCGATCCCGCCAGCTTCCTCGCCTCCTGCAACCTCGCCGTGCGCTGGTCCCTGTTCGAAACCCGGGTCGTCGGGCCGGTCACGCAGCAGGTCTTCCATACCGGCATCGGGCGCATCCGCCATGTCGGAAGCTTCGCCTGCCGCGATGTCCGCGACCGTCCCGGCGCCCAGAGCAGCCACGCCACGGCCGACGCGATCGATGTTTCCGCCTTCATCCTGGCCGATGGAAGGGAAATCCCGGTCGTCGCGTGGAGCCAGCCCGGCCCGCGCGGCCTCTACCTGCACCGGCTCCGCGACGGGGCCTGTCCCATTTTCGGCACCGTCCTGTCGCCGGATTACAATAGCCTGCATGCCGCGCATTTCCACTTGCAGGCCACCGGCTTCGGCCTCTGCCGCTGACGACGGGGCTCTTCGCGGAGGGGCGAGCAGACCGGCACCTTGAAACCGGTTTTTGCCGCCACATATCGGGAATGTTCGCATCGGGACATGCGCCAGCGCCCGTGGAGGGGTCCATGCCCGGAAAGCTCGTCACCTGCCTGTGGTTCGACCATGGCGAGGCGCGCAAGGCGGCCGAATTCTATGCGGCCACCTTTCCCGACAGCCATGTGGGACATGTGCTGCACGCCCCGGCCGATTACCCGGCCGGGCGGCAGGGCGACGAACTGACGGTCGCCTTCACCGTGCTGGGGCACGCGTTCGTCGGGCTGAACGGCGGCCCGGACTGCATGCCCAACCAGGCGGTCAGCTTCCAGGTCATGACCGGCGACCAGGCGGAAACCGACCGCTACTGGCAGGCGATCATCGAAAATGGCGGCAGCGAGGGCGCATGCAGCTGGTGCCGGGACCGCTGGGGCTTTTCATGGCAGATCGTGCCGCGCGCCCTGATCGCGGCCCTTCAGGATGCCGATCGTGCGGCCGCGAAACGGGCGATGGAAGCCATGATGACCATGGGCCGGATCGATATCGCCAGGATCGAGGCAGCCCGACGCGGCAACACGGCATGAAGGGCGCGGCGCAGCGCCTGCATTCTTCCGGCCCCTACGCCCCGTCAGCCCCCCTGCGTCAGGGCGCGCTCGCCTGGTCGAGTTCCACGATATCCCGCTCTTCCAGCGCCAGCGCGGCAGCCTTCGCGAAGCTTTCCACATGGCTGCGCTTCGTGGCGCTGGCGATCGGCGCCGTCACGCCCGGGCGTGCGATCAGCCAGGCCAGCGCCACTTCCGCATCGGTCGCCCCATGGCGGCCTGCGACGGCATCGAGTGCTGCGAGAATGCGCATGCCGCGCGCATCGAGATATTTCCCGATCCCCTCGCCGCGCGGGCTCTGCCCCAGATCGTCCTTGCCGCGATATTTCCCGGACAGGAAACCCGAGGCGAGGCTGTAATAGGTCACGACCCCCAGCCCCTCGCGGAGGCACAGGTCGCGCAGCGCACCGTCGAAGCTGCCCCGGTCGTAGAGATTATATTCCGGCTGGAGCACCTGATAGGCCGGCAACGCCTTGGCCCGCGCCACATGCAGCGCCTCGTCCAGTTGCGTGGCATCGAGGTTGGAGGCCCCGATGGCGCGGATCTTGCCGGCCCGCAGCAACTTGTCGTACGCGCCCAGCGTCTCGGCATAGGGCGTGTTCAGGTCCGGCCAGTGGGAGAAATACAGGTCGATCCGCTCGACCCCCAGCCGCGCGAGCGAGGCCTCGACCGCCTGCGCGATCCAGCGCGCCGACAGGCCCTTGTGGCCGGGCACGCCCAGGTCCGAGCCGACCTTGGTGAAGATCTTCACCCGGTCGCGCATCCCGGGCCGCGCCTTCAGCCAGTTGCCGATGATCGTCTCCGACTCGCCGCCCTTGTTGCCGGGCGCCCAGGCCGAATAGACATCGGCGGTGTCGATGGCATCGAACCCATGGTCGACGAAGGCGTCGAGCACGTCGAAACTCGCCTTTTCGTCGATCGTCCAGCCGAAGACATTGCCGCCGAAGACGATCGGCGCGATCTCGAAGCCTGTGCGGCCCAGGGGACGTTTCTGCATGGCGTGGCTCTCCTGTCTTTCTGGTTCGGAACGACGGAAGAGGCCGCGGGTGCCCGCAAGGGGGCCGGGTTGTCCTCCCCGGCCCGGATATCCGTCAGAACAGCACGTTCAACGCGGTGCTGAGGACCACGGCATCCTTGAACACCGTCGTTCCGCCGACATGATTGACATACTGGAAATCGGGCTGAAGCGACATGCCGGTCATCAGATGGACCGAATAGAACGCCTCGTAGATGTTCTCATGCCCCTGGATGCCGTAGGGCGTGCCGAAATTCGCGCCCTGGAACGGCACGCCATAGGCAGCAGCCGCTTCCTGCGACCGGATGGCGCTGCGGCTGAAATTGGCCCACTGGAAATTGATGCCCACACTGTCCAGAGGCCGGCCCCACAGATAGCCGGTATCCAGCAGGGCGGCGACCAGATGATGGTTCATCTGCGACGTCTTGCCGTCGGCATAGGAATATTGCCCGGCCAGCACCAGCCCGTTCATCTCGCCTTCGCCATGGCGGATCAGCATCTGGTCCGCCAGCACCCAGACCGAGGTCTGCCCGCTCTGCCGGCGCGGCGGCAACCCGGTGACGATCCACGGCTGCCCGTTCCCGTCGGCGTAGAGATTGTTATAGCGCGAATTGTCGTACAGCACGCCGACCTTGTAGTGGCCGACCAGCTTGTTGGGGCCGAATTCGGGGATCCAGCCCACTTCCACCTCGGTGCCCAGCTTGCCCAGATTGTCCTGTCCCCAGGCCCAGCCGGAAATGCCGCCATTGTAGGAATGCGGCGACACGGCAAACAGCCCGCCCATGACATAGAAATGGCGGGTCGGCATCAGGCGCAGCACGGTGCCGATATTGCCCGACGGCCAGTCGCGCCCCGATGTCAGGTATTTCGTCGGCGTCACGTTGCCGCACAGCCAGACGTTCATGAAGCTGCACACCCACGGGGAGTTGTTGAAGAACGTCCCGGTCGGAATCCAGCCCGCCGTCAGGTCGATCTTGTGCTGAAGCCACGATTTCTCGAAATATGCCCAGACCAGGTGCGCGACCACGTTGCCGCGCGCGCCATAGATCTGCTGCACCTGGTTGCCGTTGTCGCCGAACAGCCGGCTGAGATTCTGCCCGTTGCCGTTCACCGCCAGCATGTGCAGCCACAGGTCGTTGGACCACGCGCCCGCGCCCAGCAGCTTGTGCCAGTCGATATCGACCGTGCCGCCCACCTGGCCCGCCAGGGTGTAGCTCTGCTTCTTGCCGCCCGCGACGTTGCCCGAAATGCCTTCATAGACATCCAGGGCCACATACACGCCGTGCTTCTGCAACCACGGCTGCACGCCGCCCCAGTCGCCGAACGCATGGGTAGTGCCGTACGGCGCGCCGAACGAGGGCGGCCCGTAGGGCGATTGCAGGAAGCCGGGGATCGTCTGTTCCAGGTTGCCGACCGGCTCGGTATCCGCCGCCGTCTGGCTGGGGCGGGAGAAGGGCGAGGCAGCCGGCGCGCCCGTATCGTCGGCGCGGGCCGGCAGGGTGCCGGGCCCGACCAAGGCGGCCGCCAGCGACAGGGCGGCCAGGCCGGCGCGGGGCCGCGTGGCGCCCAGCCGGCGCGACAGGGCGCGCAGTGCCCGCATGCCGGTACGGGCGGCGTCGATCAGCGGCAGGGAATGGTGCGGCCGGCCCTCGGAACGATTGGTCACGCTTTCGTATCTTGTCGGGGCCGGTAGGGCAAAAGGACGGTCCTTTCCAAGGAGAATGGGGGCGGGGCGCATCGCGGATGGGGCATTGCCGCGTGATTTTGTCCACATCATCTATATTTTCTATGTATTTTTATTGGGAAATTCCACCCTAAAACCGGGGCGTGCCATTTCCTGCCTTTGCGGGCGCGACGCAGATCCTGCGGCGGGGTATTTTATGTTGTCCGATGTGGCGAGTGGAAAATTTTTATCTTTCTGGTCCCTGACCGGGAATATATTTTTCATTTGCATGCGCCATTCACACGAAAATGTGATCTCAACGCAAGGGAGGGAACCCCGACGTCCTGCGCGTCATAAACATGGCTGGAGGGGCGCGGTTCCGCGCATGCCCCGCCCGCCCCCGCCCGGTCACGGCGCCGGCGCGTGCCGCCGCTCCGCAATGGCGGTGGCCAGCGTCATGATCAGGACCATCGTGGCGGCGCTGGAGCGGACACCCAGGAAATCCGCCTCCGCCACTTCCAGCCACAGGCCCGACGCCGGAATCACCGGGCTGGCCGCGCTGTCGGTCAGCGCCACGACCGGCACCATGCGCTGTTCCAGCAGGCGGAACAGCTCCACCGTGCGCCCGGCATAGGGCGGAAAGCTGATGATGACGGCCGCGTCCTGCGGGCCGGCCGCCATGACGGCGTCTTCCTCCATGCCCGATTCCAGGCCGACGACCTGGTGCGCGATGTCGCGCATGGTCAGCAGATAGGACAGGTACCGCGCGGCGGGCATCGACCGCCGCAGGCCCAGGATATGGATGCGCCGGGCACCGGCCAGCCGCGCGACCGCCTGTTCCAGCCGGGCCGGGTCCAGATGGCGGTGCAGCGCGGCAAGCGATGCGACGGCCGCATGATGGAAACCATCCAGGATCGCCCCGGCATCGCGCCCCCCGGGGCCGGGCGGCCCGTCGGGGCGCGCGCCGGGGGGCGCATGCCGGTTGCGCAGGCGCTCGCGAAACACGGCCTGCATGTCGGGAAATCCGTCGAAGCCGAAGGTCCGGGCAAAGCGTACGACGGTCGAAGGCTGCACCTGCGCCCCCGTCGCCAGGCTGCTGATCGTGCCCAGCGCGATATCCTCGGGGTTGCGCAGGACGAAATCCGCGATCTGCCGCAGGCGCGGGGGCAGGGCGTCGTAGCGCCCGCGCACCGTCTGGTGAAACCGGTCATAGGGGTTGAGCGCGGCATGGGTGCCGGCCTGCTGCCGGCTGTCGCCGTCCTTCACGCTATGCGCTGGCATGGTCGCTGTCTCACTCCCCCGTTCCGGCGGCGCGGGTTGTCCGCGTCATTTTATCGTTTCCCGTCAACCTGCCGCATCCGGCCACGCGGGGCCACATCCGCCACCGTCGATGAAGGATGGTGGAGAAAGCATGGCAGGCCGCGCTCCCCGGCGGCGGCCCGACAGGCCCGAAGAGATTTTCATAAAAAACAACTTTGAAATGAAAAGTCGTTTGCGTTATATTCCCTTCTGTCGGGCGTTCCCCCTCGTACAAGGATCGGTTTGCATGTTTCCTGTGTTCCGGACGATGTTTTCGCGGCTGTGCGTGCTGCCCGTCTTTTCCTGCGCCCTGGCCCACGCGGCACCGGCCGCCTCTCCCCCGGTCCGGATCGACGGGCGCATCGCCGTCAGCACCAGCGGCGTGGGGCCGGATGTGCTGCTGATTCCGGGGCTGGCCTCGTCAGCCGACGTGTGGCGCGCCACCGTCGCGCACCTCGCCCCACATTATCGTGTTCACGTCGTGCAGGTGCTGGGCTTCGCCGGCACCCCGGTCGAAGCCAATGCCACCGGGCCCGTCATCGCGCCGGTCGTGGCGGCCCTTCACGACTATATCGCGACCCGGCACCTGCAACCGGTGCGCGTGATCGGCCATTCGATGGGCGGCCTGATGGGCATGCTGCTCGCCCTCGACCATGCGCCCGATATCGGGCGGCTGATGATCGTCGATGCCCTGCCGTTCTTCGGGGTCGTCATGGGGGCCGCCGACGTCGCGTCGATCGAACCCCGGGCCCACGCCATGCGCGCGCACCTGCTCGACCAGACGCAACAGGAGCTTGCCGCCGCCCAGCCCGCCTTCATGAAGAACCTCGTCCGCTCCACCGGCCCCGCGGCAGCGGCGGCCGTGGCCGCCTCGGCGGCGTCCGACCACCGGGTGGTGGGGCAGGCGCTGTACGACGACATGACGACCGACCTGCGCGGGCGCATCGGCGCCATCACCGTGCCGGTGACGATGCTCTACCCGTGGGACGAAACCGCCGGCATGCCGGCGGCGGCGGTGGACCAGCTCTACCGCACCGCATTCGCCCCGCTGAAACAGGCCGAACTGAAGCGGATCGACGACAGCCGCCACTTCATCATGATCGACCAGCCCGCCGCCTTCCAGGCCGCCGTCGACACCTTCCTGGCGCGATAACACTCTTCCTTCCCACCGCAGGCAACCGAGGCTTCCCATGATCGCCCGTACCGACACGTCGCTGCATGACGACCTGACCTTCCTGCGCGCCCTGGCCGAGGCCGGGCGCGACGCGCCGCTGACCAGCGGCCCCTATTTCCTCAGCGCCGGCCTGCTGTTCGGCCTGGCCAGCTTCGCCGCCTGGCCGGTCGCGACCGGCCGCACGGGCCTGCCGCCGCAGGCGCAGCTCTGGGTATGGCTGGCGGCGATGGTCGTCTACCTGCCGGTGGTCTGGTTCCTCAACCGCGCGCAGCCGGGCCGTCCCGGCAGCGTGGCGCTGGTCAACCGCGCCGTCGGCATGATGTGGAGCGGCCTGGGCACCGGCATCGGCGTCATGTTCCTCGCCGGCATCATCCTGGCCTGGCGCTGCGGCACCCCCATCGTGTGGGCGATGTTCCCGTCGCTGATCCTGGCGATATACGGCGCGGGGTGGAGCGCCACCGCCGTCATCTCGGGCCAGGCCTGGCTGCGGGTGGTGGCGGCGGGGGCGTTCGCCGGCGCGCTGGCCGTGGCCGCGGCCATCGACAGTGCCGCGATCCTGCTGCTCTACGGGCTGCTGATCCTGCTGCTGGTGGCGCTGCCCGGCTGGGTCCTGCTGCGCCGCGAGGGCCGGGCGGCGTGACCGGGCCCATGGCGCATTTCGACATCGGGCAGATCGACGACGTGATCCACGGCCGCGTGCGGCTGGGCATCATGGCCTACCTGTCCTCGGCCGGCATGGCGGATTTCACGGCGCTGCGCACCCATCTGGGCGTCACCGACGGCAATCTGTCGACCCATCTGCGCAAGCTGGAGGATGCGGGCTACGTGGTGCAGGACAAGGGCTTCGCCGGCCGCCGCCCCCTGACGCGGCTGACACTGACCGAAAGCGGCCGCTCCGCCTTCATCGCCTATCTCGATGCGATCCGCCGGCTGGTGGACCAGACCGCGCCGCCGGGCTGAGAACCGGCCAGGCAGGGCCGATGTTTTCCGCGTGACGGCGCCCCCGCGACTTGCGAACATCGGGCAATGACCGCCTGTCCCGCCGATTTCCCGACTCTCAGCCGGGCCGCCGCCCTGGCCACCCGCCGGCAGCGCCATGCGGGCGGGCGCGCCCTGCGCAAGACCCTGCCGCGCGGCGCGCATGCCGACTGGGTGCCCCCGCCGGGCCGCGCCGACCCGGTCGCGATCCTGGAACGGCAGGCCGAGGGCCGGATCGCCGGCCTGCTGCCCATCCGCTACCGGCGGATGGCGGCATCGCCCTTCGCCTTCCTGCGCGGGGCGGCGGCCGTGATGGCGGCGGACCTGGCGCACACGGTCTGGGCCGGCCCGCGCGTGCAGGGCTGCGGGGACTGCCACCTGGCCAATTTCGGCGCCTATGCCTCGCCCGAGGGCGCGCCCGTCTTCGACATCAACGATTTCGACGAAACCCTGCCCGCGCCCTTCGAGTGGGACATCAAGCGCCTGGGGGCCTCGCTGGTGCTGGCGGGGCAGGAGGACGGCCTGGCCGACGGCGCGGCACGCGACCTGGCCGTGCTGGCGGCGCGGGCCTACGCGGCCGAAATGGCGCGCCTGGCCCCGCTGACGCCCTTGCAGATCTGGACCAACCGCATCGACCTCGCCGCCGCGATCGACGCCTTCGCCGACGGCCGCGCACGCCGGCGCGCGCGCAGCCTGCTGGCCGCACGGATGGAAAGCGCCGGCCGCCATTTCGGCCTGGTGGCCGACAATGGCGGCACGCCGTCCCTGCGCGAAAAGCCGCCGCTGGTGATGCGCCTGCCCGAGCACGACCAGACCGTGCGCGGCGCCTTCGCCCGCTACGTCGCCACCCAGCCGCCCGAACGCGCCATCCTGCTGGCGCAGTACCGCCTGCGCGACGTCATCTTCAAGGTCGTGGGGGTGGGCAGCGTCGGCACGTTCTGCGCCATCGGCCTGTTCGCCACCGCCGACGGCGACAGCCTGCTGCTCCAGATCAAGCAGGCGCAGGAGTCCGTCCTCGCCCCCTATGCCGGGGTGTCCGCCCTGCGCAACCAGGGCCAGCGGGTCGTGACCGGCCAGCGCATGATGCAGGCGGCATCCGACGCCTTCCTGGGCTGGACCCACACGCAGGACGAGGCCGAGGATGGGCATGACGCGCTGTCGGGCGCCAACCGGCAATTCTATGTCCGCCGCGTCAAGGATTCCCGCCTGGCCGCCATCGGCACCGAGGTCGCGCAGCAGGGGCTGGCCGACTACGCGCCCCTCTGCGGCCGCGCGCTGGCCCGCGCCCATGCCCGCACCGGCGACGTGGTGGCGCTGGCGGCCTATCTGGGCCGGGGCCGCGCCTTTGCCGATGCGATCGGCGGCTTCTCGGTCCTCTATGCCGCCCAGACGCGCCGCGACTGGTCGGCGTTCCAGGCCGCGATCGCCGCCGGCCGCCTGCCGGTGGAGGGGGAAGGGACCTGACCATGGCGCCCGGAACCGCCGCGGCGCCCGGGGCCGGGGCCCCCCCGCCACGGGGCCTGCTGGCCCGCCTGCGCGCGCCCGGTGCGGCGCGCGACGCGCTGGCGGGGCTGACGCTGGCCTCGATGAACATCCCCCAGGTGCTGGGCTATGCCGCCATTGCGGGCATGCCGGCGGTCACGGGCCTCTATACCGTGCTGCTGCCGCTGGTGGCCTTCGCCGTGCTGGGCTCGTCGCGGCATCTGGTGGTGGCGGCCGATTCCGCCACCGCCGCCATCATCGCCAGCGGGCTGGCGGGCATGGCGGTGGCGGGCAGCCCGCGCTACGTGGCGCTGGTCGGCGCGGTGGCATGGCTGGCGGCGGCGTTCCTGCTGGGGGCGCGGCTGTTCCGCCTGGGGTTCCTGGCCGATTTCTTCTCGCGCACCGTGCTGGTCGGCTTCCTGACCGGGGTCGGGGGGCAGGTCTGCATCGCCATGTCGCGCGACATGCTGGGGGTGGCGGCCCCGGCGCATAATCCGCTGGCGCAGCTGGTGCAGGTCGCGCGCGGCCTGCCGGGGGCCAGCGGGGTGTGCGCCGGCCTGTCGCTGCTGGTGGTGGCGCTGATCCTGGGGGGCGGGCGGCTGCTGCCGCGCGCGCCGATGGCGCTGGTCGCGGTGGTGGGCGGCATCGCCGCCAGCCGGGCGCTGGGCCTGGCCGGCCACGGGGTGGCGGTCATCGGCCCCATCGCGGGCGGTCTGCCCTCGCTGCGCCTGCCGGACGTGACGTGGAACCAGATGCTGGCCCTGCTGCCGGTCGCGGGCTCCTGCGTGGTGGTGATCATCGCGCAGAGCGCCGCGACCTCGCGCGCCTTCGCCATGCGCTGCCGCGAGAGCGTGGACGAAAACGCCGACATACTGGGCCTCAGCGCCGCCAACGCCGCCGCCGCGCTCACGGGGGCCTTCGTGGTCAACGGCAGCCCGACCCAGACGGCGATGGCACTGCGGGCGGGCGCGCGCAGCCAGCGCGCCCAGCTCGTCTTCGCGCTGGTCACGCTGGTCGTGCTGCTGGTGCTGACCGGGCCGCTGCGCGACCTGCCGCGCTGCGTGCTGTCGGCCATCGTCTTCGCCGTGGCCTCGGGCATGATCGACTGGCGCGGCCTGCTGGCCATCCGCCGCGAAAGCCCGGGCGAATTCCGCCTGGCATTGGCCACCGCCGCCGCCGTGGTGGGGGTGGGGGTGGAACAGGGCATCTTCCTGGCGATCGCGCTGTCGCTGTTCCGCCATGTCCGCCACAGCTATCGCCCGCACAGCATGGTGCTGCGGGTGGACGACGCCACCGGCATGCTGGAGCCGGTGCCGGTGGCGCGGGGCATGCAGACCGAACCGGGGCTGGTCGTCTACCGGTTCGGCGCCGACCTGTTCTATGCCAACTGCTCGCGCTTCGCGGACGATGTGCGGCTGCTGGCAGCCAGCGCGCCGACGCCCCTGCGGTGCCTGATCGTCGATGCCAGCGCGATCACCGACATCGATTTCTCGGCCGCCGGCACGCTGCGCGACCTGCTGGCGGAGCTGCGCGGGCGCGGCGTGCGCGTGCTGTTCGGCCGTGTCTCGCCCTATCTGCGCGCCGACATGGACCGGCACCGGATCACGCAGGTCGCCGGCCCCGATGCGTTTTTCACCGCGCTGCACCCCGCGATCCGGGCCGGCCGCGCCATCGTCCGGGCCGCCGCCGGCGTTTGATGCGGGCACGGGGTGAAGATACCCTTCTCCCTGTTCCCGAGTCGGACAAGGTCGGTTATGACTGCTAACGGGGGATGAACGGGGTGTGATGGCGCATGGTGGATGATTTTCATGACGTCATGGCGCTGGCGATCCAGGGCAGCGGGACCGGTATCTGGGACCGCGACGTCGTGACCGGCACGATCAGGTATTCAGCCGGCTGGGTCGAATTACTGGGCTATGACCACGACGAACTCTCGACACGGATAGAAGACAGCTACGACCGCGTGCATCCCGACGACCGGGCCTATGTCCAGGCGACGATGCAGGATCATTTCGATGGGCGCAGCTCGGTCTACGAGGTCGAGCACCGGCTGCGCTGCCGCGACGGCAGCTACAAATGGGTCCTCAGCCGCGGCATGGTCATCAGCCGCGATGCCGAGGGCCGGGCCCTGCGCATGGTCGGCACCACCGCCGACATCACCTCCACCCGCCTGATGGCCGAGCGGCTGCACCAGAGTACCAGCTTGGTCGCCAACCTGACCAACCAGATCCCCGGCCTGATCTTCGAATCCCGCCGCTCGCCCGAGGGCACGGCCCGCATGACCTATGTCAGTTCCGGCATCGGCGAGATCTTTGGGCTGACGGCCGAAGACGTGGCGGTCAGCACCGCGTGCATCCACGACCGGATCCACCCCGACGACCTGCCGATGTACATGGCGTCGCTCGATGCCTCGCAGCGCGATCTCGTTTCCTGGCAATGCATCTTTCGCGTCGACCTGCCGACGCGGGGGCTGTGCTGGCGGCAGATCGACGCCCGGCCGGCCCGCCTGCCGGACGGCGAGACGCTGTGGCACGGCCTGGTCACCGACGTGACCGAGCGGATGGAGATGGAGCAGCAGCTTCACGACCTGGCGCGCCTGGACCATCTGAGCGGCCTGCCGAACCGCCGCGCGTTCCTGGAACGGATGGAAAAGACATGGTCCGCCCTGGTGCAGCTGCGGCTCGACCGGGTGGCGGTCCTGATGATCGACGTCGATCATTTCAAATCGATCAACGACCGCTACGGCCATGCGGCGGGCGACGAGGTGATCCGCCATGTCGCCGCCCTCATGTCGCTCGTCCTGCGCTCCGGCGACATCACCGGCCGGATGGGCGGCGAGGAATTCGCCATCTGCCTCCCCGGCGTGGGGCTGGAGGAAGCCGGCCGGATCGCCGACCGCCTGCGCACCGAAATCGCGGAAACCCAGGCCTGGTTCGAGGACATCGCCATTTCGCTGACGGTCAGCATCGGCATCGCCGCCATGCTGCCCACCGACAGGAATGGCGAGCAGGTCCTGGCACGGGCGGACAAGGCCCTGTACACGGCCAAGCAGGAGGGCCGCAACCGGGTGGCCTTCGCCGAAAGCGTGAGCTGAGCACCGGCATGGGGCAGCGCGCCGCGCGGGTCGGACCCTGGCCGTGACGGCCGCGCCGCAACCGGGGTCGCAACTGGGGCTGGGGCTGGGATACGGCGTGGCGGCCGGCGCGTTCTGGGCGCTGGGGTTCCTCGCCCCCGCCCTGGCGGCCGATTTCACCCCGTTGCAGGTCTCGATCGGCCGTTACCTGGCCTATGGCGCCTTCTCGGTGCTGGCGCTGGCGCCGCGCTGGCCGGCGGTGCGCGCGACGATCGGCGGGCGCGAGATCCGGGCCCTGTTCGCGCTCGGCCTGCTGGGCAACATCCTGTACTACGCCCTGCTGTCCTATGCGGTGCGGCTGGGCGGCATCGCCGCCACCTCGCTGATCATCGGCCTGCTGCCGGCGGTGCTGACGGTGATCGGCAGCCGCGACGACGGCGCGGTGTCGCTGCGGCGGCTGGCGCCGTCGCTGCTGTTCAGCCTCGCGGCCATCGGCTGCATCGCCTGGGGGGCGCTCGGCGCGCCCGGCCCGGCGCCGCGCGGGGCACCGGTGCAGGGCTGGCTGTGCGCCGTCGGCGCCATGCTGTCCTGGGCGGCCTACGCCGTCGGCAACCAGCGCTGGCTGGCCCGGCTGCACCATGTCTCGGCACAGGACTGGAACCTGCTGACCGGCAGCGCCACCGGCATCCTGGCGGTGCTGGTCGCGGGCCCGGCCTTCCTGCTGGGCGCGCCGGGCGCCGCCGGCGGGTGGGACTGGGCGCGGTTCGCCGCCGTCGCGGCCGGCACCGGCTTCCTGGTATCGATCGTGGGCAACGTCTTCTGGAACCGCATGAGCCGCCTGCTGCCGCTGACGCTGGCGGGCCAGATGATCCTGTTCGAAACCCTGTTCGCCCTGCTCTACGGTTTTTTGTGGGAGCAGCGCCTGCCGACTGGCATCGAAATCGCGGCGATGCTGCTGGTCTGCGCCGGCGTGCTGTCCGGCATGGCCGTCCACCGCCCGTCCCCCGGCATGCCCGCCCCGGAGCCCTCCTGATCTCCAGGCCGGCTTTTCAGCCGGCCTGGTCGTGCAATGTCCTGTACATCACATGGCAATCCACCAGCCCCAGCGTGGCGTGGCGATAGGCGCCGGGCAGGGTGCCGACGATGAGGAACCCGTGGCGCCGCCACAGCCGGACCGCAACCTGGTTGCTGGCCACCACCATGTTGAACTGCATGGCGGCAAACCCCATCCGCGCCGCCTCGGCCAGCGAATGCGCGCACAGCGCGGCCGCCACCCCCTGCCCACGCGCCGCCGGCGCCACGATATAGCCGGCATTGCACACATGGTCGCCCGGCCCGGCGGCATTGGGCTTGATGTAATAGCTGCCCAGGATGGCCCCGTCGCGCTCGGCGACGAAGGTGGCGCGCGGCGCCTCGCCCCACAGCGCCCACCCCGCCGCCCGGTCCAGCCCGGGGTCCAGCGCATAGGTCTCGCCCGCGCGGGCAATGTCGCGCAGAACGGGCCAGACCGCGTCGAAATCGTCGGGCCTCATCGGGCGGATCAGCATGCGGCATTCCTCATGGCGGTGGCGCGGCCGCCACTATAGGCCGGCCGCGCGCCGCCACGAAGGGTCAGGTCCGCGCGTTCCGCCCCGGCCGGCCGCAACGCGTCAGCAGGGCGCGCAGATGGTTGACCACGGGAAAGACCTCGCGGTTCCGGTCGCCGCCCTGGGCGTCCCAGGCCAGCTGCTCCAGCTCCACCACCTCGCGGTCCTCCTCGAAGATCCGGTTGGTGAACACCGCCAGCGCCGGCCAGATCAGGTCGATCAGGAACGGGATCTTCGGCCGCCGCACCGACAGCAGGCCAAAGGCGCGGCTGGTGCGCTGGTCGGCGCTCTGCGGCACATAGGCCACCCACAGATCCATCATCAGGTCGCCGTCCTTGTCGACGATCCACAGCCGCTGGTACGGATATTCGGTGCGCACCGTCACCACTTCCTCGACCGGCTGCTCCTTGCCCTTCAGGTCGCGATGCCGGCCGAAGATCAGGGCCTCGGCCAGCGGCTGGTGGGTGTCGGTGCGGGCAAAGCTGTAGCGGGCCTCGACGAAGTTCTCGCCCCGGTCCTGGCCCAGGAAGCGCGCGCGGATCTGCCCCATCTGCCGGCGGTGCAGGAACTGATGGTTCATGTCCATCAGGTTCTCGTGCATGAACGTATAATGGCAGGCCACGCGGGGCCCGAACTGCCGGGTGCGGTATTCCGGGTCGCCCACATGCGCCAGCCGGGGCATGGGCACCGAATCGGCCAGCGCCGGGTCGCCGGGGAAGACGAAGATCAGCCCGCCCTCCTCGCGGCAGGGATAGGTCCGCACCCCGTTGGGCAGCTTGCCCTTGCCCAGATAGGGCACGTCGATGCAGCGGCCCGACCGGCCATAGGCCCAGCCGTGATAGCAGCACTGGACCGACTGCCCCTTCACCGTGCCCTTGCTCAGCGGCACCTGCCGGTGGGCGCACCGGTCTTCCAGCGCGAAGACCGCGCCCTCGGTGGGGCGCACCAGCGCGATCGGCTGGCCGGCATAGCGGGTGGCGAGGGTCTTGCCCGCCTTGAGTTCGTGCGACCAGGCGACGGGGTACCAGAAATCGGGGTCGCAATCGACGGTCCGCAGGTCGGGGGTGCCGGGTCTGGTGTCGTCCTCATGCTCGGTAAGGGTGATCTGGTCCATGGTCATGTCCGTTCCGGTTCTTTCCTGGTCGCGCATTGTCCCCCTTCGGGAACGTCCTTGTCTCGCCCCAGTTGTGAAACCGAGCCCTGCACGAAACGAGACGATGCTTTCTTCCCTCTTGACAAGGGCTTCCGCCGCCCCGATCGGCAGACAACTCCCAAAAATAAAAGATACAATCGAAACGAACATAAATGCCATACCGATATGATCGGACATTCAATATAATAATACGCGATTATAAATAATAATCTTTCTCGGCATTCATTCGAATAAATAATATGCCTGATGATAAGAATTGTGAAAAAATGAAACAGAGCACAGTCAAAAATGTGTCATATTTGCCGCACGAATAGGGAATTGGTCGCGGTACTCCCCTGCTTCTGTTGCATTTTTATCCCGCATTACGTTTAGTTTAGCCGCAATGGCCGCCGATTCATGGCGGCGGTTAACCATCCAGTGGAATGCGACGAAGGGAGCCCGGGCGCCTGCCATGACCGACATCGTTTCAGACGCCTCCCGCCTCGATTCCTGACTCCGCCACCGCGGCGCGACGCTCGTCCGACGCGATCGACAAGGGGACATGACGGGTCCCGCGGGCAGCCGCCCGCGCGGGGGATTCGCGCCCTATCCTGACAAGGTGAGTATGACCAGACAGACCGGATTTCTCCGACGCCATGGCCGATCGTTCCTGCTGGGATCGGCTTCCCTGCTGATGGCCTCGGCCAGCCTGCCCGCGCTTGCCGCCAGCGGCGAGACCGACAAGGCCCATGTCCGCCACCGTGCCGCCAGGGCCGCGCACCACGCCCCGGCCGCCACCACCGCCGCGCATCCGGCGGCGGCCGCGCGTCCGGCCGCGCGC
>NZ_JABEQK010000001.1 GCF_014174275.1 Gluconacetobacter takamatsuzukensis | reverse complement strand
CCCCGAAATGCTGCGTCACCGGGTTCCACGCCGTGCTCCACACGAAGCCCGGCCCGAACGCCGACCACGCCGAAATCCCGCCCCACGCCAGAACCGCGATCAACCCGCCCAGCAGGGCAAGCATCAGCCACCCGGACAGCCGCACGAGCCCCGCGAACACATGGTCACCGATCAAACTGTTCGTATTCTGTCCCGCCGGAACCATGTCCCGGGATCGCGGCATCCGCTGCATCCATGAATTCCCGATGCCGTCCTTGGTCCGTCCATCCAATACATTTGACCCTCCCGGGCTTCAATCGGACAGGATCGGCAGGGCAATTAAGTTTTTATGACATCCGGTGCCGTTTCCAGGCACGGATGCTTCAAACATTTCGATGATGAACGAAAATACGACGGATTCGAAACATCAGACCGTGCCTAGCAGACACCGTGCAACACCATCCCGATCGCGGAAAATATCGGGCGGAAACCGCCGCCGGTCGCCATCACCGGGGACCGCCTCCCCTCCGGAGCCGCTCCTGCCCGCAGGAGCGGTGCATTCAACGCCGACCATCCGCCACGGGCCGCTTCCGACCATGGCCATGCCACCGCGCTACGCTGCGGGCAGCGGCGCCAGCGCGGTGGAATAGGATTGCTGCCAGGTATGGACCCATTCCGGCAGGCGCTCGGCCTCCAGCGGGTGCGAGATCAGGAATCCCTGCACCACCGGGCATCCCAGCTCGTCCAGAAGCGCAAGCTGCTCCTTCGTCTCGACCCCTTCGGCGACGATCGACATGCCCAGGTTGCGCCCGATGCCGATGACGGCATTCACGATCAGCCGGCTCTCATCCACCCGACCGAGCCCGTCGACGAAGCTGCGGTCGATCTTCACCTCGTTCAGCGGCAGGTTGACCAGATTCGCCAGCGTGGAGAATCCGGTGCCGAAATCGTCCATCGACAGGCCGACCCCCAGCGCCCGGATCGCCCGCGCCGCCTGGATCGTGCTGTCCAGGTCCGCGATCATCGTGCTCTCGGTCATTTCCACCATCAGCCGGTCGGGCGGAATACCGGTTTCCTGCAGAATGGCGCCGATCATGGCCGGCAGGCCCGGCTCGCGGAAATGCCGCGCGGACAGATTGACCGAAACCGACGGAATCCCGATTCCATCCGCCATCCACTGCGCCATCTGGCCGCAGGCCTTGCGCAGGGCCCATTCTCCCAGCGCCTGGATCAGCCCGGCTTCCTCGGCCAGCGGGATAAAGCGCATCGGCGAGATGTCGCCGCGCACCGGGTCGCGCCAGCGCGCCAGCGCCTCCACCCCATGGATGGCACCGGTATGCGGCGAAACCTGCGGCTGATAGACCAGCCGCAACCGGTCCGACGCCAGGGCGGTCCCCAGCACGCTGCTGAGAATGACCCGGTCATGCGCCCGCTGGTTCATCGCGGGGCTGAAGAAGCGGTAGCAATTCCCCCCGGCATCCCGCGCGCGCGAAACGGCGATCCGGGTATTGCGCAGCAGCGTATCGACGGTGCCCCCCTTCTCCCCGCCGGCGCAGATTCCCACACTGACGCCCGACGTGAACGGCAGCCCGTTGATGACGATCGGAACCTCCATGGCCCGCAGGATCGCGCCGGCCATCACCGACGCATGATCGACCGCGATGAACCCGTCCCGGTCCACGCAGCATCCCGGCCCCATCGGCGTGCGGCCGCACCCGGTCACGATCGAAAACTCGTCCTCGCCGGTACGGGTCAGAATCCCGTCCTGCCCCACCGCGCGCTTCAGCCGCTGGGCGACCGTCTCCAGCAGTTCATCCGCCCCGGCCCCTCCCAGTCCATCCCGAATCGTCCGGAACTGGTCGAGATCAATCGCGATCAGCGTCAGCCCGCACCAGCCCGGCCGGTCCTGCAGGCCCGCCAGATGCTCGCGCAGCCATGTCCGGTTGGGCAGGCCCGTCACCGCGTCGTAATGCGCCAGTTGCGCGATTCGCGCCCGCGCGCGTTCCTGCTCCACCGCGAGGGTACAGAAATGGATGCAGGCATCCACAACCCGGCGATGCCACAGCGTCGGCTCCCGCCGATCGCGGAAATACAGCGCCAGGCTCCCGGCCACGGTGCCGTCGCGCAGCCGCACCGGCACCGACCAGCAGGCGATCAGCCCCAGCGGGCGCACCTTGTCGCGCAAGGCGGGCGTCCAGCGCGGATCGGTCTCGATATCGGGGGTCAGCACCTCGTGGCCCGAATAGATCGCGGCGCCGCAGGTCCCCACCATCGGGCCGACGACCATCCCGTCACAGGCCGAGGCGAACGATTCCGGCATCGCGCTCCGGCCCGCCATCCACGCCGTGCCCTCGTCCGTCACCAGCAGGATCGACACCACCACATCCGGCGTAATCGCCTCGACGCGCTTGCAGATCAGCGACATGACGTCGTTGAAGTCCATGGCGCTGCTCAGGGCCGTCGTCACGTCCTGCCGCAGGCCCTGCAATTCCATCGCCTGGGTCTTGTCGGCCAGCAGGACGATGACATCGCCATCCGCCGCGCCATCGTCCCGCACGGGGCTGACGGCGGTGCTCAGCCAGATCTCGCGCCCCGCGCGCGACCGCGCCCGCAGGTCGATCTCGAATGCCCTGCGGGTGCGCAGATTGTACCGGAACTCGCGCAGCACCGCCATGTCGGCCTCTTCCGCCGACAGCGCGACCGACACATCCCGCAACAGCACGTCTTCGGGACGATAGCCCAGCAGATGCGTAAAGGCCGGATTCACATACGTGATCCGGTCCAGCCCATCGAGCACCATCACGCCCCGGTCGGTCCGGTTGACCACGGTGGAACAGAGCTGCCCGGCCTCGCGCCGGCCGACCTCGGCCGTCACGTCCCGCAGCGTGACAACCCATGCCGCTCCATCGGCGGCCCCGCCGGGCACCACGACCGCTTCCAGCCAACGCGCCGGACAGCCGGGCCGGAAGAGCGGGATTTCACGCGGGGCGGAACCGGCCGCCAGGTCCAGCGCGGGCACCATGCCGCGCACCGGCTGCCCGATCCATGCGTCATGCCGCGCGCCGCACATCGCCACCGATGCGTCGTTGGCAAACACCACAATGCCGTCGTCGTCGACCATGATCACGCCGTCGGCCAGCGCGTTCAGAACCGACGGAAGAGATGACGGCTCATTCTGCAACGCCGGCTCCCTCATGAATCATTCTCCACCGTGCGATCACCTTGCGCAGCCTCTTCGGAACTGCCTGGAGACGATAGCGACGACTCAGCCTACTCACCCCGATACCCGGAGGGTCTTATTCCATATCCCCGATGGTCTGCAATGTTAGACAGGTGAGATCGGCACACTTTCTACACATACCAGCCATACAGCAAGTAAAAATGTCACATGACATAGCTCAATACACCCCGCGTCACTTTCGCGTACAGGCCGGCGGGGGCCACATGACGGCGAAGTCATTATTTGTTTTGTCATATTGTTACAAACAGCGATCATGACACGCGATATGATCTCCTTCCCTTGCGCCGGTGAAGAGAATTCATCCTGCCGCCTTGGGCGAGGCCATTTCCATGCCGTGCCCGCATGAAAAGCGAAAACCGTCCTTTACGCCAATCGTCCTTTACGCCAATACGGCCGCCCTTGATCATCACAGGGTAACAAAACAGAAACAATAACGTATAGTCTTATTTGCGGCAAAAACGTTAAAAAGGCGCACCGAAAATCCGCCTCCTTCCGCAAGCCGACACCTGCCTCCGCACAGCCAGAACACGGAATATGCAGGACAGGACAGGACCATTCGCCAGACAGGAGATCGCCCCGTCCCGCCCCATGCCCCTGTCCGGCAGGGCCCGGCACCCTCTGTTGTTACATGATGCAGGCCGGGATCGTGCGCAGCGGGGCCTTCCGGCCACCGCCGCGCCGCCGCGTCAGCCCGGGGCGGCGGCCTGGGCCGGGCATTTGGCGTAGCGCCCCTTTTCATCGCGGCATTTGGCGGGTTTCGGTTTGGGGCAGGTCACGAACTTGCCGTTGGCATCACGACACGGCGCGGCGGCGGAAGCCGGAGCCGACACCCCGACCAGGGCAATGACGGCCAGGCTCGAAAAAAGCAGGCGCAGGCGCATGGGCAGATATCCTTCGATCGCAGAAAATTCAGCCCTGCCAGCATGCCAGCCCCGCCCGGCAGCCGACAAGAAAATCCCGGCCCGACGGGCCCGACGGATCGTGCGGATGTGATCGGGCGATACGCCTTGCACCCGCACCACGACATCCCACGTCCAGCAACGGAAAGAACGGCTGAAAACGACCTTCGGCAAAAGGAGGCAATCATGAGCCATGGCGTCACCCGCGGCGTCTCCGCCGCCCCACCCCGCTCGATCGGCTACTGGACGATCATGGTCGGCGGAATCTTCGCCCTTGTCGTGCTCTATGCGGGAATCCTGCTGTTCGGGCAGGCCTGGTAGGCTGGGCCGCGCGCGGACCCGCGCAATGGCCCGCGAACCACTGCGGCAGGGCTTTTCTTTTCGGGGAAATATGCTCAGTCTGACAGGGCATGAAGCATGGGCACGGCGCGGCCGATGCACCCTGACGCGGCGCTCGGAGCCGGGAGACCGATGACAATAAAGACCAGGATCGTCCTGTCCGCGCTGGTGGCGGGACTAGGCTTTGCGGGGGCGGCATCGGCGGCCCCCGGCGTGGTCGTGGGCGGCACCGACATTTTCGCCGGCCCCTCCCCGGCCTATCCCGTCGTCGGCGGCCTGCCCCCGGGCGCCCCGATCGAGATTTTCGGCTGCCAGCCGGGATGGGGCTGGTGCGACGTGGCGGGCGGCCCCTATCGCGGCTGGGCACCGTCGGAACGGGTGCAGGTCCTCTATGGCGGATCGGCCGGCCCCCTCAGCCAGTACGGGCCCATGATGGGCCTGCCCCTGATCGGTTTCGCATTCGGCAATTACTGGGGCGCGCATTATCGCGACCGTCCCTGGTTCTCCAGCTACGACCGCTGGGGCGGCGGCGGTCGCGGAGGCGATTTCCGTGGCAGACCGGGCGCCGGCGATCGCGGCGGCGATTTCCATGGGGGACCGGGCGGCGCCCGGGGAGCAGGCCCGGGGGGCGGACGGAGTGGCCCAGCCGCCCCGCCACCGGCCGGCCGCCGCGAAGGGGGCTTCCCCGGCGGCGGCCCCGACCATGGTCCGGGCAACGCGCGTGGCGGCGACAGCCGGGGCGGCGGCATGCCGCATGGCGGCAACCCCGGCGGAAATCCTGGCGGAAACCATGAACAGGGCGGCCATGGCGGCCACGGCGGCGACGACCATCGTGGCGGCGACCACCATGGCGGCTAGGTCTCGGGTTTGTGTCTGAACTTTGCTGATCTCTCCGGGTTCAATCCCCGGACATCCTGAGCGGGAGGACCCTGGCGATGACACACGCGGCCGGCATCATCGGACAGATCCTGGTCCATGACTGGATCGGCGCCAGGCAGCCAGCCTGTGCCGACAACCGCCAGGGCCTTCCCCTGACGCAGCCGCCGCCACGCGGCCGCCGCGCGCAGCAGGGCTGGGCCGGCAACCGGGCCCTGTCATGGCCCGGCTATGTCGCCTCGATGCGCCAGATGTCGGCAGGCCTGTCGCGCCGCGTCCCCTTCCGCCGACAGCGATAGGCGTATCCTCCGCCCTCATTGACACATCGCAACATCCGCATCCTCATGGCGGGACATCGTGTCCACAGCCATCCGGATCGCCATGCGCCGCGCCTCAATCCTCCTCTCCGCCTCATCCCTCCTGGCCGCGCACACGGCCTTGGCCGCCCCGGCGCCCCCGGCGGATATCCTGCTGACCAACGGCACGATTCGCACCCTCGACCATCGGGACAGCACGGCCCAGGCCCTGGCCATCCGCGGCGGCCGCATCGTCTGGACCGGCCCGGACGCCGCCGCACCGGCCCATGCCGACGCCCATACCAGAACCATCGACCTCAAGGGCCATATGGTCATGCCGGGCCTGACCGACGGCCACATGCACCCGCTGGTGGGCGGCCAGAACCTGATCGGCTGCTCGCTGGACTATCTTCCGCTGACCGCCGACGGCTTCACCGCGCGCATCCGCGCCTGCGCCGCCAATCCCGCCTATCGCACCGCATCCGGCTGGCTGGTCGTCCGCAACTGGTTCCAGGAGGCGATGCAGCCTCCCGGCGTGCGGATGACCAAAGCCGCGCTCGATTCCATCGACAGCACGCGCCCGATCATCGTCCTGTCCTCCTTCGGTCATTCGCTGCTGGCCAACAGCGCCGCCCTCAAGCGCGCCGGCATCACCGCCGCAACGCCCAATCCCACCGGCGGCCAGGTCGTCCACGACGCAAGCGGACAACCAACCGGCATTCTCGAAGATACGGCGCTGAACCTGATGCTGGCCGTGCTGCCGCACCCGACCGCGCAGGAAAATGTCGCGGCGGCGGCGGCATCCCTCGCCGCCATGCGCGCCCAGGGCATCACCGGCTTTCTCGACGCCTGGGCCCTGCCCGAGGATTTGTCCTCGTTCACCGCCCTGCAGAAACAGGGCAAGCTGACTGCCCGCGCCCATTTCGCCCCCCTGATCGAACCCGCGCAGGGCAAGGACATCGCGGGCGACATCCGGCGCCTGACCACCATCCGCGCCCGCTACGACCAGGGTCCTCTCACCCCGTCGCCCTCCGTCACGGTACGCAACGTCAAGCTGTTCATGGACGGCGTCATCACCGCCCCGTCCCAGACCGGGCTTCTGCTCGCCCCTTACCTGGTCGACAAGGGTACGAAAGACCACCCGGACTGGCAGCCCGGCCCGTCGAAAGGCCCCGCCCCCTATTTCCCGCTGGACATCCTCAGCCCGCTGCTGAAGGCCCTCGTCACGGCGGGGTTCGACCCGCACATGCACGCCGACGGCGACGGCGCGGTCCGTCTGGCGCTCGACGCGATCGCGGCCACCCGCAAGGCGCTCCCCGCCAACGATTTCCGTCCGGCAATCGCTCATGACGAAATGGTCGACCCCGCCGACATGCCCCGCTACCGCGCGCTCGACACCATCCCCGTCCTGTCCTTCCAGTGGGAAAAGCAGGCCCCGGATACCACCGAGGGCGTACTGCCCTATATCGGCCCCGACCGCGCCCGGTATCTCGAACCCGCGGCCCAGCTCGAACAGGCCGGCGCCCGCATCGCCTACGGCAGCGACTGGCCGGTCGATCCGCTCGACGAATGGTTCGCGCTCAAGGTCGGCGTCACCCGCACCAACGCACCCGCCGCCGGCGCGCGATATGCCCACCCCCTCGGCACCGAACCCGGCCTGTCCCGCACCAGCGTGATGCGCGCCATCACCATGAACGCGAATTACGAACTCCGCTCCGACACGGTCGCCGGCTCTCTCGAACCGGGAAAATTCGCCGATCTCATCATCCTGGATCGCGACATCGCCACCATCCCGGCCGAACAGATCGCCGAAACCAGGGTCCTGCTCACCATGGTCGGCGGCCGCATCGTCTACAGCACCGGCACCTTCAGCCCACCGGTCCGATAGGCCGACCGTTCAGTGCACCGGCACGCCCACTGTCACCAGCAGGGCGTGCACCAGGATCAGCATCAGCACCAGGCAGATCAGGACGGCGAACACCCCCCCGAACAGGCGAAAGGCCCCGATCGCCAGGCTGACCAGCAGGATGATCAGCAGCGCCGTCTGCAATTCGCCCATAATGCCCACGCTGGCTAGGATCTGGCGCGCCAGATTCTCGATCGCGGCAACCGCCGCCACGATCAGGCCGAACAGGCCCAGCAACAGGCCGGTGACGGCAGCGATGACGCCTTCCATGTTTTTCTTCCTTCTGGCGGGGCCGGATTCATCCCCGGTCTCCAGCCCCGTTAAGATGTTTCCAACGGCCGGTCCATCCCGACGAACCGATCCCGACAGGAAACACCCTGCCCGGTCCCCCGTTCACCGCACGACGATAGTCCACCCGGCAGGCCTTGCGATAGGATGGCCGTTCCCGGAAAGAAAAGACCGGTCCCCACGCAGGAAGGCACGCCCATGCGCACTACCATCGACGGCTCGATCTTTCCGGTTCTGCGCGTGATGCTGGAAGCCGGCGAACGGCTGGTCGCCGAAACGGGCGAATTGGCCTGGAAAACCCCCAACGTCACGCTGTCCACCACCACGTCGGGGGCCGGCATGGCCGGCCTGCTCGGCGCGGTGCGCCGCTCGCTGGCCGGCGGCGGCCTGTTCATGACCGAATTCACCGCCGAGGGCGCTCCCGGCCTGGTCGCCTTCGCCACCCGCCTGCCGGGCCAGATCCTGGAACATCAGGTCGGCGGCGGCCGGGCGATGCTGGTGCATCGCCACGGCTTCCTGTGCGCGACACCGGGCGTCACGCTCGACCTCGCCATCCAGCGTTCGCTCGGCGCGGGCATTTTCGGCGGCGACGGGTTCCGCCTGCAACGCGTCGCCGGCCACGGCACGTTCTGGACCATGCTGGGCGGCGAGATCGTCCCCCACGACCTGGCCCCGGGCGAGGTCGTGGACGTCCATCCCGGCCTGGTCGGCATGTTCGAGGACACGATCGCCTTCGATCTCACCATGCTGCCGGGCATCCGCAACAAGCTGTTCGGCGATAACGGCTTCTTCATGGCCCGCCTGACCGGCCCCGGCCGCGTATGGCTACAGACCCTGACCATGCCGGGCCTGGCCCACGCGCTCGCCCCCTATATGGGCGGCGAAAAGGCGACCGCTGCCGCCGAAGGCTCGCTGCTGGGTGCTGCGGTATCGGGCCTCCTGCGCCAGGCCCGCAAATAACAGGCCTCAAAACGCTCAGGCGGCGCGCACGATCCGCTGCGCGCGCATGACGGCCTCCAGGAACATGCGCGCGCAGGCCTCCCAGCTGAAGCGCGCGGCATGCGCCCGGCAGGCGGCCCGGTCTCCCCTCAGCGCGGCCAGGATATTGCGCCGCAGGTCCGGCCCGATGGCACCGACCGCCGACACCCCCGGCGGCAGGATATCGCGCGGCCCCGTCACGTCGAAGGCCGCGACCGGCAGGCCGCAGGCCAGCGCCTCCAGGATCACCAGCCCGAACGTGTCGGTCACGCTGGGAAACACGAACACGTCGCTGGCCGCATACGCCGCCGCCAGCTCCCCACCGGTCAGGTAACCGGTAAACAGCACGTCCGGATACCGCGCGGCCAGCGCCGCCCGGTCCGGCCCGTCCCCGACGACGATCCTTGTCCCGGGCAGCTCCAGCGACAGAAACGCCTCCAGGTTCTTCTCCACCGCCACCCGCCCGACATAGAGCAGGTACGGCCCCCGCACGCCATATAATGACTGCCAGTCAATCGCGGCGGCATCGGGGCGAAACCGGTCGGCATCGACGCCCCGGGTCCAGCATTCCAGATGTTCGAAGCCCCGCTCCCGCAATTCGTCCAGCAGGCTCGCGGTCGGGACCAGCGTCAGCGCCGCCGCCCCATGGAACCAGCGCAGGAAGCGATAGGGCAATCCCGTCGAAAATCCGGTGCGCGCCCGAATATATTCCGGAAACCGCGTATGAAACGACGAGGTAAAACCCTGCCCGCGCCCCAGCGCCCAGCGGCGCGCGGCCAGCCCCAGCGGCCCCTCGGTCACGATATGGATCGCATCGGGCCGAAAGGCGTCGATCAGCCGGCCCAGCCGGCGACCGGGCAGGATGCACAGCCGGATCTCGGGATAAGTCGGGCACGGCACGGTGCGAAACAGGTGCGGGCCGACGATCTCGACCGTATGCCCCATCGCCTCCAGCGCATCCCGCAGGCGCGAGACGGTGCGCACCACCCCGTTGACCTGCGGATACCAGGCATCGCTGACCATGAGAATGCGCAACGGATGCTCCCCGCCCCCGCCCTGCGCCGCAATGGCGGCCGCTGCTTCCACCGTCACTCAGGCACCGGCAAACAGGCCCGATGCCAGCGGCGCGGGGGCCGGAGACCGGTTGCACACGTCGGTCACGTCCAGAAGCTCCATGCTCCCGTCATGATGTTCCACCAGCGCGCTGCAACTTTCCACCCAGTCGCCGTCGTTCATGTACAGCACGCCGTCCACATCCTTGATCACGGCATGATGGATATGGCCGCAGACCACCCCGTCCATCCCCCGGCGCCGCGCCTCGTCCGCCACGGCGGTCTCGAAACGGTCGATGGCCATCACCGCACTCTTCACCTGCCGCTTCAGCCATTGCGACAGCGAGCGATAAGGCAGCCCCAGCCTGCGCCGCACCAGATTGAACCAGCGATTGACGACCAGCGCCACCGTATAGGCCCGGTCCCCCAGCATCGCCAGGAACGGCGCATACCGCACCACGCTGTCGAATTCGTCGCCGTGCAGAACCAGGAATTTCCGGCCGGTCGCGGTCACGTGCTCGGCCTCGCCGCACAGCCGGATACCGGCGACTTCCAGCGCGTGCGGCAGCCAGCGGCGGAACATCTCGTCATGATTGCCGGGGATGTAGATGATCTCGGTGCCGCTGCGCCCCATGCGCAGGATCAGGTTCAGCACATCGTCATGATGGCTGTTCCAGAACCACGACCGCTTCAGCTTCCAGCCGTCGATGATATCGCCGACCAGATACAGGCGCTCGCAGGTCATGGTGCGCAGGAATTCGGCCAGCAGGTCGGCCCGGCAATCGCGCGTTCCCAGATGAACGTCGGAGACGAAGACGCTCCGATAACTGGCGGGCGCGAGTCGGTCGTTCAGAATCACGTTCATCGCAAGCGGCATACCCTGATGAAGGACGAGCCTTCTCTAGCCGCATCCGACTATTTCTTTCGTGTATCTTTCATGAAACTATCCGCCCTCCTGCAAACCGGCCGCCCGGTCGGGCAAGGCGGGGCCGGGCACAGGCACGGTCGTGCGGGTAAAACTGTCCAGGCTGCCCAGCGCCAGCAGGATCGTCAGCCAGAACAATCCGCCAAGCGCGAAGATGACCGCCAGCTTCGGCCCGCGCAGGATCTGCATGAATCCCAGCACGATCACCAGCACCATCAGCACCGCCGCCACGCAGACGGCAATCCCGTATCCCGCCCACGTGGCCGCCAGTTCCGCCGCCAGCAGCAGCACCAGCATCCCCCAGCAGATCGCGATGCGCCCCATCACCGCCGCCCGATCAGATAGAGCAGCGGAAACAGCAGCATCCAGACCAGGTCGACAAAGCTCCAGTACAGGCCCACGACATCGACCGGCGTGCTCCACGCCGGACCGAACGCCCCATGCCGCGCCTTGCGGCAGACCCACAGGATCAACCCGATCCCGACCACCATGTGCATCCCGTGCAGGAAGGTCGCCAGGAAATAGAAACTGTAGAACAGCGCCGCCCCCCCGGAATCCGGCCCATGAAGGGCGAAATGCGGGCCGGGAAACAGGCTCTCGCGAAATTCCTGCCCCCATTCCACGCCCTTCAGGGCCAGGAAGGCCATGCCCAGCACGGCGGCACCCAGCCCGAACCGCACCACCCCCCGATTGTCGCCCCGCTGCCCCGCCGCCACCGCCATCGTATAGACCGCGCTGCTGGTGATCAGCACCAGCGTGTTGACGGCCCCGATCGTCAGGTCGGTATGGCGCACGCCCGCCGCCCACCCGGCGGCACGGGTCTGCGAGTAGACCAGGCAGACCAGGAACAGCCCGCCGAACAGCAGCGCCTCGCTGGCCAGGAACAGCCACATGCCGGCAATCGCGCTCTCGTCGCGATGCAGCGGCGTCTCGTAGGGCGAATGATGGTCCAGCACCGACCCGTCAGACATGATGCGCCCCTCCGCTATCCGCCACCCCGGTCCGGGCATCCAGTTCCCCGTAATCATAGGCATCGGTGGTCACGACCGGCGTCTCGGCGAAATTCTCGGTAGGCGGCGGCGACGGGGTCCGCCATTCCAGCCCGGTCGCCCCCCACGGATTGTCGGGCGCCCGCGCGCCGCGAAACAGCGACCAGCCGAAATAGACCAGCGGCATCACATACGCGACGGCCAGGATCCCCGCCCCGGCCGAAGACAGCACGTTCAAAATCTGGAACTGCGCGGGATAGGTGGCATAGCGGCGCGGCATGCCTTCGAACCCCAGGATGAACTGCGGGAAGAAGGTCAGGTTGAAGCCGAAGAAGATCAGCGCGGCCGCCAGCCGTCCCCAGATTTCCGGGTACATCCGGCCGGTGATCTTGGGCCACCAGTAATGCAGCCCGCCGAAATAGGCCGACACCATGCCGCCGACCATGATGTAGTGAAAATGCGCGACCACGAAATAGGTCTGCGTCAGATGCACGTCGGCAGCCAGCGAGGCCAGGAACAGCCCCGTCAGCCCTCCCACAGTGAACAGGCCGATAAAGCCCATCGCATACAGCATCGGGGCATCCAGCCGGATGGCCCCCCCATGCATGGTCCCCAGCCAGTTGAAGACCTTGATGGCCGACGGCACCGAGACGAAGAAGCTGAACATCGAAAAGACGATGGCCGAGTAAAGCGATTCCCCGGCCACGAACATGTGGTGCCCCCACACGATAAAGCCGATGGCCGCGATCGAGACCGAGGACCAGGCCACGAACCGGTAGCCGAACACCGGCTTGCGGCAGAAAGTGCTGACGATCTCGCTGACCACCCCCATGCCGGGCAGGATCATGATGTAGACGGCGGGGTGGGAGTAGAACCAGAACATCTGCTGGAACAGCAGCGGGTCGCCCCCCAGCCCGGGGTCGAACACCCCCACCCGGAACAGCCGCTCGAACGCCAGCAGCAGCAGCGTGATGCCCAGGACCGGCGTCGCCAGCACGAAGATGACACTGGTCGCATACAGCGCCCACAGCATCAGCGGCAGCCGGTACCACGTCATCCCCGGCGCCCGCAGCTGATGGATGCTGACGATGAAATTCACGCCCGTGGCAATCGAGGAAAACCCGTTGAGAAAGATCCCCAGCACCACCGGCAGCACCCTGCCCTCGCTGTAATCCGACGAAAGCGGGGTATAGAAGGTCCAGCCCGTCTCCAGCCCACCCCAGAACAGGCCGTACAGCACCAGCAGCCCCGACGCGACGAACAGGTACCAGCTGATCAGGTTCAGGCGCGGAAAGGCCAGGTCGCGCGCGCCCAGCATCAGCGGCACCAGGAAATTGCCCAGCGTGACCGGAATCGACGGCACCAGGAACAGCCAGACCATCACCACGCCATGCAGGGTGAACACCCGGTTATAGGCCGCGTCGGACAGGATGGCGCCCGTCGGCTCCAGCAATTGCAGCCGGATCAGCGCCGCGCCCACGCCCCCCAGCGCGAAGAAGAACGTGATCGACCCCAGATACAGCAGGGCGATCCGCTTATGGTCGCGCGTCAGCAGCCACGATCGCAGGGTACCATCCTGCCAGAGGTAACTTTGCGCCATCGCGTTCAATTCCCTGCTTCCGGAGGAAGAGTGGGCGAGAGGGTCTGCAAATACGCCACCAGCGCGGCCAGGTCGTCCTCGGCCAGCACCCCGCGAAAGGACGGCATGTCGGTCGCGAACGCCGCCGCCCGCCGACGCGGCGGATCGAGGATCGAATCGTGCAGAAAGGCCGCATCGGCCACGATCGCCCGGCCGTCCGCCAGCACCACCCGGCTGCCGTACAACCCGACCATCGACGGCGCCCGGCTGCTATCCCCCGCATCCGGGGCATAGCGGCTGGAGGCATGGCAGCCGC
Source organism: Gluconacetobacter takamatsuzukensis (assembly GCF_014174275.1). Classification (GTDB taxonomy): domain Bacteria; phylum Pseudomonadota; class Alphaproteobacteria; order Acetobacterales; family Acetobacteraceae; genus Gluconacetobacter; species Gluconacetobacter takamatsuzukensis. The sequence continues at coordinate 511,271 of NZ_JABEQK010000001.1, read as the reverse complement.
TGCACCCGCTGCGGATGAACAGCGCCTCCCCCGCCGCCGCCAGGCTGCCGCTGGCCGGGGTGCCGTTCAGCCAGCCGGCATAATCCGTGGCATCCAGCACCATCACCGTGCCGGTCATGCGCGAATGGCCCAGCCCGCAGAACTGCGTGCAATACAGCCGAAACGATCCGGTCCGCGTCGCCGTAAACCACAGGCTCTGATATCGGCCCGGCAGCACATCGTGCTTGATCCGCAGCGCCGGGATCGAAAAATCGTGGATCACGTCCTCCGATGTCAGCAGAAGCTGCACCGGCCGCCCCACCGGCACATGCAGCGCATTGATCTCGCGCTGCCCGCCCGGATACTGGACCTTCCACATCCACTGCTTGCCGGTGACATAGATCTGGATCGCATCGGCCGGTGGCCGAAAGCCCACGACATAAAGCTGCGTCGCCCACAGAAACAGCCCGAAGAAGATCACCAGCGTCGCCGAGGTCCAGGCGATCTCGAACCCCCAGCCCTTGTGCTCGGCCTGGGTCCGCGCAGTCACCGTCGTCCGGCCGGCCCGAAAGCGCAGGACATTCAGCCCCATCAGCCCGAACACCAGCCCCAGCACCGCCAGGCTGATGATCGTCAGGCCGGCCAGCAGGATATCGATCCGCATCGCATGGGCCGAGGCCTCGGGCAGCCAGGTCATCGCACCCTCCGCCAATGGGCCATGCCCAACAGGGTGCCCAGCACCAGCACCGTCATCACGGCGCCCAGCCGCAGCAGCTTGCGCACCGCCAGCGTGTAGCGCCCGGTGGCGGCATCGTAGTGAAAGCACAGCAGCAGGACCGGCGACGCCTCGGCCCGCTGCCCCGCCGCCGCCCGCGCCAGGGCCTGCCGCACATCCCCGGCGCGATAGCCCACGCCCAGCACATAGCCCGAGACCATCCCCGCAGGCGTCGTGAACACCAGCCCCATCGGGTGCAGATACTGTTTCAGCCCCGGATCGTACCGCGCATGAAACCCCACCGCATCGGCCAGGCGCCCGATCGACGCCGCCTCCCCCACCAGAAAATGCCAGCCCCGCTCGGCCCCCGGCGTGGCATGGCGGTCCAGATCGTCCTGCCGGGCCCGCCGGGCCACCGCCTCCGTCTCGGCGGGGTCGATACTGACGACGATCAGCGTGTAATCGTCGGGCGTCTTCAAACCGCTGCCGTCCAAAGCGTGCAGCAGATCCTCGCGCTCCAGCGCGCACAGGTTGGGGCACGCATAATATCCGATCGACAGGATCGCCGGATGCCCGCCGACAAACGCCCCCAGCGGCAAGGTCCGCCCCGCCGTATCGGTAAAGCGCGCGTCCAGCGGCACGTTCGCCCCCTGCCGCTGGGTAAAGGCCAGATCCCCCATCGTGCCCGCCCACGCCGCCCCGGGCAGGATCACAGGCAGCATCACAGCCAGCGCCGCCAGAATGCCGCGCCCGATCCCCTCCCCCCGCATCATGGCCGGTCCGCCCCGGCACCCGGCCAGTCGGGAATCCCCTCGCGCGCCACCTGCCGCATCGCCTGCCCGACCGGCACATGCGCCACGCCATGCGCGCGATCCACCCAGCCGAACCCGTTCAGCCGCGCCATGTCCGCCGCGCGGAAGGCCGCCATGTCGGCCGGCGGATCGCTTTGCAGCGCAGGCGCGGCCATCGGCGGCAACGGCGCAGCCATCAGCCGGTCCAGCCTGTGCTGCGGAAACAGCAAATTGGCCGCCACCGCCAGCATCACCAATGCCGCCCCCACCCCGATGCCCACGACCAGGACCGGGCGCAGGGCAACATCCCGCACCTCATGCCGGGGACGGGAAAAATGCGGGTCAGCGGCGGCAGGATCGTCAGGCATGGATCACCTCCCGCCGCATCGCCCGGACGCACAGCGCCGCCCCCGCCGCCGCAAACAGCAGCAGGCACGCCAGCGTCGGCAACACCGAAACCGCCGCATGCCCCGGCAGTACCAGCCACAGGTTGCGCACCACCTCCATGGCCACCAGCAGCCCCGCCGCCCCCAGCACCACCGACCGCCGACCCTGCAAGGGCGCAAGCATCAGCAGCACGAAGGGCAGCAGGAAATGCAGCCCCACCAACCCCACCGCCACCACACCCCACCCGCCATGCAGGCGGCGGCCATACCAGGCCGCCTCGACCGGCAGGTTGGACTGCCAGACGATCAGGAACTGCATGAAATCCAGATACGCCCACAGCACCGTCAGCCCCAGCAGCAGCCGCGCCAGGTCGCGCAGCACCTGCCGGTCGGCATCAAGACCACCCGCCAGCAGCGCCAGCACCATGGCCAGCGCCAGCGCCAGCAACCCCGCCCCGGCCGAGGCGATCAGCCCGTAAGCGCTGGAACTGAAGTGCGGATCGAGCGATTCCGTCAGGTCTATGGACGCGAAACTGAACGTCAGCGCCAGCAGGATCAGCCCCACCGGCGCAATGCGCGCCAACCCCCGCCCCCGCAGGCACACCACCCCCAGCACGCCCCAGATCCCGGCATAGAGGGCAATCCGCACCAGCGCGAAGGGCGGGTTCAGATAGAACCGGTTGGCAGCCCGCGCCGCCTCTTCTCCATGCAGCCAGGGATAAAGATCCCCCGCCCCCACCAGCAGCACGGCCAGCGCCGGCAGCCCCAGCGGCAGGGTCGCCACCCCGGCGCGCAGGCCCGGCCGCAGGATCTCGCCCCACCGCCCGCCCGTCAGCGCATGCGCCAGCATCAGCGCCATGCTACCCAGCGGCCAGCCCAGCCACGCGGCACACGCCCCCAGCCACGGGCGATAGACCGCATGGGGCATCCACACCAACCCCGCCAGCACCGCCAGCCCGGCCGCCAGGGCAATCGCCCACGCCACATGCTCGATGCCGGGCCGGGTCCGGGTCATGGCACGGCCCGCTGTTCGGCCGTCAGGTCGGCCAGTGCCATGCGCTGGCTGCGCTGCAACGCATGCACATAGGCCACGACGGCCCAGCGATCCTCCGGCGCAATCCGCTGGGCAAACCCGTACATCACGCCCCGGCCATCGGTGACGACGTCATACACGAATTGCGGCCGGGCTGCGGCCAGCGGCGGCGGCGCCGGAAAGCCCCGCTGCACGATCATCCCGTGCCCGTCACCCGTTTCCGCATGGCAGGGCGCGCAGAAGACATGATATTCGCTCTGCCCGCGCGCCAGCAGCGCCATCGTCACCGGCGGCACCGGAGTGGCGGTTTCGCCATACTGCACCGTCCCGGCCGGCACCTCGCCCGGCGCGGTTGCCCGGCTGGCATACGGGTTCTGCTTCTTCTGCTTCGTCATGTCGTCGCAGCCGCCAACCAGCAGCAGGGCCGCAACGCCCAGGGCGGTGGCGGCACCCATTCTCATCCCGCCACCTCCTCGATCGCGACCGGGGCATGACGGGCCAGCACCCGCCGCGCCCCGGCGCTATCGGCAGCGCGCACAACCAGCACGTAGGAGCCCAGCATGGCACCCCGCATGCACCCGGCCTCATCGACCGGATCGTACAGGCGCAGCATTCCCCCCATGACCAGATATCCCGCCATGCCGGCCACGACCGCCCCCAGAACCGCCAGTTCGAACGTCGCAGGCACATAAGACGGCCAGGACAGATCCGGCCGCCCGCCGATATTCTGCGGATAGCTCACGGTCGTGGCATAGGCCTGCATCAGAAAGCCCCCCACACCCCCCAGAACCCCACCCGCCAGCATGACAGCCGGCAGGATGGAGCCCGCCGCCTCGTCCTCCCCACCCGGCTCCATCGCCATATAGGTTTCGACAAAGCCGTTATCGCCGCGCCGCATTTCGGCAGCTGCCTCCCGCATCCCGGCTTCGGTGGCAAAGGCGGCGACGATCATGCCGTCCCTCCCCGCAGCATCGCGCGCATTTCCGCCATCGCCACCACCGGCATCAGCCGCACGATCAGCAGAAACGCCGTCAGGAACAGCCCGATCGTGCCCAGCAGCAGGCTCCATTCCCATATCGTCGGCGTATATTGCCCCCAGGAAGACGGCATCTGCGTCCGCGCCAGGCTGGTCACGATGATCTGGAACCGCTCCAGCCACATGCCCACCAGTACACCCAGCCCGATCAGCCACACCAGGGGCGCCGTCATCCGCACCGCGCGCCACCACAGCAATTGCGGCAGCAGGATATTCAGCACGATGGTGCCCCAATAAACCGGCGCATACAGGCCGAAGACGCGCAGGACGAACATCGTCCGCTCCGCCGGGTCCGGCCCGTAGAAGGTGGAAAACGCATCCATCAGATAGGCATAGCCGACACACAGCGAACTGGTCAGGAACAGCCGCCCCAGCACGTCGACATGCCGTTCCGTCACATAGGCCTGCAAACCCAGCAGCACGCGCAACGGCAGAAGGGCCACCAGCACGACGGCAAACCCCGACAATGCCGCACCGAACACGAAGAAAGGCGGAAACTGCGTGGAATGCCATCCGGTGGCGGCACTCCCGGCAAAATCCATGCCCACGATACTGTGCACCGACACCACCAGCGGCGCCATCAGCGCGGCCATCACGGCATAGACCGCGCGATAATGCCGCCACTGCCGCCCCGATCCGCGAAAACCCATGGCCAGAACACCATAGAACAGGCGCGCCCCCGCCCCGCCCGCCCGGTCCCGCAAGGTCGCCAGATCCGGCAGCAACCCGAAATACCAGAACAGGATCGACGCCAGAACATAGGTCAGGATCGCAAAGAAATCCCACACCAGCGAGCTGCGAAACTGCGCCCACAGCCCCATCGTGTTCGGATAGGGAAACAGCCAGTAGAAAAACCACGGCCGCCCCAGATGCAGGATGGGAAAGATCGCGGCACACAGGGCCGCGCACAGGGTCAGGCTCTCCGCCAGCCGATTCAGCGCCGTGCGCCACTCCACCCCTAGCAGGAAGAACAGGGCGGAAATAAAGGTGCCGCCCGAGGCAATGGCGATCCACCAGACATAATTGAGGATATCCAGCCCCCACGCCACCGGCCAGTCGATCCCCCAGATCCCCAGCCCGGCATAAAACAGCCAGGCCACCGAAATCACGCCGACCCCAAGCATGCCCAGCGAGAATGCAAAGGCCGCCCACCACCATAGCGGCGTCCACCGGCCCGCCCCCTCGCGCAGCGTCACCGCGCAGATCCGCTCAGTCATCGACTGCGCGGTCTCGCCGGCGGCAATAACGGCCGGTGCGCTCACGACACGATCGCCGGGTTGGGATTCCGGATCCGCGCCTCATACGTCACGCGCGGATGCGTGCCCTGTTCGGGAAACACGGCATAGGTCAGCGGACTGGCCTTGCGATGGCTGACGGCCGATTCAGGATCGTTGATATCCCCGAACGTGATCGCCTGCGTGGGGCAGGCCGCCTGGCAGGCCGTCACCACCCGTTCCGCCACGCCGTCCCGGTCGGCCGCAATGCGCGCCTGCGCAATCCGCTGCACGCAGAAGGTACATTTCTCCATCACGCCGCGCGCCCGCACCGAGACATCCGGATTGCGGCTGATCGCCGGCCGGCGTTCCTGCTCGGCAAAGGCGAAATAATTGAATCGCCTGACTTTGTAAGGACAATTGTTCGAGCAGAATTTGGTGCCGACGCATCGGTTATAGACCATCACGTTCAGCCCCTCCGAATCATGCGTCGTGGCGCCGACCGGGCAGACCGTTTCGCACGGCGCCTGTTCGCAATGCATGCAGAGCATCGGTTGAAAGAACGTATCCGGGGCGTCCTGTGTTCCTTCATGGACACGGTCGATCCGCAGCCAGTGCATCTCGCGCTGGCGCAGCACCTCGTCCCGCCCCACCACCGGCACGTTGTTCTCCGCCTGGCAGGCGGTCATGCAGGCATTGCAGCCGATACAGGCATTCAGGTCGATGCTCATCCCCCACGCCACCGGCGCACCAGGGTCCCGCCGGTACAGGGCAGCGACCGGCCCTTCCCGCCCGGCACCCAGAAATTCCGGCTCCTGCCGAAACCGCGCCAGCGTGCCATGCCGCACGATGTCGGACGACACATCGCCGAAAAGCGTCTCATGATGTTCGGTGCAGGCAACGGCCACCCTGCGCCCGGTCGCGACAATCCGCACCGGCCCCGCGCCATCGCGTAGCGGATACAGGTCGGTACCGACGCCATCCCCCGTCTCTCCCGCACACCTCCGGCCCGAGCCCAGCAGCCCCACGACGCACCCCGCGGCCTGCCCCGGCTGCACCCACACCGGCAGCACGGCACGGCGCGCCCCCACGGACAGCGCCACCTCATCCCCGTTGCGCAGCCCCATCGAGCGCGCCAGATCCGGCGCAACCAGCAGCGGATTGCCCCAGACCGTCTTGCTCAGCGGCCGCGGCAACTCCTGCAACCACGCGTTATTGGCCTCCCGCCCGTCCCACAGATGCGGGTCCGGCCGCAGCAGCAGCGTCAGCGCCGCACTCCCCCCGCCGGCCAGCACAGCCGGCATGACGCCCGAAACCGCCACGTCGAGGCGCGCACTGGCAGTCCCGGAAACGACACCCGCCGCCAACGCGGCGCGCCAGTCGCGCTCCGACGCCAGGCGCTCCCGCCAGGCCTGCCGCACCAGTTCCCGCGCCGGGCGTCCGACTTCCCCGGCGCAGAACCGCAGGATGCTCGCGGCATTGCTGCCGCCATAAAGCGGCATCGCCTGAGGCTGGAGGATCGTCGCCGTCCCGTCATCGGCGCGCGCATCGCCCCAATCCTCGAATCCGTGGGCCAGCGGAACATGCCACCGCGCCGCCCGCGCCGTCTCATGTGGCCGATCCGCCAGCGCAACGCTCAGCCCCACGCGCGGCAGCGCCGCCGCGAAGCGCGGCACCTGATAGACCGGATTGACGTCCAGGATCAGCAGCGCGCGCACCCTCCCCTTTTCCATGTCGTCCATCAGGTCCGCCAGGCCGGAGACCGGCTGCACCGGCCGATAGTCGGCCGGCTCGAACACATCGAACACTCGCCCCCGCCCGCCCAGCGCCTCGTTCACCGCATGGATCGCGGCATGGGCCTCCGCCCCGTGATCGGGCCCCAGATGCACCAGCGCCCGCCCCCGATGCGCCCGCAGATCCGCCACCACCGCCCCCAGCCAGTCCGGCCCGCCCGAGGGCTCCTCGTTGCGCAGCAACGCGGCCGCCAGATGCCCGACGATCTCGTCGCAGGCCGCAGGCGCCGCGATAAACCGATGGTCGGCCGCCACCCCCGTCAGGCTGGGCGTCGGCTCCACGGCATACAGGCGGTTCATCGCCCCCCGCACCGGGTTGCGCCGCCCGGCAAAGGCCCGGGCATGGCGCAGATGCCCCGGCGCGCTGTCCAGCAGGTCGCTGTCCACCGCCAGGGCAACTTCGACCTGCCGCAGGTCCGGACTCACCATCGCCGGCCGGCCATAGGCCATGGCCGCCCCCTCCCGCACCGTATCCCGCCCGATGGCATCCCATCGATGCCACACGGCCCCCGGATGGGCCGCCAGCAACGCATCGATCGCCGCCCCAAGCGTGGGCGACGTGACCGTCCCGGTCAGGATGCGCAACCCCGCCCCGCCCGGAGCGTCCGCACCACCCGGCACCACGCGCAGGGCCTGGAGCGCGGTCGTCACCTCCTGCCACGCGGCAGGCATGCCGTCATGCAGCGGTCCGCTGGCCCGGTCGGGATCATAGAAATCCTGGATCGCCGCCTGCGCGAACAGATCGGTGGCACCGAGGCTGGACGGGTGCCCGGGATTGCCTTCCACCTTGGTCGGCCGCCCCATCTGGTGGGTGACGAGAATACCGTTGGCATAGCCGTCGCGCACATGGGCACTGGCATAGATATTCGGCACCCCCGGTATCACCCCCGGCGGCGCCCGCACGGCGGAGACAAAGCCACGCTCCGGCGTTCCCGGATCGCACCCCGCCAGCCCGCCCCCGGCCAGCGCCATGGCCAGCAGCTTCAGCGTCCGCCGCCGGTCCAGCGGATGCGCCAGCGCCTGCTCCAGGTGCGGAAAGCGCCTGATCCAGTCCCCCTCGTCGCCCGGCAGCCCCTCTAGCGATGGCATATTGAGCACTCCGTCAGGTTCCGCCCGCCGATATGATAGGCCCGCATCAGCTCCGCCGGCGGCGGCGTCGCATCGTCCCGATGCCAGTCCGTGTCATAGACATGGGCAAGAGGCCGCAGGTTCGGCCCCGGATCGCGATGGCAGTCCACACAGAACTGCATCGTCAGGCTCTTGGCCTTGAAGGTCAGCGGCATGCGCGCCACGTCCCCATGGCAGCTCACGCATCCCACACCTTTTGAAACATGGATGCTGTGGTTGAAGTAAACGTAATCCGGCACATCCGTCACACGCGCCCAGACGATGGGCCGGCCGGATGCCAGGCTGTCGCGAACCGGCGCCAGCAGGGCGGCATTGGTCCAGATCTGCGAATGGCACGTCATGCAGGTAAAGGTCGGCGGCAGGCTGGCCTGCGCGCTACGCTCCACGCTGCTATGGCAGAACCGGCAATCGATCCCCAGCCCCGCAACATGATGCTGGTGACTGAAGGGAACCGGCTGCTGGATCGCCCACCCGACATGCCGGACATAATCGGAACGCGGCCAGGCAAACCACCACAGGCACAACCCCGCAACGGCACCCACGGCCCCCAGCATCGTCACCGCGACGATGACATTGGCCCGTGGACTGAATATAGCCGCCATCGGCCATGTTCCACCTTGCAGACCGGGGCGGCCCGATCCACCCAGGCATCGTTCCCCCCACGAACGCATCCCGGACGAAAAACGATCCCATCACGTCGCGGTGACCCGCGCCGAGACTATCGCTTTCGCGTATTTTTCACGAAATCACCTGCTTTTCTTCGGACCTGCCATCGGTCAGGCTCCAGGGCACGACCGCATCGCCCACCCGCCGCACGGTCACGCCATAGACCGCACGCATGGCTGCATCGGTCAGGATCTCCGCCGGCCGCCCGTGCGCCGCGACACGCCCGTCCCGCATCAGCACCAGCCGATGGCAGAACCGCCCGGCCAGGGTCAGGTCGTGCAGCACCACCGCCACCCCCCTGCCCCCTTCCGCCAGCCGGCCGAACGACGCCATCACCGCCAGCGCATGGGCGGGGTCCAGTGCCGCCACCGGCTCGTCGGCCAGCAGATAGGGCGCCTCGACCGCCAGCGCCCGCGCCAGCCGCAGGCGCGCGCGCTCCCCCCCCGACAACTGGCTGCCGGGCCGCCCCCGCAGGTCCAGCAATCCGGTCTCCCCCAGCGCACGCGCCACCGCCGCCCGATCCCGCGCCTCGTCCCGCGCCGCCCGATGCGGCAGCCGCCCAAACGCCACCAGATCCTCGACCCGCATCGGCGGCGGCGGCATCTCCTCCTGCGGCAGAAAGGACAGGCGCCGCGCCCGGTCACCCGGCGCCATCCCCGCCAGTTCGCGGCCATCCAGCATCACCACGCCCGCATCGGGGCGCTGGATGCCAGCCAGCGCGCGCAACAACGTGCTCTTGCCCGCCCCATTGGGGCCGATCACCCCCACGATTTCACCCGGCGCCACCCCCACACTCGCCTCGTGCAGCACCCTCCGCCCCCCCAGCGACAGCGTCACCCCACGCGCAGCCAACCCGGTCATGACTGGCCCCGCCGCATGGCAATCACCCGGTGGAAGAAGACAGGCGCCCCGATCAGCGCCGTCAGCACACCGATCTGGATCTCGGTCGCCCCCGACAGCAGCCGCACCGCCGCATCGGCAACCAGCAGCAGCAGCGCCCCCCCCAGCGCGGAAGGCAGCAGCAGGCGCGAAGGCTGGTGCCCCGTCAGCGGCCGCAGCAGATGCGGCACCACCAGCCCCACAAAACCGATCGCCCCGCTGACCGCAACGCAGGACCCGACCGCAACAGCCGCCCCCACCACAACGCGGGTCTGAACACCCCAAAGCCCACGCAGGCGAAAGCCCATGCTCTCGGCCACCTCGTCCCCCAGCGCCAGCGCATCCAGCGCCAGCGCGGTCGTCAGCATCAGCAGGCACCCCGCGACGGTACCGGGCAGGCTGATTCCGACATCGGTCATGGTCCGGTCGGTCAGCGACCCCATCACCCAGCGCATCACCTCATAGGCCGCATAGGGGCTGGGCATCAGGTTCATCGCCATCGCCGTCAGCGCGGCCGCGAAACTGCTCAGCGCCGCCCCGGCCAGCAGCAGCACCAGCGTGCCGCCCTGCCCCACCAGCCCCAGCAGCAGCAGCACCGCCAGCAGCGCCCCCGCCAGCCCGCCCGCCGGCAGCAGCACCGCCGACAGGCCGGCCAACCCGGTATAGAAGACCAGCACCGCGCCCAGCGCCGCCCCGCCGGACACGCCCAGCAAACCGGGATCGGCCAGCGGATTGCGCAGATACCCCTGCATCACTGCCCCGCACAGCCCCAGCGCCGCCCCGATCGAAACCCCGAGGATCGCGCGCGGCAGGCGCAACTGGCCAACGATGATCGCCCCCACGCTATGCCGTCCGGCCATCAGGTCGCGCAGCGCCGCCGGCAGCGAAACCGGGCTGTCTCCCCAGGCCAGCGACAGGACCAGCATCCCCAGCACGCCCGCCGCCAGCACGGCGATCAGCGGATAGTCGCGACGATCGATCATCGGGAAGTCTCCAGCGCCTTGCGGGCCGCGATCAGCTTGTCCAGCGTATCGAGCGTCTGCGGCAGGCCGCACAGCCACAGCCGGTCGGGCAGGGATAGACGGTGCGCGGCAGGAAAAGCATCGCGCAAGGCCGGATGGTCCAGCACCGCCTGCGCCAGCGAGATACCGACATCCGAGCGCGCCACGACCAGCAGGTCGGGCGGCCGGGCCAGCAGGCTCTCCAGCGACACCCCAAGCGCATGCCGCCCGTCCAGCCCGTTCGCGGCGTTACGGAACCCGGCACGCACCAGCATGTCGTCAGCCAGCGACCCCGCACGGGTGACGAACCCGTTGGCAGCATAGATCATCGCCGACGGGGCACCATTCCCACCCGCCGACACAGGATAGGCCGCCAGACGCGCCCTGAAGGCGTCGACCAGCGCCCGTCCCCGCTCCGGCACCCCCGCCGCATTCGCCACCGCTGCGATCTGGTCCGGCACATCCGCCAGCCGCTCGACAGGGTCGAACAGCTCGACCGGCATCCCCGCCTGCCGCGCCGCCAGCAGGGCGGTCACGCTGGCATAGCGCCCACCCACCACCAGGTCAGGCCGCGCCGCGACCACCGCCTCGGCCGAGGGCCGAATGGCAGGCACCGACCGCGCCTGGAGGCACATCACGGAATAGGCGCAATCCCGCGCCAGCGGCGACAGGCCCGCGATATCGCGGGCCGGCACCAGTTGCAGCAACAACTGGTCGGTACACAGATTAAGCGAAACGATCCGGTGCCGGGGCTCGGCCCGCGCGCCCCCTGCCAGCACCACCGCCAGCAGCACGGTCCCGCAGCGCCGCCACCCGCGCATCCTGTCAGTAAGACAGCGTAAAGCCGCCATACCCGCCGCGCCCCGGCTGCAAATATCCGATCGGCTCCTCATATTGCCTGTTCAGCAGATTGTCCGCGCGGGCATAGACCGAGACAAATCGGTTGATCTTGTAATTGGCCGCGATGTCGATCGTGACATACCCATGCCCCTTGGCACAGATACTGCATGTCTCGCTGCCGATCACCGGCAGGTCGCGCCAACCGCTGGTATAAAGAATGTTGCCCGAGAATGTCAGATCCCGGATCGGCGTCCACGTCGTATTGAAATTGAATTTATGCTGCGGCCGCTGCTGCAATTCCATATGCGCCGTCTCGTCGCGCGCATGGGTCCAGGTGTAGCTCAGGTTGAATTCCAGATCGCTGCGCGCCTTCCAGTTCAGAAAGGCCTCCACGCCATACATCCGCGCCTTCGCCACATTCTCGTACGAATAATTGTAGTTATACGAAGAATCGATCGCCAGGGACGACTGGATCAGATTCCTCACCCGGTTGTCATACCAGGTGGCACCGAATTTCAGGCGATCATGCAGCAGCTTCTGCTCCATCCCGGCATCGTAGCCGATCAGCTGCTCCGCCCGCAGGTTCGGATTGCCTTTTTCCGAATATCCCACACCAACCTGGTTGGCGAAGAGCTGATACAGCGAAGGCCCATGAAATCCCGAACCCGCGCTCGCCTTGATGATGGTGCCTGTGCCCGGCACGTGGATGGCCGGCGCCACCCGCCAGGTCACATGATTGCCGTAGCGCGAATTCGCATCGTAACGGATATTGGCCGCACCATAGAGGATCCGGTTCCAGTTCCCCTGATACTGCCCGTATCCCGCCGTCGTATCCATGCCGGCCGAATTGTCATATCCGCTGTCCCACATGCTGGAAGCGGTATGGCTGGTGTTGAAACTGTCGTGGAAATGTTCGGCACCGATCAGGAACTGGCCATAGCGCTTGAGGTCGAAAGTGCCATGCCAGTCGATCTTCAGCCGTTCGGAACGATAATAATCGGGATCGGGGTTGACCGCGCTGCCATAGCTGGTGCCCGTCTCCGTCCAGCGATTGCGGTTGGTCATGTATCCCAGCCCGATCACTTGGTCGAACAGCCCGTTGAACGAGACAAGATGCGCCGTCCCGCGCACGATCGCCTGGTTCTTGTTGTTCTGCTCCCGCACGCCGGAATCGCCATACAGATTCTCGCTCTGCAGGTCATAGACCGAATAGGAATGATAATTCGACTGGATCAGCCGCGCCGTCAGCCCCACGTCGAACGTCCGCGTCACATCATATCCCAGCCGGATATTGGCGCTCCGGTTGTCGTTGCGGTTCCCCTCCTCCCGCTGCTGGCGGTCGGCGCCATAGGCCCGCTCGATATAGGACGGGATATTGTTGAATCCATCCATGCGGTAATGGGAAAGCTCGATATTGTAATGAAACCGCCCCTTGCTGCCCCGCGCACCCAGCACCTGGTTGAAGGTCCCATATTCCCCGCCCTCGAGCCGGACGAACGGCGTAAAGCGCCCCTGCCCCTGCGCGGTGGTGATGTCGATCACGCCCGCCATGGCATCGGCGCCATACAGGCCGCTCTGCGGCCCGCGCAGGATCTCGATCCGCCCCATGCCATCGGTCACGAACTGCCCGGCATCGAACGCGCCGCTGGTCGAACTCCCGTCATTGATGTCCATGCCGTCCAGCCGGACCTTGACCTCGTTCGCATTGTTCCCGCGCATGAAAATCGAGGTCGTGCCCCCGAACCCACCCGTCTGCACAACATTCAGCCCCGGCTGGCGCACCAGGATATCCGCCAGGCCGCGGCGCTGCTGGGTCTGGATCTGCTGCTCGGTGACGATGGTCACGCTGGAACCGATATCGTCCACGCTGACCGGCCGGCGGGCGGCGCTGACGGTAATCGCCTCCCCCGCATCCTTCTGCGTCAGCGCGACATGGTTGCCGGCAGGCGCCACCGGCCGCGTCGTCGCGGTCGCTGGGCGGACGGCAGGCGCCTTCGCGGGCACGGGCGCCACCGATGCAACGGGCGCCTCCTGCGCCAGCACGCCCGACAGGCCGGCAGCAGTAAACAGCGTGGAGAAAAAAAGAAGCGAGCGAAAATCGTGCATCGGGACCGTTCTCGTGACCATGCGCGGCTGCCACGAGAGCACGGGCCAAGATCCGTCATCCGATACCGCGATGACGTCCCTGTCCGCCCGCCAGATCACCCCGCCTGACGGTTCCCGGTCGCAACCAGTGCTGACGGCAGGTCTCCTGGCTCGCGGTTGTCGTCCCGCATGGCCTTCCCGGGTCGAACGAAACCCCAGTGGCCCCGGGCCATGACGCCCGGCGATGCGTGAACATGCCGCCTACAGTTGCGGGGACAGCCACAGGCTTGGGCCTCGCGACCCGCACTGTGTTCCCTTTTAATCCTCATTAACGAGGAACCATCGCGCCCTTCATAGAATCTGCGCCTTCCCTGTCAAGAAAAACGCACGCGCTCAAGCAATAAAACCCTTACCCCAGCCGGAACAGGCGCGCCCCACGCCCCGATCCGGGGCACGCAACGTTTCCGCGAAACCAGCCCGTCCAGCGGCATTGTTTCTTTTCCCTTGATCGCAGGCCCCCGATCCCGATTGATCGCGGACATGACCCTCCCTCCCGCCGATCCGGCCGCCAGCCGTTCCCTGCTTCTGGCCCGTCACCCGCCCGTGGCAATGCCCCCCGGCACCTGTTACGGCCGGCTGGACGTCGCCCTGCGCCCGGGGTGGGAGGCCTATGCCGACGGGCTGGCGGTGCTGGCGCGCGGTGCCGCAATCCGCGTGCTCCACAGCGCACCGGCCGCCCGCTGCCGCATGGTCGCCGCACGGCTGGCCGGCGCGACCGGCCTGGAATTGCGGATCGACCCCCGCCTGGCGGAACTGGATTTCGGCATCTGGGAGGGCCGCCCGTGGGCGGAGATCGATCGCACCGCCCTCGATCGCTGGGCGGCGGACCCCGAGGATTTCGCACCCCCAGGCGGCGAGAGCGGCGCCGCCCTGCGCCGGCGCACCCTGTCCTTCTGGACCAACCTGCTGCACGCGGGCCAGCCGGCCGGCGTCATCGCCCATGGCGGCCCGCTGCGGCTGCTCTGGGCCCTCGCGCGCGGCCAGGTGCCCGATCTCCTCGCCGCCCCGCCCCCACAGGGCGGCGCCGGCCTGTTCGCGCTGCCGGCGGTCAGCCCGCCAGCACATCCCACAGCAGCTTGCCGTTCAGCCCCAGGATAACCAGCGCCACCGCCCAGGACAGGCCGGCAACCGGGCGGGAAATGGCAAAGGGCCCCATCATCCGCCGGTCGGACACAAACCAGACCAGCGGAGTGACGGCAAACGGCAATTGCAGCGACAGCACCACCTGGCTGAACACCAGCAGCCGGTCGACGCCCGAATCGCCATACAGCGCCGTCACCACCACGACCGGGACGATGGCCAGCCCCCGCGTGACCAGCCTCCGCGCCCAGGGCGGCAGGCGCAGATCCAGGAACCCCTCCATCACGATCTGCCCGGCCAGGGTCCCGGTCACGGTCGAATTCATCCCTGCCGCCAGCAGCGCCACGGCAAACAGCGTCGCGGCCGCCCCCAGCCCCAGCAGGGGCGAGATCAGGCGCCACGCCTGCCCGATATCGGCCACGTCCCGATGCCCGCTCTCATGAAAGGCGACAGCGGCCACGATCAGGATCGCGGCATTGACGAAAAACGCCATCATCAGTGCCAGCGTGCTGTCCCAGGTGGCCCAGCGGATGGCATCCCGCCGCCCGGCCTCCGACCGCTCATAGGCCCGGCTCTGCACGATCGAGGAATGCAGGTACAGATTATGCGGCATCACCGTCGCCCCGATGATGCCGATGGCAACATACAGCATCCCGGGGTCGGTCAGGATCGCCGGCCGGGGCACCAGCCCTCGCAGCACCGCCGCCACGGGCGGGGCGGCGGCCACGATCTGGATCGCGAAACACACCGCGATCACGCTCAGCAGCCCGATCACGAAGGCCTCCAGCACGCGGAACCCCCGATTCACCAGCATCAGCACCACCGCCGCGTCCAGCGCCGTGATCACCGCGCCGGGCAACAAGGGAATACCGAACAGCAATTGCAGCGCGATGGCGGTGCCGATAACCTCGGCCAGGTCGCAGGCAATGATCGCGGCCTCGCACGCCACCCACAGCACCACGGCCACCCACGGCGCAAACCGGTCCCGACAGGCCTGCGCCAGGTCGCGGCCGGTAGCGATCCCCAGCCGCGCCGACAAAGCCTGCAACAGGATGGCCATCAGGTTGGACAGCATGACGACCGACAGCAGCGTGTAGCCGAACGCCGAACCGCCGGCGAGGTCGGTTGCCCAGTTGCCGGGGTCCATATAGCCGACCGAAACCATGTAGCCCGGCCCAAGGAACGCCAGCAGCCGCCGCCACCCGGCAGCCCCCGCCGGAATCCGGATCGAGCCGCTGATATCGGCCAGGCCGGGTGCCGATCCCGCACGCCCCCTGCCGCCATCCTCTTTCATGCCGATGGACGCATCCGCGCCGGAAGAACGATCAGACATCGATGGGAACGCCCTCCGCCGGAAACGGGATTACGGACCGCCTGCGGCCCCAGCCTAGGGCCAGACACCAGAAATATGCAACATGCTATATGATGTGGCCCAGGCAATGCGACAGCCCGCCGGCCCAAGGATGCATCAGGCACATTGTAAAATCCGTGAGATCGGTCTTGAGTGAGGAGCCGCCGACCGGCACGCACCCTGTCGAGGAGGATGCAGCGTGAAGAAAATCCTGTCCGCCGGACTGTCTCTCTACGCCCTGGGCCTCCATGCGGCGGTTTGCGCAACGCCCGACCCGGCAGCCATGACGACCGGGCACGTCACCTTCATGATGAAGGAGATCGGAGTCGGCGCGGGCTACACCTGGGGCACCGGGCAACTGGTCTATGCCGGCCGCTCCTACGACTTCACGATTTCCGGCGGTGGGCTGGGCAGCGTCGGCTATTCGCACATCCAGGGCCACGGCACCGTCCGCAACCTCGCCCGCCTGCAGGATTTCGACGGCACCTACTGGGCGGTGCAGGCCGAGGCGACGATGGGCAAGGGCCTGGGCAGCAAGCTGATGGAAAACAACCACCAGGTGGATATCGATCTCACGGCCGCCACCGCCAGCGGCGCCCGCCTCTCGGCCGAAGCCATGCGCATCACCCTCCACCTCCGCCCCCCCATCTGAGAGCGTGGCCGGGAATGCGCGCGGGTGGCGATCCGGCGCGCATTTCCTGTGCTTCGGTGCTCACGGCCATCAAGGCCGCTCCGCTCCGATGCCCGGAAACACACGACGGGCGCAGCCCTTCGGGCTGCTCTCGCTCACCAGCCCCCATTTCCGGTCACGCTCTGCGAGGCAACAGGCTGTTTCATAAGCCGTTCCCGTGACCTTTCCCCCCTCCTGCTTCCCGATCTCACGGTCGCCGCATGGCCCCCCATGCGGCCCCGAGCGGGTGGAATGCAGCCGGCACAATGGACATCGGCACGCTTAAATATTAAGTATTATTCTCAACTGAACCTGAAGTGCCGAAACGGATCCGGGATGCGACTGAACGAACTGAAACTGGGGGGCAGCGCCATCATCGACCATGTGGAAGACCACACGGCCGGCGACCCGGTGGCCGAGCGGCTGCGCGCCCTGGGTTTCGTGCCGGGCGAACCCATCCGCATCGTCGCCGTGGGGCCGATCGGCGCGGACCCGATCGCGGTCGGCATCGGCTTCACCCGTTTCGCCCTGCGCCGCGCGGAAGCGGCGCGCGTCCTGCTGCGCGACGCGGCCTGACCCCCGGGCCCGTGGCATGAGCGTACTCAACGCCGCCCTGGTCGGCAATCCGAACTGCGGCAAGACGGCCCTGTTCAACCTCCTGACCGGCAGCCGGCAGAAGGTGGCGAACTATGCCGGCGTCACGGTCGAACGCAAGGTCGGGCGGCTGACCACCCCCAACGGGCTGGCGGTGCGCCTGCTCGACCTGCCGGGCGCCTACAGCCTGGTCGCCACCAGCCCCGACGAAGCCGTGACCCGCGACGTCTGCGCCGGCACCTATCGCGGCGAACCGGCGCCGGAACTGCTGGTCTGCGTGGTGGACGCCACCAACCTGCGCCTGCACCTGCGCTTCGCGCTCGAAGTCCGGCAGATGGGCCGGCCGATGATCCTCGTGCTGAACATGATCGACGCGGCGAAGCGCCAGGGCATCGCCATCGACGTGCCGCGCCTGTCCGCCGAATTCGGCGCCCCCGTGGTCACGGCGGTCGGCATCCGCCGCGACGGCGGCCAGCAACTCCTGCAAGCCCTCGACCTGCCGCCCCCGCCGCCGCCGGCCGCCCTGCCCCCGGGCAGCGATTTCCATGCCGAGGCCCGGCGCATCCTGGCCGACTGCGTCACCCGCCCCTCGCGGCTGGGCCTGGCGCTGGAAGAACGTCTGGACCGCTGGTTCCTCCACCCCGTCTGGGGGATGGTGATCCTGTTCGCCCTGATGTTCGTCATGTTCCAGGCGGTCTTCTCCTGGGCCCAGCCGGTGATGGACCTGCTGGATGCCGGCACGGCGGCGCTGGGCCAGGCGGTCGGCGCCGTGCTGCCCGACGGCGCCCTGCGCAGCCTGATCGTCGATGGCGTCATCGCCGGCGCGGGCAGCGTGGTGGTGTTCCTGCCGCAGATCCTGATCCTGTTCCTGTGGATCCTGGCGCTGGAGGAATCGGGCTACCTGCCCCGCGCCGCCTTCCTGCTGGACCGGATCATGGCCACGGCAGGGCTGAGCGGCCGGTCGTTCATCCCCCTTCTGTCCAGCTTCGCCTGCGCGGTGCCGGGCATCATGGCCACCCGCACGATCCAGAACCCGCGCGACCGGATGATCACGATCCTGATCGCCCCGCTCATGACATGCTCCGCCCGGCTGCCGGTCTATACGCTGCTGATCGCGGCCTTCGTCCCCGAACGCCGGGTCGCCGGCCTGTTCAACCTGCACGGGCTGGTACTGTTCGCGCTCTACATGGCCGGCATCCTCAGCGCGCTCGTGGTGGCACGGGTGCTGAAGAACCGCGACAGGCAGGAGGAACATCCCCTGCTGCTGGAACTGCCGGCCTACCGGCTGCCCAATCCGCGCGACCTCGCGCTGGGGTTGAAGCAGCGGGCCGTGATCTTCCTGTCCCGCGTGGGCTCGATCATCGTCACGGTCAGCGTGCTGCTCTGGGCGCTCGCCAGCTTCCCCGCCCCGCCGGCCGGCGCCGTCGGCCCCGCGATCGAATGGAGCCTGGCCGGCCGGATCGGGCACTGGATGCTCTATGTCATGGCCCCGATCGGCTTCAACTGGCAGATCTGCGTCAGCCTGATCCCCGGCCTGGCAGCGCGCGAGGTCGCGGTCAGCGCCCTGGCCACCGTCTATTCCCTGGGCGCCGCCGACAGCGACGCCGCCAGCCAGCTCCTGCCGCTGCTCTCGGCACACTGGAGCCTCGGCACGGCCCTGTCGCTGCTGACATGGTACATCTTCGCGCCACAATGTTTTTCCACCCTGGCGGTGATCCGGCGTGAGACCGGGTCCTGGCGCATGGTCGGCATAACGGCAGGCTACCTGTTCGCCATGGCCTACGGCGCCGCCTTCATCACCTGGCACATCTCGCTTCTTCTCGGTTGGGGGGGCAGTCCATGATCGAAACCATCGTCATCGTCGCCATCGTCACCGCCTCAGCGCTCTACTGGGTGCGCCGGCTGGTGCCCGCCAGCCAGGGCATGTTCTGGCGCACCAGCGCCGACATGCTGCGCGTGGTCCACGCCCCCCGCGCCCTGCGCGACCGGGCCACGCAACGCGCCCGACAGGGGCAAAAACGCCCCACCGGCTGCGGCGCCTGCACCAAATGCGGCCCCGGCGACAGCGGCTGCCACTA
The DNA here is from genome assembly GCF_014174275.1 of Gluconacetobacter takamatsuzukensis. Taxonomy (GTDB): domain Bacteria; phylum Pseudomonadota; class Alphaproteobacteria; order Acetobacterales; family Acetobacteraceae; genus Gluconacetobacter; species Gluconacetobacter takamatsuzukensis. Next base: position 491,892 of record NZ_JABEQK010000001.1, on the reverse strand, counting down.
GGCGCCTGACCGGACACGCGGAAACCGACATTGCCACTGCCGGAACGGCGAGATACGTTTTTATCCCGAACCGATCCAGGGGCTCCGATGCAGATCTTCACGGCCGGGCAGACCGCCGACCTCCTTCCGTTCCCCGAACTGGTCGATATCCTGCGCGATGTCGTGCGGGATTACGCCGCCGGCGATATCCTTTCCCCGGAACGGATGGTCATCGACACGGCGGATGCCGGCGGCCACCTGCTCTGCATGCCGTCCGTCGCCCCCGACATCATGGCAACCAAGCTGATCACGATCTTTCACGGCAACCGCGCGCTGCCCGTGATCCAGGGCCAGGTCACGTGCTGCGACGCCCGCGACGGCGCCTTCCTCTTCACCCTCGACGGGCCCGAAACCACAGGGCGCCGCACCGCCGCGATGTCGATGCTGGCCATCCGCCTGCTCCATCGCACCGCACCGCGCCACGTCCTGGTCATCGGTGCCGGCACGCAGGCCAAGGGCCATGTCCACGCCCTGCGGGCCCTCCACCCCGAGGCCACCATCCGCATCCGCGGCCGCAAACCGGCTGCGGTAGCCGCCCTGTGCACCGCGCTGGACCCGACAGGCCACCATGTCCGCCCCGAAGCCCCCGGCGACGCCGAGGCCGCCGACATAATCATCACCACTACCAGCAGCCACCAGATCGTCTATGACGCCGCCCCACGCCCCGGCCGCCTGGTCATCGGCGTCGGCGCCTACCGACCGGAAATGATCGAGATCGGCCCGAACCTGGTCCTGAACAGCCGCCTCTTCGTCGACGACCCGATCGGCGCACCCTCCGAAGCCGGCGACCTGATCCAGGCCGGCGTGGACTGGCAGACCGTCCACCCGCTGGCCACGGCGATCGACACCCCTCCGCCCCCCGACATGCCGGTCCTCTTCAAATCGGTCGGCTGCGCGGCGTGGGATCTGGCAGCCTGCCGCCTCGCCCGCCGCCGCCTGGCAGAGGGCGCAGCCTAAGAACCCGCCAACGGCCCTACTCTTCCTCTTCCACGGGCCCGCGCAACCCACGCCACGCGGACAAGGCCCGTTCTCGCGCCGCCTCATGCCCCACGATCGGCGCCGGATAGCCCGCAGCCCCCCCGGCCAGCCACGGCGTATGGATCTGCCCATCCGCCAGCCCCGCCAGCTCCGGCACCCAGGCGCGGATATAGGCGCCGGACGGGTCGAATTTGCGCGACTGGATCAGCGGATTCATCATCCGGAAAAAGGGCGCGGCCTCCACGCCTGTCCCCGCGACCCATTGCCAGTTCATACCGTTGCTGGCCGGGTCGTAATCGACCAGCGTGCGCGCGAACCAGCGCTCCCCCTCCCGCCAGTCGATCAACAGATGCTTCACCAGGAACGAGGCCGCCACCATGCGCACGCGGTTATGCATCCACCCCGTCCGCCATAACTGGCGCATGCCGGCATCCACCAGCGGGTAGCCGGTCCGCCCACGCGCCCACGCCTGCAACCCGTCCCGATCGCGGCGCCACGGCATGGCGTCGAATTCCGGACGCAGATTGCGCGAAGCCAGCTCAGGACGCGTGAACAGCACCGACCACGCAAACTCCCGCCAGCCCAGCTCCGCCATGAATTTCGCCAGACCACCCGATGGAGGCCGCGCCACAGCTGCCTCCCGGATCTGCGCGGGCGTGACATGCCCCCAGCGCAGGAAAGGCGAGAGGCAGGAAGTCGCCGGCCGCGCCGGGAAATCCCGATCCCGCGCGTATTCCTCCAGCGGCCCGTCCAGAAACCGCGCCAGCGCCGCCTGTGCCGATTCCTCGTCAGGCCGCCAGGCCGCCTCCAGCCCGTCCGTCCAGCCGGTCGCCCGCATCTCCCGCCCAATGGCGCCGGCATCCACCATCGGCGGCAGGCAGCCCGGATCCGGCGCGGCAAACGCAATCGTCCGCGGAGCCGGCAACGGCGACCGTTCATGCCCCATCTGGCAGGCCGCGCGCCAATAGGCGCCAAAGACGTGATAGGGCTGCCCGGTCCGGGTCCGGACCGTCCACGGCTCATGCAGCAGCGCGCCGGAAAAGCTCTGCACCGGCGTTCCCCCCGCCTTCAGCAGGGCCTTCAGCCGCGTATCGGTCTCCCGCCCCTCGGGATCGTAGCGCCGGTTCCAGAACACCGCCCGCGCCCCGGTTGCGGCAACCAGCGCCGGCAGAACCTGCATCGCGGGCCCATCGAAGACATGCAGTCCCCCGCCACGCTGCCGCAGGGCCGCATCGAACAGCTCCAGTGCCCGCCCCAGCCACCAGCGCGCCGCAACCTGGTCAGCCGCTCCCTCCAGAATATGGATGCACAGCACCGGCGCCCCGGTTTCCACCGCCGCCGTCAGCGCCGCATTGTCCGCCAGACGAAAATCATGGCGAAACCAGACAATCACCGGAGATGTCACGATAACCCGATCCTTTCGGGCGGTCAGCGCCCACAGGATCGGATACCAGCCTCTACAAGGCTTTCAAACCCGTATCGATCTTCTCCAGCACCTCGTCCGTCATCACGCCCCCCGAAAATTTCGCCAACGTCTTCAGGGACAGGCCCTTCGCCATCCCGATCTGCGGATGTTTCGAAAAACCGGGCAGAACGCCCTCGACCACCCCCTTGGCCTGCTCATCGGCCAGAATCTCGCGAACGGTCGAGTTGATGGAAAACGACATATCAGGCACCTTTCAGACAATATCGATCACAATATGGCTCCGTTCTCTCCGGAAAAAAGAGAACCGGAAAACTTTCCAACGTCACACCCCTGGGCCGGACGCAGACGGAACAACGCCCCGCCAACCAAGATGAAACAGGCTTCACGCCGAAATTCGTCCATCCTATCCGCGAACATTCGGATCGCCTCCCTCCAACAGCCGGCTTTCTTCCGCCAGAAGGGCAAGCGCATCCCGATATTCCCGCCGCAACCGGGCGATCAGAATCGCCGCCGGCACAACGGCATCGACGGCGCCGATCCCCTGCCCCGCTCCCCAGATATCCCGCCACGCCTTCGTCCCTCCACCGGAGAAACTCGCCACATCCATCCGCGAAGGATCGGACAAGGCAAGGTCATCGGGATCCAGACCGGCCGCGCGAATGCTGGGGGCCAGATAATTGCCGTGCACGCCGGTAAACAGATTGGAATAGACGATGTCGCCGGCAGATGATTCCACGATCATCTTCTTGTAGCGCGGATCGGCCGCCGCTTCCTCCGTCGCAATGAACGCCGATCCGATATAGGCCAGATCGGCCCCGAGCGCCCGGGCGGCGGCGATCGCGCGGCCGTTCGCGATGGCACCCGAGAGCGCGAGCGGCCCATCGAACCAAGACCGGATTTCCTGCACCAGCGCAAAGGGCGATTGCGTTCCCGCATGCCCCCCCGCCCCGGCGGCAACCGCGATCAACCCGTCGGCCCCACGGGCCACCGCCTTGCGCGCGAAATCATTGGTGGTCACGTCATGAAGGACAATACCGCCATAGGCATGCACCGCATCATTCACCTCGGGCCGCGCGCCCAGCGACGTAATGACAATGGGCACCTTGTACCGGACCACCAGCGCCAGATCCTCCTCCAGCCTGGCATTGCTGCGATGGACGATCAGATTCACGGCAAACGGCGCGTCCCCTTCGGTCAGGGACGATGTCAGCCGCTCCAGCCATTCCTCCAGAACCGATGCCGGTCGTGCATTCAGCGAGGGAATCGACCCCACCACTCCGGCCCGGCAACAGGCCAGGACAAGCTCGACCGTCGAGACAAGGAACATCGGCGCGACGATGGCCGGCAATGCCAGCCTCCCCCGAAACGATACCGGCATGGACACGGCCCCCTCCCTTCCCGTCATGCGCCTGCCACCGGCAGCCACACCCGAAATTCTAACATTTGTTAGCCTTTAACTACTCCACGATCCATCCCCCCGTCGAGGCGCAAACGCACACCCTTCCATCACGGATGGTTGAGGGCACAAATCCTTATAAGGCCAACGGAAAATGACAAATATCCCCTCAAATCCTGTAGGCTTCCGCAAGCAGGGCCGACAGGCCAGAGACAACCAGAGTCCGGAACCGACCAGGAATGACGTCATCCCGCACGCCGAAAAGAAAAACCCGGACACAGGCCAAGGGGGCCGTTCTCTCCGCCATGCGCACGGCCCCCGCCAGTCCGAATGGCGACGAAACCGGGGCGCAGGCCGAACGGCGGCAGGAGATCCTCGAGGTCGCCGCCCAGCTTTTCTCCGAGCGCGGCTACAAGGCCACCTCGATCCGCCAGATCGCCGACGCTGTCGGCATGATGGCCGGATCGCTTTATTATCATATCCAGTCGAAGGAATCCCTCTTCGTAGAAATCCACAACCGCGCGCTCGATGCCGCGGCCAGCCGGATCTTCTCGGCCATCGCGCCCCATACCGCTCCCTGGGCCAGGCTCGAAGCCGCATGCACCGAATTGCTGGATATCCAGCTCAGCCTGACATCCATCACCCTTCCGCTGATGAACAGCATCATCTCGGCACCGCCGGACGTGCGCAGCGCGCTGATCAAGAAGCGTGATGAATTCGAGGCGATCTTCCGCAACATCATCGACGACCTGCCGCTTCCGGCAACGATCGATCGTGATATCTACCGTATCCTGCTGCTGCGCGTCCTCAACACCGCGAGCGACTGGTACCGCAGCGGCCGCATGTCGCATGATCAGATCGCATATCAGATCTTCACAATCTTTAAACACCAGGCCGAAGCGGAAGCCGACAGGCGCGCCGCGCCCACATCGGCCAAAACCCGCAGCCGAGCCGCCGCCCCGGTCAAGGCCAGGACACCGAACCGGCACCCCGGAGACATGAAATCACCATGAAGGGAATCCCATTCATCCGGAAGCCAGGCACCCGCCACCCACAATATCCCTGATCGAATAAAAGTCTTTTTTCTTTCTCGTAAGGAAAAAGACGAGACTCTGTGCCCCTCAGTTCACATTCCCAAGCAGCCCATCCCGAAATCCATCCGTCGGCGCCGCCGCGCTCAGCAGCGACTGCACAAGCCCCTTCCCAAATCCCGGATCGTCGATCGACACCACCACGACACCGTTCCGCTGCATGCTGACCCCCTGGTCCGTGACGAGAAGGAGCTGGGCCTCCCCCTTCTTCGCCGGCGCCAGATGGGCAGTGAAAGCGGCGAAGGAGGCCTCGTTCCGCGCGTCACACCCATAGAGCTTGCAATAATGGGCATGAATCGAATCATACTCGTCCTTCACCCGATCCAGGGAGGCATCGCGGAGGAATTCGGTGTAGATGACCTTCGGATTGGGCCCTTCCACCAGCGCCTTGCCGTCATGCCCGGGCGAGACGACATACAGGCCGGTCGCATAGCCCTCGACCAGATGATAAAAGACCCGGACGCCCACGCCATTGAGCTTCAGGGACGTATTGCCGATCTTCAGGTCATCGGGAAAGACGGCGCCCCCGATCTTCGTATCCGCATGTCCGGCGGACGATGCAACCACCAATCCGGCCGCCAGGGCCAGGCCGATACCGAATGACGATCTGCGCAATCCAGACATAAGGCAATCCTCCCGATCATGTCGGGCACCGCCACATGCGGTATCCCGAGCCCCCATCCCGTCCCGCCACAGACGCGCGCCGGCGCAGCCTTGAATGCGACATCGAGGGGGGTGTGATGAATGTGAAACATAAAAACGCCCGATAAACGCCACCCACAAGCGCAACCCGGATATCCGCGATCGGAATTGCCGGGCACACCCCGGATCGCGTCAGTCCCGCATGAAGGCCCGCAGCAGCTTTCCGGTATCCAGCCGCAGTTCGGGGTCCGGCGCCGGCCGCTTGTACACGCCGCTCGCCCGCGCGATCGGCTTGCCCTTCACGCGCGCCAGCCCTTGGACGAAGACGGCACTCCGGGTCACGCGCAGCACATCGGCACTGAACGCGATCCAGTCATCCGGCACGCCGGGCGCTAGGAAATCGACGACCAGCGACATCGTGGGCAGGATCGGAACCTGCAGATCGTTCTCGAACATCGCCGCCATGGCCATATAACCGTCGAAGACGGTGGCGATCATGCCCCCGTGGCACGTCCCGGCATGATTGCAGTGGCGGGGCTGCACGGCAAAGCCGGCCAGCAGCCGCCCGTCCGCCTCGGCCACGTCAAATCCGCCGATGACCGCATCGAAACCACTTTCATTGAGCAGGGGCAGCGGTCGAAACCCCGCCGGCCGCACGCCCGCCGGCGGATTGTCAGACAGATGGACCATCACATTGTTTCCCAGAAAGCAGACGAACCCGGCACGGGGCGTCGCCCCGCTCCGATGCCGGAGCAGGACGGCCCTCCCGTCAGAATGCGTCGTCGGCCAGCGCCATCATCGACGCCTTGCCCGCCTTGATTTTCAGATAAAGCGACGCCGATTCCGGAAGAACACGATCGTAGAAGAAACGGGCAGACGCGATCTTCGCCCCATAGAACGCCTGGTCCGGCCCGGCGGCGAAGGATTTGGGCACGGCCACCGCAACCGTCCGCGCCCACAGATAGGCCAGCGAGACCAGCCCGATCAGCCGCAGGTAATCCGTGGCGGCGGCACCGGCCTCCTCCGGGTCCTTCATGCCGCGCTCGGCGATCTGCCCGGTCGCAAGCTGCAACGCGCCGAAGGCACGTTCCAACCCGGTGACCATCTCGCCCAGCAGCGGGTTTTCCTTGTTCTCCGCGATAAACGCCGCGATGGGGTGAAACAGCCCGCGCAGGTTGCGCCCCATATGCGGCGGCAGCTTGCGCCCCACCAGGTCGAGCGCCTGGATCCCGTTCGTGCCCTCGTAGATCATCGCAATCCGCGAATCCCGCACAAACTGCTCGACCCCATGATCGGCGATATAGCCATGCCCGCCATAGGTCTGGACGGCAAGATTGGCCGATTCAAACCCCAGGTCGGTAAACAGCGCCTTCACCACCGGCGTCATCAGCGCCACGAAATCCTCGGCATCGCGGCGCTGGCGCTCGTCGGCGGCATGCTCGGCCACGTCCAGCGTCATCGCCACCCAGGCCCCCAGCGCCCGGCACCCCTCGGCATTGACGCGCATGGTCATGAGCATCCGCCGCACGTCCGGATGCACGACGATCGGGTCAGCCGGCAGCGCGGGATATTTGGCGCCCGCCAGCGACCGCCCCTGCAACCGCTCCTTCGCATAGGCCACGGCGCTCTGGTACGACACTTCGGCGATCCCCAGCCCCTGGATGCCCACGCCCAGCCGCTCGGCATTCATCATGGCGAACATCGCCTGCATCCCCTTGTGCGGGGCACCGACCAGCCAGCCTTTCGCATCGTCGAAGGCCAGCTGGCAGGTCGCCGAGGCCTTGATGCCCATCTTGTGCTCGATGCCGGTGCACAGCACGCCGTTGCGCTCCCCCGGCGTACCATCCGCGCGCAGCAGGAATTTCGGCACCAGGAACAGGCTGATCCCCTTGATCCCGGCCGGGGCATCCGGCAGCCGCGCCAGCACCAGGTGGATGATGTTCTCCGAAAGATCGTGCTCCCCGGCCGAGATAAAGATCTTCGCCCCGCTCAGCCGGTACGTCCCGTCCTCCTGCGGCACCGCCTTCGTGCGCAGCAGGCCCAGATCGGTGCCGCAATGCGCCTCGGTCAGGCACATGCTGCCCGACCACTCGCCGCTGATCATCTTCGGCAGGTACAGCGCCTTCAGCTCGTCCGAGCCATATTTGCGCAGTGCCACCATCGCGCCGCCTGTCAGGCCCGGATACAGGCCGAAGGACAGGTTGGTGGCGCAGATCATCTCCGACAGCATCATGCCGATGGTCTCGGGCAGCCCCTGCCCGCCGAATTCCGGCGGCGCCGACAGCGCCGACCAGCCGCCCTCGCAGAACTGGCGATAGGCATCGCGGAAGCCCTTGGGCGTGGTGACGACGCCATTCTCCAGCCGGCAGCCTTCCCGGTCGCCCGGCACGTTCAGCGGCAGCAGCACCTCGGAGGTAAATTTCCCTCCCTCTTCCAGCACCGTCTCCGCCAGGTCGGCATCGACTTCGGAAAACGCGTCCAGCGTCGTCAGCCGCGAGAAATCATGCAGCTCGGTCAGCACGAACTTCATGTCGCGCAGGGGTGGTGTATAGGTTTGCATCTCTCTGGTTCCCCTTGCGTCAGTTTCTGAGGGGCTTGCCGGTTTCGAGCATGTGCTCGATCCGGTCCAATGTCGGAATGCTCCGGACCAGCTCGGCAAATGCCGTGCGTTCCAGCCCGAGCATCTCCGCCTCGGTCACGATCTCCGTGCTGTCATGCGCGCCGCCCGTCAGGATGCCGGACAGCTTCCCCGCCACCGTCACGTCATGAGGTGTCGCGATCCCCTGCCGCGCCATGCCGTCCACCGCCATGTCGAGCGCCAGCTTCCCGCCCGCCCCCGCCAGACGGAATTCCGGCCTCGGCGGCGGCTGGTAGCCATCGACCAGCGACAGCGCCAGCTCCTTCGCATCGGCCAGCAGCCGGTCGCGATTCATGGTGATGCCGTCGCGATCGCGCAGGATATGCATCCGCCGCGCCTCGGCCGCCGATTTCGAGACCCGCGCGGTGGCGATCATCTCGAACACCTCGCGCGTCGGCGGCATCGGCCCCTTCGCGGTACGCGGGTCGGCCCGCAGCCGGTCCAGCATCTCGCCGCAACCGCCCCAGCCGGGGATCAGCCCCACGCCGCACTCGACCAGCCCGATATAGGTTTCGGCATGGGCCTGGATGGCATCGGCATGCAGCACGATCTCGCACCCGCCGCCCAGCGCCATGCCGGCCGGCGCGGCCACGACCGGGAACGGCGCATATTTCATCGCCTTGTAGACTTCCTGCCCACGCGAGACGAGCCTCCCGATCTCGCCCCACGCCGCCATGTTGGCCGCAAAGGCCGCCAGGCCCAGATTGGCCCCGGCCGAAAAATGGGCCGCGTCCGAATAGAGCACCAGCGCCTTGAAATGCTCCCCGACGTGGGCAAGCGATTTCTCCAGGATCGCCATCACGCTCTCGTCGAACGTGTTCATCTTCGTCGTGATCTCGAAGCACGCCACCCCGTCGCCGATATCCCACAGCGCCCCCGACCGGCTCGACAGCACCGGCTTGCCGCGCTTGCGGAAATCGTCCAGCAGGATGACCCCTTCAGGCCGCCCCGCCGGATGCCAGGCCCCATCCACGCCGAAAGCCTGCGTCATGCCGTCACGAACCTGATAGAACCGCCCGTCCCCGACCGCCTCGACCAGGGCCGGCACCGCGATCCCCTCCTGGCGCAGCAACGCGGCCAGCTTCGCTGCCCCGATCTGGTCGATCAGCGCAAAGGGCCCCTTCTTCCAGTTGAATCCCAGCTCCATCGCCTTGTCGACGCCGACGATATCGTCCGAAATCTCGGGCACCAGCGAGGCCGCATAGGCCAGCGTCTCGCCCATCACCTTGCGCGCATAGGCCCCGAACCGGTCATCGGCGCCCAGCAACCCCGCGGCATCCCCCGCCCCCGCCGGCAGCGAGAACCGTTCGGACACCGCATATTCGCCGGTCACCAGATCGATCGATTCCTTGACCTTCCCGCCACCCGCCTTGTTGATGCGATAGAAGCCCCCCTTGCCCTTGCGGCCGGTATAGCCCCCCTCGATCATCTTCCCGACCAGCGGCAGGTCGTCGGCAAAGGCATGGTACCGGTCCCCGGCCGCCAGCAGCGATTTCATGCTGGCCGAGATATGCGGCATCAGGTCGATGCCCACCAGGTCCAGCAACCCGAACACGCCGGTCTTGGGGATGCCGAACGGCCGACCGATGATCGTATCGACCTGTTCCACCGTCAGCCCATGGTCCAGCGCCACGCGCGCCGCCGCCTGCATCCAGAAGGTGCCGATGCGGTTGGCGATGAAGCCCGCCGTATCCTTGGCCCGCACCACGGTCTTGCCCAGCCACCGGTCGCAGAAATCCGCAACCGCCGCGACATGCGCCGCATCGGTCGCCGGCCCCGCCACGATCTCCAGCAGCCGCATGTAGCGCGGCGGGTTGAAGAAATGCGTAATCAGGAAATCGCGCGCGAAACGCTCCGGCAGTCCCTCCACCAGCCGCGCCAGCGGAATGGTCGAGGTATTCGACGATACCGGTGTCCCGGGCCGCCGCACCGCGTCAAGGCGGCGATAGAGCGCCTGTTTGAGGTCGAGCCGCTCGATGATCACCTCGACCACCCAGTCGCAATCGGCTACCCGGGCCAGGTCGTCGTCGATATTGCCGGTCGTGATCAGCTTCGCCGCCGCCGGGTCCATGAAGGGCGCCGGATCGGTCCTCAGCGCCCTGGCGATCGCATCGTTGGCCAGCGCATTCGGGTCCGCCCCGTCCGCCTTGCGGTCCAGCAGCAGCACCGGCACCCCGGCATTGGCGATCTGGGCGGCGATCCCCGCCCCCATCACGCCGGAGCCGATCACGCAGACGCGCGAGAAGGCCGGCGGCGCGCCGCCCGTCCCGCCAGATGTAACATGCTCGCTCATCAGATGCGCTCCAGGACCGTGGCGATGCCCTGCCCACCGCCGATGCATTGCGTGGCCAGCGCGTAGCGCGCGCCCTCACGCCCCAGAAGCTGCGCCGCCTTGCCGACGATCCGCGCGCCCGTGGCACCCAGCGGATGGCCCAGCGCGATCGCGCCGCCATCGATGTTCAGCGTCTCGTCGCGCACACCCAGTTCGCGGGCACAGGCGATCGATTGCGAGGCAAAGGCCTCGTTCAGCTCCACGACCCCCACATCATCGATCGTGATCCCTGCCCGCTCCATCGCCTTGCGCGACGACAGGATCGGCCCCAGCCCCATCACCTCCGGCTCGCAGCCGGAAATGGCAATCGCGCGGATGCGCGCCAGCTTCGGCAGCCCCTTGCGGTCGGCATACGCTTCCGAACAGACCAGCACCGCCGCCGCCCCGTCCGTCAGCGGCGAGGAGGTCCCGGCCGTCACCGTCCCCTCGGCCGCGTCGAAGGCAGGCTTCAGCCCGGCCAACCCCTCGGCGGTCGTCTCCGGACGCGGGCACCCATCGGTGGAAACGACCCCGTCGCGGGTCTGGACCGGTACGATCTCGGCCTCCAGCCGCCCCGCCGTGATGGCGTCCCGGGCCCGGATCTGGCTGCGCAGCGCAAAGCGTTCCTGCTGGTCGCGGCCGATCTCGTATTTCCGCGCGACATTCTCGGCGGTGATGCCCATGTCCATGTAGGCGCCCGGCCGCTTCTTGTAGAGCGCCGGATTGGGCAACGGGTTGAACCCACCCATCGGGATGCGCGTCATGCTCTCGACACCCGCGCAGATAAAGGCCTCCCCGGCCCCCATGCGGATCGCCCCGGCGGCCATATGGACCGACTGCATCGAAGACCCGCAGAAACGGTTGACCGTCACCCCGCCGACCGAAAGCGGCAGGTCGCTCAGCAGCGCCACGATCCGGCCGAGATTGAAACCCTGTTCCCCCTCGGGAAAGGCGCAGCCGAGGATCAGGTCCTCGATATCCTCGGGCGCGATCCCCGTGCGCTCCACCAGCCCACGCACGACCTGGGCCGCGATATCGTCAGGGCGCGTCCTGACGAACTGCCCCTTGCGCGCGAGCTGAAACGGCGATCGCGCATACCCTGCGATGACAACGGAATTCATGAATAGCGCTCCTGGCAATGCCCTCGTTCATTATGTCTAACGTTTGTTCGAACTGAGGGCGCGCATTGTGCCCCGCCTTGATAATGGAACGACACCCCTTCCGAAAAGACGCTTTGTCGTGATGACACAATTCATTGATGGCCCGGCCCCGTTCCCAAGCGGGAAAATGCACAGACTGCGGCAAGAAAAATCAATTCCTGCCAATGGATTACCCGCACACCGCCACAAGCGGGACCAATACGAACAATCGTTAGAAATTTTTTCCATCCGCCCCGGAATCGCGGAAAAACCTTCCACCGCCGATCGCTGAAAGGCGCCGCCACACCGTCCCTCCGACGACAAACCAGAAGTCCATCTCAATTATGTGACGAAGAGGCTGAAAACGGATAATTCCTTTCTTTATCATTACACTAAGAAATCCATCCACATCGGATCCCGCCTCCGACACCCGGCGCCGGCCACAAACACCTACCTATCGACTGTTCGATAAAAACGCGGCGGGATATACACTTCCCCTTGTTGAACGGTGCCACCCCCATCAGATGCCTCCCCGGGCGGCCCGATACCAGAACGCTGGAGACGCAGGCATGAGCCAACGGGACATCATGGAGTTCGCCGTCGTGATCGTCGGCGGCGGCCCGGCCGGGCTGGCGGCGGCCATCAGGCTGAAACAGCTCATGCCCGACGAATCCATCTGCCTGATCGAGAAAGGCAGTGAAATCGGCGCGCATATCGTCTCCGGCGCCGTCATCGAACCCCGCGCGCTCGACGAATTGCTGCCGGACTGGCACCAGCGCAACGCCCCCCTCGATACCCCGGTCACGCGCGAGGAGATGTATCTCCTCACCGAACGCCGGGCTTTGCGCATTCCCGCCCTGTCGCGGGTCATGCCGCACCTCGCCAATCACGGCAATTTCGTCGTCAGCCTGGGCGATGTCTGCCGCTGGCTGGCCGCCCAGGCGGAGGCGATGGGCGTCGAGATCTATCCCGGCTTCGCGGGCGCGGACGTGCTGATCGAGGAAGGCCGCGTCGCCGGCATCGTCACCGGCGACATGGGCATCACCCGCGACGGCACGCAGGGCCCGAATTTCGCGCCGGGCATGGAACTGCGCGGCAAATATACCCTGTTCGCCGAAGGCTGCCGCGGATCCCTGACCAAGCGCGTCATGGAACATTTCAGCCTGCGCGAGGGCGTCGATCCGCAGACCTACGGCCTGGGCATCAAGGAAGTCTGGGAAATCCCGGCCGACCGGCACGAACCGGGCCTGGTCCTGCACAGTTTCGGCTGGCCGCTGGACGACCGGACCTATGGCGGCGCCTGGCTCTACCATTTCGGCCGCAACCTGGTCTCCTACGGCTTCGTCACCGGGCTCGACTACGCCAATCCGTGGCTCTCGCCCTACGACGAAATGCAGCGCACCAAGCACCACCCGGTTTTCCGCAAATATTTCGAGGGCGGCCGCCGCCTGATCTACGGCGCCCGCGCCCTGTCCGAAGGCGGCCTGCAATCCCTGCCCCGCCTCACCTTCCCCGGCGGCGCCCTGATCGGCGACGCCGCGGGCTTCCTCAACACGCCCAAGATCAAGGGCACCCACACGGCCATGAAATCCGGCATGCTCGCCGCCGAGGCCATCGCGGCGGCCCATGCGGCGGACGCACCGGAACCCGATACCTTCACCGAGCGGCTACAGACCTCGTGGCTGCATCAGGAACTCTCGGCCGCCCGCAACATCCGCCCCGCCTTCGCACGCTGGGGCACGCTGCGCGGCGCCCTCTATGCCGGGTTCGATGCCGCCATCCTGCGCGGCCGCGCCCCCTGGACGCTGCATTTCCGCCACGCGGACAACCAGACCCTGCGCCCCGCCGCGTCCAGCCCGCCCATCGCCTACCCCAGGCCCGACGGCACGATCACCTTCGACAAACTGTCCTCGGTCTTCCTGTCCAACACCAATCACGCGGAAGACCAGCCGGTCCATCTCCGCCTGCGCGATCCGGCCCTGTGGAAACCCGTCAACTGGCAGACCTACCGCGCGCCCGAAAGCCGCTACTGCCCCGCTTCCGTCTATGAAGTCGCCGACGCCGAGACCGCACCCCGGCTCGTGATCAACGCCCAGAACTGCGTCCACTGCAAGACCTGCGACATCAAGGACCCGCCCCAGAATATCGACTGGTGCACGCCCGAGGGCGGCGGCGGCCCCAACTATCCGGGCGGCATGTAGTCCGCACCCTTTCATTCCCCCAGAGGTACCATGAAAATCCTTGTCCCCATCAAGCGTGTCGTCGATTACAACGTCAAGGTACGCGTCCGGCGCGACGGCGGCGGCGTCGAGACCGCCGGCGTCAAGATGTCGATGAACCCGTTCGACGAAATCGCCGTCGAGGAAGCCCTGCGCCTGCGCGAAAAGGGCATCGCCACCGAAATCGTGGTCGCCTCCATCGGCGTCCCCCAGGCGGCCGACACGCTGCGCACCGCGCTCGCCATGGGCGCCGACCGCGCCATCCTGGTCCAGTCCGAGGAAAGCCCGGAGCCGCTCGCAGTCGCCAAGATCCTGAAAATTCTCGTCGAGCGCGAAAAGCCCGATCTCGTCATCCTCGGCAAGCAGGCCATCGACGACGACATGAACGCCACCGGGCAGATGCTCGCCGGGCTGCTGGACTGGCCACAGGCCACCTTCGCCAGCCGTGTCGAGAAAACCGGCGACGGCCTGGCCGTCACGCGAGAGGTCGATGGCGGTTCGGAAACCCTCTCCCTCACCCTGCCCGCCATCGTCACCGCCGACCTGCGCCTGAACGAACCGCGCTACGCCTCCCTGCCCAACATCATGAAGGCCAAGAAGAAGCCGCTCGAAACCATCGCGGCCACCGATCTGGGCATCGGCCTGACGCGCCGCCTCACCATCCTCTCGATGGCCGAACCCCCGACCCGCAAGGCGGGCGTCAGGCTCGCCAGCGTCGCCGAACTGGTCGAAAAACTCCGCAACGAAGCCAAGGTGATCTGATCATGACCGCGCTCGTCCTTCTCGATGCCGAAGACGGCACCATCCCGCAGACCGCCCGCTCCGCCATCGCGGCTGCGGCCAGCCTGGGCGACATCGACCTGCTCGTGACCGGCAGCTCCGGCGCGATCGACGCCGCGGCGGCCAGTGCCGCGAAAATCCCCGGCATCCGCCGCGTCCGCACCGCCTCGGGCGAGGCCTTCGCCCACGGGCTGGCGGAACCGCTCGCGGCACTGCTCGTCGCCCTCGCCCCCGATTACGACCACATTCTCGCCGCCGCCACCGCCATCGGCAAGAGCACCCTGCCCCGCGCCGCCGCCCTGCTCGACGTGCAGCTCATCCCCGACGTCATGGAGGTCAAGGACGCCGAGACCTTCGTCCGCCCCATCTTCGCCGGCAACGTGCTGGTCACCCTGCGCTCGTCGGACGCAAAAAAGCTCCTGACCATCCGCACGTCCAGCTTCGACCCGGTACCCGCCGAGGGCGGCAACACCCCCATCGAAGCCGTGACCCCGCCCGACTACCAGGAAAAATCCCGTTTCCTGTCGGCTGAACATTCCAGCACCGAGCGCCCCCAGCTCGAATCCGCCCGGGTCATCGTCTCCGGCGGGCGTGGCCTGCAAAGCGCGGAAGGGTTCAGGATTCTCGAACCCCTGGCCGACAGGCTCGGCGCCGCCATCGGCGCCTCGCGGGTCGCCGTCGATTCCGGCTTCGTCCCCAACGATTACCAGGTCGGCCAGACCGGCAAGATCGTGGCGCCCGATCTCTATATCGCCTGCGGCATCTCCGGCGCCATCCAGCACCTGGCCGGCATGAAGGACAGCAAGGTGATCGTGGCGATCAACAAGGATGAAGACGCCCCCATCTTCCAGGTCGCAGATTACGGCCTGGTCGGCGACCTGTTCCAGATCGTACCCGCCCTCACGGCCGCCCTCGGATAACCCTGCCCGGCGCGACTTTCTACAGAACGACTATTCTACAGAACGATTGTTCTACAGAAAGCCGCACCTACTCCCCTCCGCGCGACAGGCCCGCTCCCATCCTCCCGCGCGGCACCGCGCGCCGGCACCCGAACGTCCTGCCGGGCCACCGCTGCGCCGCGCCGCCCGTCCTTTCCCCGTCAAAAACGCCCCAATCCGTTCACCCGTTGGAACTCCAATCTTTTTTCCACGTTCCGCGCACCCGGTCCCGACATTTTCAATCGAGAGAGTGTGAAGCGCGCCGCTTCCGATTCCTGCCGTGATTTTCTTGCAAGGCCGCAAGGCCGGGCTCATAGTTTTCCCGGATCAGAGACATGGAGAACGCGCTTGCCCGGTTAACCTATCAAATGTTTGGTTAGAATGCTGAGATGGTCAGTCCAATAATGAAAAAAAAAATCACGCTGATGGCATGCAGCGCCCTCGTCACCCAGACATTGTTCAGCCCCGGCCACCAGGCCGTCGCCTCGGGTTTCGCCCTGCGTGAAACCGATACGATTTCGCTGGGCAGCGCCTATGTCGGTTCCGTCAGCCGCGCAGGGGATGCGTCCACCGTCCTGATGAACCCGGCCGGCATGTCCTTCCTCGATGCCAGCGAACTGCAGGGCAACGTGTTCTACGCCGGCCCGGTCGCCCGCTTTTCGGGCCAGAACTATCTGGGCCCGGGCGTCACCACCCCCGGCGTGCAGGGCAATCGCGGCATCACCGATGCCGCCACCGCCGCCAGCTACGGTGTCCTGAAAATCGACCCGCACTGGGCGATCGGCTACGGGTTCTATACGCCCTACGGCCAGCGCGCCAATTACCCCAGCAACTGGGTCGGCCGCTACCAGAGCCTGGTCAGTTCCATCACCGATTACGAACTCGGTGCCATGGCCTCCTACCGCTTCAACAAGCGATTCTCGATCGGCGTCGGCCCCCGCATGGGCTTTCTCACCGGCCGCTTCACACGCGATCTCAATCTCGGCGCACTGAACGCCTTCGGCCCGACGACGGCCGACATGGCGGGCAACGCCTTCGGCTTCGGGTACGATGCCGGCATCCTGTACAAGCCCGACGATGCGACCCAGATCGGCATCAACTACCAGTCGCGCATCTCCTACGATCTCTCCACCCGCACGAAATTCTCGCCCCCGCCGCTGCTGGCCGCCAACCCGCTGGTCAACGGCATGCTGATCGCCCAAAGCGGCCACGGCGCAATGCAGGTTACCCTGCCCGACAGCGTCTCGTTCGGCGTCACCCGGGCCATTTCGCCACGCTGGACCGTGATGCTGCAAGGCGAATGGACACACTGGTCCCTCCTGCACTCGCTGAACAATATTTCCGACCACGCGGGGGGCGCCGATACGTCAATCGCCGTCAACTGGCGCAACACCTGGTTCGGCGGCATCGGCGCGACATACCGGGCATCGAAAGCCGTGCTCGTGCGCGGCGGCTTCAGCTACGACCAGAGCCCGACGACCATAAGAAACCGCAACACCATCACGCCCGACACCAATCGTTTCACGCTGGGCGCCGGCGTCGACTACACGCCGATCCGGCGTGTGACCCTCACTTTGTCCTACGCCCACATCTTCGGCACCAATCCCAGAATCAACGATGCCGCCTCCGCGACGTCCGGACAACTTGTCGGCTCCTACAACGATTACGGCAATGTCGTCGCCTTCGGCGTGAGAACGCGTTTCTGAACGACAGCGGGAGCCGGGATCGACCCTCCCCAGGGTCTCCCTCCCGCCCGATCAAAGGGCTTCCCCCATGAATGTCATGAATGAGAGCACAATCCTGCGTCACACCGCATCAGGCGATTCGATCCACGATCTGTTCGAACTCCTGCGCGTCTCGACCTTTCGCCACCCCAACGCCCTTGCCGTCGATTTCATGGGGCGCAAGCTGACCTATCGCGAGATCTTCCAGGCCGTGGAGCATGTCGCGGGCGGCCTGAAGGATATCGGCGTCTCCAGGGGCGACCGCGTCGCCCTTTCGCTGCCCAACACGCCTTATTCCGTCATCCTCTTCTTCGCGGTGCAGCGCATCGGCGCCATCGTCGTCAATCTCAACCCGCTCTACGTCCAGCACGAGGTCCACCAGATCCTCAAGACCGTCGACGCCTCGGTCCTGGTGATTTCCGACCTCGCAGCCATTGCCGAGCCCGCCTACCGGGCGGCAGAGAACAGTTCGGTCCGGCGCATCGTCGTCTGCCCGTTCTCCCATGCGCTGCCACCGGTCAAATCGACCCTGTTCAAGGTTCTCAAATCCAGGGAAATCTACCATTTCCCTGCCGACAAACGCCTCGTCACCTACGACACGCTCGCCCACAGCAAGACGGTGGCCAGGCATGTCACGATCGACCCGATGCACGATATCGCCGTCCTGCAATTCACCGGCGGCACCACGGGCATTCCCAAGGCGGCCAAGCTCACCCACGGCAACCTCCTGGCCAATATCGAGCAGATCAAGGACATGGCGCAGGACGCCCTGCGCACGCCACCGACTACGCTGGGCATCCTGCCCCTGTTCCATGTCTTCGCGCTGATGGCCGTCATGCTGCTCACGATCGAACGCGGCGGCGAGATCGTGCTGCTGCCCCGCTTCGAGACAGGTTCCACGCTCGCCACCATGCGCCGGGTCCGGATCACGCTGCTGCCCACCGTGCCGACGATCCAGACCGCACTGCTCCGCGATCCGGCACTCTCGCCGGACCTGTTCACCCATATGCGCGCCATCATCTCCGGCGGCGCCCCCCTCCCCGTCCCCCTGCGCAAGCGCTTCGAGGAAACGGCCAGGTGTCCGGTCATCGAAGGCTACGGGCTGAGCGAGACTTCCCCGGTCCTCACCCTCAACCCGCTCCACGGCGTCCGCGACGGCTCCTGCGGCAAGATCGTCCTCCATACCGACCTTCAGATCCGCAGCCTCGACGATATCGGCCGGCGCCTGCCGGCCATGGAAAAAGGCGAAGTCTGCGTAAAAGGCCCGCAAGTCATGTCAGGCTACTGGAAGGACGAGGAAAACACTTCCGCCTTCACGCCGGACGGCTATTTTCGCACCGGCGATGTCGGCTATCTCGACGAGGACGGCTATCTCTTCCTGGTCGACCGCCTCAAGGACATCATCATCTGCGGCGGCTACAACGTCTATCCGCATATCATCGAGGAGGCCCTTCACCGCCATCCGGCGGTGCTCGAAGCCCTCGTCATCGGCGTCCCCGATCCCTATCGCGGCCAGTCCCCGAAGGCATTCGTCACCCTGCGCCCCGATTCCACGATCACGCCGGCCGACCTCGCAACCCATCTGGAGCAATATATCTCCAAGATCGAGCGCCCGCGCGAAATCGTCTTCCGCGACTCCCTGCCGAAAACCCTAATCGGCAAACTCTCCAGAAAAGACCTGAAAATTCAGGAGGGCATCACCCTTTGAGAGCCTGACCGTAAATGTGGACTGGTGAGCGAGAGCGGTCCGCAGGGCCGCGCCCGTCGTGTGTTTCCGAGCACCGGAGCGCAGGAAACGCGCGTCGGATCGCCGCCAGACCGCATTTACGGTCAGGCTCTCGGGCTCAATGATGCAGGAATCCCATGCCGACCTGCGTCGCAGTCCGCAGGGCTTCCGCCCACACGCCCTGCCCGCCGCCCATGCCGCCCCGCCCACCCCGTCCCGACGACCGGCTGTCATCATCCGTATAGGGCTGGCCGTCCTCATCCAGCGGGCGGCCCTGGTCGGCGCAGGCAGCCAGCACCGGCAGCGCGACCGCCATGACCAGGACCATTCTCAGGGCGGATGCACGCACGGCCGGACCTCTCTGCATTGCCAACGGGATCGTGCCGAAAACCTAGCGAAGCATGACTTTTCGTTAAGGCGCTGAATTGTCACAAAGGGTCACCGCCCCGCCATCCGTCCCCGGCAATCGTCATGGGGGTCGCGATCCGCCGCAAAAATCCGTAGGGTGCGACGCTTCATCGCCACCAGCGGCCAGAGGCATGCCGAAAAAGACCACGCCCCCACCCCGCCGCCGCACCGCCCCCCCGCCACGGGGCAGGCACTGGACACGCCCGGCGCTGTTCACCCTGGCCGCGTTCGGCCTGCTGCTGGCCGCCGCCGGATTGCGCACGCTCGTTCTCGACCGCCCGCATGCCACCGTGGGGGGACCGTACACCCTGACCAACGACCGGGGCCGCCCCGTCACCCAGGCCGATTTCCACGGGCGCTACACCCTGTTCTATTTCGGCTACACCCATTGCATCGATGTCTGCCCGCTGACGCTGGCAACCGTCACTGCGGCGCTCGACCAGGTCGGCCCCCGCGCGGCCACCGTCGTGCCGATCTTCGTCACCGTCGACCCGGCACGCGACACCCCGCCGGTCGTCCACGATTACGTCGCCCGCTTCTCACCCCGCATCGTGGGGCTGACCGGCACCCCCGCCCAGATCCAGCCGGTGCTCCACGCCTTCCACGTCATGGCCCGCCGGCACGCCCCCACCTCCAGTCCGCCTGACGGCGATTATCTGATGGACCACAGTTCCGTGCTGTACCTGATGGACGGCGACAACCATCTGGCGGCCATGCTGCCCGTCGATTCCAGCCCCCAGGCCATTGCCGAGCGGCTACGCACCCTCCTCCCCACCTGAGAACGTGGCCGGAAATGCGGGCTGGTGGCGATCCGACGCGCGTTTCCTATGCTCCGATGCTCACGGCCGATAAGGCCGCTCCGCTCCGGTGCTCGCGGACACACGACGGGCGCAGCCCCTCGGGCCGCTCTCGCTCACCAGCCCACATTTCCGGCTACGTTCTGCGAGACTCCTTACCGACCAACAGATTTTTCAAATGCTCTCCGAACCTTCGGGCCGAACGCGGCGTCCCATCGCCCAAGCCGCCACAGCCAGCAGCAACAGCGACCCACCCAGTTCCGGCAGCAGCACCCCAAGCACCACCATCGCCACAACCGCCCCGACGCCCACCCGCCGCCCGGGCAGCGCGGCCGGCACACCCCAGCCACCCGGCGGGCGCCGCCGCGACCACAGGATGGTCGCCGCGATGCTCATGGTCGCCAGCCCGCCGGCCACCAGCAGGTTGAGCAACTGGTTCGGCCAGCCGAACAACTGCCCCTCATGCGCGGCCACGCCATAGCCCACGGCGCGGTCGACCAACCCCTTGCCGGCAAAATCCTGCCGGGACAGCACCGTCCCGTCTGCCCCGACCCGCACACTGGCCCGCTTCGGCCGATCCTGCGTGTCCGACCGAACCTGCCACGGCGCCCCCACCGCCGCAGGCGGCGTCACAAGAACCGGCGCCGGCAGCCCCAGCCGCACACCCGTCGCCACCACGGCATCCACCCCCGCGAGCGCATCCGGCTCGGCGGCTTCCCCACCCCCCATATCCATCCCCGGCATGTCGGCCATGGAACCCATGCCGGCATGGGGCGCAACCGGATGCCCCGCAATCGTATCCCGAACCGGAACGGCGCCGATTTCCCAATCCTGCACCGCCATCAGGCGCCCCACCCGCTGCTCGACCGATTGCAGCGCATGCCCCCAGACGAACGACCATGGCAGACCGGAAACCAGGAACAGCGCCAGCACCAGCGACAGCCACAATCCCGTCACCGCATGCAGGTCCCGCCACCGCGCCCGCCCGGACAGGCCAAGCCGCGGATAGACAATCCCGGCCAAGCCGGTCCGCCCGCGCGGCCACCACAGATACAGCCCGGTGACGATCAGCACGATCGTCCAGGACGCGACCATCTCCATGATGACCGACCCGACATTGCCCAGCAGCAACTGCCCATGCAGCCTGAAGACCAGGCGCTCGAACCGCGCCTCCTCCGCCACCTGCCCGAGAACGGCCAGCGACGAAGGATCGATATAGACCCGGATCGCCTCGCCGCCCCGCAGGACGATCACCCGGGCCGCGCCATGCCCCGGGCGCGGCAGTTCATAGGCCATGAACCGGCTGCCCGGCACCGCCCCCAGCGCCGCGCGCACCTCCGCCGAGGCCACGCCCGGCGCTCCCGCCACCGCCAGATGGTCATAGCGCCAGTCGATCAGGTCATCGACCTGGGGCTTGAACAGATAGATCGCACCCGTAATCGCCAGCAAGGCGACGAAGGGCAGGCAGAACAGCCCCGCCAGCATATGCCAGCGCCAGACCGTCCGATATTCCGGCCAGAAGACGGACCTCCCCTCACGCATGGTCCCGTCCCCCTTCAAAACCGCACCCGCACGCCGCCGAAGACGGCGCGCGGCGAGCCGGCATAGATCGACCCGGTCCGCGTCGCGAGCAGCGCCGCCCCCGCCTGGCTTCCATCGGCCTGCAACACGTCGGCAATGTTCGTCGCACCGGCCACATAGGTCTGGTTGGCCAGATTCTGGACTTCGATATAGCTATGCAGCCGCTGCACCCAGCCAAAGCGCTTCGGCGGATCGTAATGCAGCTCCAGATTGACCAGCGCATAACCCGGCGCACGCAGCCGGTTGGCATTGTCCAGCCAGTAATCGCTCCGCCAGGTCACCTCGGCATATCCGCCCAGCCCCTCCAGCGGCCCGTCCGGCTGGTCATAGAGAAAACGGGCATTCAGAAAATTTGGCACCACGCCGGGAATGGACTTGCCCCCGCGGTCGAACGACCGCGACAGCCCATTGCCGGAGAGTACCTCGGTATAATCGGTGTAGACCTGGTTATCGTAGGTATAGCTCAGCCTGATCCGCCCCCCCGGCAGGGCATGACGCAGCGGCGTCCAGTCCGCCCCCAGCTCGACGCCCCGATGCTGCGACGCCGGAGCATTGAAGGTGAAGGAACTGATCGTGTTGACCCCTGCCGACTGGCTGACCAGCTCGTTGCGATAGAATTCGTAGAACCCCGTCGCCTCAAGATCGAGCCCGGTGAACGGATGCCAGTCCGCCCCCAGATCGATCCCCAGGCTGGTCTCGCTCTTCAGGTGCGTGTTGTTGCCGTAATTCCCCTGCGGCGTCACGAACAGGTTCGAGGTCGTCGGCGTGGCATAGGCAGTCCCGACCCGCGCATGCAGCGTCCAGTCCCGATCCGGCGCATAGATCAGCGCCGCCTCGGGCGCGAGGTTGAAGAAGAACCGATTGGCCGTGATCGCGGTCATGCTCTCGCCGGCGGCACTGTAACGATACAGGTTCTGGACCGCCCCCAGGTCGGAATAGGTCCCCCCCAGCCCGACCACCGCATGCCATTGCGGCGCGAACTGCCAATCCTCCTGAAACCGGGCGCCGAGATTCCACTGATGGCCATATGAGGTCCCGTTCAGCCCCCCCCGCGTCGCTCCCCCGGCCGGTGTGACATTGTAGGTCTGCGACCCGAAATCCAGATAATCGAAACTGACGCCCCCGAAACTGGTCAGGCTGGTCGCCCCCAGCCGCGCACGGTTCGTCACGTCGCTGCTGGCATTGTAGGAATTGTACGGTCCCACATAGCTGGCAACCGAGGTCGGCTGGTCGATATGGCGCTGGTCGTAGGTAAACTGGTTCCGCCAGGTGGTCCGGCTGTCGAAATCATGCTCCCAGCGCAGCCCGACGATGCTCCGCCGGTCGAACCGGCCCAGCCCCGCCTGCTGCGGGGTCAGGGCGGCGGTCGCCCCATAACGGCCATTGACCAGCAGATTGACCGTGGCACACCCCGCCGCCGCACTGGCGGCGTCGGCACAGCCCTGCTGGTACGGGTTGAGGCGATATTGCGCCAGAGACAGCCGCAGCGGCAGAAACGCGTCGGTGACGTTGTTGACGAATTTCAGGATCAGCCGATCCCGATCCGTCAGGTTGACCCGCAGCCGCACATTCTCGGTCGAGGTCGCATAGCTGCTGTTGGCGGTAAAGCCGTTCCCGCGCACGTCGCTACCGAAGATCGTCAGATCGTAGGACCGCCCGCCGACCCCCAGCGTGACGTAATTGTTGAACATGCCGAAACTGCCGAAATCCGACCCCAGCTCCAGCCCATGGATATCGGCGCCGCTGCGGGTGCGGAAATTGATCGCCCCATTGATCGCGTAATTGCCGTACACGGTGGATGCCGGCCCCTGAAAGACATCCACCCCCTCATAGGCATGCGGATCGATCAGGTCCGACCGCGCGGTGCCATCCGGCTGCGTGACCGGAAACCCATCCTCCAGGACCTGGATGTTCTTCAGCCCGTAAGACTGCCGATCCCCCGACCCCCGCACCGAAACCACGACATCGCGCGGCCCGTTCCCCGCGACGAAACTGACCCCGGGAATGGTCACGACCATATCGGCCACACTCTGCCCGACCTGATTGCCGAAACTGCTCCGCTCGGCACTATAGGTCGTCTGCCCCGCCGGCCGGACCGTCGCCGGACCACGGGCCATGCCCGTCACGGTAATCCGTTCGGATTGCGGCCCGTCTGGCGCACCAGGCACGGCAGTCCCCGAAGAATGAGCAGAGGAAGACAATGCGGAAGCGGGCACCCGCTTCTTCTGTTGCGGCGAATAAGGCGCCACGGGCTGGGCCACGGCCCCCTGCGCGGCGGCCAATATCAGCACGCCGGCCGCCACCCCCCGCCAGGGGGCGTGAAATCGTCTGATGGACATGTCTGCTGGACCTGAAAGAACGGTACGATGAACCGCCACGCCGAGGCGCGGAGATCACGAGAACGGATTCAGGTCAGGGCCGGCGGCCCCTGCGGATAAAGGCTGGAGAGGGACTGGAGCGGCGGCCCGCGAACAGGCGGAAAGACCCAGGCCATCCCCACCACGACGGATCGCAGGGCCAGGAACCCGGCCGCGCCACCCACCGACAGGGCAGGCGTATCATGCGCCTCCGCCAGCAGCAGCGACCCATCGCCCTGATCGCCCGCGTGATGCGGCGCAGCGGGGTCGGGCACCAGCGGATGATCGCTGTCGCAGATCAGGGACAGGCTCGCCAGCTGGGCCAGCGGATCGGCAAGGACGGCCTGCGGACTGGCCAGCCCGCCGAGGGTCAGCCGTGCGACGAGGGCGAGCAGAACCAGCGGCCATGCGGCCCGCCAAGCTCTCGCCATGTCACGCGATCCATTCATGATCCGGTCTTTAGGGCCTTTCCATCCGGCTGCATAGCAGCAGGCAGGCAGATAGCGTCCCCGGCCATTTTTGCCCTTCCCTTTTCTCCGCTATCGTCCATACGTCGAACGTCCATCAGGGGAAGAGGACATCATGGAAGACGTAAACGAACCGATCATCGGCTACCTCGTGATCAAGGAAGTCGAAGATGACGAGATCCTGTTCTGGGACCCGGAAGCGGGCTGGAACGACGATCCGGACGACGGCAAGCTCTACAAGACCGAAGCCGAAGCCGAACAGGACGCCGAAGCCCTCCGCGCCGGCAACAACGACACGATAACGGTCGAACCCGTCTTCGAGGACGATGGCGAGGAAGAGGAGGAGGAAGAAATCTGACCCTCCGTCACGACCAGGGGCGCCTTCTGCAACATGATGCGGAAGGCGATCCTTTTGTAACTGACCGGACCAGGCACAGCCTGCCCAGATGCGGTTCGCTTTTCCGGGCTTTATAGCCGGAAAGACCGAACGCGCCGGCCCGGCGTGCCTGAACCGGCCGTTCACCTTGCTGGCCGGCAGCATGCCGCATGCCATTCCAAATCGCTGGCCCAACCCAGGATCGACACGCCCGCCTTCGGCAGCACATGACACCCGTCTCATGGCCGCCCATTCCGCCATGCATGACAACGATCCCGCCCAGAGCGCCAGATTGGCCTATGGGAGTCCAGTTCGATAGAAAAATGAACAAGGCAAACGCGTCGTCCGATGCCTTTCCTCGGCCATGTTCTCAACGCCGCAAATCTGCCGAATGTCGGCCGCCACTTCCATAACAATCGAGGTCACGCCAAATCCGACCTCGCAGAAGCCGCGTTCCCGAATCACATAACCAGCATCTCGATGCGGCCATCAACAAGACCGATGGATGGTCCAGTAGCGACCCGGAACACGCGCCGGATCGCCGTCGGCGTGTTTTCCGAATAACTACCTGGCCGCCCCCACGCCATCCACCATGGGTTGCCGTTCGTCCAGGATTTTCCAGGAAACCTGTCATGGCAGGAGCATCTTCTTTACAGAAGCGTTTTCAATTCCCGCGGATTATTCTTGGCAAGTCTGCTGATTATGTTACATAAATGATCACGATTCCCGCAGGCAACTTTCTCGTTGAGAATCAGATTCTTGATAAACGGGAATCCCTGATCGATCAGAACGTCCCACAACTCCATGGTCGGATTGACCAGATGGTCCTTCGCCAGGACTTTCTCTCTATTCTCATTCGATCTGTTTCTTTTTGTTGACGATAGCAAATTGAAATAATCCCACAATCCTCCCGTGGGAACATTATGGTCGATCATCCAGCGAGAAAATCCGAACTCGTTCCCGTTGACAACAAACCATTTATTATGATGATACTTGAAATTTTCCCAGAACCCCATCCAGGCATCTGATGTTACTATCTCACTGCTGCAATATATAAAAAACGACTGTAAATGCGCTGCATGTTGATATGCAGCAATTGCACCGAGCATCAAATTCGGATTTTGACGGCAGATATTCATTATACCGGGCAAACCGTGACCCAGATAGGTCACACTATCATTTGCCAACAAGATAGGATTTCGCGGGTATTCTTTCATCAGTCTCCGAACGCCCTGCCGGTGCAAACCCCAGTCATACGCGGCATTGTCAGCACAGATGATTCTCCAGACGCTATTTTTTACCTTGTCTATTTCAGACTGCTTGAATTTCTTTGTATTCGATAACAAGAAAACAGCGACGCCCGCATTCTTCAGCGCTTCGATATAATCGACAACATAAGGCTGAATTTCGTCATGACGATCGTAATGAACAAAAAGGCAGATATCTTGCCCCGGCGCCGGAGGCACACCAATGATATCATCACTTAGAACGATATCATTATTAAGGTCTCTTTGCATCTCGATTCGAGAAATGATAGCGTCCTGGCCCATTTCACGAAAAAAAGCGAATTGCCATTCATTTGGATGCGGAAATTTCCAGGAAAATATTTCAAACCAGTGCCGCGTCATAAGTAATGGGTTAGGATCTCTCAGGCAACTCGCGTCTTGCTGACAAAAATGCTGCAAACATGTCATACCTTGCGGTATTTCATGCCCATATGTTCTTCTATAAAAGTCTACGTCAAATAAAATATTAGGTCCCACCGTATCTTGAAGAGCGAGACATTCCGGTATTGTCAGAGATGGATTTTTGGAAGCAAGTCGAATCCACTCAATGTCTATCAGAGGGTGCGCAACACCTATTTCTTCCACGAAAATATTCCTTCATACTTATTATTTTAACGTATTTTTTTTTAAACCAGACGTAAAGACCCGAAAATACAAACATGTTTGGGAGCCTGTTTGGAAATGCACGCTGGCGAGTGGGAGCGGCCAGCCAGGATCGCGCCCGGCATGTGTTTTTGAGCACCGGAGCGCAGAAAACACATTGGACCGCCGCCAGCGCGCATTTCCAAACAGGCTCTGAGAATGCACCTCTGGCACGCGATAGTGGCGCTGAACGGACTCGCTCCCGACCTCTTGGAGCGAAGCATGAAATATGCACATCAATTCGTTCAGCGTTCATAGTAGCAGAAGTCGTTCCGTAAAAATGGCGACCGGGCATGCCTTCTAACCGTAACGAACGACAGTCGGATCGACCCTCCTTCAGGCGCTACAGACGAACGTTAATCCCTTTTTTGCTCAGCACAGGGTTCAGGAACGTCGCCCCCAATGTTGTGGACAACGTCGCCCGACAGTATCGGTCCCATAACATCAGAAACCACAAGATTCCCGCATCGAACCATGATGCCTCTCCCTCCTCGGCATCACAGCGAAGCCTGAGACATCAATTCCACACTCGGGTGCTGACGTCTTCGCACAGATCAATGACCTCCTGCTCCCTCGCCAGTCACTACGATACCGAATAATTCATCGCTACCGATTCGGTTGTTTTCTTCAAAATCGTTTCT
Source organism: Gluconacetobacter takamatsuzukensis (assembly GCF_014174275.1). GTDB lineage: Bacteria > Pseudomonadota > Alphaproteobacteria > Acetobacterales > Acetobacteraceae > Gluconacetobacter > Gluconacetobacter takamatsuzukensis. Next base: position 464,290 of record NZ_JABEQK010000001.1, on the reverse strand, counting down.
ACTGCCGCATTTTCAGCAAAGAAGTTCTGAGCATAAAGGTTATGAACAGAGACATTATTTGATAATGTCCTATACAGAATCTGTATTATTTGAACATAAATACTATTATCGTGTCGCACGACGTCACTGAAATCATAATTTCCTATCCTTGAAATGCATTCATTTAATGCTTTCTTTTGTATATCTATATAGAGCATCTCATTTTCAGACCTTGTATCAGAAAAAAAGATCGGACACGGAATGTCGTTGACAAATTTTATATCTTTCAACATCCCATGATCAATATAATTCGCAATCTCCAGAAGGTGGTTTCTATATTTTTCGTTTTCATTTTCAATTATGCAATAAAATTTGCATTTATCAGAATTTTTCCCTTCCATGTATTTTCTATCTTTTGGCATTTTGTGCATATACAATATATCTATTTTATCAGCCTGAATATTATCCGATATCTTTTCCAAGGACCAGCCGCTTCCACACAAATCAACAACCATGGATTGGTCCGTTATCAAGCGGCTGGAATATTTTTGATAAGAATCGCTATTGGATATTTTTGCATATCTGCTTGTGTAGTAATAAATACACTCAAATTCATTTGGAAACATGGATTCAAAAACAATCTTCCACGCCCAGCAATCACGACTTGAAAAAAGAATACGTGTTTTTCCAAGCTGACGACATAGCCTGCAAAGTATTATGCTTGAAAAAAACAATATGGGGAAATTCATATGAATTTGCGTAGTCTGCAAATCGCGCTCATGCGCCATATTATTCCAGGTGGCCAAACGTGCCTCACGGCACAATTCTCCCAGAGACCTGAAGCCTATATCGAAGAAAACTTTTTCAAATGCGTTGATCTGCGAACTCGTGGTAATTTCGAACGGAATACCCGCCTCGGCAGCCCGAAGCCCGTCCGCATGAACATTGTCGCCAAGATGTTTTCTTATAGAAAAATTGGAGAGTATTTCTTTCCATATGTAACCATCATGCTTCCCGTAGTTTGTCACAATCAGGCTTACTTCTTTCTCCAACCCAGCTTTTGTAAGTAAACTCCGAATCATACCCTCGGATAGATACATATCTGAAATCAGAACATCACCATTATTTACTTTTTGAATATTTTCACTTATTGGAATAACGTTTTCCAGTTCTTCTTCCACTTCAGCAGTCTTTAACAACTGAAGATTTTCTTTGGCCGGATCAAAAATCCGCGCTAGTTCATCGTAAATATCGTCAAATGTGTACGGCCGCCCGATCAGATTCAGTTCGGCTGCTCTTCTGGCCTTCGCAAAACCTGCTACGCCAGTCTTCTTTTCCACGAGCGAAAAGATTTCAAGAGGCATGACACAGCGTCTGCCAATAAGGGTATCAAAAACATCAAAGGTATCAATAATGCTTTTCTCAGTCATAATTTACCTCACTTGCGAATTTTACGATATTATATGCATATTTTTTATGTTAAGGAAATAATCGGCCGAATCTATTGTCGTGGGCCGAATTCGACGGCCCCCGAATTGATGAACCCGCCTGGAAATGCGCTCAAGGGCAACCATTACCCGTTTCCAGACAGGCTCCCGAGAGCTCTGCTCGATCGACCAATCGACTGAATCTGGCCCGGAGATGGCCGCATCGCGTACGCCCACCTCCCCTGCCCGACGTCAGTAAATATGACGGTCTTTCATGCAATGATATTCAGACCCATTTCAGTCCAGATTCAAACTCTGCGCCGTCAGGTTATCCGTCAGACACAGCGGAGGAAAACACGTATAGGCCTTCATCTCATGATAATGCATGTTCATCAGATGGTCGATCGAAGTCGTCGTCAGCACGCGTCCACCCAGGGAGGCATAGCCGAGATCCGTTGTTTCCATGGGCAGGCAGCTTCGGATCATCTTGTCGGCCCCCGAGGGCGAAATCGCATAGCCACAAATACCGAACGTATGATCCAGCCGGAAAGGCAGGGAAGTCACATCCATGTCACGGAACGTCTGGATCCCGGCCCGGACGCTGTCCTGCGAAAATGTGGCAACGCATTGCGTAATGCCGGGCAGAAGGTCGAACTGCAGCACCGTATCCGAATTATTGCCCCACAGGATAATATCCCAGTCCTCCGGCAGACTGGCAATGACCCGGCGGCTTTCCTCTTCGAAATTCCGGCACAGAAAGGCATCATCCTCAAAAATATGGGCTGCCACACCGCTCTTGGCGACAGTGCCCCACAGGGCGGCATGCGTCAGTCCGGAGCCGATGGCGCCACGCGTGAACTGGCAATCCTCCCGCAGAAAACCCTGCTGCTTCATGCCATCGATATCCAATACCGATCCGTCGATTCCCGGAGCATGCACCAGTCCCGGAACATGCGCGTTGACCGTGCGAAAACGCTCGGTCCGCTCCGGCGTTCTTTCCAGGCTGATAAAGAATTTATTCATTTCCGGTCCTATCCCTGAGGCGATATACGATTACGGCGGAGCATCTTCCATTCCACGTCCCCGGCATCGGGTCTTCAGTTCGGATCAACGAAGAAAACGGGAAGAGAAAAACTGGACGACTGGAAAGCCCGCTCGATCACATCACTCGCGTGCAACGCTTCCTTGATGGTGACATCCATATCGAGGTACCGATAGGTCCCAAGCCGTCCAAGAAAAGAAACGTTTTTTTCCTTCCGCGCCATACTGATATAATTATCAAGCAAAATCCTGTCATTGACAAGCCTGACTGGATAATAGGGAATATCGTTTTCCCCGGCAGACCGGCTATACTCACGAAAGCAAACGGTTTTGGAGAAATTGTCCTTTTCCCACGGTGCAAAATATTTATGCTCCGTGATCCGCGTATAAGGAACGTCCTCATCACAATAGTTCATGACGGCCGTCCCCTGAAAATCACCGTCCGCAACAATCCTTTCGAAATCAAGCGTCCTGTATGCCAGGCGGCCGATCCTGAATCCGAAATAACGATCGATCGGCCCCGTGTAGAAAACATGATCGAATGTCTCGGACAAGAATTCGAAGCTGCAATTGTTCCTGACTTCGATCCCATCGACATTCAATATATTTTGGATGACGGACGTATATCCATCTTCCGGAATCCCCTGATAGGGATGGTTGAAGTAATTGTCATCATAATCGAAACGCAACGGAAGCCGCTTGAGGATGGAGGCTGGCAGCTCGGTCGGGTCGATCCCCCATTGCTTGCGGGTATAGCCCCGGAAAAATGCCTGATAGAGTTCCGACCCGACCATCTTCAGCGCCTGTTCCTCGAAGGAACGCGGCTCCACGATGGATCGATCGGCCTTCGCCGCGACAAAAGCCCGGGCCTCCCCGGGGTCCATCGTCTTTCCGAAAAACTGATTGATCGTCAGAAGATTGACGGGGAGCACATGGACACGCCCCCCGGCGACAGCCTTCACACGGTTCGTATAGGGGCGGAACGTGCCGAAACGCTGCACATACTGCCAGACACGTTCATCCGCTGTATGAAAGATATGCGGGCCGTAGCGATGAACCATGACTCCCGTCTCGGGGTCTCGTTCGGTGTGGCAGTTGCCACCTACATGCGACCGTTCATCCACCACGATGACATCATGACCACACTGGGCAAGCGTCCGGGCAATAACAGCACCGCTCAGTCCGGCGCCGGCCACGCAAAATCTCATGTTCGTCCGACTTTCGACCTGCTCGGTTCGTAGAAACGGCGCTTCCTTCCGCCCTGCCCGACTGATAGACGGTCCCGCCGGCAAATGCCACCGAACGACTTCGAAAAAAGCGCGGCCCACGGCCCCGCGCGGAAACCTTCTTTATTCTTTGGCCGTCACGGCGCTTTTCCCTGTCGCCGCCGTCCGGCGCCCCTGCCGGCCAGGATGACCATAGGTATTGGTCACCACGACCCCCGCCATGACTATCGCGCCGCCCACCAGCGTCCGCGCGCTGGGAATTTCGCCGGTCAGCACAAAGGCCAGCACCAGCGTCGCCGGCGGCAGCAGATACAGCAACCCCGCCCCGCGCGCCGCGCCCATATGACCGATGACGAACGCCCAGGCCGCGTAGCCGATGGCGGCGGGGAAGATCCCCAGTTCCAGCACGGATGCCCAGCAGCGCACAGGCGCTCCCCTCAGCCCCATCAGCGCCTGCGGCAACCAGGGACTCAGCCAGAGCGCCCCCGCGATCAGGATGTAGCAGATGCTCGACAACGCCCCGTATCGCAGCACCAGCTTCTTCTGCAACGTGGTATAAAGCGCCCCGCAAACCGCCGCCGCGAAGACCAGCGTCGCGCCCGACCCCAAGGCAACACCGCCCACCTGCCCCTGGGCAATCAGCACCACGCCCGCGAAACTGCACAGCGACCCGGCCCATCCCCAGCGCGACAGCCGCTCGCCCATCACCGCGACCGCGATCAGGGCGGCAATCAGCGGCATGGCGCTGATCAGCAGGCTGGCGGCACCGGCCGAAACGGTCACTTCGCCGGTATTGAACAGGATATTGTACAGCGCGATCCCGATCCCCCCACAGGCCAGAATGCGCGGCCAGTCGCCCCGCGCCGGCGCGGGCGGCCGCGCCCAGGCCAGCCAGCCCCCCGCCAGCATCGCCGCGACGGCATAGCGCGCGGCGGCCAGCGGCACCGGCGGCAGGTCACGCAACGCAATCCGCACGACGGGATAGGCGCTCGCCCAGGACAGGATGGCGACGGTAACGATCAGCGGCAGAAACCGCGCGGCGTTGGACATGCTTCAGGCTTCCCTGCCCGGACAGGCGGCGGGCACCTCGTGTCATACCGAAACGATGCCGGCCGCGCGAGAGGGGGCGCCTCCGACTTGCACCCGGCGCTCCGGCGATTCATCGTACGCCCTCGAAATGACAGATGGACGTCCACATGTTTCCACGCCTCCCCTGCCGCCGATCCCGCCTGATACGGCGCATGGCCCTGTCCCTGCCCGGATTGCTGCTCGCGGCGGCAGCCCATGCCGCCCCGGCCGCAGGCGGCCAATGCTATGCCGACCTGGCCGCCACACGGAATTTCACGCTGGGCTTGCCGCGCCACGCCCAGCCGACACCCGACGGGCGCACCGTGCTGTTCCTGCGCAGCGGCCCGCGCGACACCACGCTGCATCTCTGGCGTCTCGACCCGGCGACCGGCACCGCAACCGAACTCGCCCGCCCCACCGGCACCGAAACCCTGTCGGTCGAGGAAAAGGCCCGCCGCGAACGGGCCCGCATGTCGCTGACCGGCATCACGGATTTCACCCAGTCGGATGACGGGCAGACCGCGCTGGTCAGCCAGGCTGACCGGCTGATGCGAATCGACATCGGCACCGGCAAGGTCTCCGACGTGCCCGGACGCGGCTGGATCGCCCCCCGCCTGTCGCCCGACGGCACCCATGTCGCTGTGGTGCGCGATAACGACGTCCATGTCGTGACATTGGCCAACGGCCAGACCGTGCGCCTCACCCATGGCGGCACCGATACGCTGACCCACGGCCTGGCGGAATTCGCCGCCGCCGAGGAACTGGCCCGCCCGGACGGGCTGTGGTGGTCCCCCGACGGGCAGACGATCCTGTACGAGGAAGCCGATTCCTCCGGCGTCGAGAAACACTACATCACCGACCCCCAGCACCCGGCCACGCAGCCGGTCGAATTCCGCTACCCGCGCGCCGGCACGGCAAACGCGCGCATCCGGCTGGGGCTGGTGGCCCGCAATGGCGGGCCGACCCGCTGGGTCCAGTGGGACAGCACCGGTTTCCCCTATCTGGCACGCGCCGTCTGGCCCAAGGGGCGCGGCCCCCTGACGCTGGTGGTGCTGAACCGCGCCCAGACCGAGGAACGGGTCCTGCGCGTCGACCCCGCCACCGGCCGGACCACGACCCTGCTGACCGAACGCGATCCCGCCTGGATCAATATCAGCCCCTCCGGCGACGGGCGCGGCCGCTCCCTGCCGCGCTGGCTGCCCGACGGCAGCGGCTTCCTGTGGGCTGCCGAGCGCAACGGCCACTGGCAACTGGAACTGCGCCACGCCGACGGCACGCTGGACCACGCGATCACCCCCGCCGGCCTGCCTTTCGTCTCGCTGGACGATGTCGACGCCGAGGCCGGCACGGTGACGATCACCGCCAACCCCGACCGGATCCGTACCGCGATCTACCGCCTGTCCCTGCAAGGCGGCACGCCGGTCCTGCTGACCCCGGAAGCGGGCCTGCATGCCGCGACCTTCGCCGATGGCGGCCATACGCGCTTCATCGACAGCCTGTCGGGGGCCGACGGCAGCGCCGTCACCACCCTGCGCGACGCGGACGGCCACGTGCTGGCCACGCTGCCCTCGGTCGCGGAAACGCCCACGCTGACGCCGCATGTCGAATATACCCGCGCCGGCACACGCGACATGGACGCCATGATCATCCGCCCGGCCACCTTCAAACCGGGGCAACACTACCCGGTGGTGCTGTCGGTCTATGCCGGCCCCGGCTACAAGGAGGTCCTGGACGCACCGCGCCTGGATCTGGAAAGCCAGTGCATGGCCGATCACGGCTTCATCGTCGTCAGCCTGGACGGGCGCGGCACACCGGGTCGCGACCATGACTGGGAACGGGCGACCAAAAACAACCTGATCGACCTGCCGCTCCAGGACCAGGTCGACGGCCTCATCGCCCTGGGCAAACGCTATCCTGAACTGGATCTCGACCATGTCGGCATCCATGGCTGGTCCTTCGGCGGCTATTTCACCGCAATGGCCACCATCCGCCGGCCCGATATCTTCAAGGCTGGCGTCGCGGGCGCCCCGCCGGCCGATTTCGCCGATTACGATACGGCCTATACCGAGCGCTACCTGGGCACGCCGCAGGACGACCCCGACGGCTACCGCGTCAGCAACGTGCTGACCTACGCCGCATCCTTGTCCCGGCCGCTGCTGATCATGCACGGCCTGACCGACGACAATGTCTATTTCGAAAACACGATGAAGATGACCCAGGCCTTCATCACCGCCGGCCGCCCCTACAATCTGTTGCTGCTGCCCGGCACCCATATGCTGACCGACCCGATCCTGCGCGCCCATGTCGATGAAGCGCGCGAGGCCTTCCTGGCCACGACCCTCAAGGCATCCGCCACGCCTCACTGACCGCGCGATCCCTGTCCCCTTCCCGGCCACCCACGGCCGGGAAGGGCGGCGATCGCATCCCTGGCCACACAGAGACCGATCACGTCATCATCGACATCGGAACCACGCTGTCGCAGATTTCGTCCTTAGTCTTCACCGCCGACCCAACCCGGACCAGCCAGCATGCCTCCCCCCTCTCCCGCCGTCACCACCCGCACCGCGCACAATGCCGACCTGCCCGCCATCACGGCCATCTACGCCCACCATGTGCTGCACGGCTGCGCATCGTTCGAAATCGAGGCCCCATCCGTCGACGAGATGGCCCGGCGCATGGAGGCGCTGCGGGCGAAACACTTTCCCTATCTGGTGGCCGAACAGGATGGAGCGGTGATCGGCTACGCCTATGCCGGCCCCTACCACCCCCGGATCGCCTATCGCGACACGGTGGAGGATTCCATCTACCTGGCCCAGGAGTCCACCGGACGCGGCGTCGGATCGATGCTGCTCGGCGCGCTGATGGCCGACTGCGTGGGACGCGGCTTCCGGCAGATGATGGCCCTGGTCGGCGACAGCGCGAACATGCCCTCCATCCGCCTGCACGAACGCCACGGCTTCCGCACGGTCGGCACGCTGCAATCGGTCGGCTACAAGTTCGGCCGCTGGCTCGATGTCGTGCTGCTGCAATGCGAGCTGGGCAGCGGCGACCGCACACCCCCCGACCGCCCCTGAAACCGGGCCCCCCGGACATGCCGCCACCCCGTCCCCCGCCAACCGATCCCCTCCCCGGCCTGGACCTGGAATCGGACGCGCGGGACCGCGTGCTGGGGCCGGGCGCCCTGCTGCTGGCCGGGCGCGCCCGCACCCAGGCCCCCGATCTGCTCGCCCTGGTCGCGGCCATCGCCGACGCGGCACCGTTCCGCCACATGTCCACCGCCGGCGGCCGGACGATGTCGGTCGCCATGACCAATTGCGGCGCCCTGGGCTGGATCTCCGACAGCAGGGGCTATCGCTACACCACGCGCGACCCGCTCACCGGCGCGCCATGGCCCGCGATGCCCGACGCCTTCTCCGCCCTGGCGGCACACACCGCCGCCGAGGCCGGATATCCCGGCTTCACGCCCGACGCCTGCCTGATCAACCGCTACGAACCCGGCACGAGACTGACCCTGCACCAGGACCGCAACGAACGCGATTTCGACCAGCCGATCGTCTCCGTCTCGCTGGGCCTGCCGGCCGTCTTCCTCTGGGGCGGTCCCGCCCGCGCCGACCCGGTGCGGCGGGTGCCGCTGGAACATGGCGACGTCGTGGTATGGGGTGGTCCCGCCCGGCTGGTCCATCACGGCATCAACCCGCTGCCCGAAGGCAGCCACCCCCTGACCGGCCGCGCCCGCCTCAACCTGACCTTCCGCCGCGCCGGGTAACGAAGCAGGACGGATGGACATCGCGATCCGCAGCACTTATGCACCCGCGATGATGTCCTCTGCCCCCACGCCCCGCCCCCGTGTCGGCATCGATTTCGGCACGACAAACAGCGTCGTCGTCATCGCGACCCCGGATGGCAACACAAGCACCACGCGCTTCGCCTTTCCCGGCCATGCCGATTCCGAGACCTGCCGCACCCTGCTGTGCCTGTGGCAGGAAGAGCAGCGCGGCCGCCTGGCCGTCCATCAGGCCATCGGCGCCGCCGCCATCGATGCCTATCTGGACGACCCGGCCGAAAGCCGCCTGATCATGTCCATGAAATCCTACCTGGCGCAGACATCGTTCCGCGAAACGCGCCTGCTGGGCCGGCGACTGACGCTGGAAAACCTGGTCGGCTTCTTCGTGGCCGAACTGATGCGCGCGGTGGGCATCGACCCCGCCGATGTGGACGCGACGGTCGGCCGCCCGGTGCGCTTCGCCGGCGAGGCCCCGGACGATGCCTTCGGCGAACAGCGCCTGCGCGCCGGCTTTGCCGAGGCCGGCTTTCGCAGCATCGCGGTGGCGCTGGAGCCCGAGGCCGCCGGCTGGCGCTTCGCCCGGCGACTGGACGCCCCGGCCACGATCCTGGTGGGCGATTTCGGCGGCGGCACCAGCGATTTCTCGGTCCTGCGCTTCGACCCCGCCATCGGGCGCGCCGTTCCGCTGGGCCATGCGGGCGTGGGAATCGCGGGCGACCAGTTCGATTACCGGATCATCGACAATGTCGTCTCCCCCGAACTGGGGCGCGACAGCACCTACCGCATCATGGGCGGCGCACCGCTGCCGGTGCCGATCGAATGGTACGCCAGCCTGGCGCGCTGGCACCGCCTGTCGCTGATGCGCACGCCGGCCACCCTGCGCGCGATCGGCGACGTCGCGCGCACCGCCTCCCAGCCCGACCGGCTGGCCGCACTGGCAACCTTGGTCGCCGACCAGCAGGGCCAGGCCCTCTATCGCGCCGTCGGCGCCGCCAAGGCCGAACTGTCTCACGCCGACAGCACGACCCTGCGCTTTCACCACAAGGACATCCATATCGAACGCACGATCACGCGGGCGGCGTTCGAAGACTGGATCGCCCCCGACCTGGCACAGTTCGACGGCGCGGTCACCACGGCGCTGGAACGCGCGGGCCTGGCCGAATCCGATATCGACCGGGTGTTCCTGACCGGCGGCACCTCCTTCGTCCCGGCGGTGCGCGCCCTGTTCGCGGCCCGTTTCGGCAACCAGCGGATCGATCGCGGGGGAGAATTCGTGTCGGTCGCCGAAGGCCTGGCCCTGATGCAGGGCGACACCGCGTCCCAGCCGAACGCGACTACGCCCTGCTGAAAAATCCTTTCAGACCTTTCGTATTTTTCATCCGGCTTTGATCCAGATCAAGGAAGATGCCCCCACGCCGTGCCATAAGAAAAGGGCGATGGGGGCATCGCATATCGAATCATCACGCTAACTCGCAGGGTCTTCGGACCCTGCTTTTTTTTGCGACAAGCAGAAGCAACAGCGCCCGCCTTCCCGCCGGCCCTTGCGTTTCACAAAGCCCGAAACCCTCTCCGCATAATCAGACGACCGAAAGCGACGACCGCTCATCGGACGATCGCGGCGGCTTCATCATCGCGATGGGCAACGGCGTATCGCCATCGGAATCGTCCCTCAGCATGTAGCCCTGCCCCCAGACCGTCGTGATCACGTTCTTCGCCCCGGCCTGCTGGAGTTTCTTGCGCAGCTTGCAGATGAAGACATCGATGATCTTCATTTCCGGCTCGTCCATCCCGCCATAGAGATGATCGAGAAACGCGAACTTGCTCAGGACCGTCCCCCGGCGGAGCATGAGCAGCTCAAGGATCATGTATTCCTTGCCGGTCAGATGGACCAGAATCCCCTTCACCGTAATCTCGCGGCTGTCCAGCGAAAGCCTGACCGGCCCGGCCTGAAGGACCGGCTGGCTGTACCCCTTCGAACGACGGACAATGGCCTGGATGCGGGCGGCCAGTTCCGGCGTATCGTACGGCCGGGTGATGTAATCGTCCGCCCCGGCCGAAAAGGCCCGGACCTTGGCCTGCGCCCCATTCAGGCTGGACAGGGCAACGATCGGCGTATCCAGCCGCGCAGCCCTGGCCGCACGCAGGACTTCGTAGCCGTCAATATCCGGAAGAACCATTTCAAGTAATGCCAGATCGTAATCGTAACGGCGGAGCATTTCCACACCCTCATGACCTGTCACGGCGTGGTCGATCATGTAGCCAACAGAACGCAATGTGCAGGAAGTACCACGAGCCGCACTCCCATCCCCTTCGACGAGCAAGACACGCATGTTCATCAACCATTGATTGTTTATGACTACAATTACTACCTATAGGTGTGTAACCTCACATAAACAATCCTTTTAGGATGGGTTCACCCCTCCAAACCTCCGCAATCACGAATATGTTATATCGAGCTTCCAAAGCGATTTTCACCCCGCCCGGCCCATCTTCCCGGACTGCCGAACCTCGAATACCGGCGCGACAGCGACCAATACCGCCCAGAAAAGCGCACGCAGCCCCGCGCGCCCGCATGAACAGGGCATGACTCCAGGGTAACGCGCGGCGCCCCCCAATGTTCACACGATTTGTATTCGATACCCGATCGAATCCGCCCGCCCGAACAGGGCCACCCACGATGGCGGATGGAAAAACGCCCCGGCGTTCAGGCGTCCGGCGCACCCCATGCGGGGTCGACCGTCACCGCATGATTCAGCGGCCCCGCACCGGCCCCATAGCCGGGCGCGGTCGCGATCGCGGCCCGCAGATAGCGCCGGGCGCGTTCCACCGCCGCGCGCAGCGTCAGGCCCTGCGCCAGTCCGGCGGCAATCGCGCTGGCCAGCGTGCACCCGGTCCCATGCGTGTGCCGGGTCGGCAGCCGCGTGTCCGAAAACAGGGCGATCCCCGACGATTCGCACAGCACATCGGTCAGGATGTCGCCGTCCAGATGCCCGCCCTTCAGCAGCACCGCCCGCGCACCCGCGCGCCGCAGGGTCTCCGCCGCCCGGCACATATCGTCCACGGTGCGGATCGAATGACCCACCAGCACTTCGGCCTCCGGCAGGTTAGGCGTCAGCAGGCTCGCCAGCGGCACCAGGTCCCGCATCAGCGTCCCCACCGCATCGTCCTGCAACAGGCGCGACCCGCCCTTGGCCACCATCACCGGATCCAGCACATACGGAACATCCGGATGGGCCCGCACCTCGGCGGCCACGGCCCGGATCACCTCGCCCCGGTCCAGCATGCCGCTCTTGAAGGCATCCACCCCGATATCGTCCAGCACGCACCGCATCTGCGCCGCCACCAGATCGGGCGGCACCGGCAGGATTCCACTCACACCCAGCGTATTCTGCACCGTCAGGGCCGATATCGCCGTCATGGCGAACCCTCCCAGCGCCGTCACGGCCTTGATATCCGCCTGGATACCGGCGCCCCCGCCGGAATCGCTGCCGGCGATGACCAGGACACGGCCCTTCATGATGGCCAAGACCGCCCCCTATGCCGCTTCCTGCGCGGAGCCGATCACCGCGCACATCCCGGCGACCACACGCTCCACCAGCGCCGGATCTTCCGCTTCCGCCATCACGCGGACCAGCGGTTCGGTCCCGCTCTCGCGCAGCAGCAGCCGACCTTCCGTCCCCAGCTCGGCCTCGGCCTGCCGGCGCGCCTCCTGCACTGCCGGCGCATGCAGCGGGCTCTTGCCGACAAACCGCACATTGCGCAGCAATTGCGGAAAGGGCGTGAACATGCGGCAAACCTCGCTGGCCGGCCGCCCTTCCTCCACCAGCACCGCCAGCACCTGCAAGGCCGCAACCAGCCCGTCGCCCGTCGTCGCGAAATCGGACAGCACCATGTGGCCCGACTGCTCGCCGCCCAGATTGACGCCCAACTCGCGCATCCGCTCCACCACATAGCGGTCGCCGACGGCCGTACGCACCAGTTCCAGCCCCAGCCCGTCCAGGCACCGCGCCAGCCCCATGTTCGACATTACGGTCGCCACGACCTGCTTCGCACTCAGCCGCCCCTGACGGCTCCAGGAGCGCGCGATCAGGGCCAGGATCTGGTCGCCATCGATCAGCCGCCCCTGCTCGTCGGCGATCAGCAGCCGGTCCGCATCGCCATCCAGCGCGATGCCGATATGGGCCTCATGCGCCACCACCGCCGCGCACAGCGCCTCGGGCCGGGTCGAGCCGCAATTCTCGTTGATATTGACCCCGTTCGGCTCGCACCCGATCCGGATGACCTCGGCCCCCAGTTCCCACAGTGCGGTCGGCGCCACCCGATAGGCCGCTCCATTGGCGCAGTCGATGACGATCCGCAGCCCGTCCAGCCGCCGCCCGCGCGGGAACGAGGCCTTGGCATTCTCGATATACCGTCCCGCCGCGTCGTTCAGGCGGGAGGCCCGGCCGATCGCCTCCGGCGTCGCCAGGCGGCCCGTCAGATCGGCACGCATCAGCGCCTCGATCTCGGCCTCGGTCTCGTCGGAAAGCTTGAACCCGTCGGGCCCGAACAGCTTGATCCCGTTATCGCCGAACGGATTGTGCGAGGCCGAGATCATCACCCCCAGATCGGCCCGCAGCGAACGCGTCAGCATCGCGATGGCGGGCGTCGGCATCGGCCCGGCCAGCGTCACGTCCACTCCGGCCGACAGAAAGCCCGAGACCAGCGCGCATTCGATCATGTAGCCCGAAAGCCTCGTATCCTTGCCCAGCAGCACGCGATGCCGATGCGTCCCGCGCATGAAGCGCAGGCCGGCAGCCTGTCCCAGCTTCTGGGCGACCTCCACCGTCATCGGGTCCTGGTTGGCCGTGCCGCGGATTCCGTCGGTGCCGAACAATTTTCTGGTCTTGGTCATCTTCCGGCTATCCCTGGTTCACCGCGACTGAGTCCTGTCCGGCTTATCGCAGCTCCACAATCCCTGCCAGACCCGGAGCGCCTGCACCATGGCGGGCACGTTATGCACACGCAGGATGGTGTTGCCGAGTTCCAGTCCCGGCAGGCTGCTCGCAATCGTGGCCGGATCGCGATCCGACGCCACCGGCACCCCGGCCAGTTCCCCCAGCACGCGCTTGCGCGAGGTCCCCAGCAGCACGCGACATCCCAGATTGGCCAGGATCGGCAGCCGCCGCATCATCTCGATATTCTGCGCCGCGTCCTTGGCAAAGCCGATCCCGGGATCGACGACGATCCGCTCGCGGGCAATCCCGTTCGCCACCGCCTCGTCGATCCGCGCGGCCAGCTCCCGCGTCACCTCGACGGCCACGTCGTCATAGGTCGCGAAATGCTGCATGGTCTGCGGGGTGCCGCGCATATGCATCAGCACCACCGGGCACCCGGCATCGGCCACCACCGCCAGCGCCTGCGGATCGTGCAGCAGGGCCGAAATGTCGTTGATCAGCGCCGCCCCGCCCCCCAGCGACGCCGACATGGTCGCCGCATTGCGCGTATCGACCGACAGCGCAACGTCGGACTGGTGCCGCAATGCCGCCAGCACGGGGGCAATGCGCGCCCATTCCTCCTCCGGCGTCACCACGGCGGAACCGGGCCGCGTACTCTCGCCGCCGATATCCAGCAGCCCCGCCCCCGCCGTGATCATGGCGATCCCGGCGCGAATCGCCGCCTCGGCACCGAAATGGCGGCCGCCATCGCTGAAACTGTCCGGGGTCACGTTCAGGATGCCCATCACCTGCGGGCCCGGCGGCAGCGCCGCCGAAGGCAGAGGGGCCGTCACCCGCGCCAGCACATCCAGCCAGCCGGCGGGCACGTCCGCCGACCGGACCAGCCGGGCCCCATCGCCCGCGATCAGCCGCGCAAGGGTAAAGGCCGCCGGCCCACCGGCCAGCCAGTGGGCCAACCCCGCATCCACCGCCTCATGGGCATCCCGCCCGAATACCAGCCCCGCCGGTTCAAGCAGCCGCAAAGCGTCCATCGACCTCCCGCCCCATCATCGAGATGCCCGAAACACCCTGGAAACGAAAACAGACGGAGCTACCCCCGCCTGTTTTCCCTGCGCATCCCGCAAACGCCAACTCCCGACGCCGGCGTCAGCCCGGCTGCGGCGCCGGATCGAGGCCACCCCCGCCCCCCGGCGAAGGCAGCGGCGCCGCCGGCGGCGTGGGCGGAACCGAAGACCGGCGATTTTCCGGCATCGGATCATCCACCACCACCCGCACGATCGCCTCGCCGCGCAGCACCTGGCGGATTTCCTCGCCAGACAGGGTCTCGTATTCCAGCAGCGCGTTGGCCAGGCGATGCAGGTCGTCGACATGCTCGATCAGCATCGTCCGCGCCCTGGCATAGGCACTGTCGATCAGGCTCTTGATCTCGTCGTCGATCTCGCGAACCGTCTCTTCGGACACGTTCTTGTTCTGGGTCACGCTGTGGCCCAGGAAGACCTCCTGCCCGTTATCGCCATAGGCGATCATGCCCAGCTTCTCGCTCATGCCCCATTCCGACACCATCCGGCGCGCCAGGTCGGTCGCCATCTTGATATCGCCCGAGGCCCCGTTCGACACGTTGTCGGCCCCGAAGATGATCTCCTCGGCCGCGCGTCCACCCATGGCCAGCGTCAGCTCGCCCAGGCACTTGGCCCGGCTCTTCGAATAACGGTCGCCCTCGGGCAGGCTCATCACCAGGCCCAGCGCCCGGCCACGCGGAATGATCGTGGCCTTGTGCACGGGGTCGGCCCCCGGCGTCATGATCGCGACCAGCGCATGCCCGCCCTCGTGGAAGGCGGTCATCCGCTTCTCGTCCTCGCTCATGACCAGCGAGCGACGCTCGGCGCCCATCAGCACCTTGTCCTTGGCGTTCTCGAATTCCAGCATCGCGACCGTGCGCTTGCCCAGGCGGGCGGCCATCAGCGCGGCCTCGTTCACCAGGTTGGCCAGGTCGGCGCCCGAGAAGCCCGGCGTGCCGCGCGCGATCACCTTGGGGTCGACATCCGACGCCAGCGGAACCTTGCGCATATGCACGCGCAGGATCTTCTCGCGCCCCACCACGTCCGGGTTGGGCACCACCACCTGGCGGTCGAAGCGGCCGGGGCGCAGCAGGGCCGGGTCCAGCACGTCGGGGCGGTTGGTCGCCGCGATCAGGATCACGCCCTCGTTGCTCTCGAAACCGTCCATCTCGACCAGCATCTGGTTCAGCGTCTGCTCACGCTCGTCGTTGCCGCCGCCCAGGCCCGCACCGCGATGCCGGCCGACCGCGTCAATTTCATCGATGAAGATGATGCACGGCGCGGCCTTCTTGCCCTGCTCGAACATGTCGCGCACGCGCGACGCACCCACACCGACGAACATCTCGACGAAATCGGAGCCCGAAATGGTAAAGAAGGGGACGTTCGCCTCGCCGGCGATGGCGCGGGCCAGCAGCGTCTTGCCGGTGCCCGGCGGGCCGACCAGCAGCACGCCCTTGGGGATCTTGCCGCCCAGCCGGGTGAATTTCTGCGGATCGCGCAGAAAGTCCACGATCTCCTGAAGCTCGCTCTTGGCCTCGTCGATACCCGCGACGTCCTCGAACGTCACCCGCCCCTGCTTTTCCGTCAGCATCTTGGCGCGCGACTTGCCGAAGCCCATCGCCCGGCCCCCACCCGCCTGCATCTGGCGCATGATGAAGATCCAAGCGCCGAACATCAGCAGGATCGGGGCATAGTTGATCAGATAGCGCAGGAACGGATTGGAATCGCTATCCTGCGGCTTCGCCATCACCTCCACGCCCTTTTCCGTCAGGCGCGGGATCAGCGTCGGATCCTGGGGCGTATAGGTCTCGAACGAGGTGCCGTCCGTCAGCGTGCCGGAGACGTTATGATCCTGCACGACGACCGAGCGCACGCGCCCGTTGTTCACATCCCCGATGAAATCGGAATATGCCAGCTGCTGCGCCGCATGCTGCGTGCTTCCAGGCTGGAAGACGTTGAACAGCAGCAACAGCAGTACGATAATGATTACCCAGAGGGCCAGGTTCCGGCCAAAATTGTTCATCTTGCCCATTGTTCCATACGCTTGACGCCACCCGGATACCGCCTGGTGCCGAAACACGCAGGTAAGGCCCCTTCTGACCGGCAGCCAGACGCCTTCTCTACCTCGATTTAGCCATACATAGGCTGTTCGGGCGACATTCACACCCCCACGACCGGTCTTTAATTGCCCCCCGGCGTGAAAATCCGCTCTCCCGCCCGTTCATTGCCCCCCGGCCGGCCCCTGTGCAAAACGTCCCGCCTCGGCCGCCACCCCGCTTGGCATCAGCGCCAGCCGCACACCCGCCAGGCCCGGGTCACGGCAGATCCCCATCGTCGGCACCCCGACCAGCCGCCCGTCGCGAAACAGGGCCGGTACCGTGCGCAGCGCCCGGGCCGGCCAGGGCGTCTTCCAGTCCGGCGGCGGCATCCATCGCCCCACGGGCCCCGCCGCGCCTACCGTCACGCCCCGCAGGTCGGCGCCGGCCGGCGCCGACAACACGAACCGCCCGTCCCAGACGCAGCCCGCCACCGCCGGCACGGGGGCCTGCATGGCCCCCTCCTCGCGCAGCAGCAGCCAGCGCAACCCGGCGCGGCGCAGGCCCGCGCCCGCCGCCACCAGGCAGACGCCGGCCAGCGTGGCCGGGCGCGGATCGGCGCACAGCGCCGCCACCGCCCGCGAGGGCGGCAGATAATCCCGCCCCGACACCGCACGCAGCAGAAAGGCCAGCATGCGCGGACAGGCCGGGTCCTCCGCCAGCGCCACCCAGCCGCCCTCGGCGACCGTCACGCCACGCGCCAGCCACAGCGCCTGCCCGGCATCGCGCGCCATCCGCGCCAACCCCGCCTGCCGCGCCTCCGCCCGCAGCCGCCGCCCGGCCGATGGATCGGCACCCAGCGCGGCCCGAAGCCGGGCCCGTTCGGCACGCGGATCGGCATTCGACGGGTCTTCCACCCAGTCCAGCCCCGCGCACCGCAACGTGCCGCGCAGGACGGCCGGTTCGACATCCAGAAAAGGCCGCACAAGGCGCAGGTCACCGGCAAACGTCACCGCCCCCATCCCCGCCAGACCATCCGGCCCGCTGGCGGCCCGGCGACGGATCATCACGGTCTCCGCCTGGTCCCCCGCATGATGGCCCAGTAGCAGGTCGACAATGCCCGCCCGGCGGCAAGCAGCGGACAGGGCCGCATAACGCGCCCGCCGCGCCCGATCGGCGACGCCAGGGCCGGGGCGCAGCCCCTCCAGCACCAGGATTTCGGAGGGAATGCCCAGCCGGGCCAGCCGGTCGCGCGTCAGCCGCGCCTCGGCGGAAGCGGCCGGCCGCAACCCATGGTCGACGATCAGCGCCCGCACCGCACGGCGCCAGCGTCCCGCCAGATAAGCGAGGCAGAGACTGTCCGCCCCCCCCGACACCGCAATCCCGATCTCGGGCATGCCCGCCCCGTCGGGCAACCAGGGCCCCAGCCCCGCCATGATGGCGGCAAAGCGTCCGTCATCCAGAATCCCGGCGCCAGCCTCCCCGTTCGGGCGGCCGCGCCGGGCGTGTGCCTGCGTGGCGCTCAGTGGCATCCCGCGCGGGTGCGATAGGCCGTCTCGGCCGTCTTCACGCGCGGCGCCGGCGACGGGAACTCGCTCTTCAGCTTGGCCAGCGCCTGGCATGCCGAATTCTTGTCCCCCATCGCCAGCAGCGACGCCGTCACCCCCAGCAGCGCATCGGGCGCACGGCCCGAACGCGGCGAGCGGTTATAGGTATCGTAATAGGCGACGGCCGACTGGCGATACTGCTTCTGCCCGGCCAGCGACTGCGCCATCAGAAACTGCGCATCGATCTGCAACGGGCCGCGCGGACCCGCCAGCACCTGCTTGGCCGCCGCTTGCGCCCCCGCATAATCCCCATGCATCAAGGCCGCATTGCCGTCCCGCAGCACGATCTCGGGGGTGCGCTTGGCCGCCGGCGCCTCCTCCCCGTCCGGGGCAGGCGCGGCAGGGCCGGCCTCGGCAGGCGCATCCGGCGCCTCGGCCGGTGCCGCAGCCGGCCGCGGCGCCGGGTGCCCGCCATTCTGCATGGCGAAATTCATGTCGTCGATCTGCTTCGCCAGGGTCGCGTTCTGCTGCTGCACCTGGTTGGTCAGCTGGTCGAGCTGCCCGCGCATGTCGCGCACCTGCTGTTCCAGGGTCATCACCCGGTCCAGCAGTTGCGCGGTCAGGTCGCCGCCACCGGCCACCGGCGGGCCCCCATTGCCACCGCCGGCCTCGGGCGCGGGGGGCGGAAGGATATTGCCCTGCCCGGGCCCCGCCGACTGCATCTGCGAAAGCTGCTGGCGCAGATCCATGATCTGGTTCTGCAGCGCGATCCCTTCACGACTCGTCATTTGCTCGGCGTCCTGCGCGCGCACCGCCAGCGGCGACAGGCCGGCCAGCAGGGTCAGGATCGCCAACCCCCTTGCGCACGGGGTCAGCCCGCGATGTCGAGACAACGAAAAAGGGCGGAAGGCAACAGACCGCATGATACGGATGTCTCCATAAACGCACCGTCGGCCGGACCGATGCCGATCGCCGGACGCGACGATACGAGGTCATAAACAGCCTCTTATGCACGCCCGCCCCGAACGCGGAAAGAGATCTCGCACGCCCCAGCCATGAAGAAGCGGCAGCCGTAAAATAAAAAAGCCGGCCAGGTGAGACACCTGGCCGGCTTCCTTCAGCCGAACGAACGCGTCGGCCGGTTCGCTCAGCGAACCGACGTGATGCTGTTACGGTTCTGGGCCCAGGACTCTTCGCTGTCGCCCGTCGCGGTCGGACGATCCTTGCCGTAGGAGATCGTCGTGATGCGCGAGGCGGCAACGCCCTTGGCCACCAGGTAGTCGCGCGCCGCATTGGCACGACGCTCGCCCAGGGCGATGTTGTACTCTTCGGTGCCGCGATCGTCACAGTTGCCGGCCAGCTGCACGGTGACCTGCGGGTACTTCGCCAGCCAGGCGGCCTGGCGGTCCAACGTCGCCTGGGCTTCGCTGGACAGGTTGTTCTTGTTCAGTTCGAAGAAGACGCGATCGCCGACATTGGCGACCAGGTCGGCTTCGCTGCCGGGCGTCACGCCAGTGCTCTGGGCGGCGGCACCGGTTCCGGTCGTGGCGCCCTTGTTCGTATCGTCCGAGCACGCCGCGAGAAACACGGCCATGCCAAGCGCACCAAGAAGCTTCAGTCTCATTGGTTTTAGATCCTGAGATCGGTTCCCGCACGGAACCATATGATTAAGTTGCCGGTAAGCTTTATCTGGTTCCGACACTCGTTTTGTTCCGTCAACAACCCGACGACAGAACTATGCGAACAGTGGAGCCCACTGCCCGTTAGCGCCAGACGTGACAGACCGTCAAGATGCCCGTAACACATGCCGGGCATCTTGTTTTGTACATCGGCGGGAAAAGCACAGTAGCGCGCCATTCCCGCCATGTTTTCAACCGTTCAGCGGGGACCAGGCAGGATCCGACGACATACCGACCGCCGGAATCGAGCGCTCGTGGAAGCCGGTAATATCGATCGTCCCGATCGAGGACGAGAACCCGGCGCCCCCCGCCCCGGCCGCCGTCTGGCGGCAGAAGGCCAGCACCCGGCCATTGGGGCAGAAGGTCGGCGTATCCACGGTAAAGCCCTGGGTCAGGATCCGCTCGCCGGTGCCGTCGGGCGCCATCACGCCCAGCGAGAAGCTGCCATTGGCGATGCGGGTAAAGGCGATCAGGTCGCCGCGCGGCGACCAGACCGGCGAGCCATAGGTCCCGTTGCCGTACGAAATCCGCTTCGCCCCGCCGCCGCCGGCACTCATGATGTAAAGCTGCGGCGATCCCCCCCGATCCGAGTTGAAGACGATCTGCGATCCGTCGGGGCTGAAGCACGGGCTGGTATCGATGGCGCCGGAGCTGGTCAGCTGCCGCTTGGCGCGCGAGGCCAGGTCGACCGTATAGATATCCGATCCCCCGCCACGCGTGACGGACATCACGACCGTCCGCCCATCGGGCGCGAAGCGCGGCGCGAACGAAATCCCGTCGAAATCGCCCAGCAATTGCTGCCGCCCCGTCGCCAGGCTCAGCACATACACGCGCGGCCGGTTGTTGGCGTAGGACATGAACGCAAGCTGTTCGCTGACCGGGCTGAAACGCGGGGTCAGGGTCAGCCACTGGCCGCCGGACAGGTAATGGCTGTTGGCCCCGTCCTGATCCATGATCGCCAGCCGCGTCGTCTGGTGCGCGCGCGGGCCGGAACGGGCGATATACGCGATCCGCGAATTGAAATAGCCCTTCTCGCCCAGCAGCCGCTCATAGATCACATCGGCGATGATATGTGCGATCTTGCGCGCATCCCCGGCGCCCGCCGTATAGGCGGTGCCCTGGATCTGCTGCCCGGTCAGCACGTCCCACAGCCGGAACTCCACGCGCAGCCCCCCGGCGCCGGTGGTGGCCGTGCCGCTGACCAGCGCCCGCGCGCCCAGCGACTTGTAGGTGCCGAAATCCGGCACGCCGACCGGCAGCGCGGCATCGATCGGGGTAAACAGGCCGCAATTGCCCAGGTCGCCGGAAATCACGCTGCTGACCTGCTGGCCAGCATCGCCGCCCAGCACCGGAATGACGATGGGAATCGGCGCCGTGCGCGCCTGGTCCACCGTAATCTCGGCATCGCCCGCGCCGCCGGGCGCGGCCTGGGCCAGCGCCGACAGCGGCATGGCCATCACGCCGGCGGCCATCCCCCCGGCCCCCAGCAGGGCGCGGCGGCCGAGATGGGTCGCCAGCAGCGCGGCCTGGGCATCGGATATCGGCGAAAGGTCACTGGGACGCATGGTCTTCTCCTCGAACAGATCGGCCGGGCAGCACCTGGGGGACCGGGCAGCGCCCGGGCTGCCTCACGGACGGAAAACGAATTTGAGCTGCCGGGTTTGCCCCAGCATCGCCTTGGGTATGGGCAGTTGCGCGCAGGTCGGGCTCAGCACCGCCGCCCGCGCCCGCTCGGCCAGCGCGCGATAGGACGAATCACCCGCCATCCGCGCCTGGGTCTCGGGCGCGAACTGCACGATGCGGGCCATGCCCGTGCCGTCCACCGTCACCACCAGATGGGCCACAAACTGCGCGTAATCCTTCGCCGCCGTATCCTCGGTGTAGCAGCGGCGCACGGCATTCCCGATCGCCTTCTGCTCGGCCGAGCTCAGCGCGCTGGTAATGTCGCCATCCGGCGCGCCACCGCCGTCGGGCGCGCCGCCCTGCAGCGGGTTCGCCCGGGCCTTGGGCGGATGGGTCTGCTTCTGGTCGGCGCGGAACGCATCCAGCGTCGCCAGCAGCGAATGGGTATCCGGCACCGCCTTCTTCGTCTCGTTCGGCTGCGTGATGTGCGAGAATTGCTGCATCTTCGGCAACGGCGCGGGCTCGGGCTGCGGCGACGGCGGCGCCGTCTCGTGCGAGGGCACGGGCGGCGACGGCAGGGCCGGCGGCGCGGGCACGGCATCGGGCGACGGCTGCTCGACCTTGGGCGGCACCGGGGTATCGGGCAGCTTCACCGGCGGCGTTTCCGGCGGCGGCGGCATGGGCGGCGGCGGAGGCGGCGGCGGGGCCGCTTCCTCGTTCGGCGCCTTCACCGGCGGCGTGGGCGCCGGCGGGGCATCCTGCGGCACCGGCGCCGGGGCGGGCGCCGGCTTGGGCGCCGGCTTGTCGGCCTTGTGCGGCGTCCCGCCACTGTCCGAGGGGGCGAATTCCATCTCGATCGTGGGCGGCGGCGGCGGCTCGGGCGGCACGGGCACCGTCAGCCCCAGCAGCACGGCCGCCAGCAGCACCATATGCGCGACACCCGATGCGACGATCGACCACCGCATCAGATTACGTTCGGAACGACGCGGCGGAACCACGACGGCGGCTCTCCTACCCGATGGCGGTCAGGGCGCGCCGCCGCCCGAGGGCGGCTGCTGGGCCAGAAGGGCGACATGGGTAAAGCCGCCGGACGTGATGCGACCCATCACCTCCATCACGCGCCCATAATCGATATGCGAGTCCCCGCGCACGAAGATGCGGTGCGACGGGTCGTTCTGGGCAGCCGCGCGCAGCTGGTCCAGCAACTGGTCCGCCGACACCGGGTTGTCGCCCAGATACAGCGCGCCATCGCTGCGGATGGAGACCGTGATCGGCTTGGTGTCGGCATTGACCGGCGCCGCGTCGGTCTTCGGCAGGTCTACGTTCACGCCGCTGGTCATCATC
This sequence comes from Gluconacetobacter takamatsuzukensis, assembly GCF_014174275.1. GTDB lineage: Bacteria > Pseudomonadota > Alphaproteobacteria > Acetobacterales > Acetobacteraceae > Gluconacetobacter > Gluconacetobacter takamatsuzukensis. Next base: position 441,541 of record NZ_JABEQK010000001.1, on the reverse strand, counting down.
GGCGCCGTCACCATGAAGATGATCAGCAGCACCAGCATGACGTCGACCAGCGGGGTGACGTTGATGTCCGACATGGGGCGCCGACGCCCGCGGCGGCCGCCCCCTCCACCGAGGGAAACGCCCATGGTTCAGCCCCTTTCTTCGGACTGGCGGGACAGGATCGCGGCGAATTCGGTGCCGAACGCCGCCATCCGGTCCTCGAACAGTCCCAGACTGTTGCTGATGACGTTATAGGCGATCACCGCGGGAATGGCGGTCACAAGGCCGATGGCGGTGGCGAACAGCGCCTCGGAAATACCGGGGGCCACCACGGCCAGGTTGGTGTTGTGCATCGCCGCGATCGACCCGAACGCATGCATGATGCCCCACACGGTGCCGAACAGGCCGATAAACGGCGCCACCGGCCCGATCGTGGCCAGGAAGATCATCCAGCGACCCAGCCGCTCCATCTCGCGCGTGATGGTGATGTTCATGGCGCGGTCCACCCGCTCCTTCACCCCGCCGCGCGCCAGGTCGATGCCCGCGATGCGCGCCGAACGGCGCCATTCGCCCATCGCGGCGCCGAACACGGCCGCCACCGGATGCAGCGGCTTGGCGCCGTCGGATTCGTACAGATCGTCCAGGCTGCCGCCCGACCAGAACTTGTCCTCGAACGCCGACGCCTCGCGATTCACGCGGCGCAGGGTCACGATCTTGTCGAAGATGATGCCCCATACGATGACGCTGCTGACCGCCAGGCCGATCATCACCAGCTTGACGACGATCGCCGCGTGCAGAAACAAACTCCACAGCGACAGGTCGGACGCCGCCGCGCCCAGATTCGCCGCGTTAACCGCTTGGTCCAAAAACGCCTCCTGCACCTTCCGCACGCAGCTTCGGCACCGCGATCCCGACGCCGAGTCGGGGCAGCCCTACACTGCTTTCCTCACTGTTCCTTATAGGCTTCCAGAAGAAAGCAGAAGCACCCCCCGGGGGGGGACGCAGCAGCCTTGCGGAAAAATTTCCCCCCTGGACGAAAACGCGAAAAAACGCGTCGTCCTAATCCAGCAACCGGGTCAGAAGATCATGCCATAAAGGCGGAAATCGGGCAGCCCGGCCGTCGGCGGCACGCACGCAGGCCAGCCGGACGTCCAGATGGGCGCAGCATTTGTCTTCCAGCAGGAACTCCTGCTCCAGCCGGCAACTGGCCGAGCCCAGCTCGATCAGCCGCGTCGTCACGGTCACGACATCGTCAAGCCGCAGCGGCCGCCTGTAGTCGATGGCGGCGCGATGAATGACGAAGGCCAGCCCGAATTCTTCCAGCAGCGAAAACGCCGAGCGCCCCAGCCCGCGAATCGCCTCGGTCCGCGCCCGCTCGGCAAAGGCCAGGTAGCGGGCATGATAGACAACACCCCCCGCGTCGGTATCCTCGTAATAGACGCGAAACGGAATGCTGTGCTTCATCCGTCTTCTCCCAGCAAAAGATCCCCCTGGCCCGCCTGCCGGGGCGGCGGTTCCAGCCCCAGATGCCGCCATCCGCGCTCGCCCAGCATCCGCCCGCGGCTGGTCCGCAGCACCAGCCCTTCCTGGATCAGATAGGGCTCGACCACGTCTTCCAGCGTATCGCGCGCCTCGGCCAGCGCCGCCGCCAGCGTCTCGACGCCGACCGGCCCGCCATGATGATATTCCGCGATCCGCCGCAGATAGCGGCGGTCCATCGCATCCAGCCCCAGCGAATCGACTTCCAGCCGCGACAGCGCCGCATCGGCCATCACCCGGTCCACCGCACCGGCACCCGAAACCGCGGCAAAATCCCGCACCCGCCGCAGCAGGCGCCCCGCGATGCGCGGCGTCCCGCGCGACCGGCGGGCGATTTCCTCCGCCCCCTCCGGCGTCAGGTCGAATTGCAGCTTCCGCGCCCCGCGCGAGACGATCCGCCGCAATTCCTCGGCGGTGTAGAACACCAGCCGCAGCGGAATGCCGAACCGGTCGCGCAGCGGGGTCGCCAGCAGCCCGGCCCGCGTGGTCGCCGCGACCAGGGTAAAGGGCGACAGGTCGATCCGCACCGACCGCGCGGCCGGCCCCTCGCCGATGATCAGGTCCAGCTGGAAATCCTCCATCGCCGGATACAGGATTTCCTCGATCGCCGGTTGCAGGCGATGAATCTCGTCGATGAACAGCACGTCGCGCGGCTGCAGGTTGGTCAGGATCGCCGCCAGGTCCCCCGCGCGCTGGATCACCGGCCCCGAGGTCGCCCGAAACCCCACCCCCAGCTCGCGCGCCACGATCTGCGCCAGCGTCGTCTTGCCCAGGCCCGGCGGCCCGTGCAGCAGCACATGGTCCATCGCCTCGCCCCGCGCGCGCGCGGCGGCGATAAAGATCGCCAGGTTCTCGCGGCTGGCCTTCTGCCCGGTAAAATCCTCAAGCGTCTGCGGGCGCAGCCCGGCCTCGGCCGCATCCTCGTCCATGCGCCCGGGATCGACCGCGCGGGGGGGCAGCTCGCTCATCGGGCCAGCTCCCGCAGGCTTTCACGAATTACCACGTCCAGGTCGGCCTCCCGCCCGGTGCCGGCCTCTTTCAGCCGCGCCAAAATCCGCGCCACCACCGGCTGCGCCTCGGCCCGGCGGAAGCCCAGCCCCGCCAGCGCCAGCAGGACATCGCCCTCGACCCCGGCCGAAGCCACCTGCACCGGCAGCACGATGCCCGCGCCGACAGGCAGCTTCCCCGCCTTGTCGCGCAGCTCCGACAGAATCCGCTCCGCCAGCCGCGCCCCCACGCCAGAGACCCGCGTCAGCCCCGCCTTGTCCGCCGCCGCTATGGTGGCCGCCACGTCGGCGGGCGAGAGCGCGGACAGAATCGCCAGCGCCAGCTTGGCTCCCACCCCCTGCACGGTGGTCAGCAGCCGGAACCAGTCCCGCTCCGCCGCATCGACAAACCCGTAGAGCAGGAACGCATCCTCGCGCACCACGGTCTCCACCAGCACGCGCGTCACTTCGGGGGGGCTGGGCAGCGCGGAGAGGGTACGCGTCGAGGCATGGACCAGATACCCCACGCCATGGACATCGATCACGCAGCGATCGGCTTCGATCTGCCCGGCCAGCCCGGTCAGTTGCGCGATCATGCCGTGCGCGTCCCGCCCGCCACGCGCAGGGCGCTGGCGCGATGATGCGCATGGCAAATGGCCACCGCCAGCGCGTCCGAAGCATCGGCCCGCCTGATCGTCGCCGTGGGCAGAAGACGGCGCACCATCATCTCCACCTGATCCTTGCTGGCGGCACCGGTGCCGACCACCGCCCGCTTCACCGCCATGGCACCGTATTCGGAAACCGCGATTCCGGCCAGCGCCGGCACCAGCAACGCAACCCCGCGCGCATAGCCCAGCTTCAGCGTCGAGGACCCATTGCGGTTGACATAGGTTTCCTCGACCGCCGCCTCGGCGGGCGCAAACCGATGCACCAGCTCCAGCAGCGCATCATGCAGGCAGCGCAGCCGCTCGGGCACCGCCGCATCGCCATCGGTCGCGATCACGCCATCGGCGACGTGGCACAGCCGGTTGCCCGCCACGTCGATCATCCCCCAGCCCGTAAACCGCAGGCCCGGATCGATTCCCATCAACCGGACCATGCCCGCGGACGGGCGGGGGGGCATCGGGCCCGTCAGGCCGACAGCCTCTCGGCCACGTCGTCCGGCAGGTCGAAATTGGCGTAGACGGCCTGCACGTCGTCGCTCTCGTCCAGCACGTCGATCAGCTTCAGCACGGTGCGCGCCTTGTCTTCGTCCAGCGTCACCACCGTTCCGGGGCGCCAGTCGAATTTCGCGCTCGCCGGCTCGCCGAAACGCGCCTCCAGCGCATCGCGCACCGCGAAGAACGATTCCACCGGGCAGGTGATCTCATGCCCTTCCGTCGAGCTTTCGACATTCTCGGCACCCGCCTCGATCGCCGCCTCCAGCATCTCGTCCTCGCTGGCAACGCTCGCCGGATAGCCGATCACGCCCAGCCGGGTGAACATGAACGACACCGAATTGGTCTCGCCCAGCGACCCGCCATATTTCGAGAACGCGGCCCGCACGTCCGACGCCGTGCGGTTGCGGTTGTCGGTCAGCGCCTCGACGATCACGGCCACGCCCGCCGGGCCATAGCCCTCGTAACGCACTTCCACGTAATCGTCGCCACCCCCGGCACCCGTCGCCTTCTTGATCGCGCGCTCGACCGTATCCTTGGGCATGTTGACCTCGCGCGCCGCCGAAATCGCGGCCCGCAGGCGCGGATTGCTCGCCGGATCAGGCAGACCCGACCGCGCCGCCACGGTAATCTCGCGGATCACCTTGGCAAACTGCCGCGCCCGACGCGCATCCTGCGCGCCCTTGCGATGCATGATGTTCTTGAACTGGGAATGACCCGCCATCGTCCGTCTTCTCTAACTCTTCAATCAAATCATAGACCGGCCCGGCTCAATGTTGGCCCGGAAACGTGGGCTGGCGAGCGAGAGTGCCGCAAGGCGGCACGCCCGTCGCGTGTTTCCGAGCACCGGAGCGGAGCGGCCATACAGGCCGTGAGCACCGGAGCACAGGAAACGCGCGTCGGATCGCCGCCAGCGCGCGTTTCCGGGCCAACATTCAGGCCAGGCGGCCGTGGCAGTGTTTGTACTTCTTCCCCGACCCGCAGGGACAGGCCGCATTGCGCGGCGTCTCGCCCCAGCTCGACGGATCGTCGGGCATGATCGCACTGGCCCCGATCGGGGTTGCAATCGTCACGTCCCCCGCCGTCTCGCCGAACAGCGCGCCGGGCCCGGGCTCCGAGGTCAGGCCGGGCACATGCGGATCGGCATGGATCTCGGCCGCGTGCGTAAACGGATTGTCCAGCACCGGCGGCGCCACCTCGACCCGCGCCATGGTCGAGGTCACGCGCAGGCGCAGATCGTCGAGCATGGCGGTAAAGAGCTGGAACGCCTCGTGCTTGAACTCGTTCAGCGGGTCCTTCTGGCCATAGGCGCGCAGGCCGATGCCCTGGCGCAGCTGGTCCAGCGCCAGCAGATGCTCCTTCCACGCCGAATCGAACGTGGTCAGCACCACCTGCTTCTCGATATAGCGCATCACCGAGGGGCCGAAATTGGCAGCCTTGGCCGCCTGGGCCTGCGTCGCCGCCTGGTCCAGCCGCTCGGTCACGACATCGCCATCCACCCCGTCCTCGCGCGCCCAGTCGACAATCGGCAGATCCAGCCCCAGGGTCTCGCGCACATCCTCGGCCAGTTCGGCACTCTGCCACTGCTCGGCAAACGCCTTCTCGGGGATGCGCCGGCGCACCATGTCGTGGATAACGTCGGCCCGCATCTCCTGCACCGTGGCCGACAGGTCCTCGGCCGCCATGTATTCCCGGCGCTGGGCATAGACCTCCTTGCGCTGGTCGTTCATGACGTCGTCGTATTTCAGCGTGTTCTTGCGCATGTCGAAGTTGCGGGCCTCGACCTTCTTCTGCGCGCGCTCCAGGGCCTTGTTGATCCAAGGATGCACGATCGCCTCGCCATCCTTCAGGCCCAGGCGCTGGAGCATCCCGCCCATGCGCTCGGTCCCGAAGATGCGCATCAGATCGTCTTCGAGCGAGATGAAGAAGCGCGAATTGCCCGGATCGCCCTGCCGCCCGGCGCGGCCGCGCAGCTGGTTGTCGATCCGGCGGCTCTCATGCCGCTCGGTGCCGATCACGTACAGCCCGCCCGCCTTGCGGACGATGTCGTGATATTCCGCCACCTGGGCGCGGATCTCGGCCTCGCGCCGCGCCTTTTCCTCGGGGTCGGTCACATCCGCCAGCTCCTGGCGAATGCGCATCTCGACATTGCCACCCAGCTTGATGTCGGTGCCGCGCCCGGCCATGTTGGTCGCGATCGTGATCGCCCCCGGCGCGCCGGCCTGGGCGACGATCGTCGCCTCCATCTCGTGGAACCGCGCATTCAGCACATTGTGGCGGATGCCCCGCTTCTTCAGAAGCTCGGACAGGTACTCGCTCTTCTCGATCGAGGTCGTCCCCACCAGCACCGGCTGCGGCGTCTTGGCGATCTCCTCGATCAGGGTGCTGACGGCATCGTATTTCTCGCGCGCGGTCAGATAGACCTCGTCGTCCCCGTCCTTGCGCGACACCGGCAGGTTGGTCGGAATCTCGACCACGTCCAGCTTGTAGATCTCGGCAAATTCGTCGGCCTCGGTCATCGCCGTGCCGGTCATGCCTGACAGCTTGGGATAGAGGCGGAAATAATTCTGGAAGGTGATCGAGGCCAGCGTCTGGTTTTCCTGCTGGATCTCGACATGCTCCTTGGCTTCCAGCGCCTGGTGCAGCCCGTCGGAATAGCGGCGGCCGTCCATCATGCGGCCGGTGAACTCATCGATGATGATCACCTTGCCGCCGCGCACGATGTAGTCCACGTCGCGCGCGAACAGCGTGTGGGCCCGCAGCGACTGCTGCACGTGGTGGATCACCGCGATATTGTGGATGTCGTACAGCCCGCCCTCGGACAGCACGCCCGCCTCGCGCAGCATGGTCTCGACCTGTTCCGACCCCGAATCGGTCAGGATCACGGTGCGGAACTTCTCGTCCTTCTCGTAGGCCTCGGGCAGCTTGACCAGTTCGCGCACCACCTCGTCGACCGACCGGTAGAGGTCCGAACTGTCGTCGGCCGGCCCCGAGATGATCAGCGGCGTCCGCGCCTCGTCGATCAGGATCGAATCCACCTCGTCCACGATGGCATGGTGGAAGGGGCGCTGCACCATGTCCTCGATCCGGTACTTCATGTTATCGCGCAGATAATCGAAGCCGAATTCGTTGTTGGTGCCGTAGGTGATGTCGGCCCGATAGGCCGCGCGCCGTTCCTCGTCGGCCATGTTGGGCACGATCACGCCCGTGGTCAGGCCCAGGAAGGCATAGATCTGGCCCATTTCCTCGGCATCGCGGCGGGCCAGGTAGTCGTTGACCGTCACCACGTGCACGCCCTTGCCGGCCAGCGCGCTCAGATAGACCGCCAGCGTCGCCACCAGCGTCTTGCCCTCGCCGGTCCGCATCTCGGCGATCCGCCCGGCATGCAGCACCATGCCGCCGATCAGCTGCACGTCGAAATGGCGCATCCCCAGCACGCGGCGCGCGGCCTCGCGCGCCACCGCGAAGGCCTCGGGCAGCAGCGCGTCCAGCGACGTGCCGTTCGCGATCCGCTCCCGGAACTCCACCGTCTTGGCCGCAAGGGCCGCGTCGTCCAGCGCACGCAGCGCGGGTTCGTGCGCGTTGATCTCGGGCACGCGGCGCTGGAATGCCTTCAGAGAACGATCGTTGGCGGTTCCAAACAGGGCACGGGCAAGACTGGCGAACATGTAGACCTTCCGGAATGGCGCGGCCCCACACCCGGCCGGACCCCCGGACGGGCTGAAACTGGAGCAAGGGCATTCTCGCGCGCGGCATCTGAGATAGGACCCACGCCGCCACCGGTCAACCGAAGCCCGCCCCTCCCGCCCAGCCTTGCAGGAGCGGACAGGCTCGGCCATGATGCCTCGGACGCTTATATCTTAGGGTTCTCAACACATGCGGCCTTCCAGCCCGGCAGCCTCCATTCTGGCGGCAGCCCTGCTCGTTCCTGCCCTTTCCATTCCTCATGCCCATGCCGCCGCCCCGGCCGCCGCGCCCGCGCCGGCCGCCGCCGCGGCCCAGCCGGCACCCCCGGCCAATCCGAACCCGCTCGTCGCGACCGTGAATGGCGAAGACATTCATCTCGACGACGTGCGCCAGGCCGCGGCCGGCATGCCGCAGCAGCTGCGCCAGCTGCCGCCGAACATGATCTTCCCGATGCTGCTGAACCAGCTGATCGACCAGAAGGCAATCCAGCTCGCGGCGCACAAGGAAGGGCTGGAGAGCCAGCCCGAGGTCAAGCAGCAGATGCAGACCGCCGCCGCCAACGCGCTGCAGAACGCCTACCTCTCGCAGAAGGTCACGCCGACGCTGACCGACGCCGCGATCCAGGCCTATTACGACCAGAACTACGCCAACAAGAAGCCGGAGCAGGAAATCCACGCCCGCCATATCCTGGTGGCGACGGAAGCCGAGGCGAAGGACGTCATCAAGCAGCTCAAGGCCGGCGCCGATTTCGGGGCCCTGGCCACCAAGCTATCGACCGACAAGGCCTCCGCCAAGCAGAATGGCGGCGACCTGGGCTGGTTCAAGAAGGGCGACATGCTGCCGGCCTTCTCCGACGCCGCCTTCACCATGAAGCCCCACACGGTCAGCCAGACGCCGGTGCACACCCAGTACGGCTGGCACGTCATCGAGGTGCTGGATACCCGCACCGCCGCCGTGCCCAAGCTGGACGCGGTGCGTGACGAAATCCGCCAGAAGCTGATCCAGCAGGGCGTCCGCGAAGCGGTCGAAAAGGCGGTCTCCGGCGTCAAGGTCGTCCGCTACGACCCCAGCGGCAAGCCGATCCCCGACACCCCCGCCCCGGCGGCGGCTCCGGCCCCGGCCGCTCCGGTCAAGAAATAACCCCCAGCCCGGCCGCGCATCCCGGTTTCACATGAAACCGGAGCATCGCGGCCGGCCCCCGATGCGTTATACACGACATCCAGTCCGGCCCCGGCGGGCCGGACCATTGCCGCCCCCAGAAAAGAAGACCGGACCGATGGCTCCCCTCCCCGTATCCCCCCTCGCCCGCGCGCTGCCGGACCTTCCGCCCGTGGCCGGGGTGCGTTTCGGCGCGACGGCGGCCGGCATCCGCTATGTGGGGCGGACCGACCTGGTGATGGCCGATTTCGTCCCCGGCACCACGGTCGCGGGCGTCTTCACCCGCAACAAATGCCCCGGCGCACCCGTCGACTGGTGCCGCGCCGCCCTGCCCGACGGCTCGGCCCGCGCGCTGGTGGTCAATGCCGGCAACGCCAACGTCTTCACCGGCCGCGCCGGATACGAGGCCACGCAGGCCAACGCCGCCGACGCCGCCCGCCTGGTCGGCTGCGCCGCCAGCGAGGTCTTCCTGGCCTCGACCGGCGTGATCGGCGAAGTCCTGCCCTTCGAAAAGATTTCCACGGCCCTGCCCGGCCTGTACGCCACCCTGTCCGAAACCGGCTGGGCCGACGCGGCCCGCGGCATCATGACCACCGACACCTTCCCCAAGGCCGCGGTGCGCGAGACGGAAATCGGCGGCGTGCCGGTCCGCATCCAGGGCATCGCCAAGGGCAGCGGCATGGTGGCGCCGGACATGGCAACCATGCTGTGCTTCGTGGCGACCGACGCCGCCCTGCCGCCCTCAGTCCTGCAACCGCTGCTGGCGGCGGGCACCAACCGCAGCTTCAACCGCACGACGGTCGATTCCGACACCTCGACCTCGGACATGGTGCTGCTGTTCGCCACCGGCCAGGCCGCCAACCCGCCCGTCACCGGCCCCGCCGACCCGGCCTTGGCTTCCTTCGCCCAGGCGCTGGACGAGCTGCTGCTGGAACTGGCCCTGCTGGTGGTGCGCGACGGCGAAGGCGCGACCAAGCTGATCGAAATCCAGGTCAAGGGCGCCGTCAGCGACGAATCCGCCGGCAAGGTGGCGATGGCCGTCGCCAATTCCCCCTTGGTCAAGACCGCGATCGCGGGCGAGGACGCCAATTGGGGCCGCGTCGTCATGGCGGTAGGCAAGAGCGGCGAACCCGCCAACCGCGACACGCTGTCGGTCGCCATCGGCGGCGTCTGGATCGCCCGCGAGGGCACCGTGGTCCCGGGCTATGACGAAACCCCGGTCGTCGCCCACATGAAGGACCCGGAAATCGAAATCACGATCGATCTCGGCCTGGGCAACGGCACCGGCACGGCCTGGAGCTGCGACCTGACCCACGGCTATATCGACATCAACGGGTCCTATCGCAGCTGACACCCAAGCAGTTCACCGACCCGCGCGGAGACCGCCCCATGTCCGACGTGCCGCCGCTTTCCGACCCGTTCGGCAGTCTCCATCCCCGCCATGTCTGGGTCTATGCGGGCTTCTGGTTCCGGACGCTGGCCTGGATCATCGACGCCTGCATCCTCAGCGTGCTGGGCGGGATCATGCGGATTCTGGTCGCCCCCAGCCTCACCGTCACGCTGACCAACGGCGGCGCGGCGGCGGACAAGTACCAGATCTCCGACATCGTCCGCATCAGCGACGTGACCACCACCCTCCCGGTGGATTATTCCTATTCCTACAGCGGGTTCCACCCGACATGGCACGGAAACGGGGTGTACGAGATCCTGCAACTCCTCCTGCCGGCGCTCTATTACGTCCTGTTCGAATCCTCGCGCCTGCAAGGCACGCCCGGCAAGCGGGTGTGCCGCATGCGCGTCACGGACCTTCACGGCCGGCAGATCGGCTTCGGCCGTGCCACGGTGCGCTATGTGGGCCATTTCCTGTCCATCCTGACCCTCGGCCTGGGCTTCCTGATGGTGGTCTGGACCCGGCGCCGCCAGGCCCTGCACGACCTGCTGGCCGGCACCTGCGTCATCCGCAGCCAGGAAGAGGCGCTGGTCAGCTTCACCCCACCAACCTGAGAACCTGACCGTCAATGCGGTCTGGCGGCGATCCGACGCGCGTTTCCTGCGCTTCGGTGCTCACGGCCCATAAGGCCGCTCCGCTCCGATGCTCGGAAACCCACGGCGGAGGCGACCAGACGGGCCGCTCTCGCTCACCAGTCCACATTGACGGTCAGGTTCTCGCAGGCTGTTTGCAAAGTTACCCGAAAAGCCGGCGGTCGACCTTCGCGGGAGCGTGAGCCCATGTCGCACATCCTCTTCACCCCCGATGCCGTGGCCACGACGCTGGAGCGCATCCGCGCCGCCACGCCGCTGGTCCACAACATCACCAACATCGTGGCCGCGAACAGCACGGCCAACGCCCTCCTCGCCCTCGGCGCCTCCCCCGCCATGGTCAGCGCCGAGGAGGAAGTCGAATCCTTCGCCGCCATGGCGGCCGCGCTGGTGGTCAATATCGGCACCATCACCGCGCCGCAGGCCGCCGCCATCGCCCGCGCCACCCGCGCGGCACAGGCGGCCGGCACGCCATGGATCCTCGATCCGGTGGCGGTGGGCGCCCTGCCCTTCCGCGCCCGCGTGGCGGTCGAGAGCCTGGCCCATGCCCCCCGGGCGATTCGCGGCAACGCCTCGGAAATCCTCGCCCTCGCCCACCTGCGCGAAGGCCATGCCGAACCGCCCCCCGCCGGGCGCGGCGTGGATTCGCTGCAAGCCGCCGAACAGGCCCTGCACGCGGCCGGCCGGCTGGCCCGGGCCACCGGCGCCAGCATCGTCATCAGCGGCGCGACCGACTACATCACCGACGGCACGCGCATCGCCACGGTGGCGAACGGGCACACGATGATGACGCGTGTCACCGCCCTGGGCTGCACCGCCACCGCGCTGGCCGGCGCCTGCCTGGCCGTGGAACCCGATGCGACGGCCGCCTGCGCGCACGCCATGGTCCTGATCGGCGTGGCGGGCGAACGCGCGGCCCGCCACGCCGCCGGACCGGGCAGCCTTCAGGTCCGCCTGCTGGACGAGCTGTATCATCTGGACCGCGACACGGTGACGCGAGAAGCGCGGATCGCTATCCTCGCCCCCTGAGAGCCTGACTGGACATGCGCGCCGGATCGCCGAAGCGCGCATGTCCAGTCAGGCCCTGCGTGACGATCCGGTCCAATCCCGGCCATCCCTCCAGGAGGTAATACACAGGCATGTCGGTCTTCCCCGTTCGTGGCCCTTCCTTTCCCCGCGCCGGACGGCGCCCATGGCGGTTGATGCCGATCCTGCTCCTGCTTCTCGGCGCACTCGTCCTGCCGTCGGCCGCCGGCCACGCCGACGATGCCGCACCCCCGCCCCCGTCCACGTCGCAATCGCCGCCCCCCGCCATGACCGCCCAGCAGGCACAGCAGGTCCTGGGCGTGCTGAATGACCCGCAGAAGCGCGCCGAATTCACCCGCACCCTCAGCGCGATCGCAAACGGCCTGCCGCAGGCCCCCGCCGCCACGCCTCCCGCCCCGCGCCCCGCAGCCCCCCCGGCCGCACCGGCGCCTGCCCCCGCCCGCCCGGCCGGCGCATCCGCCGACAAATCGGATGTGGGGCTGGAACCCGACAGCGTGGGCAGCGACGTGCTGGACGAACTGTCGACCATGCGCAACGGCGTCGTCCATCAGGCGCGCGAATTCGCCGCCCTCTTCGCCGACCTGGCCTTCGTCGGCCACTGGTTCCGCACCGAACTGTCCGATCCGGATTCGCGGCACGCCCTGTTCGACGCATTCGGCCGCGCGGGCCTGATCATCCTCCTCGCCATGGCCGCCGAACGCGGCCTGTCGCTCGCGCTGCGCCGGCCGCTGGCCAGCATCACCGCCCGCGCGGTCGACGCCGAACGCCGCCTGAACCAGCGCGCGGCCCAGGTCCAGGCCGAGGACGACGCCCCCACCCCCACCGGCGAAACCCAGGCCGAACGGACGGTCCAGGACACAAGGCGCCAGGACGACCGCAAGCAGGTCGAAACCCTGCGCATCATCCGCCGGATTCCCTTCTCGCTGCTGCATCTGCTGACCAAGCTGCTGCCCGTGGCGCTGTTCCTGGGCGTCGGCTATGCCGGCGCCACCTTCCTCGGCGGCAGCGAGCAGGCCGAACTGGTCACGCTCACCCTGGCCAACGCCTATGCCGCGGCCCGCGGCATCTACCTGCTGGTCGAAACCGTCCTGGTGCCGAAATCGCCCACCATCCGCCTGTGCCGCGCATCCGACCGCACGGCCCGCATCGTCACCCGCTGGTGGAACGTGCTGGTCGCCATGCCCTCGATCGTGGTCTGCCTCTCCACGCTGGGCGGCCTGTTCCACCTCGCCCCGCGCGGGACCGAGGCCCTGATCCGCGCGCTGGTGCTGGCCGAACATCTCATGATCGCGGTGTTCATCTGGCGCATCCGCCATCAGGTGGCCGCCGCCCTGCACCCGCCGGCCCGCTTCCAGAAAAGCTCGTTCTGGCTCTTCGTCAGCCGGCTGGCCCAGCTCTGGTGGCTGCCGGCAATGGTGTTCGACATGGCCCTGTGGCTGGTCTGGGCAACCCATGTCCGGGGCGGCTATGCCTGGATCTGGCGCACCACTGTCATGACCATCGTCGTCATCGTCGTCTCGCGCATGCTCTCCCTCCTGCTCTTCGGCGCGCAGAACCGGCTGTTCCATATCAGCGACGATGTCGAGGCCCGCTATCCCGGCCTGCGGGTCCGGGCCGATTACTACTATCCGTATGCCAGGCGCTCCCTGTCGGCGCTGCTGGTCTTCGTCACGGTCGTCATCCTGCTTCAGGCCTGGGGCATCCCGGCCGTCGCCTTCTTCCTGCACGGCGAACTGGGCACGCGCATCGTCGCCGCCATCCTGTCGATCATGATCGCCTTCACGGTCGCCATCGTGGTGTGGGAGGCCGCGAACGCCGCCTTGCAGAACCAGATCAATCATTTCGAAAGCAGCGAGCAGGTCTCGCGCGCCATCCGCCTGCGCACGGTCCTGCCCATCATCCGGACCGTGCTGCTGACGGTCATCGTCATCATCGTCGCCGTCACCACCCTGTCGCAGATCGGGCTGAACGTGGCCCCGCTGCTGACGGGTGCGGGCATCATGGGCGCCGCGATCGCCTTCGGCTCGCAAAGCCTGGTCAAGGATTTCATCACCGGCTTCTTCATGCTGGTGGAAAACGCCATGCAGGTCGGCGACTGGGTCACGGCCGGCGGCGTGTCCGGCACGGTCGAGCATCTGTCCATCCGTACCCTGCGCCTGCGGACCACCTCGGGCGACGTGCACATCATCCCGTTCTCGTCCGTCACCTCGATTGCCAACACCTCGCGCGACTATAATGTCGTCATCGTCAGCTTCATGCTCGACCTCAGCGAAAACCCCGACCGCGTGGCCGGCGTGCTGGCGGCAGTCGTGACCGACATGCGGGCCGATACCGCGTTCGCACCGATGATCCTGTCCGACTTCACCTTCCTCGGCGTCGACAATGCCGACGGCAACGGCGCGAAATTCATCGGGTCGTTCCGCACCACGCCGGGCAGCAAATGGAAGGTGTCGCGCGAATATTATCGGCGCCTGGGCCTGCGCATGGTGGCCGAAGGGGTAAAATTCCCGACCCCCACCTCCATCTCGATGATGACCAATCTCGGCACCTCGCCCTTCCTGATCGGACAGGCCGAGCCGGCGCCGCCCGCCAATACCAACACCGCGCCGGCGCCCCTCCAACCGGACCCGCCGCATGAATGACACCCCCCTCCCGGCCGACCTCGCCGGCGTCGAATCCCCCCTGGCGCAGGACGGCTTCGCCTGCCTGCACGCCCCCACGACGCATGCCCTGCTGGCGCCATACGGCCTGGCCGACTGGGACGGATTCGCCGAAAGCTGGAACCGGCTGGGGCTGGACCGCTACATGGCCGACGGCGGCCGCTACCGCCGCCGCCGGCACGCCACCTACACGGTCTCGGCACAGGGCATCGAGCGCAAGAAGCACCAGCCCCATTACCAGAGCCGCGATTACAACGAGCTGAATGGCGGGATCGAACGCTGGTTCAGCCCGGTGGAACCCGCCATCGGCACCCACCCCGCCCTCATCGCGATCCTGCGCCTGATGCGGCGCCTGGTCACGGACCTCACGCCGCCCGACCGCCGCCCCGACGCCTGGCACGTCGAAATCCACCAGTTCCGCATCGAGGCCCGCGCCGGCGAACCCGGCGAGCCGACGCCCGAAGGCCTCCATCGCGACGGCGTGGACTGGGTGCTGGTCCTGATGGTCCAGCGCCAGAACGTGGCCAGCGGCGAGACGACGATCCACGACCTCCATCGCCGCCCGGTCGGCCATTTCACCCTGACCGACCCACTGGACGCCGCCCTGGTCGACGATAACCGCGTCTATCACGGCGTCACCGCCGTCCGGCCGATCGACCCCGCAAGACCCGCCTATCGCGACGTGCTGGTCGTGACCTTCCGCCACCAATAGGGCGGGCGGCGCGCGCCCCGCATGCTGTTCAGCACCCAGGCCTTCCTGCTCGGCTTCCTGCCGCCGACGCTCGCGCTGTTCTATCTGTGCGCGGGCAATCGCACGGGGCGGCAGGCGGTGCTGGTCGGGGCATCGCTGCTGTTCTACGCATCGTGGGACTGGCGCCTCGTCCCGGCACTGGTGGCGCTGACGCTGGCCAACTGGGCCCTGGGCCGCGCCTGGGCCGCCACCGGGCGCCGCCTATGGCCCATCGCGGGGATCGTGCTCAACCTCGCGACCCTGCTCGTCTTCAAATACGCGCATTTCCTCGCGGAAAACCTGGCCTGGGCGGCGGGCCGCCCCCCGCCGGCGTGGAGCCTGCTCCTGCCGCTGGGCATCTCGTTCTTCACCTTCCAGAAAATCGCCTATCACGCCGACCTGCTGCGCGGCGCCCGCCCGGTGCGCGGCGTGCTCGATTTCCTGGAATTCGTAACCTTCTTCCCGCAGCTGATCGCGGGCCCCATCGTCCGCCATTCCGAAATCGTGCCCCAGTTCGGCACTGACCCGCGCGGCCCCGCGATGTGGGAAAACCTGTCGCGCGGCGCGATGCTGCTGCTGCTGGGGCTGGCCAAGAAGGCCGGCTTGGCCGACACGCTGGCCCTGACCTGCAACCCGCTCTTCGCCCACGCGGCCCAGGGCGCCACGCCGAATCTCGGCGAAGCCTGGGTCGCCGCCCTCACCTACACGCTGGAAATCTTCTTCGATTTCTCGGGCTATTCCGACATGGCGATCGGCATGGCGCTGATGTTCGGCCTCCGCCTGCCGTTCAATTTCAACGTCCCCTACCGCGCCACCAGCCTCCGCGCCTTCTGGCAACGCTGGCACATGACGCTGTCGCGCTTCCTGCGCGACTATCTCTACATCCCGCTGGGCGGCAACCGGCACGGCATGCCACGCCAGATGGCCGGCCTGATGGCGACCATGATGCTGGGCGGGCTGTGGCACGGCGCGGGCTGGACCTTCGTGGCCTGGGGCGCGCTGCACGGCGCGGGGCTGGCGGCCAACCATGCCTGGACGCGTGCGGGCCTCCGCCTGCCGGCCCTGGCGGGATGGGCCGCCACGATGCTGTTCGTCATCGTCGGCTGGGTCCTGTTCCGCGCGGCCGATTTCCCGACCGCCGGCCGCATCCTGCGCGGCATGGCCGGGCTGGGCGGCACGGGCCATGCCGGCATCGTGGATGCGGCAATCTTCTGGATCGCCCTGGCCGTCGCGCTGGCCGGCCCCTCCTCGCAGGACGCAATCCTGCGGATGCTGCGCCCCAGCCCCCTGGTCGCGGTACCGGCCGCGCTCGCCTTCGTCTTCCTGCTGCTGCTGATCGGCGGACGGATTCCCGATGCCTTCATCTATTTCCAGTTCTGACCCCGGCCCCGACGGGTGCGCCGCATGGCGCCGTTTCGCCCGCCTGTTCGCCTGCACGGCGGCGACGGCCGGGGCCTTCGTCTACCTGTTCGTCGTCACGGTCGATCCGTGGGACATGCTGCCCCTGTCGCCGCCCTGGCACCGGATTCCGATTTCCACCAACGCCCGCTACAGCATGCCGGCACTGGCCGTCAGCCCCCGCTTCGATTCGGCGATGATCGGCACCTCGACCGGCCGCCTGCTCCAGCCGGCCGTTCTCGCCCCCCTTTTCGGCGCCCATTTCGTCAACCTGGCCATGAACAACGCCTCGGCCTGGGAGCAGGACCGCATCCTGCGCCTGTTCCTGCGTCACCATCCCGCACCCCGCGCGGTGCTGGTCGGCATCGACGTGGCGTGGTGCCTCGCCGACCAGCACGGCCTGTCGGCACCCAACCGGCCGATGCCGGACTGGATGTATGCGGGCTCGCCCTGGCGCGGCTATGCCGAGATGATGAACCTGTATGCGGTGCAGGAAGCCGCCAACCAGTTCATGTGGCTGATCGGGCACAAGCAGCAGCGTTTCGGTTCTGACGGCTATACCAGCTTCGTGCCACCCGACAGCCTCTACGACCCGCGCCGGGTGGACGCCATCTTCCGCTCCTGGCGATTCAATCCGGCCCGCGCGCAGGGGCCCGCGCCCCCACCGGCCTCCATCCCGTTCCTGACCCGCCTGCTCGACGCCATTCCGACCGACACCACCAAGATCCTGTGGTTCCCCCCGACGGCGCGCGAACAGCAGGGCTTACCGGGCAGCCGGATCGCGGCGGCACGCGCCGCCTGCCGCGTCGCCATCGCCGCCGTCGCCCGCGCCACCCCGCATGCGATGGCAATCGATTTCGAAATCCCCGGCCCCATCGCCGACACCCGCGCCAATTTCTGGGACCCGCTCCATTACCGCCAGTCGGTGGCGCACATGGTAATGGCCGATCTCGCCGCCGCCGCCACGGGCCGAGACGTGCCCCCCACGCAGGGCAGGGTTCTGGTACCGCTACATCCCTGAGAGCGCATCGCGGAATACGCGCGGGCGGCGGCCCGTCCCACACTCCAACCGTCCCGCCCGGCCCCCCGCCCCCTTGCCGGACGGTGCCCATCTGATAAGGAGACAGGACCCGCCAACGGGCGCCCCGTCGCCTGCCCACCTTTTTCCAGACCCCGCCACGGGATGCCCTGCGATATGGAGAGGCTGTGAACAGTACCGACCGCGGTCAACCGGAATGGTCCCTGCAGGCCGGCGACGATGCCAACGTGATCATCCTGTCCGGGGACTGGATCGCACAGCAGGGCCATGTCCCCGACTTCCCGCCCGACGGGCTGCACCAGGCCCGGCCGGACCGACCGCTGACCTTCAATGCCGAGGGGCTGGGCCGGTGGGATACCGGGCTGATCGGCTTCCTGTGGGCATTGAAGCAGGGCGCGGCCCAGGCCCATCTCGACATGCGCGCCGAAACCCTGCCGGACGCGGCGCGCAAGCTGCTCGACCTGCTGCCCGACCGGCCCGCCCCGGCCCCCCCCATCCCCCGCCGCCGCTTCGCCCCCCTGGCCGCGATCGGTACCGTGACCATCGACAGCCTGACCGAAATCGGCACCGTCACCGAACTGGGCGTCGAGACCGCCAGAGGCGGCATCGCCAGCCTGACCGGGCGCGGCCGGATGCGCCTGACCGACCTGATGTCGAACATCCGCGACGCCGGCCCCTCGGCGCTGCTGATCGTCAGCGTCGTGAACTTCCTGGTCGGTGCCATCCTGGCCTTCGTCGGCGCGGTGCAGCTGCGCAAGTTCGCGGCCGACATCTACGTCGCCAGCCTGGTCGGCATCGCGATGGTGCGCGAGATGTCGGCGGTGATGACGGCGATCATCATGGCCGGCCGCACCGGCGGCGCCTACGCCGCGCGCATCGCCACCATGCAGGGCAACGAGGAAATCGACGCCCTGACCGTCTTCGGCATCCCGGTCTCCAGCTACCTGATCCTGCCCTCCATCCTCAGCCTCACCGCCACCATGCCGTTCCTGTATCTGTACGGCTCGCTGGTCGGCATGCTGGGCGGCTTCACGGTGGCCATCGGCATGCTCTCCGTCACCGGGGCCGGCTATTTCCACCAGACGCTCAATGCCGTGGCGCTGAACCAGTTCGTGTTCGGCTTCATCAAGAGCATCTTCTTCGCCGTCCTGATCGGGCTGACCAGTTGCCGCATCGGCCTGCAAGCCGGCCGCAGCGCCGCCGATGTCGGCGTGGCCGCGACCCGCGCGGTGGTGGTAGGCATCGTGGGCGTCATCGCGCTGGACGCGATCTTCGCCGTCATCGCGACGACGATCGGAATCTGACATGGTGCCCCAGACCCCCGCCACCGACAGCCGCGAAACCCTGATGTCCCTGCAAGGGATCACGCTCGCCTTCGGGCCGAAAGTGATCCAGAAGGACATCTCCTTCGACATCAAGCGCGGCAGCATCTTCGCCGTCATGGGCGGATCGGGCTGCGGCAAGAGCACCGTCCTCAAGAGCATGATCGGCCTCCTGAAACCCGCCGCCGGCCAGTACCTGGTCGATGGCGAGGATTACTGGACATCCG
Source organism: Gluconacetobacter takamatsuzukensis (assembly GCF_014174275.1). GTDB lineage: Bacteria > Pseudomonadota > Alphaproteobacteria > Acetobacterales > Acetobacteraceae > Gluconacetobacter > Gluconacetobacter takamatsuzukensis. The sequence goes on along the minus strand of NZ_JABEQK010000001.1, from coordinate 422,572 downwards.
ACCCCGCCCACCGCCAGACGGTCAGCCGGCGCTTCGGCGTCCTGTTCCAGAGCGCCGCCCTGTGGAGCTCCCTCACGGTGGGCGAAAACGTCGCCCTGCCGATGCAGATGCTCACGAAGATGGACCCCGCCACCGTCCGCAGGCAGGTGGAACTCAAGCTGGGGCTGGTGGGCATGCTGCAGGCCATCGACCAGTATCCGTCGGAAGTCAGCGGCGGCATGAAGAAGCGCGCCGGCCTGGCCCGCGCCATGGCGCTGGACCCGGACATATTGTTCTTCGACGAACCCTCCGCCGGGCTGGACCCGATCACCTCGGCCCGGCTGGACGACCTGATCCTGAACCTGCGCGACGGGCTGGGGGCGACCATCGTCATCGTCAGCCACGAACTGCCCAGCCTGTTCAAGATCGCCGATGACGGAATCTTCCTCGACGCCAGGACCAGGACCCCGATCGCCCACGGCGCGCCCGCGTGGCTGCGCGATCATTGCGACGAACCGCAGGTCCACGCCTTCATGCACCGCGAACGCGAAACCGAGTCCGGGAGGACCGACTGACCCATGGCAAACCGAGAAACGATCGTTGGCGCCTTTGTCGTCGGAGGGGTGGCCCTGGGCATGGGGGCCCTGGTCTTCTTCGGCAATTTCAACATTTTCTCGCCCACGCGGCAGGCCACCGTGGTGTTCCAGGGCTCGACATCGGGCCTGACCATCGGCGCCCCGGTCACGTTCCGGGGGGTCAGGGTCGGTGCGGTCGATTCCATCTCGATCACCTATGATGCCCGCACCCACGCCGCCTATATTCCGGTGGCGGTCGCACTCCAGCCCAACAACATCTCCATCGCCGGCACCTCGGGCACCCACCGCAGCCTGAGCCTGCAAAGCATGATCGACCACGGGCTGCGCGCGTCGCTGAACATGCAGAGCTTCGTCACCGGCCAGTCCGAGATCGACCTCGATTTCGACCCCTCCGCCCCCGCCGTGCTCCACCCCGACATCGTGACCGGCAAGCAGGTCGAAATCCCGACCCGCCAGTCCGCGATCCAGAAGGTGCAGGAAACCCTGACCCAGCTTCCCCTGAAGGAACTGGCCGACAACGCCCAGGCCGCCCTGGCCAGCATCCGCCAGCTGGCCGAACGGCTGGACCAGGACCTGCCGCCCCTGGTCGACAGCGTCAAGCAGACCTCCGACCATTCGCGCATCGCCGTCGACAGCGCGACCCACGCCATCCAGAACCTGGAACAGCGGCTGGACACGACGCTGACGGCCATCGACCGGCTGGCCAATACCGGCACCCAGCAGCTCGACGCCCGCGGCGCCGACCTGCACGAAGTGCTGCACAACGCCAACGACACGGTGATCCAGGCCCGCGAGAGCCTGTCGGCCCTGCACGACATCACCTCGCCCCGCTCGGCCGACCGCGCGAACATCGACTCCACCCTGCGCGACCTGTCCGCCGCCGCCGCCGCCCTGCGCGGCTTCGCCAGCGACGTGGAACGCAATCCGCAACTCCTCCTGATGGGACGCCGCCCATGAAAGACTGTCCTGCCAGCCGGCCTGCCGGCGATCCGACGCGCGTCCGCTGCGCTCCGGTGCTCACGGCCATCAAGGCCGCTCCGCTTCGGTGCTCGCGCACCCACGCCGGGCGTGCCGCTGCGCGGCACTCTCGCTCAGCAGACCGGCTGGCAGAACAGTCTTTTTCATTCCAAAGCCGCCGCGTTCCGGCTTGGCTGACCGCGCTGGCCCTTCCGGCCATGCTCGCCGCCTGCGCTTCGCCGCCGGTACGGTTCTACACGCTGGGCGCGCCGGCCATCGCGACCGGTGCGGTGCCGGTCGGCAGCGTCACCTCCACCACGCCGACCGTCACGGTCGCCCGCATCACCTTGCCCGACTATCTCGATGGCCAGGACCTGATCGCCCGCGACGGCAACCGGATCGAACGCAGCGCCACCGGCCGCTGGGCCAGCCGCCTGTCGCTCGGCGCCACCGACCTCATCACCGCGCGCCTCGCCCAGAGCCGCACCGACCTGTTCGTGACCGACCAGCCGCAGGTCCTGCCCGCGACCTGGCGCCTGGCGGTGAATATCAGCCGGCTGGACATCGCGCATGACGGCACCGCGTCGCTGGCCGCCGACTGGTCGATCGTCCCCCGCGACGAACACCAGCCGCTGATCCACCAGCGCGCCACCCTCACCCGCCAGGGTCCCGCCACGACCGACGACCAGGTCGCGGACCTCACCCAATCGATCCTGGACGACCTGGCGGAACGGATCGCGGCCAGCTGGCCGCGATAACCGCCTGGCAGCCGCTATTTATCCTGCGGCGCCGCCACACCCGGCACATGGTCGGCATAACGGTCCCAATGCAGGGCCAACTCGCGCACCACGACGCTGCCGACCTGATAGGCGGCGGCGACCGAAGGCAGATACCCTGAATACCCGCCCTCGCTGGCCTCGGATTTCAGCAGTTCGGCCGCCGTCTCGCCCGGCGGCGGCATATCGAAATTGCTGCCCGTGCGCAGCAGCAACACCCGCTGCGGGTCCACACGCCCGGCCTGGGCCTGAAGCGTCAGCGCCTGCATGAAGCCGATATCCTCCTCGGCCGTGGTCGCGAACGTGCCCTTGCCCTCGGTCCAGTAGCGCACCCAGCGCTCGGCCCACCGGTTCATCCGCTCGCCGACCCAGAACGTCTCGCCGGAAATCGTGTCGCCCAGCAGCACGGCAGGCGGCTTCTGCGCCTGCGGATACCCGACATAGCGCGCCCGGATCGCCTTCAGCGCCTTCGTGTCGGGCAGTTTCAGCGACCGCGTCAGGTCATAGGCCCAACCCACCAGCGCCGGATTCAGCGTATAGGCCATGTCGCCCGACAGCGAATGCAAAGGCGGCACCGGCTTCTCGGTCGGCACGCTGCCCTGCACCGGCGTAAACCCGTCCGGCCAGTCGGCGGGAATTTCCCGCGCATCCATCGCATGGGCCAGCCCGCCATTGACCACGCGCGGCGCCCAAACCGCCCCGCCGATCGAGGCGAAATTGGGATCGATCCCCGCAATCCCGGCCAGCACGAAATAGGCCCGCCGCAGGTCGAAACGCGGGTCCAGCACCAGCGCGGTAATGGCCGAAGCCATATGTTCCGGCCCCTCGCCACTGGCAATGCCCAGCACCTGAAGGTCCGGATTATAGCGCATCACCCCATGCCAGGTGCCCGGCGCCGGCACTTCCTGCTTCAGCGGCAGCTTTTCCACCCAGGTCTGGAATTCCCCCGGCACGTCCCCGGTATCGTTGCCGATCTCGAACGTCGTCACCACCACCACGCGCACCGGGATCTGCGCCGCACGGGCGGCGGCCCCTCCCCCCGCAACCATGGCGGCCAGCAGGCAGGCCCCCGCCAGACGGCGCCCCGATCGCGTCCGCACTGCGTCCATCCTCATGCCGGTCCCTGTCCTTTCGGCCGCGCGGCGGCAGCACGCTGGCCCGCCTCGCGAATCATCGTGGTTTCGAAATCATGCAGCCTCGCTTCCAGCGCCCATTGCAGCCGCGCCCTGGCGCTGGCGGCCAGAAAATCACGGCACGCCCCCGCACCGGGCACCGTCCCCGGCACGACAGGGGCACAGGCCGCGACCATCCGATACGGCGCCACCCCCCGCCACAGACTGTCGCCGGGGATGAAGGCATATTCCAGCCCCGCGCGCGACAGATCCCGCAAGGCGGCATAATCCAGCGCATAAACCGTCGCCGCGCGCGCATATTCATGCGTCAGGTCGATGCGCGACACCCCCTCGTCATCGGTCGACAGCGCCACCGGCACCCCCGCCGCGCGATAGGCCGCGAACGGGTGCGCCGCCCCGGCAATGCCGAGGATGACGTCGTTGCTGGTCAGGTTGATCTCCACCATCACCCGCCGCCGCGCCATCTCCGCCATCAGCCCGTCCGGATCGTCCTCATGCAGGATATCGACCCCATGCCCGATCCGCCGCGCCCCCGCGACCTCCACCGCCTGCCGGATATGGTCGCGCAGCCCCTCGGGCGGCACCAGCCCGGGCGCCAGCTCCCCGGCATGCAGCGACAGTTTCACCCCCGGCTCGCGTGCCGCCAGCCAGCCGAACATGCGCATATGCAGCCCATAATCGCGCATCGCCACCGCATCGTCCTCGGGTGCGACGATATTCACGCCGACAAAACGCGGATCGGCCCCGACCAGCGCATACCCCAATTCAAACTGCGGAAAGACCATGGCGGGCGGCATGGTGCGGATCGTCTGGTACAGATAGCGCACCGCCACCCCGCATCCCGGCGCGGCCTGCGTCGTCCCGCAATGCAGCACGGCGCGCATCCGCGCCTCCATCGCATCCACATCCCGCCGCGCCGCCGCGACCAGCGCCGGCAGGTCGGGCGCAATGGCGCGGTCGGCCTCGGCAAACGCCTCGTCATGCAGGGGGTGCCGCACCCCCAGCCCCGCCACCGGGCCAAGCTGGGGCGAAATCATCAGTTCCAGATACAGCACATGGTCGCCGGCTGCATGCGTCACCGCCTCGGCCAGCATGTCCCCGCCATGGGCCGCCTGCGCGGGCATGAACCGCGCGAACGTCGCAAAGAAATGGTCATGCTCCGACCGGTCGGCCGCAGTCGGCACAAAATCGCGCATCGACAGCGCATCGATCATCCCGGCCCGCTCATCCGGCCGCCCGGCCAGATCGGCGGCACGCACGCGCCCCGCCTCCCCGCCCGGCGCACAGGCACCGGACAGGATGCGCCCCTGCGCGGGCGAGACGCACAGCCCATCCTGCGCCGCCCAGTCCAGCATGCTCTCGGCATAGACGGCGCCGGCCAGATGATTGTGCAGGTCCGCTCCCTTGGGCATGGCGCGCAGCAGCCCATCCAGCCGCGCCGGGTCACGGCCCAGCAGCGCAAAGGCCCGCGACGCGGCATCGGGCGAAGCGGGCGCGGCAATAGCGGCCCCGGGCAGGATCAGCCCGGCAGCCAGGGCACAGACAACGGAGAATCGCGACATCGGGCGATGGTGCGGCGATCGATTCAAAAACGCAACAGCCCGCCCTGCTCAGCCCGCGGCGTCCCCAACGGGGCTGAAACGGGGCACCCCCGCCACGTCCTCGACCCACATGGCCAGCGGCCGCACCCAGTAATCGCCGCGCGCCTCGCTGCGATACGTCACCAGCCATTCCTCGGTCTCGGAATGGCGACCGACACAGATCAGGGTGTACAGCCCGCCCTTGTAATGGCGGTACAGGCCCGGCCGTGTCCTTTCGGTCTCGTTCATGCGTTACTACCCTCACGGGGCTCCGGATTACGGTCCGGAGCCAGTCTTTCCACAGGCGGCCCCCACAGGACCGCCCGCGAACCGACGGACCTCATCGCATGATTCGCCTGCCCCGTCATACACGCCTCCTCCCGGCCCTGGCCGCCACGCTGGCGCTGGCCCACGCCCCCGCGCAGGCCGCACCGCGCCACCCGGTCGCCGGCGCGGCCGAGAGCGGCGACCCGGTCATCCTGGCCCAGCAGCCCGGCGGCGCGCTGGACCAGGCCGCGCGCACGCTCAACCAGTCCGACCTCGCGGCGGCAGTCGGCAAGGGCGACACGCCCGTGGTGCTGGTCGGCTCCGCCCCGCTTTCGACCCATGCGGGGGACACCGCGCTGTTCGTGCAATTGCAATCGGCCAATCTGTGCGGCTCGGCGGGCTGCGCCACCTCGGTCTACCTGCGGCGGGACCGGCGAGACTGGGTCAAGGTCCTGGATTCGGTCAGCGGCCCGATCGCCCTGTCCCACCGCAGCCACGGCGGCATGCGCGACCTGATCGTCGACAGCACCGACCGCTGGATCTGGAACGGCACCACCTACCGCGACACAATGCCCGCCGCCCCCGACACCGGCCTGCGCCAGTCGATCGAACAATTCCAGGCCCAACACCACGAAGACCACCCGCCACAATAGAGGCAGGCAAGGCATCCAAGGAAATCACGGGGAAGTATCCAAGCCCTGTTTGGAAATGCGGGCTGGTGAGCGAGAGCGGCCCGGCACGGGCCGCGCCCGTCGTGTGTTTCCGAGCATCGGAGCGGAGCGGCCTTATGGGCCGTGAGCACCGAAGCGCAGAAAACGCGCGCCGGATCGCCACCAGCACGCATTTACGAACAGGGCTGGAGCGGGTGAAGGGAATCGAACCCTCGTATGCAGCTTGGGAAGCTGCCGTTCTACCATTGAACTACACCCGCGTCGCGGCTAGCCCTATACCGCACCGCCCGCCCCGATGCAATCCATCCTCCGCCACCCCACATGGTTGACGAGCAGCCCTGCGATCCGCAATAACCCTGTCGTCCGCAGCCCCCACGGGGGCCCACGGGCCCTCGTGATTTGGATCGGCCGGCTTGCGACGAGGTTAAACAGACGCGCTAAAGAGGCCTGACACCGCCAGACTCCGCGGGCGTCACGGTTTCCACGGTCGGATTTCCGCGTCGGGACGCGGGGCCACGGAACCGGTTCGTCACCCGGATGCTCCCAGCCTCGGCCTCCTGACGGTTTTGTTCCGGGAACTGACGATGAGCACTGATTCCACCGCCTACCGCCCCGCCACCCGCCTGCTGCATGCCGGCGTCGAGCGCACGCCTTTCGGCGAGACGAGCGAGGCGATGTTCCTCACCTCCGGCTTCGTCTACGACAATGCCGAGCAGGCCGAGGCCACCTTCACCGGCGACGTGGTCCATTACCAGTACAGCCGTTTCGGCAACCCCACCGTCGCGGCGCTGGAATCCCGCCTGGCGGACCTGGAGGGTGCCGAGGCCTGCATCGCCACCTCCACGGGCATGGGCGCCGTCTCCTCGGCCCTGCTGGCGCACGTCAAGGCCGGCGACCGGGTGGTGGCATCGCGCGCGCTGTTCGGGTCCTGCCACTGGATCGTCGCCAACCTGCTGCCCCGCTACGGTGTCGAGACCGAATTCGTCGACGGCCGCGATCTCGATGCCTGGGCCACGGCCCTGTCCCGCCCGGCGGCGGCGGTGCTGCTGGAAAGCCCGTCGAACCCGATGCTGGAAATCCTGGATATCCGCGCGATCTCCGAACTGGCGCACGCGGCCGGCGCGCTGGTGGTGGTGGACAATGTCTTCGCCACCCCGCTGTACCAGAAGCCGCTGGAACTGGGCGCCGACGTGGTCGTCTATTCCTGCACCAAGCATATCGACGGCCAGGGCCGCGTGCTGGGCGGCGCGGTGCTGGGCCGGCGCGACTGGATCACCGACACGCTGCAACCCTTTACCCGCAACACCGGCAACGCCCTGTCGCCCTTCAATGCGTGGGTGATGCTGAAGGGTCTGGAAACGCTGCCGCTGCGCGTGCGGGCCATGACCGAAAACGCCGCCGCCGTCGCCGACCACCTGGCCGCCGCCGAGGGCGTGACCCGCGTCTTCTATCCCGGCCGCGCCGACCACCCGCAATACGACCTGGCGCGGAGCCAGATGAGCGACGCCTCCACCCTGGTGGCGTTCGAGGTCGCAGGCGGCAAGGAGGGCGCGTTCGCCTTCATGAACGCGCTGCGCCTGATCGCGATCTCCAACAATCTGGGCGACGCGCGCTCCATGGTCACCCACCCGGCCACCACCACGCACATGAAGATCGGCCCCGAGGAACGGGCACGCCTGGGCATCAGCGACGGCGCGATCCGCTTCTCGGTCGGTCTGGAAGACATCGCCGACCTGAAAGACGACCTCGATCGCGGCCTCGCGGCCCTGCGGTCGCGCTGAACCCACGGGGACCACGCCATGGCCATCGACCGCCCGCCGCCGCCGGGAATGCCGCCCGACCCGGATGCCGCCCTGGCGGAGGCCATGGAGGGCGTCCCCTGCTACGAGGCCACCACGGACTCGATCCGCGTGGTGGTGCAGACCTTCTGGCTGGACGACCAGTCCATGCCCGAGGACCATCGCTTCGCCTGGGCCTACCGCATCCGGATCGAGAACCTGGGCAACGAGACGGTCCAGCTGCTGCGCCGGACATGGGAGATCATGGACGCCATCGGCCGGATCGAGCATGTCCACGGCGACGGCGTGGTGGGCGAACAGCCGGTGCTGGAACCGGGCCAGGTCTTCGAATACACCTCCGGCACCGGCCTCCAGACACCGACCGGCTTCATGCGCGGCTTCTATCATATGGTCGAGACCCGCTCGCGCCGCCCGTTCGACGTCCAGGTCCCGCCTTTCAGCCTGGATTGCCCCTACCACCCCACCATCATCCACTAGCGCGCCGCGCGGCGGCACTTCCCCCGAGCAGACAGGATTCATGACCGAGATGTCCCAGGCCCCCCTTCTCCGCCCCTCTCGCGAGGAGGCGGAAGATGCGATCCGCACCCTGCTGCGCTGGGCAGGCGAGGACCCGTCGCGCGAGGGCCTGCTGGACACGCCCGGCCGGGTCGTACGCTCCTACGAGGAATTCTTCGCCGGCTATGGCGAAGACCCGTCCTCCATCCTGTCGCGCACCTTCTCCGAGGTCGACGATTACGACGAGATCGTGCTGCTGCGCGACATCCGCTTCGAAAGCCATTGCGAACACCATATGGTGCCGATCATCGGCGTCGCCCATGTGGCCTACCTGCCCAGCAAGCGAGTGGTCGGCATCTCGAAACTGGCCCGCGTGGTCGACGCCTTTTCCCGCCGTCTTCAGATCCAGGAACGCCTGACGGCACAGATCGCCAACACGATCAACGACGTGCTGCAACCCCACGGCGTCGCGGTGATCCTGGAGGCCGGGCATCAATGCATGACAACCCGCGGCGTCCACCGCCCCGGCGTGTCCATGGTCACCAGCCGCATGCTGGGCGTCTTCCGCACCAATTCCGACACACGGCGCGAACTGATGTCCATGCTCAACCGCCCCTCGGTCGCCACCGCCCACCTGTAACCGCCATCCGCAACGGCACCGAGGCGTAGCATGTCGCTCTTCCATGGCCTGTCCGCTTTCCCGATCACGCCCGCCGACGACCATGGCGTGGTGGATGTCGAAGGCGTCATGCGCCTCACGGCCCATCTCTCGGCGGCGGGGGTCGATTCCATCGGCCTGCTGGGCAGCACCGGCATATATGCGTATCTCACCCGCGCCGAACGGCGTCGCGCCATCCGCGCGGCGGTGCAAAGCGTCGGCGGCCGCACGCCCCTGGTCATCGGCATCGGCACCCTGCGCACCGACGACGCCCAGGCGCTGGCCCGCGATGCCGAGGCCGAAGGCGCGGACGGGCTGCTCATGGCCCCCGTCTCCTACACGCCCCTGACGCAGGAAGAGGCCTACCGCCATTACGCGGCCGTCGCCGGCGCCACCCACTTACCGCTGTGCATCTACAACAACCCCAGCACCACCCATTTCACCTTCGGCACGGACCTGCTCGAACGGCTGGCGGGCATCCCCACCATCGCCGCCGTCAAGATGCCGCCCCCGCCCGAAGGCTCTGTCGCCGACGAACTCGCCCGCCTCCGCGCCGGACCGGTGGGAAAATTGTCGATCGGCTATAGCGGCGACTGGATCGCCGCCGAGGCCCTGCTGGCAGGCTGCGACGGCTGGTTCAGCGTCCTCGGCGGCTTCCTGCCGACACTTGCCCGCACCCTGGTCACCGCCGCGCGCAACGGCGACGCGGCGACGGTGCGGCACTGCAATGCCCGCCTCCAGCCGCTATGGGCCCTCTTCCGCGCCTTCGGCAGCCTCCGCGTCGCATACGCAGCCATCCATCATCTGGGCTTGTCCGAGGCCCAGCCGCCCCGGCCGCTGCTCCCCCTCCCCGACCCCGACCGGCAAAAGGTCGCGGAAGCCCTCCGCGCCTGCACCGAAGAACAGGCCTAACCGCGCAGCCGCGACACCGTCGCGGAATGCCGAATGATTGAAGTGCCCGCACCGCCCCGACCAGTCGTCGCGGACGGGGCCCCCGGTTTCCACACCGGTCATGCCTGCCTATAAATGACCATCGGCCGGATCATCCGGCTTCGCCAGCGGCGCCGGGCGGCGCCGCCCGGGTTCCGAGGACTCACTGAATGACAAGATTTTTCCGCATCGGCACGCTGGTCGCCACGACCGCGCTGGCTGGTCTTTCCGGCGTCGCAACGGCCGCCTCCAATCCGTTCGCAAGTCCCAGCACGCTTCCGCTCCAGGCCCCGCGTTTCGACGCCATCCACGATACCGACTACAAACCGGCCTTCGTCCAGGCCATGGCGCTCCAGAAAGGCGAAATCCGCCGGATCGCGGATAATCGCGCGGCCCCGACCTTCGACAACACCATCGTCGCGATGGAACGCTCGGGCCGGATGCTCGACCGCGTGTCGCTGACCTTCTACGGCGTCTACCAGGCCAACACCAACGACACGCTGGACAAGACGCAGAGCGACATCGCACCGCTGCTCTCGCAACATCAGGACTCGATCTATCTCGATGCGAAACTCTTCAACCGCGTCGAAATCCTGTACAACAACCGCGCCCACCTGGCCCTGACACCCGAACAGGCGCAGGTGCTCAACCTCTACTACCAGCAGTTCGTCCACGCCGGCGCCCGCCTCTCCCCCGCCGACCAGGAGAAGCTGCGGGCCCTGAACACGCAGATCTCCACGCTGGAGACCGCATTCCAGCAGAAGCTGCTGGCCGCCACCCGCGACGGCGCCCTGGTCGTCGACAGCAAGAACGCGCTGGCCGGCCTCGATGACGGCACGATCACCGCATTCGCGAAAAATGCGGCAGATCGCAAGCTCCCCGGCAAATGGGTCATCCCGCTGCAAAACACGACGCAGCAGCCCGACCTGCAAGACATGACCGACCGCGCGACGCGCGAGGCCCTGTTCAAGCAAAGCTGGACACGCGCCGAGAAGGGCGACGCCAACGACACGCGCGCCACGATCGCGACCCTGGCCCAGTTGCGGGCACAGAAGGCCGCCCTGTTCGGCTACCTCGATTTCGCATCCTACGTGCTGTACGACCAGATGGCCGACACACCGGCCGCCGTGCAGCATTTCATCGCCGAACTGGCGCCCGCCACCCGCACGCAGCAGGATCACGAGGCCGCCCGCATCCAGGACACGATCCGCAAGGACGGCCAGTCCTTCGCGCTGCAACCGTGGGACTGGACCCATTATGCCGAGCAGGTGCGCAAACAGGATTATGCGCTCGACGAAAATCAGGTGAAGCCCTATTTCGAGCTCAATACGGTCCTGCGCGACGGCGTGTTCTTCGCGGCGACACAGCTCTACGGCATCACGTTCAAGCAGCGCAAGGACATCCCCGTCTACAACCCCGACGTGATGGTGTTCGAGGTCTTCGACAAGGACGGCTCGACGCTCGGCCTGATGTATTTCGATTATTTCAAGCGCGACAACAAGAACGGCGGCGCGTGGATGTCCAATTTCGTCGGCCAGTCCAGGCTGCTGGGCACGAAGCCGGTCATCTATAACGTCGCGAACATCGCAAGGCCGGCGGCCGGCCAGCCCGACCTCATCAGCTTCGAAGACGTGGTCACGATGTTCCACGAATTCGGCCATGCGCTGCACGGGCTGTTCGCCAACCAGACCTACCCGATCGTCTCCGGCACCCAGGTCGCGCGCGACTTCGTCGAATTCCCCTCGCAGTTCAACGAGCACTGGGCGCTCGACCCGACCGTGTTCGCCCACTATGCGCGCCACTACAAGACCGGCGCCGTCATGCCGCAAGAGCTGGTCGACAAGATCAAGAAAGCCGCCACCTTCAATCGCGGCTACAATATGGGCGAGATCATCGCGGCGGCCCAGCTCGACATGGCCTGGCACAGCCTGCCCGCCGGCGCCCCGCAGCAGGATGTCGACGCCTTCGAAAAAGCGGCTCTGGACAAGACCGGCCTCAACACCGCCCTCGTCCCCACCCGCTACCGCTCGACCTACTTCCTGCACATCTGGTCGAACGGTTATTCGGCCGGCTACTACGCCTATCTGTGGACCCAGATGCTGGCCGACGATTCCTTCGCCTGGTTCCGCGACCATGGCGGCCTGACCCGCCAGAACGGCCAGCATTTCCGCGACCTGATCCTCTCCCAGGGCCACACGCAGGATTACGGCCCGATGTTCCGCGCCTTCTACGGCAAGGACCCCGACATCACCCCCATGCTCAACCACCGCATCCTGGGCACGGATCCGAACTGATCCCACCAACCGCACGCCGGAGCAATCCGGCGTGCCCCCACCACGCTATCCGGCGCCGGATATCACGGCCTCCGGCATCCATGCCCCGGCTCAGCGTCTCCGGCGAAGCTGGGCAAGGCACCGAGCCTTGACCGAGCGAAGCATCGGGTCATCAACGGCTTCTACCGCCTGTAACGCACGGTCGTAATACCGCCGCACATTGCTTGCCGTCGGTTCGATTTCCCTGTTCTCACAGAGCCTGTCAGGCTGCGGCAGATCGGAATATGTCGTCAGCAGGGACAACACCTCTTCGGGATTCGTCTGCAACGCGTCGCTCAGGGCCATTTCCATCCCCTCCGCCCGGGCACCATCGGTTCCGGGATACAAAGAGGCCAGCGCGCGAAGCCATTGCGCATCGCCCCTCGACGCTTCCTTCAGCAGATAATCGAATTGCGACTGCGGAAGATGCCTGTTGGTCGCAACGGCACCGTCCACCGTGACGCCATGCTCGATGATCGCAGGCGTCCATACCGCCGCGATTCCTGCGACCGGGCACGATAGAGCCGAGGCCATGACCGCGGCCCCACCGAACGCGAATAGCCTGCCCCTGACCGAGCAGATCACCATGATCGGCTCCCCGTAAAGCTGAAACCGGGTAAAGGCACCACTCCATCCGGCAACCCGGCCGTAAAGGCGCAAACGGCGATATGCCGGAAAACCAATCTTGATCCCCCGCCCGGACGAGGCTCTACCGAAAAAAAAGCGCGGAGCCCGGCCAACAGCCGCACTCCGCGCCCAACTCGTCTTACTGCTCGCTGATCTTGTAGGTCAGCACGACATGGTTATCCCCGGCCGGCTGCGACGGCACAACATTGATTGCCGCGCTGACGCCACGCGCCTGGTACGCCTTCTGCACCGCTTCCTGGTCGGCCGCCATCGCGGCCTGGTCGATCGTCGATCCGGTCCGCAGCTTCGTCGCGTTGGTCAGGTCGGCGGCGGACAGCTTCTTGTTGCCCTCGAAGACGATCTTGTCGACCACCAGCGCGGTCTGGACCACCTCCGGCGCCTGTTCCTCGATCGCCCATTCGATATAGACGGCGGAGCCGGCGAATTTCAGCTTCTGGCCGAATTTCAGGCCCACATTCTTCTTCTGGTACACGCCCATGACGTCCTGCGCGCCGGCGTCGATCTGGTTGCGGGTCACGGTATCACCCTGATGGAACGGCAACGCCGCCAGGATGTCGTCCGTCGAGACCTGCTTGTTCCCGGTAATGACCAGCGATTTCAGTTTCAGAGGCGCGGTGGCCGCCGGCGGGCCGGCGGCGAAGGCCTGCGGGCCGGAGAACGAGGCGGAGGCAAAGCCGGTGGCAATCGCAACGGCCAGCGCGGAGCGGGCCAGAAGATGACGGGTGCGCAAGACGGAATTCTCCCATGTCCGATCGGGCGGCCGGAACGCCGCCCTTGCCCGTCCATGATGCACAGCTATCCGCCCGTGCCAATGCCAACCCCCGACATGGGCGGCCCCAGCGGTCAGATCGTGACGCGCACCCCCAGCACGGCGATGAACTGCGCCAGCCAGCGCGGATGCGCCGGCCACGCCGGCGCCGAGACCAGCCACCCGTCCGTCACCGCGTCATCGACCGCGATATCGGCATAGATCCCGCCCGCCAGCTCGATCTCCGGGCGACAGGCCGGATAGGCCGACACGGTGCGCCCCTCGATCACCCGGGCCGCGGCCAGCAACTGCCCGGCATGGCAGATGGCCGCCATCGGCCGGCCGACAAAGGCACGCACAAGATCGATCACGCGCGGGTCCAGCCGCAGATATTCCGGCGCCCGGCCGCCCGGAATCACCAGCCCGGCATAATCCGCCGCGTTCACGCTCTCGAAATCCGCCGTCAGCGTAAAGCGATGGCCCGGCTTCTCGCTATAGGTCTGCGCCCCTTCGAAATCGTGAATCGCCGTCAGCACATATTCGCCGGCCTTCTTGCCCGGACAGACGGCATCGACGGTAAAGCCCAGCATCGACAGCGCCTGGTACGGCACCATGATCTCGTAATCCTCGACATAGTCGCCCGCCAGCAGCAGCAGTTTCTTCGCGCCCATGGTCGCTGTCCTTTCTGTCATGGTACCCGTCGTTCAGCCGTGTGAAGCCGGCAGATGCTCGCGCAGGCGCGGCATCAGCTCCACGAAATTGCAGGGTCGATGCCGGCTGTCGAGCTGCCAGACCAGAATATCGTCCCACCCGTCCTTCACCGCCCCGCTCGATCCGGGCAGCGCGAACAGATAGGTCCCCCCCGCCACCCCGGCCAGCGCCCGCGACTGGATCGTGGAGGTCCCGATCTTCTGGTACGACAGCATGCGAAACAGCTCGCCAAACCCCTCGATGCGCTTTTCCAGCACCTGCTCATAGGCTTCGGGCGTCACGTCCCGGCCGGTCACGCCGGTCCCCCCGGTCGAGATGATCACGTCGATCTCCGGATCGGCGATCCATTCCTTCAGGCAGCCGGTGATATGGTCGACATCGTCCGGCTCGATGCTGCGCGCGGCCAGCTGATGGCCGGCGGCGACGATCCGCTCGGCCAGCAGGGTGCCAGACGTATCGGTCTCCAGGGTACGCGTGTCCGAGACGGTCATCACCGCGATACGAACAGGCAGGAAGGGGCGGGTAAGGTCCAGCTTTGACATGGCGGCATGTTCCTCCATCGCCCGAAACGGCGTCAATGGCCTTCCGCGGTCGCGTCACCAACCGCCTCGACCGCCAGCCGCCGGGCCCCCAGCCCGGTGAACAGCTCCGTGCGGCAGGTCAGGATCACGATCTGCAACCGGCCGGCGGCCTCGGTCAGGATGTCGAACATCCGGTCCAGCCGCCCCGAATCGGCATAGGTCAGGGCATCGTCCAGCACCAGCATCGCCGGCCGCCCCCGCGCCCGCATCAGGTCGGCCAGCCCCAGCCGCGCCAGCACCGCGATCTGCTCGCGCGTGCCGTCCGAAAGGTTCACGAACGGCTCGTCGATCCGCCGCGACAGGGCCGAAATGCTGAAATCCGGTTCCACCGTGGCCACGGCGCGCGGAAACAGCGCGCTCAGCGCCGGCTGGATCGCCCGGGCCAGCGGCGCCAGATAACGCTCGGTCGCCGCCCGCTCCGCCGCCGCCACCGCATCGCGCAGACATTGCAGGATCGCGACCTCCCGTGCACACGCCGCATCTTCGGCGGCATGGGCCGCACGCAGCCGCTCCTGCGCCGCAATCCGCTCGTCCAGCCCGTCGCCCTCCGCCGCGCGAATGCGCGCCTCCCGCGCCGCCATCTCCTGCCGCAACGCCGCCAGACGGGCATGTCCCTCCTGAATCGTGCGCTCCAGCCGCTGGATCGCGGCATCGGCCAGCGCCTCGGTCCCCTCGGGCCGCGTCTCCTCGATCCGCAGCAGCGCCAGTTCCGCCGCCTCGGCCCCCGCATGGGCCGCCGCCAGCCGCGCCGACAGCGCCTCATCCGCCTCCACCGCCCGCGCGGCCTCCAGGTCGCGCGCCAACTGGGCCGCGCCATCCCGCGCCACCTGCCATTCGGCCCGCAGCCGTGCCAGATCCTCCGCCGCCCGACGCATCGTCTCATCCGGGGCCAGCAGGGCCTGATGCGCGGCGCCATACCGCTCCTCGGCCACCTGCATCGCCTCCCGGGCCGCGTCCAGCACCGCCACCGGATCGCCCGCTATATCCTCGCCATCCGCCGCACCGATCCGCCCAAGGCGCACATCCAAATCCGCCAGCCGCCGCCGCGCCACATCCATCGCCGTCACCGGCGACTGGCCGGTGGCGGCCAGCAGCCCCCCCAGCACCGTCTGCGCGGCCTGCGCGGCCAGTTCGGCCTGCCGCCGCGCCGCCAGCGCCGCCTCGGCACCGGCAATGTCGGCGCAGCCAACCGCCGCCAGCGCCCGGCGCAAGGCCTCTTCCGCCCCGGCCAGCGCCGCCCGCAGCGTGTCGCGCCCATGGCTGGCCGGTTCGATGCAAATGGTGCCGATCCCCTCGATCCGCAGCACGGCATTATCCGTCACCACGACGCGCCCGCTCTCCAGTGCCGCCCCATCCAGCACCAGCCGCCCGCGCCCGCCATCGGCCAACGCGATATCCAGCGTCGTCGCCTGCGCCCGGCTCGCAGCCCGCGCCGCATCCAGCGCCCGTTCGGCCTTGCGGATGGCTCCCATCCGCGCATCGTCGATCGTGCAGGCCGCCAGTTCCGCCGAGGCCCGCGTCACAGCCTGCGCCGCCCGGTCCAGCCGGTCCAGCGCGGCAGCCGCTTCGCCCCGCTCATGCACCAGCCGCGCCCGCTCCACCCGGCCGGCCGCCCGGTCCAGCGCCCCACGCGCCGCCTGGCGCGCGGCATCGGCCACCCGCACCGCCTCCAACCGCGCGGCATGCGCCGCCCCCGCCGCATCCTGCGCGCCCTGCGCGGTCAGCAACGCACCCTCCAGTTCCGCCACCCGCGCCACACCGGCCGCCAGATCGCGCTCCCAGGCCGTGCGCCCGGCCAGATCCTGCCGCACGGCCGCCAGTTGCGCCGCCGCATGGTCGCGCACAGCCCGCGCGGCCCGATACCGGGCATCATGGTCACGCAGCCGGTCGCGCACCCGGCCCGCCTCGGCCAGGTCGGCGCGCTCCTTCTCGCGCCGGTCGGCATCGTCCTCATGCGCCAGCCGACGACGCAGATCCGCCATAGCGTTCAGGTCGTCCTCCAACGCCTGCCGGCGCGCCTCCAGCCGCGCCAGTTCGGCCGCCGCCTCCTGCTCGCCCTCCTTCGCCGCGCGATAACGCCCGCGCGGATTGCCCCGCCCGTCCAGCAGCACGGCCAGATCCGCCGCCACGCGCGACAGCACCCGCCCGGCAGCATCCCCGCCCGTCATGGCATCCAGATCGGCTTCCAGACACGACCGGATGGTCGCCCGCGCCGGGTCCGAGAAATCGGGCTGCACCAGACTGTGCCCCTGCCCGACCCACAGCGCATTCAGCAGGCCCATGGCCTCGGCACCGCGCTTGCCCCCCTCCACGCCCAGCAGGTCATGCAGCCGCGCCTCGGCCGCATCGCCATCCAGCCGTTCGCCGCCCCCCTCCAGCCGGACGAAGGCCCGCTGCATGAAGCGCTTTTCCAGCCGCCAGTCGCAGCCATCCAGCGTGAAATCGACCGCGACACGCGGCGCCCCCCGCCCGCCATAAGGTTGCAACTCCGCCACCGGCCGCGCCTTCGACCCGTGCGGCAGCAGAAACACCGCGCGTAACGCCGCCAGCAGCGTCGATTTGCCGAATTCGTTCGGCGCCCCCAGCAGGTTGATGCCGGGCCCCAGCCCCGCCAGCCGCACGGCATCGCCGAACCGCCGCACCTGCTCGACCTCCAGCCCCCGCAGGATCATGCCGCCGCTCATGCCATCCCCCCGGCCACATCGCGCGCCAGCAGATACAACCGCTGCAATGCCGCCGCCGCGACCGCCCGCGCCGCCTCGTCGCCCTCCCCGGCCTGCCGCGCCAGCGTCTCGGTGGCGGCCCGCACCGCGCCCCCGGGCCCGAAAGCCTCCAGATCGTCCGATGACGGCGCCAGCCCCGGCGCACCGTCGATCCGCAAAAGCCGCAAGGCCGAGCCCAGCCCGTCCACGATCCGCGCCTGCCAGCCTTCCAGGTCCGACAGGCCCAGCGCCCCGCTGACGGCCAGCCACACCAGCACCCGGCTGGGGTCGTCGGGATCGATCGCACGCAACCGCCCCTCCAGCGCCGCGATGTCGTCGGCCCCGGTCAGCACCGCCTGCGCCCGCGCCCAGCGAAAGCGCCCGACGGCATGGGCCTCGACCACCGGCTCGGCCCGCGGCCCATCCAGCGTCACCAGCAGCGCCTGCCCGCCGCCCGCCCCGCCGACATCGAACCCGTCAACCTCCGGCGTGCCCGAATACCAGGTACGGGCATCGATCCGCATGGCACCATGCCAGTCCCCCAGCGCCAGATAGGACAGCCCCGCCAGCCGCGCCCGGTCGATGGCCAGCAAATTATGCCCCGCCGCCTCTTCCCCGAAACTGCGCACCGACCCATGCGCCAGCCCCACGCGAATCGTCCCTTCCGGCGTCGCCGCCCCATCCATCCAGGCGGTCGGGTCCCCGATGACATGCCGATGCCCCAGCCCCGCCGGCAGCAGCCACGCCGTCCCCGCCGCATCCAGCGGCGCCGGCACGGGGGCCAGATGCGGCACGATATGGTCCGGCAGCCCGGTCCGCGCCAGCCGCTCCCACAACCCGTCCCGTTCGTTGAAATCATGGTTGCCGGGGATCAGGTGCCAGCGCAGGTCGGGAAACTGCCGCATCCGCTCGACCGGCTGGCGCAGCGTGCGTTCCGATGGGCGCAGATGGTCGTAGATATCCCCCGCCACCACGACGCATTCCGCCCCCTGGGCGCGGGCCAGGCGGCCGATCCGGCCAATCGCTTCCAGCCGTTCCTGTTGCAGGACGGGCAGGATATCGTCGTCGGCGAAGCGGAAGACCTTGCCGATCTGCCAGTCGGACGTATGAAGCAGGCGCATACTCCCTTATCGCCCGATCCGGCGATGACGGCCAGAGGGACATGCCGGCGACGCATACCAGCCATCGTCACCGAAAAACGAGCCGGTCCGCACACAAAAAAGAGAAATCTCTCCTTATCCGCACGAATATTTTCCGAATTCACGCATTTCCGGTCCCCGGAACACCCACCCTCTGATACGGTTTGTCGCGACCGGGACATATATGGCTCGTCCGCAACCGCCATAGTCCGCGGCCTGCGAGCGGACGGAGGATGATGAAGGCGATGGAACAGGGCGGCGGAACGGGCATGGCAACAGCCCTCGCGCGCTGGATCTGGCTGCCGGCCGCACGCCCGGCCTGGCTGCCGCCGGGCAGCATCGCCTTCTGCCTGCGCAGCTGGGCCGCCGTCATGCTGGCGCTGGGCGTGGCCTTCTGGCTGCAGATCGACTCCCCCGCCAGCGCGGGCGTCACGGTCATGATCCTGACCCAGCCCCTGCGCGGCCAGATCCTGTCCAAGGCGCTGTACCGCATGGCCGGCACCCTGGCCGGCGCCGCCGTGGCCATCGGGCTGATCGCGGTCTTCGGGCAGGACCGGGTGATGTTCCTGGGCGGCGTCGCGCTGTGGCTGGGCCTGTGCGTGGTGCTGGGCACCCTGGCGCGCGACTTCCGGGCCTATGGCGCGCTGCTCGCAGGCTACACGGTCGCCATCATCGGCATCGGCTGCATCGACCGGCCGGAGCAGGTCTTTACCGTCGCCATCTTCCGCGTCTCGGCCATCATGATCGGCATCGTCTCGGTCGCGGTCGTCAACGACGTGACGGGCTCGCCCACCGCCTGGCACCGTCTGGCCACCGGCCTGCGCCACGGCGCCGGCGAGGTCCGGCGCATCGCGCGCGACGCCGTCAACGGGCACGGCTCGCCCGACGACGTCACCTGGCTGTCGCTGGCCGGGCACATCATGGCCCTGACCAGCCAGGTCTCCTTCGCCCGCACCGAACTGGCCGACAGCGCCCTGCGCATGACGGGCGCCCGCTCGGCGATGGTCTCGATGCTGGACATGATCTCGTGCAGCCGCGCCATCAGCGGCATCCTGCGCATGAACGAGGACGTCCGACCCGCCATCCTGGCCCGCGTGCGCCAGCGCTTCGGCGACGGCACCCCCTTCGTCGACGAGGCCGAAGCCAGCCGCGCGCTGGACCATTTGCTGCACATCGACCCCGGCGAGCCCCCCCTCACCCCGGCCGAAGCCTACCTGATCGAACGCACGATGGCCCTGCTCACCTACGGGCGCCGGGTCACCGACGGCATCCGCACCCTGGCCGAGGGCCGCGCCGCCCCCCGCATCGCGCCGGGCGTGCGGATCGCCCGCCAGCAGGACCCGGTGCTGGCGCTGCTCAACGGCGCGCGGGTCATGGCGGGCTTCACCGCCGCCGCCATCATCTGCATCCTCAGCGGCCTGCCGGGCACGACGACGACCCTGCTGCAGGTCGCCACCATCCTCACCTTGTCGATCACGACCTTCGACACCCGCGCCTTCGGCGTGGGCGCCCTGGTCGGCGTGCCGCTCTCCACGGTCTGCGCCTTCGTGCTGGACACCCGCATCCTGCCCTACGGCTCGGGCATGGTCTTCTTCTCGCTGATGCTCGCCCCGATCATCTTCGCCAGCTGCCTGCTGCTGATCCATCCGCGCCTGATGCCGGTGGGGCTGAATTTCGGGGTCTTCTTCTTCATCGTGCTGGGGCTGGACAATGTCCATAATTACGACCCGACCCAGTTCGTCGACCGCAATCTCTACTACATGCTCTCGGCGGTGATCCTGTTCTTCACCCTCACCCTGGCGCCCCCCTCGGCGCGCCGGCGGCGGTTCCGCATCGCCATGGCGGTGGCAATGACCCTGCGGCGGCAATTCACCGGCCGGGGCGACATCGCCAGCCCCGCCCTCATCAGCCGGCAATATGACCGCCTGCTCCAGGCCCGCACCTGGACCGGCCACCTGCCGCAGAAACCCATCACCCTGCGCGTGTTCGACCGCATCGTGTCGCTGGGCGACCTCAACGGCGCGCTAGCCCGCGCCCGCCGCCACCTGGTCCGCGCCGCCGCCATCCAGGCGGTGGCCGAGCCGGTGGCCCGCACCCAGGACATGCTGCGCACGCTCAACCTGTCCGAAGCCGGCGCCCCCCTGCTGGGCCAGGCGACCCACCTGCTGGCGGCGGCCGCAACCCTCCCCCCCGCCGACCGCGAAACGCTGGTCGGCGCCGCATCGGGCCTGTTCGGCGCGTCCCGCCTGCTGGACCGCAACGCAAGGGCCCTGCGCCATTACGGCATCCTGCCGGTGCCTGGGGCCCCGCGATGACGCCCACCATCTCCATCGCGGGGGTCGAGGTCGCCTCCTTCCTGGTCGATGCCGGGCTGGCGGTGCTGACCCTGCTGGCACTGCGCCCGCTGCTGGCCAGCCGGATGGTGCAGAAGCGGCTATGGAACGTGCCGCTGGCCGAATTCGGCATCCTGATCTGCCTGGTCGGGCTGTATGTCTTTCTTCTCTGAAAAGGGTCCGATGGTGTTCGAACGCGCCCGCATGGTCATGCGGATTACCACCACCCTGGCCATCCTGGCCGTTGCCACGATCGTCCTGCTGGGCCTGTGGCAATATTACACCGCCGCCCCCTGGACCCGGAACGGCCAGGTGCGCGTCCAGGTGGCCAACATCGCACCGCGCGTCTCGGGCCAGATCGAGGATATCCGCGTCGCCGACAACCAGTACGTGCACCGGGGCGACGTGCTGTACACCATCGACCCGTTCGATTTCCGCGTCGCGGTCGCCCAGGCCACGGCCCGCGTCAACGAACGCCAGGCCGACATGACCCTGCGCCTCGCCCAGCACCAGCGCCGCCAGCAACTCTCCTCCGCCTCCGCCTCGGCCGAGGAAAAGCAGCAGTTCGAAGCCGTGGCCGAACAGGCCAAGGCCCAGTATGCCGAGGCCCTGGCAGCCCTGTCGCAGGCACGCATCAACCTCGAGCGCACCCAGATCCACAGCACCGTCAACGGCTACGTCACCAACCTGACGATGCGCGTGGGCGATTTCGCGACCGCCGGCATCTCCGACATCCAGGTGATCGACGCCGATTCCTATTGGGTCGACGGCTATTTCGAGGAAACGCGCCTGCGCGGCCTCTATCGCGGCGCCCTGATGCGCATCGACCTCATGGGCGTGCCGACCCCGCTCTGGGGCCATGTGGAAAGCATCACCCGCGGCATCTCCTCGACCAATGCCGAACGGTCGACCCAGGGCCTGCCCTCGGTCAACCCGGTCTATACCTGGGTCCGGCTGGCCCAGCGCATCCCGGTGCGCATCCATATCGACACCATGCCGGCGGGGCTGACGCTCTCGGCGGGCATGACGGCCAGCGTCTCGATGGTCACGCCCGACGGGCGCCGCCCGCGCCTGTCATGGCATTCCCTGTTCGACGGGCTGCACCGGTTCCTGGTCCGCCCCAAACCGCCCAACGCCGCCCTGCACCCCACCCAGACCGCCGCACCCCTGTCGGACCCGGGCCGGACACAGTAAGGTCCCGCCCAGACGAGACAGACCCGGAGAGTCACCCATGCCCCGCCTTTACGCCATTGCCGCCGCGCTGCTGGCCCTGTCCGCCACCCAGGCCCGCGCCGCCGCCAGCCCCTTTACGGGCGAATGGGCCGCCATGGGCCTCTCCCCGGTCGTGGTCGCCGCGCCCGACGCCCACCATCAGGTCCAGGTCACCCTGCCCGACGAGCTGCACACCTACGCCCCGCACGAGGTCACGCTGGCCCCCCACGGCAAGGCCGAACTGCAATCGCCGGGCCATGACCCGCTGGTCACGTTCCAGCTGGTTTCCGCCAACAGCGCCACCCTGACAATCAAGGGCACCAAGCCCGGCCAGACGGTCAACCTCCCCCTAAGCCGCAACGACTGAGAGGGTGGTCGTAAATGCACGCTGGTGGCGATCCGGCGCGCGTTCCCTGCGCTTCGGTGCTCACGGCCCATAAGGCCGCTCCGCTCCGGTGCTCGGAAACACACGCCGGGCGCGGCCCTGCGGGCCGCTCTCGCTCACCAGCCCACATTTCCGACCACCCTCTGCGCGTGACCCGTGGAAGCGCCGCTAATGGCGATCCGCACGCGTTTCCTCCCCTTCGGCGCTCACGGCCCGTCAGGCCGCTCCGCTTCGGTGCTCGGAAACACACGCCGGGCGCGGCCCTGCGGGCCGCTCTCGCTCATCAGCCCACATTTCCGACCACCCTCTGCGAGGCCGTCTTCGAGAAGCCGGGAAAAGCTAACCCCGTCCTTCGTCCGCCACACCCAGCAGGCTGAACAGGCTGGTGCGCAGCTCGGCGGCCTGCGGCCTTTCCAGCGCCGCGCGCAGGCGCAGCATCTGGCGCCTTGCGTCGTAAAGCTGGTCCAGCAGCGACAGCACCACCGGCATGCCGTCCTCCCCGATCCCCAGCTCGCCGGTCAGCTCGGCAATCAGCCGCGCCCGCGCCACGTCGATATCCTGGAAGACATACGCCCCCGGCTCACCCTCGGGCCGCAGCCAGGCGCTGTCGATCCAGTGCTGGACGTCGACCACGCTGACATTGCCCACCCGCAGGCACAGGGCCTCGATCGTGATCATGCGGCACCTCCCCCTTTCGCCTCGCCCGGCGGGGTCCAGGATTTCAGGAAGGTCTCCAGCGCCGCGTCGACCGGGCCGACCGTCACCTGCAACGTGACGTACAGGTTCCCCGCCTCCTGCCCGCCATGCGCCTTCACTCCCTTGCCGCGCAGGCGCAGCACGCTGCCGGTGTCGGAATGGGCCGGAACGTTCATCGACACCGTGCCACCCGGCGTCGGCACCTTGATCGGCCCGCCCAGCACGGCGGTCTTCACCCCCACGGGCAAGGTCATGCGCAGGTCGTTGCCGTCGCGGGTATAGATCTCGCTGGGCGCGATGCCGATGGTAATCAGCGCGTCGCCGGCCGGCCCGCCCTGATGGCCCTCGCCACCCTTGCCGCGCAGGCGCATCACCTGCCCGTCCTCGATCCCGGGCGGAATCTTCACATCCAGCGTCCCGCCACCCGGCAGGGTCACGCGCGACGTGCCCCCGTTCACAGCATCCTCGAAACTGATGGTCAGCGAGAAATTCCGGTCCTCACCCCGCGCCGGCCCCTGCGGACGGCGGCGAAAGCCCCGCTGCTGGCCGAACATGGACCCGAACATGTCGCCCAGATCGTCCTCGGAAAACCCGCCGGCCGAATAGCGGAACCCCTGCGCGCCCTCCGCATGGTCGCGATAGCCACCACCGCCGCCACCGCCCGCCCAGCCGCGCTCCTGGCCCGCGGCATCGATCTCGCCCCGGTCGAAGCGCGCCCGCTGGTCGGCATCCGACAGCAGCGCGTGGGCCGAGCCGATTGCCTTGAATTTCTCCTCTGCCGCCTTGTCACCCGGATTGAGGTCCGGATGCCATTTCTTGGCCAGCTTGCGATACGCCTTGCGGATGTCGTCCTGGCTGGCCGTCCGCGACAGGCCCAGGATCTCGTACGGATCGGTACTCACGGCTATGCGTCTTCTCCCTGGCTGAACGCGATATCGCACAAGCGGGCGCACAGCCCGCCTTCATCCCGGCGCCCCGTCATCCAGGCACGCCCCTTGTCTGAAATAATGGGGAGCAGCCGCCGGACGGTCAATGTAAGCCGGCACGCAGGGCTGCTATCCTGCGCGCGCTCCTCCCGGCACGACGGGCCGGGGCACAGAAACCAGGGACCACGACCATGACCATCCGCATCGACGCCCGCCGCCTGCTCCCGCTGCTGGCCGGCACGGGCCTGGCCATCGCCGCCACCACGCCGGCCCACGCCCACAAGGAACATTCGATCTACGGCTCCATCTCCGGATACCGCGCGATCCTCGATCGCAATAGCGACGCCTACCGTTCGGCCGACGCCTTCTGCCAGACCGACGCCTCGGTCAGCGCGGCGACGAACGGCACCGTGATGACGGGCGGCGGCGGCAACCAGTTCAAACGCCTCAAGACCGATTACGCCCTCTGCATGGAAAGCCGGGGCGCATGGATTCGCATCACCGGCAATGCCGCCGGCGACCGCCCGGCCGACGATCATTGACCACCGAAGAAGGCTCCCCCGAACAATCCGCCGGTTGAGTCGGCCCGGCAACTTGTTATAACAATTTCCTGTCCAAAACCGAGAAGACCGGAACGGTCCATCATGACGGCCCGCGCGGGCGGCGGCGCCGAGAGGGGAAAGCCCGATGCGAATGAAGATAGGCCTGTTCGTCCCGTGTTACATCGATGCCTTCTATCCCGGCGTCGGCATCGCAACCCTCGAACTGCTGGAACGGCTGGGCCAGGACGTCACCTACCCCCCCGAACAGACCTGCTGCGGCCAGCCGATGACCAACGCCGGCTGCGTGTCCGACTCCGCCGCAGCCGAGGCCCTCTTCGTGCGGCTGTTCGCCGGCTTCGACGCCATCGTGATGCCTTCGGGAAGCTGCACCCACCACGTCCGCGCGCATTTCGACGCCATCGAGCAGACCGATGCGGTGCGCCATGTCCGCGCCAACACCTACGAGCTGGTCGAATTCCTGCACGACGTGCTGAAGGTACACGATTTCCCGTGGGCGGAATTCCCCCACACGGTCGGCCTGCACAATAGCTGCTCCTCCCTGCGCGCCCTGCGCACCGCCAGCATGTCCGAACTGGGCGAGCCCGCCTTCTCCAAGCCCATGGCCCTGCTGTCGGGCATCAGGGGCATCCGCTTCGCCACCCCCGCGCGGCCCGACGAATGCTGCGGCTTCGGCGGCACCTTCTCGGTCTCCGAGGAAGCGGTCTCGGCCCGCATGGGGCTCGACAAGGTCCGCGACCACCACCAGGCGGGCGCCGAATATATCGTCTCGGCCGATTCCTCGTGCTTGATGCACCAGCGCGGCTGCGCCGAACGGGCGGGGGTGGACATCCGCTTCATCCACATCGCCGAAATCCTGAACGGAGCCCGGCAATGAAGGAAAAACCCGTCGACCACGCCGGCGCCGCCGTCGCCTTCATCGCCGACAAGCCGCATCTGGACTTCCACGATGCAAGGCTGTGGGACATGCGCCAGAAGCGCGACGCCCAGATGCACCTGCTGCCCGAATGGCAGGAACTGCGCAGCCGCGCCTCCGCCATCAAGGAACACGCGCTGGCCAACCTCGCGGATTATCTCGAGGAATTCGAACGCAACGCCAAACGCAACGGCATCCACGTCCACTGGGCCGCCGACGGCGCCGAGCATAACCGCATCGTGGCCGAAATCCTGGCCGCACGCTGCGCGAAGACGCTCATCAAGAGCAAGTCGATGGTGACCGAGGAATGCGACCTCCGCCCCTACCTGGCCGCCCGGGGCGTCACCGTCACCGAGACCGACCTGGGCGAACGCATCCAGCAGCTCGACGACCAGTTGCCCAGCCACATCGTCGTGCCGTCGGTCCACAAGCTGACCAGCGACGTGGCACGCATCTTCGCCCAGCATTACGGCACCGACCCCGACGCCAACGACCCGCACCAGCTGGCCGAGGCACAGCGCCTGGCCGCGCGCCCGGTCATCCTGCACGCCGACGCGGGCATGACCGGCGGCAATTTCTTCGTGGCCGAAACCGGTACCTTCGTCGTCTGCACCAACGAGGGCAACGCGGACCTCAGCGCCACCGTGCCCGGCGTGCATATCGCCACCATCGGCATCGAGCGCGTCGTGCCTCGCATGGCCGATCTCGGCGTGTTCATCCGCCTGCTGTCGCGTAGCGCCCTGGGCTCGCCCATCACCCAGTATACCAGCCATTTCCGCGGCCCGCAGGATGGCGGCGAGATGCATGTGGTGCTGGTCGATAACGGCCGCTCCGCCCGGCTGGGCATGGCGGATTTCTGGACGTCGCTGAAATGCATCCGCTGCGGCGCGTGCATGAACACCTGCCCGGTCTACCGCCGCTCGGGCGGCCTGTCCTACGGCGCGGTCTATTCCGGCCCGATCGGCGCGATCATCGACCCCACCTTCAACGAGCGCAGATACAGCACGCTGCCCTACGCCTCGACGCTCAACGGCAGTTGCACCAATGTCTGCCCGGTCAAGATCAATATCCACGAACAGCTTTTCAAATGGCGGCAGGTCCTGGTCGAACACCACCAGATGCCGTTTGTGAAGCGCGAGATCATGCACATGGCTGGCAAGCTGATGGGCCAGCCCAAACTCTACCGCGCCGCCATCGCGGGCACCGAAACCGCACTGGGCACCCTGCCCCGCTTCGCGCTCTACAACTGGCTGAACCCGTGGGGCAAGAATCGCGAACTCCCCGAACCGGTCAAGGAAACCTTCCACAGCTGGCACCGCCGCAACCGCCCGGCAGCCAAGCCCGGCAAACCCGACAACGCGGAGACCAAGGCATGAGCGCCCGCGACACCATCCTGGCCGCCCTGCGCCGCAACAGCCCCGACCCGGCCGCCCACCCCCTGCCCGACCCGGCCCTGCTGGGCGAATCCGACGCCAGCCCGGAACGGTTCAGCGCCAGCCTGACCCAGATGGGCGGCACGATGCTGGACCGCGGCCCCGACGAACCGCTCGACCAGGCCATCGCCCGCCGCTTCCCCAAACCGGGCCTGATGATCTGCTCGCTGGTGCCCGAAGCCACCGGCACGGTGCGGATCGAAGACCTGCCCACGCCGCAGGCCGCCGAACCGGTCGACGTCACCATCGTCCGCGCCGCCTTCGGCATCGCGGAAACCGGCTCGATCTTCCTCAGCGAGGCCCAGCTCCACCTCAACGCCCTGGCCCATCTCACGCAGCATATGGTCGTCCTGCTGGACCCGGCGCAGATCACGGCCAGCATGCACACCGCCTACCTGCGCCCGGAATTCCACACCGCCCGCTACGGCGTGCTCATGAGCGGCCCCTCCGCCACCGCCGACATCCAGGGCGTCCTGATCCGCGGCGCCCAGGGCGTCCGCAGCCTGTCCGTCTGCTTCCTGCCGGAATAGGGAGAGACGTCAGCTGGGCAGCCCTTCCCCCTGCCCGTCATTAATCCATAACGATCATAATGATATATAACGATCATGGACGTGACCCATGATCAGATCCGGGCAGCCCGTGCCCTCCTGAATCTCCCGCAGCAGGAACTGGCCAGGCGTGCCCATGTCTCGGTCATCACCATCCGGCGCCTGGAATCGCCGGGCACCTGTTCCCGCGTGTCGTCGCTCGCGACCAACACCGTCCGGCAGACTCTCGAACAGGCCGGGGTCGAATTCATCCCTGACGGTGTGCGCCGTCGGCAGCCGCCCCAGCAAAAGGCGGCTCTGCTGTCCCGCCTTCAGGCCATCAGCCGGGCCAGCGCCGCACGGCTCCAGGGTAATCCTCCCCTGACCGACGACGATCTGTACGACGATCACGGCCTGCCGGCATAATCGTGCTGGATACGTCGGTCCTGGTGTCGATCTTGCGCGGCGAATCGGATGCGGACGATTTTCTTGCCCGGATCGTCACCGCCGATCGCTGCCTGCTCTCCAGCGTCAGCATGCTGAAAACCAGCATGGTACTGGCCGGGCGCCGCCCCTCCCCAGATGCCTGGAGCGGCCTGGACCAGTTGATCGACGGCCGACATCGCCATCGTCCCCTTCTCGTCCACCCAGGCCGCACTGGCACGCCAAGCCTTCCTTCGGTTCGGCAAGGACCGGCACCCCGCCGGACTGAATTTCGGCGATTGCGCCAGCTACGCCCTCGCCAGAGAGCGAAATCTCCCCCTCCTGTTCAAGGGGGACGATTTCTCGCAGACCGACCTCACCGCCGTCGCCTGACGACCTGCGCCGGCGTCTCAGGCATCAGCCGCCGGGCGGCGCCATGAATTCCGGCCCCACCGGATCGGTGATATGCGCGGCCAGAATCCGGTCGATCTCCACCTTGTCCTGCGCCGACAGCGTCCAGCCGCAGGCCTGGTCGATCCCGGCGATCTGCTCGGGCTTGCGCGCGCCCCACAGCGCGATGGTCGGCCCCTGGTCCAGCACCCAGCGGATCGCCAGCGCCAGCACCGACCGGCCGAACCGCTCCCTGGCAAACGCCTCCAGCGCCCCGACCGCCGCCAGATACTGGGCAAAGCGCGGCGCCTGGAACTTCGGGTCGGCACTGCGCAGGTCGTCGGCACCGAAATGGCTGTCCGCATTCATCTTGCCCGACAGCAGCCCCCGGCACAGCGGCCCATAGGCCAGCACGGCCAGGCCATGCTCGACCGACCAGGGCAGGATATCGTCCTCGATCGCGCGCTCGAACAGGTTATAGGGCGGCTGCACGGCGGCCAGCGGCGCCACGGCGCTGAACTGCTCCATCTGCGCGACCGAGAAATTGCTCACCCCCAGCGCGAGCACCTTGCCCTCGCGATGCAGGTCCTCCAGCACCCGCGCCGTCTCGTCCAGCGGCACCGACGGGTCGGGCCAGTGGATCTGGTAGAGGTCGATCCGGTCGGTACGCAGCCGGCGCAGCGAATCCTCGATTTCCTGCCGGATCCGTGCGGCCGAGCAGTTGCGGAACGGCTTGCCGTCCTTCCAGTCCAGCCCGACCTTGGTGGCGATGGCCACCTTGTCGCGCCGCCCTTCCAGCGCCTGCCCCACGACCTCCTCGGAATGGCCGAACCCGTAGACCGGCGCGGTGTCGATCAGGCTGATCCCCAGGTCCAGCGCCTCGTGGATCGTGGCGATGGCCTTGCTGTCGTCCGCCCCGCCCCACATCCAGCCGCCGATCGCCCATGTGCCCAGCGCAATGCGCGAGACCGGAAAGGGAATGCCCGAGACGGCAATGGTTTCCATCGGCATGAAATGCTCCTTCCTGCCCGCCCACCCATGGGGGCGGACTCATCGATAGGGATAGAACAAAAAAAGGACCGGAACGCGCAAGCGTCCCGGCCAAGTCTTTCCCTCGTATGCAAGCGACGGCCGAGCCGTCACCGCCATCGGGCGCCCGAACCGGCCACGCGACAATGAAAAAACATTTCATAATATTGCTAGCCACCCCGGAACGGTCCCGCCGGCCCACCCCGTCCGCCCATGGCGCCTCTTTTCCCGCCACGCGCCGCGTCCTATGGGTAGGGGGCGGCCGTCGTATGCGCGACACGCGCCGGCCCGCGCTGAATGGAGAAGCGAAGCAATGTCGCGCAAGGTCGCCCCGACGGCATCACGCACGATCACCCTGATGGCGCCCCTGGCGCTCCTCGCAGCCTGCGCCCCGCATTATCCCTCTCCGCATCCCGCCCACACGCCCTCGGCGCAATATGCGGCCGGCCAGGGCGCACTGGCGGTCGACGACCACGTGCCCGACTTCGCCACCCGCAATTTCGAGCCCTTCACCCGGCAGGGCGTCGCGGCGATCGCGATGCGGGAATGGCGGATGTTCGGCCAGCCGGTGGATGACGACGACCCCGAACAGCGCCCCGAAGCCCAGAGCGCGACCGTCAAGCCGGAACGCATGCCCGGCCTGTGGCAGCGGGTGGGCGAATATTGGTGGATCGGCCAGGACCCGGGCGAAAGCGAGGTCGCCTGGACCGGCAAGCACAATACCGACGGCGCAATCACCGACTATGTCCATGACGGCATGTTCGCCTGGTCGGCGGCCTTCATTTCCTACGTCATGCGGGTGGCCGGCGCGAACGACCGCTTCGCCTATTCCCCCAACCATTCCACCTATATCAACGCCGCCGCCGCCGGCACCGAAAGCGGCGTCCGCGCGCAGGACCCCGCCTCCTACGCCCCGGCACTGGGCGACCTGATCTGCGTCGGCCGGGGTGCGAGCAAATCGGTCCGTTTCGCCAACCTGCCGACGCAATACGGTTTCCCCGCCCATTGCGGCATCGTCGTCGCCACCAACCAGACCGGGCAGCCCTTCGGCCACCAGATCAGCATCATCGGCGGCAATGTCGACGACGCGGTGGCCCTGACCCACGTCCCCGTCGGGCCGGACGGCAAGCTGGCCGACGCCACCGGCCACAGCTACGACCCACGCTACCCGTGGTGCGTCGTGCTACAGGTGCTGTACGACGCCGACGCCGAGCCTCCGGACCACCAATAAGGCGCCGGGTCCTACGCCGCGACCTGCGCGGCGGCATGGCGGATGGCGCGCGCCATCGCCTCCACCCCGTTGCCGCGATTGGTCGACAGCGCCTGCACCAGCCCCAGCTCGCGCAGGAAGCCGGAATCGGTCGCCAGGATCTCGTCGGCGCTCCGCCCCGAATAAACCCGCAGCAGCAGCGCCACCAGGCCCGAGACGATGGCGGCATCCGACGCCCCGGCAAAGAACAGCACGCCGTCGCGCGCCGTCATTTCCAGCCAGACCTGGCTCTGGCAACCCGGCACGCGATGGGCATCGTCCATCCATTCGGCGGGAAAGGGCGGCATCGTCCGGCCCAGTTCGATGATGTACTGGTAGCGCTGCATCCAGTCATCGAACAGGTCCAGTTCCTCGCCGATCGCGGCAATCGCGGCGGCGGCAGTCTCGTCCTGGGGCAAGACGAAGGGATCGGTCATCAAGGCTACCTGACAAAGAATAAGCAAATGAACAGGCAAAGACTAAAACACATCCCCACCCGCTTGAACCCCGCACGACCCGCCCCCCGCCGTGAACACGCAGTTTGTGCCCGGAAACGCGGACTGGCGAGCGAGAGCGGCCCAAGGGGCCGCGCCCGTCGTGCGTTTCCGAGCACCGAAGCGGAGCGGCCATACGGGCCGTGAGCATCGGAGCACAGTAAACGCGCGCCGGATCGCCGCCAGCGCGCGTTTCCGGGCATAAACTCACAGGATGAAGCGGCTCAGGTCTCCCTTGCTGGCCAGCGGCTCCACGCGATCGCGCACATCGTCGGCGGTAATCCGCACGGTCTGGCCCGACCGGTCGGCCGCGGTGAAGGACACATCCTCCAGCAGCTTCTCCAGCACCGTCGCCAGCCGCCGGGCCCCGATATTCTCGACCCGCTCGTTGATGTCCGCGGCCAGCTCCGCCAGCGCATCCACCGCGTCGTCCGAGAAATCGAGGTCCAGCCCCTCGGTCCCCAGCAACGCCGTATACTGCTTCAGCAGCGAATGTTCCGGCTCGGTCAGGATCCGCCGCAGGTCCTCGCGCGTCAGCGGCGCCAGTTCGACACGGATCGGCAGCCGCCCCTGCAACTCCGGCAGCAGGTCCGACGGCTTGGCAATATGGAACGCGCCGGAGGCGATGAAGAGGATATGGTCCGTCTTCACCGGCCCGTATTTGGTCGAAACCGTCGTCCCCTCGATCAGCGGCAGCAGGTCGCGCTGCACGCCCTCGCGCGAGACGTCGCCGCCCCGGAACCCGCTTTCCGACGACCGGGCACACACCTTGTCGATCTCGTCGAGAAACACGATGCCATGGTCCTGGGCATGCGCCACGGCCTCGCCGACCAGCGCATCATTGTCCAGCATCTTGTCCGCTTCCTCGCGGGTCAGCGCCTCGCGCGCCGCCGCCACGCTCATGCGCCGGCGCTGGGGCACGCGGTTCATCAGCCCCTTCATCATGTCGGAGAAGTTGATGACGGTGCCGGGCTGCATGTTGGGCATCTCACCCATGCCGGGGGCCTGGGCATCGGCGACCGAAATCTCGACCTCCTTCTCCTCCAGCTCGCCGGCGCGCAGCATGCGGCGGAACTTGCCCTTGGTATCGGCCGAGGCCCCTTCGCCCACCAGCGCATCGACCAGCCGGTTCTCGGCGGCCTGCTCGGCCCGCGCCTGCACGTCGCGGCGGCGCAGGTCGCGCAGCATGTTCAGCGACACCTCGACCAGGTCGCGCACGATGCTCTCCACATCGCGGCCCACATACCCGACCTCGGTAAACTTGGTGGCTTCCACCTTCAGGAACGGCGCCTGCGCCAGTCGCGCCAGCCGGCGGGCGATCTCGGTCTTGCCGCAGCCCGTCGGCCCGATCATCAGGATGTTCTTGGGCACCACCTCGTCGCGCATCCCGTCGGGCAACTGCGCCCGCCGCCAGCGATTGCGCAGCGCGATGGCGACCGCGCGCTTGGCGTCCCCCTGGCCGATGATGAAACGATCGAGTTCCGAGACGATCTCGCGCGGGGAATGGTTGGGAATATCCATCATGCGTTCTCCCCGCCCTTTTCGCCCAGCGTCTCCAGGATCACCGAATGGTTGGTATAGACACAGATCTCGCCGGCAATCCGCATCGCCCGCCGCGCGATCTCGGCAGCGGACAGGCCATCGACCCCGGCCAGCGCGCGGGCCGCCGACAGGGCATAATTGCCACCCGAGCCGATGGCGATGATCCCGTCCTCAGGCTCCAGCACGTCGCCATTGCCGGTCAGGGTAAAGGAGCGTTCGATATCGGCCACCGCCATCATCGCCTCCAGCCGGCGCAGATAGCGGTCCGTCCGCCAGTCCTTGGCCAGTTCGACACAGGCCCGTTCCAACTGGTTGGGAAACCGCTCCAGCTTGGCCTCCAGCCGTTCCAGCAGGGTAAAGGCGTCGGCGGTGGCGCCGGCAAAACCGGCCAGGATGGTGCCGGCCGGCCCGATGCGCCGCACCTTGCGGGCATTGCCCTTGATGACGGTGGCGCCCAGCGTCACCTGCCCGTCACCGGCCATTGCCACCTGCGCGCCGCGTCGCACGCACAGGATCGTCGTTCCATGCCAGCCGACTGGATCATGGGGGGTCGCGTGTATGTTCTGCATGACTGACAGAAATAGGCCGTTCGCGCCTCAGGACAAGAGCCGCCCCATCATCCGCCCATCGCGCGGGCGACATGCCCCGACAATTGGGCCTGCGTGAAGGGCTTGCGCAGCACCAGCGCATCCTCCGGCAACACGGCATTGTCGGCATAGCCGGTCAGGAACAGGATCCGGGTGTCGGGGCACAGCGCCCCGATCCGGCGCGCCGCCTCCTCGCCGCCCATCTTCGGCATCATGACGTCCAGCACCACCAGGTCGGGCTGGTGGGGCGCCATCGCGGCGATCCGGTCCAGGGCCTCCGCACCGCCGGCCACCTCGATCGCCTCGTGTCCCATGCCGCGCAGGAAACCGGCCGTCACGGTCCTGACCGTATCCTCGTCATCCACCACCAGCACCCGCAGCCCCTCGCGGACAGGCAGCGGGCCCAGCGCCTCGGGCCGATCCAGCGTGGCCGCCGGGCACCGATGGACGGGCAGGTACAGATCCACCCGCGTCCCCTGCCCCGGCGCGCTGGTCACGCGCACGTCGCCCCCCGCATGCCGCACGAAACCATAGATCATCGACAGGCCGAGGCCGGTCCCCCGCCCGACATCCTTCGTGGTGAAGAACGGCTCGAAGATCCGCGCCAGCGTCTCCGGCGCCATGCCGGTACCCTGGTCGGCCACCGACACCACTACATACTCGCCCGGCGGCAGGTCGTCCCGGGGCATGTCGCCCCCGGCCCCCGGCGCATCCAGCCGCGCCACCTGGGTCGAGAGCATGATCGCGCCGCCATCCGGCATGGCATCGCTGGCATTCAGGCACAGGTTCAGCAGCGCCAGTTCCAGCTGCCCGGCATCGGTCCGCACCATCGGCACGTCGCCGGCCGGGTCCGTCATCTCCATCCCGATCTCGACCGGCAGGCGCGACGCCGCACCCTCGCGCCTGCGCGCGGCAACACCCTGCACCAGCAGGTCATGCATCCCGCGCAGCAGGGCGTTCACGTCGACCGGTTGCAGGCTCAAATCCCGTGGCCGGCTGAAATTCAGCAGCCGGCGCGTCAGGTCCGCCCCCCGCCGCGCCGCGCCCATGGCATTTTCCAGCAGACGGGTCGTACGGTCGTCCAGCCCCTCGCCCATATCGACGGCCAGCTCCAGCGACCCCATCACCGCAGTCAGCAGATTATTGAAATCATGTGCGATTCCGCCGGCCATGGTACCCAGCGCCTGCATCTTCTCCGCCTGGCGCAGACGGGCCTCCATCTCCCGCTGGCGGGTGATGTCGCGATTGATCAGGACCGAATACGCCTCCCCCCGGCTGTTGACGCCCAGCCGCGCGCGCGTGAATTCCCGCCAGGTCACGCTGCCGCCGGGGCCGGATACCGGCATCACCTCCTCGTCCCGCCCCTCGGCCTCCAGCCGCGCCTCGGCCGCGCGCAGCGCGGGCAGCAGGGCAGGGTCCGACAGATCCTCCTCGCGCTGGCCGAGGCAGCCGGCCTCGTCCCGGCCATAAAAGGCGGCGGCCTTGCGGTTGATCCGGATGAAGCGCCCGTCCGGGTCCTTGAAGGCCAGCCCCGCGCGCAGGTTCCCCAGCAGGCCGCGCAGCAGCATCCGCTCGGTCTGCAATTCGCCTTCCAGCATGTGGCGATGCGCCGCCTGCACGACCATGGCGCGCAGGGCATCCCCGTCCCAGGGCTTGTGCGAATAGAAGGAAATCCGCCCCTGGTTCAGCGCCGCCGCCACCGCGCCGATATCGGCATAGCCGGTCAGCAGGATCGCCTGCGCGTCGCACAGGCCCCGCGCGCGCGCCAGCATCACGTCGCCGCCCATCTCGGGCATGCGCTGGTCCGACACGATGACATCGACATCCCGCCGCCGGGCCAGGATCTCCAGCGCCTCGACCGGCGAAGTGGTCGAGAGAATGGTAAACCCGTCCTCCAGCAAGTCGGTCAGCGCCACCAGGATCTCGGGTTCGTCATCCACCAGCAGCACGACGGGGCGGTCGGTCACGCCTGCATCTCCGTCATGCCGTGGGCCGGCTCGGCCATCGCCTCGAAATGCGGCTGCCAGGGCACCGAAATGGTAAACACGCTTCCCTGTCCTCCCCCGGCACCCGCATCGGCGATCGTGATCGTCCCGTGATGGGCCTGTACCACGCTATAGGCGATGGCCAGCCCCAGCCCCGTCCCCGCGCCGACGGGCTTGGTGGTGAAGAACGGCTCGAAGATCCGCTCCTTCACCTCGGCCGGAATGCCCGGCCCATTATCCGTCACGATAAAGACATAGGATTGCTCGCCCGTCACCTCGCTCACCCGCAGCTCGGTGCCGATCCGGATGATCCCCCGCGCCGGGCCCGCCGGGTCGCCGCCCTGCCCGGCATCCTCCAGCATGGAATGGATCGCATCGGCGGCATTGCTGATGATGTTCATCATCACCTGGTTCAGCAACGCGGACTGGCAGTACAGCCGCTCGGGCGCGCGATAATCCCGCTCCACAACGATCAGGTTGCCGAATTTCTGCGTCAGCAGGGCCAACACCGTCTCCAGCGCCTCGGGCACGTCGATCACCTGGAACAGCCCCTCGTCCAGGCGCGAGAATTTCCGCAGGTTCAGCACCAGGTTCTGGATCCGCCGCAGCCCCAGGCTCATCGATTCGACACGGTCGCGGCATTTCATCAGCACGGCGTGCCGGGCCCCGTCTCCATCCGTGGCCGGCTCCTCGGCGATCACCTGCGCCAGCAGGCGGGCCACGGTGTCCTTGTGGGCCAGGATAAAGGCCAGCGGATTGTTGATTTCATGCGCGATGCCGGCCACCAGCTCGCCCAGCGACGCCATCTTGGCGGTCTGGACCAGCTTGCCCTGGGTTTCGATCAGCCGGCGATTGGCATCGGCCAGCTCGGCATTCGCCTGCTCCAGCGCCTCGGCCAGCGAGGCCTTGGACGCAATCGCCGCCGCCTCCGCCCGCGCGGCCTCGATCGCGATCTCGCGCGCCTGCCGGTCCAGGTCGATGCGCCGCA
The DNA here is from genome assembly GCF_014174275.1 of Gluconacetobacter takamatsuzukensis. Classification (GTDB taxonomy): domain Bacteria; phylum Pseudomonadota; class Alphaproteobacteria; order Acetobacterales; family Acetobacteraceae; genus Gluconacetobacter; species Gluconacetobacter takamatsuzukensis. Next base: position 386,215 of record NZ_JABEQK010000001.1, on the reverse strand, counting down.
CATCGTCCTGCAACAGCTTGCGCCGCACCAGCGCGCGAATCCGCAGGGCCAGCACATCGGGCTCGATATCGTCGGCCACGATATCGTCCACACCGGCCTCGAACGCCCGGGCAGGAAAGACCCCGCGCGCCGCCCCCGGCCCGCTCAGCCCCAGAATCCGCGGCGCGCCGCCACCCGCCACCACGACATCCTGCCGCAGATCGTCCAGCTCCTGGCAGAAGGCGATGCCGTCGAACCGGTCGGACACCAGGTCGACCACCACGCAGTCCGGCGCCCGCGCGGGGTCGAACCAGTCGTCCCGCTCCATCGCGCCGGGATAGCCGATCACCGTCACGTCATGCCCGTCATTGCGCATCAGCGCCGCCAGCGCCGCCACCGCATGCGCACGCGCGCCCTCACCGCCGACGATCAGGATCCGCGCACGACGAAACAGCGGGCTGGCATCCCGCTGCCCGCTGCCGGCCCCCGCCCCCTCGCGCAGCAGCGCGCGGATGCGAAACACGATCAGGTCCGGCTCGGCCGATTTGGGAACATACGCGTCGGCGCCGCTCTCCAGCCCCTCGCGCTCCAGCCCCGGCTCGCCCCCCTCGGTCAGCATCAGCACCGGGATCATGCGGGTGGCCGCGCTCATGCGCAGCTGGCGGGCCATCTGCCCGCCATTCATGCCCGGCAGGTGGTAGTCGGCCACCACCAGGTCGGGGATGCGCGTATCCAGCGTATCCAGCGCGGCCTCGCCGCTGGCCACCCGCGTCACCGCGAAACCATGGCCTTCCAGCATCCGCCGTATCCGCAGCGCCTGGGTGTCGGAATCCTCGACCAGCAGCAGCGTCGGCGGCACCGCGTCTGCGGATGCGTCGGTCATGGTCCCCGCCCTTCCATCCCGGCCGCCACCGGCAGGGGCGACGCGGCGGAGGCGACGGCCACCAGATGCGGCGCGATCTGCCCCAGGGGCAGGCTGATCGACGCCCCGCCGATCCGCTCGGCCGCCCCCGGCATCCCATGCACGATCGACGTGCTCCGATCCTCCGCGATCGTATATCCGCCCGCCCGGCGCATGTCGCGCAGCCCCACGGCCCCGTCCTCGCCCATGCCGGTCAGCAGCACGCCGATCGCCCCGGCCCCAACCCGCGCCATCGAGGCGAACAGGGCGGTGGCCGACGGCCGCTGCCCGGCCAGCGGGGCCGCCTTTATCAACCGGATCTCGTCGCCCAGCCCCAGGGTCAGGTGCGCCTCGGCCGGCGCGACATAGACATGCCCCGGCCGCATGATCTCCCCTTGCCGCGCCAGCCCGACCGGCAGCCGGGTCTGGGTATCCAGCCAGGCGGCGAACCCTTCCATGAACCCCGTGCCCATATGCTGCACCAGCAGGATCGGCCACGGGAAGCTGGCCGGCAGCGCACCCATGATATGCGCGAAGGCCTGCGGCCCCCCGGTCGACGCCGCCATGCCGACCAGGCGCGGCCGCAGGCGCGGCGGCGGCGGCGCCGCATCGGGCACGATCGCGCCATAATGCAGCCGATGCCGGATCACCGGCACCTGGCTCATGATGTAGAGCTGGGTCGCGATCGCCGCTCCCCCGGCGGCATCCACCGGCCAGCCGGCCGGCTTCTGCACCACCGACAGCGCGCCGGAACGCAGCGCGTTCATCGAGATCCGCAGCGCCGGATCGGTCGAGGAATCGCTCACGATCACGATCGGCGTCGGGCACTCGGCCATGATGCGCCGCGTGGCCTCCAGCCCGTCCATGCCGGGCAGCCGCACATCCATCGAAATCACGTCGGGCCGCAGCATCGGCACCAGCCGCAGCGCCTCCTCGGCCGTCTCCACCGCCTCCAGCAGCTCAAGCCGCGGATCGTCGCGGATCAGCCGTACCAGCACATGCCGCACCACCGCCGAATCCTCGACGACCAGCACCCTGACGCGCGGCCCGGTCACAGCACACCCCGGATGATGTCCAGCAGCTCGCCCTGCTCGAACCCCTGCTTGGTGACATAGGCCCGGGCCCCGCCCTCCAGCCCGCGCCTGATATCGGCTTCCTCGTTGCGCGACGTCATCAGCACCACCGGAATCCGTGACAGGCGCGGGTCCGACCTGACCGCGTCCAGCAATGCGAAACCATCCATCCGCGGCATCTCCACGTCCGTCACGATCACGTCGATCCGACGCGGCGACCGGTGCAGCAGCGACAGGGCCTCGACCCCATCCGTCGCCAGCAGCACATCATAGCCGTGGGTCTGCAGGATCGTCTTCTGGAGAGTCCGTGTGGTAATCGAATCGTCAACCACCAGAACGACCGGCACCCGGCGCAGCGCCGCCTCCCCGCCCCCCGGCCCCGCATCCTCGGCACCGTCGAAATGCCCGCCGGTGCCGCCCGCCTTCTGCCACCGCTCCAGCAGCGTATCGGGATTGAGGACAAAGACCGGCCGATCCCCGCGCGGCCAGCCGACACCGGGGATCAGCTCGCTGTCCAGCCCGACTGCATCGGCGTCGGAAATATGCAGCACCCGCACCTCGCGCATCCGGTCGACGGCAAACCCGCAGCACCCGCCATCCGCCATGGCCAGCACCACGACCGACAGCGCCCCGTCATGTACCGGCAACGCCGCATCCGGCCGGCCCAGAAAGGCCGCCAGCGGCACCACCGGCACCAGCACGGCCTCCGCGGCCCCGCCCCCCGCCGCGGCCCGCCGCCGGTCGAGGGCGAAATAGGCGCGGCCATCGACCATCCGCACGTCGGCCTGCCGCACCCGCGCCAGCCGCTCGATCACCCGCCCCGGCACGCCCACGGTCACATCCCCGGCCTCGACCACCAGCGTCGTGCGCTGCCGGCGCGAGACCGGAACGGCCATCGTCACCACCGTCCCCCACGGCGCGCCCGCCTCCATGCGCACCGACCCCTGCAAGGCCCGCGCGGCCTCGGCCACCACTGACAGGCCCATCCCCCGGCCGGACAGCCGGTCGGCCGCCGCCCGGGTGGAAAAACCGGGCGCGAACACCAGGTTCAGCAGGGTTTCGGGCAGGCACGGCTCGTCGGGCTGCATCAGCCCCTGCCGGACGGCCCGGGCGGCAATCGCCTCCAGGTCCGGCCCCCGCCCGTCATCGCCGACCGATACCAGCAGGCGCACGCCCAGCATCCGCACCGACAGGGTCAGCACCGGCTCCGCCGGCTTGCCCTCCGCCTGCCGCCGGGCCGGGCTCTCCAGCCCATGGACGATGGCGTTGCGCAGCAGATGGATCACCGGGTCGCGCAGCGCCTGCATCACCCGCCGGTCGGCCCGCACATCCATGCCCAGCAGGCGCACCGTCACCTCGCCGCTGCCATGCTCGCGCGCGATCTGCCGCACCATGCCGGTCAGCGACCCGAAGACCGTCCCGGCAGGCACCAGCGTCACCGCCCGCACCTCCTCGTCCAGCCGCATCATGGCCCGGTCGGCCTGCCCCGCGATCCGCCCCCGCTCGCGCGACAGGGCGGCGAGCGCACGGGTCAGCCGCGCCAGCTCCGCCGCCGGGTCGGTCGTCGGCCCGGCCCGGCGCGCGGCGGCAGCGGTCAGGTCCTCCAGATCGGCCCATAGCCGCTCCTGCCGTTCGGCAATGCCCATCATGTCGTGCACGACACCGACCAGCGCATCCAGGCGCGAAACCGGCACCTGCACATAGCCGGCAGCCGGCTCCTCGCGCCCGGGGGGGCTCGCCGCCCCGTCCTCAGGGCCCTCTGCCGGGTCCGGCATCTCCTGCATGCGGGCATCGATCTGGTCCATGGCGGTACCGATGGCCGCGAGATCGTCTCCCGTCACCGGCTGCTGCCCGTCCAGCAGCCGGAACAGCCGCCCCTCCAGCGCATGGGCGATCGTCTCGATATCGGCGCGTTCCACGACGCGGGCCGCGCCCTTCAGCGAATGCACGCGCCGGAAGATCTCGCTGATCCCCCGCCCATCCAGCGGCCCGGCGGCCAGGATATCCCGCACCACCCGCAGATGGTCGCGATACTCGGCTTCGAAGACCGCCAGAAGTTCCTGTCGCAGAGCCTCCACGGCCGGCCGTCAGGTCCGGTAACGCGCGGAAATGGCCAGGAGCTGGTGCGACAGGCTGCCCAGGTTGCTGGCCGAGGCCTCCAGGTTGCGGGTCCCCGCCGCCGTCTGCTGGCTGGCCTGGCGGATGCTCTGCAACGCGGTCATCACCTGCTCGATGCCGATCTGCTGCTGGTTGGTCGAGGCCACGATCTGCTGGAACGCATTCACCCCTTCCTCGATACCGCCGGTCATGCGCTCGATGGTGCGATAGGCGATATCGGTCCGCTCCTTGCCCGCCGAAACGCGCTTCACCGCCTCCTCGGTCAGCATGACCGAGGTATTGATGCCGCGCTGGATGTCGCCGAGGATCGAGCGCACATGCTGCGTGGCATCCCGCGACTGGTCGGCCAGGATCTTCATCTCGGCCGCGACCACGGCGAAGGACCGCCCATGCTCGCCGGCGGCGGCGGCCTCGATAGCCGCATTCAGCGCCAGCAGGTGCGAGCGTTCCGACAGGTCGTTGACGGCGGTGATGATCTCGCTGATCGCATCCGTCCGCTCCGACAGCGCGACGATGTTCGAGGCCACGGCCTCGGCCCCTTCCTGCGTACGCTCCATGGCCCGCGCGGTCTCCTCGACCGCCTCCAGCCCGCTGGCCGAACTGTGGACGATGGTCTCGGCCGACGAGATCACCTCCCGCGCACGCTTGCTGATCTGCGCGCCGGAATGGGTGATCTGGTCCACCGTCGCCGCCGTCTCCTGCACGGCCGCAAACTGCTCCTCCACGCTCGCCGCCTGCTGCTGGGCAGAGGCCCGGATATCGGCCACCGCCGCATCGAGGTTGCGCGTGGCCTCGCGGCTCTGCTGCGCGATCTCGCGCAACCCGTCGATCATCCGGTTCAGCCCGCTGGCCAGCCGCTCGAACTCGTCCCGTCCCCCGCCCGAGCCCCCGACCGTCACATGCGTCGACAGGTCCCCCTGCCCGACCAGCTCCATCACCCGCATCAGCGCCGCCAGCGGGGCCAGGATCGACCGCCGGGTCCAGAAGGTCACGGTCAGCGCGACGATGACCGCCACCGCCAGCCCCAGGATCAGCGAGCGGCGGCTGAATTCATACAGCGCGCTGCTCTGCGTCTCGCCGGCCTGCACGCCGCCATCCAGCGTGGTCCCGGCCTCGGAAATCAGCCGGTCGATGGTCTGGTCCCGCGTGTCCGAGCGCGCGGATTGCTGGCGCACCGCCGCGTCGTCGCCCTGATGGATCGCCGCGAACAGGTCCGACGCCGCCTCGGCATTCTGCCGCGCCTGGTCCAGCGCCTCGTGCAGGCGGGCCGAAATGGTGGCGAACATGGCCCGCCGCGCATCGATCCGCGCCTCGTCGTCGGCCTGGCTGGCGGCGGCCATCGCCTGCACCAGCGTATCCTCGGCCTGCCGGTCGATCCCTGTCCAGTCCGCGACCGCCGCATCCAGCATCGCCGGGTCCTTCTGGTAATCCCGGGCATAATAATGCGACAGGATCGACAGCCGCCGCGCCACCAGGTCGTTCTCCAGCACCCGCAGATGGTTCAGATGCCGATAGACGAGCAGGTCCCGGGTAACGATCACCGTCATCTCGTCGCGGACATTGCGGATCTGCCCCAGCGCATACACGCCGATCGACACCATCAGCATCACGCCGACCAGAAACCCGAACAGAAGACGATTGGCGATTGTCACGACAGGTCAGACTCCGAATGGACGCGCGGCAAACAGGCGGGCAGGGTCCAGCGCCGCGACCAGCCGCCCGTCCGGCAGGGCCGCCATCGGGTGACCCGGCACGGATGCGGCGGCGGGCGCCCCCACGACATCGTCCACCCCCAGCGTCCGCCCGGCCAGCAGCGCGATCCGCGCCACCGGCAGGCCGGCCACCGGGCGCAGCAGCGCCATGGCCCCGGCATGATCCATCGGCGCCCCGCCCAGCAGAACCGACAGATCGATCACTGTATACAGATGGCCGACATAGCCATAGACGCCCCGCACCGAAGCCGGGCAGTCGGGGCGCCGGGGCATGGCGCTCCAGGCCGGCTCGGCCATGCGCAGCACATGATGCAGGTCGATGGCATAGATCTGCCCGCCCACGTCCAGGATCACGGCCGCCCGCCGCCCCGCATCGTCGGCCGGCGCATATCCGCGCGCGGCCAGCAGCCGCGCCCGCTCCGCCATCACCCGGCCCGCATAGCGCGCCGCGGCGTCATCCCCATCCCCCGCAGCCCCGGGCATGATACCCCGACCGGTCAGGACACGCTCCGCGCCAGCAGCGACGACCCGTGCGCGATCGTCTCGTCGCCATCCGCAGCGCCATCCCCGCCGACCAGCCGCAACAGCCCGGCGACGGTCAGCCCGTCCCCATCCGGCACGGTGGCGCCGGGCGGAAGCCGATGCAGCAGGGTCCGCGCCTGCCGCAGCATCCGTTCGGCCTCATCCTCCTCCCCGGCATCGCGCAGCAGCCGGGCGAGATGGACATGCGCCATGACATGCTCGCGATCCAGATAGAGGGTCCGCCGGAACCCCTCCCCGGCGGCCACCGCGTCCTCCGCCAGTACGCCCGACAGAAAATGCAGCCCGGCATCCAGCGGATAAAGGTCCAGCGCCGCGCGGCAACCGGCGCGCGCCTCGGCCACGGCCCCCCGGTCGGCCAGCACCCGCACCTCGGCCCGCGCCAGTCCCGCGTCGGCCCGGGCGACGATATCGGGCGTGCGCGCCCTTGCCGGCCGAAACGGCGCGGTCAGCGAAAGACGCGTCCCGGACGCGCGGGAAAGCACGCAGCGACGCGGCGCGGCCGGCCCATGCCGCGACCCGGCGGCGCGAAACGCCACCGTGCCGGCAAAGGTCACGGTCTCCAGAAAATCGCCGCATTCCCCGATCGGGTCCGAATGCCCCAGCAGCAGCCACCCCGGCGGCGAAAGCCGCTCCGCCAGCGCCCGCACCAACTCCAGCGCCCGCGTCGCCTCGAAATAGAGCAGCACGTTGCGGCACAGGATCAGGTCGAACGGCCCGGCAGGCCCCCCGCCCGACGGCAGGTCCATGATGTTCCCGTATTCGAAGCGCACCATCCGGCGATAGACATCACGCAGGATCCAGTGCCGCCCGCTCGCGGCAGGGCGAAACCATTGCCGCCGCTCCGACGCCCCGACATCGCGCAGCGACCACGCCCCATATTCGGCGGCCCGCGCCCGCTCCAGCGCCTGGACGCTGATGTCGGTGCCCAGGATATCGACGGTCCAGTCCAGCTCGCCCCGCGCCCGCAGCAACCGGTGCAGCAGAATGGCCAGCGAATAGGGCTCGGCACCGTTGGAACAGCCGACGCTCCAGATCCGGATGGTGCGCCGGGGCCGCAGCCGCGTAATCAGGTCGGGCAGGATCGTACGTTCCAGCGCATGGAACTGCTCGGCATAGCGGAAGAAGAACGTCTCGCCGATCGTCACGGCCGATTCCAGCGCCCGCCACTCGGCCTCGCCCGCCGACTCGTCCGAAAGCCGCGACAGGTAATCCATCGGGCAGGCGCAGCCACAGGCCTCCATGCGCCGCTGCAGCACCATTTCCAGCAGGTCCATCTTGTCGGCGTAATAATGCAGCCCGGTCCGCGCGACGATCCGGGCGGCCAGCCGTTCCAGGACACGCTGCCGGTCAGTCATCCGCGCGCTCCCACAAGGCGTCGCGCAATGCCGCCTCCAGGGCCAGGGCCTCGATCCGCTGCCGTTCGCGTTCCATCAGCAGCCGGTCCGGATCCATCAGCAACGCGGTCATTCCTCCGGCCAGTTCGACGTCCCCCACCAGCCAGCCGCCTTCCGGCATGCTGTCGGCGGGCAGTGCCGTCACGCCCCCTGCCATCTGCCGCACATCCAGCACGCTGTCGACCATGAAGGCCACCTTCATCCCGGCAGCCGGACCGCACAGCAGCAACGGGCGGTACAGCATCGCGGCATCGTCCGGCGGGTTCCACCCCCGCAGGCCCAGCAGCACCGCAAGGTCGATCGCCACCACCCGTTCGGCACCCAGCCGAAAAAACCCCAGCACCGGCGGCGGCGTCCCCGGGGGGCGCACAAGTGCCGGCATGGGCATGCACTCCCGCACCGCGGACGCGGGCAGGCCGTAGCATGTATCCACGAGACGGAAGATGACGACGGCCACTGACACCGGGGCTTTGCTGCCTTCCACCCGAGCCGGTCCGGCAATGCCGTTCCGGCGCGTTCCCTGCCTGCTTTTCTTCCCGAAGATTGCATTTAATACAAGTGACGGCTACCTCCGGCAGGGATGCGTACCCGGCAGATCGGGCGCGCCGCAGCCGCCGCCGGAGATCCGACCGTCATGGACAGTTTCAATTCGGGCCGCGCTACCGACCGATTCCTTCCGTCCCGCCAGGACGGATCGCAGCGCTTCCCCTTCGCCCGCATCGCCCGCGTGGCGATATGCGCCGTCTTCTACGGGCTTTTCTATTTCGTCCAGCAGGTCACGGAACTGATGGCCCCCCTGGTGCTGATCCTCGGCGTGGGCTGGGCCGCCCTGCCCCATATCGTCGGCGCCATCGGCACCAGCGCCGCCTCGGCCGATCCGCAGACGCGCGACATCGTCACCCATGTCGCCGGCACCATCCCCCACCAGGTCATCATCGGCTCGCACGTCATCACGGCCGATTCGCTGGTGGTCGACGGGCTGCTGATGATGGCGGCGGCGGCACTCTGCGCCACGCTGGCCGCCGTCGCGGCCCGCGAGATGTGACGCACCGCCTGCCCGCCCCCCACCCGTGATCCGGCTCCGCGACGTCGGTTTCCGCTACGATGCCGGCGGTGCCAACGGCACCTCGGCCCCGGTCGCCCTGCGCCAGCTCTCGTTCGAGGTCCCGCAGGGCGGTTTCCGCTGGCTGCTCGGCCCCTCGGGCGCCGGCAAATCCAGCCTGCTGCGCCTGCTGGCGCTGGGCGCGCGCCCGACCTCCGGCATGCTGGAAATCCTGGGCAGCGACATCGGCCACGCCAGCCGCACCGCGCTGGCGCGCCTGCGCCGGCGCATCGGCGTGGTGCACCAGGATTTCCGGCTGCTGCCCGACCTCCCGGTCTTCGACAACATCGCCCTGCCCCTGCGCCTGCAACACCGGCCGGAGGACGAGGTACATGACGAAGTCCACGCGATCCTCGACTGGGTCGGCCTGGCCTCCCGCGCCGAAGCCCGCCCGCCCCAGCTTTCGGGCGGCGAGCAGCAGCGCGTGGCCATCGCCCGCGCCGTGATCCACCGCCCGGCCCTGGTCCTGGCCGACGAACCCACCAACGCGCTGGACGAATACCAGGCCAACCGGCTGATGGAACTGTTCCGCGACCTGTCGGGCCTGGGCACCACGATCCTGGTCGCCACCCATAACGACGCGCTGATCCGCCGCTACCCGGCCCACGAGCTGGAACTGGCGCAAGGCAGGCTGGTACGCAATGGCTGACCGGGACCGGGCGGCACGGCCGGGCCTGTTCGCCCAATGGCACCGCGCCCGCCGGGCCGACGGGCTGGCCCTGCGCCGCGCCCTGCCCGACCGGCTGCTGCCCTTGCTGGTCGCCGCCATGGCGGTCCTCGCCGCGCTGGCACTCGCAGGTGCCACGGGCGCGCAGATCCTCTCCGCCCGCTGGTCCAGCGGCGCCGCCTCCATGCTGACCATCCAGATCCCCGATCCGGAGGCCCCGGCGACGGCGAAAACCACCCCGCCCCTGACCCGCGCCGACGCCGTGCTGGCCGCCCTTGCCGACACACCGGGCGCCGCGCGCGTGCACCGGCTGGACAAGGCGGAACTGGCAACCCTGCTGGCCCCCTGGCTGGGGCAGCAGAACGATTTCGCCCTCACCCTCCCCGCCATCGTCGAACTGCACATGCAGGCCGCCCGGCCTGCCGATGCCGACGCCCTGGCCCGCCGGCTGGCGGCCACCGCCCCCGGCACGCTGGTCGAACGCAATGCCGAATGGGGCGAGCGCCTGGGCCGCCTGGCCGACAGCCTGCACAGTTGCGCCCTGCTGGCGGTGGCGATCGTGGTCGGCATCGCGGTGGTGCTGATCGCGGCCACCACCCGCGCCGGGCTGGCGGCCCGCCGCCTGCCGATCGAACTGATCCACGCCATGGGCGCGACCGACGGCTATATCGCCGGCCGCTTCGCCCGCCGCACGGCCCTGCTGGCCTTCATCGGCGGCCTGGCCGGCAGCGTGCTGGCACTCCCGCTCCTGGTGCTGCTGTCGCGCGTGGCCGCCCCCTTCGCCACCTCCGCCACGCCGCCGCCCACCCCGACAGCGGACTGGGCGACAGGCTGGACAACCCTGGCCCACACGCTGCCCACACCCCTGGTCGCCACCCTGCTGGCCCTTGCCCCCGCCGCCGCGCTGATCGGCTGGCTGACCACCCAGGCCACGGTGCGCGCCTGGCTGCGAACCCTCCCGTAATGAGGCAGCGGCGGCATGGCGGCACGGCCCGACGATTCCTCCACGGCACGCTGGCCGGGCTGCTGGGCTGCATGCTCCTGTGGGGCGCAGGCTTCGCCTGGTTCGTCCACGACGCGCTCAAGGCGCCCGGCCGCCCCCCCATGGCCGACGGCATCGTGGCCCTGACCGGCGGACAGGGGCGGATCGAGGCCTCGCTGCGCCTGCTGGCCGACGGCCGGGCCCGGCAATTGCTGATCTCCGGCGTCGCCCCCCACGCCACCATCGCCAGCGTCGCCGGCGCCCTCCAGCCCGACCTCGCGGCCGGCCTGCCCCCCGGCATCTGGCAGCAGGTCACGCTGGGCCGGCACGCGACATCGACCATCGGCAATGCCGACGAAACCGCGCAATGGGCCCGCGCGAACGGCCTGCACTCGCTGATCGTCGTCACCGCCGGCTACCATATCCGCCGCGCGATCATGGAAATCCACCGCACCCTGCCCGACGTGGCGCTCACCCCCTATGCGGTCCGCCCGCCGGCCCTGCGCTCGCCGCTGCGCGGCTCCTCCCTCCGGCTGATGGCGACGGAATACGACAAATGGCTCATGGCCGGGCTGGGCCTGGCCCGCAACATGGCCACCAGGGGCCAGACCTGACGGCGGGCAGCCCCCATCTTCGTACCCTTGTCTCGGGGCCGTTTTTCTGATGTACGCCGCCCCATCGCACGCCTGTCGTGCCCGACCCGTCCGGAATGTCCCCGCCAGCCATGATTTTCGTCCGCGCGTGCCTGTTCAATTTGTATTTCGTCCTGCTGACGGTCGCGATGGGCATCGCCGCAATGCCCATCCGCCTGTTCGCCCACCGCTACGCGCTGTCCTACGCCAAATTGTGGACCCGGCTCTCGGTGGCGGGCCTGTGCCATATCTGCGGCATCCGGGTCGTGGTGACGGGCCGCGAACACCTGCCGGCCGGCCCCTGCCTCCTGGCCTCGCAGCACCAGTCGGCCTTCGACACGCTGGTCTGGATGAACCTGGTCGATCGCCCGGCCTATGTGATGAAGGAAGAACTGACGCGCATCCCCCTGGTCGGCCCCATGCTCCTGCTGGCGGGCATGATCCCGGTCCGCCGCGCCGACGGCGCCAAGGCCCTGCGCGCCCTGCTGGCCGCGACGGGCGAGGCCGCGACCGACAGCCGGCAGATCGTGATCTTCCCCGAAGGCACCCGCACCCAGGCCGGCGAAACCCGGCGCCTGCACCCCGGCATCGTCGCCATGGCCACCCATACCGGCCTGCCCATCGTCCCCGTGGCGACCGATTCCGGCCTGCGCTGGTCGCGCAACGCCTTCGTCAAGCGTCCGGGCCCCATTCACATCGCCATCGGCCCAGCCCTGCCCTCCGACCTGGGCAAGGCCCGCATCCTCACCGAAATCACCGCCCGCTGGCAGGACCTGTCCAACCGCTTCGGCAGGATCGAGGACGCGAACAAGCCTGTGGATAACTCTGTGGGCAGTCAAACCGGTCACTCGGCGGGCCTGTGAGTGTCCGTTTGACCTCAGCCGCGCCACCCTCCGCCATCCCCGGACTCCATGCCGCGCCGCCGGGCACCGGATGGCGGAAAAACGCGCAATAACATATTAAACTTACACCCGTTTTTAACATATTTTCCCGACCGTCCCGGTGCCCGTGCCCTCTGGTGGTCCGTCCCGGCACCGCTCCACACCCCCGGCTGGCCCGAACTGTGGATAAATTCGATCCCCCGCTCTTTTCCCCGCCGGCCCGACTCCATGAAAGATTTGTGAATCAATCTGTTCCCGGCCGTCCGGAAAGTGCCTTATCAGGATCGACATGCCACCGCCCTCCCCCCAGCCCGCACGCCGACGCCCTTCCGGCCGGCGCAGATGGCCACGCCGGGCCGCCCTCGCCCTGCTCGGCCTCGCGGTCGTCGACGGCCTCGCCTGGCAGGCGGCACAAGGCGAACTGGACCGGATGCTGGCGCACTGGAGCACGCAGTTACGCCACCAGGGCTGGACTATACGCCCCGGCCAACCCACGCGCGGCGGCTCCCCGCTGACGGCCCGCCTCACCCTGCAGGACCCGCGCCTCGATGGCCCGGTCGGCAACCGGACCATCGCCTGGGGCGCCACCAGCCTCACGCTGTCGCTCTCCCTGCTCCATCCGCTGACGGTCCGGATCGGCCTCGACGGCACTCAGGCCGCGCGTCTCACCGGCCCCTATACCGCCCAGGCAGTCCGGATCCAGAGCGAAAACGCCCGCCTCTTCATCCCCCTCGGCCTGCCGCCCGGCGCGGCAACAGGCCGCGCGGCCTGGGCCGCCCGCACGCTCGCCCTCCAGATCCTGCAATCCGATGGCCGCACGACCGACCTGACACTGCACGACCTGCACGGCCACGGATTATGGAACGACCATGCCGGCCCCGACGCCAGCCGCCTGGCCCTGACCGCCAGCGCCACCGCGATCGACCTGCCCCCCACATGGCCCCTGCCCCCGGCCCCGACCGATGCCCACCGCCTGTCCGATGCCGGCCTGACCCTCTCCCTCCCCGGCGGCGCGGACACCCCCGTGCTGGTGCAGGCCCTGCACGCGCGATGGACGCATCTGTCGCTGTCGGTCACGGGCAACGCCCACCTCTCGCCGGCCGGCGGCCCCGAGGGCACGTTCACCCTCTCCGTCGCGGGCATCGGCCACACCGTCCGGACGCTGGACCAGGCCGGCACGCTGTCCCCGGACCTCGCCCGCGCGGTCACGGCGCTCGACCGGCTGGCCGCGGGCTATCCGGCAACCGCCCCAGCCCAGCCCGACACCCCCGCCCTCACCGACCAGCCGCTGAGCCTGCCCCTGCATCTCAGCGCAGGCATGTTCTATATCGGCGCCCTGCCGCTAGGCCACCCCATGGACTGGATCCGGTAGAACGCCGTTTCCGAAAAAGCGGCCCTCACCCCCCCACGGCGGGCGGCGCGGCCAGCGCGGCCCGCAGGTCGGCCACCTCGCGGCGCAGGCGCAGCACTTCCTCTTCCACGCTCTCGCCCCCCTCGGGCGCGGCCTCGCCCGCCAGCCCCACCATCCCGGGCGCCGCCCCGGGCCCGTAGAGCGAGGCGAACATCGACATCGCCCGGTCCATCATCTCGATGTCATGCCGGCCGAGCTGCTCCATCCCGGGGGGCAGGAACGCCTCCATGGTCCGCTGCATGGTGGTGCGGATCTGGTGATGGTTGGCGGTAAACTGCTCCATCATCTGGTCCAGATATTCCGGGACCAGCCCCTGCATGCTGTCGCCGTAGAAGCGGATGATCTGCCGCAGGAAGCTCGCGGGCAGCATGGCCCGCCCCTTGGTCTCTTCCTCCATGATGATCTGGGTCAGGACGGCACGGGTGATGTCGTCGCCCGTACGGGCATCGAAAATCACGAAATCCTTGCCAGAACGAACCATATCCGCCAGCGTGTCGAGCGTGATATAGATCGAGCGTTCCGTGTCGTACAAACGTCTGTTTGCGTATTTCTTGATGACGATCGGGGCGCACGGGCGACTGGCATCCGGCAATATACCCTCCATCAACGGGCTGGGCCGGCAGGTGGCCGGGGCATGAAACCAACCGCCGGGCAAGCGCCGGCGAAACAACACGAAAACGACCATCCCCCCGCGGCAACCGCACGGCGATCCCCCGGATATGGGTACCGGGGTCGGAAAGCCTAGCATGACCGGCCGTCCGATGCACAGACCGCGCCCAACCCGCACGGCCCCGCCCGCCTAACGCGCGCGGGCCCGTCCGGTGCCACGGTCCGAAAGGATTATGATCGCCCCAAAGCGCGCGGCGCCCCGCACACCGCCGGGCCTTACGAAACGGCGGTCCGCGCCAGACAGGGCAGCACACGGGCCGCCTCGTACCACGCCGCCAGCGCCGGCCGGTCGCGCCGCCACGGATCGTCGGCAAAGCGCACATCCAGATACCCCAGCGCACAGGCCACCGACAGCCCGCCGATATCGATCGGCTCCAGCGCGGGCGGCGCGCTTTCCAGCCGGTCCAGGCTGCGCCCGACCGCCGCAAGCTGGCGCTGGACCAGCGGATGGTCATGCGCCAGCCCGGCCGGGATCAGCGTCCGGACCAGGATCGCGGCATCGGCCAGCCCATCGCCCAGCGCCTGCATCCGCAGCGCCCGGCGGCGCGCAGCACCCCCGGCGGGCACCAGCCGCCCGCCACCGGCCAGCCCGTCCAGGTAATCCACGATCACCCGGCTGTCGTACAGCCCCTCGCCGTCCGGCAGTTCCAGCGTCGGGATCTTGCACAGCGGGTTCGCCGCCAGCACCTCGGGCGGCGAGTCCGAAACCCGCACCACGATCTCGGTCAGCCGGGCCTCCAGGCCCAGCAGGATGGCGGCAGCCCGGACCTTGCGCGCATAGGGGCTGAGCGGAGCATGGTAGAGCTTCATCAGGGCGATATCCTCCGGCACTCTCTCGCGAACCGACCCCACCATACATCGCCCGTTACGGCGCCCCAATATCGGCGACGCGCATCAATGCGCCCGATCGGGCTCCCCCTCCCCATCAAGGCTGAGAATGTTCCGGGCAATCGTCTCCGTCGTCGCCAGCGTGGTGATCGTCCCGGTGCGCAACGCGGCCATGATGGCCACCAGCTTCGAACTCTCGCTTGCAATCGCGACGACATTGGGAATCCGCCGCAGATCCTCCAGCGACAGGCCGATCACCCGCCCCTGCATCGGCACATCGGCCGCCTGCCCGTCGATGGTGATGAAATCGTAGCCCATCATGTCGCCGACCGTGCCCGCCAGCTTGGCCGCGGCCACCTCCTGGGGCGAGAACCAGCCCATCCGGACCATGTTGCTCTCCTCGCTGACATCGCCGATCCCGATCAGCGCCACATCGGCCCGCTGCGCCCGGTGCAGCGTGCGCCGCACCACGTCGTTCTGCATCAGCGCCCGCCGGATCCCGGGGTCCGCCACCAGCGCCGGCGCATACAACGTCTCGCTCTCGCCGCCGAACCGGGCCGCCAGCCGCCGGCAAATATGGTCCGAGCTCATATATTCGCCCGCCCGCGTCGACCCGCCGATCGCCGAGACGAACATGATCTCGCGCGCCACCGGGGTCCCCACCTGGTCGGCAATCGCCGCCACATTGCGCCCCATGCCCACCGCCACGATCATCTCGTCCCGCAGGATGCTTTCCAGATACGATGCCAGCAGGGCGGCAACCCCGTCGCGCTGCGCCTCCTGGTCGCGCTGGTCCACGGCCGTCAGCAGCCGCTCGAGCCTGAAGCGCCGGCGGAATTCCTGCTCCAGCTCGGCCGACGCGGCCGGCCGCGTCCGCACGCGGATCTCGACGATCCCTTCCTCCCGCGCCCGCTTCAGCAACTTGCTGATCGTGGGCCGCGACAGCGCGAAACGCCGCGACAGATCCTCCTGCGTCACCTGCTCGAGGTAATAAAGCGCCGCGATTTCCGTAAGCTGATCGGGCGAGATCTCCACGCGCGCGCCCCTGCGCGCCTCCCCGCTGCCCCGCGCCCCCTCGTCGGGGGCCGGGGCCGGGGGCGGCAAGGCACCGGCCGGGCGGTCAGTCTCGTCCTTCATGCGTTCATGCGGAAAGAAGGCCCTCATAATGCGCAATGCGGTCGACCTTCTGCGCCGACGCCCCATTGCCGAACTCGGATAGCAGGTACGCACGCACGATGCACTTGGCAAGTTCGGGCCCGACGACCCGGGCGCCGAGCGTGATGATCTGCGCGTTATTGCTCTTCATCGCCCGCTCGGCGGAATAGGTGTCATGGGCCTGCGCGGCCCGCATCCCCGGCACCTTGTTGGCGCTGATGGCAACCCCGATGCCGGTCCCGCACAGCAGGATGCCCCGCTCGTGCTGCCCCGCCATGATCGCCTTCGCGACCGTGACCGCGATATCGGGATAAAGCACAGGCTGGTCGCCGAACGTCCCGTAATCCGTGACCTCGTGCCCCTCCTCCCTCACCGCGTCCCTGATGATGTCCTTGAGTGTAGTGGCCGCCTCATCGCAGCCGATGGCGATTCTCATCCCGTCCTCCCTACCGCTGTCCCGCCGGTACCGACCCGGGGATCGCGTCCCGCCACTCTTGCGTGGGCCACCACACAAATGCAAATCAAAACGCACAAATGTTCCAGCCGTTAAGCCCAATGTCAGCGCCGACATGAATGATTTCACAGATTAGTGATACCGTTTCGGCCAGAAACTGTGCGTTAATCGCCTGAACGCCGATCGGGCCCGCTAAAAGACCCCAATCCACAAGAGCACAAATGTTCCTTATCGTAATTTTTCGTTCAGAACCATCTGAGTAAGAGCCTGCCTGACCAGGCGACCTGCCGGGCGGATTGCCGTGCAGACAGGATCTCAAAATAACGACGGGCCGGCCCATACCGTCCGCGAGCATCGGGGAAATCCCATGAACACCATCGATCCCAAGTCCCGCTCCATTCCCAAGCTGGACCGCATCTTCAACAGTCCCGACCATATCGTCGAAGATGCCGTCCGGGGTTATCTCCTGGCCCACCCCAACATCCTGGCCGCGACCGACAATCCGCGCGTCGTCCGCCGGCGCGAGGGCAGCCCGGTGCGCAAGGTCGGCGTCATCACGGGCGGCGGCTCGGGTCACGAGCCCGCCTTCCTCGGCTATGTCGGCACCGGCATGCTCGATGCCGCCGCCATCGGCGAGATCTTCTCCTCCCCCACCGCCGCAAGCTTCCTCGACGCGATGCGCGTGGCCGACATGGGGGCGGGTGTCGCCTGCCTGTTCGGCAATTATGCCGGCGACACCATGAACGTCCGCCTGGCCATGAGCGACGCGGCACGCGAAGGCATCACCGTCGGATCGGTGGTGGCGAATGACGACGTCGCCTCCGCGCCCAGGCAGGATGCCGCCCGCAGGCGCGGCGTCGCCGGCGAAATCCTGATGTGGAAGGCCGGCGGCGCCCGCGCGGAAGAAGGCGGCTCGCTCGAAGACGTCCTGGCCGCCGCGCAGAAGGCCATCGACAACACGCGCTCCATCGGCGTGGGCCTCTCCCCGTGCACGATCGTCGCCAACGGCCACCCGAACTTCACCATCGATGCCGGGACCATGGAAGTCGGCATCGGCCATCATGGCGAGCCGGGCGTCGAAGTCCGCCCGCTGGAACGCTCGCGCGAGATCGCGCGCATGATGTGCGACCATGTGCTGGCCGACCTGCCGTTCGCGGCCGGCGACGATGTCGTCGTCCTGCTCTCCGGCCTCGGCGCCACCCCGATCATCGAACTCTATGTGCTCTTCGCCGACGTGGCGGACATCATGAAAGAGCGCGGGATCGAAATCCGCCACAGTTTCGTGGGCAATTTCTTCACGTCCCTGGAAATGAAGGGCGCAACCCTCACGGTCATGAAGCTCGATGCCGAGCTGGACCGGCTGATGTCCCACCCCACGCACTCGATCGGCCTCACCCGCATCGGCACCTTCTACACCGCCCCGCCGGTCGAAGCCCCCGCCATCGCCGCCGCGACGCAGGCCGATGTCGAAAACGTCTTCGCCGCCGAAAAATACAGTGCTGCCCACGGTATTCCCGTGGGCGATACAAGCACGGTCATCCCCGCCCTGGTCGATGCGATCGTCGGCGCCCGCGACTGGCTGAGCGAAATCGACGGCAAGATCGGCGACGGCGATCACGGCATCAACATGGCCAAGGGCTTCGAACGCTGCGGCCAGGCGCTCGGCGCCAACCCGCCGCCGCTCCAGGAAGCGCTGCAAATCCTCTCCGACTCCCTCCTGGCCGGAATCGGCGGCTCCATGGGCCCGCTCTACGGGCGCTTCTTCGCCGGCATGGCCCTGCCGCTCGCCAACACCGATTATATCGACGCCCGGGTCTTCGGCCTCATGCTCGACGGCGCCGAAGCGGGCATCCGCTCGCTGGGCAACGCCGATGTGGGCGACAAGACGCTCATGGACACCCTCGTCCCCGCCGTCCGAGCCTGCCACGCTGCCGAGGCCCAGGGCCTGAAGGCCGCGCTGGCCGCCACCTCGGCCGCTGCCGAAAAAGGCCGCGATTCCACCATCGACCTCGTCGCCCGCATCGGCCGCGCCAGCCGCCTGGGCGAGCGCTCGCGCGGCGTCCTCGATGCCGGCGCCACCTCCTGCTGCCTGATCCTGCAAACGCTGGCCGAGGCCCTGGCAAGGATCGACGCGGCCTGACCGGCGTCTCCAGGAAAAACGCCCGGCAGGAAACACCAACGATACAGTCACCATAAATAAAAAAAATGCCTTCACGGCTCGCCATGCGTCCACGCATGCGGGCCATAGAACCGGGGCAAGAAAAATGGCTGGAACCATCACACATCCCGTCCGTCCCGAGGACGAAATCCCCGCCGAGGAGCGCCCGCGCACCGCGATCGGGCGACTTCTCATCGGCATCGGCATGCCGCCGTCGCTGGCATGGGGCTTCATCGGCCTGCTGATCTTCATGTCCGGCGACGGCGTGGAAAGCGGCTATCTCTCCTCCTATCTCGTCGGCACAGGCCTGACGGAACATGACGTCGCCCTGCTCTTCACCATCTACGGGCTCAGCGCCGCCATCTCCGCCTGGCTGTCCGGTGCCTTGTCCGACCTCTGGGGCGCCCGCCGCGTCATGATGACGGGGCTGGCCATCTGGGTCGTCTTCCAGGTCGGATTCCTGGCCTTCGCGCTACCGTCCCATTCCTACCCGCTGATGATCCTTTTTTACGGCATCAGGGGATTCGGCTATCCGCTCTTCGCCTTCGGCTTCCTGGTCTGGGTCGTCACGTCGGTCCATCCCCGCCGCCTCGGCTCCGCCGTCGGCTGGTTCTGGTTCTGCTTCACCGGCGGCATGCCCACACTCGGCTCGATGTTCGCGCGGGCAGCCATTCCATGGATCGGCTCGATCTACACGCTGTGGAGCGCCCTGCTGCTGGTCCTGCTGGGCGGCGCAATGGCGCTGGTCGGCATCCGCGAGGCCCACGGCAACCGGCACGCGCCGGGCGCCGAAAAACACCCGCTGCGCACCCTGCTCGCCTCGCTCTCCATTGCCTGGACCCGGCCGAAAGTCGGCCTCGGCTGCATCGTCCGCGCCATCGACACCTCCGCCGAATTCGGATTCCTCGTGTGCCTGCCGATCTATTTCATGCACGACCTGCATTTCAGCCTCAGCCAGTGGCTGCTGGTCCTGCAGGCGATCTTCGTCTCGAACGTGATCTGGAACCTGCTGTTCGGCATCCTCAGCGACTGGCTGAGCTGGCGCGGCACGGTAATGATCGGCGGCGGCATCGGCTCGGCCGTCAGCACCATGCTGCTCTACTGGTGCCCGACCTGGTTCGGCCCGGAGCATATCATGCCCACCCTGTTCGCCGGCGCGCTCTACGGCATGACGCTGGCCGCCTATGTCCCGCTCTCCGCGCTGATGCCCTATCTCGCGCCAGACGACAAACCCGCCGCCATGTCGCTGCTCAATCTCGGCGCCGGCGCCAGCGTCTGGATCGGCCCGGCCGTGGTCTACCTGGTCGAGCCCTCGTTCGGAATCTTCGGCGTCATGGTGGTCTACGCCGCGATCTACGTGCTCAGCGCCATCCTGACCTGGTTCCTGACGCTGGAGCCCGACCTCCAGGCCGAACTCGACCGCGCAAGACGATCCCGGGCACCGGCGGTCCGCCCCCTGCCCCATGCCAGCCTCGCCGAGTGACCGGTCCGATCGAAAACGCGCAAGATCCATCGACAAGATCCATCAAGGACGATCCAGAATGAAACCGTTCTCCGACCTGTTCTCCCTGTGCAGCCGCACCGCCCTGGTCACGGGCGGCGCCTCGGGCATCGGCTTCGCCATCGCGCAACGCCTGGCCGAACAGGGCGCCCGCCTCTGCCTGGTCGACCGCAGCCCCGGCGTCAGGGACGCCGCATCCCGCCTCGGCACCGGCCATGTCGGCATCGAGGCCGACGTGACCGACGAAGCCGCGATCGCCCGGGCCTGCGCCGAGGCCACGGCACACGCCGGAAAGATCGACATCCTCGTCAACAATGCCGGAATCGCGCTGATCGCCCCGGCCGCCGAACTCAGCACCCAGGCCTGGGACACCACGCTGTCCATCAACCTGCGCGCACCGTTCCTCTTCGCGCGCGCCCTCGGCCCGCTCATGTGCGCCAACGGCTATGGCCGGATCGTCAACATCGCCTCCCAGGCGGCCCTGGTCGCGCTCGAAGGCCATGCGGCCTATACCGCCAGCAAGGCCGGCATCATCGGCCTGACAAAGACCCTGGCCTTCGAATGGGGCCCGCGCGGCGTCACCACCAACGCCATCTCGCCCACGGTCGTCGAGACCGAACTCGGCAAGCAGGTCTGGTCCGGCCCCGTGGGCGACGCCTTCCGCGCCCAGGTCCCCACCGGCCGCTTCGCCCAACCCGATGAAATCGCCTGCGCCGTCACCTACCTCGTCAGCGACGCCGCCGCGATGGTCAACGGCGAAAACCTCGTCGTCGACGGCGGCTACACGATCCGCTGACAGGCCGGCCGGGGAGGGTGGCCTTGCAGCCCCCTCTTACCGGAACCCGTCCTTCTCCCGCCGCAGCCGCGCGAACGTCGCCACGTCGGGCGCGCGCAGAAACGGGTTGGTCCGTTTCTCCACCCCCAGCCGCACCGGCACGGTCGGCCGGCCCTCGGCCCGCAGGCGGTCGATCTCGGCCACACGCTCGCGCAGCGCGTCGTTGCCGGGGTCGACCGCCTGCGCGAAGCGCGCGTTGGACTGGGTATATTCATGCCCGCAGCAGACCAGCGTCGCATCCGGCAGGGCGGCGATCCGCCGCAGCGAATGGAACATCTCCTCCGCCGTGCCCTCGAACAGCCGCCCGCACCCCAGGCTGAACAGCGTGTCGCCGCAGAACAGCGCCGGCGTCAGCGGAAAATAATAGGCGATGTGCCCGCGCGTATGGCCCGGCGTCTCCATCACGGTGCCGATGGCCCCCCCCAGCGTCACCCCGTCGCCGTCATTCACCGCCTGGTCCAGCATCGGCAGGCGGTAGGCATCGGCCGCCGCCCCGGTCACAATTGCCCCGTAGCGCTTGCGCAGGGCATCGGTCGCCGCCACATGATCGGCATGATGATGCGTCAGGAAAATCTGGTCCAGCCGCCCGCCGGCCGCGTCCACCGCCGCGACCAGGGGCGCCTCCTCGGCGGGGTCGACCAGCGCGGTGGCACCGCTTTCCTCGTCGCGCAGCAGCCAGGCGTAATTGTCGGCCAGGATCGGGACCGGGCGAATGGCAAGCACCATGATCTGTCTCCGTCTCGTACGCGGCGCCAGGGCGCCCCGGCATCGTCCAACAGTTTGTGCTAATCCGGCGTGATGCAAGACGATATCTGCACCGCGGCCCGTTTCTATGCCACCCGCGCGGGCGAGAACACCGCCCGGCTGCTGCGGCATCGCATGCAGGCCTTCTGGCCCCGCACCGGCAACGACCGGATCCTGGGCCTGGGCTACACCCAGCCCTTCCTGCCGCTCTGGGCCCAGCCCGACGGCACGCCCTGTATCTCGGCCCGCATGAACACGCCCGTCACGCGTGAAGCACCCGCCACGGCGCCCGAGGGCGTGCGCGACTGCGTGGTGGCCGAAGACCGCCTGCCCTTCCCCGACTTGTCCTTCGACCGCGTGCTGCTGGTCCACGCGCTGGAAATCACCGACCGGCCCGACGCGCTGATCCGCTCGGTGTGGAAGGTCATGAAGGATCACGGCCGCCTGCTGCTGGTGGTCCCCAACCGCGCCGGCTGGTGGGCCCATTCCGACGGCACGCCCTTCGGCCAGGGCGAACCCTTTTCCGCCCGCCAGATCGCGCGCCGCCTGTCGCAGGCCCTCCTCTGCGCCGAACGCCACGACGGCGCGCTGTTCATGCCGCCGCCGGGCGCCGGCTACCGGCGCGCCGGCACGCTGGCCGAAAATGCCGGCCACATGCTGCTGCCCCAGCTGGGCGGCGTCTTCGTCATCGAGGCGGTCAAGGACGTCTATTCCGGCGTCCCGGCGGCCACCGCGCCGGCCCTGATCCGCGCGCCGCGACGGATCTACGAACCCGGCTGACCGGCTCCCCGATCCATGCCACACTGGCCGCAACGCTTGACCCCATCCCCCGCAAACTCCATGAAGCTCGGTCCATGTCCCTGATCCAGTCCATCAAGCTCGTCCTCGCGCGGCCGCATCCGGCCGCCCGTCCCTTTCTTCTGGCGTCGGGTGCCACCGCCCTGGCGGCCCGGCTCCTGCCCTGGCGCCCGGCCCGCTGGGTCAGCCACGCGGCGGGGCTGTTCTTCGGCTTCTGCCTCTATTTCTTCCGCGACCCCCAGCGCGTGCCGCCGGCCGACCCGCACCTGGCGGTCGCCCCCGCCGACGGCCGCGTGGTGTCGGTGGAAAAGATCGCCCCCCCGGCGTCGCTGGACATGGGCGACGCCCCCGTGTGGCGCATCGCCACCTTCCTCTCGGTGCTGGACGTGCACGTCAACCGCATGCCCGCCGCCGGAACCGTCACCCGCGTCGCCTACCATCCCGGCCAGTTCCTCAACGCCAGCCTCGACAAGGCGTCCGACCTGAACGAGCGCAACGCCCTGCGCCTGACGCTGGAAGACGGGCGCAACCTCGCGGTGGTCCAGATCGCGGGCCTGATCGCCCGCCGCATCCTGTGCGACGCCGAGGAAGGCATGACCTACGAGGCCGGCGAGCGTTTCGGCCTCATCCGCTTCGGGTCGCGCACCGACCTGTACCTGCCGCCGGGCGTGGAACCGCTCGTCACGGCCGGGCAGACCATGATTGGCGGCGAAACGGTCATGGCGCGTCTCTGATCCCGATGGCGCTGCCCGACATCCCCCCGGCCTCCACTCCCGTCCCGCCCCGTCGCCGCCGCCGGCTGATCCGCAGGCGACGGCCCCGCGTCCGCGGTCCGTCCTTCAACCGGCTGATCCCCAACATCATGACGATGCTGGGCCTGTGCGCGGGGCTGACGGGCATGCGCTTCGCGCTCGACGGCCGGTTCGGCGACGCGGCGGTGGCGCTGCTGATCGCCGCGTGCATCGACGGGCTGGACGGCCGGATCGCCCGCCTGCTGCGCGGCACCAGCCGCTTCGGCGCGGAATTCGACAGCCTGTCCGATTTCCTGTGCTTCGGCGTGGCGCCGGGCTTCGTCCTGTATCTGTGGGCCCTGCGCGATGCCGGGCGCTACGGCTACCTGCCCTGCATCATGTTCACGGTGTGCATGGCGCTGCGCCTGGCGCGCTTCAACGCCAGCCTGGACGATACCGACAAGCCCAAATACGCCAGCAATTTCTTCACCGGCGTCCCGGCACCCGCCGGCGCCGGGCTGGCGCTGTTTCCGCTGTTCCTGGGGCTGGAGGCGCACAAGCTGGGCTGGAACCAGCTCTACGACCTCACGCGCCTGCCCATCCTGCCGGCGCTGACGCTCAGCGGCACCGCGTTCCTTCTGGTGTGCACGCTGCCCGTCTGGTCGTTCAAGAATTTCAAGGTCCCGTCGGCCTATGTGCTGCCGCTGATGCTGGGCACCGGCGCCTACGCCGCCGTACTGGTCGCCGATCCGTGGGGCGCGCTCGCCGCCGCCGGCGTGATCTACATCGCCCTGCTCCCCCTCAGCCGCCGCAGCTTCCACCGCCTGAAGCAGGAGGCCCTGGCCCTTCAGGCCGAGGAAGACAATCCCGACACCCCCAGCAGCCCCGCCAGCCCGGCCACGATGGACGCCGGCGAAGGCGGGCAGCCGGGGATCGACGCATCCAGCGGCGCCCGCCCCTCAAGCCCGCCCAGAACCGCATAATTTTCCCCGAACGGCCCGCCATCGATCGCGCAGGCCCCCACGGCGACCAGCGCCCTGGGGTCGGGCATGGCATGCCATGCCGTCTCCAGCACCGGGGCCATGGCGCGGGTCAGCGGCCCGGTCACCAGCAGCACGTCGGCCAGGCGCGGCGTGGTCACGAAGCGCAGCCCCGTCGCCGACAGCGCATAGGCCGCGCCATCCAGCGCCGCGACCTCCATCGCGCAGCCCTCGCATCCCCCTGTATCCACGTGAAACACTGCCATCGGCCCCACGGAAGGCAGACGGATGGCGGGCCGGAATCCCCGCGTCAGAATCGCCCGCAGCAGCGCCAAGCCTCGTCCCCCGCCTAAAGATCCGCCCCGGCGGCCGACAGGCCGAACGAGCGCACGATCATCTCCACATCCTCGGCCCGCGCCCCCGCCAGCACATGCTCCAGAGCACAGGCCTGGGCCAGCGCCGGGTCGCAGGCATGCGCCGCCACAACCCGGTCCCCGGCCATGCGTACCCAATACCACACCGCCCCGCGCGGCCCCTCGGCAAACCCCACACCCTCGCCGGCACCAGGCGCCACCCGCCCAACGACCGGCGCACTGTCCAGGGCGGCCCGCAGCAGCCGCGCAACGCCGCCCAGTTCCGCCAGCCGCAGATCGATGCGCGCCGCCACGTCGCCCCCGCGCCGCACGCCGCTATCCAGCCACTCGCGCCGATAGCCCGGCACCAGCCGCCGCAGATCCTCCTCCCGCGCCGACGCCCGGCCGGCAACGCCGCCCACCCCCAGCGTCCGTGCCGCCGACTGCCCCAGCACGCCGATGCCGGCAATGCGCGCCTCCAGCCCCGGCCAGGCCCGGCAGCGCACCAGCCCGTCCCGCCCAGCCTCCAGCAACTCCGCCACCCGGGCGCCGAGGGCCGCCGCCGCGTCATCCATCGCCGGGTCCCCCGCCCCGCCGGGGCTCACCCGGTCCATCAGCAGCCGATGGCCGCCGATCCGGCCGCACGGCTCCAGGATCGCCTCGCGCAGCCGCTCGCATTCCGCCGCCAGCGCCGTCCCCCCGGCCGCCCGCGCCACGCGCGACACATCATGCAGATGCGTCGCCGCCCGCTCGATTTCCGCCAGCAATACGCGCGTCCGCACGGTCCCTGCATCGGCGGCCTGCCCCGTCGCATCCTCGATCGCCCGGCACAGCGCCGATTGATGCGCGACCGACGCCCCGGCCGCTGCCCGCCCGGCCAGACGCACGGCACCTTCCGCCTCCAGCCCCACCAGCCGCGCCACGATCCCCCGATGCGCATAGCCCAGCCGCCACTCGGCCTGCCCGACCATGCCCAGCCCATCCAGCGCCAGGCGCAGATGGGCCGGCGTGCGGTGGCCGCCATCGGCCGGCCCGCTCCCCCGGATCATGTGGTCCGCCGGCACCCGCCGAAAATCCGGCGGATCGGGCGGCCACGCGGCGGGGCCCGGCCGCGCGCTCAGCGGCCAGGTCGCCGTCCACAGCCCCTGGTCCAGCCACGGGCGCGAATCCCGCGCATCCATCGCCGACCATCCCCACAGATCCTGCACGCAGCGCTCGAACGGCCCCGCCGCCGGCCGCACGGGGGACAGGCCCAGATAGCGGCCGCCATACGGTTCGACACTCGCCACCAGCGGCCGCTCCCCGCCATCCAGAAACAGCGCATGCACATCCCGCCCATCGGCCCACAGGGTCGCGAACGGCAGCGGATCGTGCCCCAGCGCCCCCGCCAGTTCGTGCCAGCCTTCCTCATCCAGCCGAAAGCGCCATGCCCCCGCCTCGGCCTCCCCCCGCCGGATCAGCGCGGCGGCGGTGCGCGGCGCCGCATCGGGTTCGGCCCGGATCATCATCGCCACCCCCGCAGCACCAGCATCACAAGACCAGCCAGCAACAGCGCGGCTACCCCCCGCCCCAGCCAGCCGGTCCCGAACACACCCTTCACCGGCAGCGGGCTGCCGACCGCAACCCCGACCGCGACGGGCAGCACCAGCAGCGGCGCCGTCTCGCACAGGGCAACCAGCGTCAGCACCAGCCCCCCGAACGGCAGCAGCGGCGCATGCACCAGGGCCACCACCGCTCCCTCCCGCGCCAGAGGCCCCAGCAGCGCGACCGACAGCAGCAGCGCCACCAGCCCAGCCTGCCCGGCCCCGCCGCCAGCCCCGGCCGCCACCGCGGCCAGCCCGATCGCCAGCCCCACCGACAGGCGGCCACGCCGCGCCTCGGGGGCCACGCGGATCGACAGCGCCATCAGCCACAGCGTCACCAGCCCCAGCGCCATCACCCCCATCGGGTCAGGCCCCTCCGCCAGATGACGCAGCACCGGAATCGCCGTCATGACCGGCGCCAGGGCCATGGGCGCCGCCGCCTCGCCGGCCGCCAGCACGACCGGGGCCGCCGGCCCCAGCCCGGCCACGGTCCCCAGCCCGACCGTCAGCAACAGGCCACCCAGCCCCTCCAGCCGCCCCGCCGCGTCCGATGCCGCCAGCAGCGCCGCACCGGGCACCGCCAGCAGGATGCCCGACAGGCTCAGGCGAAACAGGTCCCACCCCGCCCGCGCCGCCCCGCGCGTCACGGCGGTCGCCAGCGCCACCAGCATCGCCACGCCTCCGACCGCGACGGCGCCCGACAGCGGATCGGCGCAGGCGGTCGCGACGACCGCGCCACCGGCCAGCCCATGGGTCAGCACGCGCGCGCCCTGCCGCGCCGGTGCCGCATCGGCCGCCAGGCTGGACAGAAACAGCGCCACCAGCGGCAGCGGCAGCAGAAGCCCCAGCGGACCGGGCGGCACGGCAAACGGCGTCGCCGGCCACACGCTGCGCGACGCCACCGCCAGCACGGCCAGCACCAGCCCGATCCCCGAAAGGCCTGTCGCCGCCGCCCGCGCCGAGGCCGGCGAACACGCGGCCAGCACGCCCATCGACAGAAACGGCCAGCACAGGGCCAGCGGCATCAGCACCGGCAGCGAGAGCAGCGGCGACGAAACGACAGCCATGCTCACGTCGCCTCCCGCCCCCAGGCAATGCGCCGCAGGCATACAAAGGCCACCAGCAGCAGCGCCACCTGCAAGGCAATGGCGCCCGCCAGCACCGCATCCCGCCCGGCCAGGCCGGCCAGCAGCATCAATCCATTCACCGCCGCCGCCAGCCCCGCGCATTGCCCCACGACGGACCGCCGGACGGCGGCCGCCAGCACACCGCACAGAATGGCCACCAGCGCCGCAATCAGGTCCGGCCGCGCCACGGCATCGACCAGGCCGCGCGGCACCGCCAGCACGGCCAGGATCGTCAGCATCAATCCGCCACCCACCCCCGATATCCGCTCCCCCGGCACCGGCGGCCGGTCCTCCAGCCGCCCCAGCCCCCAGACCAGCGGCACCGTCCCCGCCACCACGAACAGGGAAGCCAGACAGGGGCGCACCAGCGCGCCACCGTCCAGTGCCGCCGCCAGCAGCGTCAGCACCACCAGCCCGGCCTGCCAGGGCAACGCCCCCCGCAGGCCCGACAACACGACAGACGCCGCAATCAGCAGCCCGGGCAGCGGCGAGGCCATCATGCCACCTCCTGATCCGCGAACAGCACCACGACCGCCAGCGTCGCAAACAGCAGCGCCAGCACCAGCCGTCCCCGCGTCCCGCGCGCCGAGCCCATCACCACCACCCGCGCCGCGACGATCCCGGCACAGATCACCCCCGTCCGCGCCAGCCACGCCGCCACGGCGCCCGGCAGCGAGATCGCGGGCGGCAACAGGGCATCGGCCTGCGGCACCGCCAGCCCACCGGGCCAAGCCAGGTCGCCCGCCAGCGTGATCCAGCCCATCAGCACCAGGTCCCGCGCCAGTTCCATCGCGGCCCGGCCGCGCCCGCCCAGATCGACCATCATGTCCGCCGCGCGCACGTCATCCCCCGGCCCCACATCCGGCCCGGCCAGCAGCAGGGCAAGGGCCAGCAGCATCGCCGACACCCGCCCGCCCCCCATATCCGGGTCGCGCAGGCGCACCAGCAGGGCATCGATCCCGCCATGCCCGCTCGCCATCACCGCCGCCGCCACCGCCAGCGGAAAGACCGCCTGCATCGCCGCCAGCGCCGTCACGTCCCCCGCCGCCGCCAGCCCGGCCCGCGCCCCGCCCGGCTCCAGCGCCGCCAGCAGCGGCAGCAGGCGCGCCAGCACCAGCAGGCCCGAAACCGTCAGCAAATCCGAAAGCCCACCCCCCGGCAGGCCGAGCGCGAAGGACGGCACCAGCACGCAGGCCGCCAGCGCGACCGCCAGCGCCGCCCCGGGCACGATCTCGGCCCCGCCGGCGGCCCGCACCCCATGCCGGCGCGCGCAGGACAGGATCAACCGCCACCGCCCCAGCACCGGCACCCGCTCCGCACCCCCCGCCCGCGCCATCCCCGCCGCCAGCAGCCCCCGCGCAAGGGGCGCACAGGCCACCATCAGCACAAGATGCACCAGCAGCAGCACGCACCCCGCCACCGCCGCCGAGACCATCGCCCACGACACCATCACGAACGGCCCCACATCCGGACCAGCGCCGCCACGGCCAGCCACAGCAGCACCAGCCCCATGGCATGGCGCGACACCCAGCCCACCCCTGCCTCCGCCCCCGTCAAAACCCGGCGGGCCACCACCCGCGTCCGCCGCGCCACGCGCCGCACGCCATGCCGGGCAGGCCGCGCCCCCGCCACGCTCCAGCCCAGCGCCCCGGTCAACTGCGCCGGCCCGACCTGCGCCGCCGGCTCGCCGAACGGCATCCAGGGCGGCGACGGCGGCGCCCCCTCGGTCCAGGCCGCTACCGGGCGCGACGGCACGGTGCCGGCCAGGCGCGAGAGTGCCAGCACCAGCCCCCCCGCCAGCGCCAGCAGCACGGCGATACCGACCGGATACACCGCCCCGCCGCCCCCCGGCGCCGCCAAGGCCAGCCAGTCCGGACGCGCACCCAGCGGAATCGCACCCCGCAGGCCGGCGGCATCCCATCCCGCACCCCGCGTCAGCCACAGCCACAGGCCGGGCACCAGCACCATGACCATGGACCCACCCAGGCACGCCGCCGGCACCGCCAGCCGCCCCGCCACCGGGTCGGTCGCCCCGGCCGCGCGCGGCGTACGCGGCCGCCCCAGCACCAGGCCGGACAGCAGGCGCACCGCCGCGAGGATCAACAGCCCGCACACCAGCCCCACCCCGGCCAGTGCCGCCAGCAACGGCATCGCCCCCACCAGCCCCTCGGCACGCGGCAGCGCCAGCAGCGACTGGACCAGCAGCCAAGTGACCGCAAACCCGCCGGAGGGCGGCAGCGCACAGGCCCCGGCCAGCGCCATGACCAGCAGGCACGACGCTTTCGGCATCAGCGCCGCCAGCCCGCCGGCCCGCGTCAGCCGCAGCGAGCCCGCGGCTTCGGCAATCTCCGCCAGGATCAGGATCGCGGCCAGAAACGCCATCCCGACCCCACCCGCCAGAAGCATCAGGGCACGAAACGCTCCCAGCGCCAGCAGCGGCAGATCATCCGCCCGCCCCGTCACCACCAGCCCCACCAGCAGCAGCGCCAGACCACCCCAGCCTCCCAGCATGCCGGCTGCCACACGCCCGGCATCGCGCGCGTTCAGCGCCCGCCCGCATCCCGCCAGGGCCAGCACCAGCCCCACAACGACCAGCCCACCACCCCACAGCGCCGCCACGGGCACCCGGGGCCAGTCGACCAGCATCCGCAGGGCCAGGCAGAGCCCCGCTACCCACCCGGCCAGATGCGCAACCCCCACGGGCGCGCCATGCCGCGCGCCGGCAAGCGGCCGCACCGACAGCCCCATCAATGCGGCAGCCGCCACCAGCGCCGGAACCGGCAACACGACCAGCCGCCAGTCCCGCGGGCCCGACAGCAGAGCCGTCGCCACCGCCACCCCGACACTCTCCCACCCCACCATCGCGCGCGGCACGACCGCACGCGCGCGCAACAGGGGCAGCAGGGCCGCCGCACCGATACAGAACAGGACAGGATTGCCGGTACCAACGGTCAGCGCCGCACCGGCCAGCACCGGCGTCCGCGCGCCCGAGGCCAGGCCGGCCACCGACAGGATCAGCACGAAGGGCAGCGAAAGCGCATCGACACGCAACAGGGCAGCCGGGCCGGCCAGGGAACCCGCCGCCGCAGGCAGGCAGGCCATCGCCAGGGCCAGCGCAAGGGCCAGCCCCCACCCCGCCCGGGCCACCTGGGGCGCCGCGAACCGGGGCATCAGGCCGTCCAGCAGCAGCACCGACAACACAAGCATGAGAATCAGCGGCAGGATGGCCCCATCCCCGAATCACGGGTCCGATCGAGCCCCCATCAAACCACGCCGCTCAGATCATGGCGAGAGGCACCTTGCGGCGCGGCGGCGGGATCGACCGGTCGATCGCCTCCAGATCCTCCGGCGTCAGCACCAGTTCGGTCGCCGCCACGTTCTCGCGCTGATGCTGCACGCTCCCCGCCTTGGGGATCGCCAGCATGCCCGGCTGCCGCAGCACCCAGGCCAGCGCCACCTGCGCCGGGGTCGCCGGCCCCAGGCTGGTCTCGTGCCGCGCCGCGATCCGCCCCAGCACCGGCTGGTGCAGCAGGTCGCCGCCCTGCCCCAGCGGCGAATAGGCCATGGTCACGATGGACCGGCGCCGGTCCGCCTCCAGCAGGTCGAACTCCACCCCCCGATAATCGAGGCTGTAGAGGACCTGGTTCGCCGCACAGGGCCCGGGCGAGGCGACGCGCGCCAGATCGTCCAGATCCCCGACATCGAAATTCGACACCCCCCACGCGCCGATCAGCCCCTCCCGCTTCAGCAGCTCGAAGGCCCCGATCGTCTCCTCCAGCGGCACCGCCCCCCGCCAGTGCAACAGGTACAGGTCGATCCGGTCGGTCCCCAGCCGCTTCAGCGATGCCCGGCAACTGCTCGCCACCCCGGCGCGCGAGGCATTGGACGGCAGAACCTTGGTGACGAGAAAGACCTCGTCCCGCCGGCCCGCGATCGCCTCGCCCACCAGCTTTTCCGACCGCCCGGCCCCATACATCTCGGCGGTGTCGACCACCCGCAATCCCAGGTCCAGGCCCAGCCGCAGGCTCGCGATCTCCTGCGCCCGGCGCTCGGCACTGTCGCCCAGCGCCCAAGTCCCCATGCCCAGCGCCGGCAGGCGCGTGCCGTCCGGAAACGTGACGGAATCGATCATGCCATCGATCATGCCGCGTGGTTCTCCTCGCAAGCGCCCGGGGCCGGCCCTAGCGTCCCCCCCGGGTCCATCCCTTCGCCTGCTGCCGCCAGTAGACAAGCGCGTGCCCGGCCTCCCGGGCACTGGTCCACCGCCGGCGGGCCGCTTCCACGGCCTCCGGGTCTCCCCCGTCGAACAGGTCGAACACCCGCTCGAACGCACCGGCGTCGGGGCAGTTCACCCCATCGATCAGGAACAGGTAGGTCGCCCCGTTCGGCACGTCCTCTCCCGCCGTCAGCCAGATGGGCTGCAACGGCCCATGCCCCATCGCCGCGCTGCCATGCGGCAGCCAGACCGGATCGGTGGCGCGCCACAGCGCCTCGTCCACCGCCTTCACCCGCTGCGCGTCGCCACAGCGCAGCACGGCACGCCGCCCGGCCTCCAGCGTCCGGCCCAGCAGGGCCGGCAGCGCCTGCTCCACGCCCGTCCGCGTCAGGTGATAGAATCCGATCTCCGCCATGGCGCGCCGCGACCCCGAATCAGCCCTCGTGATTTTCCCGCACGAAGCGCTCCAGCAGGCGCACGCCGAAACCCGTCGCCCCCTTGGGCGTGCAGTTCACGGTCTTCCGGGCCCAGGCCGTTCCCGCGATGTCCAGATGCGCCCACGGCACCTGGTTGACGAAATGCTCCAGGAACTTCGCCGCCGTGATCGACCCGCCCGGCCGGCCCCCGACATTCTTGAAATCCGCGATGTCGGAGCGCAGGGCCTCGCGATAGGCATCGGACAAGGGCATGCGCCACAGCAGCTCGCCCGTCTCCTCGCCCGCCGCCGCCAGCCGCCCGGCCAACGCGTCGTCGTTCGAGAACAGGCCGGCATATTCATGCCCCAGCCCGACGACGATCGCCCCGGTCAGCGTGGCCAGGTCGACCATCAGGCGCGGCTTGAAGCGCTCCTGCACGTACCACAGCACGTCGGCGAGCACGAGCCGCCCCTCGGCATCGGTATTGATCACCTCGACCGTCTGGCCCGAATAGGTCCGCACCACGTCGCCGGGGCGCTGGGCATTGCCGGCCAGCATGTTCTCCACCAGCCCGACCGCACCGACGACATTGACCTTCGCCTTGCGCCCGGCCAGCGCCGCGATCAGCCCCACCACCGCGGCGGCGCCGGCCATGTCGGTCTTCATCTCCTCCATGCCGCCCGCCGGCTTGATCGAGATCCCGCCGGAATCGAAGGTCACGCCCTTGCCGACAAAGGCCAGCGGCGCCGAATCGTCCCCGGCCCCGTTCCAGCGCATCAGCACCGTGCGCGGCGGCGCGTCGCTGGCCTGCGCGACCCCCAGCAGCGCGCCGAAGCCCAGTTCGGCCATCGCATCCCGGTCCAGGATCTCGACCTCCACCCCCAGCTCGCGCAGCGCCTCGATCCGGGTCGCGAATTCGGGCGGCCGCAGCACGTTCGCGGGCTCGCTCACCAGGTCGCGGGCCAGGCAGACACCCCGCGCCACGGCGGAAAGATCCACCCACGCCGCCTCGGCCCCGGCGGCGTCCGGGGTCAGGATCGTGACCTCGGTCAGGCGCCAGCGCGCATCCTCGGGCAGCCGGGTGTGGTAGCTGTCGAAGCGAAAGGCCGCCAGCGTCGCCCCCTGCGCGACATGGGCCACCAGCGCGGGCTCCACGCCATCGGCCGCGATCCGCGCCGCGCCCGTCAGCTTGCCCAGCGCCGTGACGGCGGCACCCGCCGCATTCTCGACGGCACTGGCGCCGATCTCGGCCGCCTTGCCCAGCCCGACCAGCAGGATACGGTCG
This sequence comes from Gluconacetobacter takamatsuzukensis, assembly GCF_014174275.1. Lineage (GTDB taxonomy): Bacteria > Pseudomonadota > Alphaproteobacteria > Acetobacterales > Acetobacteraceae > Gluconacetobacter > Gluconacetobacter takamatsuzukensis. Next base: position 352,987 of record NZ_JABEQK010000001.1, on the reverse strand, counting down.
AATCCGCCCCCCGGCGCCAGCAGCATGCAGGTCCGGCCGGCGCTGAACGTGAACGACGCGGCGCCCACCGCGCGCTCCAGCGCCCCGCCGGTCGCCCGGTCGGCAGCGAGGTACGAAGCCGGGCGCGGCCCATCCTCGGGCACCAGGATGGCCAGGACACCATCGACGGGAAGGGCGGCATCGGAAAAGCCGGTCTGCAACATGGCGCTGATACTCCGCAACGATCGGTCGGACAGGGTCGCGCCCCGGACCCTGGAACAGGTGCCGCAGCATGCCCCATGCGGGCGCGTCTGTCCAAAGCCCCCTCCGGCGCATGGCGCCCGAAAGGGCGGGAACACGAGAAAAGGCGCATGACGCGCGGCCGCGAGTAAGCTAATCCCATGAACCCATGAACCGTTCCTCCCTGCTTCTTCCCGGTGACGACACGCTGCTGGACCTCGCGACCCGGCTGGCCGCCGAGGCCGCCGAACTGATCCGCCAGATCCGTGCGCGCGGGTTCGAAACCGTGACCAAGTCCGATTCGTCCCCGGTGACCGAGGCCGATCACGCCGCCGAGGCCCATATCCTGGCCGGCCTGCGCGCCCTCGCCCCCACCATCCCCGTGATCGCCGAGGAAGAAGCCGCCGCCGGCGTGCGCATCGAGGCCGGCAACATGTTCTGGCTGGTCGACCCGCTGGACGGCACGCGCGAATTCGCGGCGGGGCGGGACGATTTCACCGTCAATATCGGCCTGGTCCGCGACGGCCGCGCCGTCCTGGGCGCGGTCGCCCTGCCGGCCTACCACCAGCTCTACGCGGGCCATGTCGCCACCGGCGCCTACCGCACGGACGCAACCGGCACCCACCCCATCCACGCCCGCACGGTCCCGCCCGAGGGGCTGACGGTGCTGGCCTCGCGCCATTATGCCGACGACCCGCGCCTGGCATCGTTCCTGGGCGGCCGGCGGATCGCCCACCTGGGCAATATCGGCTCCGCCGCCAAATTCATCCGCGTGGCCGAGGGCGCGGCCGACCTGTACCCGCGCCTGGGCACGACGATGGAATGGGACACCGCCGCCCCGCAGGTCATCGTCGAGGCCGCCGGCGGCACCGTCACCACGATGGACGGCGCAATGCTGCGCTACGGCAAGCCCGACTGGCGCAACCCGCACTTCGTCTGCGCCGGAAAGCGGGAGCAATCGGGCGCGTGACGCGTTATGATCCATGCCGGCAATGGCGACGAAACGGACGGGTAGAGAGGAACGGGTAGAGGGGAGATGACGGAACGTCTGGAAGCAAGCGACGCGGGCATCGCCCGCGCGGCCGACCTGCTGCGGGCGGGCGGCCTGGTGGCATTCGGGACCGAGACCGTCTACGGGCTTGGCGCCGACGCGACCAACGATACCGCCGTGGCCCACATCTTCGCCGCCAAGGAGCGTCCGCGCTTCAACCCGCTGATCAGCCATTTCCCCGATGCCGAGGCCGCGTTCGCCGAGGCCGTGCCCAACGATCTGGCCCGGCGCCTGGCCGACCGGTTCTGGCCCGGCCCGCTGACGCTGGTCCTGCCGCGCCAGCCGGGCGGCACGATCTCCGACCTCGCCGCCGCCGGCCTGCCGTCGGTGGCCGTCCGCGTGCCGCGCGGGGCGGTCACGGCCGCCCTGCTGCGCGCCACCGGCCGCCCGGTCGCCGCCCCCTCGGCCAACCTGTCCGGCAAGGTCAGCCCGTCCGACGCCTATCACGTCCTGCGCGGCCTGACCGGCCGCATCGACGCGGTGCTGGATTCCGGCCCCTGCCAGGTCGGGGTGGAAAGCACGGTCCTCGACCTCACGGGCACCGCGCCGATGCTGCTGCGCCCCGGCGGCGTCACGATCGAGGCCCTGGCCGAGATCTGCGGCCCGATCTCCCACCCCGACGATTACGCCGACACGCTGCCGGTCTCCCCGGGCCGGATGGAATCGCACTACGCCCCCTCCCTCCCGGTCCGGCTGGATGCGCAGGAAGTCGGCGCCGACGAGGCCCTGCTGGCCTTCGGGCCGGAACTGCCGGGGGCCGGGCTGGTGTGGAATCTCAGCCCCTCCGGCACGGTGGACGAAGCCGCGGCTCGCCTGTTCGCGGGCCTGCGCTTTCTCGACAGCGAGGGCGCGCGACGCGGCCTGACCCGCATCGCCGCCATGCCGATCCCGCGCGCCGGCCTGGGCCTGGCCATCCGCGACCGCCTGCGCCGCGCCGCCTCGCCCCGACCCGCATGATGCCGCACCCGTCCACAACCGCCTGCCCCAACCATCGTGATCCGCCGCCATGAGCGACAAACTCGATCCCAAGGAACTGAAGATCCTGGCGGATATCCTGGCCCTGGTCCTCGAGGACCATCCGGGCCAGTCCGCCAATGCGCTGGACGCCATCCGCAGCCGCGCCCGCCGCAACGGCATGACCGGCGGGGCGCTGAAAAACCTGTTCACCGCCCTCGCGCCCAACCCGCCGCCGCGTCCGCCGCCCCGCCCGCGCGCCTCGCGCGCCGCATCCGGCACCGCCGCGACCGAGGAAATGCAGGCCGCGCGCACCCGGATCGTGCAGTTGACCGAAAGCGTCAACCGGCTCGACCTCGACCTGCGCAGCGCCCGGGCCCGCAATGAGGAACTGCGGTCCCAGCTCTACCTGACCCAGCAGGCCAGGGCCGAGACCCAGGCCGCCCTGTCCGTGATGCGCGCGCGCCCCACCCCGCGCCGCCGCTCGGTCGTCGCCCTGGCCGTCGCCGTCGGCGCCCTGGTGGGCGCGATCGGCATGGGCATGGTGCGCGCGATGGACGTGCCGGCCGCCCCGTTCAGGACAACCGCCCTGAACTGATCGACGGCGGGCAGAGGCGAGACATTGCCATGCCCGCCATTCTGTCCCAAGACAGGCGGCACCCTCGCCCGCGCCGCGCATCCACCCCCACGGGAACCCCGTCATGACCGCCACCCCCTCCTCCGCCCCGCCGACCGCCGATCTGCTGGCTCGTCTGGCGGACCTGCTGGGGCCGTCGGGCATCCTGACCGAGACCACGGACACAGCCCCCTACTGCACCGACTGGCGCTCGCTCTATCACGGCCGCGCGGCAGCCGTCCTGCGCCCGGCCACCACCGCCGAACTGGCCCGGGCCGTCGCGCTGTGCGCCGGCGCCGGGGTCGCGATGGTCCCCCAGGGCGGCAATACCAGCATGGTCGGCGGTGCCACGCCGGACGAGAGCGGACGCGACATCGTGGTCTGCCTGTCCCGGATGAACCGCGTTCGGCAGATCGACCCGCTGGACCACACGATGGACATCGAGGCCGGGGTCACGCTGAAGGCGGCACAGGACGCGGCACGCGCGGCCGGGCTGATGCTGCCGCTCTCGATCTCGTCGGAAGGCTCGGCCCAGATCGGCGGCGTGCTGGCCACCAACGCCGGCGGCAACAACACCGTGCGCTACGGCAACGCGCGGGAACTGGTGCTGGGGCTGGAGGTCGTACTGCCCGACGGCAGCGTCTTCAACGGGCTGCGCCGCCTGCGCAAGGACAATACGGGCTACGCGCTGCGCCAGCTCTTCGTGGGGTCCGAGGGCACGCTGGGCTTCATCACCTCCGCCATCCTGCAATTGCAGCCCCAGCCGCGCGCGGTCGAGGCCGCCTTGTGCGCGGTGGCCGACGCCGGCGCGGCGCTGGCCCTGTTCTCCGCCTTCCGCGCGCAGGACCCGGCCCTGATCCAGGCCTTCGAATATATGTCGGGCGCCGGCATGGACCTGGTCACGCGGCTGGTGCCCGGCACCAGCCTGCCCCTGGCCGAGCCCGCCCCGGCCTATGTGCTGGTCGAACTGGCCACCCCGCGCCGCGACGCCGACCTGCGCACGGTGCTGGAAGACGTCCTGGCCGCCATGTTCGAGTCCGGCACGGTCAGCGACGCCGTGATCGCGGAAAGCGAGGGCCAGCGCCTGGCCCTGTGGAAACTGCGCGAGGAACATGCCGAGGCCCAGCGCCGCGCGGGCGCCAGCGTCAAGAACGACGTCTCGGTCCCCGTCTCGCGCGTGCCGGAGCTGATCGCGCGCGCCAGCGCCGCCTGCACGGCGCTGATCCCGGGCATCCGCCCCGCGCCGTTCGGCCATATCGGCGACGGCAACATCCATTTCAACCTGGTCCAGCCCGAAGGCATGGACCCGGCCGCCTTCCTGGCGCAGGATCACCGGATCATGGACACGGTCGCCGCCATCGTGCGCGATCTGGACGGCTCCTTCTCGGCCGAGCACGGGATAGGCCGCCTGAAACCCTACATGATGCCGGGCTGGCGCGGGGGCGCCGAACTGGCCACCATGCGCCGGATCAAGGACGCGATCGACCCGCACGGGCTGATGAATCCCGGCGCGCTCTTCCCCCCGGCAGGCTAGTCTCCCGCCCGGATGCCCGTCCCCGGCGGCGCGCCGGCGCATTTCCGGTTCCTTAATTTTCCACAAGCATCTTCGCCCATTCGGATGACATGACAGGGGCGGACCCTGCTTCAACCGGCCACCGCGCCGGGACGGCCCGGAACCGGCTGGGCGGCCGGCCGTAAGGGTCGCACCACCCCTGGGACGCAGGGCTTTTCACCATATCCTCCGGGGAGCTACACAGGCATATGTCGTTCGCCCGATCCGCAACACGACGCCCGTCAAGGGCGCACCTGCCGATGCTCGACCGCTACGTGCTGCGGCAGCTTCTCGTGGCGCTGGCGGCAACCACGGGCGGCCTGGCGGCCCTGATCTGGCTCACCCAGTCCCTGCGCTTCGTCTCCCTGGTGGTCGAACGCGGCCTGTCCCTGCGGGTCTTCATCGGGCTGACCAGCCTGCTGGTGCCCTCCTTCGTCGCCATCATCCTGCCCATTACGACCTTCGTGGTGGTGCAGTTCGTCTACCAGCGCCTGGCCACCGATCGCGAACTGACGGTCATGCGCGCGGCCGGCCTCTCGCCGCTTCACGTCGCACGGCCCGGCCTGCTCTGCGCCGGCGCCTCGGTGGTGCTGTGCCTGCTGCTCAATGTGTGGATCGTCCCGCAGGCCTTCCACGCGTTCAAACAGTACGAATTCCAGATCCGCAACCGCATCGCGGCCTTCATGCTGCAAGACGGCGTCTTCACCCCCCTGTCCAGCACCATGACCGTCTATGTCCGCTCCCGCGATCACGACGGCACCCTGCACGGCATCATGGTCGAGGACGGCCGCCAGCCCGACAATCCCTCGACCATCCTGGCCGAGCGCGGCACGATGCTGATCGTCAACGACCAGCCCCGGGTGGTCCTGTTCGACGGCTCCCGGCAGGAGATCGACCGCCGCACCGGCCGGCTGAACGTCCTGGCCTTCGCCCGCAACACCATCGACCTCACCACACCAAGGGGCGAGCAGATCCGCTATCGCGACGCCAGCGAACTCTCGCTGCACGAATTGCTGCACCCCGACCCGCACGAGGTCTCCGCCCGCGACCGCGGCAAGTTCGCGGTCGAGGCCTGGCGGCGCCTGACCTCGCCGTTCACGGCCTTCTCCTTCGCGATGATCGGGCTGGTCAGCGTTCTGGGCGGCACGTTCTCGCGGCACGGCAACATCCTGCGCCCCTTCACCGCGATCATGACGGTGGTGTGTCTGCTTGCCCTCAGCCTGATGGTGCAGAACCTGGCCGGCCGCAACCCGGGCCTGATGCCCCTGATGTGGATCGAGGCGATCCTGCCCGGCGCCGTCTGCGCGGTGGCCCTCTTCCTGCCCGAATGGCGCCAGCGGCACCAGGCCGTGGCCGGGTCGCTCCTCGCCTCCGGCCAGCCGGCACCCCGGCCATGACCGTATCGGTCACGCTCTCCTTCTACATCGCGCGGCAGTTCACGCTGGCGGTCCTGGCGATGATCCTGTCGCTGACCGGCCTGGTCTCGCTGTTCGACTTCATCGACCTCCTGCGGCGGGTCGCGACGCGCCCCAACGTCCCCACACGGCTGGTCAGCGAGATCGCGCTCCTCCACATCCCCTATTTCATGATCGAGATCCTGCCCTTCGGCGTGCTTCTGGGCGGTATCGTCTGCTTCTGGCGCCTGACCCGCTCGTCGGAGCTGATCGTGGCGCGCGCCGCCGGCATTTCGGCCTGGCAGTTCCTCACCGGCCCGCTGGCCTGCGCCCTGCTGATCGGCGCCCTGGCCACGGGGGTGCTCTCCCCCCTGTCCTCGCTCATGTACCGCCGGGCCGAGACGCTGGATCATGTCTACCTGCGCAGCGGCGGCCCGCTGAACCTCGCCGACGGCGCGCTGTGGATCCGCCAGGCCGACAACGCGCTGGCCCCCCACGGGGTGGCGATCCTGCATGCCCGCAGCGTGCACCTGCAGGACGGCGTGCTGCAGATCAGCGGCGTCAGCCTGTTCCGGCTGGACGAGGCCGACCGCATGATCGTCCGCGTCGAAGCCTCCAGCGGCCATCTGGGCCAGGGCGAATGGGTGCTCGACGACACCCACACCATCCGCCCGGACCGCCTGCCCATCCAGGTGGGACGCTTCACCCTGCCGACCGACCTGACGCTCTCGCGCGTGCAGGAAAGCTTCGCGTCGCCCGACACATTGTCGGTCTGGGCCCTCCCCGGCTTCATCGCGCTTCTCGAACGCTCGGGCTTTTCGTCCATCCGGCACCGGCTGCATTTCCAGTCGCTGCTGACCCTGCCCATCCTGGCGGGCACCATGGCGCTGGTCGCGGCGGGGTTCTCCATGCGCCCGAGCCGGCGCGGCGGGGTGGCGCGCATGCTCGGCGGCGGCGTGGCGGCGGGCTTCGCGCTGTTCACGGTGTCCAAGGTCGCGGCACAATTCGGCGAATCCGGCGCCATGCCCCCGATTCTGGCCGCCTGGGCCCCGACCGGAGCGGGTCTCTGCCTTGCAGTTTCTCTATTGCTTCATCTAGAAGACGGATGATGCCATTCCTCCTGCCTCGTTGCCTGTTCCGCCCCGTCCGGGGCAAATCCGCGCAGGCACGCGGCACGCTGCTGGCTGCCAGCATGCTGGGGGGCACCCTGCTGGGCGCCGCCGTCCAGATCCATCGCGCCCATGCCCAGGTCCGTCCGCTGCATGTCGACACGGGCTCGCCGGCCTCGCAGAAGGACCCGGTGACGTTCCAGGCCGACAAGGTGTCGTACGACAACGCCCAGGGCATCGTCACCTGGTCGGGCAATGTCCAGATCTGGCAGAACGACCACGTGCTGCGGGCCGATACGGTCACCTACGACCGCAATACCGGCATCGCGGCGGCCCGCGGCAACGTCGCGATCGTCGAGGCCGACGGCACCGTGCTGTTCAGCGACTATGCCGAACTCAGCAACGGCATGCGCGACGGCATCATGACGCGCCTGCACGCGCTGATGGCCGACAATGCCAAGCTCGCCGCCAACGGCATGCGCCGGACGGGCGCGCACATCAACGACATGACCCGCGCGGTCTACACCGCCTGCGAGATCTGCGCCAAGAACCCCGCTCGCCCGCCCTTCTGGCAGCTCCGGGCCTACGACGCGATCGACGATACCGAACACAAGCGCATCGAATTCCGCGACGCCTATCTCGACATGTTCGGGATTCCGATCATGTACCTGCCGGTCTTCTCGATGTCGGACCCCTCGGTCCGCCGGCAGAGCGGCTTCCTGACCCCGGGCATCACGCCCCACGACCGCTATCTGGGCGCCTATGCCACGATCCCCTATTACTGGGTGATCGACGGCCAGTCCGACCTGACCGTCCAGGGACTGTTCTCCACCCGCACCGGGCCGCAGATCAGCACCCAGTACCGCAACATCTTCAACTGGGGCACGCTCAACATCCTCGGCGGGCTGGCGTACGATACCAATCACCAGGGCTCGTACGTCAACACGTTCGGCAACACCACCAGCTCGGGCAGCGAGCACGGGGTCCAAGGCTACATCTTCGCCCAGGGGCAGGCCTCGATCACGCGCGAATGGCGGGCGGGGATGAACATCAACCTCGCCACCTCCGCCAACTACATGCGCGACTATCGCGTCACCGGCTACGGGCAGGAAATGCTGACGTCGAACGTCTTCCTCGAAGGGTTCGGCACCGGCTCCTATTCGCGCGTGGACGCGCAGGCCTATCAGGGCCTGAACCAGGGCGTCATCCGCAACAACGACCTGCCCTGGGTACTGCCGCGCTACACGTTCAGCTATTTCGGCCAGCCCGATGCCTGGGGCGGCCGCCTGTCGCTCGATACCAACGATTTCTACGTCTATCGCAATGACGGCGTGTCCGACCAGCGCGCGCAGCTCTCCGCCAACTGGGACCGCCCCTTCCACAACCGGCTGGGCCAGTTGTGGAAGCTGACGCTGCACCTGGAATCGACGCTCCACCGCGCCACCAGCCTCAACCAGCAGCCGCTCTACGCCCTTACCAGCAGCCACCGCGCCGTCGTCACCGGCCAGGTGCTGCCGACGGTGGCGCTCAAGATGAACTGGCCGTTCCTGCGCAGCTTCGAACATGGCGGCGGCACCCAGATCCTGGAGCCGATCGCCCAGGTCATCGCGGCCCCCAACACGGGCAACAGCGTCACCCGCAACATGCCCAACGAAGACAGCCTGTCCTACGAATTCACCGACTCGACCCTGTTCGCGCTCAACCGCTATCCGGGCACCGACAGGCTCGACGGCGGCCTGCGCGGCAATTTCGGCGTCCATGCCAACTGGACCTGGGACGGACATGAAATCGACACGCTGGTGGGCGAAAGCGTCCAGGAACATATCGACCATAACCGCATCCCCTATTCGGGGCTGAACCATCATTTGTCCGACGTGGTCGCCCGGGCCCGCATCGCCCCCAACCGCTATGTCGATTTCACCGGCCGGGCCCGCGTCGATCCCTATGCGGGCCGCATCGATTTCGGCGACGCGCTGTTTTCCACCGGCGTCGAGCATTTCCGCGTCACCGGGGGCTATGTCTACGAGCCGGTGACGCCCTATTATTACTACGCCACCAACCTCCAGACAGGCAGCCCGACCTCCGCCTATTATGTCCGCACCAACGAACTGACGCTCGGTGCGACGACGAACTGGAACGGCTACAGTCTCTCGGGCTTCGTCCGACGCAGCCTGTCCCGCCAGGAATTCGTCAGCATGGGCGGCAATGCGGGGTACCAGAATGACTGTTTTGCCTTCAACGTCATGTATATAAAGCAATATACCTCGATCGGCGGCGAACAGCGCAATTCGACCGTCATGTTCACCCTGACCTTCAAGACCATCGGGGCCTTTGGTATCCATGGCTGACCCGACGACGCGCGAGAGACCGAACAGAATGCGACGCCGCCTTTCCCCGACCGGACTTCCCTCGCACCTCCTGGCCCGTATCGCCGCCGCCGGGCTGGCGGCCTGGACGGCCGGCACGGTCCTCCCGGCCGACGCCGCCCCGGCACCCAAACCGGCCGCCGCCGAGGATTCCGACGGCTCGATCCCCCAGGATTCCATCGTTGCCGTCATCAACGGCACGGTGCTGACACGGCGCGACGTCGACAATCGCGGCCGGCTGTTCGCCCTGTCCGCGGGCCTGGACCTGACCGACGACCTGATGGCCCGCCTGCGCCCGCAGATCCTCCGCCAGCTGATCGACGAACGCCTGCGCCAGCAGGAGATGCTCTCGCGCCACATCAACGTGCCGCCCGAACAGATCGCCGCCACGATCGCGGATATCGAGCGCCGCAACAACATGCCCCACAACGCCCTGCGCGACCATCTGGCGGCGGACGGCATTTCCCTGACCACCATGATCGACCAGATCCGGGTGCAGCTCGGCTGGACCCAGGTACTGCGCGAGGAAATGGGCTCGCGCGGCCGCACCACCGCCGCCGAGATCGCCCAGCGCGAGGAAGCGCTGCGCCGCGAGGACGGCAAGCCGCAATATCTGATGAGCGAGATCTTCATCCCGGTCGACGACGCCCGTCATTCCGACGATGAGCTCAAATTCACCCAGACGATCATCCAGGAACTGCGCAACGGCGCCCCCTTCCCCATCGTCGCCGCCCAGTTCTCGCAGAGCCAGACGGCCCTGGAAGGCGGCATGATGGGCTGGGTGCAGGAAGACAGCCTCGATCCGCAAGTGGTCGCCGTCGCCCGCGCCATGCCGGACGGCGCCATTTCCAACCCGATCCGCGTCGCCGGCGGCTATGTCATCGCCACGCTCAACGGCCGCCGCACCATCGGGCACCAGATGGGCACGATGCTGACGCTGCGGCAGGCCTTCCTGCCCTTCACCACCCCGCTCAACCCGCAGGCCCCGTCCGAGCAGCAGCGCGACATGCTCCAGCAGGCCCAGCAGCTTGCCGCCAGCGTGCATTCCTGCCCGGATCTCGAGGCCGCGAACCACCGTTACGGCGACAAGCGCCCCGCCAACCCGGGCGACCTGCAACTGGAGCGCATCAACCCGCAGATGCAGCAGATCCTGGCCGACCTGCCCCCCGGCAAGGCCAGCCATCCCCTGGTCTCCGGCGAGGGCATCGCCGTGCTGATGGTCTGCGCGCGCCAGCAGAAGAACTTCGCCCAGCAGACCCCCAGCGAAATCGCCGACCAGCTCATGAACGAACGGGTGGAGCAGACCTCGCGGCAGCTGAACCGCGACCTGCGCCGCCGCGCGGTCATCGACATCCGGTCGAAAGTGTGACCGGCGCCGACACCCCGGCCATGCCCGTCTCCGATCCGGTCCAGGAGCCCCTGCGCGACGTCATCGCCCGCCACGGGCTGGACGCCCGCAAGGCGCTGGGTCAGCATTTCCTGCTCGATCCCGGCATCACCGCACGCATCGCCGCCCTGGCCGGCGACCTCGCCGGCCGGCATGTGGTCGAGGTCGGTCCGGGCCCCGGCGGCCTGACCCGCTCCCTGCTGGCCACCACGGCTGCGAGCGTGACGGCGGTGGAAATCGACCGCCGGGCCGTCGCGGTCATCGAGGAACTGGTCGCCCATTTCCCCGGCCGGCTGCGGCTGGTGGAAGCCGACGCGACCCGGCACGACCTGACGGAACTCTGCCCCCCGCCGCGCCAGATCGTCGCCAACCTGCCCTATAATGTCGGCACGCCGCTGCTGGTCGGCTGGCTGCGCCAGGCCGCATCGTGGGAACGGCTGACCCTGATGTTCCAGATGGAAGTGGCGGAGCGGATCTGCGCCGCGCCGGACACCAGCCATTACGGCCGGCTGGCCGTGCTCGCCCAATGGACCTGCCAGGCCGCCCTGGTCATGCGCATCCCGCCCGGCGCCTTCTCCCCCCCGCCCAAGGTCCATTCGGCGGTCGTGAGCCTGATCCCGCACCCGACCCAGCCCGAGCCCGCCCTGTTCCGGGCCATGGAACAGGTCACGGCGGCCGCCTTCGGCCAGCGGCGCAAGATGCTGCGCGGGTCGCTGCGCGGCATCGGCGGCGAAATCCTGCTGGCCGAAGCCGGAATCGCCGGCGACCGCCGGGCGGAAACGCTGTCGATCCCCGAATTCGACCGGCTGGCCCGCTGCCACGCCGCCCGGACCGCCTGACGGGCCCGGGCTCCCACCCCTACTCCGATATCTTTGCCTTGCGGGCGCGCCTCTTGGGGGCCGGCGCGGGCGTCGCGGCCCGCTCGGCCTCGACCATGTAATCGCGCGTCAGCGGCACGGCATCGATCGAGCGGGTGATCTGCAACTGGAAATTCAGATGGCCCTGGACGCGGAACGACAGTTCCGCCCCGGCCAGATAGAATTCGAACATCCGGCAGAACCGCTCGTCGTACAGCGCCGCCACCCGGTCGCGATTGGCCGCGAAGCGCGCGCGCCAATGGGCGATGGTCTGCGCATAATGCAGGCGCAGGATCTCGCAATCCGTCACCCACAGCCCCGCCTTCTCGATCGCGGCGAAGGTCTCGCTCAGCGCCGGAGAATAGCCGCCGGGGAAGATATAGCGGTCGATCCACGGATTGGTCGAACCCGGCCCGTCATTGCGACCGATGGAATGCAGCAGCATCACCCCGTCCGGCGCCAGGATCGTACGCACCTTGTCGAAGAACTGCCGGTAATGCCCCACCCCGACATGCTCGAACATCCCGACCGACACGATCCGGTCGAAGCGGCGCGTCACGTCCCGATAATCCACCAGCTCGAAGCGCACCCTGTCCGCCAGCCCCTCCTCCACCGCCCGGCGGCGCGAAACGGCAAGCTGCTCTTCCGACAGGGTAATGCCCGTGACCCGCGCGCCGTACTCGCGCGCCAGCGTCAGCGCCATGCCCCCCCAGCCGCTGCCGATATCCAGTACCTCCAGGTCCGGGCGATCCAGGCGCAGCTTGGCGGCGATATGCCGCTTCTTGGCCACCTGCGCCTCTTCCAGAGTCTCGTCCCCGCGCGGAAAATAGGCACAGGAATATTGCCGGTCGCTGTCCAGGAACAGGTCGTACAGCGCACCGTTCAGGTCGTAATGATGCGCGACATTCCGCCGCGACCGCGATGCGGGGTTGAACTGGGTCCAGGTCCGCTTGCCGTAGCGGATAACCGCCGCCACCGCCTCGCCGATATGTCCGGCCCCCATGCTGTTGGTCATCAGCAGGTCCAGCAGGTCGTACAGCGTGCAGCCCACGGGCTCGACCAGCCCGTCCATATAGGCCTCGCCGAAGGCCAGCCCCGGATTGGCGATCAGCCGCCGCTCCACCGACGGCGCCAGGATCCGCATCGCCGCCACCGGCCCCGGCGCACCGACATAGGTCCGCCGCACCCCGTTCGAAAACACGACATCCAGCCGCCCCTGCGTGATGAAGCTGCGAAAGATCCTGTCGATCACCGGCGTCATCATTCAGCTCCCCCTGATCAGGCGGACAGAATGGAGTCTGCGGCGCCATCCGTAAAGAACGGGCGAAAGGGGTTTCGATGGTTTTTCAACGACAAAAGGCCCGGAAGAGCGAACTCTTCCGGGCCTTTCGCAGCTCTGGCGCGTCTGCGCCGCGGGTCGGATCAGGCTTCGGCCGGAGCCTCTTCCGTCTCTTCGATCAGCGATTCCTCGACGAAGCCGGCAGGCTCGTCCTCGACGCCGATCGCTTCGCCGCGTGCCTGGCGCTCGGCTTCTTCCTCCGAACGCGCCACGTTGACCGTGACGGGGATCGAGACTTCCGGGTGCAGGGCAACGCGCACGGTGTACAGGCCCAGCTGCTTGATCGGGTGCTCCAGGACAACCTGGGTGCGCGAGATCGTCAGGCCGGCCGCCGTCGTGGCGTCCGCCACGTCGCGGGTGGTGACCGAACCGTACAGGCTGCCGCTGTCGCCGGCCTGACGGATCAGGATGACGGACAGGCCATGCATGCGCTCGGACAGGCGCTCGGCCTCCTCGCGACGCTTCAGGTTCAGCGCTTCCAGCTGCACGCGCTCGCGCTCGAAGCGCTCGCGGTTCATGCCGTTGGCGCGGATCGCCTTGCCCTGGGGCAGAAGGAAGTTACGGGCATAGCCCGGCTTCACCTTCACGATATCGCCCATCTGCCCCAGATTCTCGACGCGCTGGAGCAGAATCAGTTCTACTGCGGACATGATCTGCCTCCCTCAACCGACGATGTAGGGCAGCAGGGCCAGGAAGCGGGCCCGCTTGATCGCCTGGGCCAGCTCGCGCTGCTTCTTCGCCGAAACGGCGGTGATGCGGCTCGGCACGATCTTGCCGCGCTCGGACAGGAAGCGGCTGAGCAGGCGCACGTCCTTGTAGTCGATCTTCGGCGCGTTGGGGCCGGAGAACGGGCAGGACTTGCGGCGGCGATAGAACGGCCGACGGGCGCCCACGGCCGTGCGACGGGCGGCGGGGTTGATTTCGGTGGTGTCGGACATGGATTCTTACTCCGCTTCGCCGTCGGTGTCGCGCGGCTCGTCCCGTTCGTTGCGGGCACGGAATTCCTCGCGGTCGTCATAGGCGCGACGGGGACCGCCGCGGCCGCTCTCGAACCGGCCGGCCGGCTTCGGACCACGGAAACCGCGCTCGCGCTCGTCGCCCTTGCGGGACAGGATCACGGACGGCGCCTCGTCGATCTCTTCGACGCGCAGGGTCAGGACGCGCATGACGTCCTCGTTCAGGCTCAGCTGGCGCTCGATCTCCTTGATCGTCTCCGGCTTCGCATCCAGGCCCAGGAGCATGTAATGCCCCTTGCGGTTCTTCTTGATGCGATAGGCCAGGCTGCGCAGGCCCCAATATTCGCGCTTCCTGACGGCGCCGCCGTCAGTCTCCAGCAGGGTGGCGATTCCGTCGGCGACGGCCTCGACCTGCTGCTGCGACACATCATTCCGTGCGATGAACACGGTCTCGTATAACGGCATGGGAACTCCCTTCGGATAAGGTCAACCCGGCCGCATCGGACACGGTCCGCACGGCGCCCCTCCCGGGGGGCATGGGTATAGCCGGGGCGATGCCGCGCCCAAGCAGGGAAGGAGGGGTGTGAAGCACAGAACCCCACCCCATCACAAGCAAAAACTACACGCGCAGCCAAGCCGGCACACCCATCCCCAGCCGGTCGGGAATGTCCCAGACCTCCCGCACGACCCGCACCTTGCGGAATCCCGCCTGCAGATAGGTCTCCAGCGCCCGCGGATGATCCGCCGAACAGGTATTGACCCGCACGCTCTCCGGCCCCGACGCCCAGGCGGCGTCCAGCGCGGCACGCAGGAACGTCCGGCCGATCCCGTGCCCGATCTGCCCCGGCATCAGGCCGAAATAGGCCAGGTTGACCTCGCCGGGCACCTGCCGGTCCAGCTCGAAGAACCCGCAGATCTCCTCGCCCCGCCACAGCACATGCACCTCGACGCGCGGATCGCGCAGCAGGGCGGCCAGTTCCCGCTCGGGCATGACCCGGCGCATCCACCAGCAATAATCCTGTCCCACCCCGTCATACAGAAGCCGGTAGAACGCGGCATCCGGCGCCGGATGATGCACGATCCGGTAGCCACCGGGCAGCGTCGACGCCACGCCGGCGGGCGGCGCGTCCATGCACAGGAATGTCACGTCGACGACGATCCGGGTCGTCGGGCCGGCCCCCGGCATCGCACCCATTGACCCGAATCCTCAGTTGTCGTCGAGGAACGACCGCAGCTTGCGGCTGCGGCTCGGGTGCTTGAGCTTGCGCAGCGCCTTGGCCTCGATCTGGCGGATACGCTCGCGGGTCACGTTGAACTGCTGGCCGACCTCTTCCAGCGTGTGGTCGGTGTTCATCCCGATGCCGAAGCGCATGCGCAGCACGCGCTCCTCGCGCGGCGTCAGCGACGACAGCACCCGCGTCGTGGCCTCGCGCAGGTTGGTCTGGATCGCGGCATCCAGCGGAATCACCGCCGTCTTGTCCTCGATGAAGTCGCCCAGATGGCTGTCTTCCTCGTCGCCGATCGGCGTCTCCAGCGAGATCGGCTCCTTGGCGATCTTCAGGACCTTGCGCACCTTCTCCAGCGGCATGCCCAGCTTCTCGGCCAGTTCCTCGGGCGCCGGCTCGCGCCCGATCTCGTGCAGCATCTGGCGCGAGGTCCGGACCAGCTTGTTGATCGTCTCGATCATGTGGACCGGGATACGAATGGTCCGCGCCTGGTCGGCGATCGACCGCGTGATCGCCTGCCGGATCCACCAGGTGGCATAGGTCGAGAATTTGTAGCCGCGACGGTACTCGAACTTGTCCACAGCCTTCATCAGGCCGATATTGCCCTCCTGGATCAGGTCCAGGAACTGCAGGCCGCGATTGGTATATTTCTTGGCGATCGAGATCACCAGGCGCAGGTTCGCCTCGATCATCTCCTTCTTGGCGCGGGCCGAATCCCGCTCGCCGCGCGAAATGGTCGCATAGACGCGGCGGAACTCGCCCACCGGCAGCCCGGTCTCCTGCGACAGCGTCGCCACCTGGCCGCGCAGCTCCTGCACCGTATCGGCATGCTTGGCGACGAAATTCTTCCAGCTCTTGCCCGGCAGGGCGGACGCCATGTCCATCCAGCCCGGGTCCAGCTCGCTGCCGCGATACTTGATCAGGAAGTCCTCGCGCGAGACCTTGGTGCTCTCGGCCAGGCGCAGCATCCGCCCTTCCAGCCCGTTCAGCCGCTGGAAGATCTCCTTCATATGCTGCACCAGATACTCGATCCGGGTGTTGTGCAGATGCACCTGCTGCACCTTGCCGACCAGCTCCTCGCGCAGCTTCTCGTACGATTTCTCGGACTTGTCCGACATCTCGGCGCCCGAGGTCAGGGTCTCCAGCCGCTTGGACTGCAATTTCTGCAGCCGCGAATAAAGCTCCTCGATCTCCTCGAACTGCGCCAGGATCTCGGGCTTCAGCTTCTCTTCCAGCGCCGAGAGCGACAGGCCGGCGCTGTCGCCTTCCTCGCCTTCCTCATTCTCGGCCGGCGCCTCGAAGGACCCGTCTTCCTGCGGCGGCTCGCCCCCTTCTTCTTCGGCGCCGCCGGCCTGCATGGCCTCCAGGTCGACGATGTCGCGCAGCAGCATCTCGCCGGCCTTCAGCCGCTCGTGCCACGAAATGATGGCGCTGAAGGTCAGCGGGCTCTCGCACAGCCCGCCGATCATCTCGTCGCGGCCGGCCTCGATCCGCTTGGCGATGGCGATCTCGCCCTCGCGCGACAGCAGCTCGACCGAGCCCATCTCGCGCAGGTACATCCGCACCGGGTCGTCGGTCCGGCCCAGGCTCTCGGTATCGACGTTGCCGCTGCCCGATTCTTCCTCGGTCTCGGCTTCCTCGGTCTTTTCCTCGCGGTTCGCCTCGGTGTCGTCGTTATCCTCGTTCTCGACGACCTGGATCCCCATCTCCGACAGCACCGCCATCACGTCCTCGATCTGCTCCGAGGACATCTGGTCCTGCGGCAGGACGGTGTTCAGTTCGTCGAAGGTGATGTACCCCCGCTCCTTCCCGCGGGCGATCAGCCTCTTGACAGCTCCGGATTGCGTATCCAGCAGAGTGGTGTCGTTATCCTGGTCGCCAGCAGTCGCTTCCGAACCCGCGGCTGTCTTTGTAGCCATCGCCTGCCCTATCCCTAAGCGCTAACCCGCCGTCACGCTTTCGCCGCGCCACGGCATCGCCGGCCCTGCCTCATATCCGGTCCCACCATTGCAAGTGGGATACAAACTCCGGATACGAAACGGCCATTCTATCGCATCTGACAAATTACAAGTGGTGTGCAGGTGGTCGATTCACCCGCCAAAGTCAAGGCCCGGCATGCTCCGGGCCGCACGAGTTCACCCCTCGTCGAGCGATATTTCACCCCGCCGCAGCGCCTCCCAGGCCAGCAGCCGGGGGCGCAGGCTCCCCCATGCCCGCTCATCCAGCGTCCCGCTGCACATCCGCTCGGTATCCGCCCGCAGGTCCTCGCCGAACTGGCGCACATTCATCAACGCGTAGAAATGCCACCATTCCTGCGCCACATCGACCGCCATCAGGTCGTCCGGCGCGCTCAGCGCCATCGGCAGCGGCCGGGCCGCCAGCACGGCGGCGCGTTCCTCCCCCAGCCCGACATCCTCCAGCCAGGCGGCCAGCGCCCCGGCATCCATCGCCGCATGGTCCGCGGCCGCCTCCATCAGCGCCGCCCGCACCCGCCCCAGCGCCGGCGGCAGGTCCAGCCGGCAATACGCATCCTCCACCTCCGACAGCAGGCCCGGATGCCGCAGCAGGATCGCGGTCAGGATCCGCATGCGCTCCTCCGTCGCGGCCAGCGCATCGAACGGCGCCACGGCCACCGGAGCCACCGTGGACCGGGCCGCCCCCTCCCGGCGCGGCCCGCCGGGGCGCCGCCGATAGGTCTCGAAAAACCGGTCCACCAGCGTCGACCGGTATTCCGACGCCAGCCCCTTGTCGGCGATCATCGCCGCCGCATCCGTCAGCCGCCGCCGCAACGCCGCCCGCTGCTCGGGCCCCGGATCGCGCACCCCCTGCGTCAGCAGCTCGAACAGCACCGCGCTCAACGGCCGCGCGCCCTCCACCAGGGCGGCAACCGCCCCCGCACCGCGCGCGCGCAGCAGGCTGTCGGGGTCCTCGCCCTCGGGCAGGGTGCAGAACCGGACCGTGCGATCCATCGACAGCAGCGGCAGCGCGGTCTCGGCGGCCTTCACCGCCGCGCGCTGCCCAGCCCCATCGCCGTCGAAACACAGGATCGGCGCCGGCGCCATGCCCCATAGCGCCTCCATCTGCTCGGGCGTCAGGGCGGTGCCCAGGGGGGCAACCGCGCCCGGAAACCCGGCCTGATGCAGGGCGATCACGTCCATATACCCCTCGACGACCAGCAGTTCGACCGGCGGCGCCCCCCGCGGCCGCGCCATGCGCAGGGCGCTGCGGGCCCGATCCATGCCAAACAGCACCCGCCGCTTCGAAAACAGCTCGGTCTCCGGCCCGTTCAGGTATTTCGGCTGACCATCCCCCAGGATGCGTCCGCCGAACGACACCAGCATCCCCTTCCGGTCGCGGATCGGAAAGGTGACGCGATTGAAGAACAATTCCCCCTTGGGCCGTCCCTCCTCGTCCACACGCATCAGCCCGGCCCGGGCCAGCAGTTCGGGCGTCACCCCGTTCGGGCGCAATTCCTCCAGCAGCGCCCCCCGCCCGTCGCCCGACCAGCCCAGTCCGAAACCCGCGATCGTCTCGTCGGACAGGCCGCGCCCGCGCAGATAGGCCAGCCCGCCCCGCCCCTCCGGCGCATGCAGCCGGCGCACCCAGGCGGCTTGGACCAGCTCCAGCACCTCGGCCAGGTCGCGGACGCGCTGCTCGGTCTCGCGCTGCCGGGGGCTGGCGCGGGGCACTTCCAGCCCCGCCTCCGCCGCCAGCTCGGCCACGACCTCGGGAAAGCCCCGCCCCTCGCTCTGCATCACGAACGTGATCACGTCGCCATGCGCGCCACACCCGAAACAATGGTAATGGTCGTCATACACATAGAAGGACGGCGTCTTTTCGCCGTGGAAGGGGCAGCACGCCTTCCAGTTCCGGCCCGAGCGGATCAGCCGGGTCCGCCGCCCGATCACGGCGGCGATCGGCGTGCGGGCCCGAAGCTCCTCCAGAAAGGCGGGGTCGAGCGCCACGCGTCAGGCGGACAGCAGCGACTTGACCACGGCGCTGGCCTGGCCGGCATCCAGCGCCGCGCCGAAGCGCGCCTTCAGCGCCCCCATCACCTTGCCCATATCCTTCATCGAGGCCGCACCCAGCGCGCCGATCGCCTCGCGCGCCGCCGCCTCCAGCGTCGCCGCATCCAGCTCGGCGGGCAGATAGGCGCGGATGATCGCAATCTCCGCCTCTTCCTTCTCGGCCAGCTCGGGGCGGCCGCCCTGCTGGTACATCGCGGCCGACTCGGTCCGCGACTTGATCATCCCGCGCAGCATCGACACGATCTCGTCTTCCGACACCTCCGCGCCCCGCGCGCGGGCCACGATATCGGCGTCCTTCAGCTTCGCATTGACCATGCGCAGGGTCGCGACCTGCCCGCTCTGCCCGGCCTTCATCGCGGCCTTGAGGTCTTCCATGAAACGCGCGCGCAGGCTCATGATGCTGTACTCCTGATGTGAAGGGCCCCACCGGGCAGGACCCCTCCGGTCAATATCCGGAAGTTTTTTCCCACCCGACAAAAGACAATCAGGGTGGGAATTTTCTTCCCAGCCTCGCGGGAGGCTGGTAGGAGATAACCCCGGAAGGAAGAATTCTCCATGCCGTCATCGATCGACCATATCATCGAACGTCTGGGCGGGGCCGACAATGCCGCCCGCCTGACCGGCGTCGGGACCGAGGCCATCCGCAAATGGCGTCAGGCCGGCGCGATTCCGCCCAAGCACTGGACGGTGATCCTGCGCCATACCGGCCTCAGCCTTTCCGACCTGCAACCCGACAGCGCGTCCCCCGACAAAGCGTATGATGGACCGGAGACCCCGATGCCCGAGCGCCAGGTTCCTGCCGCCCCCCCCGCCGCCATTCCCCCGGGCGCCACGGCCGCCCTGGTGCTGGCCGACGGCACAATCCTGTGGGGGCGCGGCTTCGGCGCGCACACGCAAGCCGCCGGCACCGCCATCGGCGAGCTCTGCTTCTCCACCGGCATGACCGGCTATCAGGAAACGCTGACCGACCCGTCCTTCGCCGGGCAGATTATCACCTTCACCTTCCCCCATATCGGCAATGTCGGCACCAACGCGGCGGATGACGAAGCCGCGCGCGTCGCGGCCCGCGGCCTGGTCGTCAAGCAGGACCTGACCGAGCCCGCCAACTGGCGCGCCACCCAGGGCCTGGACAGCTGGTTGCAGGCGCGCGGCGTCCCGGGCATCTGCGGCGTCGATACCCGCGCGATCACGCTGCGCATCCGCAACGGCGGCGCACAGACAGCCATCCTCTCCTATCCCGCCGACGGCGCCTTCGACCTCGACGCCCTGCGCGCGCAGGCCGCCGCATGGCCGGGGCTGGAAGGCATGGACCTGGCGCGCGACGTCACCTGCGCCGAACCCTATGGCTGGGACCAGGGCGTGTGGGCGTGGCCCGACGGCACCCTGCCCCTGCCCGCGAAGCACCGCCGCGTCGTCGCCGTCGATTACGGCGCCAAGCGCAACATCCTGCGCTGCCTGGCCAATGCCGGCTGCGACGTCACCGTCGTCCCCGCCACTGCCACGGCGGAAGAGATCCTGGCCCTCGACCCGGCCGGCGTGTTCCTGTCGAACGGCCCCGGCGACCCGTCGGCCACCGCCGAATACGCGGTGCCGGCGATCCAGGGCGTGCTGGCGGCCGGCAAGCCGGTCTTCGGCATCTGCCTGGGTCACCAGCTGCTGGCCCAGGCACTGGGCGCGCGCACCTACAAGCTGGCGCGCGGCCATCGCGGCGCCAACCAGCCGGTCAAGGACCTCGGCACCGGCAAGGTCGAGATCACCAGCCAGAATCACGGCTTCGCGGTGGACGAATCCAGCCTGCCCGACGATGTGCGCGTCACCCACAGCAGCCTGTTCGACGGCTCGAACGAGGGCATCGCCTCCACGCGCTACCCGGCCTTCTCGGTCCAGTACCACCCCGAGGCCAGCCCCGGCCCGTCGGACAGCCATTACCTGTTCGACCGTTTCGTCGCCCTGATCGACCGTACCAATCAGCCCGCCTGAAAGTCGCGCCCCCATGCCCAAACGGACAGACATACGCTCGATCCTGATCATCGGCGCCGGCCCGATCGTCATCGGCCAGGCCTGTGAATTCGACTATTCCGGCGCCCAGGCCTGCAAGGCCCTGCGCGAGGAAGGCTATCGGGTCATCCTGGTCAACTCCAACCCGGCCACGATCATGACCGATCCGGGCCTGGCCGATGCGACCTATATCGAGCCGATCACCCCCGAATTCGTCGAACGCATCATCCTGAAGGAAAAGCCCGACGCGGTCCTGCCCACCATGGGCGGCCAGACGGCGCTCAACACCGCGATGGCGCTGGACAAGTCGGGCTTCCTCAAGACGCACGGCGTGGAACTGATCGGCGCGGACGCCGAGGTGATCGACCGCGCCGAGGACCGGCAGAAATTCCGCGAGGCGATGGATGCGATCGGCATCGAAAGCCCGCGCAGCATGATCGCGCACACGCTCGACGAAGCCCGCGCGGCGCTGGAACAGGTCGGCCTGCCCTCGGTCATTCGCCCCTCCTTCACCATGGGCGGCTCGGGCGGCGGCATCGCCTATAACCGCGAGGAATTCGACCAGATCGTCGCCTCCGGCCTCGACGCCTCGCCCACCACCGAAGTCCTGATCGAGGAATCGGTGCTGGGGTGGAAGGAGTTCGAGATGGAAGTCGTCCGCGACCGCGCGGACAATTGCATCATCGTCTGCTCGATCGAGAATATCGACCCGATGGGCGTGCATACCGGCGATTCCATCACCGTCGCCCCGGCCCTGACCCTGACGGACAAGGAATACCAGCGCATGCGCGACGCATCGCTGGCCTGCCTGCGCGCCATCGGCGTCGAAACCGGCGGCTCCAACGTCCAGTTCGGCATCAATCCCGCCGACGGGCGCATGGTCGTCATCGAGATGAACCCCCGCGTCTCGCGCTCTTCCGCCCTGGCCTCCAAGGCCACCGGCTTCCCCATCGCCAAGATCGCGGCCAAGCTCGCGGTCGGCTACACGCTCGACGAACTGGCCAACGACATCACCGGCTCCACCCCGGCATCGTTCGAGCCGACGATCGACTATGTCGTGGTCAAGATCCCGCGCTTCACCTTCGAGAAATTCCCCGGCACCCCGGCCCTGCTCTCCACCAGCATGAAGTCGGTGGGCGAGGCCATGGCCATCGGCCGCTCGTTCCCCGAGGCCCTGCAAAAAGGCCTGCGCTCGATGGAAACCGGCCTGGCCGGGCTGGACCCGGTGGAAGCCCCGGGCGACGGCGGCACCGACGCCTTCCGCGCCGCCCTGTCGCAGCCCCGACCGGAACGGATCCTCATGGCCGCCCAGGCCCTGCGCGCCGGCCTGAGCGTCGAGGACATCCACACCGCCTGCAAGTTCGAGCCCTGGTTCCTGCGCGAACTGGCCAAGATCGTGGCGGCGGAACACGCCGTGATCCGCGACGGCCTGCCGCGCGACGCGCAGGACCTGCGCCGGCTCAAGGCGATGGGCTTCTCCGACGTCCAGCTCGCCCGCCTCTCGGGCACCTCGGCGGCCGAGATCGCCTCCCTGCGCACGCGCCTGGCGGTCACGCCGGTCTACAAGCGCATCGATACCTGCGCGGGCGAATTCGCTTCCGACACGCCGTATATGTATTCGACCTACGAGGGCGGGTTCGGCACCCCGGAATGCGAAAGCCGGCCCACCGACCGGCAGAAGGTCGTGATCCTGGGCGGCGGTCCCAACCGCATCGGCCAGGGTATCGAATTCGACTATTGCTGCGTCCACGCCGCCTATGCGCTGCGCGAGGCCGGGTTCGAGACCATCATGGTCAACTGCAACCCCGAGACGGTCTCGACCGACTACGACACCTCCGACCGCCTGTATTTCGAGCCCCTGACCGCCGAGGACGTGATCGCCCTGATCCGCCGCGAGCAGGAAAGCGGCACCGTGCTGGGCTGCATCGTGCAGTATGGCGGCCAGACCCCGCTGAAACTGTCCCACGCGCTCGAGGCGGCGGGCATCCCCCTGCTGGGCACCCCGGCCGACGCGATCGACCGCGCCGAGGACCGCGAGCGGTTCCAGACCATGCTCCAGCGCCTGGGCCTGCGCCAGCCGGCCAACGGCATCGCCCGCACCCCGGCCGAAGCCGAGGACGTGGCCGAGCGCATCGGCTATCCGGTGGTCATCCGCCCGTCCTACGTGCTGGGCGGCCGCGCGATGGAAATCGTCCACGACCGCACCAGCCTCCAACGCTACATGCGCGTGGCGCTGCAACTGGCCGGCCAGGACATCGCCTCCGGCCCGGTGCTGATCGACCGCTACCTGAACGACGCGATCGAGGCCGATGTCGACTGCATCGCCGACGGGCAGGAAGTCTATGTCGCGGGCGTCATGGAGCATATCGAGGAAGCGGGCATCCATTCCGGCGACAGCGCCTGCTCGCTGCCCCCCTACACGCTCTCCCCCGCCATCGTGACCGAACTCAAGGCGCAGACCGAGGCCATGGCCCGCGAACTGGGCATCGTCGGGCTGATGAACGTCCAGTACGCGATCAAGGACCAGGACATCTTCGTCCTGGAGGTCAATCCCCGCGCCTCGCGCACCGTGCCCTTCGTCGCCAAGGCGACCGGCGTGCCGGTGGCCAAGATCGGCGCCCGGGTCATGGCCGGCGCCCGCCTGGCGGAATTCCGCCTCGACGACCGGGCGGTCGCCCCCCATGTCGCGGTGAAGGAAGCCGTCTTCCCCTTCAACCGCTTCCCCAACGTCGACACGATCCTGGGCCCCGAGATGCGCTCGACCGGCGAGGTCATGGGCCTCGACGCCTCCTTCGAGCGCGCGTTCGCCAAGTCGCAGCTCGCCGCCGGCGTGCGGCTGCCGCTGTCGGGCGCGGTGTTCCTGTCGGTGCGCGGCAGCGACAAGCCGGCGGTGCCGGCGCTGGCCCGCCGCCTGGTCGACATGGGCTTCACCATCCTCGCCACCCGCGGCACCGCGCAGCACCTGCGCGAGGCCGGTATCGCGGTCGAGGTCGTGAACAAGGTGCTGGAAGGGCGGCCGAACTGCGTGGACGCCATCCGCTCGGGCGAGGTGCAGATGATCATCAACACCGCCCAGGGCGCGCAGTCGGTGGCGGACAGTTTCGACATTCGCCGTTCGGCCCTCATTTCGGGCATCCCCCACTTCACCACGATCGCCGGCGCCCGCGCCGCCACGCACGCGATCGCGGCGATGCGGGAAGGACCGCTTGAAGTCGCGCCTCTTCAATCCTACTTTAACGGATCGTTCTGAGCGTACCACACCGACGCCGGGAACAGGGCAGGCTCAGCCGGCCCCGTTTCCGGCGCTGTCGGTCTTGTGGGATGCTCTTGTTGCAATTTGTCATGTCGGCCACCTGACCGACCTTCACCCTGGGGACGCGCCTTGCAGAAATTTCCGATGACAGGCAAGGGCCTGCAACGGCTGGAAGATGAACTTCGCAAACTCAAGAGTGAAGAACGCCCCGCCGTGATCCGCGCGATCGCCGAGGCTCGCAGCCATGGCGACCTGTCGGAAAATGCCGAATACCACGCCGCCCGCGAACGCCAGTCCTTCATCGAGGGCCGGATTCTGGAACTGGAAGAAATCGTCTCCTCGGCCGAGGTCATCGATCCCTCGACCCTGTCCGGCGACCAGGTGAAATTCGGCGCCCAGGTCAGCCTGGTGGACGAGGAAACCGACAAGGAAGCCACCTACCAGATCGTCGGCGTGCACGAGGCCGACATCAAGCAGGGGCTGCTGTCCATTTCCTCGCCGCTGGCCAAGTCGCTGATCGGCAAGAAGATCGGCGATTCCGTCTCGGTCCCCGCCCCCGGCGGCGACCGGACCTACGAAATCCTGGCCGTCACCTACGGCTGAGGCCGTGGCGATGATCACGCTCGACGACATCCAGGCCGCCGCCGCCCGGATCGAGGGGCGCGTCCTGCGCACCCCCACGGTACCCTCGCACGCCCTTTCCAAGGCGACGGGGGCCGAGATCGTGCTGAAACTGGACAATCTCCAGGCCGTGGGGTCGTTCAAGGAGCGTGGCGCCGCCAACAAGCTGGCGCTGCTGACGCAAGAGGAACGCAGCCGCGGCGTCATCACCGTCTCGGCCGGCAACCACGCGCAGGGCGTCGCCCGTCATGCGTCGCTGCTGGGGATCGACGCGGTCATCGTCATGCCCCGCTTCACCCCCGCCGCCAAGGTCACGCGCACCGCCGCATGGGGCGCGCGCGTGGTGCTGTACGGCGACAATTTCGCCGAAGCCACCGCCCATGCCGATGCGCTGTGCGCGCAGGAAGGCCGCGTCTTCGTCCACCCGTACGACGACCCGGCGGTCATGGCCGGCCAGGGCACCTTCGCGCTCGAACTGTTCCAGGACGCCGGCCCGCTCGACGTCTTCGTCGGCCCCATCGGCGGCGGCGGCCTGCTCTCGGGCTGCGCCGTCGCCGCCGCCGCCCTGCGCCCCGGCATGGACATCGTCGGCGTGCAGGTCGAGGCCTATTCCTCCCTCTCCGATTTCCCGGGCGAGGAACTGACCCCGCCGGGTGGGGCCACCATCGCCGAAGGCATCGCGGTCATGCGCATCGGCCGCCAGCCGCTGGACGTGATCCGCGATCATGTCTCACGCGTGCTGGTGGTGCCCGAACGCGCGGTCGAGGACGCGATCACCCTGATGGCCGAGGGCGCCAAGCAGGTCAGCGAGGGCGCGGGCGCCGCCGCCCTCGCGGCGGTCATCACCTATCCCGAGCTGTTTCGCGGCAAGCGCGTCGCGCTGCCGGTCACGGGCGGCAATATCGACAGCCGCATCCTGGCCAACACCCTGCTGCGCACGCTCCTGCGCGACGGCCGGCTGCTGTGCCTCAAGATGGACATCCCCGACCGCCCGGGCATCCTGGCCGACATCTCGCGCAAGATCGGCGATGCCGGCGGCAATATCATCGAGGTCTCGCACCAGCGCCTCTTCACCGCCGCCAGCGTCCAGGCCGCCGAACTGGAAGTGATGATCGAGGCCCGCGACCCGGCCCACGCCCAGCAAATCATGGACGAACTGGCCAAGACCTACATCGTCCGCCGCGCGTAGGGGCGCGGGCCCCTACGTCTCGTCGATGGTAAAGCCGACCTTCAGCGTCACCTGGTAATGCCCGACCTGGCCGTTGACGACATGGCCGCGCGTGCTCACCACCTCGAACCAGCGGATGGCATGCACGCTGTCGGCCGCGCGCGAAAGCGCGCTGCCGATCGCGGCCTCGATCGAATCCGGCGACGACCCGACCAGCTCCACCACTTTATAGACATGCTCGGACATGATGTTCCTCCCTGTCCTGGTGGAGGAACAACGGGCCCCGCCGACAGGGGTTCCGGCCGGCCTACTTGGTGCCGAACAGCCGGTCCCCCGCGTCGCCCAGCCCGGGCCGGATATAACCGTGCGAATCCAGCTCCCGGTCGATCGAGCAGGTAATGACCTTCACATCGGGATGCGCCGCCGACAGAAACGCCACCCCTTCCGGCGCCGCCAGCAGGCAGACGAAGACAAGCTGCCGCACCCCCGCGCGCTTCAGCCGGTCGATCGCCGCCGACGCGCTGTGCCCGGTGGCCAGCATCGGGTCGACGACGATGCAGAAGCGCGCGTCGATATCCTCGGGCAACTTCATGTAATACTCGACCGGCTCCAGCGTCTCGGGGTCGCGGAACAGGCCGATATGCCCCACCCGCGCCGCCGGCAGCAGGTCCAGCATCCCGTCCAGGATGCCGTTGCCGGCCCGCAGGATCGACACCAGGCACAGCTTCTTGCCCGACAGCAGGCGCCCTTCCATGTGCTCCAGCGGCGTCTCGATCTCCACCGCTTCCAGCGGCAGGTCGCGCGTCGCCTCATAAGCCATCAGCAGGCTGATCTCGCGCGTCAGCCGGCGGAAACCGGCGGTGGACGTACTCGCCTGGCGCAGCCGCGTCAGCTTGTGCTGGACCAGCGGATGATCCAGCACCACCACGGGCGCGGCGGGGGGGGTTATCACATTCTCGCTCATGCACCCCTTTTACGGCAGATCGTGGCGGAATCGAAAGGGCTACCCGCCCTCTCAGGCGGCATCGGGCACAAAATTCAACGCAAGCCCGTTGATGCAGTAGCGCAGCCCCGTCGGCCGGGGCCCGTCGGGGAAGACATGCCCCAGATGCCCCTGGCATGACGCGCAATGGATTTCGGTCCTGACCATCCCGTGCGTGGAATCGGTCCGGCTTTCCACCGCATGGGGCAGCACGTCATAATAGGACGGCCAGCCGCTGCCGCTGTCATATTTGGTCTCGGAGCGAAACAGCGGCGTCCCGCAGGCCGCGCAACGATACAGCCCCGCCCGCTTTTCATGGTTCAGGGGGCTCGATCCCGGACGCTCCGTCCCGTGGTCGCGCATCACGCGGATCTGCTCGGGCGTCAGCGGGCCACATCCAGAGCCGCTGCCGCAGGCCGGCCCGTCCGTCGGGTCCGCTTCGTTCGATGTCATCACGCTTCCTCCATCCGGGGGCGCCGACATCACCGGGGCACCGCCCCTCCCGGGCCATTCGCAATCCCGGCAATCGGTGCCATCATGGACGACAAAATAACGGGAGAGAATACCCATGACCGACCAGACCCAGCTCCACCCCCGCCGTCCCGTCATGCTCGTCATCCTCGACGGGTTCGGCTGGCGCGAGGACGTGGCGGACAATGCCGTGCGCGCGGCCTACACCCCCACCTTCGACCGCCTGTGGCAGGAGGGCCCGCGCGCCTTCCTCAAGACATGTGGCGAGGATGTCGGCCTTCCGGAAGGCCAGATGGGCAATTCCGAGGTCGGGCATCTCAATATCGGCGCCGGCCGCGTCGTCATGCAGGAACTGCCGCGCATCTTCGCCGCCATCCGCGACGGCAGCCTGGCCGCCAACCCGGCCCTGGCCGAACTGATCGCCGCGGTGAAGAAAACCGGCGGCACCTGCCACCTGATGGGCCTGGTCTCGGCCGGCGGCGTCCATTCCCACCAGGACCACGCGGTGGCGCTGGCCCGAATCCTGGTCGATAACGGCGTACCGGTCGCCTTCCATGTCTTCACCGACGGGCGCGATACCCCGCCCCATTCGGGGCGCGACTTCGTCGCCCGCCTCCTCCGCGACCTGCCGCCCGCCGTCACCATCGCCACCATCTCCGGCCGCTATTTCGCCATGGACCGCGACCGCCGCTGGGACCGGGTGGAGAAGGCCTACGACGCCATCGTCGCCGCCCAGGGCCCGCACGGCGACGACCCGCTGACGGTGCTCGATGCCGCCTACAAGGCCGGCACCACCGACGAATTCCTCCCCCCGACCGTCCTGGGCGCCTATGCGGGCATGAAGGACGGCGACGCCATCCTGTCCTTCAATTTCCGCGCCGACCGCATCCGCCAGCTGCTGGACGCGGTGCTGGAGAAGGATTTCCAGGGCTTCCCGCGCGCGCGCGTGGTCCATGTCGCGGCCGCCGTGGGCATGACGCGCTACAGCGACCGCCTGGCCGCGCTCATCGGCGTGCTGTTCCCCCCCCAATCGCTCGACGACCTGCTGGGCGAGGTGGTCTCCCGGGCCGGCCTGCGCCAGCTGCGCATGGCCGAGACCGAGAAATACCCCCACGTCACCTACTTCCTCAACGGCGGCAAGGAAGGCGAACTGCCCGGCGAGGACCGGATCATGGTCCCCTCCCCCAAGGTCGCGACCTACGACCTCAAGCCGGAAATGTCCGCCCCCGAACTGACCGAAAAAGCCGTCCAGGCCATCAACAGCGGCACCTACGACCTGATCATCCTCAATTACGCCAACCCCGACATGGTCGGGCATACCGGCGTCTTCACCGCGGCGGTCAAGGCGATCGAGGCCGTGGACCGTGGCCTCAAGCAACTGGTCGAGGCCATCCACCGCCAGCGCGGCGCCATCCTCGTCACCGCCGACCACGGCAACGCCGAAACCATGTTCGACCCCGAAACCGGCGGCCCGCACACCGCCCACACGCTCAACGTGGTGCCCGTGGTCCTGTCCGGCGTGCGGGAGGTCGGACTGCACGACGGCCGCCTGGCCGACCTTGCCCCCACCCTGCTGGCCCTGATGGGCCTGCCCAAACCCGCCGCGATGACCGGCAATTCCCTGCTGGCCCCCAAACACGGCTTCTGAAATGTCTGTCCGGAAACGCGCGCCGGCCGTGCCGCTTCGCGACATTCTCGCTCACCAGCCCACGTTTCCGGACAGACAATCCCCATCATTTCGCCAAAGCGCGCTGGCAGCCATCAGCCTGGCCGCCGCCCTCGCCGTCCCCGGCCCATCCACTGCCGCCCCGGCACACACATCCCACGCCAGTCCGCACCACCATCCCACGCGGCACACCAGCCAGGGCACGGCAGCCGACAACCAGGCGGCCGCTGCCCGCCGCGCGGTCGCACAAGCCCGCGCCGTCCAGCAGGCACTGGTCGCCCGCCAGCAGCTCCAGGCCCGCGACCTGGCGGCCCGCACAGCCGCCCGCGACGCCGCCCGCGCCCAGGCCCGCCAGGACACCGCCCGCGCTGCCGCGCTGTCCGAAGCGACCGTCGACGCCACCACGCAATTGCAGCAGACCGAACAGCAGACCGCCGAACTCACCGACCGCGTCGCCGTCCTTCGGGCGGAGCAGACCCGGCTGCGCACGGAACTGGACCGCGACTCGGCCGCCGTCACCCCGCTGCTGCCGCTGGCGGCGCGGCTGGCGCACTACCCCGCCGACACGCTGCTGGCCGCCCCGGTCCCGCCCGACCGGGCGATCGCGGGGCTGCTGGTCATCCAGGGCCTGTCCGCGCAGCTCGAACGACAGGCCGGCGCCATCCGCGCCCGCCGCGCCGTGCTGGCGGGGCTGGACGCCGACCTGGCGCGCGAGGGCGCCCGATTGGCGGATCTGCAACAGCGGCAGACAGCGCAGCGCGACAGCGTCGCCCGCGCCGCCGAGGCCGCGCGCCAGGCCCAGCAGCGGTCGAACAGCGCCGCCACCCAGGCCGCCCGGCAGGTCGA
Organism: Gluconacetobacter takamatsuzukensis; assembly: GCF_014174275.1. Lineage (GTDB taxonomy): Bacteria > Pseudomonadota > Alphaproteobacteria > Acetobacterales > Acetobacteraceae > Gluconacetobacter > Gluconacetobacter takamatsuzukensis. The sequence continues at coordinate 322,928 of NZ_JABEQK010000001.1, read as the reverse complement.
GGACGCCACCCGCAAGGCCAGCAGCCTCCAGGACGCCGTCAACCGCATCGAGGCCCTGGAAAAAGCCGCCGAAGACCAGCTGGAACAGGCCGCCGAAGCCGCAGCAAGGGCCCACCGCGCCGACGAGGCCGCATCCGCCCGCGCCCGCGCCGCCGCCATCGCCCAGGGCCCCGGCCCGGGGCTCAGCGCCGCGCCCCCCGGCCGGCCGGCCGGCCGGGGGGCCCCGGTGGCGGGCACGATCGTCACCGGCTGGGGCGCGGCGACCGAGGCCGGCCCGGCCACCGGCATCACCTACGCCCCGCCCTCGGGCGCCACCGTGCGTACCCCCTGCGCGGGGCAGGTCGATTTCGCCGGCGCGTTCCGTTCCTACGGCCAGATGGTCATCCTCAATTGCGGGCGCCAGTATCGCTTCGTCCTGGCCGGACTGGGGGGCCTCGCCGTCACGACAGGCCAGGCGCTGGCCCACGGCGCCCCCGTGGGCCGCATGCCCGACTGGGCCGGCCAGGGCACCCGCCCCACCCTGTTCGTGCAATTGCGGCACGGCGGCGGCACGGTCGATCCCGCCCCGTTTCTGTAGTCCCGGCGCGGACTCCCCCTCTGGGCAGTTTCCGCCCGGCGCGAGTTCGGTATAAGATCGTGGAAATGACGATGGTCCGCACCGTTCCGGACGGCGCGGGGCCCCCACCGTCCACGGCAGGGGCGGTTTCACTCAGGAGACGCATGGTATGACGTTCCGCACCGGCCTGCTGCTTGGCTGCGCCTTTCTGGCAGGCATCGCGGCGGGGCCACAGATCGCCCACCTCTCGCTTCCGGGCGGGAACAGCCTGACCTCCAACGCCCTCGCCGCCAGCCTGTCCAAGGACGGCGATTCGGATTCGCCGGCCGAGAATTTTCGCCTTCTGTCCCTGTTCGGCCATGTGCTGGAACAGGTGAAGACGAATTACGTCGACCAGGTGTCGAACCGCGAACTGATCATCAACGCGCTGAACGGCATGCTGAGCGGCCTCGACCCGCACAGTTCCTACATGACCGAGAAACAGTACGCCGACCTCCAGACCCGCACGAAGGGCGAGTTCGGCGGCCTGGGGCTGGAAGTCCAGGCCGAGGACAGCCACATCCGCGTCGTCTCCCCCATCGACGACACCCCCGCCGCCAAGGCCGGCATCAAGCCCGGCGACTATATCGTCGCCATCGACGGCAAGAATATCGACGGCCTCCCGCTCGATGACGCCGTGCAGCGCATGCGCGGCAAGCCCGACACCAAGATCTCCCTGACCCTGATCCGCGAGAAGACGCCCAAGCCGATCATCGTGACGATGACGCGGGCGATCATCCATATCCAGGTCATCAAGTCGGCCCTGTACGATTCGACCGGCTATATCCGGGTCTCGGAATTCAACGAGGAAACCTCGCCGGGGCTGGAAGCCGCCTACCGCAAGCTCAAGGCAGATGCCCACGGCCACCTGACCGGCCTGGTGCTGGACCTGCGCTCCGACCCGGGCGGATTGCTGAACCAGGCGATCGCGGTCAGCTCCGATTTCATCCGCAATGGCGAAATCGTCTCGACCCGCGCCCGCCACGCGCAGGAAAGCCAGCGCTGGGACGCGCACGGCACCGACATCACCGACGGCCTGCCGATGGTGGTCCTCATCAACGGCGGCTCGGCCTCGGCCAGCGAAATCGTCGCCGGCGCCCTGCAGGACCATCAGCGCGCCGTGCTGGTGGGCGAGAAATCCTTCGGCAAGGGATCGGTGCAGACCATCCTGCCGATCCCCGGCGACGGCGCGCTGCGCCTGACCACGGCGCGCTACTACACCCCGTCGGGCCGCTCCATCCAGGGCCTGGGCATCGTCCCCGACGTGGCGGTGCGCGAAACCCGCGAAGACCCCGGCTACAGCATCCGCGAGGCCGATCTCAGCCACATCATCAAGAACCAGGGCGGCAACACCGCCAAGCCGCCGGCGCGCGTCGACCTGCCGCCGATCGTCTCGTCCATCCCCGGCGAACCGCCGGCCAACTGGCCCGCCTTCGACCTGACCAAGCCCGCCACCGACTTCCAGTTGCAGCAGGGGCTCAAGATCGTCCGCGCCATGGCGGCCGGCCCCCATACGGCGGATGCCGCACCGGCCAACCTGCCGCGTCATGACTGACGCGGCGTCCCTGCCCTATCGCCGCAATGTCGGGGCCCTGCTGTTCAACGACCGGGGGCAGATCCTGATCGGGCGGCGCACCGACATGCCCGGCGCGGGCGGCCCGCTGGAAGAGGGCGTGTGGCAATGCCCCCAGGGCGGCATCGACGAGGGCGAAGCCCCCGAGCAGGCCGTCCTGCGCGAACTGCACGAGGAAATCGGGACGGATCGCGCCGAAATCATCGCCACCCACCCCCAATGGCTGACCTACGATCTGCCGGCGGCACTGGTGGGCAAGGTGCTCGGCGGCCGCTATCGCGGCCAGACCCAGAAATGGTTCGCCCTGCGCTTCACCGGCACCGACACCGACATCCGCCTCGACGCCCACCAGCCGGCCGAATTCGACGCTTGGCAATGGATCGACCTGGCCACGCTGCCCCAGCGCAATGTCGGCTTCAAGCGCGACATCTACCTCACCCTGGCACGCGACTTCGCCGCCTGCGCGCAGCCACGACCTTAACGCAGGCTACGAAGCCTCGCGGCACAATGCCGGCAGAACATGCCGGCTCAGCAGCGGGGCCAGCCGGATCGGCGGGTCGTCCGTGCCCGCCACATCCAGCCACAGCATCTCCGCGATCTCCGCCGCGATAACGGGCACGCCATCCAGATCGCCGCAATAGATCGCCGCCCGCACGACACACCCCGGCTCATTGGCCGCCGGCGCCTCGAAGCGCCCCAGCAGCACCAGCCCCTCCGGGCGCAGCCGGCAGCCCAGTTCCTCATGCAACTCCCGTTGCAGGGTCTCGGCCTCGCTCTCCTCCGGCTCGCCCTTGCCGCCCGGCAGCATGAAGCTGGCGGTGCCGCGCTTGCGCACCACCAGCAACGCCCCATCCCGCACGATCGCGGCCGCAACGACGCAGATCACGCGCCCGGCGGCTTTCCGGCGGGCGCTCAATGCCCGGCCGACGGCTTCTTGCCGCCTCCCTTGATGGGCGACAGCAGGAAGCAGAATGGCACGACCAGAAACGCCCCGATGCCGAGGATCATGAACACCTCATTATAGGCCAGGATCGCAATCTGCCGCGTGAACTCGACGAACAGCCGATGCTGCGCCACGGCGTCCAGCGCCCCCTGCGCCACACCGCGCCCGGCGGCGGCCTGCCGCGCATGCGCCAGATAATCGTTATAGGGCTGATGGAACGGCGTCATCCAATGCACCATCTGCGTCTGATGCGCCTGGCGGATCTCCGTCAGCATGGCAGTCGAGCCCGAAATCGCGATCGACCCCAGCACATTGCGCGCCATGCTGAACAGTGCGGAGGCATCCCCGTTCAGCTCGCGCGGCAGGGTGGCGAAGGTGATGGTCGAAATCGGCACGAACAGAAAGGCCAGGCTGGCCGTCTGGGTCATGCGGAAGAACACCAGATGCCGGAAATCCAGCAACGGCACCAGATGCGCCGACCAGAACAGCGACACCCCCATGAAGAAGAAGCCCATCGCGATCAGCGTCCGCAGGCTCAGATATTTCATCGACCGCCCGACCAGCGGGATCAGGATGATGACCGCGATTCCACCGGGCGAAAGGATCAGCCCCGACAGCGTGGCGGTATAGCCCATCACCTGCTGCGCATATTGCGGCACGATGATCGCGGCGGCATAGAGCAGCGCACCCACGGCCCCGATCAGCAGCGTGCCGGTCGCGAAATTGCGGTCCTTGAACACGCGCAGGTCCACCGCCGGCCTTTTGGTCCGCAGCAGCCAGACCACCGCGCCGCCGATCCCCAGCACCGCCAGCACCGCCATGGTGCGGATCATCGACGACCCGAACCAGTCCTCGTCCTCGCCACGATCGACCGCGACTTCCAGGCAGCCGAACCCGATGGCGATCAGCCCGATCCCCACAATGTCCAGCGGCGCCTTCTGCTTGCCCGCCCACGGCGGGTCCTCGACGATCATCGACACGGCAAACGTCGCCGCCAGCCCCACCGGCACGTTGATGAAGAAGATCCAGCGCCAGGAATAATTGTCGGTGATCCACCCCCCCAGCGCCGGCCCGATGACGGGTGCGACGATGGTCGCGATCGCCGTCAGCCCGAACGCCGCCGCCCGCCGCTCAGGCGGGAACGTATCGAGGATGATCGATTGCTGGTTGGGCTGCAGCCCCCCGCCGAAGAACCCCTGCATCAGCCGGAACACGATCAGTTCCGGCAGGCTGGTCGCCATGCCGCACAGGAACGACGACACGGTGAACATGAAGATACAGATCAGGAAATAGCGTTTCCGGCCCAGCAGCTTTCCCAACCATCCCGAAATGGTCAGCACGATGCCGTTGGCCACCAGGTACGATGTCAGGGTCCAGGTCGCATCGTCGTAGGTCGAGGACAGGCTGCCCGCGATATGCGGCAGCGAGACATTGACGATGGTCGTGTCCAGGATTTCCATGAACGCGGCCACCGTCACGACGACCGCGATCAGCCATGGATTCGCCCGGGGCTTCCACGGCTTTTCCGCCGGGGGCTGCCCCGCCGGAGCGGACGCACCGGCCACCGGGCTGTCGCTCATTCCGTGTGCACCGTCGGCACGACCGACAGGCCCAGCGTCAGCGGCAGGTCGGGCCGCATGCCCTGGTCGATCAGGATCTTCACCGGCACGCGCTGCACGATCTTCACATAGTTGCCCGTCGCGTTCTCGGGCGGGAAGGCGCTGAAGGTGGCCCCCGTCCCAAGTTGCACCGAATCCACATGCCCCTTCAGGTTCAGGAACGGATAGGCATCGACCGCGATATCCACCTTCTGCCCCGGCCGCATATGGGCCATCTGGGTTTCCTTGTAATTCGCGATCACCCAGACTTCCGGCTCGACGACCGCAAAAATCGACTGCCCCTCGCTGACGAAGCTGCCGCGCTCGATATTGCGCTGCGAAATCCAGCCATCATGCGGGGCACGGATTTCCGTCCAGCCCAGGTTCAGCTCGGCCTGCGCCAGTTGCGCCCGCGCCTGCGCGATCTGCGCGTCATACTGGCTGATCCGCGTCTGGGTGTTCGAGATATTGGCCTGCACCGGCTCGGCGATCCGCAGATTGCCCTCGGCCTGCGTCACCTGCGCCTTGGCGGCCTGGAGCGCCGCGGTGGCGTAATCGATATCCTGCTGCGTGGTCGCGGCACGCGCCACGGCATGCTGGCGGCGATAATCGGTCTCGGCGCGGAACTGCTGCGCCTGCGCGGCCTGCAACTGCCCCTGCGCCATCAGCAGGCGACCGGGGAAATCCTTCTGCGCGACCGCCAGGCCGAACTGCGCCCCGGCCGCCTGGGCCTCCGCGATCTGCAACGTCGCCGCCGCATTGTCGCGCGCCGCGCGATAGTCGCGGTCGTCGATCCGCGCCAGAAGCTGCCCGGCATGGACGAACTGGTTGTCGTTCACCAGCAGTTCCGTGACATAGCCGCGCACATGCGGCGCGATGGTCACGGCCCGCCCGGCGGTGAACGCATCGTCCGTCTCGACATCGTGCCGGGTCAGGAACCAGTAGAGCCCGGCCCCTACGGCCAGGCCGACCACGAACAGGATCAGGCCGACACGGACCAGCGGGTTGGGTTTCTTCTTGCGCGATTCTTCCGGCTTGTCGCCCGACCCTGCGCCGTCTTGCTCGGCCATACGGTTCCTCTTGACTTCCAGCTCATGGCGCCGGCCCGATCGAATGACCGAACCGGTCGGTCAATCCATGGCACGAAGAACCCGATCCATCAACCGCCCTGCCCGACGACCGTGCGGAAAAGCCTACGCCAACCCCATCAGGGACGACTCAGAGACCGAAAGCCTGGGTCCGTACCATGCGGGCATACAGCCCGTCGGCCGCCATCAGCTCGGCATGGGTGCCGCATTCCACACCCTGCCCGTCTGCCAGCACCACGACCAGATCGGCCGAACGCACGGTCGACAGCCGATGGGCCACCACGATGGTCGTCCGCCCCTGCCGCAACTGGCCCAGCGCCTCCTGCACCAGCGCCTCGCTCTCGCTGTCCAGGGCACTGGTCGCCTCGTCCAGCAGCAGCACGCGCGGATCGCGCAGCAGGGCCCGCGCCAGGGCAACCCGCTGCCGCTGCCCGCCCGACAGGCGCTGCCCGCCGGGGCCGACGCGGGTAGCGAATCCCTCGGGCAACGCGTCGATAAAGGGCTCCGCCGCCGCCGCCCGCGCCGCCGCGCGGATCTCGCCATCCGTCGCCGTCGGCCGCCCGACCCGGATATTCTCGGCCACCGACAGGTCGAACAGCAGCGTATCCTGGCTCACATAGGCGATGGCATCGCGCAGGTCGGCCAGACGCACGGCACGTAGATCCGCCCCATCCAGCACGATCCGTCCGCCACTGACATCGTGCAGGCGCGGGATCAGCGACAGCGCGGTCGATTTTCCGGCCCCCGAGGGCCCGACCAGCGCCACCGTCAACCCCGGCCAGGCCTCGAACGTCAGCCCGTCCAGCCCCACCCGCCCATCGGGATAGACGAACGACGCCCCCTCGAAGCGCAGATGCCCGTTGCCCCCGGGCAGCGGCCGGGCATCGGGGGCCTCCACGATATCGGCCGGCTCGTCGATCACGGCAAAGATCCGCTCCAGCCCGGCAAAACCTTCCTGCATCGCGGCATTCAGCGATCCCAGCGCCCGCAGCGGCCGCGACGCCAGCAGCAGCGCCGCCACGAAGCCGGAAAAATCCCCCAGCGTCGCCCCGCCCAGCGCCGCGCGCCATCCGGCAAAGCCCAGCACGGCCGCCACGGCAGCCCCACCCAGCACCTCCAGCACCGGATCGACCCGCGCCCGTCCCCGGGCAATGCGCAGGAGTGCGGCATGCAACTGGTCGAACGCATGGTCGACCCGCTTCGCCTCGGCCTGCTCCAGCCGATAGACGCGCACGGTACGCGCCTGGGAAAAGCTCTCGGTCAGCAGCGCCGAGGTCTCGCCCATCCGCTCCTGCATGCCGCCCGAGGCCCGCCGCACCTTCTTGCCCAGGCGCTGGATCGGCACCGCCGCGATCGGATACAGCACGGCCGCGATCAGGCTCAGCTCCCAGTCCATGTAGAACATGGACACCACCAGCCCCGCGACGGTGACGACATCGCCCAGCGAATTGACGACCCGGATCATCGCCTCGCGGATCGAGACCGCATCGGTGGTAAAGCGGGCCGCAAGCTGCGCCGGCGCCTCGCGCTCCACCCGCGCGATGTCGGCATGCAGCAGATGAGCGAACATCCGCTCCTGCAACCCGCGAATCACCACCAGCACCAGGTTCTGCACCGCAACGGTCTGGCCGTATTGCGACAGCGCCTTGGCGGTCGTGATCAGGATCACCAGCGCCGGCACCTGGTAGAGAATGCGCGGATCATGGTCAGCGAACATGTCCAGCGCCCGCTGGATGACCAGCGGATACAGGCCGGTCAGCGACGCCATCAGGATGGTCAGCCCGATCACCGCCGCGATCCGGGCGCGATGGCGGCGCACATCCTCGCGCCACACGCGCCGCAGCAGATCCATGCCCCGCTCGCGCGCATCGGCACCCGCCGGCCGGCCCGGCGGCGGCACAGGCGGGGAAGAAACCGGGGTCCGGGACGAAACGACGTTCATGCAGCCCTTTAACAAGCCGGGGTTAACAAGGAAAGCAACGCCGCCCGTCAGGCAGCAGGCCCGGCGGCCACCAGCCGCTCCAGATACGCCAGGCACTCCCGCCGCCCGGCCCGGCACCCGCCCGCGTGCCACCAGCCGCGCACCTGCGCCAGCACCTGCCCCACCTGCGGGCCGGGCGTCATCCCGGCCTCCACCAGGTCCCGCCCGGCAAGCGGAAACACCGGCCGCGCCCGCGCCAGCAGGTCGGCCCGCAACGCGTCCCATGCCGCCGACCGCGCCCCCAGCCGCTCCGCCTGAAGCCGCCAGCTCCGCCCGACCAGGGCCTGCGCCGGCTCGTCCGCCAGCAGGCGCCGGCGCCCGTCCTCATCCATCGCCGGATCGGGCGGCGCCCCCGACCGGACCGCCGCCAGCGCCGCCGTCTCGGCCCGCGACAGCCGCAGCCGGCCCGCCAGCATGTCCGGCGCCGCCCGCGCCAGCACCGCCAGACGCAGCACCGGATCGTCCGGCGCCCCGGTCGCGATCAGCCGCTCCAGCGCCGGCAGGTCGCAGCCCTCCGGCAGCAGACAGGCCAGCACCCCGGATTCGTCCATCAGCGCCAGCGTCGCCACCACCGCCGGCCCGGCGAGGATGCGCCGCAATTCCGACCACACCCGCTCGGCCGAAAGCCGGGCCAGCCCGTCCCGACACGCCCCGATCGCCGCCATCGCCGCCGCATCGGGCACGCCCCGCCCATAGCGGGCATGGAAGCGGAAGAAACGCAGCACCCGCAGCGCATCCTCGCGAATGCGCGCCGACGCGTCGCCGACAAAGCGCACCCGTCCGGCCGCCAGATCCACCCGGCCGCCGAAATAATCGTGCACTACCCCGTCCCGGTCGCAGGACATTGCGTTGATCGTGAAATCCCGTCGCGCCGCATCCTCTTGCCAGTCGGCGGTCCAGGCCACCACCGCATGCCGCCCGTCGGTCCGCTCGTCCCGCCGCAGGGTCGTGATCTCGTAGGGGCGGCCGTCGATCACCGCCGTCACCGTGCCGTGGGCCAGCCCCGTGGCCACGACCTTGACCCCGGCCGCCGCCAGAATCGCCTGCACGCGCTCGGGCGGTTCCGGCGTGGCCATGTCGATGTCGGCCACCGCCCGTCCGGCCAGCAGGTCGCGCACCACCCCGCCGACCAGCCGCGCATCCGGCAGCAGCGCCCACAGCCGCGCCAGCCCACACCGCACATCCGGCGGCAGCGCCGCCAGCCGGTCCGCCAGTTCGCCGGCCGGGCCGTCGCCCGGATTCAGCGCCCGTCCCCCGCCGGCAGGCACGAGAGCGGGAAAAAGACGTTCTGGCTCCACACGCCCAGGCACGGCACCCCGCGACAAGTGCCGGGAACCGCAAGGGCCGCCAGTTCGTAATAGACCGCACGGGCAATCCGGGCCTGGATCGGATACGCCCCGGCGCCGTCGCGCACATGCAGATAGGGAACAGGGCCGGTGCCGCATTCCTCGCAGGGAACATCCCATTCGGCCTGGATCGCATGGTCCGGCCCCGCGCACACCACCAGATCCACATTCGTGCGAAAGGACAGGACCTGATCGCGCCCGCAGCCGCTCCAATGCAGCTCCATCGCCACGAACGGCGCGTCCTCGACCTCGATCGTGCCGCGCTCGGTCGGCGTCTGCAGCCAGTACGTCCCCTCGGCATCCCGCGTCAGCACCGACGCGAACAGGCAGACCATCGGCTTGCGACGGATCGGCGTGCCGCGATAAAGCCACGTCCCGTCGCGCTGGATGCGGAACGGCAACGCCCCGCATGACGACGACGCGGAAGGCATGGCAGGCCGGGAGGAGCATTGGGCGCCGTCGAAAGCCGAGACGGCGTTCCTGTTCAGATCGTCAGCCAACTGCATAACCCACGCCTGTTGAATCATCCGACCCCCGATATAGGGATCATCCCCGACTTGATGAAACCCCCAGACCTGTCAGATTGAGCGCATGACGATATCGGACGCCCTGCCCCCCGCCTCCGGCACCGCGCCGGGCCTGCCTCCCTTCGCGGCCGCGACCGCCGCCGCCGACCTGGCGCAGGCCGAGCGCCTGGGCGGGCTTCTCCAGGCCGCACGGGCCGAAATCGGCCGCGTCATCCATGGCCAGCGCACGGTCATCGACCAGACGCTGACCAGCATCCTGGCCGGCGGCCACACGCTGCTGGTCGGCGCGCCGGGCCTGGGCAAGACCCTGCTGGTCACGACATTGGGAACGGTGCTGGGCCTGGAGGCGCGGCGCGTGCAGTTCACCCCGGACCTGATGCCGTCCGACATCACCGGCAGCGAGATTCTGGATGAGGACGAGCACGGCCGCCGCAGCTTCCGCTTCGTCCCCGGCCCGGTCTTCTGCCAGTTGCTGATGGCCGACGAAATCAACCGCGCCAGCCCCCGCACCCAGTCGGCCCTGCTGCAGGCCATGCAGGAACACCGGGTGGCCATCGCCGGCACCGACCACAGGCTGCCGCACCCGTTCCACGTCCTCGCCACCCAGAACCCGATCGAGCAGGAGGGCACCTACCCGCTGCCCGAGGCCCAGCTCGACCGTTTCATGCTCCAGATCCCCCTGGGCTTCCCCGACGAGGCCGCGGAACGCGCGATGCTGCTGGCCACCACCGGTAGCCAGGACATCGTACCGCGCCCGGTACTGACCGACCGCGACCTGACCGAGGCCCAGCGCCTAGTCCGTGCCCTGCCGGTCGGCGACCGGGTCGTGGACGCCATCGTGCGGCTGGTCCGCGCCGCCCGGCCGGAAACGACGCAGGACCCCACCATCCGCGACTCCGTGGCCTGGGGCCCCGGCCCCCGCGCCGCGCAGGCGCTAATGCTGGCCACCCGCGCCCGCGCGCTGCTCGACGGCCGCCTGTCGCCCAGCATCGACGACATCGCGGCCCTGGCGCAGCCGGTGCTGGCGCATCGCATGGCCCTGACCTTCACCGCCCGGGCCGAGAACCGGCGCCTGCCGGACCTGATCGACGGCCTGCTCCGCACGCTGGACTGACCGTCGCGATGACGCGGTCTCCCTCCCTGCCCGGCCGCGCGGCCGCGTTCCTGCGCCGCGCGCTGGCGCGGCACGTCCCCTCGTCGGCGGATACACCCGATTCGGGCATGAACCCGGCCGCCATCCCCCTGGCGGCGGCGGAAAACCTAGCCGCGCGCATGCCGTCGCTGATCCTGTCGGCCCAGCGCATCGCCGCGACGGTCGCCGCCGGCCACCATGGGCGCCGCCAGGCCGGCCCGGGCGAGGATTTCTGGCAGTTCCGCCCCGCCCAGCCCGGCGAGCCGGTCACGCGCATCGACTGGCGCCAATCCGCCCGCAGCAGCCGCGCCTATGTCCGCGAGACCGAGGCCGAGGCCGCGCAGACTGTCTGCCTGTGGTGCGACCCCAGCGCATCGATGCGCTGGCGCTCCACCCAGGCCCTGCCGCTGAAATCGGATTGCGCCCTCCTCCTGACCCTGGCCCTGGGCGCCCTGCTGCTGCGCCAGGGCGAACGGGTGCGCCTGCTCACCCCGGACGAACCGGTCGACATCCCCCCCGGCGGCCGCGCGGCGCTGGACCGGCTGGCCGTTGCGCTGATGCGCAGCATGGCGCAGGACCCGGAAGATACCGGCCTGCCGCACCCCCAGCAGGTGCCCCGCCACGCGCGGGTGGTCCTGATCGGCGACGGGCTGTGCGGCCTGCCCGCCATGGCGGCGCTGCTGCGCGGCCTGACCGCCCGCCCGGCCCACGCCATGCTCCTGCTGGTCAACGACCCGGCGGAGGCCGAACTGCCCTATGAAGGCCATGTCCGCTTCGCGGGCCTGGAAGGCGAGGACCCGCTGACCCTCTCCGGGGTCGAGCAGATACGCGGCGCCTATCGGGCGGCCTATGCCGGCCACCAGGCAGACCTGGCCGATCTGTGCCGCGCCAACGGCCACCTCCTGCTCCGCCACGCGACCGACCAGCGGCCGGAAGAAGCCCTGCTGGCCCTGCACGCCGCCCTGTCGGGGCGGGGAGAGCGCCCATGATCTTCCAGCTTCCCTGGCTGCTGGCGGCGCTGGCCATCCTGCCGGTGCTGTGGCTGCTGCTGCGCACCCTGCCGCCGCCGCCCCAGCGCCGCGCCTTTCCCGCCATCATGCTGCTGCGCGGCCTGCGGGCCCGGGTCACGCAGGCCGCCACCGCCCCGCTCTGGCTGCTGCTGCTGCGCTGCGCGGCCCTGGGGGCGCTGATCGTCGGCCTGGCCGGCCCGGTGCTGCGACAGGACCGCACGGGCCAATCCACGCCCGGCCAGGATGCCGAGCTGACGGTGGTCCTCGACAATGGCTGGGCCGCCGTGCCCGACTGGTCGCGCCGGCTGGCGGCCGTCGATGCCCTGCTGGACCGCACGACCCATCCGGTGCGCCTGCTGACGACCGCGCCCGGACCGGCCGGCGAGGCCCCGTCCGTGGGCGCCCCGACCCCACCCTCCCTGCTGCGCGGCATGCTGGATTCCACCCGCCCCATGCCCTGGCCGACCGACCGCGCCGCCGCCGCACAGGCCCTGCGCGACCTGGCCTCCAGCGGATGGCACGGGCAAATCGCCTATGTCTCCGACGGGCTGGCAGCCTCCGACGACCCGGCCTTCGCCGCCGCGCTGGCCACGCTCGGCCCGGTCCGGACCCTCATCGACCGCGAGGCAACGGTCGCGGCCCTCACGCCCGCTCCCCCCACCGGCGACCAGCAGCTCCACGTCGCCGTCGGCACGCTGCCCACCCCCCATCCGCGCCAGTTCACGGTACGGGCCGAAGCCACCGATGGCGGCGTGCTCTCGCTGGTGCCGGTACCCGTGGCGGCCGACGCCCGCCAGGGAACGGCCGCCGTGACCCTGCCTGCCGAACTGCGCAACCGGATCGGCCGGCTGGTCCTGCGCGACATGCCCGGCCCGGCGGGCGTGCGCCTGCTCGACGAGGGCGACCGCCGCCGCCCGGTGGGGCTGATCGGCGTCGCGGGCACCGACACCCCGCTGGTCGGCACGCTGTTCTATCTCCGCCGCGCCCTCTCCCCCACCGCCGAACTGCGCGAGGGCCCGGCCGCCAACCTGCTGGCCCGCCCGCTCTCGATCCTGATCGCGCCCGACGGCGCGCTGGGCAGCCCGGATACGCGCCGCGCCGTCACCGACTGGGTGCGCAAGGGCGGCATGCTGATTCGCTTCGCCGGCCCGCTGCTCAACGGCAGCCCCGACCACGACCCCACCGCCCCCGACAACAGCGCGGATGCGGGCGCTCCCTCGTCCCCCCCGCTGCCCGACACCCTGCTCCCCGTCCCGCTGATGGCGGGCGAGCGCCAGCTCGGCGGCGCGATGTCCTGGGGCAAGCCGGAACATCTGGCCCCCTTCCCCGACGATTCGCCGTTCCACGGGCTGGCGGTCCCCACCGACGTCACCGTGTCGCGACAGGTCCTGGCCCGCCCGGCGGCCGACCTGGCCACCTATAGCTGGGCGCGCCTGACCGACGGCACGCCGCTCGTCACCCACGCCGCCCTCGGCGCGGGCGAAATCGTGCTGTTCCATGTCACCAGCACGGCCGAATGGTCCAACCTGCCGCTCTCGGGCCTGTTCGTGGACATGCTGCGCCGGCTGGCCGAACGCTCGGTCGGCGTCGACGCCCCGGCCGACCACAGCCTGCTGGCTCCGTACATGACACTCGACGCCGACGGCGCCCTCGCCCCGCCTCCACCGGCGGCGCGGGCCCTGCCGGCCGACGCATTCGGCACCACCCCGGCCTCCGCCGCCCACCCGCCGGGCCTGTACGGCCCCCGCGCCAGCCGACGGGCCCTGAACCTGGGCGACGCCATCGGCCCGCTCGCCCCCCAGTCCACGATCGGCCACGAAGTCACGCTGGGCGGCCAGTCCCGCGACCGCGCGCTGGGCCCCTGGCTGGTCGCCGCCGCCCTGCTGCTGCTGGCGCTGGACGCGGTGCTGACGCTGCTGCTGCGGGCCGGCCTCCTGTCGGGCCGGCGGGCCGGGGCGCTGGTCGGCGCGATGCTGCTGGCCACCCTGTCTTCGCCCACCCATGCCCAGCCCGCGCCCGACGGCGTGCCCGGCGCGGCGCTGGAAACCCGGCTGGGCTATATCCTGACCGGCCATGCCGATATCGACGCCGTCTCGCGCGAGGGGCTGCAAGGCCTGTCCGATTACACCAACGCCCGCACCTCGGCCGTGCTGGGCCACCCGGACGGCGTGGTGCCGGACCGCGACGACCTATCCTATTACCCGATGCTCTACTGGCCGGTCGCGGCCGACGCGACAATCGACCCGGCCCGCACGGCGGCGCTCAACGCCTATATGCGCCATGGCGGCATCCTGCTGATCGACAGCCAGGGCGTCGATCCCGCCGCCCCCGGCACCGACACCGCCCAGGGCGCCGGCTTCGCCGCCCAGGCCCCCGGCACGGCGGCGGCCCTGCGGCGCATGACCAGGGGGCTGGATGTCCCCCCCCTTACCCGGCTGACCGACCGGCACGTACTGGCCCATACCTTCTACCTGCTGCACAGCTTCCCCGGCCGCTATGACGGGCTGCCGGTCTGGGTGGCGCGCGAGGGCGACAGCGCGAATGACGGCGTCAGCCCGGTCATCATCGGTTCCAGCGACTGGGCCCATGCCTGGGCCGTCGACGCCCAGGGCGACACACCCTATGCCACGGTGCCGGACGGCGCCGCCCAGCGCGTCACCGCCTATCGGTTCGGCGTCAACGCGGTGCTCTACGCCCTCACGGGCAATTACAAGGCGGATCAGGTCCATGTCCCCGCCCTGCTGCGGCGGCTGGGGGAATGACCATGCCGGACCTGACCACCCTGCGGCACATCGTGTCGTTCTCGCCGCTGCTCCCCCCGTGGCTGCTCTACACGCTGGCGCTCCTGGCCGCGCTCGTCCTGCTGGCCGGGCTGCTGCGCCGGGCGCGCGGCACGCTGTGGCGCGCGGCGGCGGCGGCCATCGTCCTGCTGTGGCTGTCCGGCCCCGAACGCATCAGCGAAACGGGGCAGGCCCTGCCCGAAACCGCCATCCTGGTCGTCGACCAGTCCGCTTCCATGGGCGTGGGCCAGCGCGCGGCCGTCGCCCATCAGGCGGCGGAGCGCCTGCAAGCCGAGGCCGCGCACATACCGGGCCTGACGCTGCGCACCGTCACCGTGCGCGACGGGCACGGCCAGGGCACCCGCCTCTTCGCGGCGCTCGACCAGGCGGCGGCCGACATTCCCCCGGCCCGGCTGGCCGGCGCCATCCTGCTGACCGACGGCCAGGTCCACGACACCCCGCCGCAGGTGCCCGAGCATCTGCGCCCCGCCGATGCCGGCGGCCGCCACACCACCCTGCCGCTGCACGTGCTGCTGACGGCAAAAGGCGAGGAAACCGACCGCCGGCTGCGCATCCTCCAGGCCCCGCCCTATGCCATCGTCGGCCAGACCGCGACGCTCAGGGTGCAGGTCGACGATCTCGGCCCCCACCCCGACAACGGCGCCGAGGTCGCGCTGCAACTCGATCGCGGCGGCGAGCCCCCGCTACGCAAGACCGTCCGCGTCGGGCAGCCGCAGGACATCACCCTGCCCGTCACCCACCCCGGCCCGATGCTGGTCGGCCTGTCGGTCTCCCCCCTCGAGGGCGAGGTCTCGACCGTCAACAACCAGGACGTGGTGCGGATCAACGGGGTGCGCGACCGGCTGCGCGTGCTGCTGGTCTCGGGCACCCCCAACCAGGGCGAGCGCGTCTGGCGCCGGCTGCTCAAGGCCGACCCCTCGGTCGATCTCGTGCATTTCACCATCCTGCGGCCGCCCGACAAGGATGACGGCACGCCGCTGTCCGACCTGGCGCTGATCGCCTTCCCGGTGCGCGAACTGTTCCAGGAAAAGATCAGCCAGTTCGACCTGATCATCCTGGACGGGTTCGAGAACCGCGCCATCCTGCCGCGCGCCTATCTCGAGAACATCGCCCAGTATGTGCGCGACGGCGGCGGCCTGCTGCTGATCGGCGGCCCGGAATTCCTGGGTGCGGGTTCGTTGCAGGATACGCCGCTGGGCGACATCCTGCCTGCCCACGTCCCGGTCGAAGGCGGGCTGGTCGAGCAGCGTTTCCGCCCCACGCTCACGGCCGACGGCCACCGCCACCCCGTCACGGCGGGCCTGCCCGGCGCCGGCAGCGCCCCCGACGGGCACGATGCCGAATGGGGCCCGTGGTACCGCGTCCTGCGGACCGATTCCGTCCACGGCCAGGTGCTGATGGACGGCCCGGCCCACACCCCGCTGCTGGTGCTGGACCGGGTGGACCGGGGCCGGGTCGCCTTCCTGCTGTCCGACCAGATCTGGCTGTGGTCGCACGGCGAGGGCGGCGGCGGCCCGCAATCCGAACTGCTGCGCCACGTCTCGCACTGGCTGATGAAGGAGCCGGAGCTGGAAGAGGAACAGCTTACGGCCACCATCGCCGACGGCCGCATCGTCGTGACCCGCCGCACCGCCGCCCCCGTCGCCCCCCGCGCGGTCACGATCACCGCGCCCGACGGCACCACCCGCCAGGTGCCGCTGCATGCCACCGGCATCGGCCTGTCCCAGGCCGAGGCACCGGCCGGCCAGCAGGGCATCTGGATGGCCGATGACGGCACGCATCGCGCCTTCGCCGCCCCGGTGCAGGACGACCCGCTGGAATGGTCCGACCTGCGCGCCACGGCCACGGTCACGGCGCCCCTCGCCGGCCAGGCGGGCGGCGGCGTGTACTGGCTGGGCGACGATCCGGCCAACCCCCACCTGCCCACGCTGCACGCCCCGGCCGCGGGCCGCACGGCAGGGCCGGACTGGATGGGCTTTCCGCAGCGCGACGCCCGCCTCGTCACCGGCCGCACCGCCAGCCCCCTCCTGCCGGCATGGCTGGTCCTGGCGCTGGCCACCGCGTTGCTGCTGGCCGGCTGGTGGCGCGAAGGCCGCTGAGAGGCGGCTCCAGAAGCCCCGGAAGACAGGCGGACGGCACCACGACTCACGATCCTGCGATTTCCATCGCATCGCGGCCTGATCTGGATTATGAAAGCAGGCCGGGTACGCGTCCGGCAGGCCGGTCCATCTCGGGCGGCCCGCATCCGCCCCGAACAGGTCGCGCCTGTCATCGAGACGAATGTTACTGAGACGAGCAATGATTGTCAGAACAGGTATCCGCCTTCTCTTTCTCGCGCTGCTCACGGGCAGCGCGGTCATCATGGCCCCGATGCATTTCGCCTATGCCCAGTCCGATGACGACGAAGCCGAAGCCGAAGCCGCCGACGCGGCAAAGCAGGCCGAGGCCCGGCGCGCCGCCCGCGCCTCCGCCCCCCCGGCCGCCCTGCCGGGCGCCGAGGCGAACGAGGAAGTCAGCGGCCACGCCAACAGCGACCTGAACCCGACCGCCGCCCTGTTCGACGCCATCAATCGCGGCAGCCTCGGCGCGGCCAAGGAAGCCCTGAACCGTGGCGCGGACATGGAAGGCCATAACGTCCTCGGCCAGACGCCACTGGACATGGCGATCGACCTCAACCGCAACGACATCACCTTCCTGCTGCTGTCGCTCCGCACGCTGGACGACGAGCACGTGATCGCGGCCTCGACCACCCATTCCGGCATCACGATGCATGACGGCAGCGGCCACCTGACCATCGACGGCACCAGCCACGGGTCCCGCTCGGGCGTGATGATGGCAACCAGCCGCACCGCGCCGCGCGACAACGGCACCCCCCGGCCCGAAATCGGCTTCCTCGGCTTCGGCGGCGGCTGACCCCTCAAGGGCAGCCTTCCACCGAAGACCCCAGTCGTTATCGAATAATCGGGATCGAATAATCGGGGCGCAGGGCCTCAGGCCCCGCCGGGTCCAGGGCAGAGCCCCGGTAACGGTCAGCTCGCCGAACTGTCCTGCGACAGGACCTCGCTCCGCAGCGTATCCAGCGGAATCATCTGCCCGTCGCGCATCAGGTGCCAGAACGTCCAGCCATTGCAGGACGGGGCATTGGTCAGCAGCGCCCCCAGCTTGTGGATCGACCCGCGCTGCGTGCCGCTGACAAGCGTGCCGTCGGGCGCGACGGTGGCCGATACGCGCTGATGCCGGTCGTACACCATCGTTCCGGCCGGCAGCAGGCCCCGTTCGACCAGGCTGCCGAAGGGCACGCGCGGGGCCTCGCGCCGGGCGGGCGTGGTCAGCACGCTGTCCAGCGGCACGGGGCGCTCGCGCCGGGCCCGGCCGATCGCGGCTTCGGCATAGTCCGGATGGCGCTCGATCCCGATAAAGCGCCGGCGCAGCCGCCGCGCCATCGCCGTCGTCGTGCCGGTGCCGGCAAACGGGTCGAGGATGATGTCGTCGACGTTGGTCGAGGCCACCAGCACCCGGTGCAGCAGGCTTTCGGGCTTCTGGGTCGGATGCAGCTTCAGCCCATGGGCATTGCGCAGCCGCTCGCCCCCGGTGCACAGCGGCAGGTACCAGTCCGAGCGCATCTGCACATCGTCGTTCAGCGCCTTCATCGCCTGGTAGTTGAAGCGATAGCGGCTGTCGGCGCCCCGCGCCGCCCAGATCAGCGTCTCATGGGCATTGGTGAAACGCCGCCCCCGGAAGTTCGGCATCGGGTTCGACTTGCGCCAGATCACGTCGTTCAGGATCCAGAACCCCAGATCCTGCAGGATCGCGCCGATCCGGAAGATATTGTGATACGACCCGATCACCCAGATCGTGCCGTCCTTGCGCAGCAGCCGGCGGGCCTCGCCCAGCCAGGCCCGGGTAAACCGGTCATATTCCGCCAGGTCGCTGAACTTGTCCCAGTCATCGTCCACCCCGTCCACGATACTGTCGTCGGGGCGGCGCAGCTCTCCGCGCAACTGGAGGTTGTAGGGCGGATCGGCGAAGATACAGTCGATCGACCCGCTCGGCAGGGTCTGCATCAGCTCGATGCAATCGCCGCGCAGGATCTGGTCCAGGGGCAGTTCCATCATCACGGCGCCGCTCATGACACGCCCCAGGCGGCCGGGCTGCCGTCGGCGGGCAGGCCCAGCGACAATTGCCGGACCAAGCCGAAGGCCGCGCGATGATGCGGCGTGGTGCCGACATCGCACAGCGCAGCCCGATGCTGGGCAGTGCCATAGCCGGCATTGCGCTCCCAGCCATAGGCGGGCCAGCGCACGGCCAGCCGTTCCATCAGCCGGTCGCGCACCACCTTGGCCACGATCGACGCCGCCGCGATCGACAGGCTCTCCCCGTCCCCGCCCACGACGCACTCCGTCCGGCAGCCGAAATCGGGGGCGGCATTTCCATCCACCAGCACCAGGTCCGGCCGCACCGGCAGGCGCGCGACGGCGCGCCGCATCGCCAGAAAGGCGGCATGCAGAATGTTCAGGCGCGCGATTTCGGCGACCGAGGCAGCGGCAACCGCCACATGCACGCCCCGGGCGCCGCGCAGCGCGGCATAGGCCCGCCGCCGCGCCACGGCCGACAGCTTCTTCGAATCGTCCAGCAGGGTGGCCAGCTGGTCCGGCACGCCGCCGTCGAAGATCACCGCGGCCGCCACGACCGGGCCCGCCAGCGGGCCACGGCCCACTTCATCCACCCCGGCGACCCGTCCGCCATGCTGCGCCTCGCGCGTGTAATCCGGCATCCACCCCATCCCGAACCGGGCCGAGCCGGGCGCCTGTCGCCCGATTCGCACACCGAATCACGTCCTGAAGGGATGGAAACCATCTTTACGTCATGTTGCGCAAGATGCTGATTCCATGCCGAGTCCTTTCAAACGGAAAAAATACCTCCCGCCAGGGACTCGGCCCGGGGCGATTTCAGCCCTTCGACGCCCGCCGCGGCAGCAGGATCAGCCCGGCCACAAGTCCGACCACGGCCGCGATCGCCACCGACAGCAGCGGCCGGTCCTGGACGAACAGCACCGCCTTCTCGACCTTGCCTTCGCTCTCCTCGTACAGCTCGGCGAATTCCCGGCGCGCCATGCCGCTCAATTGATCGACCTTGCCTTCGGCCTGCAGGCCCAGATCGCCGGTCAGGCCCCCCGCCGCGTCCTTCAGGCGGCCGGTTCCCTCCTCGATGGTGCCCTTTGCCTTTTCGACAAACGTTTCGTTACCGGATTCCGTCATGCCTTTTACTCCTCCAGACAGGCCGGCCCCGAACGGGGCCGATCCTGTGGAAACGGATCGAATGCACCCCGGTTGCGCGTCCCGCCCCCGGGCAGGGCCGGATCGTCCGGCCCGCATGGCACGCTATCGTGGCCGCCCCGATCCCGCTACCGGCCGAAAACGCACGGCGGACAGTTGGCGAGCGCCGAAATTTGTTACATTTCTAGACGGTTTCCTAAGCAAGGATTTAGGCATCTTTTTTTCGCTTAGCTGCTAACACTGCCCCCAACAAAACCGCACGCCCGGGCGTGCCCGACGTCATTGGATTGAGGAAGACCTGACGACCATGGACAAACCGACTCTGGACCCGTCCGACGTGCCCGCTCATCAATCGACAGGGCCCGGCCGGCAGGGCAGCGCCGGGAAGAAATCGCGCCGCCGCCTCCTGCTATGGGGCACGGCGCTCGTCGGCGCCGCCGTGATCGCGGTGGCCTTCCTCCGGCCCCACGGCCATGGCGGCAGCAGCGCGCGCCACGCCCAGATGGCGGCGGATGTCCAGCCGGTCGCGGTCGCCACCGTGCACAAGGGCGACATGCCGGTCGAACTAACCGAACTGGGCACCGTGATCCCGATCACCAACGTCACGGTCCAGTCCCGCGTCGACGGCTACCTGATGCAGGTCCTGTTCACCGAGGGCCAGCACGTCAAGAAGGGCGACCTCCTGGCACTGATCGACACCAGGCCCTACGAGGTCCTGCTGGCCCAGTACCAGGGCCAGCTCGCCTCCGACATCGCGCAGTTGCAGCAGGCACGGGTGGACAATGCCCGCTACCAGCGCCTGATGAACCAGAACAGCATCGCGGCCCAGACCGCCGTCGACCAGCAATACAAGGTCGCGCAGCTCGAAGGCACCGTAAAGGTCGACCAGGCCCAGGTCGACAACGAGAAGCTCCAGATCATCTATTGCCACGTCATCGCCCCGGTGGACGGCCGCGTCGGCATCCGCCAGGTCGACATGGGCAACTACATCACCGCCGGCCAGACCAACGGCCTGGTAATCCTGACCCAGATGCAGCCGATCTCGGTCATCTTCACCCTGCCCGAGACCGAACTGGGCCGGGTGGCCGAGCGCCTGCACACCGGCGTCTCCCTGCCGGTCGAAGCCTGGGACAGCACCAACACGCGCAAGCTCGCCGACGGTGCCGTCAGCGTGCTGGACAGCCAGATCGACACCGCGACCGGCACGGTCAAGATGCGCTCGATCTTCCCGAACCAGGACGAAACCCTGTTCCCCAACCAGTTCGTCAACGCCCATCTGCTGGTCAATACCGAGCACGGCGTGCTGCTGATCCCCACCAACGCCGTCCAGACCGGGCCCAACGGCTCGTTCGTCTACGTCGTCAAGCCCGACAGCACGGTCGAGGTCCGCGACATCAAGACCGGCACCACGCACGGCGACAGCGTGGTGGTCACAACGGGGCTGAAGGAAAATGAATCGGTCGTGACCGACGGCACCGACCACCTGCATGCCGGCGCCAAGGTCACGATCCCGACCGCGACCGACGCCACGGCCGCCCCGGCCGGTAACGCCGCCACCCCCACGGGGCAGGGCCGCCATCGCCACCGCGCGGCCAGCCAGGGCGACATGACCGGCAGCGCGACCGGCGGCACGACCGACAGCCCGGCGGGCGGCACCTCGGGCACATCCGGCGGGCAGCCCCAGCAATGATCCCGGCCCGACATCCGATCCGTCGCCTTCAGCCGGAGAGCCGTGCGTGAATCCGTCCCGCCTGTTTATCGAACGCCCGGTCGCCACCACGCTGCTGATGCTCGCCATCATGCTGGCGGGCCTGCTGGGCTATCATTTCCTGCCGGTCTCGGCGCTGCCGCAGGTCGAATACCCGACCATCACAGTCCAGACCTTCTATCCCGGCGCCGGGCCCGACGTCATGGCCACGTCCGTCACCGCGCCGCTGGAAACCCAGTTCGGCCAGATGCCGGGCCTGGACCAGATGACGTCGCAATCCTCCGGCGGCGCCTCGATCGTCACGCTGCGGTTCGGGCTGACCATGTCGATGGACGTGGCGGAGCAGGAAGTCCAGGCGTCGATCAACCAGGCGCAGATGCTCCTGCCCACCGACCTGCCGGCCCCCCCGATCTACGCCAAGGTCAACCCGGCCGACACCCCGGTCCTCACCCTGGGCATCACCTCGAAGACGATGCCGCTGACCGAGGTCGAGGATTACGTCTACACCCGCCTGGCGCAGAAGATCAGCCAGATCTCGGGCGTGGGCCTGGTCACCCTGTCGGGCGGCAACCGCAAGGCCATCCGCGTGCGCGTCAACGTCCCCAAGCTGACCTCGTTCGGCCTGGACATGGACACGCTGCGCACCACCATCGGCAACGTCAACATCAACTCGCCCACCGGCACGTTCGACGGCGCGCAGCGCGCCTCCACCCTGCGGGTCGACGGCCAGATCGTCAGCACCGACCAGCTGCTCAACCAGGTCATCGCCTACCAGAACAGCGGCCCGATCCGCATCCGCGACGTCGCCACCGTCGTCCAGGGCCCCGAGAACACCCAGCTCGCCGCCTGGTCCAACACCACGCCGGCCCTGATCCTCAACGTGCAGCGCCAGCCCGGCGCCAACGTCATCTCGGTGGTCGACAACATCAAATACGCCCTGCCGCAACTGCGCCAGGCGCTGCCGCCGGGCATCACCATCACCCCGCTGACCGACCGCACGACCACCATCCGCGCCTCGGTGGCCGATGTGGAGTTCGAGCTGGTGCTGGCCATGGCGCTGGTGGTGGCGGTCATCTTCGTCTTCCTGCGCAACGTCCCCGCGACGATCATCCCTAGCCTGTCGGTCCCCCTGTCGCTCATCGGCACGCTGGCGATCATGTACCTGATGGGCTTCTCGCTGGACAATCTGTCGCTGATGTCCCTGACTATCGCGACCGGCTTCGTTGTCGACGACGCCATCGTGATGATCGAGAACATCGCCCGCTACATCGAAATGGGCGACGACCGGATGACGGCGTCCCTCAAGGGCGCGGGCGAAATCGGCTTCACCATCATCTCGCTGACCGTCTCGCTGATCGCGGTGCTGATCCCGCTGCTGTTCATGGGCGACGTGGTCGGCCGCCTGTTCCACGAATTCGCCATCACCCTGTCGGTCACGATCGTGCTCTCGGCGGTGGTCTCGCTGACCCTGGTGCCCATGATGTGCGCCCGCCTGCTCAGCGAGCGCCCGCACGGCCCCGACGCGCGCGGCTGGTCCGCCGCCGTCGAGCGCTGGACCGAATCCGTAATCGCCGCCTACGGCCGGGCGCTCACGGTCGTCCTGCGCCACCAGAAGCTGACCCTGGCCATCTTCGTCGCCACGCTGGGCCTGACCGGCCTGCTGGCCTGGTCGATCCCCAAGGGCTTCTTCCCGGTGCAGGATACCGGGGTGATCCAGGGCATCTCGGTCATGGCGCAATCCACGTCCTTCGACGCGATGGCGGCCCACCAGCAGGAGCTGGGGCGCCGCATCCTGCAGGACAAGGACGTGGTCAGCCTGTCCTCCTTCATCGGCGTCGACGGCCAGAACGTGACGCTGAACCAGGGCCGGTTCCTCATCAACCTCCGCCCGCACGACGACCGGTCCGAAACCGCCGCCGAAATCTCGGCCCGCATCCAGCAGGAAGTGGCCGACATCCCCGGCGCCAGCCTCTATCTCCAGCCGGTGCAGGACCTGTCGCTCGACACCACGGTGTCCGCGACCCAGTACCAGTTCCTGCTGGAAAATCCCGATTACGACCAGTTCCGCACCTGGGTGCCCACGGTCATCGCCGCCCTGCGCAAGGAACCGGCCCTGTCCGACGTCACGTCCGACCTCCAGGCCGAAGGGCTGGTGGCCCATGTGACGCTGGACCGCACCACCGGCGCGCGATACTCGATCACCCCCCAGACGATCGACAACGTGCTGTACGATTCGTTCGGCCAGCGCCAGATCTCGACCATCTACACCCAGTCGAACCAGTATCGCGTGATCCTGGAGGCCGATCCCGCCTTCCAGAAGGACCTGGTGTCGCTCGACAAGCTCTACCTCCCGGGCATCAGCGGCAATTCGGGCAGCAGCACCTCGGGCCCGACGCGCTCGCCGACCTCGGGCCTGGTCCCGATGCGCGCCGTCACCACCGTCACGCGCGGCACCGCGCCGCTGCTGATCACCCATGTCGGCCAGTTCCCGGCCACCACGATCTCCTTCAACGTCTCCCCCGGCTATTCGCTGGGCGAGGCGACGAACGCGATCGAACGGGTCGAGAGCACGCTGCACCTGCCGGCCAGCTTCCAGACCTCCTTCCAGGGCACGGCGGCGGCCTTCCGCAACAGCCTGGGCAACGAGATGTGGCTGGTCCTGGCCGCCCTGGTCGCGGTCTATATCGTGCTGGGCATCCTGTACGAGAGCTTCATCCACCCCATCACCATCCTCTCCACCCTCCCCTCGGCGGGCGTCGGCGCCCTGCTGGCCCTGCAACTCAGCGGCGCCGGCCTGGGCGTGATGGGCATCATCGGCCTGGTCCTGCTGATCGGCATCGTGAAGAAGAACGCGATCATGATGATCGATTTCGCGCTGGAGGCCGAGCGGATCGAGGGCATGCCGCCGATGAAGGCCATCCACCACGCCGCCCTGCTGCGCTTCCGGCCGATCCTGATGACGACGCTGGCCGCCATGCTGGGCGCGCTGCCGATGGTCATCGGCACCGGCACGGGGTCGGAGCTGCGGCGCCCGCTGGGCATCGCCATCGTCGGCGGCCTGCTGCTCAGCCAGTTGCTGACCCTGTTCACCACCCCGGTCATCTACCTGCTGATGGACCGGATCAGCCTGGACCTGCGGCGCCGCTTCGGCTCCCCGACGCGTAACGTACCGCCCCCGCAACAGACCGCGACATGAATCCGGTCCGGCTCTTCGTTCTTCGACCGGTCGCGACGACGCTGCTGACGATCGCATTGCT
Organism: Gluconacetobacter takamatsuzukensis; assembly: GCF_014174275.1. Taxonomy (GTDB): domain Bacteria; phylum Pseudomonadota; class Alphaproteobacteria; order Acetobacterales; family Acetobacteraceae; genus Gluconacetobacter; species Gluconacetobacter takamatsuzukensis. The sequence continues at coordinate 298,093 of NZ_JABEQK010000001.1, read as the reverse complement.
GATCGCCGGCATCATCGGCTACCAGGCGCTGCCGGTCGCGGACCTGCCGAACGTCGATTTCCCGGTGATCCAGGTCCAGGCGCGGCAGGCCGGCGGATCGCCCGAGGAAATCGCAAGCTCGGTCGCCGCTCCGCTGGAGCGGCGCCTGGGCGCGATCGCCGACCTGACCGAAATGACGTCCCAGTCGACGCAGAACCAGGTCCGCATCACCCTGCAATTCGCCCTGAACCGCGACATCAACGGCGCAGCCCGCGATGTCGAGGCCGCGTTGCAGGCCGCCCGCGCCGACCTGCCCACGTCGCTGCGCCAGAACCCCAGCTATTTCAAGGCCAACCCCAACGGCGCGCCGATCATGATCCTGGCGCTGACATCGAAAACGCGCACGATGTCGCAGCTCTACGACCTCACCTCCAACGTCCTGCAACAGCATCTGTCGCAGATCCGCGGCGTGGGCGAGGTCGAGGTCGGCGGCAGCTCGCTGCCCGCGGTCCGTGTCGAGATGAACCCCCTGCCGCTCTACAAGTTCGGGATCGGGTTCGAGGACGTGCGCGCGGCCCTGGCCTCGGCCAACGCCAACACCCCCAAGGGCTTCATCGACCAGCAGGGCAGCCGCTACACGCTGGACACCAACGACCAGGCCCACAACGCCCAGGCCTATCGCGACCTGGTCATCGCCTATCACAACAGCCGGCCGGTGCGCCTGGCCGACGTCGCCTCCGTCAATGACGGCGTCGAGGATCTGCGCAATGCCGGCTACTACAACCGCCAGCCGGCGGTTCTGGCGATCATCTTCGCCCAGTCCGGCGCCAACGTCATCCGCACCATCGACCAGATCAACGCCGAAATCCCGGCCCTGCGCGCCGCCCTGCCGCCGAGTGTCGAGCTGCACGCCATCCTGGACCGTTCCGTCACCATCCGCGCCGCCCTGGCCGACACCCAGTACACGCTGATCATCTCGGTGGTGCTGGTGGTGCTGGTGGTGCTGGTGTTCCTCCGCTCGGTCCGCACGACGCTGATCCCGGCCATCGTGGTGCCGACATCGATCATCGCCACCTTCGGCGCCATGCAGCTCCTGGGCTACTCGCTGGACAATCTGTCGCTGATGGCCCTGACGGTCTCCACCGGCTTCGTCGTCGACGACGCCATCGTGGTGATCGAGAATATCAGCCGCCACCTCGAAGACGGCATGGGCCGCCTCCAGGCCACCCTGCAAGGCGCGCAGGAAGTCGGGTTCACCGTGTTCTCGATCTCGATGTCGCTGATCGCGGTCTTCCTGCCGATCCTGCTGCTGGGCGGCGTCGCGGGCCGGCTGTTCCACGAATTCGCGATGACGATGTCGATCACGATCATCGTCTCCATGGTCCTGTCGCTGACCCTCACGCCCATGATGGCGGCCCTGTTCCTGCCGACGCACGACGCGACCTGCACCGCCACCGGCCCCCTGGGGCGCCTCTGGGCACGCATGGCGGCGGTGCTGGAACGCCTGCTGGGCGGCCTGCAACGCGGCTACGGCTACACGCTGGACGCGGCGCTGGCCCATCCGCGCCTGGTCCTGCTGTCCCTGCCCTGCACGGTCGTGCTGATGGTGGCGCTGTTCATCCACATGCCCAAGGGCTTCTTCCCCGACAGCGACACCGGCATGCTGATGGGCCACCTGCAAGGCGACCAGTCGATCTCGTTCCAGGCCCTGGTCGGCAAGATCGACGAGGTCCAGAAGGCCGTGATGGCCGATCGCGACGTCGTCAGCATCACCGGCTTCACCGGCGGGCGCGGCTCGTCCAACCAGGCCAACATGTTCGTGGTGCTCAAGGACAAGTCGCAGCGCGCGGGCCCGCCCAGCACCACCATCGCGCGCATCAGCGCGCGGCTGCGCAACATGGTGGGCGCGCATTTCTACACCATGGCCCCCGGCACGCTGCGCCTGGGCGCGCGCCAGTCCAACGCCGCCTACCAGTACACGCTGCAATCCGATTCCCCGACCGAGCTGTATGCCTGGATGCCGAAGCTGGTCTCGGCCCTCCAGAAACATCCGGAACTGACCGACGTCTCGTCCGACGTGCAGCAGGGCGGCTCGGCCCTCAACGTGGCCCTGGACCGCGAGACCTCGGCCCGCACCCTCATCACGCCGCAGCTGGTGGCCAACACGCTGTACGACGCCTACGGCCAGCGCTCGGCCTCGACCATCTACAACGCGCTCAACCAGTATCATGTGGTGATGGAGGTCGAGCCGCGTTTCTGGAAGGACCCCGCCAGCCTCCAGCAGGCCTGGATCAGCACCGCCGGCGGCTCCGCCGGCGGCGGAACGCGGGCCAACACGATCCGCGTCCCCGCCTCCTCCATCGCCACCAGCCAGGCCAACAGCCTCAGCAGCCAGTCCTTCCGCAACCAGATCGCCAACAGCCTGGCCGGCGGCGCCTCCGCCTCCAACGGCTCGGCGGTCTCCACCAACGCGGAAACGATGGTCCCCCTCGGCATCGTCTCCACGGTGGCGACGCAGCTCACACCGCTGTCGGTCAACCATCAGGGCCAGTCGGTCGCGGCAACCGTATCCTTCAACCTCGCGACGGGCGTCCCCCTGCAACAGGCGACCCAGATCGTCAGCGCCGAAATGGTGCGCCTGCATGTGCCCCCCACCATCCACGGCAGCTTCGCCGGCAATGCCGGCCAGCTCCAGAAATCGGTCAATAACGAGCCGCTGCTGATCCTGGCCGCGCTGGCGGCGGTCTACATGGTCCTGGGCATCCTCTACGAAAGCTATGTCCACCCGCTGACCATCCTCTCCACCCTGCCCTCGGCCGGCGTCGGCGCCCTGCTGGCGCTGGACCTGGCCGGCGAGGATTTCTCGCTGATCGCGATGATCGGGGTGATCCTGCTGATCGGCATCGTAAAGAAGAACGCCATCATGCTGGTCGATTTCGCGATCGAGGCCGAACGCAACGGCCTGTCGGCGGCCCAGGCCATCCACACAGCCTGCCTGCTGCGCTTCCGGCCGATCATGATGACGACGCTGGCCGCCGCCCTGGGGGCCCTGCCGCTGATTCTGGGCCAGGGATACGGTTCGGAGCTGCGGCGCCCGCTCGGCATCGCCATCGTCGGCGGCCTGGTCGTCAGCCAGGCGCTGACGCTCTACACAACCCCGGTCGTCTATCTGTATCTCGACCGCTTCGGCCAGTGGTGCCGTCGCCGTTATCGTTCCCTGGCCAATGCCCTCACGGGCCGGCGGGGCCCCCTTTCCCAACAGGATGCCTGACCCGGATGTCCCTGCCGCCCTCCCGCCCGATCGCCCCCAAATCCCGCCCCGGCGCGTCCGCGCCGCGCCGGCATGCCCTTCTGCTGGGTGTCGTCCTGTCCCCCCTGCTGCTGGCCGGCTGCATGGTCGGCCCGTCCTACCACCGCCCCACGGCCCCGGTCTCGGCCCGGTTCAAGGAACTGGTCCCGGCCCCGGGCTGGGAGAAGGCGCAGCCCGCGATGGCGGAACTGCCCAAAGATGCCTGGTGGCGGATCTATGACGACCCCATCCTGAACGACCTGGAATCGCGGGTCGCGATCTCGAACCAGAACGTCAAAATGTACGAGGCCAACTACCGCCAGGCCCGCGCCACGATCGACAGCATCCGCGCGCAGCTGTTCCCGACCATCAGCGGCAGCGTCGGCTTCAACCGCGCGGGTCACGGCGGCTCGTCCGTCTCGTCCTCCGGCAGCACCTACGCCAATGCCGGCACGGTCTACAATTCCTACAATATCGGCCCCAGCGCCAGTTGGGACCTCGACCTGTGGGGCCGAATCCGCCGCAATATCCAAAGCCAGGTGACGGCCGCCCAGGCCAGCGCCGCCGACCTCGCCAACGCCACCCTGTCCTACCAGGCACAGCTCGCGACGGCCTATTTCAACCTGCGCTACCAGGATTCGCTACAGGACCTGCTGCGCCGCTATGTCGAATTCAATAGCAGGGCGCTGGAGATCGCACAGAACCAGTACGATGCCGGCGTCACCGACCCGACGGCGGTCATGCAGGCCCGCACCCAGCTGGAGCAGAACCGCGCCTCGCTGATCCAGGCCGGCATCGCCCGCGCGCAGTACGAGCACGCGATCGCCGTCCTGGTCGGCCGCTCGCCCGCCGAACTCACGATCAAGCCGGGCGAGCTCAGCCGCGCCATCCCGGCCATTCCGGTCGGCGTCCCGGCCGACCTGTTGCAACGCCGCCCCGACATCGCCGCAGCCGAGCGCGCGATGGAGGAGTACAACGCCCAGATCGGCGCCGCCATCGCCGCGTTCTTCCCCGACGTCACGATCAATGCCAGCTACGCACAAAGCGGCGGCGACCCCGTGACCTCGCTGATGAGCGTCGCCAACCGCGTCTGGTCGCTGGGCGCCTCGGCCACCGAAACCCTGTTCAGCGGCGGCTCGCGCACCGCGGCCGTCCACTCGGCCGACGCCCAGTACGACAGCGCGGTAGCCACCTACCGACAGACCGTTCTGGCGGCCATGCAGGGCACCGAGGACCAATTGTCCAACCTGCGCATTCTCGCCCAGCAGGCCGCCCAGCAGCAGGTCGCGCTGGACTACGCCAACAGGGCGGTCCAGGTGTCGATGAACCAATACGAGGCCGGAACCCAGATCTACACCACGGTCATCACCAACGTGACCACGGCCCTGGGCATCGCCGAGACGACGCTCTCGATCCAGCAGCAACGCATGGTCGACAGCGTCGCCCTGGTCCAGGCTCTGGGTGGGGGATGGAACGCGACGCGCCTGCCATCGAAGGCCTCGCTCCAGACCGACAATCCGCTCCTGCCATCCTTCATCCAGAAGGACAAGAATCAGTAAGCGGCACGCCGCCCCGGGCCGCCAGGCAGCCCGGGGCGCATCGTCACAAGATCGTCTTGGCCGTCAGTAACGCAATCAGCAGGAAAACGACAAAGGCGAGAATAAAAAGGAAGAACAGAATCTTCGCGATACCGGCCGAAGCCGCCGAAATTCCGGTAAACCCGAACAGCCCGGCGATGATCGAAATCACCAGAAAAAACAGGGCCAGCTTCAACATCATCCACGCTCCATCAATAGTTCTTGCTGGACGAACGCCGGGTCGGCCCGGCAGTTCCTCAGCGCCGCACCCACGCCATGGCCAGGGCAAACCCCGCCAGCCCCGCCGTCACCACGGCCACCAGCGGCTGGTCCACCGTCAGATCGCGCATGGCATCCCCGACCGTGAAACAGGCCGAGCGCGCCCGGGCACACAATACCCGTCCCTTGCCCTTCACCTGAAGCGCGGGATCGCCCAGCAATCCGCCCAGCCCATCCTGAAGCCGACCGACCCCTTCTTCCAGCTTCGTTTCAAATTGTCCCTCGGTCATGATGGCGCCCCAATCTTCCTGGCAAACATAGCGACATGAGATATATGCGGGACACAGGCACCGTTTTCAAATCCCCAGCGCCCCCGGGCCCCGCGCTCCGGCACGGAGTCTCCGCGTGAACGGCTCCCCGCCTCCCAATGCCATGCCGGTCTGCATCCTGCTGTCCATCCATAACGGCGCCCGCTTCCTGGAGGCACAGCTTCACTCGCTCGTCCAGCAGACCCATGCCGACTGGCGCCTGCTCTGGCGCGACGACGGCTCGACCGACGACAGCACCCGGATCATGCAGCGCTTTGCGGACACCCAACCCGCCGGGCGCTGCATCCAGATCGTCCGGAACGCGGGCCGCCTGGGCGTGGCCGGCTCGTTCGGCCTGCTGCTGGACCAGGTGCCAGACGGCCATCTGGCCGCCTTCTGCGACCAGGACGATGTCTGGTTCCCCGACAAGCTGGCCCGCGCGGCACTCGCCCTGTCGCCCTTCCACGCAGCGGACAGGCCCGCCCTCTACTGCTCCCGCCAGGTCCTCACGGACGCCGCACTCACCCGGATCGGCGTGTCACCTCCCCTGCCGGCCACCCCCACCTTCCCCATGGCCCTGACCCAGAATATCGCGACCGGCTGCACCGTCATGCTCTCGCCCGCTGCGATCCATCTGGTGCGCGCCGCCCTGCCGCCCCCGCCCGGCACCCTGCATGATTGGTGGAGCTACCTGCTGGTCAGCGGCGCGGGTGGCCCCATCGTGGCGGACAACCAGCCCAGCCTCTATTACCGCCAGCACCGGGGCAACGCCGTCGGCGCACCGGCCCACCGCGCGACCCGCGCGCTGGCGGCCCTCCGGCGGGGCCCTTCCCTGTTCATGTCCACCTTCCGCGCCAACGTGGCGGCACTCCTCCGCCACACCGACCTGCTGACGGAACCGGCCGCCGCCCGCCTGCTCCGGCTCCGGCAGGCACTGGACACTCCCGGCCTAGCCGGCTGGCTGGCACGCGCCCGCCTCCTGCGACAGATACCGGAGATGCACCGGAACACCCGCGCCGAACAGATGATCTTCCGCCTCTGGTTCCTGCTGGGCTAAGACCCGACCGCCCACCCGGGCCGGTTTGCCTCCCGAGGTTCGATCCGCGTATGGTCGGCGCGCATTTCCGGTCCGATTCCCCGGCGGATGTAAGGTTATCAGAGGCTCCACCGTCATGACAAAAGCAGCCCCCCCGATGTCGCGAGACGGAGCTTTTCGAAAACCGGTCCATTTCAACCTGTCCGCCGATCGCGGATGGAAACAGCGCTTCCAGCTGGCAACGGCCGATTTGCGCGAGAGCATGCATCTGTGGCGGCTCATCGTCGTCCTCGGCTTTCTCGATATCAAGCTCCGCTATCGCGGCTCGGCGCTCGGTCCGTTCTGGCTGACCATCTCGATGGGCGTGCAGGTGGGGGCCATGGCCTTCATCTATGCCGACCTGTTCCACACCGACATCCACACCTATCTCCCCTTCCTCTCTCTCTCCCTCATCGCGTGGAACTACCTGAACGCGCTGGTGACCGACGGCTGCGCCTGCTTCATCCAGTCCGATTCCGTCATCAAGGGCATGCGCATGCCCTTCACCGTCCACGCGGCCCGCAGCATCGTCCGCAACACGATCATCCTTGCCCATAATGTCGTGATCATCATCGCGGTCTTCGCGATCATGGGCGTGCACCAGTCCCTTTCGTCCCTGATGGCGCTGCCGGCATTCTGCCTGTGGCTCGTCGATGCCTTCGCGTTCTCGCTGCTCTTCGGCGCCCTGTGCGCCCGCTTCCGCGACGTGCCGCCGATCATCGCGGCCATCATGCAGATCGCGTTTTTCATCACGCCGGTCATGTGGAACATGAACATCCTCAACGGCCACCGCGAGGCGATTTTCCTGATCCGTTTCAACCCGTTCTACTACCTGTTCGAAATCCTCCGGGCCCCCCTGCTGGGCACGCCGCTGGCCGCCACGACCTGGGCCTGGGCCCTGGTCATTTCCGCTATCCTCATCCTGTTCTCATGGGTCGCCTTCGCGCGGACACGCGGCCGGATCGCCTTCTGGGTCTGAAGACAATGGCAAACCTCACCGCATCCAACATCACGATCGACTTTCCGCTCTATCACAGCGAAAGCCGCTCCCTGAAGAAGACCATCCTGGGGCATGCCTCGGCCCGCTTCGGACGCGACACCCACAATCGTCCCGTCGTCCAGGCCCTGCGGGATATCTCCTTTTCCCTGGGCTCCGGCGACCGTCTCGGCCTGATCGGCTCCAACGGGTCGGGCAAGACAACCCTCCTGCGCGTGCTCTCGGGCATCTACCAGCCCACGGGCGGCATCCTGTCGGCCGACGGGCGCCTGACGGCCCTGCTGGATCCCGGCCAGGGCATGAACCACCAGCTCACGGGCCGCGAGAACATCCGCCTCCGCGGCCTCTATCTCGGCCTCTCCCCCGCCGAGACGACGGAACTCGTCAAGGATGTCGAGGATTTTTCCGAACTCGGACATTTCCTCGACCTGCCGGTCCGCAATTATTCCTCCGGCATGACCATCCGGCTGGCCTTCGCCATGGCAACCGCCTTCCCGCCCGAGATCCTGCTGATGGACGAATGGATCCTCGCCGGCGACGCCGTCTTCATGGAAAAAGCCAAGAAGAGGGTGGAAGGCATGGTCCGCCACGCCGATATCCTGGTGCTGGCCAGCCATTCGCCTTCGATCCTGGTCGAATGGTGCAATCGCCTGCTCTGGATCGAAAACGGCCAGATCAAGGGCGACGGCGACCCGATGACGGTCCTCGAACGCTATCTCCCCCCTTCGGCCTTCCGGGACCTGGCGAAAGTCGAACCCGCGGCTTAGGCCGTCCGCGAACGGCGCGGCCTGCCCCCGACCATGCCGCCTCCCACCGACAGGGTCGACGACCAGAGAAAGCGATTCATGATCCGATCCCCCGGACACCTGCGGCCGGCAATCCGCAGGATGACCGCAAACAGGGTCCATCAGGTCATGGATGCGGCCCACCGCTTCGTGCGGAGCCACCCGGCCCTGAAACGCGCGCTGCGCCCCCTCGCGCATCTCGCCACGCCGTCGCTCCTGTCCTTCCGGGCCGGGCATATTTCACGCCGCGCTTACAAACGCTGGATCGCCCGCCACGAAACGATCACGCCGGCGGACGCGGCCGCCATGCGCGCCGACATCGCCCGCTTCCCCGCCCGCCCGCTGCTTTCGGTCGTCATGGCGACCTACGAGACGCCGGAACCCTATCTCCGCGCCGCCATCGCCTCCCTCCAGGCCCAGCTCTACGCGGAATGGGAACTCTGCGTGGCCGACGACCATTCAAGCGCCCCCCATGTGGGCCGGATACTCGACGAGATCGCGGCAACCGACCCCCGCGTGCGCGTCGTCCACCGCCCCGAACGCGGCCACATCTCGGCGGCCTCCAATTCCGCGCTGGCCCTGGCACGCGGCGAGTGGGTGGTCCTGATGGACCATGACGACCTGCTCCCCCCCAACGCGCTGTACGAACTCGCCGCCGAAATCGCCGCGCACCCCGAAGCCCGAATCCTCTATACCGACGAAGACAAGATCGACGACCACGGTCGCCGCTACAGCCCCTATTTCAAGCCCGATTTCGACCCCGACCTGCTGCTGGGCCAGAACCTGCTGAACCATCTCACAGCCTACCGGCGGGATCTCGTCCAGACTCTCGGCGGCTTCCGCGAAGGGTTCGAAGGCGCGCAGGACCACGATCTGGCCCTGCGCGCCACCGTCGCCTGCGGACCGGGCGCCGTCCGGCACATCCCGCGCATCCTGTATCACTGGCGCCAGCAGACCGGCCGCCGATCCTTCTCGGAATCCGCCATGACCCGGTGCGTCGCCATGGCCCGCCGGGCCATCGCCGACCATCTGGCGGCCCGCGGAATCGCGGCCGACCTTCACCCCGCCGGCAGCCTCTATCACCGGATCGTCTTCCCCCTGCCCGAACCCGCCCCCCTGGTTTCAATCGTCATCCCCACGCCCAACCAGGCAGATCGCCTGCGCACCTGCCTCGACGGCGTGCTGAACCGGACGGATTACCCGGCCATCGAAGTGCTGGTGACCGGCACCGATCCCGACACAGTCGCGCTGCCGAAGAACATGGAGTCCGATCCCCGCCTGCGGATCATCCGCTCCCCCAACCCGTCCACTCCCGCCCAAATCACGAATCACGCCGCCGCCGAGGCTCGGGGCGACATTCTGCTGCTGCTCGACAGCCATATCGAAATCATCGCGGAGGACTGGCTGCGCGAGATCGTCTCGCATGCGATCCGGCCCGAGATCGGCGCCGTGGGCTGCCGCCTGCTTCACCCGGACGGCCGGCTCCGGCATGGAGGAACGGCCCTGGGTATCGGAGACATCGGCGCCCCCCTCCTGGCCGGCGCACGCCGCGCGGATCACGGCCCGTTCGGGGTATTGAACCTGCTGCGCAGCACCGGCGCAGTCACGACCGCCTGCCTCGCCCTGCGCCGTACCGTCTGGCAACAGGTCGGAGGAATGGACGCAACCAACCTGCCCACAGCCTTCAACGATGTCGATCTATGCCTGAAGATCCGCCAACACGGGCTGCGCATCGTCTGGACGCCCTTCGCCGAACTCTATCATCACGAAAATGCAGCGCCCGACGGGCCCGGCAGGGCGGCTCCGTTGCGGCACGAGGCCGATGCCATGGCCGCGCGCTGGGGCGATGCGCTCCTGAACGATCCTTATTACAGCCCGAACCATGCCGCGAAGGCCGCGGACTGCACCCTCGCCGACCAGCCCCGCCGCGCACGGCGCTACCGCACCGGACCTACGGGCAACCCCCAGGCATAAACGCACCACCATCGCCCCACCCCGGCTTCTCCCGCGCCACCCGACAGCCCGACCGGCCCGCCGAGCCGCATCGATCAGCGCCGGTCGCCCGGCCCCGTGCCCACCGCATCCAGGGCCGCAAGCTGATTGTCCCCGCCCCGCCGGCGGAAACCGGCAGGCCTGCCGGCGACGGCACCACTCTCCGGACCGGCGCCCTCAACACGGTTGCGCCCCCCCTGCTTGGCGCAATAGAGCGCGGCATCTGCCAGCGCCATCTGCTCGCCCAATGACGGGTCGGGAAGGCTGGCGGAAGCATAGCCGACGCTGACGGTCGCCAGCAGATCGTCGGACAAGGGCGTCTGCGCGAAGGCAATCCGCACCCGCTCGGCCAGCGCACCCAGTTCGTCATCGGACAGGCCGCTGACCGCGGCGGCAAACTCCTCGCCGCCGATCCGCCCGAAGACCGCCTCCTCACCCAGCACCGCCATCGCCACGGTACTGAAATGCCTGATCACCCGATCCCCGGTCGCATGCCCGAACGTGTCGTTGACGCGCTTGAAATGATCGATATCGAACAGCAGCACCCCCCGCAGCACCACGATATCCGCCGCCTGCCAGAACCCCCGCCGGTTCAGCACGCCGGTCATATCGTCCCGCAGCGCCGCCGCCCGCGCCTCCAGAATGGCCCGTTCCGCCACCAGCGTCAGCATCAGCCCCGGCCACAGGACGATATAGGTCAGCATCTCGAAGGGAATGGTCGCGAGCATCAGGGGCACCCACGCCGCCAATGCCGGCACCCCCACCAGCACCACCCGGCCGACGCAGGTGACAACATGCAGGCAACTCACCACGATCAGCATCTGGTGAGACCGGGTCTCGCGCGGAAGCCGGATCAACTCCCGCAACGCCAGCACCACCAGCACCATCGCCATGACCATCGCGATTTCCACACGCATGATGACCGAATGGCGGAACTGCGGCAGCGCGTAACACGCCAGCCAGATCAGCACCGGAACAGCCAGCCCGCGACAGGAAAGCGGCCTGCCGTTGAGCTGCCGGGTCGCCTGCCAGAACAAGGCGAGCGCGAACAGCAGGATCCCGTTTCCGATCGGAATGGCGATGAAATCCGGAACCGTCGGCCGCGTCACGACCAGCGGAACGCCGATGGCGGCAGCAAACGTCCCGATCTCGAGCAGCCGCAGCGTCGGATCGGGACGGTAATGACGGGCAACCCGGCAGAGAAACCCGATCAACAGACTGACAAGCGCGATGGATGGACCGGTCGGAAGGGTGGAGACGGACATGTAAAACGAATATCCCGATCCATTCTGGAACGTCATCATACCGCGGTCCCGCCCTTCCTTCCACATCCTGTCCCATGGCCTCCCGTCCGGTCACGGATGCGGCCGATGGCGGCAGCCCGGCAGGTCACCCCGCCGGGCGGATATCGTCCAGCCGGTCCAGCCGCCGCAGGCCGGGAAACAGGCGCATCCACAGCAGCGTGACCGCGATGGTGCCGATACCACCCAGCACCACCGCCTCCACCGGGCCGATCAGGCTGGCCAGCATGCCGCTCTCGAACTCCCCCAGCTGGTTCGACGATCCGATGAACAGCATGTTCACCGCCGAAACCCGGCCCCGCATCTCGTCGGGCGTCCGCAACTGCACCAGCGCGCCACGCACCACCACGCTGATGACATCGGCCCCACCCAGCACCGCCAGCGCCAGGACCGACACCACCAGCGAACGCGAAAGGCCGAAGACGATGGTCGCAACGCCGAAGACGGCGACGGCGGCGAACATCGCCCGCCCGGCCCGGCGCTTCAGCGGCCAGCGGGCGAAGATCACGGCCACCAGCAGCGCCCCCAGCGCCGGCGCCATCCGCAGGACGCCCAGGCCGGTCGGCCCCGCATGCAGGATCGCATCGGCATAAAGCGGCAGCATCGCGGTCGCGCCGCCCAGCAGCACCGCGAACAGGTCCAGCGAGATCGCCCCCATCATCTCGGGATTCGCCCGGATGAAATGCAGCCCTCCCAGCACCGTCTCCAGCGTCATGGGCCGCCGCACCCGGGCGGGAAATTCCAGCCGCATGCCCAGCGTCGCCAGCGCCGCCAGCCCGAACCCGACCGTGCAGACGCTGTAGCAGATCCCCGCCCCCACGCCGTACAGCAGCCCCCCCACCGACGGCCCCATGATCGAGGCCACCTGGAACAGCGACGACGACAGCGCCGCCGCGCGCGCAAACAGGGCCGGCGGCACCAGGGCCGGCAGGAATGTCTGCTGGCTGGGCATCTCGAACGCCCGGGCGGTGCCGAACAGCGCGACCATGGCATAGATCATGCCGGGGGTCAGCCAGCCGCCGAACGACCCGATCGCCATCAGCAGCGCCCCGCAGGCCTCCAGCGCCTGGCAGGTCGCGGTAATGAAGCGGCGGTCGAAATGATCGGCCACATGCCCCGCGACCAGCGTCAGGCAGAACATGGGCGTGAACTGCGCCAGCCCCACCCAGCCGAGCGCGCTCGCACTATGGGTCAGCATGTAGATCTGCCACCCGACCGCCACGGCCTGAACCTGCGACGAGAACGAGGACAGGGTCCGGGCCGTGAGGAAAATGGCGAAGCCCCGATGGCTGAACAGCCGCGCGGGCCCCTGTGTCGGGGTGGCGGACGGCTCCCGCGATTGGTCCGCCTGGTCGGATGGATCTGGCATGATGGTGCGGACAATAGCCCGCCGACCGTCTTTTACCATCCCGTTGTCTTCGTACCGTCATCACGGCGCGGCAATCCGGCCATCGCGCCCGCGCGGACCGTTTGCAAATCCGCGGCAGCGCGGGCAAAACCGTTCCATGACAGAGACCGTCCCATCCGCGCCGCTTCCGCCCACGGATATCGAGACTTTCGCACGCCTCGACATCCGCGTCGGCACGATCGTGGAAGCACGCCCCTTCCCCGCGGCCCGCAAGCCGGCCTACCAGCTATGGATCGATTTCGGGCCGCAGATCGGCGTGAAACGGTCCTCGGCCCAGATCACCGTCCATTACACCCCCGCCACGCTGGTGGGGCGGCAGGTCTGCGCGGTCGTCAACTTCCCGGTCCGCCAGATCGGACCGTTCCTGAGCGAAGTACTGACCCTGGGCATGCCCGACACGAAGGGCGACGTCGTCCTGATCAGACCCGACCTGACCGTGCCAGATGGAGGAAAGCTGTTCTGATGGCCACCAACTACGCAACCGTTACCTGGGACCAGCTTCACCGCGACGCCCGCCAACTGGCCGAAATCCTGATCCCGCGCGGTCCCTTCAAGGGCATCGTGGCCGTCACCCGCGGCGGGCTGATCCCCGCGGCCATCATCGCCCGCGAAATCGATTGCCGGCTGATCGAAACGGTCTCGGTCGTGACCTATGACGAGGAAGAACAGGGCCAGCCCACGGTGCTGAAGCCCCCCGTCGCCGCCGGCGACGGCGAAGGGTTCCTGATCATCGACGACCTGGTCGATTCCGGCGTCACCGCCCAGATCGTGCGCCAGCTCCTGCCCAAGGCCCTGTTCGCCTGCCTGTACGCCAAGCCGTCCGGCAAGCCGCTGACCGACCTGTTCGTGGTCGAGGTCCCGCAGGATACGTGGGTGCTGTTCCCGTGGGACACCGCGCCGCTGTTCATCCCGCCCTTGGCCCGCAAGGGCAGCACGGCAGCCTGAGGCGCCCGCGCGACCCGAGGAAAAATTTCGTGGGGCGCTTGTCAGCGCCCTCAAGGGCTCATAGCTTCGCCCCCAGGTTCGGGGCGTGGCGCAGCCTGGTAGCGCGCGTGTTTTGGGTACACGAGGCCCCCGGTTCGAGTCCGGGCGCCCCGACCAGCAGAAGAATAAAGGGAGTTTCGTTCCATGCGGGCCCGAATCTACAGGCAGGCGAAGACGGCGACCCAGTCCGGCCAGGCGAATACCCATGACTGGATTCTCGAATACGGGCAGACCCAGCCCCGTCAGCAGGACCCGCTGATGGGCTGGACCGGCAGCCGCGACACCCGTTCGCAGCTGCGCCTGCACTTCCCGGACCGCGAGAGCGCCGTCGCCTACGCCGACCGCCACGCGGTCCCCTACGATCTGGAACTGCCGGTCGCCCGCGCGCGCAAGCCGAAACTCTACGCCGACAATTTCCGCCACGACCGGGTCCAGAACTGGACGCACTGACCGCGCTCTGGCAGAAGAAACGCCACTGCGCATGCGCCCTTAGCTCAGTTGGATAGAGCAACAGCCTTCTAAGCTGTGGGTCGCTGGTTCGAATCCAGCAGGGCGCGCCAGTATCAACAGGTTAGCGCCCACGCGGTTTGCAGGTTTGCAAAACGGTTTGCAGATGATCGTGGGTCGTTTCACCCCCTGCTCACCCCGCCATCCGCGCGTGACCGCGATCGAGGACCGCCGGGCACGACGCTCCGCGGCACGGCGGCGCATCCCGCAAGACGACATCCTCGACAACCGACGACACGATCACGCTGCCAAGCCTCGCCGGTTGCTGCGGAGGCAAGTCCGGCGTTCATGCCTGGCACGAACGCCGAAGCTCACCGACAGGAACGATCGTCCGATCCCGCCGCGTCAGTGACGGCCCCCACCGCCATGCCCGCCGCCTCCATGACCACCACCACCACCGCCGTGACCACCGCCTCCGCCACCGCCACCACCATGTCCGCCGCCCGGACCGCCACCATGCCCGCCGCCACCACCGCCGCCGGGCCCGCCACCACCATGCCCACCGCCGCCGCGTCCGCCGAAACCGCCGCCACCATGCGGTCCGCCACGCCACCGGCCACCGATATCGGGGCCGACCCGATATCCGGGCCCCCAGCCACCGCCCCAGCCACCACCCCAACCGGGGCCATAATCGTAATAGCCGCCGCCATACCCGCCGCCATAGCCGTCATAATCGGCACAGCCGCCAAGAAGAGCGAGGAGCGAAAACGCGCCGACCGCGATGCGGACGCGAAAGAAACCGGTCTTCATTTCGCGTTCTCCGTCTGATCGGCGGGTGCGGGATCCGAGCCATGCCATTCCATCAGGCCGAACACCGTCCCGGCGGGGTCCGATACGATGGCGATCATGATGTTCCGGCGGTCCGGATGCGGCTGGACCAACACTTTTCCACCCAGCCGCTCGACCGCCTCGGCCGACGCACCGACACCGTCCACCTGGACAAAGCCGAGCCAGCGCCCCCGTGCGCTGGGCAACACGCGCGCCGGCAGCGGATTGACGGTCCCCCGCGCGACGGATTGCGACAGAAGCAGATACGCGGTCCCCTTGGTCGCATCCGGCGCGGCCTGCACCTGATAGCCGAAGACCTGCTGATAGAACCCGGCGGCCGTGGAGGGATCACGCGTCAGCAAGGCGCTCCAGATCCATTCGCCCTGCGTGGGGGGCGTGTCGTCGTCCGGCGCGTCGCCCGCCTGGGCGCGGAAGGCGGCAAAGGGCGCGCCCTGCGGATCGGCCAGGATCGTCTCCTCCCCCGGCGCCAGGCCGCTCTCGGCGACGGCGGAAGGCGGCAGGATGACCCTGCCACCCCAATATTTCGTCTTGGCCACCGCATCGGCCGGATCCGCCACTGAAATGACGGGCAACCAGGCCGGGCTCCCATGCCGTGAAGGGCGGGACCGTTCGACCAGGCTGGCCACCGGCTGATCGTGCACCAGCGCGACGACCGCGCGCCCCCGCGGATTGGTGACGTCGCGGAACGTCCACCCCAGCAACGCACCGTAGAAGGCTTTCGCCGCATTCAGGTCCGGGGTCGCAAGTTCGGCATAAAGCAGCTTCCCCGGCATAAGGGTCCCGGAGGTCGCCGCCGGCGCCACCACAGGCTCGGCACCGGCCGGCAGAGCCGCGCCAGCCAGGGCCAGCCCCAGCGAAATCCCGACCACCGAGGCGCGACGCCCGGCTATCTTCCAGCGAAACGCGCGCGGTTTCAGTAATGACACGTCTGGAGTTCCTCTCTATTCCGACCGGCGTCAGGCAGAGGCCCGGCAAGATGCGCTCGATTTCCTGCGCCGACCGGCGAAGCAATCTGCGTGCAATGGCAATAACACCGAACCCCTTATGCGCGTTTCCCTGCCATCATGCGCAAAAGTCTTCGTGCGCAGGAAATCCGGCGAAAAGTGTCGACGCCCCGGGCGCTGCCCGGACCCGGCAGGGCCCGAAGCCCTGCACCCCGATCACTGGATGATGAATGGGTCTCCGAAGATTCCGTCGGCCGGAACGGGCGAGCACATCTCCACGAAGGGAGGAAGCCAAAAAGCGAGGAGTCAATACCTCGGCTCGACAGGCGAATTTCCATGGATATCTGAGCAATCATGGCGGAGAGAGTGGGATTCGAACCCACGGTACGCTTGCACGCACGGCGGTTTTCAAGACCGCTGCCTTAAACCACTCGGCCACCTCTCCAGATCGGTTCGATATCGCATCCCGGGCCGCGAGACCCGAACGCCCGAACCGGACCGTGCCGACTTTTGTGCCAGCGCCGACAACGCTGTCAAGCTCTGCCCCGGCCGGTTCGGCCAGACGGCTCCCGGCCCCCTGGCCCGACACGCGCCCTGAATGCCCGCCCGACCGATGAATGTCTCCAGTCAATGCCAGCCGGCGAACCCCTTCCTGGCGGCCGGCGACACCCCGTCAGCCGACCAGACCGGATCTTTCCAGCTGCCGCCCCCGCCGCCCCGCCTCACCCCGCTCCGGCCTGCCCAGCCTGAATCCCCCCAGCAACCGGTTGAGCGCCTGCCCGCTCATGGCCAGCGCGTGGGTCGTCGCGGTGGTTTCCTCCACCATGGCGACGTTCTTCTGGGTATCCTGGTTGATCTGCCCCACGGCGATATTGATCTGTTGCAGCCCGGCCAATTGCCGCTCCGACCCTTCCACGATCGACGTCATATGCTGGTTGATGGTCTGGATGTCGGCAACGATACTGTCCAGTTCCCGGTTGGAACTCTCCACCAGCCGCACACCGCTGCCGACCTGCTCGTTGGACGCATTGATCAGCGTGCGAATATCCTGGGCGGCATCGGCCGAACGCTGGGCCAGCGTCCGCACTTCCTGCGCCACCACGGCAAAGCCCAGCCCGGCCGTACCCGCCCGGGCCGCCTCGATGCCCGCATTCAGCGCCAGGATATTGGTCTGGAACGCGATATCGTTGATCACACTGATAATGTTCACGACATCGACCGACGATTTCTCGATCTCCCGAATGGCCGTCACCGTCCGCGCCATATTGTCCCGCGATTTTTCGGCACTGGATTGGGACAGCCTTATCCGCTCGCCCGCCTCCAGCGCCCGGCTGGTGGCGTGCCTGACGGCGGTGGTGATCTGCTCCAGCGCGGCGGCGGTTTCCTCGGTCACGGCGGCCTGCTGCTCGGTCCGCCGGGCCAGGTCGTCCACCGCGCCCTTGATCTCGTTGCTGCCGACCCCGATGTTGCGCGCATTGTCCGAAACCTGCCGCAGCGCCCCCTGCAACTGCTCGGCGGAAATGTTGAAATCGTTGCGCACCCCGTTCAGGCTGTCGATGAACGGCGCGGTAATCCGATAGGAAATATCCCCCTGCGCCAGCCGGGCCAGGGCATCCGCCAGCCCATCGACGGCAAACTTGACGTCCGCCGCCTCACTGGCGGCCTTCCGCTCGCGGGCCAGCCGCTCGCGCTCCTGTTCCTCGCGCGCGGCCTGGATATCCTTTTCGAGCTGCACCCGGGCAATGGCATTGTCGCGGAAGACCTGCACAGCCTTCATCATCGCGCCGATCTCGTCATGCCGCTTCATGCCATCGACCGGCGTCCGCAGGTCGCCATCGGCCAGGCTGCGCATCCGCTGCGTCATCTGGCGAATGGGCTTGCTCAGCCCGTTGGCCTGAAACAGCACGCACACCATGGTCAGCAGAAAGGAAACCCCGGCCCCCACCAACATGCGGTTGCGGGTCAGCGCGGCATTCCGCACCAGCGTGGCACGCGGCACCGTACCCACCACCACCCATTTGCTGTCGGTATCGGGAATGGAAATGAACCGCGCCGCCTCGAAACGGGCCTCCCCATCGCTCCCCTCGACAAAACGCCCCCGGGTTTCCGAACCGGTGATAAAGGCGGCCGTCCCGGCATCGACCGGCTTGCCGATCAGCGCCGGATCATGGTTGGCAATCCAGACATTCCCCGTGCCGATCACCCCGACCACCCCGGTGCCGAGAGGCTTCAGGCCGGAGACGAACGCGCTGAGCGCCGTCAGGCGCAGGTCCGTCGTCAGGATGCCGATCGCCCTGCCCTCCCGGCGCACCGGCATGCTGATAGTCGTCATCAGCACATCCGCGCCGTTCACGGGATAATAATAGGGCGTCGTGACGACCGGCCGGTTCTCGTGCAGCGGCAGGTCGTACCATGGCCCGGTACCGGCTTCCGCCGTCATCACCAGCTTTTCCACCCCCACCGACCCCTCGGGGGTCAGGTAGAAATACGGCACGAACCGCCCCGTGGGGCTGGAAAATCTGTGCCCGATGAAATCCGCGTCCCGTCCGTCCAGCGCATTGGGCTCGAACGCCAGCGTATGGCCGATCAGGTTGGGGCGCCTGACCTGGAACGCGCTGGTCATCATCGCGCCCAGCGCATCCCGATCGACCTTGCCCGACGCCGTCAGTCCCGAGATCGTGGCCGCCAGAATGCTGCTTTCATGCGCCATCTCACCAATGATTTCGGAAATCGTGCCCGCGTTGGACGACAGGCTCTCCACAAAAAGCTGCCGGCTCTCATTCAATTCCGCGGCCGCCATCTCCCGCATGCCGATCAGCACCACCACGCAGGTGGACAGAAAGCACATGGCACCGATGGCCAGGAACAATCGGGTTCTTATTCCAAATGAAAATCCCGGTCCCATGGATGCGCTCCCCCGGCAAGCCTAGAATTCGACACTGACCGTCCCGAAATATGTGCGCGGCGAGCCCGCCAGGGCCGATTGATAATCGCCCGAAAGCGGCAACCCGTTTTCTCCGATCTGCGAAATATAAGATATATTCGTCAGATTATAGATATTCAGGTCGAATTTCAGGTTATGCAGCGGCCCGACCCTGGCAAACCGATAGCTCGCACCCAGCGAGGTCAGCCAATAGCCAGGCACCGACATGTCGTTGACATAGCTGAAATAGCGCTTCGACATGTAGTTCGCATTGGCATAAACGGTCGCCGGACCCCAATTATACGAAATGTCGGCCTTGTACATCAGTTGCGGAAAAGCGACCACCTTCTTGCCCGCCAGGCCATAGGTCACGCCTTCCGACACGATATTGTTGTCGTAAGTCGAATGATTATAGCTGATGCTGTTCGTAATCGACAGGTTTTTGATCGGGCGCAGCGTCAGGGCCGCATCGACACCATACATGCTCACGCCGCCGACATCGATCGGCGTGGAAACAGGGTCGGTAATGGGCCCGGATGTCAGGTTCTGGATCCGGTTGGAAAAATCCGCATGATACAGGTTCAGCGACCCGCCGACGATCTGCGAGAGATAGCGATAACCGACATCGTAAACCCAGGCCGTCTCCGGACGCAGCGTATTCTTCGCCGCATCGAACGTCGCCTGGTTGGCAAATCCCCCGAAGGTCGAGCCCAGCTGATAACCGCCATAGCTGTACGCCCGCATGTTGCGCGCCACGTCGAAATAGAGCTCATGCCCCGGCAGGAAATGCCACACCCCGTTGAAATGGGGCAGGAACGCCTTCGCGCTGGTCAGGCTGCCATTGGCAAGCTGGTCCTGCCCGGTATAGGCGGCATAGTTCGCCGTAGATCCCCCGACCGTCGTCACCAGCATCGATTTGAACCCGGCCCGCAGCGTCAGGTTGGCAAGGGGCCGATAGGTATCTTCCAGATGGAACTGGAAACTGTTGGTATTGAAATTCTCGCCCCAGTTCTGCTGAAACGGCGTGCCGAAATTGCCCAGGACCCCGCTGACCGGCGTCCCCTCCCCCGGCACCGGTTCCTGGAACATGTCCTGCACGACATGGTAACGGTTATTCTCGTACCAGACCCCGACATCGATCGTATGCTTCCGGAATTTATAGTCGAGTGCGGTGGTAAAGCCGAATTTCTGGTTGCCCGAGAAATTGATCTGCTCCGACAGCGGCACACCATTCGGCGAGGTGACATAGGGCGTCGTCCAGGTTCCCCACTGGTTCGCGGCCTGCCCATAGAACACCGTATTCCACGCCAGATGCCGGTTCAGCACCAGATGCGCGTTCACCCCGCCCAGATAACCCGACGAATGCGTCACCCCGTCGAAATAGGACGCATCCAGCGCATCGCCCCCGGCCGCGTTATAGGCCGCCAGCGCACCGCTGAACTGCCCCTGCGCGGCCAGATAGGCACGCGTATAATCGGCATAGTAATAATCGTTCCGGTGGCCGAGCGTGTTCAGCATGTCGATGGTCTGGTCGGCATAGTTGAACTGGGTCGCATCGTTCCAGTTGAAAAACAGTTTTACATTGCTTTCCTGCCCGACAGGCTGGACCAGCTTGGCATTCACCTGCTGGTCGAACTGCTCGCCATGCCCTTTCCACTTGTCCCCGTCCGACCGCGCATAGGAAATCGTGAACTTGGTGCCCGACGCGTTCAGCTTTCCGCTGTCGATGCGACCGTAGGTCCGAAAGGCATTGAAGCTGCCGAACATCTGCGAAATCTTGCCCCCGAACTTGTCCGAGGGATCGCGCGAGACGATCTGGATCGAGCCCCCCAGGTTGGTCGTGGCCGGCAGGGCCACATCCCCGCCGCCTTCCGAGACGTCCATGCGCTCGATATTGTCCGACAGGATCGAGAAATTTATGCTCTGGCCGTTATAGGGCAGGTAGGTCTGCGCCCCCAGCGGCACCCCGTCCAGCGTCACGCCAAGCTGGTCCTGCTGGAAGCCGCGCATATACAGGCTGGACCCCCAGGTATCGACACCCAGCGGATCGTTCGCCACGAAATTGACGCCCGGCTTGCGTGCCAGCATCATCATCGGGCTGCTACCCTGCACGAACCGGTCCATCTCCGTGCGGGTCATCGTCTCCGTTCCCCCGTTGGCGTTATGCCGCAGCGACGTCACCATGACATCCTCGGACGAACGCGCACGGGCCTCCTCATGCCGGCCGGCGGAAGCCCCCCTGGCCCCGGCCGGGCCGGAGGGCGCCGCACCCGCCTTCGCCACATGGCGCGGCTTCGCCCCGCCCGCCTTGCCCGTCCCCACGGCGGCATCGGCCGAAAACGCCAGATCCGGAATCATGACGATGGAGGACGTCAGCAGAAGAAACGACAGGAGCATCCGCGACGTCATGGCGGTCGTCGGCAAAGCCCCCGGAAGGCACGAAGCATGTCTCATCCTGGCTGTCCCATCTTCCAGACGACCGCACCGGTGATACCCGGCAGAGAGCTGAATGTTCGTTCAACCATTGCGATTTCGGAATGATGAATCCGTCATGGACTGGAAGAAATGCGACCGATACCTGTTCCCGACGATAACAGGTACGAGAAAAACACTCCTATCCCAACAGGATGGCGCATGACCGCACGCATGGTCGGAAGCGCATCCATAATCAAATGATCGGGGTGCAGGGTCTCAGGCCCTGCCGGGTCCGGGCAGAGCCCGCCTTCTCGCCAACCCTCTGGAAAACCGCACATCGACACCAGGCGACGCACAGAAAACCGCCGCCGGCGTGGGCTTTCGGAACAGCCTCTACCCGGCCCCGAAGCGCGCTTTCCCGCACAGGGCCTGAAGAATATCGGCATCGTCGCACAGGCCGACCAGCCGCCCCTCGGCCTCCACCAGCACGGGCAGGCCGCTGCGCTGGCGCAAGGCGATGATCTCGCCCAGGCTCAACCGGGCCGGCACCACGCACAGCGCCCCCTCCACCCACGCGCTATGCGGCCGCACAGGGACCGCCCGGCCGGCGACCCACATGGTCGCGGCATCGGGCGCAACCGCGATGCGCCCGCCATCCAGCATCCCGTCCGGCAGGCGCGGCAGATCCTCGAACCGCCGCATGACGGAGGCAGCCACGATGGTCGGCAGCGGATTCATGTGCCGGATGAATTCGGCCACATAATCGTCCACCGGCCGCAGCGCGATATCGTCCGGCGTGCCGGTCTGGATGATGCGCCCCTCGCGCATGATCGTGATCCGGCTGCCGATCTTCAGTGCCTCGTCGATATCGTGGCTGACGAACAGGATCGTCTTCTTCAACCGCTTCTGAAGGTCCAGAAGCTCGTCCTGTAATTTCCGGCGGATCAGCGGGTCGAGCGCGGAAAACGGCTCATCCATCAGCAAGATGTCGGCATCGGTCGCAAAGGCCCGCGCCAGGCCCACACGCTGCTGCATCCCGCCCGACAGTTCGTGGACATGGGCATCCGCCCAGTTCGACAGCCCGACCAGTTCCAGCTTCTCGGCCACGACATCCCGCCGCAGCGACGGCGCCATGCCGCGCAGTTCCAGCCCGAATCCGACATTGTCGCGCACGGTCCGCCACGGCAGCAGCCCGAATTGCTGGAAGACCATGGCGATGCGCGTCTTGCGCAGGGTGCGCAGCGTATCGTCGTCGCAGCGCGCGATATCCAGCCAGGCCAGCCCGTTGCCGATCCGCACCTCGCCGCGCACCGGCCGGTTCAGCCGGTTGGCCGCCCGCAGCAGGGTCGATTTGCCCGAGCCCGACAGCCCCATCAGCACGCTGATCTCGCCGCGCGCCACCGCCAGGTTCGCGCCCGCCACCCCCACCGTCACCTTCAGGGCCCGGCCGATCTCCTCGCGCGTCTCCCCGGCATCCAGCCGCGCCAGCGCGGCCTCGATCGCCCCGCGACGATTGCCGCGATCGAACAGGATATCGACATCGCGAAATTCCAGCGCCGCATTGACCTCTTCGCTCAAGATGCCGAATCCTTCGGGCGACAGACCCGGTCGAGCATGATGGCCAGCAGCACGATGACGAACCCGGACTCGAACCCGGCATCCACCTGCACGGTATTCAGCGCGCGCACCACCGGCACCCCCAGCCCCCCGGCCCCCACCAGCGCCGCGATCACGACCATCGACAGGCTCAGCATGATGCACTGCGTCAGCCCCGCCTGGATCATCGGCAGGGCGGCGGGCAGTTCGATCTTCCACAGGATCTGCCGCCCGGTAGCGCCGAACGCCTCCCCGGCCTCGATCAGCGACCGGGGCACCCGGGCAATGCCCATCTGCGTCATGCGGATCGGCGCGGGCACGGCGAAGATGATGGTGGAAATCATGCCCGGCACGGTCCCCAGCCCGAACAGGATCAGCGTCGGAATCAGGTAGACGAAGGTCGGCAGCGTCTGCATCAGGTCCAGAAACGGCTGCAACGCCCGCGCCAGCCGGGGCCGATGGGCACAGGCAATCCCCAGCGGCACGCCGATGGCCATGCAGAAGATGGTCGAGAACAGGATAAGCGACAGCGTCGCCATCGTCTCGTTCCAGTATCCCTGGTTGATGATGAACAGCAGCCCCAGCGCGACCAGCGCCACCAGGGCCGGCGACCGGCGGAGAAACCACGCCCCCGCCGTCGCGGCCACCACCAGCAGCAGGGGCGGAATATCCAGCAGCAGCATGGTCAGGCCATCGGCACAGAAGCCGACGATATCGGTAATCGCGTCGAAAAACCCCAGACCGTGCTTCCTGACCACATCGACCACGGCCGCCATGACGGCGCCCACCGGGATCTTGTGCTCCGCGATCCATTGTTCCGGCGCCATGATCCGCGCGGCCCCCGTCTCTCGGTGTTCGATATCGCGGACGTCGATACCCATGTGAACTGAACGAACATATAACGAAACGAAATCGGAAAATGATAGAGAGAATTCCGACTTTCGCAGGAACGAAATCGACATTGAACAACCGTTCAATCCATGCCACATTCCGGACATGAAACAGTCCCTTCCCTCTCTTACGCCGGTCGAGCTGAAGCGTCGCAGGGAACTCGTGGCCGCAACGCTCGACATCCTGGTCGATCACGGCTTCGCCGGCGCGACGGTGGCGCGGATCGCCCGCCATGCCGGCGTCTCCGGCGCCCTCCTGGTCCATTATTTCGGCGACAAGGACGCGCTGCTCGGCCTGGCGTTCCGCGGCACCGCCGCTGCCCTGTCGGCCGACGTCGCACGCGCCCTGCGCGACGCCAGGGGCCCGCGCGCCCGGCTGGAGGCCCTGATCGGCGTCTGCCTGGGGGGCGAGCAGTTCACCACCCGCCAGGTCGCCCTCTGGCTGGCCCTGTGGGGCCAGGCGGTCCATGTCCCGACACTGGGCCGGATCCAGCGCGCGTACCAGGCCCGCATGCTCTCCAACCTGCGCCACGATCTCGGCCATCTCATGCCGCACCCGCGCGCCCTCGCCACGGCCGACACGCTGGCCTCGCTGATCGACGGCACATGGCTGCGCGCCGCCCTGGCCCCGCCGGCGGCGTTCGACCGCAACACGCCCCGCCGGCAGGTCCTCGCCTTCCTCGACAGCCAGATCGGGGACGCCCCTTCCCCCGCCCCGCCCCCCGCCATCCTGCGCGGCGCGCCGGAGGGTCTGTGCACAAGCTGGATCGACGGCCGCCCCGTCACCGGCACCGGAACCCGGTTCGAAACCCGCAACCCCGCCACCGGCGCGGTACTGGCGGAGGTCGAGGAAGCCGGCGAGCCCCTGGTCGCCCAGGCCATCGACTCCGCAGCGCGCGGGCAGGCGGTGTGGGCCGCCCATACCGGCGCCGAACGCGCCCGCATCCTGCGCCGCGCCGCCGACCTGCTGCGCCGCGACAACGCGGAACTGGCACGGGTCGAAACGCAGGACACCGGCAAGCCGATTGCCGAGACCTCCAGCGTCGACATCCTGTCGGGCGCCGACGCGCTGGACTATTTCGCGGCCCTGGCGGCAACAATGACCGGCGAGAGCGTCGATCTGGGCCAGACCGCCTTCGGCTACACGCGGCGCGAGCCGCTGGGCATCGTGGCCGGGATCGGCGCGTGGAACTACCCGATCCAGATCGCCTGCTGGAAGGCCGCACCCGCGCTCGCCTGCGGCAACGCGATGCTCTTCAAGCCCGCCGAACTGACACCGCTGACGGCGGTGCGCCTGGCCGCGATCTTCCGCGAGGCCGGCCTGCCCGACGGCGTCTTCAACGTCGTGCAGGGCACGCGCGAAACCGGGCAACTGCTCACCCGCGCGCCCCGGATCCGCAAGATCTCCCTGACCGGCGAGGTCGGCACCGGCCGCCGGGTGATGGCCGACGCGGCGGCGACCCTGAAGCATGTCACGCTGGAACTGGGCGGAAAATCGCCGCTGATCGTCTTCGACGATGCCGACGTGGACAATGCCGTCTCCGCCGCCCTGTTGGGCAATTTCTATTCGGCGGGCGAGGTCTGCTCCAACGCCACCCGCGTCTTCGTGCAGTCCGGCATCCGCGAGCGCTTCCTGGAGCGGCTGAAGGCACGCGTCTCGGCCATGACGATCGGCGACCCGCTCGACCCGAAAACCGATGTCGGTGCCCTGATCTCCGACGATCACATGCGCAAGGTCCTGTCCTATATCGCGGCGGGGAAGAAGGAAGGCGCCGAACTCCTGGCCGGCGGCCGGCGCGTGACGCGCGGCGCGCTCCGTCGCGGCGCCTTCGTCGAACCGACGGTGTTCGCGAATTGCCATGACGAGATGACGATCGTGCGCGAGGAAATCTTCGGCCCCGTCATGGCGGTGCTGGATTTCACCGACGAGGACGAGGCCGTGGCCCGCGCCAACGCCACCCCGTTCGGCCTCGCCGCCGGCGTCTTCACCCGCGACCTCGCGCGTGCCCACCGGGTGATCGCGCGGCTGGAAGCCGGCACCTGCTGGATCAACCAGTATAACGTCACCCCGATCGAACTGCCCTTCGGCGGCTACAAGCAATCCGGCCTGGGCCGCGAGAACAGCCGCGCGGCGCTCGATCACTACACCCAGATCAAGAGCGTCTACGTGGCGCTGGGCGATGTCGAGGCACCCTATTGATGCGGGAATACGACTATATCATCGTCGGCGCCGGCTCCGCCGGCTGCGTGCTGGCCAACCGCCTGACCGAGGACGGGCACAGCCGCGTGCTGCTGCTGGAATTCGGCGGCAGCGACCGCTCGGTCATCGTGCAGATGCCCAGCGCCCTGGCCCTGCCGATGCACTCCAGGCGCTTCAACTGGTTCTACGAGAGCGAGCCGGAACCCCATCTGGGCGGCCGCCGCATGCACACCCCGCGCGGCAAGGGGCTGGGCGGCTCGTCCTCCATCAACGGCATGGTCTATGTGCGCGGCCACGCCCTCGATTACGAGGAATGGGAGCAGGCCGGCGCCACCGGCTGGGGCTACCGCCACGTCCTGCCCTATTTCCGCCGCGCCGAGGATTGCGCCGAGGGCGAGGATTCCTATCGCGGACGCGGCGGCCCGCTGCATACGCAATACGGCACGCTGGACAATCCCCTGCACGAAGCCTGGATGAAGGCGGGCGAACAGGCCGGCTACGGCCGCACCGGCGATTATAACGGCTTCCGGCAGGAAGGCTTCGACCGCATGAGCATGACGGTCCATCATGGCCGGCGCTGGAGCACCGCGAACGCCTATCTCCGCCCGGCGCTCAAACGCCGCAACCTGACGCTCGAAACCCACGCCCGCGTCACCCGCATCCTCTTCGACGGCACGCGCGCCACCGGCCTGTCCTACACGCGCCACGGTACGGCCCACAGCGTCCGCGCAACGCGCGAGGTCATCCTGTGCGGCGGTCCGATCAATTCCCCACAATTGCTGAAACTGTCGGGAATCGGCCCGGCGGCGGAACTGCGCGACCACGGCATCCCGGTCCTGGCCGACCGGCCGGGCGTGGGGGAGAATCTCCAGGACCATCTGGAATTCTATTTCCAGGTCGCGTGCCGCCAGCCGGTCACGCTCTATTCGGCCATGTCCCCCTGGGCCAAGGCGCGGATTGGCCTGCGCTGGCTGCTGTTCAAGGACGGGCTGGGCGCCACCAACCATTTCGAAAGCTGCGGCTTCATCCGCAGCCGCGCCGGCATCCGCTATCCCGACATCCAGTTCCATTTCCTGCCGCTGGCCATCACGTACGATGGCAAGGGCCTGGCACAGGGCCACGGCTACCAGGCCCATGTCGGGCCGATGCGCTCCAAAAGCCGGGGCTGGGTCCGCCTGCGCTCCGCCGACCCGGCGGAAAAGCCGAAAATCCAGTTCAACTACATGAGCCATCCGGAAGACTGGGCCGACATGCGCGCCTGCGTCCGCCTGACGCGCGAGATCTTCGCCCAGCCCGCCTTCGACCCGTTCCGGGGCGAGGAACTGCAACCCGGCGCCGACTGCCTGACCGACGCGCAGATCGACGCCTTCATCCGCCAGAAGGTCGAAAGCGCCCTGCACCCGTCCTGCACCTGCAAGATGGGGGCGGAAACCGATCCGATGGCCGTGGTCGACCCCCAGGCACGCGTTATCGGCGTGGAGGGGCTGCGCGTGGTCGATTCCTCGATCATGCCGCGCGTCACCAACGGCAACCTCAACGGCCCCACCATCATGATCGCGGAAAAAGCCGCCGACCATATCAGGGGCCTCCCCCCCCTCCCCGCCTCCAACGCCCCGTTCTTCGAAGCCCCCGACTGGCAGACCCGGCAGCGCATCGGCGGCGCCTGACCGCCGGCGCGCCCCCCTGTCGCTTTCCGCACGGCCGATGGCGCACGCCTCCTTGTGTCGCGCGGGCGGCGGGCGCACCATCGCGCCCCATGATCAGCCTCTTCGACCTCTTCAAGATCGGTATCGGCCCGTCCTCGTCGCATACGATCGGGCCCATGCGCGCGGCCCGGCGCTTCACCGCGCATCTCGACCCGACGGCGCCCACGGCCCGCCTGCGCGTCACGCTCTACGGCTCGCTGGCCTGGACCGCCAGCGGCCACGCCACCGACAAGGCCGTCATCCTCGGCCTGGCGGGCGAAGCGCCCGAGAGCGTGGACCCCGACGCCGCCGACGACATCGTCCGCCGGATCGGCACCGACCGCACCGTCCTGGTCAACGGCCGCGCCATCGCCTTCGACCCCGCCCACGATATCGTGCTGGACCGCGACACGATCCCCCCCGTCCACCCCAACACCTTGCAGTTCCAGGCGCTGGCCGCCGACGGCACGGTGCTGGACACCGCGCGCTTCTGCTCGGTCGGCGGTGGCTTCATCGTGCCCGAGGACGCGACGAAACAGGCCGGCTACGCCCAGCCCGACATGCCGCTCGATTTCACCAGCGGCGCCGAACTGCTGGACCGCACGCGCGAAAGCGGGTCGAGCATCGCGGCCGTCGTCCTGGCCAACGAGGCCGCCCTGCGCCCCCCTGCCGAAATCTCGACCTATCTGGACCGCATCATCGACACCATGATGGCCTGCGTCGATCGCGGGCTGGTCCAGCACGGCACGCTGCCGGGCCGGATCAGGGTCCGCCGCCGCGCGGCGGCGCTGTACGAACGGTTGCAGGACCGCGCCCGCCTCAACCAGCGCCCCCCGCACGAGGCGATGGACTGGGTCAGCCTGTTCGCCATCGCGGTGAACGAGGAAAACGCCGCCGGCGGCCGCGTCGTCACCGCGCCGACCAACGGCGCGGCGGGGGTCATCCCGGCCGTGTTGCGCTACTACCGCGATTTCTGCCCCGGCGCCTCGCGCCAGGGCATGCACGATTTCCTGCTGACGGCGGCGGCGGTCGGCGGCCTGTTCAAGCTCAACGCCTCGATCTCGGGCGCCGAGGTCGGCTGCCAGGGCGAGGTCGGGGTGGCCTCATCCATGGCGGCGGCAGGCCTGGCGGCGGCCCTGGGCGCCACCCCGCTCCAGATCGAAAACGCCGCCGAGATCGGCATGGAACATCATCTGGGCATGACCTGCGACCCGGTGGCGGGCCTGGTGCAGATCCCGTGCATCGAGCGCAACGCCTTCGGCGCGGTCAAGGCCATCAACGCCGCCTCCCTGGCCATGCACGGCGACGGCGCGCACCATGTCTCGCTCGACCAGGTCATCCGCACCATGGCGGAGACGGGGCGGGACATGAACCACCGCTACAAGGAAACGGCGCTGGGCGGCCTCGCGGTCAATTTCCCGGAATGCTGACCTGCCGGGTCCATTCCGGCAGATTGTAGAAATTCGAGATCCGCGCCACCTTGCCGTCGCGCAGGGTAAAGAACGCCCCCGCCGGCAGCACATAGGTCTGGCCCACGGCCTCCGGCAGCCCCTCGTCGGTGCTCAGATAGGTGCCGTGGACGACGAATTCCGCCGCCGCCCGGCTGCCGTCCCCATTGACCATCACCACCACATCGCGGATCTCCTCGCGATAGCAGCGGTCCATCCGCTCCAGAAAGGCGGCAAACGCCGCCACCCCGCTCTCGCTCCCCCCCTGGTTGATGTCATGCACGACATCCTCGGCCAGCAGGGCCAGAAAGGCCGCGCGGTCGCCGGAATTGAACAGGCGGTAATAGGTCTCGATCACTGTGCGCGCGGTATCGACGGACATGACGGGCTCCGATCAGTCAGGCAGGATCTCCGACAGTCTGATAAAGCCCGCGACAGGCCGAGGGAATGTCCCGCCCCGCCCACCGATACAAAAAAATCGACCCCACCCCGCCTTCCGGTGTTTCATGTCGGAATCGAACCGTCATCCGGCGCGAACATTCGGGTGGAGGGCCCGCAGCCCCGCCATGATGCGGTCGTGAACTGGCCAGAAGGAAAGTCCGATCCGCATGCCCATCCGCGCCGCCCGCCTGTTCGCGCTGCTCGCCCTGCTGGCCGTCCCGCCGGGCGTGGCCCGCGCAGCCGGCGATCCGGCGGCCTGCGTGCCGATCCGCCTGTCCAATGTCGGCTGGACGGACGCCGAGGCCGTCACCGCCGTCGCGTCCACCCTGTTCGACGCGCTGGGCTACGCGCCGCACACGCCGATGCTGGCCCTGACCATGACCTATGTGGCCATGCGCGACCGGCGCGTCGATGCGTTCCTCAGCAACTGGGAACCGTCGGGCAGCACCCCGATCAGGCCGTTTCTCGCCGATGGGTCGGTGGAACGGCTGGCCACCAACCTGACGGGCGCGCACTACACGCTGGCAGTGCCCGATTATGTCTGGCAGGCGGGCCTGCGCGACTATCGCGACATCGCGGCCTGGGGGTCGCGCCTGGGCTACATGATCTTCGGCCTGGAAGCGGGCAATGACGGCAACGCGCTGGTGCTGGACATGATCCGCACCAACCAGTTCCAGCTCCAGCGCTTCCGCCTGGTGGAAAGCAGCGAGCAGGGCATGCTCAGCCAGGTCGACCGCACCATCCAGAGCCACCGCCCCATCGTGTTCCTGGCGTGGGAACCCCATCCCATGAACCTGCGCTTCGCCCTGCGCTACCTCACCGGCGGCGACAGGATCTTCGGCGCCGATGGCGGCGTCACCGTCAACACGGTCATCCGGCGCGGCTACCGGGCCGACTGCCCCAACGCGGCGCGCCTGCTGGCCCGGATCCGCTTCACGGTCCCCGACGAGAACATCATGATGCTGGCCATCCAGCGCGACCACACGCCGCCGTCCCTGGTCGCCCGCCGCTGGCTGCGCGACCACCCCGACGCCTGGCATGCGTGGCTCGACGGCGTCACCACCCAGGACGGCGCGCCGTCCCTGCCCGCCATCCAGGCCCGCCTCGCCTACGGCGACTGAAACCTGGCGGATTGCCTGAAATTTATGTCGCATCGGCGCAAGAGGTATCCTCCGCTGGCTCCGTATTCTCATTTCGGATAAGAAATTAAAACCGCCCCGCATCCGCCGGGCCCGATCGGGAGAACGATCATGTCAGATGGGGCACCGGCCGGCATCAAGCCGCGCCTGCGCGTCGGCTTCATTCTCGCCGAGCATTTCACGCTGTCCGCCTTCGCCTTGTTCGTCGACCATCTGCGCCTGGCCGCCGACAAGGACGATCGCAGCCGCCCCATCCATTGTTCGTGGCAGGTCCTGTCCGCCTCGGTCCACCCGGTGCGCTCCAGCTGCGGCGTCGCCATCGCGCGCGACGCCCCGCTGGGCGACCCCAGGGCGTTCGACCATATCGTGGTGGTCGGCGGCCTGCTGCATGGGCAGGAGCAGATCGATTACGTCACCACGGCCTGGCTGCGCCGCGCGGCCGCCATGGGCATCACCCTGATCGGCGTCTGCACCGGCAGCTTCGCCCTGTGCCGCGCGGGGCTGATGGACAATCGCCGCGTCTGCGTCAGCTGGTACCACCGCCAGGATTTCCAGGAGGCCTTCCCCGCGCACGAGGCCGTCAGCGACCAGATGTTCCTCGATGACGGCGACCGCATCACCTGTTCCGGCGGCGGGGCGGCGGCCGACGTGGCGCTGCAC
Source organism: Gluconacetobacter takamatsuzukensis (assembly GCF_014174275.1). Lineage (GTDB taxonomy): Bacteria > Pseudomonadota > Alphaproteobacteria > Acetobacterales > Acetobacteraceae > Gluconacetobacter > Gluconacetobacter takamatsuzukensis. The sequence continues at coordinate 266,542 of NZ_JABEQK010000001.1, read as the reverse complement.
CTGATCGAACGCAGCATCGGCCGCCCGGCGGGGCTCAAGGCCAGCCATATCCTGCTGATGGAACCCGCCGGCACCGCGGGCAGCCCGACACGCCTGCAACCGCAGCCCCCCACCCTGGCCTCGGCGACCCGCTTCGCCGATCCCCGCGTGCGGCGCGCGGTGCTGCATATGGAACAGAACATGGCGCGCCCGCTGTCGATCGCCCAACTGGCCGCCCGGCTGGGCATCTCCAGCCGCCAGCTCGAACGGCTGTTCCAGACCACGCTGGGCCGCAAGCCGCAGGATTTCTACCGCACGCTCCGCCTGCGCCACGCCCGCGCCCTGCTGGAAGCCGGCGAGATGAGCGTGACCGAAATCGCCATCGAGATGGGTTTTTCCGACTGTTCGCATTTCTCCCGTCATTTCAAGAATATTTTCGGCATCAGCCCCAGCGCCTGCCACCGCACCGCCACCCCCGATTTCGCGGCCCGCCGCGCGGCACCCGACATCTTGTCCCACGCGGGGATCAGGCTGTTCTCCGACGGATAGCGGGACCGTCCGCAAAACCGCCCTGCCGAACCAGGCAGCACAGGAAACGCGCAGCCCGGGCCGCGTCGGGCGGCTTTGCAAACAGCCTCGAAGATCCCCCATCATGGCCTATTCCGACGCCCATATCCTCATCGTCACCTGCACCAGCCAGACAGGGCTGGTCGCCGCGTGGTCGGGCTGCCTGTTCGATGCGGGCGCGAACATCATCGAGATCCATCAGCATGCGGACCTGGCGGAGGGCCAGTTCTTCATGCGCATCGCCTTCACCGCCGACACCCCGCCCGACCACGCGGCGCTGGCCGCCATCGCCGCGCGCTTCGATGCGCACTGGCAGTTCTACCCGGCCGGCATCCGCCAGCGCGTGCTGATCATGGTGTCGAAATTCGACCATTGCCTGGCCGACCTGCTCTATCGCTGGCGGATCGGCGAACTGGCGATGGACCCGGTGGCGGTGGTGTCGAACCACCCGCCCGAGGCCACCCGCGCGGTCGCCACCGACGACATCCCGTTCCACTACCTGCCCGTCACCCCCATGACCAAGGCAGCGCAGGAGGAACAGCTCTGGCGCCTGGTCACCGAAACGCAGGCCGACCTGGTCGTGCTGGCCCGCTACATGCAGGTCCTGTCGAACGAGATGGCGGCGAAACTCTCCGGCCGCTGCATCAACATCCACCATTCCTTCCTGCCCAGCTTCAAGGGCTCGCGCCCCTATCACCAGGCTCAGGCCCGTGGCGTCAAGCTGATCGGCGCCACCGCCCATTACGTCACGGCCGACCTCGACGAAGGCCCGATCATCGAACAGGATGTCGAACGCATCTCCCACGCCGACACGCCCGACGACCTGATCCGCAAGGGCCGTGATGTGGAGCGCCGGGTGCTGTCCAAGGCCGTGCATTACCACCTGCAACGGCGCGTGATCGTCAACGGCCACCGCACGGTGGTGTTTCCCGACTGAAGCCGGTGTATATGGTCGCCAGAACGGTCCGGAAGATGCCTCCTGTCGATGAAAAAGATCATCATTGTCGCCAACCCGACAGCCGGACATCATAGCCAGTCAAGGATTGCCCGCTTCACCCGCCATCTGGCGCAGGCCGGCCTGCCCGCAAGCGTCGCGCACACACATTATCCCGGCCACGCGACCATCCTGGCCCGCGACGCCGCCGAAAGCGGCCTCTATTCCCACATCGTGGCGGCGGGCGGCGACGGCACGATCGCGGAAGTCTCGGCGGGCATGGTCGGCACCTCCGCCATCCTGGGCATCCTCCCCCTCGGCTCGGCCAACGTGCTGGCGCACGAACTCCGCATCCCCTTCAACGAAATCCGCAACGCCGCCCTCATCCGGGCCGGCCATTTCACGACCATCTGGCCCGGCTATCTCCACACACAGGCCGGCCCGCAGCTTTTCGTGCAGATGGCCAGCATCGGCTTCGACGCCCACATCGTGCACACCACATCGACACGCCTCAAGGCCCGGATCGGCCGCGCCGCATATGCCGTCAGCACGCTCTCCTCGCTCCTCCGATACGGGCTGACGGAATTCACAGTTCTCATCGACACTGTTCCACACCGGGCCACGACCGTCATCGTATCGAAGGGCTCGCTCTACGCCGGAAAATACGCGCTGACGCGCCACTCCGCGCACAAGGACAAGAAATTCTCCGTCATCCTGTTCGAAACATCCGGCAAGCTGGCCCTGATGAAAACCGTGCTCTCCCTGTTCCTCGGCCGGATCGGCCGGCAGAAGGGCGTGCGTACCCTCACCGCCGCGACCGTCCAGGTTCCCTCCCCGGCCGCCATCCCCATCCAGAGCGATGGCGACCGAAAGGGTTTCTCCCCAGCCTGCCTCGATATTTCCCCATCCCCCCTGCGCGTCGCCGTCACGCCGGCAGGGTAAACACCACCGGCTCAACTTCCAGATCGGCCAGCAGGCGCGCCAGCACGGCCCGGGGGATCACCCAGGTTTCGGTATTATCCATCGGGTGACAGGTGATGGCATCCGCCTCCAGCAACGAGCCTTCGATGGCAAAGCGCACCTGATGCGCCCCGTCGGCCACCAGGCTCAGCGGCCCCAGCGCCCCCGGCTCCGTATCCAGCACCGCAAGCATCAATTCGGGACTGGCAAAGGACAGGCGCTTGGTGCCGATCAGCGCCGGCAAGGCCTTCATGTCCAGCCGCCGGTCCGCCGGCACGCTCACCAGCACCATCACGCCCTTCGCATCCTTCAGGAAGGCGTTCTTGGTATGCACGCCCTCCAGCCCGGCATAATGCGCGTGCGCGTCCTCCACGGTACAAACGGGCGGATGGCTGATACCGTACGGCTCGAAATCCAGCCGCTCCAGCAGGGCACGCAAATCGTCACGCATCGATGGATGCTCCTTCCGATGACCCCAGCATGCCCAACGCCCGCAGATGCGCAAGCAGCACCCGCGCCGCCTCGGCAGGCTCCGGATTCTCCAGCACCGTCCCCCCGCCCCCAGGCCCGGCCGATCCGATCAGCCGGGGCCGCGCCCGATAGGGCCGTTCCACCCCCTCCACCACGGGGACAGGCGGAGCGTCGGACACATCAACCGTCCGCACCACCACCCGCCGCGCACGGTCGAAGACAAAAGGCGGCGCCGGCGCGGCATCATGGGCACACAGGATGCAGGGCAGCCGGATCCGGGCCTCCTGCCGCGCGCCCAAAGGCAGGCCGATCGTCACCGACAGCCAGCCATCCGCAACCGCCCCGATCGCCATGACCCCGGCCAGCAGCGGCCAGCCGAGACGCTCGGCCAGCAGATAGGGCAGCATGCCGCTATCCTCGCCACCGCAGGCCCGCGACCCGGCCAGCACCAGGTCGGGCGGCGGGGCGGACAGATGCGCGGCCAGGATCGCGACCGCATCGCCCCCGCCCCGCAGGCAGTCGACCCGCTCCAGCCCATACCCCCCCGCCTGCCTCTGGGCGACCGACCCCTCACCCACATGCAACCCACCAACCGCACCACCCGCCGACAGCGCCAGCCCGATCGCCGCAACCTCGCCACGCGGCACCGCCGGCCGGCCCGAAACCGGGTCGATCCCCCCCGAAAGCAGCACCACGCCGCGCATCAGCCTTCCTCCCGCAGCAGGTCCAGCAGGGCGGGCATGACCGCCTGCGCATCGGCAATAATCGCCAGCCCGGCCCGCGCGACAATCGCCGCATGCAGGTCGGTATTGACCGCCACCACATGCTCCACCTTCCCCAGCCCCTGAAGATGCTGCGGCGCACCGGCAATGCCGAACGCCAGATAGCAGCGCGCATCCAGCACGGTGCCCGACGCCCCGACCTGCGCCCCGCGCGGCATCAGCCCGGCATCGCACACCACACGGCTGGCCCCTTCGGTCGCCCCCAAAAACCGCGACAGGGCATGGAAACTGTCGAAATCCCGCACCCCCTGCCCCGCCGCCATCACAAACGGCGCCTCGGCCAGCGGCATCTCGGCCGCCTGTGCCAAAACCACCGGCCCGACCTGCACCCGCGCCTCCAGCACAGGCACATCCGGCGGCACACACCCCCGCCCCTCACGCCGCATCCCGCCATAAGGCGCCACCCGATCGATCGGCACCGTCAGCACCCGGGCCGGCGCGGCCGCCCGCTCCCGCCGCATGGCACCGACGGGGCGGAGCGCCTGCCGCGCATTCAGCATCTCGATCCCGGCCTGGATCGACCACCCCGACCGCGCCGCCAGCCGGCGCGCCCAATCCCCTCCGGCCGGCGTTTCGGCCATCACCACATGGCGCGGCGCAAACGGCGCCAGCGCCGCCAGCATCACGCCCGGCATCGCCTCCGGGCCGATAGCGATGTCCAGCACCACCACCCTGTCCGCCCCCCCCTCACCCACGCCATGCCCTGCCTCCACCCCCGTCACCAAGGCGACGACACCGCCCTCCGCGCCGGCCAGCACACGCGCGGCCCCCAGGACCTGGCGCCCCCACCGATCCGGCCGCCCCTCCGGCGTCTCGACAATCGCCGCCACCCAAAAAGCAGGTTCTTCAATGCACACCACCGCCGGCGGGCGCGGCCCCGCCTCCGCGGTAAGCACCCCGTCCCAGCCCGCCCGCACCAGGCGCGGCCGCACACCGCCGGGGACCAGGCAGCGCGCCCGTTCGGCGCGCGGGTCGCGTCTCGGCCGCCCCGTCACGACGCCACCACCGCCGCCAGCACCAGTTCCGCCACGTCCCGGACTTCCGGGCGCGGCCCGGTCACGCCTTCCAGCATCGCGGTGCAGCCCGGGCAGGCCACGGCCACCACGCCGGCCCCCGCCGCCCGCGCCTGCTCCATCCGCAGGTCGGGAATACGCGTGACGGCATCGATATCGCTCGCCGGCCCACCGCCGCCACCGCCGCAGCACATGGCCTTCATGCCATGGCGCGCCATCTCCACCCGCCCGCCACAGGCCGCATCCAGCAAGCGCCGGGGCGCGTCGATCTCGCCATTATAGCGGCCCAGATAACAGGGATCGTGATAGGCAACAGATCCACCCTGTCGCCGCTCCAGCCGCAGCCGGCCGTCCCGCACCAGCTCGTCCAGCAGGCCGGTATGGTGCTGGACCGTCCACTGCCCTCCCAGAGCGGGATATTCGTTGCGCAGCACATGCAGCGCATGCGGGTCGGCGGTGACGATCTTCGCAAACCGCCGCGCCTTCAACGCTCCGATGGCCTCCGCCGCCAGCGCCTGAAACGTCGCCTCATCCCCCAGCCGGCGCGCCAGATCGCCGCAATCCACCTCATCCGCCCCAAGGGTCGCAAAGCGCAGCCCCGCCTGCCGCATCAGCGTGACCAGCGCGCGCAACGTTCGGCCATAGCGCGCATCGAACGCCCCCTCGCCCAGCCACAGCAGGATACCCGTCTCGCCTCCCGGCGGCAGCACCGGCACATCCAGGGTCGCCAGCACATCGCCGCGCGCCGCCAGGTCCCGCCCCCCCGGCTCCGCCCGCTCGCGCGACGCTTGCAGCGCCTGCGCCGCACCGTCACGCACGGCCCCCAGCATCAGGGTCTGTCCCCGGCGCAGCGCCACCACGGCGTCGACATGCTCGATCAGCATCGGGCATTCCTCGACGCAGGCGCGGCAGGTGGTGCAGGCCCACAAACTGTCGCGATGCAGCACATTGCCCACGATCGGCCGCGCCATCCCGCCCTTGCCGTCCATCACCGGCGCCCCCGGTGCCGGCCGCCCGGCATAGGCGGCAGGCGCCACGCGCATCGCCGCCGACAGGGTCTGGATCAACGCCTTGGGGTTCAGCCGCTGCCCGGCGGCAAAGGCGGGGCATGCCTCCTCGCACCGCCCGCACTGGATGCAGGCATCGAAACCAGCCAGCTCCGGCGCCAGGAAATCGGCCGGCACCAGCACCCCCAGGCGCGGCGCGACCAGATCGAGCGGCCGCAACGCCGTATCCCGCCCCGTGAAGCGGCCCGGCCGCGTATGGCCGGCCAACCACGCCACCCCCGCCAGCGCGTGGCGCATCGGCCCCAGCGCCACCAGCCGCAGCAACCCCACCCCGCCCGCGCCCCCCAGCAGCACAGCCAGGACCACCGGCAACGCGGGCGCACCAACCGCCATGAACAGGGCCGCCAGCCCGTTGCCGACACACCACGCAGCCAGCGCCGCCGGCAGCCACAGGAACGCACCGCCCGACAGGCCAGGCGGGCTCCTGGGCACCCGCCGCCGCCACACCAGCAGCGCACCAATGCCTCCAATGCCGAAGGCCAGCGCCGCCAGTGCCCAGACAATCCGTCCCGCCCCCAGCAAACCCGCCGGCAGCGCCATCACCGCCCCACTCAGCACGCCCCCGGCCGCCAGGGCATGCATCCGCGCCGCCGCCGGACGGCGCGCGACGACATGATGCACATCCACCAGATAGCGCCGGGGCACATGACGCAGTCCCGCCAGCCACGACCCCGCCGCCGGCCGCCCCTTCAGCCACCGCGCCAGCAGGACCAGCCAGCCCGCAAGGGCGGCCAGCGCAATCCCCCCGATCTCGGCCGCGATCAATGCCCCCATCGGGCTACAGATCCTTACACAGGCGCAGCGCGTCGTAGAGCGCGGCATGGATGTTGCGCGCCGCCACCGCATCGCCGATGCGAAACAGCGCATATGCGCCGACGTCGATCCGCTCCATGGCCGGCTGGGGCCGCCCGGCCACCAGCGCATGCGCATCGGTCTGCCCGTGATTGACCGAGGCTGCCTTCAACGACTCATAGAGCGTCGTATCCGGCACGCCGCCACGATCGACCACGATGTGATCGACCACCCGCTCCTCCTCCGCGCCGGTCATGGTGTTGCGCAGCACGGCGACCAGCCGGTTCCCCTCGCGCCAGGTCTCGGTCAGTTCCATGTTCGGTGTCGTCACGACGTCCAGCCGATAGAATTCGCGCAGATGCACGGGCTGGTTCGTGGTGCCGACCTCCTGCGCCACCAGCCGGTCATGCGTCACCAGTTCGACCAGGCACCCGCGCGTGGCCAGCAATTCCGCCACCGAGGCAGCATTATGCTGCCCCATCTCGTCGAAGATCAGCACGCTGCCCGTCGGCATGGCACGTCCCGCAAGCACGTCGCGCGTCGTCTGGTGCATCTCGCTGCCAGGATCGTCGCCCCGGATCGCGTCTCCCCCCGTCGCCACGATCACCACATCCGGCGTGCAGAGCAGGATATCGGCGGCCGTGGCCTCACAGCCCAATCGCAGATCGACCTCCAGCCTGCGCACCTGCCCATCCAGCCAGCGCACGATGCCCGACAGCGCCTCGCGCCAGGTCGCGCGAGCGGCCAGGTTCACCTGTCCACCGGTGCGGTCCTCGCGCTCGAACAGCGTCACCTGATGGCCGCGCAGGGCACACACCCGCGCCGCCTCCATCCCCGCCACCCCGGCCCCGACAATGACCACGCGCCGCGCCCGCGCTGCCAGCGGGATCTCGTGCGGCATCGTCGCCTCGCGCCCCGTCGCCGCGTTCTGCAGACACAGCGCATCGCCACCAACATAGATCCGGTCGATGCAGTAGCCCGCCCCCACGCATTGGCGGATATCATCCTCATGCCCGCCGGCCAGTTTGCGGACCAGATGCGGGTCGGCGATGTGGGCGCGGGTCATCGCCACCATGTCGACATGCCCCTCGGCCACCGCACGAGCCGCCGTCGCCAGGTCGGTGATGCGCTGGGCATGAAAGACGGGAATATCCACCGCCCGCTTGATCGCGCTGGCCAGACCGAGAAAGGGTGCGACCGGAAATGCCATGTTGGGCAGCGAAACCGCATGCGCCATCTCGTCGCGCGCCTGCCCGCCGATGACGTTGACGAAATCGATCAACCCCCGCCGCGCATAATCCTCGGCGATCGCAATACAATCCTCCTGGGTCAGGCCACCCTTCATCAGCTCATCGCCCGACATGCGCATGCCGATCACGTAATCGTCCCCGGTCGCCTCCCGGATCGCGCTCAACACCTCGATGCCGAAACGCATCCGGTGTTCCAGGCTGCCGCCATAGGCATCGTGCCGGTGATTGACCGACGGGCTCCAGAACTGGTCCAGCAGGTGCCCATGCGCGCCGGAAATCTCCAACCCGTCCAACCCGCCCTCGCGGCAACGCCGCGCGGCGGCCCCAAAGGCGCGGACAACGCGGCTGATATCCTCCGGCTCCATCTCCTTGGGAATCGACCGCGACGCCGGCTCGCGCCGGACCGAGGGCCCGATCACCGGCAGCCACGCATCGGTATCCCAGCGCGTACGGCGACCCATATGGGTCAACTGGATCATCAGCCGGGCGCCATACCCATGCACCCGGTCCGCGAACTGGCGAAAATACGGAATCACACTATCGTCGGACACCGCGATCTGGCTCCACGGCGTGGCCGGACTGTCCAGTTCGACCGACGAGGAACCGCCGAACATGGTCAACCCGATGCCGCCCTTGGCCTTCTCGGCGTGATAGAGCTGGTAGCGTTCCTGCGGCTTGCCATCCACGCCGTAGCCCGGGGCATGGCTGGTACTCATCACCCGGTTGCGAATGACCATCGACTTGATGCGCAACGGCTTCATCAGGACATCGGCATGGGGGATCATGTGCGTTCCTTCAGCCTGCCTGCCGCTGGCGTTCCTGGCGCGGGGCGTAGCCGAACCGGTTGCGGAAGGCGGTCGAAAAATGGGCCAGCGACATGAAGCCGCAGGCAATGCCGATATCGGTGACCGACATGCCGGTCTGCCGCAGCAGGCGCCGCGCACGCTCCAGCCGCGTCGCCGCCAGATAGGCAACCGGCGTGGCACCGGTATAAGTGCGGAACAGCCGTTCCAGCTGGCGCTCCGACAGGCCGGCGGCGCGCGCGATCTCGCCCACGCTCAGCTTCTGGTCGATGCGGCTTTCCATCAACTGCACGGCCCGTCCCATCGATGCCGGCAGCGGGTCCAGCGCGGTGATGGGCTGGGCCTCGCTGCCCGCCCGGTCGCGTTCCAGCAGAAACTGGGTCGCGATTTCGCGGGCACGCGCTGGGCCGACATGGGCGGCGATAATCCGTAGCATCATGTCCAACGGCACGGCGCCGCCGGTGCAGGTCATGCGGTCGCGATCAATCACGAACATCTCGTCCACGATATCGATCTCGGGAAACTCCTCGCGGATCGCGCCCAGATTTTCCCAATGGATCGCGCAGCGATAGCCCCGCAGCAGCCCCGCTTCGGCCAGGGCGAACGTACCGGTACACAGCGCCCCGATCACGATCCGCTGCCGCGCCAGCCGGCGCAGCGCCACGCGAAGGTCCTGGCTGGTGGCCGCGCGGACATCGATCCCGCCGCAGACAAACAGCACATCCAGCCCATCGGCGTCGCCAAGCTCTTCGGTCGGATGCAGCGACAACCCGTTGCTGGCGGCAATCGGCGCGCCATCAAGGCTCAGCACCCGCCAGGCATAATCCTCGCTCCCGGTTACCCGGTTAGCCATGCGCAACGCCTCGATCGCGTTGCTGACGGCAATCATCGAATAGGTCTTCAGCGTCAGGAACCCGAAGCGGCGCAGGCTGGCAAGGTCGCTGGCGCGAGGGGCCATCAGCCTATCGCTCGATCACGAGGTCACTGGTGGGCCGCGCGCAGCAGATCAGGATCATGCCCTGATCGATCTCCCGCTGGCGGATGCCACCGTCATGTTTCATCTCCACCGTACCGGACACCAGCTTGCATTTGCACGTCCCGCACATGCCCCGCGCGCACGAGGCAGGCAGCCGCATCCCGGCCGCCCGCGCGGCGGACAGGACCGGCATATCGCCGGCACAGGCAATCTCGCGCCGGCTGCGCGTGAAGCTCACCGAGTATTGCACACCGCCCGGCGCCCCATCCGGCTCGAGACGATCGATCTCCTCCGCCACCAGTTCGCCGAAATCGAAGCTTTCCTCGTGGAAGCGCGCCATATCCAACCCGGCCTGCATGGCCAGCGCCCGCACCGCCTCGCGATACCCCTCGGGCCCGCAGACAAACCAGCGGCGGGCGAGCAGGTCGGGCACCTCGCGCGCCAGCAGCGCAGAATCGACCCGCCCCATCGCCCCCGGCCAGCGCCGCCAGGGCGTATCATGCTCGCAGATCATCCGCACCCGCAGCGACGGCGCCTGGCTTTCCATCCATGCCAGTTCACGTTCGAAGATCAGGTCGTCCGGCGACCGGGCGGAATGCAGGAATACCGCATCGACGTCGAAGCGCGTATCGACCATATGCCGCGCCATCGACATCACCGGCGTGATGCCGCTGCCCGCGGAGAGAAACAGATATTGCTCCGCCGCCTCATCCGCCCGCACATCCAGTACAAAGTCCCCCGCCGGCCCCAGCGCCGCGATCTCCATCCCCGGCCGCAGATGATCGTGCAGCCAGTTCGACACGGGGCCGCCGGCCACGCGCTTGACCGTGATCGCCACCGCATCAGGCCGGCTGGGCGAGGAAGAGAGCGTGTAGCAGCGATGGCAGGCAACGCCCCCGATCATGACGGTAAAGGTCATGAACTGCCCCGGCCGGTAGCGAAACCGGCGTGGCGCGGGCGCGGTCAGGATAAAGGTCGCCACATCATGGGTCTGTCGCCGCACGGCGCGGCAGACCAGCACCTCATCCCGCTCCGGGTCCCAGAAGGGCGGCAGCGTCTCGGCGGTCGTCATGCGGCGATCAGCCCAGGTGCGCGCGCAGGCGCGCCAGGTACCAGAGCATGAATTTCTCGACCAGCCCTTCGGTGTAGGGCGAATAGGGGCCGGGCACATAGGCCGGATCCGCGACCCCGCGCTGCGTCATCTCCACCAGATCGGCATCCTGGCGGTTGGTGACGTTCCAGATATCGATCAGCTTCTCCAGATCGTAATCCACGCCTTCGACGGCATCCTTGTGCACCAGCCATTTGGTGCGGACCAGCGTGCGCCCTTTATCCAGCGGCAGCGCGGTAAAGGTCACGACATGGTCGCTCATCAGATGATGCCAGGAGTTGGGCTGGGTCCAGAAATGCAGCCCCCCCACCGCCTTGTCGCGGATCGCCCCGAGCGGAACCCGGCAGGCCGCCATCGTATCCATCGTCTGGCTTTCGCCCGCGCCGTCCAGCGGTAGGCGTTCGGTGCGAAAGCCGGTCGGGCGATCGTCCAGATGCTCGATCAGGCGCGAAGGCAGGCCCGCCGCCTCCCACGCCGCATGCGAGGCGTTGCGCAGCGTTTCGTACCGTTCGGCCTGCTCCTGCCCCTCCGGGGTCAGCTCTTCCGGCGCGAAACCGAACCCATAGGCAAAAAGCGGAATCGTCAGTTCCGGATGATTGGGCGTGCAATGGTAGCATTCGCGATTATTTTCCATCACGAGCTTCCAGTTGCCATATTCGATCAGGTCCGCCGAATGGGCGACGCGCGTATTGCGCAGGTCATGCGGCGCCAGGTACGGCTCGATCTGCTGTGCCAGATCGTCGATATCGTCCGGCGGCGTATCCGCCAGGCAGACGAACAGCAGGCCGCCGACCGAGCGCAGCGCCACCGGCCGCAGCCCGTGGCACGACGGGTCAAAACCCTCCCCCATATGTTCGGCAAATTTCAGGGCGCCATCCAGCCCATAGGTCCAGGCATGATAGGGGCAGACCAGATTGCCGACGATGGACGGCCCCGGCGGCAACAGCCGCGCACCGCGATGGCGGCAGACATTGTGGAAAGCCCGGACCTGCTCGTCATCGCCGCGAACGATCACGACCGACGAGGCACCGATATCCACCGCCAGCGCATCGCCGGGTTCCGGCACCTCGCATTCCACCGCAACATAGATCCAGTGCTGGTCGAAAATGGCGTCCATGTCGGCCCGGAAGACCTCCGGGTCGGTATAGAACGCGCTTTCCAGCGCATGTCCCGGTCGACGACGGGCAATCAGGGCCCGCACCGCCTCGGCATCGTATTTCGGCATGGCACAACGCTCTCCATCGGCCGGCGGCCGTCCTGTTGCGAAGGGCGACGGATACCGCCGCCTCCAACCCCGCCCATGACATTACGATATCGATATGCTGTCCCTGTTTCCGTTTTCCGTCATCCGTTTTTTTCAGACCGCCAGAAGCGAGAAAGAAATGCCCCGCGCCACCTCCCGCAGTTGCCCCTCGACATAGGGCCCGAACGACCGCCAGACCTCGATGTGAAAGGCCTGCGCGCCCGTCCGCCAGATCATGGCACCCGCCTTGTCCAGCAGCGTCCGCGTCACCATCCCGACCGGGAAGGATGACAGCGCGAAATCCAGCGGGCACAGGCCAGCCAGGATATCGGCCGCCCGCGCCCCCTCCAGCACAAAGCCGACATTGCGGTCGCTGACCTCCACCAGACTGTGCGGCACCGTGGCCAGGGCGGCGTCCAGCCCGGCCCATCCTTCCGACGCGGGCAGCACGAGCAGTTCGAACGGCCCCAGCCGCAGCGCAGTCCCCCCCGCGCCCGACACCGCGCGCAGCATCGGCGGCGGCGCCTCCAGCCCCAGCGAAGCAGCAGCGGCCTCCAGCGCCGCCGCACGCCCCTGCAACACCAGCCGGACCATGGGGGGCAGGCCGGCAAGCGCGCAGCCTTCAGCGATCTCAATCATTCAGGCGCGCTCCCTCGGGATCGTAGAAGACAGGATCGACCAACGTGACCTTGAGCGCCGGCCCCTCCAGCCGTGGCGCATACAGCGCGGCACCCATCCGGCTTCGTCCCCCCTTCACCATCGCGATCGCAATCGACCGGCCCAGCGCGGGACTGAAATAGGACGACGTGACATGCCCCTCCGCCGATGCCGGAACCGGGGTCTCGGCGGCGGTGACAAGCTGCATCCCTTCTTCCAGTACCTCCTGCGGGTCGTCGGTCAGCACACCCACCATCTGCAACCGGTCGGGCGCGTTCATGGCCGGCAACGCCAGGGCCCGCTTGCCGACGAAATCCGGCTTGACCTTGCTCACCGCCCAGCCGCAGCCGACATCGCCGGGGGTCATGGTGCCGTCGGTTTCCTGCCCGACGATCAGGTAGCCCTTCTCGGCGCGCAGCACATGCATCGCCTCAGTGCCGTACGGCATCAAACCGAATACCGCCCCCGCCTGCCAGACACGATCCCAGACCGCCTGCGCCTGACGCGACGGCACATTGATCTCGTAGCCCAGTTCACCGGTAAAGCTGACGCGGAACAGCCGCATCGGCACCCCGCCGATACTGCCCTCGCGCAGCGTCATATGCGGCATGGCACCAGCCGAGATATCCAGCCCGTCCACCAGCGGCGCCAGGATGTCGCGCGCGCGCGGCCCCTGCAACGCGATGACCGCCCATTGTTCGGTGATCGAGGTCAGCCACACATCCAGGTCGGGCCACTCGGTCTGGAGATAATCCTCCATCATGTTCAGCACACCCGCCGCGCCGCCGGTGGTGGTGGTGACATGAAACCGGTCGGTCGCAATCCGCCCGACCACCCCATCATCATAGACAAATCCGCTATCCCGGCACACCAGCCCATAGCGGCATTTGCCGATGCTCAGCTTGGTCCAGGCATTGACGTAGAAGCGGTTCATGAACTCCGCCGCGTCCGGACCCACCACTTCGATCTTGCCCAGTGTGGACGCGTCGAAGATCCCGGCCGCCCCGCGCACAGCCCGACATTCGCGCGCCACCGCCGCCGCCATATCCTCGCCCGCGCGCGGAAAATAGCGCGCCCGACGCCACAGCCCGACATCCTCGAACACCACCCCCTGCGCGCGCGCCCAAGCATCCATCGGCGGCAGACGCAGCGGATCGAACTGGTCGCCACGCGCATGGCCGGCAAAGGCGCCGAACGTCACCGGCGTATAAGGCGGCCGATAGGTCGTCAGCCCGACCTCCTGCGGCGTGCGCCCCAGCACGTCGGATACGATGGCCAGCGCGTTGACGTTCGAGCCCTTGCCCTGATCCGTCGCCATGCCGGTAGTGGTGTAGCGCTTGACATGCTCGATGGAACGGAAGCCCTCGCGCACCGCCAGTTTCACATCCTTGGCCGTGACATCATTCTGGAAATCGACAAAGGCCAGGGCCAGATGGCCGGGGCCACGACGCGGCAGTGCCCCCGCGAAACCGCCCGCCCCCGGTGCATCCTGACGCGTCACCGTCCACACAGGCCCGGTTTCACCACCCGCAGCAGCCAGCCCGGCTACCACTCCGTCGCGCAGCACCTCGTCCAGCGCAAAGATCCCCCGGCACGATCCGGCCGACCGCACACGCTCGACCGACTCGCCTGGCACATAGACACCAAGCGCATCGTCGAAACGCAGCGCCCCCCGCGCCTGGCTATGCAGGTGCAGGCTCGGCGTGAAACCACCCGACATCAGCACCAGATCGCACGCGATCGTCCGCCCCCTCCCCACCGTGCCGTCCGCCCCGATCGGCGCCAGCTCGGCGCCCGTCACCCGCAGGTGACCATGCGCACGCTGTATGGTGGTGGCAGGCAGAACCGCGATCCCCCGCGACTGCACTGCCTCGACCACCGGGCCGCCCGGTGTGGGGCGCAGATCGGCGATCGCCGCGATTTTCACTCCGGCCTCGGCCAGATCCAGCGCGACGCGATAGGCCGCGTCGTCCGCCGTCACCACCACTGCCTTGCGGCCGCAGGCCACGCCATAGCGATGCAAATAGGTCCGTGCGGCACTGGCCAGCATGATGCCGGGCCGGTCATTGCCCTCGAACACCAGCACCCGTTCCAGTGCGCCGGCCGCCAGCACCACGTCACGCGCCCGCACCTGCCAGATCCGCTCGCGCGGCATATCGGCCGGCGGCGCTGCCAGATGGTCGGACAAGCGCTGGTTCAGCGCCACCATGTTGTGCGGGCCGTAATTGAAAGCCGAACAGCGCGTCAGCAATTGCACATTCGGCAGCCGCTCCAGTTCGGCCACGATGCGCGCCACCCACGTCATACCCGGCAGGCCATCGATGAGGCTGTGTGTATCGACCAGCAGGCTGCCGCCGAATTCGACGTTCTCGTCACATAGAATCACCCGCGCGCCTGCCTGCCCCGCCGCCAGCGCCGCCGCCAGACCGGCCGGCCCACCACCCGCCACCAGCACGTCACAATGGGCATAATGCAGCGCGTAATGATCGGGGTCCGGCGCGGTGGGCGCCCGCCCCAATCCGGCAGCCCGGCGGATCAGCGGTTCGTAAACCTTGTCCCAGAAGCCACGCGGCCACATGAAAGTCTTGTAGTAGAATCCCGCCGGCAGCACCGGCGCCGCCAGCGTGTTCAGCGCCCCGATATCGAAGCGCAGGCTGGGCGCGCGATTCTGGCTGACCACGACCATCCCATCATGGATCTCGACCTGGGTGGCGCGCAGATTGGGGGTGTACCGCCCCCCCTCACCGACACCGACCAGCGCGTTCGGCTCGTCCGATCCGGCGGAAACCGGCCCGCGCGGCCGATGATATTTGAAGGACCGTCCCATCAGGTGCCGGCCTTCGGCCAGCAGGGCCGAGGCCACGGTATCGCCCGCATACCCCCTGACCATCCGCCCGTCGAAGCGGAAGACGACCGGCCGCGCAGTATCGATACGGCCGCGACCGGCCAGCCGGAAAGCGCCGCTCATGCCGCATCTCCCACATCGGGCCGAGGCGTCCCGATTTCGTAAAAGGCATGGAACCGGTCGGTCCGCGTATCGCGCAGCGCGTTGAAAAAGCGGCCGCAACCATGGGCATGACGCCAGCGCTCGGCCAGCACACCCTTGGTATTGTCACGTAGATACAGGAAGGCCTCCCACTCCTCCTCCGACACATCGGCGGCGGGGCGGGCGATATGCGCCTCGCCTCCATAGGCAAATTCAATTTCGGCTCGGGGACCGCAATAGGGACAGTCGATCAGAAGCATGACAGTCTCCGCCGCTTCAATGCGCGACCGCCGCCGCAGCGGCTTCGTCAATAAGGGTACCGTCGCGAAAACGCTCGATAGTGAACGGCGCATTGATCGGGTGGGGCTCGTCGCGCGCGATCGTCCAGGCAAACAGGTTTGCCGCCCCCGGCGTCGCCTTGAAGCCGCCGGTGCCCCAACCGCAGTTCACATACAGGCCCGGCACCGAGGTCTTCGCCGTGATCGGCGAGCGATCGGGCGTATTGTCGGTGATCCCGCCCCATGACCGCAACATCCGCAGCCGGCGGAAATCCGGCACCAGTTCGCAGATCGCCTCCAGCGTATGCGCCGGAATATGCAAGCCACCGCGCTGAGTGTACGACACGTAGGAATCGGTGCCGGCACCGATCACCATCTCACCCTTGTCGGACTGGCTGATATAGGCGTGGATGGTGTTGGACATTACCACGCACGGAAAGGCCGGCTTTACCGGCTCGGACACCAGCGCCTGCAATGGGTTGACCTGCAACGGTAGGCGGATGCCCGCCATAGCCAGCACCACCGAGCTATGGCCCGCCGCCGACACGCCGATCTTGCCCGCGCGGATCGGCCCCCGCGTCGTCTGCACGCCCGTCACCTTGCCCGATGGGTCACGGTCTATGCCCGTGACCTCGCAATTCTCGATGATGTCGACGCCCAGGTCGCTGGCCGCGCGCGCGAAGCCCCAGGCCACCGCATCATGCCGGGCGGTGCCGGCGCGGCGCTGCAGCGCAGCCCCCAGGACGGGATAGCGGATATTGGGCGAGATGTTCAGCGGAGGGCAGAACGCCTTGGTCTCTTCGGGCGTCAGCCATTCATTATCGATGCCGTTCAGCCGGTTGGCATAGACATGCCGCTTGAAGACCTGCACGTCATGAACCGTATGCGCGACCATCAGGCAGCCGCGCTGGCTGAACATGACGTTGTAGTTCAGTTCCTCCGACAGGCCTTCCCATAATTTCAGCGCATGTTCGTAATAGGACGAACTTTGCTCGAACAGGTAGTTCGACCGGATGATCGTGGTATTGCGCGCAGTATTGCCTCCCGCCAGCCATCCGCGTTCGACTACCGCGATGTTGCACAGGCCATGCTGCTTGGCCAGGTAGTACGCCGCACCCAGCCCATGGCCGCCGCCGCCGACGATGATGATGTCATAGCTCGGCTTCGGCACCACCGAACGCCATTGGGGTCGCCACCCCAGATGACGCCCCATTGCCTGACGAGCCAGAGAAAACGCGGAAAATTTCTGCATGGCGATCTGACTTCACCTCCGCGCCGACACGCGCGATCGATGCGATGATGGAAGCCGCCCCCGGCAAAATCTTTTACAAAAATGACACGCCACTTGCATGTTCGCGACATCACGACAATCGCACCGATCCCCGCGACGGCTTGCCGCCGTCAGGAGCCGCGACAGACGACGTGCAGCTTGTTCCCGTCCGGATCACGAAGGTAGGCGCCGAAATAATCCGGGCCGTAATGGGGGCGCGGCCCCGGTGCGCCCTCGTCGCTGCCACCATGGGCCATGGCAGCTTCCCATGCCGCCCGCACCGAATCGTGGTTGTCCGCCGCCAGCGCGCACATCCAGCCATTGCCAACGGCCGCCGGCCGTCCGTCGAAGGGGCGCGTGAGGTAAAGCATCGGCCCTGCCTCGCCCTTGCGCCAGCCCGCGAAGCCGCCACCCTCGTCAGTCCAGATCCGGGTAATGCCCAACGGGCCCAGGAATGCGTCGTAAAACGGAATCGCGCGAGCGACATCGTCGACATCGATGGTCACATGGCTGAACATTGATCAGGCTCCGGCGACAGGGGTCAGGTCTCGATCGGCACATCCTCAAGATCGACACACCAGCCTGCCTGCGAGGCGGTGAAGATCTGCCGGCGCGGCCGGATGCCGGGGTCGTCATCCAGCGTACCTGCCGGAATGATCGTCAACCGCCCGTTTCGAGTGGTGTGGGGAATGGGCGTGCCACAGTTGCGGCAGATCGCGGTGGCAAAGCTGCTCGCCGTCGGCAGGTCCCAGCGCATGACCATATCCGGATCGCCGGAAAGCCAGACCACATCCTCGGGACGGGCGATCAGGTTGGCGGCAAAGGCCGATCCCGTCGTCTTTCGGCAACGCCCGCAATGACACAGCACGAAATCCAGCGGCGCGCCATCGAGACGATAGATAATCGCGCCGCACAAGCAACTACCGGTCAACGGGCGCGGCACATCCGTGCTCCTGCTAGCGGATGCTGACATGGATGTCAGATGTCCAGGACCGTCCAAGCGGCGTTACGATCAGCATGGAGAAGCGATCTGTCCCCAGCGCGCCCGGTACCGGGTGATAGATGGCCCGCACACCCTGCCGAGGCTGCAGATTGCAGGCCCGCCGTTGATTGCCGGCCCCATAGTGGGGATAGTACGCACCCGGTTCGATCGTCACCGTGCCATGCGCGGGCGTATCCTGCACTCGTACCGTGACCTGACCTGAGGCCGAGCAATCCGGATTCAGCACAAACCATGTATTCACGATGCCCGGCTGGCCGGCCGCTACCGCGAAGTCCCGGACAAAATGGTCATTGGTTGCCGCACTCACCGAGACATCGGAACTGGCGATGATCCCGCCAGGCCGCCGTTGGACACAGCCGGCGAGCATGAGGGACGCAACAAACAGAAGAGGGATGACGGCTCTCATCGGGAACACTCTCCGCTGGGCCGTTTCAGGATGCCAGATCCCGCCCGTCCCGTCAGCGGGACATGGCCCCCTGTCACGGATCATGAGGACGATTTTAGAATCGGCCTCCCTCAGCGTCGGCGCGTCACCTCATACAGCGCGACCGCCGCGGCATTCGAAACGTTCAGGCTTTCCATGTCGCCCGGCATCGCCAGCCCCGCAATCTCATCGCAATGCTCGCGGGTCAGCCGCCGCAACCCATCTCCCTCGGCCCCTAGGACCAGGGCGACGCGTCGCTGCCCGAACGTGCCGCCATCCAGCACCCCTCCACCGGCATCCAGCCCCACGACCCAGAAATTCCGCTCCTTCAGCAGATCCAGGGTACGGGCCAGATTCACCACGCGGACCAGCGGCACGACATCCAGCGCGCCGGAGGCAGCCTTTGCCAAGGCCCCCGTCTCATCCGGCGCGTTGCGATCCATCACCACGACGGCGGCGGCACCAAATGCGGCAGCAGACCGCAGGATCGCCCCCACATTGCGCGGATCGGTCACCTGGTCCAGCAACAGCAATGGACCAGGGCGCTCCACAGCATCCTCGATCGCCAAGGACGGCAGGATATCAGTCAGGATCGCAACGCCCTGATGCACGGCGTCGCGGCCACACAGCGCCTCCAACCGCGCCCGGTCGGCGCGTTGAGGCTGCATCGGCAGGGGCACGTCCAGCCGCTGACGCAGGGCGGCTTCACCCTCTTCAGTCGTCAGGATCTGACGGACTCGCCGTTCCGGGTTCGCAAGGGCGGCCAACGCCGGATGCAGTCCATACAGCCAGTAGGTACCACGCGGCGTGGTCCCGCCGCTCCGCCGGGATGGCCGGGAAGGTTCCCGGGCGACGGTCTCCGCCCGATGGTCGGTCGAATGGGAAGCGGTTCTGGCGTCCGGACGACGCGGGAGACGGGTGCGCATCCCCTCGATATAGGACGAACCGCCTCGTCCGTCACGACATGCCGCAAGAGAATGCACACCGTCCTGCTGCTCTCACGTCGAGCGTCACGACGGCCCACGGCATCTGCATCCGAATTCGTAAACGCTCGACGATACGGATCGAGGACCGCCGTCACTCCATGGGGAGCGGCAAGGACAAACACGCCCGCACGCACACTCCCTGCGCCCTGCACGGGATCCGATTTGCACCCCTGCCTGTTCTCGAGCAGGTAAAACACCTTGTTTCGGCGTCGACCAGCCCAGGAGCAAACGCAATTAGGCTTTACCTACTTGCCTATACAGAAGGCAGCAATCAGGATCAGAAAGGCAGAACGCTATCCAGGACCTGCTGTCCGTAGCGCGGTGTCTGTATCTTGCTCAACTGGCCACGGCCACCATAAGAAATCCGTGCCTCGGCGATCCTGTCATGGGTCACAGTATTATCTTCCGTGATATCCTGCGGTCGCACGACTCCGCTGACCATCAACTGGCGCAATTCGCCGTTCACCCGGACTTCCTGCCGGGCCATGACGACGAAATTGCCATTCGGCAGAACCTGGGTAATGGTCCCCGCCAGAGCGAGCGTGACCGTTTCGTTTCGTGTGATCGTACCGGCCGCCGTATTGGCGCTGGCACTGCTGGTATCAAGCGCCGTCGAACTGGACAGCGTCTTGCCCTGGGCGCCAAAAAGGCTGGGAATGCCGAACGTCTGGGAACCGCTGCCAGCGGCTGAAGTATTGTTCACTACGGCCGCATTGTCAGCAATATTGACGTCGATCGTAATCAGATCCCCGACCTGAGAAGCCCGCTGGTCCTTGAAGAAAGCCCGGCTTCCCGGCCGCCACAGGCTACCGACTTCGGTGGGAGGTGGCTGCAGCGGTGGCATCGGCATCGTGATGGGGCGGTAATCGGGAGCCTGGGTCGGATCCGACGTCTTCGTCATGCGCGGCGGATGACCTAATTCGCTCAGGTCGGCCAAGCCCGTACACCCCGACAGGCATAACAGCCCGGATAGGATCGCGGTGGACAGGGGGGACTTCTTCACAGGCGGGCTCCAACGCTACCGAAGGGACAGATCTGCTCTCGGAGGAGCGAGCGCAGCCGCTGCCAGACTCCGCATGCCGGCGGAATCGGATGGCACTCCCCCGCTTCCCGGTTCAACCTCGACTTCCGATGCGCTTACAACCCGTCCTGTTATGATCATGTGGCTCATCAGATTGAGGACGCGCGCATATTGGCTCGCCCCTCCGTCCTCCAACGCGCGTCCTGTCGCCGTCAGATGCAGCCCGGGGGCGGTAAAGGCAATCAGAACCGGATCGCCCCTATGAAGCAGAATGGTTCTTTGCACGTCCTGGTCGGAAACCGCTTCACCCGCGACCACGCCATGGGTCAGGGTCAGTCCTTCCACTTCGGCCGCATTCGTGAACGTCTTGGAGGCAAGATGCTCGGCGTAGGCATCGTTCATCCGGACATCGGACGCCGAGAGCACCGTTCCACTGGGAAGGGAGCGCGCATAGACAATAACCCGATGCGTCGCATGAATAACACCGGTCAACATAAAGGAATCCTGCGTGATATCCCCCACCGGCCGGCCGCGATAGGCGGTCGCAGTAAACCACCCGCTATGCTGATCCCATTTGACATCAGACAGTACCACGGGTTTCGGATCGTCAGTGGCGACCACGAACGGGTGGAAATCCTGCAATTCGATTGCAACGGGTCCATTACCGATTTCGGGCAGGTTCTGGCGCACGAGTTCGGCGAAGAATGTCTGGTCCAGCATGCGCCCGGCACGCGTGATGGTCGCCATGGCCGAAGGAGACTGGTCCAGCCAATCAACGCCATATTCGTCGGCAATGGCCAGTAATTGCCCCCCTCCGACCTGAATACTGGCACCCGGCGCGGGGCCAGGTCCCAGCGGGCGATCCTGCCCCGGCTCCAAGTCGGCAAAAAGATCGGACAGCCTTACCGTCTCCGAGGTAATGACCGTGGCGCTTCGCAGCGTTGCCGCCTGAGGCGTGGCGGTCTGCACCACCATGCAGGCAGCCATAACGACGCCCGCGAATACTCCACGTGCCCGCATGTTACTTCAGATTGGTCAGCGTTTGCAGCATCTCGTCGGAAGCCGTGATGACCTTGCTGTTCATCTCATAGGCACGCTGCGCAGTGATCAGGTCCGTGATTTCCGTCACAACGTTGACCGACGATTCTTCGATAAAGCCCTGGCGAATCGAGCCATAGCCCACGCTTTGAGGAGTCGCGAGATTGGCTGTTCCCGATGAGGTCGTCTCGGTAAACAGGTTCTGCCCCATCGCTGCCAGACCGTTTTCGTTCTGGAAGGTCGCAAGCTGGACCTGGCCGGCGACCTGTGCATTGGTCTGGCCCGTAAGAGTATACTGAACCTGACCGGTCTGGTCGATCGTGATGTTTTCGGCGTTGTTCGGCAGCGAAATATTGGGGGCGAGCGGATAGCCATCCGCCGTCACGATGGTGCCATCCTGAGACAAAGAGAACGTCCCGTCACGCGTATAGGCATATTCGCCCGACGGCAGCGTGACCCGGAAATAGCCGCGCCCTTCGATGGCCATGTCGAGGGAATTGCCGGTCTGCTCCAGCGTACCCTGTTCGTTGATGCGATAGATACCGGCCGTACGGACACCAAGCCCGACCTGCGCACCCGCCGGTACGAGGTTGCCGTTGTCGGAGCTCATGGTGCCGGCACGGCGAAGGTCCTGATAAATCAGATCCTGAAATTCAGCACGACGACGCTTGTACCCCGTCGTGGTCATATTGGCGATATTGTTGGAAATGGTCTCGACGTTCGTGGTCTGCGCCTGCATGCCTGTATTGGCGATGTCAAGGGAACGCATCATGGGATGACTGTCCTCCGGATGTGCGGCGCTGTTCGGCCATCCACTGCAACAGATGTAGGTCTATTGTATTCCTGCATGCCATAGTCCGTCGGATCGTATCCACGCTATGCATTGCCGCTGACACAGCTACGACCATGTCGCGCCCATGGCAAGATGTTTCATGGGGACGCGACACGTTAAATTATATTGGGAAGATGCTCGCCAAAACGACGCAAGGCGACCATTGCTCTTGCCGCCCAGCCATCTATCCGACCTCAGACACGATCAAGACGTGCCGATGCACAACACCTGAGGATCGAAGCGGCGTTCCTTAACATCTGCCGCTCCAGCACCCAAGGCAGGACCGGCACGCCCTGGCAGGCAGATCGACACAGCGAAAGCAATGCGTTCCCTCAGACGGTCACAATGGGCCGGATGCGCCATTCGGGATTGGCCAGCCTCAGGCCGGCCGGGCGCCCCCTTATAAGGGCGCGCGAGCTCCGCCAGATATGGCAGACAAGGCACGAATCGCGACAGCGGCAACGGGCGCATATCCTTTGATTTGGGAGGGAGGCCTTGGGCTGTCCCAGCACTGCGCCAGATATCGCAACAAGACCATTGACAGACTCGTCCACTGGCCTTAACCACCCTTCCCAAGACGGAAGGGTGCCCGAGTGGCTAAAGGGGGCGGACTGTAAATCCGCTGGCGTACGCCTACGTTGGTTCGAATCCAACCCCTTCCACCATAATTTCCGGCAAAGCAGAATGTTTGGTCAGAACTGCGGCGAAGAACGTCACGCAGACTTGGCGCTTCGATGCCATTCTGTCCACCCGGATGACCCCGCCGGAATTTCAACAAAACCCCGCCCCCCCCTTGCCGAGACTCTCCTTCGGCCATTTGCAATTCTGACAAACCGAAATTCATATTGACATCGACACCAGCCCCTTCCACAGACTGCCCACAAGGTCCAGTCAGGGAGAACGCTGGTCGCGAAAGGTTAATGACGCAGCTTGACAGCAACCTCCATTGCCTTCATTTTTACTGTGAATCATGCGCAGTGTCGGAATTTTTCTATCCGCCAAACAAACGCACAAGAAAAAAGCCGACGCAATTAAAGTAAATCATTTTGGATATTTACCGCAAAAATTTTTATGGGAAGGCTAAATTGCCAATTCCAGCTTGTTCTATTATTCAAACTCCGAGATCAAGCTAGGAAAGTCGCGTGTCGTCGTCAGAAACCCGAAAGCCGGTCAGATCAAGATGCTGATGCCCCGCCTGTCGTTCGGGAAACTCGTGCATGTCTCATCCATCCTGATGACTCTGCTGCTGGCAATGAACATGCATGCGCTGGCCGGACACCTGAAGGAAGACGATATCGAATCCGGCGATCCCACACCACAACCAGCGATTTCCGCAGCCCAGCCGCCCCCCACGGAAAACCCAACGGTTCCCGAAACTCATCGGCCAGCGGAAGTGCAGAACACCATCGAGGGCTGGACGTCAGTTCTGTCGTCCGACACCCGCCAGAATCCTCCCGCTCCGAGCAATGCCGCCCCTGTGCAGAAAGCCGCACAGGTCGGTCAGATGGGGGCGTCACCCCATATTCACGAGATCGATCCGGTCGTCGATACGGCCGAAGCAGGCTTGGTGAAAGACATTCTGACCCGACAGCCAGACATCGATCAGCAGAAAAAAAACCTGGAAGACCAGAAGCGCGTCATAGACGCTGCCAACCAGGCGCTTAACGAAAAGATGCGCGTTCTGGACAACTCGATGGCGAGCGTGGCCGAGAAGCAGGCCGCCCAGCAGGAAACAATGTCCGCCGAGACGGACAGGCTGGTGAAGATCTACGAAGAAATGCCGCCCCGGGAAGCGGCGGCAATCTTCAACATCATGGATATTCATGTTCTGGTTTCCATTGCCAACAAAATGGCCCCCCGCAAGATATCCAGCGTCATGGGATACATGATGCCGGAACGCGTGAATATCGTATCGCAATACATGGCCGGCGTGCGGACATTCCGCCCCTCTCACCCGCCTTCGGACGGCATGTCAGGGCAGACCCCGGATAGTGGAGCTGCCCCATGGTGGTCAAAGAGCAGAACCGCACCCAGGCAAGTCGAAGAAGAGTCGTTGAAACTGTCACGTCAATAACGTGACAGAATTTCGCCCTTTCGTACCATCATACGCACGGCAAGCCTGATACGAAGGCCGCCCCGCAAATCTCTTATGATATAAAATACAGACCTTCAGTAGAAAAATCGATTGATCTCTTCTTCCGTAAAATGATTATAATAAAAATTTATTGTACACAAACGATAAAAACAAAAAATTCCCCAACAAAAAAAACACCTCGATATCAAATACAACACTCCCGCCCTGAAGAAATTACGGAATTGTAATATTTATGACCCCCTACCTATTTTCCTCCTTTTTAGAAAACCCTTGCGACGTACCGCCTGCATGGATGAGAAAGGGCACGAAAGACGTGACAGCTGTTGTGAAACACCTCGCGCGCAGGCATATTCGACACGATTCATCCGCATCGCCTGAGTCAGCCGAATGCTGGGCAGCGTCTTAAGGGGCAGGAACTGGCAGTCATGACTATCAAGCGCGGCGCCCTGACACTGATGCTGGCGCTGCTTTCCAGTTGCTCGGCAGATACTGTGGCCCGACATCTCGCGGGGCGTGAATGCAACGCCGGCTACATCCAGGAAGGTGAAGACTGGTGTGCCCCGCCGGAAAGGCCTCCCGTCCCACAGCCCTACTGCACACAAAGCTGGAATGGCGTGGATTGCTGGAGCCGCCCCGACCAGATGCCGAACGTCGCTCGCGCCGTCGGCGAAGGACCGACCGGCCTGACCCAGGACCAAAATGCGAACAGGCTGAACATGTCGGTTAAAGAGGCCCCGCCGACAAACAGCTATATTCCTTGATGGCAGAGGAAATCATCTCGCCCCGCGGCCCCGATTGATAAAGATACGTTCAGTTACAAGTCAGACGTCGCGATCGCGAGACTTCGGCTTCCGGGATTTTCCTGCGGATCGATTTTTTTGCCCTTCCGGAGAATCCCGGCCACGCTATTATGGCTGTCCAGCGCTCCCGGACGACATTGGCGTGGTATGACAGCGCGAACAGCAAAGACGATTCCATGCAAAATTCACCGGCAGTTTTCATGACTTTCTGGTACAGCGCTGTAGCAAAGTAGCGGTTTTCTTATGCAGAATTTATTGGCCGGCCTCAAAAATCTGGGACGCACGCGACTGATCGTGCTGGGAGCGGCGGCTGCGCTCTTGCTCGGGGCGATCGGTCTGTTCGCGTTTCGCGGCGGCGGCCAGGCCATGGCTCTCCTTTATGGCGGCCTCGACCTCAACGAATCCGCCCGCATGGTCGAAGACCTGAGCAAGGCGCATATCTCCTCGACGACCAGCCAGGATGGCACCAATATCTACGTGCCGAAGGATCAGGTCGCCAATGCGCGCCTGCTGCTGGCCAAGGATGGCCTGCCCAGCGGCGGCAGCGTCGGATACGAATTGTTCGACAAGACCGCGACGCTGACCAGCACGCAGTTCGAGCAGACGATCAACGAGACCAGGGCCTTGGAAGGCGAACTGGAACGCTCCATCCGCCTCCTTCACGGCGTACGCAACGTCCGTGTCCACCTCGTCCTGCCGCACCGCGATCTGTTCTCGACCCAGACCAACCCGTCGCAGGCCAGCGTCGTTCTGGATATCGGTAATTCCGGCCACATGGCGCCGGACGGCATCCAGGCCATTCAGAATCTGGTCGCGGCAGCCGTTCCCGGCCTGCGTCCTCAAAGCATTTCCATCGTGGATACCCGCGGCGACGTCCTGGCCAAGCCGGGTGATCCGGACAGCATGGACGGGCAGGAAACGACGCTCGAAAAATTCCGCCATTCGGAAGAACAGCGCCTGGCCCAGGCCGCAGAAGACATGCTAGCCCCCACTTTGGGCGTCGGCCACGTCCGTGCTCGGGCGGCCGTCACCATGAATACGGACGAGATCCGCGAGACCGAAGAAACCTACGATCCCAACCAGCAGGTCCTGAGGTCACAGCAGACCACCTCGGACAAGAGCGTCAATACCGAAGCCAGTCCGAACACTTCAGTCGCGAACAACCTGCCGAACGCCAACGCGAACCAGTCCACCCGCAGTGGGTCCAACGACGACCGCCAGGAAGAGACCGACAATTACGAGATCGGAAAAAGAGTCCGCGTTGTCAGCCAGACGCGCCCCCGCGTCTCCAGAATCAGCCTTGCCGTGATGGTCGATGGCACATACGTCAAAGACAAGAATGGCAACGAAGTCTGGAAGCCGCTGGATGCCAGCGAACTCGAAAGAATCTCGGCCCTCGTGAAGACGGCCGTCGGTTTCGACAAGGGACGGGGCGACGCGGTCGACGTCGTCTCCATGCGCTTTGCCCCCGATGCGGGAACCGGGCTATCGGCAGAGAATGGCCCTCTCTTCAGCCGGGACAACTTGATTTACATCGCCGAATGGGTCATTCCCATCCTGCTGGCGCTGGGCGCTATCTTCCTGGCGGTTCGCCCCATGCTGCAACGGGGCAAATTGGGCGCATTGGCGACGGCTGCCGCGACGCCGCTTCAGGCCAAGCGCGGAGCCACTCCGAGCAGGCCCGCGCTTCCAAACGCCAACGAGGTCGAGGAAGAAGAGACCGTCACCATTGAAGGTGTTATCGGCAAGCCGCGAGCATCTGCCATTTCCAGGGTGCTCACCCGTGTAGACGAGAGTCCGCGCGAAACGATCTACGTCATCCGCAACTGGCTGGCCTCTCCAGACCTGAAGAAAGGGCATGAACGTGCCTGATTTCGCAATGGAAACCTCCGCAAAGAGTGACGATCCGTTCGGCGCCCCTGCCGTCGCCCTGACCGGCAAGCAGAAAGCCGCGGTGCTCATGCTGGCACTCGGCCGTGACAAGGCGGCGAAGATCCTGCGCCTGCTGCATGAGGACGAAATTCGTGACATTTCGATCTCCATGTCCACACTCGGTCTCGTGAGAGCCGAGGCCGTCGAGAGCGTCTGCGAGGAATTTTCGAGAAATTTCGAATCTCCGGAAGGCCTGGTCGGAACATACGAGACCACCGAGGAATTTCTGCGCCGCGCGCTGCCCCCGGATCAGGTCGAGAAGATCATGGACGAAATCCGTGGCCCGGCCGGACGGACGATGTGGGACAAGCTGGGGAACGTTCAGGAAACCATCTTGGCCAATTACCTGCGCAGCGAATATCCGCAGACTGCCGCCGTCATTCTCAGCCGCCTCCAACCGGCCCACGCCGCGCGGGTGCTGGCATTGTTGCCGGAGGACTATGCGACCGACGTCATGATGCGCATCCTGCACATGGAAACGGTGCAGCGCGACGTGCTCGACAGCGTCGAAGCGACCTTGCGTTCGGAATTCATCTCCACCCTCGGCCGATCGGCCAGACGGGACAGCTACGAATTGCTGGCGGAAGTGTTCAATAATTTCGACCGCAAGACGGAAAGCCGCTTGATGGAGTCGATGGACAAGCGCAACCACGACGATATGGAGAAGGTGAAGTCGCTGATGTTCACCTTCGAAGACATCAAGCGCCTTCCCCGCGAATCGCTTATGCGAATCGTCAATCAGATCGACCGCGAAAAGCTGCCGTTGGCCCTCAAAGGCGCGTCCGATACCGAACGCAAGCTCTTCCTGCAATGCATGACGAAGCGTGCCGGCAGCATCCTCCTGGAAGAAATCTCGTCGTTGGGGCCGGTCCGCGTCAAGGACGTGGAAACGGCACAGGCCGAAATCGTCGCGACCATCAAGAACATGGCAAATGCCGGCGAGATTGACCTGACCGACAGCGCCGGCGGCGACGAAATCATCCCGTGACCAACCCCACTCCTCCCTCTTCGTCCAGCATTGGGGCCGCGACGATATTTCCTCGTCGTGCGGGCATCGTCGACGTCCGTCCGACGAACCCCAGAAGCCTTTGCAAACTGGTCGAATTGGAGGATTTCGGCATTTCCGCCGAAATCGCAGGGAAAGCGGGCGCGAAGAACGGTCCAGACGCGTCCCGTTCCGCCGAGCCCGAACCCGATCCCGATCTCGTCACGATCCATCGCGACGAGATCGCCGCCATGCGCGAGACCGCCTTTCACGAAGGCCAGGAAAAAGGAGCCAAGGAAAAGGAGGAGGCGTTGCAGGCCTTGTTCGCCTCCCAGTTTTCCGCTCTATCAGCAGCCTTCGAGGCCGAAAATGCCAAGCGGTCTCAACTCGTGAAGGATGCCGCCGATAGCTTTACAAAGAGCGTTGTAGAGGTCATCCACCACCTGACCGCCTTGGACGATACGATCTTGGCGGGTCTGGAGCACAACCTCGTGGCGGACGCCAGACAATTCGTCACTGAATGCGAAGGCGAAGTGACCGTCCGTTGCCGGGAGTCCGACGCGCATTCCCTGCGCGCCATGGTCAGCGAAGACAGCCGCGTCCAACTGGAAACCATACCGGACACGGAGCCCGCCATTATCAGCGTCCTTTCGGAGACGAATGCCATTGTCATCTCCCCGGAACAATGGCGAAAATCAATCGTCGAAAAGATCGTCGCCGCCGTCACGGCTTTGGCCGAACAGCGCGCGAATGAGTGCCAGCAAAGAACATAGACTAGGCAGAGAGAATCATGAACTCGGACAATGGACCTATCGGGCTGGAGGATTTCGCGACGACCTCGGCGCCCGCCGCCTCCGCCCCATCCGACACGCCGGAACAGGCCGACAAGGGTCAGGCCAGTATCGGCACCAATCAGATGGAAGCGGTCTATGACATTCCGGTCAAGATCACGGCCGTGATCGGCACGGCGACGATGCCGGTCAGCCAGTTGCTCCGACTGGGGCGCGGCGCGGTTGTCGAGCTGAACAAGAAGCTCGGCGAAGCTGTCGATATTTATGCGAACAATCGCCTGATCGCCCGCGGAGAAGTCGTCGTCGTCGATGACAACCATATCGGCGTCACGATGACGGAAATCCTTTCGTCCTCGCCCGGCTCGTCCAGCTGAAGAAGACGAAATGTCAGGGCCAAGCTTTCCGACCGCGTCCCAACCGGGATCACTGGGACTTGGCACGGGAATGTTCCTGACGACATGGCTGACCGTCGCCGCGTCTCTCGTGGTGGTGGTCGCCTTGATTCTGCTCAGCCGCCACGGCCTGAAATTCCTCGAGCCCTATCTGATGAAAGGGCGCCGAACCCGTGACCTGGTCCTTGTCGAGAGTCTGTCCATCGACCAGCGCCGACGCCTCAGCGTCATACGATATGGTAGGAAAACAGGCTTGATCCTGACCGGTGGAAGCACGGATGTGTTTCTGGGGTGGACGGACGCGGAAGACGGTTTTCCGTCATCTCCGTCCTCCGGGAAACTGCAGACCGACTGATCATGTGTCATGTCAGCAGCCGCGCGAGCGTTTCGACAATCGGGCAAAAACAACAGGATTGTCCCGTCGCATGCACCGCACCGAGCAGAACCGGAATGCCGTGCAAAGATTCGATCGAGACGAACAAAGGGAGCGTGACGCCTTGACAGCCCGATTGCTCGCGAACCGCATCCTCGGTTCAGGGGCCCTGGTCACAGCCATTCTGGCCTTCACGGTGCTGGCTGTCATGCCCGATCCCGCGCTGGCTCAATCCCTGACGCTCGATCTCGGCAAGGGATTCGGCGATACGGGAACGACCAGTCGACTCGTGCAGTTGACGGCCCTCATCACGCTCCTGTCCCTGGCTCCCAGCCTGCTGGTGATGGTCACCGCGTTCACCCGCATCATCATCGTTCTATCCCTTCTGCGCGGCGCGATCGGCGCGCAGGGCACGCCACCCAATACGGTCATCATCGGCCTGGCGCTATTCCTGACCTTCTTCGTCATGCAGCCGGTTCTCGAGCAATCGTGGAATCACGGAATCGTTCCGATGATGGAGGGCAATGTCAGCGAGATGGACGGCCTGAAAGCGGCGGCCGAACCCTTCCGCACCTTCATGCTGGCCAATGCGCGCCCAGCCGACGTCACGACATTCCTGCATCTGGCGAACCTCCCGCCGCCGAAAACCCCCTCCGAAACCCCATGGCGCGTACTGATGCCAGCCTTCATGATCGGGGAGCTCAGTCGCGGGTTCGAGATGGGGTTCCTCCTGTATTTGCCATTCCTGGTCATCGATATCGTTACATCCAGCGTGCTGATGAGCCTGGGCATGATGATGTTGCCGCCGGCTACGATTTCCCTGCCGTTCAAGCTGATCTTCTTCGTCATGGTCGATGGCTGGCAGATGGTTTCGGGCGGCCTGGTCCGAAGCTTTGGCGGCTGACCAGGCCGCAGGGTATCAGAATAAAATGAATACGGATTTTACTTCGTCATTAAGCTAAAATTTAACGACTCATTAATAAATTTGTCCCATAGCCCTTTGGCCGCGAGGAAATAATACCTTCCGCTTTCTTTTCACGACCGGAGCGTACCCGCTTCCACGAGGCAGGAAGCGCAGCGTCAACAGCTGGAAAGTAATATGAATTTTCGAAGGGCGCAGACACCACACGGCGATGCGCAGGCCGGCGCCCCAACATTCCTCTTGCGCGCCCGCGAAATCACCACTCAAATAAAAACATCTCTTTACAAGGTACCTAAGGGGTCTTGGAGAACAGGCGTCAGCCCATTATCCTTGGCATATGCTAGGGGTACGCTGTGAAAGAGCCATTGGTATCCGGTGCGCCATTCGAAGCCGGGCCGTATGCACGCGCAACTCCGATCGTGACGGTACTCCGCCAAGTGTGTAAGGAAAGTTAGGTCAGCATGTTGAATTGGCTGTATCGGGACGCACCGTTCCGAAGCAAGATCAGAACGGTAATGTTGGCTCTGGAAGCATATCTTCTGCTCCAGATCATTATTGAGACTGCCGGCTACTTCATACATGAGCCGATCCAGCACATGTTCATCCTGAATATGTGCGCTCTTGGCTTTGGCGCATTCGTTGTTCAGATGATCTGGTTCATGCTGTCGCGCGTGGTCACAATGCCGCTCGAGACGCTGACCGAACTGGGTGAGAAACTGAGCAAGGGCGAACTTCCCAGCAATGTGCCCTTTCTTGAAAACGAGGATTGCGTCGGCCGCATGGCCCGCGTGATGGTCCAATTCGCACGCCGGGTCGAGGAACAGAAAGAGGCGCAGAGCCGCCTGACCTCCATGGCGGGAGAAATCCAGCAATCCCTCCAGCGCAGCCAGACACGCGACCAGCAGACCCATGCCGCCATCGACGAACTGGGTGCGGCCCTGGCGGATATGGCGCACGGCGATCTGCGGACCAGAATCACGAGCGATATTTTCAACGGCGAGTTTTCCCCCCTTCGCGACGCCTTCAACAACTCGGCAGCCCGCCTGAACGATGCCATGCGTGCCCTGGCCAGCAATTCGGAACTGATCGCGACAGGTGCCACCGAAATTTCGACCGCATCCGACGATCTGGCGAAGCGGACGGAAAAGCAGGCAGCCAATCTCGGCCAGGCGGCCGCGTCCGTACGCACCATTACCGACGGTGTCCAGCGCACGGCCAAGGCCTGCTCGGAGGCCAGTTCGGACGCCAAGCAGTCCCTCGACAAGGTCAAGTCGGCCACCGACGTCATGACCCAGACGACGCAGGCAATGGACGGCATCAAGAAATCGTCGGACGCGATCGGCGAGATCATATCGGTCATCGACGGCATCGCTTTCCAGACCAACGTCCTGGCACTGAATGCCGGCGTCGAGGCAGCGCGTGCCGGCGACGCGGGCCGCGGCTTCGCTGTCGTGGCGCAGGAAGTCCGCTCCCTCGCAGAAAAATCCGCGAAATCGGCCAATGAAATCAAGCGTCTGATTTCAGTCTCGGCGGAACAGGTCGACAAGGGGGTCGATCTCGTGCAGCAGACCGGACGCTATCTGGGCGAATTCGCCGGCAGCACGAAAAATATCGCGACTCGCGTCGAGGAAATCTCGGTGTCCACGCGCGAACAGGCTCAGCGCCTGTCTGAAGTGACGAGCAGCATCGGCGACATGGATCAGGTCACGCAGCAAAACGCGGCGATGGTCGAAGAAACGACGGCCGCCAGCCATAATCTGACGGCCGAGACCAGAACGTTGACCCAGACCCTGAGCCGCTTCAAAATCAATGAAGATCGCGGAAACCATACATTTGACGAAAGCATGATTACGCTCCCCGCTGAACGGCCTGTCGTAAAGACGCCTCAGACACCGAAGGCCCGCACGGCTTCCACGCCGTTGCTGACGACGTCGTCCGATCAGGGATGGGAAGATTTCTGATGTCCACTGACACCGAGACGGCTCCCGCCCCAGCTGCCCGTGTGACATTGCCCGACCGTCTGGATTCAGCGGCGGTCGATGTGCTCAAGGGCCTGATCGAACAGGCTGAAGCCCAGAACGCCGATCTTGACGCTTCCGAGGTCACTTATGTCGGCGGCCTGTGCCTTCAGGTTCTTCTGGCCAACGGTCGCCCCTTGACCGCGCCGTCAGAGAAAGTCAGGGAAGCGTTCGCCCTCTTCGGGGTCAGTGAATTCCTGTCGGAACCCACCCCTTCCTCCAGCGAGCTCTCAGCATGACGGAAAAACAAAATTTGCGTGTCTTGACCATTGACGACTCCCGAACCATGCAAGGAATGCTGCGTAAGGCGTTGGAAGAAGCAGGGTATGACGTCATCCAGGGGGCCGACGGCGTCGAGGGGATCGAAGTCCTCGAAAGTGCCGATCCTCCGCCTAAAGTCATCATCACCGACATCAACATGCCGCGCATGGATGGTTTTGGTGTGATCGAAACCGTCCGCAAAATGAGCCAGTTCAAACATCTGCCGGTCATTGTGCTGACGACGGAAAGCGATCCCGAGAAAAAGGCCAAGGCCCGGGCCGCCGGCGCGACAGGATGGATCATCAAGCCATTCAGCTCCGACAGCCTGATTGCGGCAATCCGCCGAGTAACAGCCTGAAAAAGCGGGGACGGCATGAGTTCCGATATGGACGACATCCTGCAGATCTTCTTCCAGGAATGTGACGAGCAACTGCAGGAACTGGAACGCGGACTTTCAGCTCTGTCGGATGGCGAATCCGAACATGAAACCGTAAATGCCGTCTTTCGCGCCGTGCATTCGATCAAGGGTGGAGCCGCATCGTTCGGGCTCGAGAACCTTGTTCGCTTCTCCCACGTGTTCGAAAACTCGCTGGACGGCCTGCGTTCGGAACGCTTTGCGCCAACGCCTGAAGTCGTCAAGACATTCCTCAAGGCGATGGATGTCCTGAGTGACCTCGTCAGCGAAGCCCGTGGCGGCAACACGGTAGATCCGGCCCGCGTCGCGGAAAGCCAGGCCGAACTGGCTGCCATCAGCGACAGCGGAGACCAGAGCGCCGCCTCTTCGGCGTTGGCCGCAACCGAAGCCGCCATTCCGCAGGATTTCACCCCGATCCCGATGGATTTCGAGCCGATTTCCGCGGATTTCGAGCCTGTCCCGGTCGATCTGGACTTCGGGGAGCTTGCCGCACTTGCTCCGGCCGCCCTCATCGTCACGTTCCGTCCGCATGATGCTTTGTACGAACGCGGCGACGATGCCCGGAATATCCTGATCGGTCTCACGGATATCGCGACGGAAGCCGGCGGCCAGATCGAGGTCACCTGCGATCGCTCGGCCCTGCCTCCCCTCGCCGATCTGATTCCCGGCAAATCCTATCTGTCCTGGCGCGTGGTCCTGCCTGCCGACGCCTCGGAAGACAGCGCCAACGCCGTCTTCGACTGGGTCAGCGATACCTGCGATTTCACGCTCACGCGTGACGAGGCGGACGACACGACGCCTGCCGATTCGGCCCTTGAGCACCCGCTCGACCAGGCCGAGCCGGAAACGACAGATTCGCTCACGGAAATGGATCTGGCGGAGCCTCATCTCCACGACGATGCCGTCGCGCCGCTGGCCTCCGCTACCCCCCTCGTGCCGTCGATCGCGGCGGCAGCCCAACCCGCAGCGGGAGGGGTCCATGCAGCAGCCCGCAAACCCGAACAGGCATCGATTCGCGTCGATCTGCATCGCATCGACAATCTGATGGATCTGGTCGGCGAACTGGTGATCGCCCAGGCAGCGATCGAATCCCTGTCCCGGCGGACCGATGCATCCGGTCAGCATGAGCTGGTCCAGAGCATCAGCAGCATGCAGTCCCTGACGCGCGACATTCAGGACGCCGTCATGGCGGTGCGCGCGCAACCGGTGCGCAGTGTGTTCCAGCGCATGCAGCGCGTGGTGCGCGAAGCATCCTCCATGACCAACAAGAACATCGTCCTCCTGCTGGAAGGCGAAGACACCGAGGTCGATCGGACGCTGGTCGAGAAATTGACCGATCCGCTGACCCACATGCTGCGCAACGCTGTCGATCATGGAATCGAGAGCGAAGAAGCGCGTATCGCCGCCGGCAAGCCGGCGGAGGGGCATATCGTTCTGTCCGCCGAACACCGGTCGGGGCGCATTCTGATCACCATCAAGGATGACGGCGCGGGTATCAATCGCCAGCGCGTCTTTGATACGGCGGTCAAACGGGGGATCATACCGCCGGATGCCTCCCTGACCGACGAGGAGGTCTATAATCTGATCTTCATGCCCGGGTTCTCGACAGCGGCGACGGTGTCCAACCTGTCCGGGCGCGGCGTCGGCATGGATGTGGTCAAGCAGGCCATTCAGAGTCTCGGCGGCCGCATTACCATCAGCAGCGTACCAGGCAAAGGCACGACATTCGGTTTCAGCCTGCCTCTGACGCTCGCCATTCTGGACGGCATGCTGATCGCTGCTGCTGGCTCCACCATGGTTCTGCCGATCTCGGCGGTTATCGAAACCATGATCGTCAATCAGAGGGATATCTATGCCCTGCCCGACGGCAGCAACGTGGTGTCCATCCGCGGCGACTGCATGCCGCTGATCCCCCTGGCAACGGCACTGAAGCTCTCCAGTGCCTCGTCGCCGGAATCGTTCCACAACGCGGTCATTCTGGTCGTCGAAAACGAAGCCGGCGCCCGGGCCGCCCTGGTGGTTGACGAGATCCGCGACCAGACACAGGTCGTCATCAAAAGCATGGAGAGTAACTACCGACCGATCTTCGGCGTCTCCGCGGCGACCATCCTTGGTGACGGCAGTGTTTCCCTGATCCTTGACGTCTCGGCACTGGTCGCGTCCGCCATCGGCCAGATCGACACCAAATCAGCCAATATCCGCGCCGGACTGGCAGCATAGGCAGACCATACGGATCATCGGTATTTAAGCAGGGAAACGGATATGACGGAACAAACCGCGGTTGCAGAAGTCGCCGACGACATGATCGTCAAGATGATCGTGTTCGCGATAGGCGTGCAGGAATACTGCATTCCTATCCTGAGCGTTCGCGAAATTCGGGGCTTCGAGAAGACGACGACGCTGCCCTTCGCGCCCCCCTATGTCTGTGGCGCCATCAATCTGCGCGGCATCATTCTGACGGTGATCGATCTGGCGATCTATCTGAACGTACCGCCGCAGACCGACAACCCGCGCCGCGTCGTGGTGATTGTCGAATCCAAGGAAGGTGTCGTGTGCGGCCTTCTGGTCGATCGCGTCATCGACATGGCCGACATCAACATGAATGACGTGCAGGCCGTTTCCGAAGAGGGCAGTTGTCTTGGCGGCCTGGTCCTGGTCGGTGACCGGATGATCGGCATCCTGCGCCTGGAAACCGTCGTAGGTCAGTTGGTGGGGGACACGGTTTCCGAATGAACGACCTGATGCCGGTCGGTGAAGCCGATTACACGGATGCCGATTTCCAGAGAGTGCAGCAGATCGCGCGCGAGCAGGCCGGAATCCATCTTCCGATAACGAAGAAAGCACTGGTCTATTCGCGCGTTTCGCGCCGGCTGCGCGAACTGAATCACGCCTCGTTCCACGCCTATCTGGACTTCGTGACGACTCCGGCCGGCCAGAGTGAAATGCAGAAGCTAATCTGCGCCCTGACCACGAACGTCACAAGCTTCTTCCGGGAAAAGAACCATTTCGAACATCTCGAAACGGTCGTGATGCCCCAGCTTGCTGCAAAGGTCCGGACCGGAAAGCGAGGCCGATTGTGGTCGGCAGCCTGTTCCACGGGCCAAGAACCCTGGAGCATCGCCATGTCGGTCATGACGGCGTTTCCCGATGCGACGTCGCACGATCTGCGTATTCTTGCGACCGATATCAATACCGACGTCGTGGCACAGGCAGCCGAAGGCGTCTATTCTGCCGAAGAAACCGAAGGCATTCCCAGCGGCAAGAAATCGCAGTTCATGGAGCCTTCGGGGGACGGCGATTACCGTTTTAACGGTCCCATCCGCCGACTGCCCGCCTTCCGGGCCCTCAATCTCAACGCATCATGGCCGATCCGGGGATCGTTCACGGCTATCTTCTGCCGGAACGTCGTCATCTATTTCGATGACGACACGCGCGAGCGGCTGTGGCAGCGCCTCGCGGAAAAGCTCGAACCTGATGGTTTTCTCTATGTCGGTCATTCCGAGCGCGTGTCGTGCGCAAACCAGTGCGGTCTGATACAGGTTGCCCCGACGATTTACAGAAAAGGTCTTTGACGCGTGGGAAAGCCAGTTAAGGTTCTCGTAGTTGACGATTCACGAACGGTAAGGGCGCTCATTCGTCGGTCTTTTGCGCAGCATTCCGATATCGTCATCTGTGGTGAAGCGGCAAATCCGATCGAAGCCCGCGACCTGATCATCAAGGATCAGCCGGACGTCATTACGCTTGATGTCGAAATGCCGAACATGAACGGCCTGCAGTTTCTCGACAAGATCATGCGGCTGCGTCCGATACCCGTCATCATGGTATCCAGCCTGACGGCGCGCGGGGCCGATATCGCGATCACCGCCCTGCAGATGGGTGCGTTCGATTGCTTTCCGAAGCCGACCTCCGTCATCGCCGGCACCGACGCGTTCGCCGGGCTGGTCAATCTTGTGCGACAGGCAGCCCATTCCGATCCCGTGGCAAAGCTCCAACCTGCCGAGCGCAACGCCTGCGCGGCCCAGCCTCAGAAACATTGGGCGCATGATTTCAAGCTGGTCGCCATCGGCTCGTCGACCGGCGGGGTAGAAGCCTTGGAACAGGTGCTGGCCGGTTTTCCGCCGCACAGTCCTCCGATCGTCATTTGCCAGCATATGCCGGCCCTGTTCACCGCGAGTTTCGCCAACAGGCTCGATCAGAAGATTACCGCGCTTTCCATCAGCGAAGCCCGCAACGGCGAAGCTCTGCAGCCCGGAGATGTCAGAATCGCGCCCGGCGGGGACCGACACCTGGTTATCGAACGGCGTGACGGCCAGTATTCGACCCGGCTCATGAAAGCCAGTCCGGTCAATGGCCACTGTCCGTCGGTCGACGTCCTGTTCGATTCAGTTGCCGAGGAAGTCGGCAAAAATGCCTTGGGTATTATCCTGACCGGAATGGGACAGGACGGCGCGGAAGGGCTTCTTGCAATGCACCGGGCCGGAGCCTGGACAATTGCGCAAGACAAGGCCTCTTCCGTCGTCTATGGAATGCCCCGTGTTGCCGCCGAGATCGGGGCGACCTCTCAAATCGTCCCTCTTAATCAGATCAGTACTGCCGCCATGAACGCCCAAATACGCTGACGACCCGATATATCGACATACGCCCCCCTAGTGACTGCTACTGAGACGTCAAGACGGACCTGAAAGAGGAGAAAACAATGCCCGCGGCTTCACAGATCAGGGCCCTTATTGTTGATGACCAGTCTTCCATTCGGCAGATTCTGGCCAATAATATGGCGCAACTTGGTTTCACGAATGTCGCGCAGAGAAAAGACGGCAAGGAAGCCGTCGAATATCTTGCGCTAAACCCGACACATCTCGTCATTTCCGACTTCAATATGCCGGTAATGGATGGACTGGCTCTGCTGCGCGCCGTGCGCAGCAATCCGAAAACCCAGAAGGTCGCCTTCATTATCCTGACCAGCGAAGCCAGCCGGGATCTCGTTCAGGAAGCGATCAAGGCGGGAGTCAACAATTTCCTTGCCAAGCCCTACACCGTCGCAAAACTTCGGGAAGTTCTCGAAAAGGTGTTTGGGCCTATAACGTGACACACCTGCAGGCAGCCACGACAGTTGTACAAGGAGAAGTCGTCGTTTCCGACGACCCATCTACTTTTCTTGTCACCCTTCTGGGCTCATGCATCTCGGTATGCATGTTCGATCCCGTGGGCCAGGTGGGCGGCATGAATCATTTCCTGCTGCCTGGCGGTGGCGAGAGCCATGACAGCACTGCTATGCGTTTCGGCGTCAATGCCATGGAAAAGCTTATCAACGGCATTCTGAAAGCCGGAGGAAAACGCGACCGTCTGCGCTGCAAGGCGTTCGGCGGTGCTGCGATCGTTCCGACTTTAGGACGTATTGGACAAGAAAACAGTCTTTTTGTTATGCAATATCTTGCGGATGAAAGCATCCCCTGCATTGCGCAAAGTCTTGGCGGCACGCAGGCCAGACGGGTAAGATTCTGGCCGGCGACCGGAAAGGCACAACAGAACCTGATACAGGATGGCCAGTCCATCGGTCGTCAGGAAGAAGCCTACAGCCGGCGCGAGGCCGAAGCCGAACGGGCATGGGCCCGAGAGGCCAGTTCCAGCGTCGAACTATTCTGATCGTCAGGGCGTGGAGAAAGACAGAGCGATGGACATGCATTCCGCCACCACGCAAGGATCGCCGTCTCCGGCAATCACGGTACAGGACACCATCGTGAAAGCGACAGAGATTCTGGACATGGCAGGCGATGAATTGATGATCGCCCAGCAGGCTGTCGAAGAATGTGTCCGGGACTTTCCGCTGACCGATGCCGAGATGCGTCGCCTCCAGAAGCTGGATGTGGCGACGCAGACGGTTGCGTCCGTGGCCAGGGTGCTCAGAAACCTGATGTCTCTTTCTCCGACCGGCGTATCGGACAGCGTCAGCCTGACGCATGTGTATGACGGCGTCACATTGGGAGAAGTCGTGCAGGTTCTAAAGGGCGAACATGCACCAGACGTTTCCGTGGCTGCTGGAGAAATCGATCTGTTCTGACGACGAATCGGATGCCCGGATGTTCTGACGCTGCTCCGGTCCCACCGGTTGGTGAATTGCTCGTCCCACCATTGATGAACGGACGTCCTGCGTTGCGCACACTCCGCACCGCAATTCACGGCCTTCAATAATCGCGTTTCTTCATCGGTCCAAATCGATCCGAATCGCATGTTCAATAAAAAAACGGAAGAAGCCGGCCCCAGCTCTACCGTACATGACCGGCGGCCTGCCCTTCTCTCC
Source organism: Gluconacetobacter takamatsuzukensis (assembly GCF_014174275.1). Lineage (GTDB taxonomy): Bacteria > Pseudomonadota > Alphaproteobacteria > Acetobacterales > Acetobacteraceae > Gluconacetobacter > Gluconacetobacter takamatsuzukensis. The sequence goes on along the minus strand of NZ_JABEQK010000001.1, from coordinate 226,817 downwards.
TGTCATTCCGCTCCGCAGATCTGGTGGGTCAAGGCCGACAAAGACTGGAAGGCAGTCTGTCAGTTGCCTCAGGGAACGGTTTCCAGCCCGGCCAGGACATTTTCCGCGATCTCGATCAAGGGCATCAGCGTCAGTTTGGGGTCCAGAATGGCCTGGATACCATATCTCTGTGCCTGGTCGGCCAGCCGGATGAAGAGCTTCCGCTCATCCTCGGTCGCGTGACCATTATCCAGCGTATTCGCCTTCATGATCATCGACCAGAAACGTTGATGCTTCGCCAACACCCGCTCGCGCGCGGCGCTATCGGCATCAACGGACGCCGCCTCCAGTTCCTCGACGAGCATGCGGAAGCAGACAGCCTCCGTTTCCCGGTCCGACATGGAGGTTGCCGTCACGCTCTGGTAAGCCCTGATTGCCGGGTGAAACATCATCAACACCGTCCACTATTCGTCACGTTTGACGCCACGCAATGTACCTCAAGCCACGCCCCAAGACCATCCCCGTCCAGGACAGGAAATCAGGGACGGCAAATCCAAACCCCGCATGGCAATCGCGGAATTTGGCGAACCGTTTCGCGGGCGGGTACCGCCTTCCGGTCTTCGTCTCTCTCCCTACCGGACAGCGCGCGAAAATCGCCCGTCATGTGAAGCTGGTAACTTTCTCTTAGCCATTTCCCGGTCTTCTGGCCTTCACCTGGAGCACGCCCAGGATAGCCAGGACGGAGAATTTATCGTGAGCCTTTCCATCAATACCAACAGCGCCGCGAAAATCGCGATCGAGACGCTGAACGCAACCCAGACCCAGCTGAACACGACGCAGAACCAGGTCTCCACCGGCCTGAAGGTTTCCACTGCCGCCGACGACGCCGCCGCCTTCGGTATCGCGCAGCAGATGCAGGGCAACGTTGCCGGCCAGAGCGCCGTGAACGACGGCCTGAGCTTCGTTTCCCAGATCGTCAGCTCGACGACCACGGCCGCCAACAGCATCCTGAGCGTGCTGAACGACGTTCAGACCGCCGTGACCCGCCTGGGCCAGAACCAGGGCAGCCAGGCCGCCCAGGACCAGATCGGCACGGAGATCACCGCCTACCTGGCCGAAATCAACACCATCGCCCAGGGCGCCACGTTCAACGGCATCAACCTGCTGGCCAGCGGCACGACGGATGGGCTGGAAATCAGCTCCAACAGCCTGTCCTACCTGACCAGCCTGCAGGGCGCCCAGACGACGATCAGCGGCTTCAATGCCTCCTCGGGTTCGGGCTCCATTGCCGCCAACCTGACGGTGACCGACGGCAGCGGCGTCAGCGCCACCATCTCTGGCGCTTCCGGCAGCGTCCTGACGGACGCCCTGGGCCTGACGACCGGCTATTCGGCCGGCAGCACCGTGACCAGCAACGTGTTCGAAAGCTCGGGCGGCGTAATTGGTTCGGCTTTCGCCAGCATGGGCAGCACCCAGTACGCGATGATGATCCAGCAGGTTCAGGCCGCGATCAAGGCGATGACGGTCGTCACCTCGACCCTCGGCGCGAACACCAACGTCATCAGCACCGCCATCAGCTACGGTTCGACCATTTCGGACAACCTGACCAACGGTATCGGCGCCCTGACCGACGCCGACATGTCGGCCGCCAGCGCGCGTCTGACCTCGCTGCAGACCAAGCAGCAGCTGGGCATCAAGGCGCTGTCGATCGCCAACGCGCAGTCGCAGCAGATCCTGTCGCTGTTCCAGTAATCGCTCTTACGCCCGCGGCGTAATGCGAGGAATGCCCCCCGGCTTGGGCCGGGGGGCATTTTTTATGGCCAACAGAATCGAACGACTTACCAAGTACGGCGCGAGGAACGCACCGCAACCCTTCAGGCCGCGCCGCCGGAAAATCCTGGAGACGGTTTGATAGAGTCGGCCCGTCGCACGCAGACACCGCGCAGCATCACGCCCAGCCGGTATTTGGACCCTCGGAGCGGATCAGCCTTGTCGGCCGCCCGCCACGAAGCGCGGGAAACATGCTGAGGACACGCCGGCGCGAGAACTTCGCAAACGGCCCCTTACTGCACTGGGCCGTTCTGGATCCTGACGGCCAGAACAATCGGATTGCCGGAAGGACCGGTTCCAGCCTGAAAGGTCGCCCATGTCCCCGGCGTAAAGACCCAGGTGCCGGCGAAGCTCGTCACGAATCCATGCGGCTTGCAGGGGCCGCCGCCCTGCTGCCCGTCGTCCGAACGGGATGCACATTGCGTGTTATCCGCGTCGGTCAGGGGAAGATAGATATTCGCATCCATCTGCGCAGTGCGCCCGCGAATCTGGATCGTACCATCCACCCCATTCTTTTGCCCGACAGGACCGCCGCCCGCACCGGTACCGGCAGGGTCGACATCATCCGGCGCGCCGCGCGTCACGACATCGGCGAATTTGGTCGCATCCGTGGCGCAGACCTCCACCGAAGCCTCTCCGACCGGCAGATTAGGATCCGCGACACCGTTCTGCCGCATGATCGCCTGGATCTCCGCGATATGCACAGCCCCCGACGGACAGCGCAGCCCGTCTTCTCCCATATGCGCGGTCGCAGCATTGTTCCTCGCTGCGGCACCCCGACAGTCATGCGCGCTCAATGCGGCGACCATCATCGTTCCATAGGCCAGCTTCCGCCGGGCCGCCGCGTTCAATACGCGCCGCATATCGATTCTATAGTGATCATCCACGCCATACTCCGTGTATTCGCTATGCGGCCATACCCTCTCGCCGAGGAGCGACCGGCCTGACGCGACCATGATTACTGGAGCGTACGAACACCCTCTACCATGATCCATGCCAGACGCACAGCGCCGGGACACGGATTCCAGCCCGAAAGGCTGTCGCGCTCCGCCACGCATGCCCACATATATAAGGAGAGCCGTGCTCTTTTAACAGAATCATAATATTCCACCCGAAGCGAAAGCCACTGGGCTTGTCGTCATGACGAGACTAGACTACGCACTCGACAGACTATGGCCGCCGGAGCCATCGGGCACGGGATCAACAAGGGCGCGGCACGAACAGATGATCAGCGACATCACCACACGCAGTCTCGATGCAGTCAATGCCTACGCGCAAACGCAGAAGACCCTACAGGCCGGAGCCGATCTCCAGGGCGACAACGAGACATCACCGACCTCCGACGCCGTCTCCAGCTTCAGCGATGTGCTGGACAGCGCGCTCAAGAACGCGATCAAGTCGGGCAAGACGGCCGAAGCCCAGACCGCCGAGGGCCTGTCTGGCAAAGGCAGCCTGACGGACATCGCAACATCGGTGGAAGAAGCGAAGCTGACGCTGCAATCCGTCACAACGGTCCGGGACCGCCTCGTGCAGGCCTATCAGGACGTCATGAAGATGTCGATCTAGGCCCGAAGGCGTGCAGCATACGGTCGATATCCACGAAATCCTGCGCCAGACCATGATCGTGGCCGTCAAGATGGGGGCTCCCTCCCTTCTTGCATCCTTGTGCGCCGGTATTCTGGTTTCCCTGTTCCAGGCCGTGACCCAGGTGAACGAAGCGACATTGTCCTTCGTGCCGAAATTCATGGCCGCTGCGGCTGCGCTGATGCTGACCGGCTCGTTCATGTATTCGACCCTGCACACTTACGCCCAGACCATTTTCGATCAGATCATCATGGTCGGCGGTTCATGAGGGCGCCTTTCACGCGGGCGGCCGCCCTGCCGGGATGAACGGAGATCCGTCCTTCCCCGGCGGCTCCATTCCCGTGCTGGCCGCCATGTTCCTTGTCACCCTCTGCCGGGTCAGTGCCATGGTCATGACGGCGCCTGGCCTTGGCGAAACCACCTCCCCCATGACCGTTCGGGCCGGAATTGCCATGGTGACCACATTCACGGTCCTGCCGTTGGTCCAGGAGCGCCTGGCATCCGTCTCGGGCCCCGCGATCCATCATCCCTTCATCATGCTGGCCATCATCGCCAGCGAACTGCTATGTGGCGCCTTCATCGGCTATCTGGCCCGCCTCATGACCCTGGCCATGGCAATCGCGATGGAAATCATTGCTGTTTTCACAGGCATGGCGAGCGTCCTGCAGCCGGATCCGGAACTGGGATCGTCCAGCACGGCCCTCAGCCACATGGCGTCATCCCTGATTCCGGTCATTTTTCTGTCTACTGGACTCTATGTCCTGCCCCTGACCGCCCTGATCGGATCTTACGCTTTGTTCCCGCCGGGCCACATGCCCATGATCGGCGACATGGCCAGAAGCGTCATGACGACAACGGGGCAGACATTCGCTCTGGCGCTTCAGCTGGCAGCACCCTTTATCCTGATCGGCACCTTGTGGCCTGCCATGCTGGGTGTTCTGAACCGGCTGATGCCCTCCATCCAGGTCTATGGCATCGCCATGCCCGCCCAGCTTCTAGGCGGTATTCTTCTCCTGGCCATGCTGCTTCAGGTCCTGACCGGCGTCTGGCAGGAAAGAATGAACGACCTGCTGGTCGCCCTGCCAGGAACCAACATGGCGGCACGCCCGCACTAAGGGCTCCGCCAGGGCAGCAGTTGAAAGAATACGCATCCAATCGGATAACGCGTCCGCTCGGATGAAGCTCCAGGAATGAACCCGATATGGCCGATGAAGGAAGCGACGACCGGTCGCAAGCCCCCACCGGGAAGAGGCTGCAGAAAGCGCGAGAGGAAGGCAATGTCGCCCAATCCCGGGAATCGCAGATGCTTGCGGTCCTGAGCGTGTTCATTCTTGTCTTTTCCACGACCAGCGCCACGTCCGGAAGCTCCTTTCTCCATCATATGCGCGGCCTGATGGAGCATTTCGACAGTATTCCGCCAGACGGCGCCCTTCTCGGACAGATGCTTCGCCAGGCCATGCGCGAAGGCATCATGCTGATGCTCCCCCTGATCACCGTCGGCGGCGCGGTCGTCATTGTCTTCAGCATGCTGCAAACCAGCTTCCTGTTTCGTCCCCAGGCCCTCGTGCCAGATATCACGCGCCTGTCCCCCCTTTCCGGTATCAGACGTCTGTTCGGCGTCACCAATCTGATCGAACTGCTCAAAAGCCTGACCAAATTCATCGTCTTCGGATCCATACTCTATGGCGTCGCCAAGGGAACGCTGCGGGTGGCGCCGGAAGCCGAACGCTGGACTGTTCCCCGCCTGACATCGGAACTCATCTCATGGTTCATCTATGCGACGCTGACGATCCTGGCCGTACAGCTCGTGATCGCAACGCTCGACGAATTGTGGACACGCTTCCACCGGGTGCAGAAGCTGCGCATGAGTCATCAGGACATCAAGGACGAGGCCAAGCAGGACGACGGTGATCCCAAGGTCAAGGCCAAGCAGAGACAGATCCGCATGCAGCGCGCGCGCCAGCGCATGATGCACGCCGTCAGGCAATCGACGGTCATTATCACCAACCCGACCCACTATGCGGTGGCACTGGTCTACGAAAGCAGTGCCGACAAAGCTCCGACCATCGTCGCCAAGGGTGTGGACGAACTGGCGGCGCGCATTCGCGAGGAAGCCGAAAAGGCGAAAGTGCCGATCGTATCGAATGCCCCTCTCGCGCGCGGCCTCTATACATTGCCGCTCGATTCAGAAATCCCGCCGGAATATTTTCAACCCGTCGCCGCCATCATCGCCTATGTCATCAAACTCAAAACACCGGGTTCCCGAGCCGGTCGCTGACCATCCCCGACAGCGGGCGCCGGACAAGGCAAACCGACGATTTTTTCCCGGGCGCAGGGCCCGGCAGGCGCATGAAGGCCTTGCATTTCACGTCATCCATGCTACTCAGAACCGCAGTTAGGCACAGGTGTCGCGCGGGGAATGTTTCGGCCGCCATTCCATATCCGTAAAATCACTGACCAACATTCTGTCCCATCAAAAGTATCTTGATGTATCAGGCATGTTACATAGTCAGATCATGGTTTTTCTACTTGCCACAGCAGGGCGGAACAAACAGCGGCGCGCACAAGGCAGGGACGGCACATGTCAGTTTTCAATGCCCTTTCCACGGCTGTCAGCGGAATCAACGCGCAGTCAACCGCGTTCACGAACCTCAGTAATAATATCGCCAATAGCCAGACCATCGGCTACAAGGCCGATACGACGTCCTTTCAGGATTTCGTGGCCGGCTCGCTGACGGGTGGCGGTTCTTCCGGAGACATTTCGGATTCCGTCTCCGCCGTCACTGTCCAGCATCTGGACAATGCCGGAACGACGTCCACCAGCACCGATGCCCTGGCAATGGCGGTTTCCGGCGACGGCATGTTCGTCGTCTCCAAATCGACCGGCGCCGCCACCGCCGGCACCACGCAGTTCGCCAGCCAGGACTATTACACCCGCAACGGCGAGGTGTACGAGAACAAGGCCGGCTACCTGGTCAACACCAGCGGCTATTACCTCGACGGCTATGCGGTGGATTCCAAGACCGGGGCGCTGGGCACCACGCTGACCCAGTTGAACGTCGCCAACGTCGCCTTCCGTCCCACCCAGACCACCACCGTCACGTCGTCCGGCGCACTGACCCCCGGCACAGCGCCAGCGGCCGCGCAAGTGCAGGTTTATGATGGGCAGTACAATCAAGATGCGCCTGCCGATAATTCAGGTATTCTGAACATCAATTGGACCGCACCGACCACGAATACAGATGCTACGGGCGCGATTACGGGCTATACGGCCCAGGTCAGCTTCTCACCCACGAATGCCACCGGGACAAGCAGCGCCGGCAATTTCTCCGTAAGCAACACCACCACCGCCAGCGGTGGCACCACCTATACCGGTCCTTACACTGTGACCTTCAACGCCAGCGGCGCTATCACGTCCGTCACAGACAGCACCGGCCAGAATGTTACATCCACTCTGAGCGGCGCCACAGCGACCATTCCGGTCTCGGTGACGTATCCGGACGGCAGCACGCAAAGCATCAATGTCGGGCTGGGCACGATCGGCAGCACGAGCAGCAGCGGCACGACCATCGCCACTTCAAGCAGCACCTCGGCGGTGGCCCCAACGGCGACCAGCGACAGCGTCACCAGCGGAACCTACGAGGGCATTTCCATCGAAAGCGATGGGTCCGTCATGGCCCAGTTCGACAATGGCGATACCCAGCTTGTCGGCAAGGTGGCACTGGCGAACTTCGCCAATGTGAACGGCCTGAACGCCGTCGATGGCCAGGCATATACGTCCACGTCATTGTCCGGCACGGCAGAAGTGGGCGTGTCCGGCGACAACGCCACCGGCACCTTGTCGATTGGCAAGGTGGAATCCTCCACCACCGACCTGACGAGCGACCTGTCCGCCCTGATCGTGGCGCAGGAAGCCTATTCGGCCAACACCAAGATCGTGACGACCGCCGATCAGCTGCTCCAGACGACAATCGCCATGAAGCAGTAACAATCGCCGGTTGTTATGTGATACGAATGCAGGCTTGTGGCATCCACAAGCCTGCATTTTCTTTTTCAGATCACGGAAGAAAGTCCCGGAATTATATTTTCCTGAAATCAGAGCCCGTACCGGATTTATTCCGAAATTATCATATAATCGTCGCCCTGTTTTCCAATCCCTTTACCCTCATCGGCACCCTGGACCTATACAGGCATTTCTTTTTTCTTATTGTGCGGCGCGTTCCACGAACGCCCCATTGAGCTGGTCTGCGCCAGTCGCTAGACTGGCACCCTAACGATTATCTAATTTTCCCGGAGCCCCAATATATGAGTGAGACTGCAACCGGCGGCCAATCGGGGGCTTCCGAGGGGACGGAAGCACGGCAGTCGATGGCTACCGGAACCGAAAGCCGAAAGTCGAAGCGACTGCTCATAGTCGGCGGCCTGGCTGCTCTGCTCCTCATAGGCGGAGGAACGACCGTCTTCGTGGAGAAAGGAAAACGCTTCCAGAACATGAAAGAGAACGTGTTCAATGGGGCGGATCATGCTCTCCATCCCCCGATCGTCCTGGCGATCCCGCCGATCATTTCCAATCTTGATAGTGGAGATGGTCGACCGGTTTATGTAAAACTGACGGCCAAGGTCGAAATCTCGGGTGCACGGGACGAAGCGTCGCTGATAACCCTGATCCCGCGGGTTCAGGATATATTCCAGACGTACTTGCATGAGACACGGCCGCAGGATATCCGGGGCGACGGGATCTATCGTCTGCGTGAGGCAATCATGCGCCGCCTGAGGGCGGAGCTGACGCCCCTGCAAGTCACAAACCTGTATCTGGTTGAATTCCTTATCCAGTAGTGAGGCGATTTCTGAAAACATCGAATCGACCAGAATAGATATAGAGTCGTAGCGAAGACGCCATGCACGATGCAGAAGAGACCACGAACGGTACTGAAGAGCATGAGGGCGCTGAACAGCGCCCCACCTCTTCGCATGACGGAGACGCAATGCACCATGATATTCTGGGAGAGACCTCCGCAGCCTTCGAAGGAGGAGTGGCCAGTGGCCACGTCCTGGATCAATCTGAAATCGATAGCCTTCTGGGCGACACATTCGCAGGCCTTCCCGAAAGGGAAGAAAGCGGCATGGAACGTGTCCTCAAAGCTGGCTTCGTAGCGTACGAGCGTCTGCCGATGCTGGAAATCGTGTTGGACCGGCTTGTCCGGCTGTTGTCGTCCACATTGCGTAGCTTCACGAACGATAACGTCGAAATCACCATGGAGAGCACGCGCTCCATGAGCTTTGGCGACTATATGAATACGGTTCCGTCATCCTCGCTCTTTGCGGTCTTCAAGGCCGTTCAGTGGGAGAATTACGGCCTCGTCATTGTCGACTCGTCGCTGTCCTATTCCATCATCGATATTCTGATGGGTGGCCCGCGCGGGATCGGCCATGCCGGATCTGAAGCCCGCCCCCATACCGCGATCGAACGGGCCCTGATCGAGAAACTGATCGTCCTGACGCTCCACGACCTGTCGGCTGCCTTCAGCCCCGTCTGCACGATCGATCTGACATTCGAACGGCTCGAAGTCAGCTCGCGTTTCGCCGCGATCGCGCGCGCATCCAATGCCGTGGTGATGACGAAGCTTCATATCGACATGGAGGATAGAAGCGGCAATCTGGACCTGATCATCCCCTATGCGACGCTCGAGCCCATCCGGGACCGGCTGTCCCAGCAATTCATGGGGGAACGGTTCGGTCGCGACTCGATCTGGGAAAATCATCTCATTTCCGAGATCCTCGAGACCGATGTGCAGATTGCGGCTGTCTTCGAGGAAAGGACCGTTCCCCTTTCAGATCTTCTCCACCTCCGCCCCGGCATGCAGATTGCCCTTCCGTACCAGAACAACATGCCGATCCGGGTGAAGCTCCAGTGCGGACCGACAGCGCTGTTCGAAGGCCGCCTCGGCCAGTTGCACGGCAATGCCGCGGTAAAAATCGAAAAGAGACTGGTTTCGGTAGATAGCCTTCAGGCTCATGCCACTGCCGCTCCGGTATCAAACGAATAACGAGCAGGATCTCCTTCTTCCCCTTTATTGTTCTACCGATCCGGCCATCAAACCGGATCAGACTGGAGACATCTGGCAGATGCTGACACAGATCCAGGTGATCATTGAGATCGTTCTATCGCTCTTCCTGCTCATGGGAATTGTCTACAGTTTTTACCTTAGCCGGATTCTGTCCAACCTGAAGCACGATCGTGCCAGTCTGATCGGGTTGGTCGACAAGCTGGAAGCCAGCGTCAAGAGCGCGGAAGAAGGCGTGGAAAAGCTGCGCATCGCGGGCGAAGTCAGCGGCCGTCCTCTAAGCCGGATCATCGAACTGGCCAGGATCACAGGCACCGAGCTCGACACGGTGGTCGATAAAGCCGATGCCATGGCCCATCGGCTGGAATCCCTGACCATGAAGGCATTACCCCACGAGAGAAAACTCCAGCGACTGCTTGAAGAAGCCGAGGAGGTCGGAATCGAAGCCACCCCTCACACCGCATCGCCTGAGCTGCCTGCCGAGCCGACGACGATGGAGACGCCGCCGATCGATCCCACCGCGCATACGGAGCCGCAGCAGCCGGATGTCGCCCCCTCCCTGGCCGATGCCAGGGAAACAGAGAAACCGACGCCGGCCGATCATTCCGCCGGCGGCGAACCCCTCGCCTGGGCACCGGACAAAAAAGAAGCGATCGCACCCCCCGCGGCCCGCAAGCGACAGCCCCCCGACGCCAAGGCGCCGCCAACAGGCCAGAACCAGCCCAAGGACAGCAGCAATCAGATTCTCCTGTCGGACGGGCAGAAATCGCGGCGATTGAAACGGTTGGAAAAGACGTTCCTGGGCAGATAGGCGAGACGAAAGCGGCGCAATCAGTCGGTCGTTGTCACCAATATCCGCCTATGACGTGCCGCGGCTGGTTGGGACCGGGATCGGCATTGGGCGACCAGGCGCTCCAGTCCCATGCAGCCGTATCGCGCCTGTTCTCCGCGGCCATCGCGGGAATCTCCGGCACACCCTCAATCGGTTTCCGCGTCTTTCGGGCGGTCGTGGGAGCACTCGCGAGCAGCGTATTGTACGCCGTCGGCGACCCCATATACACGCATCCGCATCCGATCGGATCGGCATAGAGATAAACCGGCCCGACCGATGACGGACGATAGGTCAGCTCACCTGGTGCAAGCGTATTCATCATGGCATAGCGTGCCGTCGTATCGGCCACATGCGCGACAAAGCCCGCCTCCGACAACCGCCGTCCCATCTCCAGATAGGGCCTGGCAGGCGAACATCCCGCCACCCCAGCACTGAACAATGCGGCCAGTCCCAATCCAACCGCCCGCGATCGGCCACGAGACAGACAGGCCGCAGGGCCATTTCGTGATGTCATGATTTCCCTGTTCCGGATATCGAGAAACGGGACGCTTTCAGGCATCGTTTTTCCCGTCATATGGATGGCCGCGAAAATTCCCTGTCGCTGCCCCATGCGCCCTGACGGCGGAGCTTGGCGAAGAGAAAATTCCTTCAGGCGTCACTACGCACCTGCAATGCCATCTGCGGTCCGTTCTTCGTAAGATACTGGCCGGATGCCCCATAGCCCGTCGTGCTGTCCGGTTCGTTATCGACGACAATCAGCCGGATCAGGACGTGTTGCGCGTCGATTGCATTTTCCAGCAACGTGCGATTGAGGCGGGCCAGGGTCCCGAAACGAGCCGCCGCCTTTTCGGTCTCCGGCGTCATCAGAGGATGTTTCCCTCCGGCCCCCTCACCCGCATCCGCCCTGTCGGATGAGAGAAGCCGCTCAAGCGCCTCCATTTGCTTCCGTTTATGAGGAAGCATATCGACGACATCGCGAATCCGTCCCGTCTTCAGAAGCTCGTTTTCTTTCTCCAGAACAACACAGACTTTCTGGAAGCCATTCAGGAGGGAAGCGACTTTCCGATCGGGCTGGAAGATCATGATGACTGCGCCTGTTCCTGCATGGCCAATATCTGGCGATACACGCTATCGGCTATACCGATGCCACCACTATTGGCAATCTGCTTGCCCATCTCCAACACCTGCAACGACCGGAACTGCTCTTCGGCCGCGCCGCCGCTGAACATGTTGTCGTCCGTGTTGATCGTATCGAACATAGGCTGCAATAATTCGCCTATGGTCACGCCTTCGAAGGAGACGGCCGTATTGCGGGCCTGTTCCAGCCGGGCACTCTCCTGCTGCGACGACCCGGCCACATCCTGCTGCCGGGTGATCGAAGACAGCGCAGACATGACGCTTCCTACTCCACTCATGCGCTCACTACCTTACTTCGAGATCAGCCTGAAGGGCGCCGTCAGCCTTGATGGCCTGAAGGATGCTGATCATATCCCTCGGCCCCATTCCCAGGGCGTTCATACCCGATACGAGCGTGGAAAGAGTCGGCCCCTCGCGCAAGATCCCCAGACGATGCGAACTGTCGGTACTGGCGGCAATCTGCGTACGCGCCAGAATGGCGGTCGTACCGTTCGAGAACGGGCCGGGCTGGGAGGCCACGGGCGCTTCCGTAACCTGGATCGTCAGATTGCCCTGGGCGATGGCGACCGTGCTGATGCGGACATTGTCGCCCATGACGATCGTGCCGCTCGCCTCATCGACAATGACCTTGGCCATCGTATCCGGCTCGATCGTCAGGTCCCCGATCCGGTAAAGGGTCTCCGCCGCCTCACGGCCGGACAGGTCGATGGCAATGGTGCGCGGATCATCCACCCGCGCCATCCCGCGACCGATGGAACGGTTGATCGCGGTGGCAATCCTGTTCGCCGTCGTGAAGTTGGAATTGCGGAGCGAAAGATGGATAACCCGGGTCGCCCCCAGGTTCACAGGCACCTCGCGCTCGACGACCGCACCATTGGCGATATGGCCGGATGTCGGCACATTCTGCGTCAGGGAGGCACCGGCACCGCCCGCCGAAACCGCATTGGTCACCAGCGATCCCTGGGCGACGGCATAAACCTCGCCATCCGCAGCCTGAAGCGGGGTCACCAGAAGCGTGCCGCCGGTCAGGTCGCGCGCATCGCCGGCCGCCGAGACGGTCACATCGATACGCCCGCCACCATGCGAGAAAGGCGGCAGGGTTGCCGTCACCATGACTGCGGCAACGTCATGCGTCTGAAGCTGCACTTCGCGATCACGGATATTCACGCCAAGACGGTTCAGCATGCTGATCAACGTCTCGCGGGTAAAGATCGTATTCGTCAGACGATCGCCCGTCCCATTCAACCCGACGACAAGTCCGTACCCGACAAGCTGGTTGTCGCGCACGCCTTCATAGTCGACGATATCCTTTACCCTGACCATCGCCGCATCGGCCGGCGAGACCGGAAATACGCCGGCCAGAAAGAAGGCCGTGACGATCATGGCCACAATCCGCCGCGAACGCCTCACGCCCTCACCTCCTGAACGGAAAGGCAACCGAATGGTCCGTCATGCCTGTCAGGCCGGTCGCGATATCTGCTGGCCACCTTGAGGCAATTCCTCATGGACACTGGTCACCTTATGTATTTCGAGCCATGGCGTTCTGCAACATGCCCAAGGGATGCGTCAGAATACGCTGCCGGACCACGACATTCAATGCCCCCGACCGCGAAAAGAGGCCGAAGCCGGCCAGACGGTCCGAATCAGCCGATACAGTACACGCGCAATATTACCTATTTGTTCTACGGTGGTTTTTCAGGTGTGGATCGCCTTCAATAACGGCGCTGGATTCATGCGTGACAAACCATGCGCAGCCAGAAAATCCACTTCATCATGCATGTATTTCAGCAGGATTCATCCGTAGCCGATACGAAAGACACCCGGGCAAGGTTGTGGAACATCCCGGAAATGCGGTAGAGACAGGCATCCGCACATCATGATCGCATGACCAGAAACGCTCATCCCGAACGTCCCGAGACGTCAGGCCCCCGGCCATGGCTCCGCACAAAAGCGGCCCCGTATCGTTCCGCATGGTGGGCGACGGTAGCTGCCGCCGTGCTGGTCCATGCTCCCGGGCCGGCTTCCGCCCGAACGCCCCAGGCCGCCCTCTGCGTGGCGGCGACCGGGCAGGTTGAACGCGCCATGCATATTCCGGAAGGTTTTCTCTATGCCATGGGCCGGGTAGAAAGCGGCCGCCCGGACCCCGACGGCACGATCGCCCCATGGCCGTGGACCATTACGGCTGGCGGGATCGGCCATTATTATCCGACGCGCGCCGACGCCATCGCGGCCGTAGCGACGTTGCGTCTACAGGGTATCCAGTCGATCGACGTCGGATGCATGCAGGTCAATCTGCAACAGCACCCCGATGCCTTCGCCTCTCTCGACCAGGCGTTCGATCCGATGGCCAACACCCAATATGCCGGCCGCTTCCTGCTGCAAATGCACGACAAGACGGGCAGTTGGCCCCGCGCCGCCGCCGCCTACCATTCGCAGACGCCGGGCATCGGCACTCCCTATCAATGGAAAGTGCTGGAGGCCTGGGCGATTCCGCAAGACGGGCAGGACCCACAGAAGCCCCCCCATCCGCTCTTCGCCGGCACGCCGGCCTTCCCGCATCCGGTCATGCCGAAAATGGTGCAGCCGCAAACGATCGCGGATGCCGACCAGCCGGATGGCGAGGCGGAAAGCCTCCCCGCGCCGGCCCGGCCATTCCACCCCTTCCAGGGCTTCAGCCACGTCTCCCAGCCCGTTCTGCGCAGACCAGCAACCAGTGGCATGCGGGGCCGGGCCCTGGCGTCCTACCGGGCCAGTCCGGTCCCCCTGGCCGGACCGACCGGCTGAGGATCGTTTCCGTCAGCTTCCGCGGCGTGCCAGCGGCCTGACCAGTCCCGCACTGCCGCGCCGACCGCGCCCAAAACCGGCGCGAACGATCGTTCCTGCGCCCGGAACAGACGCATGGCCGGATACCAGGGCGACCGATCGCCCGCATCCCCCCACCGCCAGCAGGCATCCCACCGGCTGATCAGCCACACCGGGCAGCCCATGGCGCCAGCCAGATGCAGCGGCGACGTATCGACCGAAATCACCAGATCGAGGTTCGCCACGATCGCCGCCGTGTCGGCCATGTCGCGAACTCCCACCATCGGGTCGCAAACGGCCTGACCCATCCAGCCCGCGATCTCACCGCGCGGAGCGCCGAACTGCAGGCTCACCAGCACTGCATCCACCGGCGTTACCGCCGCCCCCAGCGCCGCCAGCGTCGTCGACCGCCGCTGATCCGCCAGAACATCCGCCGCCCCCTCCCGCCGCTCGCCGGCCCAGACCAGCCCGATGCGCGGCCGGCGCGCCGGCAGCATGGCGGCAAAACGCGCGACATCGCCGGGATCGGCCCGCAGATAGGGAATCGGCGCGGGAATCTCCTGCATCGACATCACGCCCGCCACATACGGCAGGTCCGGAATGGGCATTCCGTAATCGTACCGCTCTTTCTCCCCAATCCATCCCGTTTCATGCACAGAGACCCCCGGATAGGATTGCGCCAGCAGGCGAACCAGAGGGCGGGGTACGAGGATCGTCACCTCCGCCCCCTTCGCCAGAAGATCGGACACGAAACGGATAAACTGGATCGTGTCCCCCAGCCCCTGCTCCTGGAACAGGATGATCCGTCGCCCCGCCACATCATTGCCGGGGCGCAGGCGCGGCAGGGAAAGGTACCAAGCCGTCCCGTCCATGACACTCAGGGCCCGCTCGAAATAAAGCGGCCATGCTTCGTGCAGCCTGCCGGCCTTCAACAGCGTATTGGCATACCCGAAGCTGATTTCCGGCCGTCCCGCCTCAAGCGCCAGAGCCCTTTCATACCAGGGAATGGCTTCAGCGGACCGATTGAGGCGTTCGAGCGCACATCCCAGATTGTTCAGGATCGCCGCCGTCATCGGCCCGCTCTCCAGATACGATTGCAGGCACGCCAGAGTCTGTTCCGGCTGACCGATACGAAGCAACGCCATCGACATATATTCGCAGATCATGGCCCGCTCATCGAAACAGCGCCGCATCAGCGCCGAAAACAGGGCCAATCCCCCTCCGACATCTCCCTTCATCAGCTGGACATACGCATGCAGGACCTGCGCCAGCACATCGTCCGGCCGATGACGATGGACATTGCGCAGCAAGGCCTCGACGATATCGTAACGGACGGTATAGCGCAGCAGCGCCGTCGCAGCGGCCACGCTGAACCGCCAGTCGTTCAACTGATGGGATGCCACCTCCAGCACCAGGCGAACCGCATCGAGCCCCTTCCCGGCAGCAAAAAGCGCGTCGGCCATCCGGACCATCGTTGCCGGCACCGGCGACCGCAGCAGGATCTCCCTGCGGGCCTGCATATCCAGGGCGGAGACATCCATCTCGGGCACAAGCCCCTCCATCCTCTTCCCCCTCATCGCCACCCGGTCCCCAAACGCCGAACCTGACTGCCGCCCCCCTTCAAGATGGGCGCCAGGTCTTCACCCAGATTCGCAAGGCCGCGCCGACCTCCTGCAGAACGGGAGCCAGCGAGCGCTCCCGCGCCCGGAACAGGCGCATGCCCGGATACCATGCCGACCGCTCGCCCGAATCCCCCCACCGCCAGCAGGCATCCTCGCGGCTGATCATCCACACCGGGCAGCCCACGGCACCCGCCAGATGCACCGGCGACGTATCGACCGAAATCACCAGGTCCAGATTCGCCATGATCGCCGCCGTGTCGGCCATGTCGCGCACCGCCCCCATCGGGTCACACAGTGCCTGCCCGGTCCAGCCCGCAATCTCGCTGCGCAGACCGCCGAACTGTAGGCTCACCAGCGTCGCATCCACCGGCGTCACCGCCGTCCCCAGCGCCGCCAGCGTCGTCGAACGCCGCCGGTCCACCAGGGCATCGTCCGACCGCACCCGTTGCTCCCCGGCCCAGACCAGCCCGACCCGCGGCCGCCGCTCCGGCAGCAGGGCAGCAAAGCGCGCCACGTCGCCGGGATCGGCCCGCAGATAGGAAACCGGCGCCGGAATATCGTGCATCGACATCACCCCGGCGATATAGGGCAAATCGGGAATCGCGGCGGCATATGCGTAATCGTCTTCGCGGCCAAACCCGTCGATCTCCCGGACCGTCGCCCCGGGATAAGATCGCGCCAGCAGCGGGACCAGGGTCCGGGGAACCAGAATCGTCACCTCTGCCCCTTTCGCCAGAAGATCGGGCACGAAGCGGATGAACTGGATCGTGTCCCCCAGCCCCTGTTCCTGAAACAGGATGATCCGCCGCCCCGCCACCTCATCGCCAGGCCGCAGGCGCGGCAGCGCCAGGTACCACGCCCCCCTGTCACCGACAGTCAGCTCCCGGTCGAAAAAGCGCGGCCATCCCTCGCGCAACCGGCCCGCCTTCAGCAATGCGCAGGCATAGCCGAACCGTATCAACGCACGCGTCGGGTCCAGCGCCAGGGCCTGTTCGTACCAGGAAAAGGAGTCGGCGGAGCGGTTGAGATGTTCCAGGGAACATCCGATATTGCTCAGGATCGAAGCGTCTACATACCCGCTCTCAAGGCACGGCAACAGGATCTGCAGGCTCTCCATCGGAAAGCCGAATGCCAGCAACGAGACCGACATATAGGTGCAGACCATGGCCTGCTGGGCCGGATAGCGCCGCACCATCCCGGAGAACAGGGCCTTCCCCCCCGCGATATCGCCTCCCGCCATGCGGACATGCGCCAGATAGGCCTGGATTGGAATATGCTCGGGCTGATGGCGCAACGCGTTGCGCAGCAACGTCTCGGCGATATCGTAACGGGATGAATGGGTCAGAATCGTCATCGCCCCGGCAAGGCTGAGCCGCCAGTCATCCAGATGGCAGGACGTCACCTCCAGGATCAGCCGAATGGCCTCCAGCCTCTGCTTCGCGGCAAAGAGCACATCGCCCGTCCGCAGCATCAGCTCCGGCGTAGGCGACCGCAGCAGCGCCTCCCTGCAGGCCCGCACGTCCGGAACCGCGGCATCCACACCAGGCGCAAGATCAGCCATTCCATCCCCCCTCATGCCACTCCCGCCCAATGCAGCGCGCCATCGGGCGCAACCATACGCCCGTGATCGTTCCCTCCCTGAATGTCCGGTCGCGGCCTCGCAACCGCGCCTCCATCAGCGCAGCCGCCAATGCTCCACCCAGTTCCGCAAGGCCGCCCCAACCTCCGCCAGCACAGGCCCCCATGACCGCTCCCGTGCCCGGAACACACGCATGTCCGGATACCAGGGCGACCGGTCGCCCGCATCTCCCCAGCGCCAGCAGGCATCCTGGCGGCTGATCATCCACACCGGGCAACCCACGGCGCCAGCCAGATGCACAGGCGAGGTATCGACCGAGATCACCAGATCAAGGTTCGCGATGATCGCCGCCGTATCAGCCATATCCCGCACCGCGCCCATCGGGTCGCACAGCGCCTGGCCGGTCCAGCCCGCAATCTCTCCACGCGGGCCGCCGAACTGCAGGCTCATCAGCGTCGCATCCACCGGCGTCACCGCCGCCCCCAGCGCCGCCAGCGTCGTCGAACGCCGCAGATCAACCAGCACATGTGCCGACCGCGTTCGCCGATCTCCGGCCCAGACCAGGCCAATCCGCGGCCGGCGCGCCGGCAGCAGGGCGGCAAAGCGCGCGGCATTGCCGGGATCGGCCCGCAGATAGGGAATCGGCGCCGGAATCTCCCGCAGCGACATCATGCCGACGATATAAGGTAGATCCGGAATCGGCAGGGCATACGCATACCCGTCCTCCGGCCCGAAACATCCGATCTGGCGCACCGAAACCGTGGGATAAGACTGCGTCATGAGACGGACCAGCGGTCGAGGCACCAGGATCGTCACCCGCGCCCCCTTCGCCAGCAGATCAGGCACGAAGCGGATGAACTGGAGCGTGTCTCCCAGCCCTTGCTCCTGGAACAGGACAATCCCACGCCCCGCCACATCGTCACCCGGGCGCAGGCGCGGCAAGGACAGGTACCACGGTTCCGGGTCCTCAACGCTCAAAACCCGATCGGCATAGAGCGGCCATCCCGCATCCAGCCGGCCGGCCTTGATCAGCGTGCAGGCATAGCCGAGCCGGATTCCGGCATCCGCCGCATCCAGGGCCAGAGCCTTCTCGAACCATGGCAGGGCTTCCGCCGACCGGTTGAGATATCCGAGCGAACATCCAACATTGCCGAGGATCGCCGACGTCGCGCGCCCGGTTTCAAGGTGAGAGAGCAGAATCTTCAGGCTCTCCCCCGGATGGCCGACATCGAGAAACGAATTCGACATCAATTCGCAGATCATGACCTGCTGGTCCGCAGAGCGATAGCGGCGCAGCATGTCGTCGAACAGCGCATGTCCGCCCGCCACATCGCCGCCCGCCATGAGCACGCGCGCCCGATAGGCCTGCACCAGCAGATTATCCGACTGGAGACGCAGAACGTTGCGCAGCAGGGTCTCCACGATATCGTAGGCGGCGGTCTGGCGCAGGATGACATCCGCCCCGGCCAGACTGAGCCGCCAGTCCTCCAGTTGCCGCGACGTCACTTCCAGAATCAGACGGAGCGCATCAAGGCCCCGCCCCGCGGCAAAAAACGCGTCGCCCATCCGAATCATCGTTTCCGGATCCGGCGCGCGCAGCAGAGCTTCCCGGCACATCTGCACATCCAGGACCAGCGGTGCTTCCTCGCTGATCTCCGCCCCTGCCAGAGTCCGATCCGTCATGCCTGCCACCCGCCACTTTCGGCACCATGACCGTCACCAGGCTGCCGGCATGCCACCCATTTCCGCAAGGCCGCCCCCACCTGCTGTAGAACCGGGACGAAGGAGCGTTCCTGGGCCCGGAAAATGCGCATTCCCGGATACCAGGGCGACCGGTCGCCCGAATTTTCCCAGCGCCAGCAGGCATCCCACCGGCTGACCAGCCATACAGGGCACCCCACGGCACCCGCCAGATGCAGCGGCGACGTATCGACCGAGATCACCAAGTCCAGATTCGCCATGATCGCAGCCGTGTCGGCCAGGTCACGCACGTCCCCCATCAGGTCGCACACGGCCTGGCCTCTCCAGCCCGCAATCTCGCCACGCGGCGCACCGAACTGGAGATTGACCAGTGTCGCCTCCACCGGCGTCAGCGCCTCCCCCATCGCGGCGAGTGTCGTCGAACGCCGCCGATCCGCCAGAACATGCTCCGATCGTGTCCGCGTTTCTCCCGCCCAGACCAGGCCAATGCGCGGCCGGCGCGCCGGCAGCAGGGCCGCGAAACGCGCCACATCGCCAGAATCGGCCCGCAGATAGGGGATCGGCGCCGGGATATCGTGCATCGACAGCACACCGGCAATGTAGGGCAGATCCGGAATCGGCACCGCATAGTCATACCCGTCCTCGCGGCCGAACCCGTCGATCTCACGAACCGACGCCGCCGGATAGGATTGCGCCAGCAGACGAACCAGAGGTTGCGGCACGAGAATCGTCACCTCGGCCCCTTTCGCCACAAGACCGGGCACAAAGCGGATGAACTGGATCGCATCGCCCAGTCCCTGCTCGTAGAACAGGATGATCCGGCGCCCCGCCACCTCGTCGCCTGGGCGCAGGCGCGGCAGGGACAAGAACCAGGCCGCTCCGTTCCTGACGCTCAGGATCCGATCGAAAAAGAGCGGCCATCCCTCGCGCAGCCTGCCGGCCTTCAACAGCGAACAGGCCTGCCCGAACCGGATTTCCGGTCGCGCGGGGTCCAGCGCCAACGCCTGTTCGTACCACGAGACTGCCTCGGCCGAACGGTTCAGGCGGTGGAGGGAACATGCCACATTGTTCAGCATCGCCACTGTCGGCCGTGCGGTTTCAAGATGCGACAACAGGATCTGGAGGCTTTCCGCCGGGTAGCCGGTGTCCAGAAACGACATCGACATATGTTCGCAGATCGTCCCCCGTTCGTCCGGATAACGCTGCATCATCTCGGAAAAGAGGGCACATCCCCCCGCGATATCTCCCCCTGCCATCAGGACATGCGCCAGAAGTGCCTGCGTCTGAATATGATCCGGATGGCATCGGCGCGCATTGCGCAGCAAGGTCTCGACGATATTGTAACTGACGGTATGGCGCAGGATGACATCCGCCCCGGCAAGGCTGACCCGCCAGTCATTCATATGATGGGCCGTCACCTCCAGAACCAGACGGACCGCGTCGAGACCGCGCCCCTCGGCGAAAAGCCTGTCGCCGGTCCGGATGATTTCCTCCGCCGAGGCCGACCGCACCAGGGCCTCCTTGCAGGCCTGAAGATCCAGGGTCCCGCCGGGCGCATCATCATGTCGTTCTGTCATTCCGAGATATCCATCCGCGTCGGTTTCCAGGTCGCCACCCAGGTCCGCAAGGCTTTCCCGACCTCCTGTAGAACAGGGCCGAGCGCGCGTTCCCCCGCGCGGAAGATGCGCATCGTAGGGTACCAGGGCGACCGGTCGCCCGCATCGCCCCAGCGCCAGCAGGCATCCTGGCGGCTGATCAGCCACACCGGGCACCCCAGGGCACCCGCCAGATGCAGCGGTGCCGTATCGACCGAA
Organism: Gluconacetobacter takamatsuzukensis; assembly: GCF_014174275.1. GTDB lineage: Bacteria > Pseudomonadota > Alphaproteobacteria > Acetobacterales > Acetobacteraceae > Gluconacetobacter > Gluconacetobacter takamatsuzukensis. Next base: position 205,872 of record NZ_JABEQK010000001.1, on the reverse strand, counting down.
ATCACAAGGTCCAGGCTTGCCATGATCGCCGCCGTATCCGCCATGTCGCGAACCTGTTCCATGGGATCGCACAAAGCCTGGCCATTCCACCCCGCGATCTCGCCGCGCGGGTCGCCGCGTTGCAGGCTGACCAATGCCGCATCGATCGGCGTGAACGCGGCCCCCATTGCCGCCAACGTTGTCGACCGCCGCCGATCCACCAGCGCGTGAATGAGCTGGCTCCGCCATTGCCCTGCCCAGACCAGGCCGATGCGCGGCTGGCGCACCGGCAGCATGGCGGCAAAGCGCGCAACATCGTCGGGATCGGCCCGCAGATAAGGAATCGGTGCCGGAATATCCACGACCGACATCACCCCGGCGATATAGGGCAGATCCGGGATCGGCGTGGCATAATCATATCCCTCCTGCGGCGCCCAACACCCTGTTTCATGGACGGAAACCTGCGGACAGGATTGCCGAAACAGGCGCGCCAGCGTAGGGGCCACAACGACCGCGATCCTGCACCCCCGTGCCAGCAGAAAGGGCACGAAGCGGATGAACTGGATCGTGTCCCCCAGCCCCTGCTCCTGGTAAAGAACGATCCTGCGCCCCGCGACATCATCCCCCGGACGCAGGCGCGGCAGGGACAGGTACCATGCCTCCCGATCCGCAAGCTTCAGATCGCGCTCGAAATAGCGCGGCAAGGCTGCCTGCAACCGCCCAGCCTTGATCAGCGTACAGGCATAGCCGAACGTGATTCCATAATCCGTCGAATCGAGAGCAAGGGCCTTTTCATACCAGGGAATGGCGTCTTTCGACCGGTCGAGACAATAGAAGGCACATCCCGCATTTTTCAGCAGCGTCGGCGTTACCATGCCGCTTTCAAGACACGGCATCAGAATCTGCAGGCTTTCCAACGGGCAGCCGACCTGCAACAGCGCCGTCGACATCTGTTCGAAGAACAGGCTCGTCCCCTCGGGGTAACGGTCCAGCAGTTCCGCAAACAACGCGCGCCCGCCGGCGATATCCTCGCGCGCGACACGGATATGCAGCAGAAGACCATGCGCCGGAATGCTGTCCGGAGCATGGCGCAAAACAATGCCTACGATCTTTTCAGCCAGATCGTAGACGGCGGTGTGGCGTAGAATGAATGTCGCAGCGGCAACACCATGCTGCCAATCCTCCGGATAACGCTCCACCGTCTCCAGCAGCAGGCCGACCGCCTCATCCACCAGCCCTGCGGCCATCAGGTCTTCACTGATCCGCAGGCTTTCTTCCGGCGTCAGGGGCAGCGGCGCGTCTGCCTGAGCCTCTTGGACACGCACGTCGCGTCCCGAAGCAGACATCCCGTCACGCCCTGCATGGTCCATCGCACCCGTTTCCACCATTCATTGTGGTCCCTTCAGGACGGGTGCCATTGCTTCACCCAGATCTGCAAGGCCGCACCGACCTCCTGCAAAGCCGGCACCAGCGAGCGCTCCCGCGCCCGGAACAGGCGCATGCCCGGATACCATGCCGACCGCTCGCCCGAATCCCCCCACCGCCAGCAGGCATCCTCGCGGCTGATCATCCATACCGGGCAGCCCACAGCACCCGCCAGATGCACCGGCGAGGTATCGACCGAAATGACCAGGTCCAGATTCGCCATGATCGCCGCCGTGTCGGCCATGTCCCGCACCGCGTCCATCGGGTCGCACAGTGCCTGCCCAGTCCAGCCCGCGAGCTCCCCGCGGGGGCCGCCGAACTGCAGGCTCACCAGCGTCGCATCCACCGGCGTCACCGCCGCCCCCAAGGCCGCCAGCGTCGTCGAACGCCGCTGGTCCAGCAGGGCCGGGGCGGATTGCATCCGCCGTTCGCCGGCCCAGACCACCCCGATCCGCGGCCGCCGCTCCGGCAGCAGGGCGGCAAAGCGCGCCACGTCGCCGGGATCGGCGCGCAGGTATGAAGCGGGCGCCGGAATGTCCCGCTCCGACATCACGCCGGCAATATGGGGCAGGTCCGGAATGGGAAGGATATAGTCATATCCCTCCTCCCGCGCGAAGGACCTCGCCTCCCGCACGGATGCCCCCGGACAGGATTGCGCCAGCAGCCGGACCAGGGTGCGCGGCACCAGGATCGTCACCGCCGCCCCCTTCGCCAGAAGGTCGGGCACGAAGCGGATGAACTGGAGCGTATCCCCCAGCCCCTGCTCCTGGAACAGGATGATCCGCCGCCCCGCCACCTCATCGCCAGGCCGCAGGCGCGGCAGGGCCAGAAACCACGCTGCCCGGTCACCGGCGATCAGGTTGCGCTCGAACAGGCCGCGCCGGGCATAGAGTGCCCAGCCTTCGCCGAGCCTGCCGGCCTTGAGAAGCGCGCACGCATATTCGGACTGGGCCGCCGCTGCTCCCGCCGCATCCAGGGCGACCGCCCTCTCGTACCACGGAATGGCTTCCGCCGAACGATTGACGCACAGCAGCGCGCAACCGACATTCTTCAAAAGCAGCGCCGTCGCCTGCCCGGTCTCCAGATAGGATTGCAGGATCTTCAGGCTTTCCATCGGATAGCCAACCTGCAGCAGCGACGTGGACATGTATTCGCAGATCGCGGCCCGCTCGTCCGGATAGCGCCGCATCATCCCGGAGAACAGGGCGCACCCGTCCGCCACATCCCCGCGCGCCATGCGGACATGGGCCAGAAACGCCTGTGCCTGAATATTGTCCGCCTGGCACCGCAAGGCATTGCGCAGCAGGCTCTCGGCGATATCGTACCGGACCGTATAGCGCAGGATCGCCATCGCGGCGGCCAGGCTGAACCGCCCGTCATCCAGATAGCGGGACGCGACCTCCAGAACCAGACGGACCGCCTCCACCTCCTGTCGCGCGGCGAAGAGCATGTCGCCCACCCGGCTCATCATGTCCGGCGTCGGCGACCGCAGCAGGGCCGTCCTGTACGCCGTGACATCCAGTAGTTGCGCCGCTCCAGCGTCGGCTGCCCCTTCCGCCGTCATCCCGCTTTCCGTCATCCGCACCCGTGCCGTTCCGCCTGTCATCAGGACGGACGCCAGGTGTCCACCCAGGTCCGCAACGCCGTGCCGACTTCCTGCAGAACGGGAGCCAGCGAGCGCTCCCGCGCCCGGAACAGGCGCATCTCCGGATACCAGGGCGACCGCCCGCCCGCATCTCCCCACCGCCAGCAGGCATCCTGGCGGCTGATCATCCACACCGGGCAGCCCACAGCACCCGCCAGGTGCACGGGCGAGGTATCGACCGAGATCACCAGGTCCAGATTCGCCATGATCGCCGCCGTGTCGGCCATGTCCCGCACCGAACCCATCGGGTCGCACAGTGCCTGCCCGGCCCAACCCGCAATCTCGCCGCGCGGACCGCCGAACTGCAGGCTCACCAGCGTCGCATCCACCGGCGTCATCGCCGCCCCCAGCGCCGCCAGCGTCGTCGAACGCCGCAGATCCATCTGCATCTGCTCGCACTTGGCGCGTCGCTCGCCGGCCCAGACCAGGCCGATCCGCGGCCGACGCTCCGGCAGCAGGGCAGCAAAGCGCGCGATATCGCCGGGATCGGCCCGCAGATAGGGAATCGGCGCCGGAATCTCCCGCAGCGACATCGCTCCCCCGATATAGGGCAGATCCGGAATGGGAGCGGCATAGTCATAGCCGTCCTCCCACCCAAACCCGTCGATCTCGCGGACCTGAGCCTCGGGATAGGATTGCGCAAGCAGACGGACCAGGGGCCGGGGCACCAGAATCGTCACCCGCGCCCCCTTCGCCAGAAGGTCGGGCACAAAGCGGATAAACTGGAGCGTATCCCCCAGCGCCTGCTCATAGAACAGGATGACGCCGCGCCCCGCTATTTCATCGCCGGGATGCAGGCGCGGCAGCGACAGGTACCACGCCGCCCCGTCCAGGACGCTCAGGGCCCGCTCGAAATAAAGCGGCCATGCCTCGCGCAACCTGCCGGCCTTCAACAGGGTGTAGACATAGGCGAACCTCGTTTCGGATTGCGTCGAATCCAGCGCGATCGCCTTTTCAAACCACGGGAGCGCCTCGGCCGAACGATTGAGACGTTCGAGGGAACATCCGACATTGGCCAGAATCGCCGCCGTCGCGGGGCCGGTTTCCAGATGCGACCGCAGGATCTTCAGGCTCTCCATCGGATAGCCGATTTCGAGAAATGACATGGACATCTGCTCGCAGATCGCGGCCCGCTGGTCCGGATAGCGTTGCAGCAGGGCGGAAAACAGGGCGCATCCCCCCGCGACATCGCCCTTCAGCATGCGGACATGCGCCCGCAGCCCCTGGCCCACCACGACATCCGGCCGGCATCGCAGGGCAATGTCCAGCAGACTGTCCGCAACATCGTACCGGATCGTATAGCGCAGGACCACCGTCACGCCGGCCAACGCCAACAGCCATTCATCCGGAAGACGGGACGCCACCTCCAGAATCAGGCAGATCGCCTCGTCCCCCCGCCGCGCGGCAAAGAACGCATCCCCGGTCTGGAACATCAGGTCCGGCGTCGGCGACCGCAGCAGGGCGTCCCTGCTGGCCGCAAAGTCCAGGCTGGTGGTGCCCCCACCGTCTACCGGGTTCGCCTGCGCCCCGTCCGCCATGTCAACTCCCGCCATCAACCGTCCCGCAGGAATCATTTTTCACGCCTTGCTCTGGCCCGACTATAACGGTACTGGTCGTCAATACAAACCAGGCCCAAGCAATATATCCAGACGGCAACCGGACCGGCCGACGGTCATGGGCGCCATGCCGCAACGGATGCGTCACGGGCACACGAAAGGGAATGCGGCACCTTGGACCCCGCCGAAGGCATGACCGTCGCGCCATCCGGCAACGGCAAACTGGCTGAACGCACCGCTGTCGCGCGGCAGAAATTTTCGTCGCTCCTGTCCAGCGGCATGGGCGGCCTGGGCTCGATCTCCTGGCGCTCCCTGATCCCGGGGACGGATATCGGCCTGGCGGTCGGCGTGCTGCTGCTGCTGTCCCTCCTGATCATTCCGTTGCCGACGGCCATCCTCGACATGGGCCTGTCCCTGTCGATCACATTGTCGGCCCTCGTGCTGATGGTGTCGCTGTTCCTGGAACGACCGGTGGAATTCACCTCGTTCCCCACCCTTCTGCTGCTGACGACCCTTTTCCGGCTGTCGCTCGAAATCGCCACCACGCGCCTCATCCTCAGCCATGGCAGCGAGGGCGCCTATGCCGCCGGCCACGTGGTGGCGGCCTTCGGCGGGTTCCTGATGGGCGGCGACGTGGTCATCGGCGCGATCGTGTTCTGCATCCTGCTGGCGGTGAACTTCATGGTCATCACCAAGGGGTCGGGCCGCATCGCGGAAGTGGCGGCGCGCTTCTTCCTCGATGCCATGCCGGGCAAGCAGATGGCGATCGACGCCGAACTGTCGTCGGGCGCGATCAACGACCGGGCAGCCCGCCAGAAGCGCAAGGAACTGGAAGAGGAAAGCACTTTCTACGGCGCGATGGACGGTGCCGCCAAATTCGTGCGCGGCGACGCGATCGCGGCGATCATCATCACCGTCATCAACATCATCGGCGGCCTGGCCATCGGCGTGCTCCGCCACGGCATGCCGCTGAGCGAGGCCGCCAGCACCTTCACGACCCTCACGGTCGGCGACGGGCTGGTGTCGCAGATTCCCGCCCTTCTGGTCTCGACCGCCGCCGGTATCGTGGTCACCAAGGGCGGCACGGACGGCTCGGCCGACGTCACGCTGGTCCGGCAACTGGCCGGCAACCCCAAGCCGATGGCCATGGCCGCCGTCCTGGCCACGCTCTTCGCCCTGATGCCTGGCCTGCCCGCCTTCCCGTTCCTGACCATCGCCGCCCTGGCCGGCGCGGGCGCCTGGTGGCGGCGCAAGACGCCCATCAAGAGCAGCGACGGGGACATCACCGAAACCGCGCCCCAGCAGCCGGCCTCCGCGCCCATTTCCGAAGTTCTCAAGCTCGACCTGCTGCGCCTCGAACTGGGATTCGGCCTGCTGCCCCTGACCAGCGGCGAGAACTCCCAGCTGACCGAGCAGATCAAGGCCCTGCGCCGGACGATCGCCACCGAAATGGGGTTCGTGACGCCCCCCATCCGGATCCAGGACAATATTCTCCTGCCCTCGGAGAAATACATCATCAAGCTGAAGGAAATCGAGATCGGCTCCGGCGAGGCCAAGCCCGGCAAGCTCCTGGCCATGAGCCCCTCGGGCGGCATCCCGCCGCTGCCCGGCGACAAGACGACCGAGCCCGCGTTCGGCCTGCCCGCCGTATGGATCGACCCGTCGGTCAAGGGCCGGGCCACCGTTCTGAAATGCACCGTGGTCGATCCGGCCAGCGTCATCGTCACGCATCTCAGCGAACTGGTCCGACAGAATCTTCCGGACCTCCTGACCTATGTCGCCACCCAGTCCCTGCTCGACGAACTGCCCCGCGAGCAGCAGAAGCTCGTCAACGACCTGATCCCGTCCCAGGTTACGCTGAGCACGGTGCAGCGCGTCCTGCAATCGCTGCTCGCCGAACGCGTCTCGATCCGCGACCTCCCGACCATCCTGGAAAGCATCCAGGAAGGAAACGGAATGGGGCTGCGCGGCGTGCAGAACCTGGCCAACCATGTCCGCATCCGCCTTTCCCGGCAGATCTGCCATGGGCTGGAAGGCGCCAACGGCTATATTCCCATGATCACCCTGTCCCCGGACTGGGAAAGCGAGTTCCTGACCCATATCGCAGGACAAGGCGAAGAACGGCGCCTAGCCATGCCGCCCTTATTACTTAACCAGTTCGTCGCAAAACTGCGGGAGACCTTCAATACCGTCTCCACCAATGGCGAAATGCCGGTCATCGTCGTCTCTTCTCCAGTACGCGACGCCATGCGCTCGATCGTCGAACGCGTCCGGCCAAGCGTCCCGGTCCTCTCGCAAGCCGAAATCTACCCGCGCGCCCGCATCAAGACCATCGCGACGATTACGTAATCCCCTGCAAAAGGCGCTTTTTGCCGGCCACCACCACGATACAGGCACAGCTGCATGGTTCTTTATTCATATTGATCGGCAAGACGATATGGCAATACCATGGGGAACCCCGTATAACGAGCCGACACGCATCGTCGCTGCCCTTCTGCGCGTCACGTCAGGGCAAATCAAGGAAACAGGCTGATGGCCATCTCCTCCGTTTCTCCGGTTACGCAATATCTGACTGCCGTAAAGGACGAAGATACGGCAGCGGCCACCTATGCCCAAACCGATGCGACGACCAAGCGAGAGATTGCCGAATTCCAGAAAGACGCCCCTTCGATTACCTCGGCCAGTCAGCTCCTGAAGAACTACTCGGCCCTGCAGGTTGTCCTCGGCGCATACGGGCTCAGCTCGATCGCTGGCGAAACGGCCGTCATCCGCGACCTGCTGACGCAGGACCCGACATCCTCCACTTCCCTGGCCGCGAAGTCCGGCAACGCGACGTGGATGGCCTTCGCCGATGCCTTCAAGGTGTGGGGACAGAATGGCGGGGAATCCACCACGTCGCCCTTCACCAGCGGCGACACCACGCAGGTCCTGAGCACGACCTACACGCCGACCCAGACCATCAAGATGGATACGACGCTGCCCGCAGCGAACGCGACGGGGCAAAGCTACACGACGGCCGCGGTCACCGCCTACGATGCCTCGTCGGAAGCCCACCAGGTCGCCCTGAAATGGACCCAGGATTCCAGCAATCCCCTGGTCTGGACCGTCAGCGCCTATGATGCGGAGGGCAATGCCACGGTCGGCGCCAATGCCTACCAGGTAACCTTCAACGCCAACGGCACCCCGGCTTCCGTCCTCAACACACTGACGGGCGAGGCGGTCACCTCGACAGGCGATGTCAACCTGCCTATCAGCCTGACCAATCTCACCACGGAAAAGTCGCAGACGGTCAATCTCGATCTCGGCACGTTCGGCACGTCCGGCGGGGTCACGCTGGCAGCCAGCCCATCCTCTGACGTCATCGGCACCGTGACCAGCCAGGCCGCGACGACAGCCGTCTCGCTGGAATCGACACTCCCCTCCGCCGGCAACCTGAGCCAGACCTACACGACGGCACCGATCTCGATTTACGATTCCAGCCTGGCATCCCATTCGGTCGCCCTGAAATGGACGCAGGATTCCAGCAATCCTCTCCTGTGGACCGTCAGCCCCCAGAGCACGGACGGCACGCTCAGTTCCACTTCCTCCTATCAGGTGCTGTTCAACAGCGACGGCACCCCAGCTTCGGTGACCAATGCCACGACGGGGGCCTCTGTCTCGGCGGATTCCTACGGGGTGCTTACCCTGCCCATGACCCTGACCAACAGTTCGGATCAGTCGCAGACCGTCACATTCTCCATCGGCGCAGCCGACACGGCCGGCGGTGTCACGATGGCTTCGGCCGCCTGTCAGGTGGGCAGCATGATCACCGGCACCGGAAGCGTCGTCGGCCAGACCGGTTCGACGACCACCAGCCTCTCGCTGGACACGACCCTGCCCACCTCCCAGGGAACGGGCCAGATCTACACGACCGCGCCGGTCACGGTGTACGACACGCAAACCAACGCCCACGCGCTCACGTTCAAATGGACGCAGGATTCCAGCAATCCTCTCCTGTGGACCGTCACGGCCAACGGCACGGACGGGACCGCGTCAGTCGGCACGACATCCTATCAGGTCACCTTCAATGCCGACGGGACGCCGGCTTCCGTCGCGTATACGGATCCCACGACAAACCTGCCGGTCACGGAAAATTCCGGATCGCTCGACATTCCCGTCACGCTGACCGATTCCTCCGGCAACACGCAGACAATCCAGACTTCGCTGGGCACGGCCGGTCAGGCGGACGGCGTCATCGTGACGACGAGTTCCTCTTCCGATGTCAGCGGCACGGTCAGCAGCACCGCGACAACGACTGCCGTTACACTGGTGTCGACCCTTCCTGCCGCCAACACCACCAACCAGACCTATACCGCCCCCGTCACGGTGTACGATTCCACCCAGCAGGCGCAGCAGGTCGACCTGAAATGGACGCAGGATTCCAGCAATCCTCTGCAATGGACCGTCACTGCCGAGGACGGAAGCGGAAATTCCCTCAGCACCTACAGTTATGAAGTCACGTTCAATGCCAACGGCACCCTGGACACCGCCGCCGATTCAACCGGCGGATCGATTTCGGCAGCTACCGGCAGTCTCAACCTGCCCTTCAGCCTGAACCTTCCCGGCGGCTCGCAGACGATCTCCTTCAATATTGGGGCTCCCGGCGGATCGACTGGCGTCACGATGGCTCCCGTCGTCGCGTCGGACGGCTCAAAAACCAACCTGACGCTGCCGTCCACGACTGTGGGAACCGTATCGGGAACAGGCCAGAGCTACGTCACGACGCCGTTCGACCCCAACGAGGCGTGGGATGACGCGAACAACGTGCCGTCCTCCAGCCGAACCTACCTGTCCGTCAAAATGGTCCAGAACACGTCCTCTCCTTCGACGTGGCAGGCCTATATCATCGATCCTTATGGATCGGCGGTTACGAGTTCCGCCGTCAATCTGACCTTCAACAGCTCCGGCGCCCTCATGCAGGTCAACGGCAGCTATTCGCAGTCGATCCCCTCCCTGCAGGCCAGTGTCAAAGGCGTCACCTACACCGTCAATCTCCAGGCCCCCAGCCTTTCGACCTCGACCATCAGCCCGAGCGAGACGCTGACGAGCGACAGCACCGTTTCCAATACAGTGGACGGCATCAGCGTCGGCCAGACCCTCGCCAATTTCGAAAAGACGCAATACGAAAACAATACCGCCAACCAGGATAGCGGTGTCGGCGACGCACTCTATTTCACCCGCACCATGGGCGCCGGCAAGATCACGGACCTGGCCGGACTGATGTCCGACAGCACCCTTCTGAAGGTCGTGGAAGTCGTCAACGGCTACGATCCGGATCAGTTCGGGGTCCTGGATTACGACCAGCAGGTCCGGCTGCTGCAGAACAAGGTCGATTTCAGCAAACTGAAGACCACGCAGCAGATCCAGCAATATGCCGAACGCTATCTCGCCATGCTGCAGATCAATCCGCCGTCGACGGACAAGCCGGCGTCGATGATGGATCTGTTCGGCGGCGGCAGCAGCAATTCAGGCATCGTCTCCCTGTTCGGCGCCGGCAGTTCTTCTTCGTCGAGCAGCCTGTATTCGAGTATGTTCTGACAATTACAGTCTCGCGCGGGCATGCACCGCCTGATGGAATAAACGCCGCATGCAGCCCGAAAAAACCGATGCCGCCACGATCCGGCTTTCCCGGGACGAAACCGTCGTCGGCAGAATGTCCAGCGTCCTGGACGCGATCCGCAAGGTCGTCGCCACCCCCTTCCACGATACACCCGTCGGTGTTCTGGAAGGGCGCGTGACCGGCCTGACGGGGCTTTCCGTGTCCCTGAACGGCATGCGGGATTTCACGGGGGTCGGCGACCGGGTAAGCATTTTTGGCCTGGACGGCCGCGAAACCGACGCGGAAATCGTCGCTTTTCGTGGCGATACCGCCATCGCCATGCCGTTCGGCGGGCTGGAAGGCATAGGTTCCGGCTGTCGCGCCACATTCCGGCTATTCGATCAGGAGCAACGCAAGCGCCGCGCCGGCGGCACGCTGATCGTCAATAATGCGTGGCAGGGGCGTGTCCTGGATCCGATGGGCCGTCCGATCGACGGCAAGGGCCCCCTGCCCCCGGGCGGCGATCCGCGCAGGCTTCATGCCTCCCCGCCGGAGGCCGCCCTCCGGGCCCGCCTGGGCCCGCGCATCGATCTGGGGGTACGCGTCCTCAACCTGTTCACCACCTGCCGGGAAGGCCAGAGGCTGGGCCTGTTCGCGGGCTCGGGCATCGGAAAATCCACGCTGATGGGCATGCTGGCCCGCAATACTGATTGCGACGTCGCGGTCATCGCGCTGGTCGGCGAACGTGGCCGCGAAGTCCGGGAATTCGTGGAAGACGATCTGGGCCCCCAGGGTCTGGCCAAATCGGTCGTGATCGTCGCCACGTCCGATAGCTCCCCCCTGATGCGCCGCGAGGCCGCCTATGCGGCCATGGCCGTGGCCGAGCATTTCCGCGACCAGGGCAAGTCGGTCCTCATGCTGATGGACAGCGTCACCCGTTTTTGCCAGGCCCTGCGCGAAATCGGCCTGTCCTCCGGCGAACCGCCTGCCACCCGGGGCTATCCACCCAGTGTTTTCGCCGAACTGCCGCGCCTTCTGGAGCGCGCAGGTCCAGGACTCGTCAACCCGGACGGCAAGGCCGGCCAGATCACGGCGATGTTCTCGGTCCTTGTCGAAGGCGACGATCATAACGAACCGGTCGCCGACGCGGTCCGCGGCATTCTCGACGGGCACGTGGTGCTGGAACGCAAGATCGCGGAAAGTGGACGATATCCCGCCGTCAATGTCCTCCGCTCGCTCTCCCGCACCGTCCCTGGCTGCAATTCCCCCGAGGAAAACGCCTTGGTGCAGGAAGCACGGGCCGACCTGTCGATCTGGGAAGACATTCAGGACATGGTCCGCCTGGGCGCCTATCGCGCGGGGAACGACCCCACGGCCGACCAGGCCATCCGCGTCATTCCCTCCATCGAAGCCGTCATGAAGCAGTCCCGCGGCGAAGCGGCCACGATCGCCGAAAGCTTCGACGCCCTGCGCGGCGCGCTGTCCTCCTCCGGGCAGGCCTGATGGCCTCCCGAACGCGCACGCTGCAATCGCTGATCCGCCTGCGCAAGACAGAAGTCGACGAGGCCAAGAGCACGCTGGCCCAGGCCCTGGCCAATGAAGAGGCGGCGCGTCAACACCTGGAAAGCCTTCAGGCCTCCATCGCCGCCGAACAGCGCGCGGCATCCGCCGGTCAGACATCGATGGACGATTTCCGTCGCTGGCTGCCGACGGGCCAGCAGGCTGTCACACGGGCCGCGGAGGCATTGCACAGCGTAAAGGCGGTATCCGATCAGGCGCGCGATGCATTGATGCAGGTCAATGCCGCATTGAAAGCGACAGAATCCATTCTCGAAAAACGAGTGGAAGAAGAAAAAACAACCCGCTCCCGCCGAGAACAGGCCGAAATCGACGACCTGACACCCCACGTTCGCCGCAATGCGCACTGACTTGCAATGCTCGTATACAGCCCCCTCGCAGCAATCATTCCTTTTTTGTCATGTTTCGTCCTTGAGAAAGTGGAATGCCCCGGCTATCGCTGTTTCTTGGAGCGGGAACGCGATCTTACCGGACGCACTCCGGCCGTCCCCACAGCCATGAGCGACTAGGAAAGCGCATGCAACAGACAGAGCAACCGACCGCGAAAATCTTTATCGCTACCCCCTGTTTCGGCGGTCTGGTGACGCAGGAATACATGGAATCCATCATCGCCTGCACCAGCGTCATGCGGATTCCGATGACCCTTTCCCTGCTGGGCGACGATGCCATGATCAGCCGGGCCCGAAATACGCTTGTTCATCAATTCTTCACACGCTCCGACGCCACCCATATTCTTTTCATCGACGCCGATATCGGCTTCCCGGCAGAAGCGCCGGCCCGTCTCCTGGCGGCGAACAAGGACCTGATCGCGGGCATGTACCCGATCAAGGAACGCTATTGGGACAAGGCCACCCAGGAAAACATCCTGCGTGGCGAAGCCCAGGAATCCGCGTCCCTGCGCTATGTCGGCGAGACGGAAGCCATGCACGAGACATGGGAAAAAGGGCCGCTCCTCAGCACGCATTACGCCGGAACCGGCTTCATGATGATCAGCCGGCAAGCAATCGCCACCATGATCAAGCATTATCCGGAAACGGCCTACCGGCGCATCGACACCGCGCGCAGCGGGGACGAGGGCCTGAGCCACGCCCTTTTCGACGCCAGCATCGATCCGGAAACCGGAACATATCTGAGCGAGGATTTCACCTTCTGCCGCCGCTGGCGCGAGATCGGCGGCGAAGTCTGGCTCGACACGTCCCTCTCCCTGACCCATGCCGGGCGCGCCGCCTATCGCGGCGATCCGTCGTGCCGCGTCGGCATGGTCCATCTCAAGGGCTCATAAGGCCAAGGTAGCTCCATATGGCAAGACGCAACACATCTCTCGTCATCAAGCGCGGCGACGACTCCGAAACGTCCAGTCATCACGGCGGCGCGTGGAAGATCGCCTACGCCGACTTCATGACGGCGATGATGTCGTTCTTTCTTGTCATGTGGCTGCTCAACGCGACAACGGACGAACAGCGGCGGGGTATCGCGCAGTTCTTTAATCCGATGGCCGATAACCAGACCCACATCCCGCCGACCGACGGCATGCTCGACACCTCCCCCTCGCCCCTGACGGCGGGAAGTGCGGTCAAGCGGATCAAGGACGGCTCGACATCCGAGACTCCGTGGCCCCAGAAGCCGGGCGCCGAGCGCACCGAGGTCACCTCGACCGCGGGCGGATCGCCCGATGACATCACATTCGGCATCCGGTCCGAATTCACGCCCCGCATGCCCAGCGTCCTGCCGATCGGCGGCCCCAACAGCGGCGCGGCGCAGGGGAGCGGCTTCGTCGGCGCCAACGGCGCGATAGCGGAACAGGCCCATCTGGCCCAGATGACGTCGGACATCCACCAGGCGATCCAGCAGAACTCCACGCTGCAGAACGCCTCGAAGAATGTTTCGATCCAGTTCGGGCGGGACGATGTCCGGATCGAACTGCGCGACGCAAGCAATATGCCGATGTTCGACTCGGGCTCGTCCGAACCCAACGCCCTGGGCCGCCAGATGCTGGCCGAAATCGCGAAATTTCTGTCTCCCATGCCGGAACGGATCTCGATCGTCGGCTATACCGACGCGTCGCCCTACCAGGCGGGAAAGACATGGACCATGTCGAACTGGACCCTGTCCGCCCTGCGGGCAGACCACGCCAGGGAAGTGCTGGTGAAGTCCGGATATCCGGACATCAACATCCTCGACGTCTCGGGCTACGGCGACCGAAACCTGGTCGTTCCCTCCGACCCGACCGCGGCGGCGAACAGGCGGGTTGTGATCGTCATGCATAAAATCTACAGGAACGCACCCGCCCCCATCCTGCCGGTGGCAGACGGCGGCGCCAACGCCCAACCCGCCTCCGGCGGCGAGCACACCGACAGAACAACCGATACGACCGCACGGCCATAATTGTTCATCGACGGTAACCGGCACGACCCAGGGCCGTGCGTGTCCGGTTCCAGCCGTCCCTGGATCGCTAACAGCCGCAACCGATGGGGTCGGACGGCACAGATGGATGAAACGGAGAAAACTCCATGCTTTTCGTTGGCGGCCTCGTCTTTGCACTGGTCTGCGTCTTCGGTTCCTTCGCGGCATCCGGCGGGGCGCTGGCGCCGCTACTTGCCTCCATGCCATTCGAATTGCTGACCATTCTCGGCTCGGCAGCCGGCATCTTCGTCATGTCGAATCCCGCCAGCGCGCTCAAGCAGGCTCCCCGGGACCTGATCCTGACACTCAAGGGCCCCAGCTACGACAAGGCCGCCTATCTCGATCTTCTCGTCACGCTGTTCAGGTTCACGCGCCTGGCCCATTCCAAGGGAGCGATCGCCCTTGAAGAACATGTCGAAAACCCCACCGAGAGCACCATTTTTGCGCAGGCGCCGCGCGTTCTGAACGATCTGGAAACACGCAGCCTGATCTGCGACTATCTGCGTCTGGTCAGCCTCAATATGGAAGACGCGTACCAGCTCGACGAGGTCATGTCGCGCGAACTGAAGAAGAACCTGAAAGAACGGCTCCACATTTCCGAGTGTCTTTCCAGTATCGCGGACGCATTGCCGGCTCTGGGCATCGTGGCTGCGGTTCTTGGCGTCATCAAGACGATGTCGGCCATCAACAAGCCCCCGGCCATCCTGGGCGAAATGATCGCCGGCGCGCTGGTCGGCACCTTTCTCGGCGTTTTGCTGTCCTACGGCGTCGTGGCGCCTCTGGCGGCGAGAATGCGAGATGTGATACTCCAGGATGGTCGCTACCAGGACATCATCCGGATCGTCTTCGTTGCGCATCTTCAAGGCAGCCCGCCGCAGGTCAGCGCCGAAATCGGACGAAAGGACATTCCGCATTTCTGCATGCCCTCGTTCAGCGAACTCGATACGGCCTTGTCCCTCGCCCAATCCTCTCCGGCGGGGGCGGCAGCCTGACGGGACCAGGGTGCACATGAAAGGTATATGGAGCCTCCGATGAGTATTGTGGTGACGAAAGCCTCGACGAAGGCGAATGGCGCACCGGGTTCGTCGTCATCCAGCTCCCCCCTCTCCACCCTGCCCGGCCCGTCGGTATCGACGGGCTCTTCCGCCGTACGGCCACGGAAACGTGGCGCCGAGGATCAGGGCTCGTTCAACGCCCATCTCCAGAACGCGTCCCGTGAGACGGGCAGCGGGAAACAGGACAGCACACGCGCGACGAGCGAGTCCGCGACGTCCAGCGCACAGACCAATGCGGGCACCCAGACGGACAGCCAGACATCGGGCCATCAGGCCACCGGCAAGGGCACACCCAGGCAGGGCAGCCCCGCGTCGACGGCTGCCGACAGCACCACGCCTCTCCCCACCCCGCAGATCGTCGCGGCAGCGGTCGCGCCATCCGGCACCAGCACTGGCACACCGAAAAAGACCGGTTCGGATGCCGCCTCCACCAGCGACGAGACGGACGCCGCGCCGACTTCACAGGCTCCTCTCGCGGCCCTCCTGTCCCAGATGATCGGGTCTCTTCAAACCCTGACATCCCCCACCCCGCCCAAGACCGGCCCCGATGCGTCGTCCGCCAACGGGACAGCGGCCCTGGCGAACCCGGCCGACCAGACCGGCGGCATGGCCGCTCAAGGCTGGTCGTCTTCCCTGTCCGCCCTTGCGGCCCAGACATCCTCCGCGACCATGGCCCCCGCCGCGCTCGCCGCCTCCGCCATCCCGGGCCAGAACCAGACCGCTGCCCTGTCCGCCCTTCCGGCACAGACGTCATCCGCGACCATGGCCCCCGCCGCGCTCGCCGCCTCCGCCATCCCGGGCCAGAACCAGGCACCGTCACCAGGCGCCACGCCGACACAGGCCGCCCCGACCGGGCAAATCCTCGTCACCTCCATACAGGCCTCGGGGGGAACAACCGGTCAGAACCAGATTGTTTCGACCGGCATTCCGCTGACCGTGGCCGACTTGGCCACGACGGCGCGTGCGGAAAAAGGGCAGCATTCCCTCACGCTTCCAGACACCGCGTCGCTATCCGCGCCATCGGATTCGTCCGCGGCGGCAGACAGCTCCGATCCGTCGCCCCTTCAGGAATCGCCCGGAAAATCGATCGCTCAGAACGCCGCAAACAGCAACGCAGCTGCGACAGCATCACCCACGACGATCGACATCGCGCCCTCCCCGACCTCCGACGCGACCTATGTCGCCGAAAACACGAGCGCAGCCATCGCGCAATCGACCGACAATGGCAGCATGGACGGCCATTCGGATTCGTCCGATGGGAGTACCAACGGCGAAAGCAACCAGACGGCTCCTCAGCTCACCAATGGGCTCACGCTTCCTGTCGGCATGGCGGCGGTCAGTACATTCGCGACCCTGCTGAACAGCAAGACGGGCGACGCTCCCGCCAATCTGTCCCGGACCCAGCCTGATGGCACTATGGAGACGAATGGCTTCGCTTCCCCCTCGACCTTTACCCAGGGCCGCGACGGTTCGGCGTCTCTTTCCATGACGCTCCTCACCGATGATTCCACCCCGATCCATGTCCGCGTCGAAGGCACGGACGGCACGACAACAGCGGTCGTCCTGCAAAGCGAAGACCAGGCGACAGCCCGCCACTTAGCCGACAACAAGCACGAACTGGTCGCGGCCCTCAATGCGGCGGGCATCGATACCAGCCATTTGAAAATCGATATCGGTCCCTTACCCACCGGGACCAACAGCAATATGAACGATCAGAATTCCAACAACAGCACCGCCTATGGCAGCGACCTGTCCGGCAACATGTTCGGCAGCAATCCCGGACAAAACGGACAGGCGTCGTACGGCAATAGCGGCTGGAACAATACGGGCACCAATGTCTCCACCCAGGACGGCTACGCCTTCGAAACGCAGAATGACCCCAGCTCGGTAAAGCCCGCAGGCTCATATACCGGAAGCGGCGTCAATATTACCGCCTGATCCAATAACAGCCTGAATAGGGGAACCCGAGGACCATGACGACATCAACCACCACATCCACCCTCACCAACGAATACAAGCTGCTTCAGGCGTCGGAGGCTGCCGCCAAAAGTTCGGCCAGCACCGCCGCGTCCGGCGGTTCAAGCGCCAGCACTTCCACGGCAAACTCGGCGCTATCCTCGCTGGCCGACAATTACACCACCTTCCTGACCCTGCTGACCACGCAGCTGAAGAATCAGGATCCCAGCAGCCCCATGAATACCGACACCTTCACGACGGAACTGGCGCAGTTTGCGGGGGTGGAGCAGCAGGTCGAGACAAATACGAAACTGGCTTCGCTGATTTCGCTGAACGAAGGCAGCCAGCTGTCCAGCGATTCCAGCCTGGTCGGCCAGCAAGCGACGGCGAATACCACGACACTGCCGCTGCAGAACGGTGCGGCTTCGCTCACCTACACGGGCACCGCCGGAGAGACCGTGGGCATCGCCATCGCCAATTCGGGCGGCACCATCGTCAAGGACGCCATCGTAACCGCCAACAGCGGCAGCAATACCTGGACATGGGACGGCACGGACAATAGCGGCAACAAACTGTCCGACGGCGCCTACAGCGTTTCGGTCAACACCGTCGATTCTACGGGCACCACATCGGTACTCCCTTTCACCGTGACCGGCACGATTACCGGCGTACAGAAAGGCACATCCGACATGAATATCCAGATGGGGGATGCCACCATCCCCCTGTCCGACATCACGAACCTGTCTTCGGCCACGGGAAGCAGCACCAGCGACGCCGGATCGTGAATCGCTGCCCCCGGAGATCATCGCCTCCGGGGGCAGGCCCGCCATACCAAATGCGAAACGGCTGTCCTCAGCCGTCCCGTGCTGCCCGAATACGCATCACGGAGGCAAAGATCAGGTCAGGTCGAGTATCGTCGAGGATGTCATGATATTGATGCCGGGCATCACCGGAAGGCAGGATTCCTTCGCCGAGCGGTCGCCCAGCGCCTCGGCCGCATGATTGCGCGCGCCCAGGGGGGCGAAGGCCTTTTCATTCAGGCGATACCCGATTCCCCATAGCGTCGTGAACGGCTCATCAACGCCGAAATTACGCATCTTCTTGCGTATCTTGCAGATCATGACGTCAATGACCTTGCCGTAAGGCTCACTTTCCCCGGCGTACAGGCTGTCCAGCACCGTTTCCTTGCTGAGCACCTGCGTTTTGCGCAGCGCCAGCAGTTCCAGCAGGTCATATTCCCTGCGGGTCAGCGGAACCAGCTTGGAATCGATATGCACCTCGCGTCGGTCGACGCCCACGGTCATGCGGCCGATATGCAGGGTTCGGCTGTCATGCCCGCTGACCCGCCTGACAATGGCCTGCAAGCGGGCCAGGAGTTCAATGGGATCAACCGATGCCGGCACGCAATCATCGGCACCGATACTCAGAAGCTCCGCCACCGCGTGCGGCGTGGACTGCCGGACAAGAATCATGACCGGCGTCGGCACGCGACTCTTGCGTATATGACGCACCAGTTTCATGTCCGGCACGGATTGCTGGATGACCACGATATCGAAATGCGATCGCCGCACCGTCTCCACGATCCCTTCCGGGCCGGACATCGTGATTGAAACGGAGCCCCCCAGCGCGGCCTTCGAGAGCCCGTCATAGGGCAAGCCGTTGCGCTGTTCCGATCCATCGGCAATGCAAAGTACGCGCATCTTTACTTCCATCAAAAGCGCATGGCTGCCAGCAGAAAAAGATACAGGACTATTCTTGTCCCGTCTTTTTCCCGATATCCTTTTGAAGACGGCACAGGTGCCATGCGCGTGAAAGAGGAGCGTACGCCCCCGCCACTCTGTTCTTGCCACAGACTGCGACGACTGCCCAGTCCTCCGCCCCGATAAAGATCAATGACAAGTCCCCGAGGCGAAAAAAGCACCTTGGCGAAAGCCTTTCCATCTCCTAGAATGGATGTGGTATATTTTTATCTTTATACACAAGAGATCAATCATTCCCAAGCAAGTTGACATGGAAAATCCCCGGGAACGGGCGTCGTTATTTGCGACTGTCTTTCCGGATGGTGCCAAGGAAAATGCAATGCACCGGTCACGATAGTCCGACCCGTCACCTCACCGTGTCTTTGCCGTCACATCCGCCGACAGGAATTGGGACAGGTGAATCAGCCCCCATGGCATATATCTGCTTCTTTACCCAGTGTTCTTGCAGGCACGTTGTCGATACAATGCTTTCCAGCCTTCAATCTGAAAGACGACAAACATGAGTGACATCATCACGGCCGCCTCGGTTCTCGCGTCCAGCATCCGCCAGGCGACCTCGGCCGCGTCCCAGACGGCATACCACAATGCCCGGCCGGCCCATGCGGCGGCAGCCGGTGTCAACATCGTCTCCAACAGCATCGACGGCTCTTCCTCCTCCATGCAGTTCGACGCATCCGGGCAGATCATCCCCACCGGGAACACCAGCAAGAAGGAATCGGCAACCGCGAGCGCCCTGAATCTTTTCGCCTGACCAACAATCCGGCCAACTGAATATCAAAGATAGGCTTCCGGCGGTGGCGTCCAGAAGATGACCATCCAGCGTCGCGGGCTTCATGCCCGCCCGTCCGGAAGCCCCCCCGTCCAACCGTGCACCCCATCCACCCCATGCGCATCGACCATCGACGGTTGCGAACCGGTTCAGAGACGACACTCCAGGGCAACGGGTTTCCGTCCCTCTTTAGGATCAAAGACACGTGCCTTTCAGCAGCACATCCCGCATGAGATGCTCCGTCACGCTTTCGGCCCTCATGCTCCTGTCCTGCTCCGCCATTACGCCCGCCATGGCGGCGGACCGGCACGGTAACGCCCGCCATCACGGCAATTCACACACGCCCGCGCCCACGCCCCAGGCTCCGCCGACCGCTGCCCTTCCGCCCGCCGTCGCGCAGTCGCCGCAGACCGAGACCGGGTTGCCCGACGCGGTCCTGCTCCAGGGCCTGCCCTCATCCTGGCGGGCAACGCTCATGGACCCGCCGTCGGCCACGACGAAGACTTCATCGGGACCAGCCCCGAGCACAGCATCAGCATCAGGCCGGCCGCCGCCTCCCCCCACGCCCTCTTCCCAACAGTCCGATGCGAACGCGTCTTCCCCCGATACGCCGTCCATGGATCGCATCCTGTTGCCGGTGCCGCCCCGCATGGGACTCGCCGCGTTCCAGAGCGGAAGCCGCTTCATCATCGTCATCGACAATGCCGAGCCGATGGATACCAGCGCATTGCGCGGGACCGGCATTTTCTCGACGCTCACCGTCAACACCCTTCCCGATGCGACCCTGATCCAGCTTCGCGTTCCCGACACACGCCGCCTGTATCTTTCGCAACAGGCCGAAGGCTGGGTATTGGGCGACAAGCCGCCGCCGGCGATCGATTACGAAGACCGACGCGTCATCAACCCGCAATATGTCGAGGACGGCACCCTTTATCCGATGCGCCGGTCGGGCCGCGTCATCTCGATCACCGACCCCACGTCCGGCCGGCGGCTGCTGGTGGGCACGTCCACCATGGACGATGGCGGGATCCTGTCCCTGCGCGAGGGCGACGGGTACGAAGTCTGGCCGACGACCGAAGGCGTCGTCATTTCGGCCCAGTCCCCGCGTATCGATCTGCGCCCCGTGCCGAACGGCATGCTCCTGACCGAAGATGGCAAGGCCTTCCTCGATCACGGCCGGGCCGTGTATGCCAGCGACGTCGACCTGAAATGGCTCGGCCTGCGGGACCTCCCCCTCGATGCCCTGATGGCGCGCTATAATACGGCGCTGCACGCGGCGGCGGATTCCACCCCGGCCGATCGTTTCGACCGGCGCCTGGATGCCGCGAAAGCCGCCTTCAATCTCGGTTCCTTCGTCGAAACACGCGGCATCATGACGATCGCGCTGCAGGACGACCCGGAAGAAGCATCGCGGCCGGACGTCCGTTTCCTGCTGGCCGCCGCCGAATTGTTGTGCGGGGACGTAGACGGCGCATCCCTGCTCACCGGTCCGTGGCCGCAGAACGACAAACGGGCCACCCAGTTCTGGCGCGGCCTGTATCTCGCAGCCCTGCGAGACGATCACGATACCGCCGCCCGCCTGCTGGCGCGCGATTTCACCCGTATAAAATCCTATCCGCAACCGGTTCGCGAGGTCATCCTGCCGGTCGCGGCAGAAGAAATCGCCCGCTACGGCACACCCGAAGACCTCACGGTGCTCAATTCCCTGCCGCCCGATGCGCAATATCAGCTCGTCGACGCATTCAGGCAGCTTCGCTCCGGCAATCGGAACGCGGCCTACGCAACATTCCAGAAACTCGAGGACAACAGAAATCCGCTCGTCGCCGAGAAGGCCATCGAGCAGAAAGCATCAATGGACCTGGCCAGCGGCCATATCACGCCGGGCGCCGCGGCCAATCTCTTCAGCACCCTGCTGCCCGACGCACGCCTGGCCGGCCGCGAGGCCGCGGTGCGCCTGCTCCTCGCCGATGCTTACATGCGCGACCGCCGATGGAGCGACGCGCTCCAGTCGATCGACGCCGCCCGGTCCGTTCCTCAGCCGGCGCCGCCGAGCGCGATAGCCCCCGCCTTGTTCCAGGCCCTGTCCGGGGTCGCCCAGACCCCGCCCTCGACCGAAGACAAGGAAAGCCTTCTGCGCGCCGCGGCAATGCTGAAGGCCCATGTATCCGACCTGCCGCCTGGCGAGAAACGGGCCGATATTCTGGTTGCTTATGGCCGGATGCTCTCGGCACTCGGGCTGCCGGATGATGCGGCCCTGGCTTTTTCCGATGCGATCCCTCTGCTTGAATCGCCAGCCCTGCGCGCGGCGGCCGGCATCGCCCTCGCACAGGTCGATCTCGAGCGCAAACTGCCGCAGGACGCCCTGAAGGTTCTGGATGTCACGGATGATCCAAACCTGCCGGACGATATCAAGACTACCAGACGGATCATGACGGCCCAGATCGCCCTGGCCAACGGCGACACCACGAAGACACTCTCCGTTCTGCACAACGATACCAGCCCGCAATCGCTCGATATCACCGCCCGCATTCATGAAGGCAAAGGCGAATGGGCCGCCGCGGCGCGGGACGTGCGCCGCCTCGCCGAGGCCACCATTCCTGAAAGCGGCTCCCTGAGCGACGACCAGCAGGCCCTGGCCCTTCGCGTGGCTTCGGATGCATCGCAGGCCGCCGATCGCCCGCTGCTGGACTGGATCACCAGCCGGATCGGGGGCAGGCCCCTGGATGGCGACCGCCAGGCCCTGTTCAACCTGTTGACGAAACCGGTCAGCCCGACCCTCGCGGTCTCCCAGTAATCAGTAATAAACAGAGCGTTTCGCCGTCACTATAGTCCCCGCTGATGCACAGCCCCCGGGCGAACCCGGCCGACCGGGGTCAGCCCGGCAGGATCTGCCCACCGTCCCGCAACAACATCGTGACCGCCAGGCTGACGGCGAAGGAAAGCCCGGTCGAGCGGATCCATATCGTTTCGGACCGGTGACGGCCCGCCCCCTCCGCCCGCGAGGTGGAAGAATATCGCGCCAGCATGCACGACACCCAGTACAGGAAGCCTGTCAGCAACAGAAAGGTCGAAAGACCGCCGATCCCCACCCATGCGCCACACGCGGCGGCCAGGGTGACATCATCGCTCGACAGAACGCTGACCCGCGCCGAGACAGCGATGAAGACCAGTACCAGAAGCGTACAGCCCCAGGCAGCGGCAGCCCCGAGAACGGCATTGTCCGCATTCCCTTTCCAGATCCCGTTCATCAGCCCCAGCAGCAGCATCGGAATAAGGATATGGGTCGGCATCCACCGCTCGCTGCGATCAAGCAACGCCGCGAGACAGGCGAAATTGAGCGCGACCATATCCGCCACTGCGACTTGCCCCGGCATGCAGCCCAGGAACACGATGGAAAACGACGCGGTCAGCAGACATCCCGCGATGATTTCCCGTCTGCGCTGCGGCCCCGGCTGCACGGGGCGGCCATAAAGGCCACCGATCACCGGCATCCAGCGCAGCACGATCCGGTACAGTACGACCGAGACCGGAAACCAGGCCGCGGCGCCCAGCCCGATAAGCGACGTCCGGCCGTCACGCGCCAGCAGGCTCCACAGGACCATGCCGGTCGTGGCCGCGGCCAGTACGAACCCGTCGGACAGTTCGGACTTCCGCATCCGCTTGCCACTCATCCTGATCATCCGCTCCCGGCCGCGATCACATCCTGTCCGTTCCGGCAGCAGACCCGGATCGCGCATGATGCGACAAAGAGAATAGGAACACGGAAAAAACTATAGCCCTCATCCTGACGGCGCGCTATTCAAACAACGGCAGAGTCCTGCGCTCCACACAATGTGCCGCGATTACAGGCGCACCAACCAAGAGAATTGACATCGCATGCTGGAAGCATTGTCAGCTCATATGTCACAGGTCAATGGCGGCACGGACGTGCTTGCCCTGGCCGGTCGACGCCTGCAATGGCTTCAGGCCCGCGAATCCCTTCTGGCCGGCAATGTCGCCAACGCCAACACGCCCGGCTACGTCTCCAAGGACATCACGGCCTTCCAGGGCGTCCTGCAGAACCAGATGGCCGTAACCCTGGCACAGACCGACGCCGGCCATCTGTCCGGACATGGCGGTGCGAACGGTACCAAAAGCGTATCGGGGGTCAATTCCTCCCCCGACGGCAATCAGGTCGAACTCGAGGACGAGCTGGAAAAGGTGGCCGACACCAACGACCAGCAGCGTTTCGCGACCAACGCCTACAGCGTCTACATGTCGATGTTCAACATCGCGCTGGGCAGCTCCGGTTCCTGAGTGTGTGAGTCACCATGGATTTTTCGAACACGATAGATGTCTCCGCCGCCGGCATGCGCGCGCAGGCGAAGCGCCTTCAGGTCGCGGCCGAGAACATCGCCAATGCGGAAACGACCGGATCGACCCCCGGCTCCGATCCGTACCGGCGCAAGACGATCACCTTCAAGGAAGCGCTGAACCGCACATCCGGGGTATCCAGCGTTGTCATCAAGGGCGTCGGGCAGGATCAGTCTCCGTTCGAGACGCGGTACGACCCGTCCCATCCCGCGGCCAATGCCCAAGGGCAGGTCAAGATGCCGAACGTCAACATGACGGTCGAAATCATGGACACGCACGAGGCGCAGCATTCCTACGAGGCCAACCTCAATACAATGCAGCTCACGCGCTCCATGCTGACCCGCACGATCAACCTGATGAAATAAAACAGCCGGGAATAATCACCCGGTGGCCATATTTCCCGCGCTTGCGCGCCGGTATTGTGACCACAGCGCGATCGTCGCGCGACGTTACCAGTTTTGTTGCCGTTTCGTACGTAAGTCGGTAGTCTTCACATCAGCAGACTGGGTCGTGTGCCCTGGTCGGAGGATGACAACCGGACAGCAGGCGTGGCGAAGCCCTGATCACACAAGCCTCCGGTTCCTTCAAAAGGAGCGACCATGGAAAATACGACCTATATCGCCCTGTCACGCATTGACGTGTTGACACGCGCCCTGGACGTAAGCGCGAACAATCTCGCCAACGTCAACACGGACGGCTTCAAGGCATCCAAGGAGCTTTTTTCCGACTATCTCGTCCATCAGAAGGGCGCCAACACCCTGCCGGGTGACAAGGACCAGGCCTTCACTGAAGACAAATCGACCTATCGGGACCATTTGCAGGGTCCGATGCATACCACGGGCAACCTGACCGATTTCGCCATCAACGGCGAAGGTTATTTCGCCGTCCGCACGACGCAGGGGATCAGGCTGACGCGCAACGGTCAGTTCCACCGTCGCATGGACGGCACGATCGTGGACGGAACGGGCAACCCGATCCTGGACAATAACGGCCGGAACCTGGTCCTGCAGCAGGAGAGCGATCTCCTGTCCGCCGCATCCGACGGCACTCTCTCGACCCAGACCGGCCCGATCGGCATCATCGGCCTCCTCACGGTCGACAATCCCAATACCCTGGTGGCCGAAGGGGCCTTCCTCCTGCGCCCGACCACGCAGACGCATCAGGTTGCCCGTCCGGAAATCCGCCAGGGCATGCTGGAAGCCAGCAACGTCAACGCGGTGTCCGAGACAACTCGCATGGTCGAAATCCAGCGCGCCTACGATTTGACATTCCAGCTTATCCAGACCGAATCGACCCGCCACCTGAACGCCATCGACAAGATCACGGCGGAAGCCTCAAGCTGACCCCGACAGGTCGGAAACGCCCGCAACCGCGCAGCCCCCGCTGCTCTTGAAACCTTTTAGAAACCATTAACAGATAGCAAACGCATTAGAGCGCCGTCGCTACTCTATCCAGGCTGCTGTGAGTCTCGATCGATGCTCCGCTGATAGTGGCTTACGCACAGGGAACTTGGGAATGGATCTGTTATCGTCTCTCTCGATAGCCACGAGCAGCCTGAACGCGATCGAATATCAATACTCCGTGACGTCCCAGAATGTCGCCAACCAGACCACGGCGGGATATGTCAGCGAAACCGCCGTCGTCACGTCCGCCGCAACAGGCAGCACTGCCAACGGCGTCCAGATCGGCAAGACTGTCCTGAACGTCAGCCAGGCCCTGCAGAACAGCCTGTACGCGCAGAATGCCCAGGTCGCGGCCTATACCGCGACCAGCAACTCCCTGGCCTCCGTCTCCGCCGTCCAGGGCACGACGGCGACCGATTCCACGACAGACTCGGCAGGCACCACGGCCACGCTGTCCGACCAGCTGGGCAATGTGCAGAGCGCCCTGACCTCGCTGGTTTCCACCCCGCTCGAAAGCTCCGCGCAATCGGCGGTCATCGGTGACGCACAGTCGCTGGTCGATACCATCCACACGCTGAGCTCGACCTACACGACCCAGCGCCAGCAGGCGCAGGACAACGTCACCTCGTCGCTCTCCGACATCAACAGCGACCTGACCCAGATCGGGGTTCTGTCGCAGCAGATCGTCAAGCTCCAGAGCGTCGGCTCCGACACGGCCGATCTCGAAAACCAGCGGCTCGGCCTCATGACCAGCCTGTCGTCCGAGCTTTCGGTCACATTCACCCAGACGCCGAACGGCGACATGATCGTCAAGACCGCGAACGGCGTCCAGCTTCCCACCCGTCCCGACCAGATCGGACAAAGCGACAGCTCGCAGACGCTCCCCAGCTCCACTTGGCCGCTGAGCCTGTCCGACAGCAGCTTTACGTCCTCCGAAATCTCCGCATCGACGTATTACGCCGCCAACGATTCCGGTTCGACGATCCCGGGGATCATGCTGAACGGCAAGGACATCACGACGTCCCTGACCGGCGGCACGCTGGGCGCCAACATCACCCTGCGCGACGACACCTACCCGAAGATGCAGGCGCAGCTCGATTCGTTTTCGTACACGCTGATCAACCGTTTCAACAGTGCCGGCCTCAGCCTGTTCACGAACGATGCCAGCTCGACCGACGCCTCGGAAGTCACGAATTACCTCACGGACGTGCAGAACGGCGTAACGGCCAGCGGCGCCTATTCCGGCTCGGCCAGCCCGACGACGACAACCAGTGTCGACAGCACGACCGGCGCGGTAACGGTAACGACGACACCGCCGAGCGGAATCGTCGGGCTCTCGTCCCTCCTGGGCGTCAACGCCATCTATAGCGGCACCCCCTCGCTGCTGACGATGAGCACCACCGACAGCACGACTGGCACGACGACAGCGGCCACATCCGTCGCCGACGCCACCAAGACCGGCGACACATCCGTCCTCACCAACGTCCTCGGCACAGCGCTCGGCACCGCGACCAGCAATGTCAGCGGCTCACTCGCCGCGCCGACCAACAATCTCGGCCCGACCGGAACCCTGTCCACGGGCTATACCGGCACCGAGGGCCTGCTCCAGCTGTCCACCTCCCTGACATCCGATCAGGGGGCGACCATCGCGGCGGCCAGCAGCAGCCTGACCTCCAGCTCGTCTTTCCAGACGATCCTGCAGACGCAGGTCTCCAACGTATCCGGCGTCAACGTCAACGACGAGATGGCCAAGGTCGTCGCCCTGCAAAACGCCTACACCGCCAATGCCAAGATCGTCAGTGCCGTGCAGTCGATGTTCACGTCACTCCTGGATGCCATCCAATAATTCGGGGTCGGAGGAAAAGCGATGAGTACATCAATCAATCAGTACGGGGGCGGCGCCGCCTCCGTGATCCTGAATGCCGGTATCAATTCCCTGAACGCGGCTGAAAACGTCCTGACCTGGCAAAACACGAACGGCACGCTGGCTGCGACCTATGCCGATCTTGGGTCCGGACGCACGACAGTTTTCAACGTGACCCCGAAAATCACGCAGGTGAATGCCTGGCAGTCGAATATCCAGACGGCCCAGACCAACCTGAATGTCACGGCCTCCGCCCTGTCGCAGATCGTGTCGCTGGCCCAGAGCCTGTCCACCAACCTGCTGAGCATCGCCTCCAACAACAGTACGCTCAGCACCTCGACAGTGACCGCCGCCTCCGCGCAGGCCCAGGCGGCGCTGACGCAATTGCAGAGCGCGCTCAATACAAGCACCGGCGCGGCATACGTCTTTTCCGGAAGCGATTCGAACAATCCCCCCGTTACGACGTCCTCGTTGTCGGACAGCGCCCTCGCGCAGCAGATCGCCTCGATCGTCAGCGTGGTCAATAACGGCGGCGATACGTCCAACGTCCTGTCGCAGGCCACGACCGCTTCCAACGATTCTTCGCTGTCCGTCTTTTCGACCAACCTGACCACGTCGACGGCGGCCGGCAATCTCGATGCCGCATCCTCTTCCCAAAGCAAGATCGTGGCAGGCAGCAGTTCCGCAATCTCCGTCGGGGTCGTCGCGACGCAAAGCTCGGGCGACTCCTCCGCGTCCTCGACATCGTCGGGCTCGCCGATCCGCGACCTGATGCGCGACATGATGATCGTATCGTCCATGAGCGGTTCATCGGCGTCGACGCAGAGTTTCTCGAATGACCTCTACACGTCGCTGCAAACCACCATCCAGCAACTGGTCAACATGGAAACGACGGTCGGCACCGCCCAGAACAGCCTGACGTCGCAATCCAACCTGCTGACCAACGTCCAGTCTTCGCTGGAAGACCAGTTGCAGAGCGCCTGGGGCGCCGACGTGGCGACCACGGCCACGGAACAGATCAACCTCCAGACCCAGCTCAAGGCATCCTATACGCTGATTGCCGACATGAAGGACATGACACTGGCCAATTATCTCTGATCTTTCCGCCTTCCGGATCGTCCATCGGATCAAAAATACCCCTCTCGATATCGCCCTTCGCCGGGAAATAGCGCGATCTCGAGAGGTTCAGGCCGGATTTCCTCATCCAGGACATACGAGATTCGCAAGGCGCCCCACCGGGGGAGACAGCGCCTTTCAGCAAGGCGGACCAAGACCTGCCTCGCGGAACCGCCCCTTCGTGACCCTGGCAGGTCCGCCTTTCTTTTCCACGATAAGGGTCCACGCCTCATGTCCCAAACCGCCGGGTCGATCCCGGATCAGGTATCGCGTCCCGAGGACAACGCCGAAGATCTTCAGCTCGCCGGACATCTGCACGAGGCCGCCGCCGCCTATCAGACCCGGCTGGCACAGAACCCGGACGATGCCAGAACCCTGAGCAATTACGGCGGATTGCTCTGCGCGTTCAGCCGTTTCGACGATGCGCTGAAGATGCTGACCCGCGCCGTGGCCTGCGATCCGACACTGCCCGACGCATGGTCGAATCTCGGCAACGCCCACATGTATCTCCAGCATTACGACGAAGCGATCGCCGCGTACAAGGCCTGCCTGCAACGCCAGCCCACGCATGCGCTCGCACTGAGCAATCTCGGCGTGGTTCTCGACCATCGCAGCCAGCACACGCTGGCCCAGAAATTTCACCAGGCGGCCATCCGCCTGACCCCCGCCAATCCGAAAACCCGCACCAACTACGCCATCTCCCTCCTGTTGCAAGGCGACTACCTGGCCGGCTTCCGGGAATATGAGTGGCGGTGGACAACGCCCAGTTCCCACAGCTACGGCAAGACGGTGCCGCAATGGAAGGGCGAGCCATTCCCCGGCCGCACCCTCATGATCCATACCGAGGGCGGGTTCGGGGACATGATCCAGTTCTCACGCTTCATTCCCATTGCCGCGCAACGGGGCGGTCGCATCGTGGTGCGGGCAAGACGGGAATTGCTGACCCTGCTCCGGCAGTCTTTCCCGGAACAGCTCATTGTTTCGGAAGACGACGCGCTCCCTCCGCACGATCTTCAATGCCCGGTCCTCAGCCTGCCCTTCGCGCTGGGCACGACGGTCGCGACCATTCCGTCCGCCGCCGGCTTCCTGCATGCGGACGCGCAGAAAACATCCTTCTGGCGCGAGACACTGCAACAGGATGTGGCGAAACGCGGCGGCCGCCCCCCCTCCCTCCGGGTCGGCCTCGTCTGGGCCGGCGCTCCGCATCCCGAAATCCAGGCCGCCGAACTGGCCGATCGGCGGCGTTCGACCGATCTTTCGACCTTCGCACCGCTTGCCGGGTCGGCACCGGACATCCTGTTCTACAGTCTCCAGATCGGCGAAAAATCATCCCAGGCCAAAACGCCGCCGGCCGGGATGCACCTGATCGACCACACCCCCCTCCTGCGCGATTTCAGCGATACCGCGGCGCTGATCAACGCGCTGGACCTGGTGATCGCCGTCGACACATCGACCGCCCATGTGGCGGCCGGCCTGGGGAAACCGGTCTGGATGCTGTCCCGCTACGATCAATGCTGGCGCTGGCTGTCGGGCCGCACCGATTCCCCCTGGTACGACAGCCTGCGCCTGTATCAGCAGACCGCCCCCCTCGACTGGTCGGACCCGGTCCGACGCATCCGCACCGACCTGCGGACCCTGGCAAAGCGCCCCCGCCCCACGCGGACCTGAACCACGCCCCAACACCGCCATTTCCCTGGGGCGTTTCAAACGGCGCGCACCGGCTCAGAAAATATCCTGCCCTTTCCTGCCATGCGGCGGCACATGGCAGCCATGGCACTCCCGGACCGGACCAGCCTTACCATGGTCGCGGCGACGCGCCAGATGACAGGTTTCGCAGAAATCATGGAACGTCGACAAGGACAGGTCCGCCTGGTCCGGCCGCGTCCGATGACACCCAATACATGTCCGGTTGGGGGACGATGCCAGTGCGGGTTCCATCACGTCATGATGGCACTGCACGCAATTATACGCCGCATGGTCGCGATGCATGAACACGACCGGGATCGGCATCGCGTGGCTGATGCCCGATTCGCACCACCAGATCCCCCCGGCCCCGACGCCCAGCGTCACGGCCAGCATGCAGGCAGCAAGCCGGCCCTTCATGGCGCCAGCCACTGGCTGCCATACAGTCCGTAGGCAAGACAGCCCCCCAGCGCGCCACCGCCAACCCCCACCGCAAGCCGCACGGCCACCGGCGCGGTATTGCGACGCCGATGGCCGGAAGGCCGCGGCAGCCGGCCATGCCGTCCCACCCACGGCAGGATGGCGCAGAACCCGGCAATCACCGCAATGGCGACCATCTGGCCCCGCCCCTGCACATGCAGCCGCGCGCCCGTGATATGAAAGCTGGCCATTCCCAGCAGCCCCAGCGCCACCAGCCCATGCGCCTGCCGAAACCGCGTCGCCGTCCGCCAGATCCGCCCGCGCACGACATGGAAGGACGGCCCGATGGCCAGAATGGCCAGCAGCACTCCAGCCAGCCCCGCCAGCATATAGCCCGGGCCACCCGGCAGCAGGTAACGGGCCGTCAGCGGCTCGGCCCAAAGCGACAGGCCGACATGAAGCCCGATCAGCAGCCCCGCGACACACCCGAACAGACGATGGGCGACCGTGAAGAACTTACCGTCATTGAAGGGAATCCGCAGCGGGCGCCCGGTCAGAAGAAACAGAAACGCCACCAGCCCATAGCCCATGAAGCCGCAAGCCATGGCGATATCCCATAGCGGGCCGTTGGCGGGCAATTTCTGCCCCGCGAACAGGGCGGAGAACAGCAGGCCACACAGGACCAGCAGCGGAAGAAGAATGATCACCGCCCCCTCCGCATGCCCGTGGCATCCCCCGTTTCCGATCCGCACGCACCGGCCACAAATAATCATGACATCGATACAAGAAGATGAACAAGCCGGGATGATCGCCCGCCTGGACCGGGAGGGCGAATTTTATCACCATATTTGATCGTTGATTAAAATAAATACCGCACTATGATGCGCTGCGCTTCGAAGGCCTGCCCATTCGGCACATATCGACCTTGAATGGCGGTTTTAACCATCCGGAATTCCCGTAATGAGTTTTATTGACACGATCCAGCCGTTATATTCGCTGTCCGGTCTGGGTGTGGGGTTTCTGGTTGGTCTCACCGGGGTCGGCGGCGGATCGCTGATGACCCCCCTGCTGATCCTGCTGTTCGGCGTGCATCCCCAGACAGCGGTGGGCACCGACCTGCTTTACGCCGCCATCACCAAGGCGGTCGGCACCGGCGTGCACGGCTTCTCCGGCGGGGTGGACTGGAAAGTGGTCCGCCGCCTGGCCAGCGGCAGCATCCCCGCCTCGGCCCTGGCGCTCGTGGTACTGCATACGATGGGCGCCCCGTCCCTGATCACCACCCACCTGATCACCCGCAGCCTGGGCGTCGCCCTGCTGCTGACCGCGCCCTGCATCCTGTTTCGCGCCGCCCTCATGCAGCGCCTGGCCGGCTTCTCCGCCGGCCTGTCCGATCGCCGGACCCATATCCTGACCATTGCCGTGGGCGCGCTGCTCGGCCTCCTGGTCTCGCTGTCGTCCGTCGGCGCGGGTGCCATCGGGGTCACGGTCCTGCTGGTCCTGTATCCCCGCCTGTCGACGGCCCGCATCGTCGCGGCCGATATCGCGCATGCCGTGCCGCTCACCCTGGTCGCCGGCCTGGGCCACTGGCTCCTGGGCTCGGTCAATGGCGGCATGCTGCTGTCCCTGCTGGTCGGATCGATTCCCGGCATCATCCTAGGCAGCCTGTTTGTCGGCATGGTCCGCGAAAATGTCCAGCGCGCGGTCCTGGCCACCGTCCTCACCATCGTCGGCATCCGCATGATCTGAAAATCCGCCTGGGCACGCCCCCCCCAGCCGACTCGCCTATAAAACAGGTCCCTCATCGTCATCGTCGGGCTCGAACGGATCCTCGTCCGGGACGTCTCCGGGGATCGGGTCGTTCGGATCGAACGGCCCGGGGGCCGGCGTCGGCATCGGCCGCCGGGGCCCGGA
Source organism: Gluconacetobacter takamatsuzukensis (assembly GCF_014174275.1). Classification (GTDB taxonomy): domain Bacteria; phylum Pseudomonadota; class Alphaproteobacteria; order Acetobacterales; family Acetobacteraceae; genus Gluconacetobacter; species Gluconacetobacter takamatsuzukensis. The sequence goes on along the minus strand of NZ_JABEQK010000001.1, from coordinate 173,418 downwards.
ACGGTCATGTTCACGCATGGACATCGCACCCTCCACCGCAACGGCGATTCAACCGCGTGCCCCCGCGCGGGTTTCCGCACCGCCCGCGAACAGGGCACTCCGCCGCTTCCCGCGCGTTTGTGAACACGACATGATTGCCCTGACCGGCCTTACATGATTAGCGTCTGGGCATAACACATATGCCTGAAATGCAGAGGCCAAGAGTGACGAAAGCCAGATCACTCGATAATCATCACGCTCCAGTGAGCATTCACCACGCGGATCGCGTCTACAGCATGCTGCGAGACGAATCCGCCTCCGGCCGCTCGGCGCTCGCGGCCTCGTGGTCCCGTTCGCTGCGTCATTACGGCCTGAGCCCGAACCATGACGAACCCCCACGCCGTCTCGACGCCCAGGCCTACCGCGAGGCCCGCGAGCGCAGCGCCCTGCTGCTCCACGCGGCCCAGCCCGTTCTGGACCGGCTGGCCTCGGCGGTCCGGCGCGGCGGCTTCTGCATGCTGCTCAGCGACGCGCGCGGCGTCGCGCTGGAGCAGCGATGCATGGCCGGAGACGAGGAAATCTTCAGCGCCTGGGGCCTGAACCTGGGCGCCATATGGGACGAAGCCCACGAGGGCACCAACGGCATCGGCACCTGCCTGGCCGAAGACCGGGTGCTGACGATCCATCGCGACCAGCATTTCTTTTCCCGCAATGCCGGGCTCAGCTGCACCATGGCACCGATCCACGACCCGTCGGGCAGCCCGATCGGCGGGATCGACATTTCCTCCTGCCGCAACGATTGCGACACGGCGACACTCTCCTTCCTGTCCCTGGTGGTCGAGGACGCCGCCCGGCGGATCGAAACCCGCCTGTTCGGCGAAGCCTTCGCCGACCACCGCATCATCTCGCTGGGCAACGAGGCACAGGCCCTGCTGGCCGTGGACGAGAACGAGGTGATCGTCGGCACCAACAAGGCCGCCCGCACCCTGTTCGGCCTGCGCGCGGGCAAGCCCATGACGCTCCCCGACCTGCTGTCCGATACCGGCCACGAAGATCCCGCCCGCGCCGCCCACGCCGCCCTGCAACGCGTGCTGAAACGCTGCAACGGAAACATCTCGGCGGCCGCGCGCGAACTGGGCGTCAGCCGCGCCACGCTGCATCGCCGCCTGAAGCGCCACGACGTCCACTAGGCCCTTTCGCCGCCGTTCGGCCCACCCCGCCATCTGTCGCGGAACTGCGACAGATCGGTGGCCATACCGCCCGCAACCGGCTGACAAATCCAGTCCCCATCGCCACTCTTCCAAACGTTGACCGCGCTCCGTCCGCGGCGACCAAGAAGGAGAATGACCATGGACTCGCTGGAAAGCCATCGAATCGACATGTCGTCACCGTTCAAGGCGCAGTACGACAATTTCATCGGCGGAAAATGGGTACCCCCCTTCGCCGGGGAATATTTCGACGACCCGTCCCCGGTCGACGGGCGCATCCTGTGCAAGGTGGCGCGCTCCAGGGCCGAGGATGTGGAGCGCGCGCTCGACGCCGCCCACGCCGCGCGCGATGCCTGGGGCGAAACCAGCGCGGCCCAGCGCGCGCTGCTGCTCAACCGCATCGCCGACCGGATCGAGGAGAATCTGGAACTGCTGGCCCGCGCCGAAAGCTGGGACAACGGCAAGCCCCTGCGCGAAACGCTCAACGCCGACCTTCCCTTGTGCGTCGATCATTTCCGCTATTTCGCCTCCTGCATCCGCGCGCAGGAAGGCGCCCTGTCGGAAATCGACCACGACACCGTCGCCTACCATTTCCACGAACCGCTGGGCGTGGTCGGCCAGATCATCCCCTGGAACTTCCCGCTGTTGATGGCCGCCTGGAAACTCGCGCCGGCCCTGGCCGCGGGCAATTGCGTGGTGATGAAGCCGGCCGAGCAGACGCCGGCCTCGATCCTGGTCCTGGCAGAACTGATCGCCGACATCCTGCCGGCCGGCGTGCTGAACATCGTCAACGGCTTCGGGCGCGAGGCCGGTACGGCGCTGGCCTCCAACAGCCGCATCGCCAAGATCGCCTTCACCGGCTCGACGCCGACAGGCAAGATGATCGCCCACGCGGCGGCCGACAACCTCATCCCCGCGACGCTGGAACTGGGCGGCAAGTCCCCCAACGTCTTCTTTTCCGACATTGCCGCCGAGGACGACGATTTTCTCGACAAGGCGATCGAAGGCTTCGTCCTGTTCGCCTTCAACCAGGGCGAGGTCTGCACCTGCCCGTCGCGCGCCCTGATCCACGAATCCATCTACGACCGGTTCATGGAACGCGCGCTGCGCCGGGTCGCGGCGATCAAACAGGGCAACCCGCTCGATCTCAACACGATGGTCGGCGCCCAGGCCTCTGTCGACCAGATGAACAAGATCCTGTCTTATATCGATATCGGGCGGCAGGAAGGGGCGAAACTGCTCATCGGCGGCGGCCGGGCCGATGTGGGCGGCAGCCTGTCGAACGGCTGCTACATCCAGCCCACCGTCTTCAAGGGCGACAACCGGATGCGGATCTTCCAGGAGGAAATCTTCGGCCCCGTCGTCTCCGTCACCACCTTCCGCGACGATGCCGAGGCGGTGAAACTGGCCAACGACACGCTGTTCGGCCTGGGTGCGGGCATCTGGACCCGCGACGGCACCCGCGCCTATCGCGTCGGGCGCGCCATCAAGGCCGGCCGGGTGTGGACGAACTGTTACCACGCCTACCCGGCCCACGCTGCCTTCGGCGGCTACAAGCAGTCCGGCATCGGGCGTGAAAACCACCGGATGATGCTCGACCATTACCAGCAGACCAAGAACCTGCTGGTCAGCTACGCCCCGAAGAAACTTGGCTTCTTCTGACCCACACTCCACACGACAATCCGGGTGCCGACAGGCACCCGGACCGCAACGACAAAGGTTCAGAACGTCACGCGCACACCTCCAAAGCCGCCGATCGGCGCGGCGGGGCTGTAGCTGCGCGGATTGCTCGCCCCCGGCGCCTGCACCAGATAGACCGAATTGGTCGGCGAGAACGTGCCATAGGTATAATAATGCCGGTCGGTCACATTCGAGATGCTGCCGAACAGTTGCAGGGAATGCGTCACCTGGACGGAAGTATGGAGGTTCAGCACGAAGAATCCCGGCAGGCGCGGCGTCAGATTGGCTTCGTCGCCATAGAGATACTGCCCGCCCTGCAAATCGAAATCGCCGCCGACACTCCAGATGGGCGTGATGCGCACATCCACCCCGCCGGTCAGCTTGTCCAGCGGAATGCCCGGCAGGCGGTTGCCCCGGCGCACGGTGATGTCGCCGTCATCGTCGCCGGCAGGATTGCTGCCCGCATCCTCGACGAAACCGCTGCGATAGGTCGCATCGGTATGGGTATAGTTCAGCCAGGCCGACCAGCCATCCGCCTGCCAGGCCAGATGCACCTTGCCGCCCTGCCGGCGGGTAGCGCCGATATTGGCGAAGAACGCACGGTTCAGCGTCTCGCTGTTGATAAAGACGATGTCATCGTCGGCATCGGTACGAAACAGGCCCAGATCGTAGCTCAGGCGGCCGGCGATGCCGATGGCAAAGCCGCCGCGCAGCCCGGCCTCGAACGTATGGGCCCTCACCTGCTTCAGCTCCGGGTCGCCGACAAAGAAATTGGCCAGGCTGCACGCGTTCTGCGGTCCGGCGCAGGACAGTTCGGCCGGGGTCGGCGCACGGTTCGCCTCGGCATAGCCGCCATAGATCGTGGCCCAGCGCGTCAGGCGATAGCTGATCCCACCCCCCGGATTGATTGCCGAATAGGCATGGCGGCCGCTCAAATCCCCGCCATTCTGGTCGGCGAGATTGATCTGCGCGAAATTGTAGCGCATCGATCCGGTCAGCGAGAGGCGGTCCGTCAGATCGATCGTGTCGGTCGCGAACACGCCGACATAGGCATCGTTCACCCGCACCCGCACCGGCACGGTCTCGCCCGGTTCGTCGATCACATAGCCGGGCCCGTAATAGGCACGCGTCACCGGCGTCAGGCCGCCCAGCAGGGCCTCACCGGTGAACATCGTCTGCGCACCGTCGAAACTGACGCCCGCGACCTCATGATTGCGCAGGCCGAACACCGAACGGGTTTCGGTCTCCTGCATGGATACGCCATAGCCGTTGGTATTGGTCGTTTGCAGATCCAACTCCGAATACGGGCCGCCATTCAGGAAATCGGGAATCGTCGCCCCGCCCCGCGTGGTCGAAGGGTCGCCATCGTCGGAGCACATCAGGCCCGATCCGTCGTCGCACGGCGCATCGTTGGGCGCGTTGCCGTTGATCACCCGCTGCTGGAAATAATCGTAATGAACCTGCCCCTGTACCGACAGCGTGTCGGTAAAGCTGTGCCGGCCGTTCACGGCAAACTGGATGAATTTGTTCGCCATCTGGTTGGGCGCGGTAAACTGCGCCCGCGGGTCCGCCCGCAGAAGCTCGACCGGCGACGTCCCCGGCCCATTCAGCACCGAATTGGCCAGGTCCAGGCTGCCATGCACCTCCGTCGCCTGCCCCTTCCAGCCCAGATCGGCATACAGGCTCTGGATGTCGGTGCTTTGCAGATCCCGCCACCCATCCTCGTGCACCTCCCGGCCAGCGACATAAAAGCCCCAATTGCCCCGCCGCGCCGCATAATCGCCCTGCGCCACGATGCGCCCGAACGACCCGCCGGACAGGTCCGCCTCGCCGCCGGCCACGGTATTGAACGCGTTCTTCATCCGCGCATTCAGCGACCCGCCCAGCGCGTTCAGACCAAAGACGGGGTTCGACCCCTCCACCGCCACCCGCTCGATCGCCAGGTCCGGGATCAGGTCCCAGTTCACCGTGTCGCCGAAAGCCTGGTTGAAGCGGACACCATCCAGATAGACCGCGACACCCTGCGACGTGCCCTGCAACGGCGACGCCTGGAAGCCGTTCATGACGATGGTGGGCTGATAGGGATTCCCGGCAGGCGAATTGAGGCTGACACCCGCCAGCCGGCTATCCAGCGCATGCAGCAGGTCGGCCGTGCCGGTCAGTTGCAGGTCATGCGCGGTCACGATGGCGGTCGCCGCCGGAAGACGGTCGCGGTCGATGCCCGAACCGGGCAGTGGCGAGGTTCCAATAACGGTGATGTCCTCCGACTGCACGCCAGCCGACCCACCGCCCGATACCGGCACCGTCTGCGCCGACACCGCGCGGACGGGCAGAAGGCAGAGCGCGGCGGAGGCCAGATACATGGCCCGCCGCCCGATCATCTTTTCAAACATGCGTTTATTCTTCTCATTTGATTGGCATGCCACGCGGTTCATCAGATCGAACGGGACTAGGGAAGTCGATGGGACATTTTCCCGAACGTCATAAAAATCATTGGGCCGACACTTCATTCTTCCCGTTCCGCCCCCCCGGCGCGCGCCTGCGGCTGCTGGAGCGCCTGCTGCTGGCGCTCGCGGTGGCGGCACTCATCGGCCTGGCCGCCGGCTCCGGCCTCGCAGCGTGGCAGGCAGGCCGCTCGATCCGGGTGGAACTGGCCGCCGCCCTGGCCAATGCCCGCGCCGACATCGCCGCGACACCGCCACCCCCCGCCGCCTCCGCCGCCGCCTGGCTGGCGGAGATGTGCGACAGTTTCGACGGCAACCGTCATATCCAGGCCCGGATCGTCGACCCGGCCGGCCGGGTGCTCCGCCAGTCCCGCCTGGCCACCGGCCCCCGCCCGCCCGCCTGGTTCCTGCGCGCCACCGCACCGGCCATGGCTCCGCTGACACTCGCCCCCGCCGGCCTGCCCACGGGGTGGCGGCTGCGCCTGCAAGCCGATGCGACCAACGAGGCAGCGGAACGCTGGGGCGAACTCCGGGTACAGATCGCCACCATCGCGCTGCTGGTCCTGCTGGTCGCCGGCTCCTGCTGCGTCATCGTGATACGCGGCCTGCGCCCGCTGGCCACCCTCTCCGACGGCTATGCCCGGATCGCGGCGGGCGAAGAAATCGCGGACCTGCCCGAACACGGCCCGGCCGACATCGCAGGGCAGGCCGCATCCTTCAATCGCATGGCCCGCGCCCTGCGCGCCGCGACCGCGCAGAACCGCCACCTCCAGGACCAGATCGCCCGCGTGGCCGAAGAAGAACGCGCCGACATCGCGCGCGACCTGCATGACGAGGTCGGCCCCCTGCTGTTCGGCATCACAACCTTCGCGGCTACCCTCGCCCGCTCCGCCGCCGAGGGCCGCCACGACGCCATCCCGGCCCAGGTCCGCGCCATACAGGACGCCACCGGGTCCATCCAGCGCACCCTGCGCGCCATCCTGCAACGGCTGCACGGCACCCCCGGGCGCGCGCTCCCCGAAGCCCTGGAGGGCATTGTCCTGTTCTGGAACAGTGTCGCACCACACATCGTCTTCACGCTTTCCTGCGATCCCGCGCTCGGCGCGCTGGACGACGCAACGCGCGACGCCTTGTTTCACGTGGCACAGGAAGCCGTCTGCAACGCCGCCCGCCACGGACACCCCTCGCACATCACGCTGCGGGCCACGCGCGCCGGCGGCCGCATCGCCCTGTCGGTCCATGACGACGGCACGACGGGCACGCCCGCGCCGGGCTTCGGCCTTGCCGGCATGCGCCGCCGTCTGTCCGACCTGGGCGGATCCCTGGACATCACGCGCGACCGGGGCTGGACCGTCACCGCCAGCCTGCCCGACCCGGACGCCCATCCGGCTCCGCCATCCCCCCTCAACCGCACTAGGGCGCCGGAGGCGCACGACGCATGAACATCCTTCTGGTAGACGACCATACGGTGGTGCGCGCCGGCCTCGGGCAATTGCTGGCAACGGCGCTGGACGCCACGATCCTCGAAGCCGCGGACACCCCGACCGCCCTCGACCTGGCCCTGCACGCACGGCCGGACCTGGTGGTGCTCGACCTGGGCCTGCCCGGCGCCGGCGGCCTGTGGCTGCTGCCCCGCCTGCGCGACGCCGGCCTGCGCGTGCTGGTACTGAGCATGCATGCCGACCCGATCTACGCACGCCGGGCGCTCGATGCCGGGGCAACCGGCTATGTGTCCAAGACAATTGGGCCCGACGACCTGCTGGACGCCATCCGGCAGGCCATGAACGGACAATGCTATGTCGAAGCCGGAATCGCCTCCATGCTCAGCGAACATCACGACATACTGGGCCGCGATTTCGGCCGCCTGACGGCACGCGACCTGGATATCATGCGCTTTCTGGGCGAGGGCCGCAGCCTGTCGGACATCGCGGCAACGCTGGGCGTCAGCTACAAGACGGTCGCCAACACGGCGGGCATGATCAAGACCAAGCTGGGCGTGGCCCGCACCGCCGACCTGATCCGGCTGGCCATCGCCACGCAGGCGGGCGGGACCTTCGATGGGCGGGAGAATGCCGGGACACGGGCACTGCGTCCGGAGATACTCTGACGCTCGCCGTGGATTCTTCTTTTTCTGAAGAAAAAGAAGCAAAAAGACTTTTATTCGTTTGGGCCGTTGTCTGGAGCGCGGCCAGTCGGAACCATCCGGGGGCAGAGAGGCACCCCCGGATGAAAAGACGCATCAGAAGAACAGGATCGCGCCGCCCGAGACCGTGTTGTCCCGCGCCGCGTTGCCGTTATGCGCGGCTGCATCGGTATGGGCGAATTCGGCCACCAGCTTCAACCAGTCCGTCAGGTCGTAGTAAGCCGCCCCGACTTCCGATTCATTGCGGCGCACCAGCCCGACCGCCGTATCGCCCGACGCCAGGTAGAGATTGCTGACGCCATAACTGCCCACCAGCTTGAAGCGCTTGGTGAAGTTATAGGCCCCCTGCACGTAATAGCCTTCCGAATCACGCTTGTGCCCGTTCGCGGCAACACCGTCGAAGAACAGGCCCGTCGTGCCAAGCCCGCTGCCGCGATAGTAATAGACCACGGCCTGCGCCGCGCCATAGGTCAGCTTGGCACCGATTTCGCCGGCCTCGGCCATGGCACCCCGACGCTCCTCTTCCGACAGCAGCGTGCTCGTCAGGCCCTGCTGATGCTGGATCAGGAAGCTGGACCAGATCCGCGTGCTCAGTTCGCCGATCTTGAAATCGTAGGTGATCTTGCCCTGCACCATCGGCGAACTGTGCTGCGTCGACTGCGCCGACAGGCCCCCCCCGGCGAAATTGAACGCATCCAGCGGCTGGAAGACACCAACCGATCCCTGGAAGCCCTTGACGACCGGCGAGGCATAGGAAATCTGCGGAATCCAGTCGGCATAGACATACCCCAGGCCGATACGGCCCAGCGACGTATTGGCCGGCGCGGTATTGCTGCCCGTCGAGCCCACACTCAACAGCGTCGCATCGTTCAGGATCGCGTCCGACCCGAACAGCGCCAGGTCGCGGCCCAGCTTGACGGTGCCGAAGGTCTTCGTCCCCGCCGTCAGGTAAACCTGACGAAGATCGATGCCCGCGGTGCCCAGCCCGACCGGGCTGCCGCCGGAATTGGCGTTGAAGGCCCCCGGATTGGCATTGTTAAGGCCGGGATACATGCCCAGCACGGCCGACATGTCGATCCCCGACTGCGTCGTGGACAGTTTGAGGATGAAGCCTGCCGGCAGCAGGCCGTTGCGCACCGCCGACGAATCGAACCCGCTGCCCCCGCTCGACAGCCCGCCCGCCACCGCCTGCCCGCGCCCAGGCGAGTTGTAGCTGTAGAACCCGTTGATGAACCCGGAGAAATTGATATCGATCTGCCCGGCCTTGAAAGTCAGCCCCTTGCCCGAAACATAGGGGTCGACCCGCACCACGCTGGGGCTGTCGATCGTGCTGCGCGCCGCCAGCATCGAGGCCTCGGCGGCACGGGCGCTGGCCGCCGCGCTGTCGGCCGCGCGCTGGGCGGCCACCACCGCCGGCATCACCGCACCGTCCGAAGCGGCCTCGGCCGTCGCAACCCCGGCATGCCGCCCGGCCGCGCCCCGTCCCCGTCGCGGCCCCTCGGCCGATGCCGGCTCCGCCGCATGATGCCGATGCTTGGCCAGCAGGGTCGAATATTCGACCTGCGTCAGCGCCCCCTTGGCCCGCAGGATATCCAGAAGATCACTGTAATCATCAGCCCGGGCACAACGGGCCGACAGCATGGACACACCACCAGCAGCCAGAACGGCCGTCAAACCCACCTGCGCCCAATGTCTTGCTGACATCTGACAAACTCCGTTGTTTCTTATTTTTTATTATAACGCGTTCGCCTCTATGGCGCGAACGACCAATTACACCGTGCCGCCACAGGCCCGGGCAATGTCGGGGCGTGGCCAATGGCCGCTCCCGCGCCGTGGGCCGGTCCGGCCGGAAACCCGGCCGGACCGGCCTCCCCGGCCTATTCGCCGCTATAGACCAGCGGCACGGTCGAGGCCTTGGCCCCATCGAAGGTCAGTTCGGCCGAACCGGCGGGCATCCCGTTCTGCTGGAGCAGGAAGGCCATGATGTTCACATACACGTCATGCGGCAGGCTGGCCGGCTGGGTCGCGGGCATGTTCTGCGACACGATGGTAAAGACATCGCCGACATGGAAATTCGCCTTGGGCGAGGCGAAATTCTTGCCCTTCAGCGCCGGCCCGGCCATCCCCTCCAGATTGTCGCCATGGCATTGCGCGCAATTGTCGGCATAGGCCTTCTTGCCCGCATCGGCCTGCGCCGCCGTAAACAGCGCGGGCTTCTCCCCACCGGCAGCCGGAGCGGCCGGTGCAGCCGCAGGGGCGGCCGCCGGCGCCTCCGCCGCAGCCAGAACGACCGGATTGGCCGGCGACATGGCATAGGGGCTCAGCAGGGCCGCCAACTGGCCGGACCGCCGCAGCGCCTCGACGCTCTTCTGGAACGAAGCCGCCGCCGCCGCGCCGTGCGGACCATACAGCGCCACCACGTCCCAGGCCGCATGGGGCTCGTTCAGCGCATGGATGCAATAGTCGCGCGCCTTTTCCCCACCGGGCAGATAGGCAACCGCACTGGCACGCCAGACCATCGCCGCCCGGTCCGTATGGTGAACCACGCTCGCAATGGTCTGCGCATCGGTCGGGTAGATATCGGCCTGGACGTTGGGATGCTTCACGAAATACAGGTTCGGCGCCGTCAGGTAGGTCACGGCCACGTCGGTCCCGTGCGGCAGGGCCGCCAGGGTTTCCGCATCATGGCTACGGGGCGTCACCAGCACGAATCCCATCCGCGCATAGGGGGCCGTCGCCCGCATCCCCTCGGGCACCGCCCCATGCGTGGCGTCCACGGGAAAGCCCAGCACCAGCGCGCAGCGCGAGGCCGCGAGCGTGCCGAACTTCTTGACGTCGAATCCATCGTCGTCCCCCGCGCCGCTGCCGTCGAACGTATAGATCGCGGCATCGGTACCCTGCTGGCGGGCAACCGCCTGGACGACCCGGCGATCCATCGCATGGGCCGGGTTGGAGGAATCGATGCAGACCGAGACCGTGGCCCCGGCCGGCCGGGCGGCAAGCACGGCGCCGGCCGCGACGGCGCAGACCAGGGCGCGGCGCGACAGGCGGGTAATGTTCAGGCGCATGCAATCCTCCTTACAGCGCGAAGACATACAGATGGCCACCCAGCGGAATGGAGCGGACACGCGCGTCCTTCGCCATGTCGCCACCCCAGATCGGCACGCCGCCGCCCCACCCGGCATAGACGCCGACATACTGCTTGTCGCCGACCTTCCAGGTGCTGGGCACACCCAGCACGCCCGACGACATTTTCGGACTCTTCCACAGCACGGAACCCGTTTTTGCATCGAAGGCATACAGGTATCCGTCGGCGCTGCCCGAGAAGACCAGCCCGCCCGCCGTCGCCAGCATGCCGCCGTTCCACGGCAGGGCGGATTTGAACGACCAGGCCTGCTTGCCGGAATTCAGGTCGATGGCCTGGACCGAACCCCACTCATCCGGATGCTCCGGATCGCGCATGACGGTAAAGGTCTCGCCCAGGAACGGCAGGCCCGCCTTGTACGAGACCGAGGCCCCCTTCATCTTCATGCAGGTATGCAATGTCGGCACATAGGCGAAATGGGTCTGCGGATCGACGGCGATCGGCCACCAGTTCTTGCCGCCCAGGAAGCTGGGGCAGGTAAAGACCTCCTTGTCCACGTCCGGCCGCATGGCGGGGTCCGTGACGGGCCTGCCGTCCTTGAATCCGGAAACCGATGTCGCGTGCGCGAATTTTTCGGCATAGATCAGCTTTCCGTTCGTACGGTCGACCGCATAGAACCAGCCGTTGCGGCTGGCGCTGACCAGCGCCTTGTACGCCTTGCCCTCATAGGTCAGGTCGGTCAGGACCGGCTCGTTGGTGCCGTCGTAATCCCACGTATCGTTCGGCGTGTACTGGTAATGCCACTTGATCTTGCCGGTCGCGGGATTCAGCGCGATCACGCTGTCGGTATACAGGTTGTCGCCCGGCCGCAGCACCGCCAGCCACGGCCCCGGATTACCCACGCCCCAGATCAGCGAATCGGTCTGCGGGTCGTAGCTGCCGGTCAGCCAGGTGGCGCCGCCACCGGTCTTGTAGGCACCCTTGGGCCAGGTCTCGCCACCCGGTTCCCCCGGTGCCGGAATCGTCGATTGCCGCCAGATCTGCTTGCCGGTCTTGGCGTCCAGCGATGCGATAAAGCCCCGCCCTCCATATTCGCCGCCCGAAACGCCGACAATGACATGGCCCTTGACCACCAGCGGCGCCAGCGTCATCGCATAGCCCAGGTCCGGCGCTTCCAGCGCCTGGTCCCACACCACCTTGCCGGTCGTGGCATCCAGCGCCAGCACGTGATTGTCCAGCGTGGCCATGTAGACATTGGTGCCGTACAGCGCGACTCCGCGATTGACCACGTCGCAGCAGATCGTCTTCAGCCCCACGTCGGACAGGTCGCGCTGGTATTTCCACAGCAGCTTTCCCGTACTGGCCTGAAAGGCCAGCAACCCGTTCTTCGGGGTGGTGATGAACATGTAGTCGCCATTGACGATCGGCGGCGCCTCATGCCCGCTCTTCGAGCCCGTCTCGTAATCCCAGACGGGCTTCAGCTGGGCGACATTGCCCGCATTGACCCCCTCCAGGACCGAATAGCCCGTGCTGGCATAATCGTGCCGGTACATCAGCCAGCCATCATCCTGCGCCGCATGGCCCAGCCGCTCGCTCGTCACCGGCTGGTAGGGGCCAGCCGGCTCGTCGGCCCGCACCGGGGATGCAACCGTCAGCGCGGTCGCGCACGCCAGGGCAACCGGCAGGGCCAGCATCGCCCGATGCAGGGGCCGCCGGGGGGCGCTGGTACGGTAAGCAAACTTCATCTTGGATCTCCCGCAACACTCTTCCGGTAGGGATCGTCCGAACAACGGTTCTGCTTCCAGGAAATGATGACGCTCGCGCCCGATCGGCCGGAATACCGCCCAGCAGGGGCGGGACGGTATAACGGCGGATCCGGGCGCAGGATCCATCACGCATCCCGGGCAATAGTGTTCATGACGATGCTCCACCTGCACGTTGTCGTTCTTATGTGTCAGGCCCCTCAGCATTTGCCGGTTCCACCGGTTCTGTCACGCTGTCGAAAAGGCATGGTGCGGGCAGACTGTCGCAAAACTGCGACAAGTGCGGTGCCACCCGGGAAAAACAGGGCCGAAAACCCATGGTGCGATGCAGAAAATCCCGCGGGGCGCTTTCCCCCGCGCTGTCATCGATACGGATTGACTATAATCACGTTTCAGAGATTATGGCCGGCACGATGAAAGCGCCCGTATTCCTGTCTTTATATTTCGCATTTCCATGCCCCGGCCGCGCGCTCCTGTCTCAATTCTGCGACAGGTCGGATATCCGGATCGGAACCGCCCCCGTGACAGGCCGCCGGCAACATCGGAAAGTCGCAGCCGAAGAGCGAGCGGGACCATAAGCAAGAACACGAACCGCGATGCCGGGGGTTGCGGAATGTGCCCACCCCCCGGCAATCGCCTATAGCGTATCATATCGGCAAGAAACCCGAACGGGAGAAAGGCATGCACCAGGCGGCGGGAAGCATCATCCGTCCAGGCCGGCAACGGGCTGGCGTACTGACGCTCTTGGGACTCACCCTGCTGGCCGCGCAACCGTCCCACGCGGCCGACACGCCCGACCCGGCGGCAGGGCGCACGATCGCGGAAAGCGGCGTGCTGACCGGCCATGTCGGCTGCTCGGCCTGCCATCTGATGAACGGTGCCGGACAGCCCGACGTGGGCATCCCCCGCCTGGCGGGCTTCTCGGCCGCGTACATCGCCCAGCAGCTGGATTTCTTCGCCTCCGACAAGCGCAGCAACAGCTGGATGGCCCCCTATGCGCGGATGCTGACGCCCAGGCAGATGCAGGATGTCGCGGCCTATTACGCCGCCCTGCCCGAACCGCCCCCGGCCGAGAACGACCCGGCCGGCGACGCGCTGCGCGCACGCGGCAAGGAGGTGTTCCAGAAAGGGGACATGGCCCACGGCGTCATGCCGTGCGGCGGCTGCCACGGCCCGGCGGGCCAAGGCATGGGCGCCTTCGCCCCGCACCTGGCCGGACAATCCGCCCCCTACCTGCTGGAACAGCTGCGGCAATGGCACCAGGGCAAGGATCGCGACCCGATGGGCAAGATGATGGTGACGGAAACCCACGCCATGGCCGATGCCGACATGCAGGCCGTGGCGGCCTACGTGCAAAGCCTGCCAGCCCCGAACGCAGGAGGCACGAAATGAGCACACCGACCGAACAGGGCGACACGGACGCGGGCAACGGCCCACCCGTGATGGAGGTCCGGCCCGTCGGCACCTGGGTCGTCAGCGGCGTGCTGCTGGTGGCGGTGCTGGCGGTCTGGATCCTGGTCTCGGTGATCTTCCTGCATCGCGCGTGACGGGAGAGGAACGGTTATGGACAATAATACGGGCATGAGCCCTTTCGAAGCCGCCTTCCATGCCTCGGCCGAACGGCACGAGCGATTCTGGATCTTCGGCGTACTCGTCATGCTGGTACTGCTCACGATCGGGACGATGTTCTACGTCGTCCATGATTACGGCCTGGTGACCGGCACCCATTCCTACGCGACCGACCCGCAGGCCCCGGCGCGCGAAGCCGCGTTCCAGGACGGCAAGGTGGTACGCACCGGCCCTAACGCCTATGCGGTATATGTAGTCGGCCGCGCCTGGCACTGGTCGCCGGACGTGATCCATGTGCCCGAAGGCGCCGAGATCACCTTCTACGTCACCAGCGCCGACGTGCTGCACGGTTTCGAAATCCAGGGCACGCCGGTCAACCTCACGGCGGTGCCGGGCGTGGTCGGCACGGTCAGATACACATTCCGGCATGCCGGACTGTTCCGCATCCTCTGCAACGAATATTGCGGCATGTTCCACCATGCCATGGTGGCCCGCATCATCGTCGATCCGGCAGGCACGCCATGAGCATGGACATCACGGCCGACACAATTCCCTCCGCCCTTCCGCGGTCCGACTCCGACCGCGCGGCCACCAGCATGCGCCGGCTGATGCTGGCGTTCCTGGTCATGGGTTTCTCCGCCCTGCTGGTCGGGGCGACGATCGGCCCCCTCCAGGCGCTGAACTACGGCGGGATCGACGCCTACCCCGCCCTGCGCCCGCTGCTGCAAAGCTATTACCAGGGCCTGACCATCCATGGGGTGATGAACGGCTACGTCTTCACCTTCTTCGTCACCTGCGGCCTGCTGGTCTACCTGCCGGCCCGCGAACTGGGCGTCGCGCCCAATCTCGCGATGTGGCGCGCCTGTTTCGCGGTCATGGCCCTGGGCACGCTGTGCGTGTTCTATGCCATGGCCGACAATTCCTCGTCGGTGCTGTGGACATTCTATCCACCGCTGAAGGGCAGCCCGTTCTTCTATATCGGCATCACGCTCCTGGCCCTCGGCAGCACGATGCCGCTGCCGATCCTGCTGAAAATGCGCGCGACCTGGCGCCGGCACCGTCCCGGCGAAATCACGCCGCTGGTCACCTACATGTCGCTCACCACCATGCTGATGTGGGGCCTGGCCGGCGTGGGCGTGGTGGCCGAGCTGGTGCTCCAGCTCGACCCATGGTCGCTGGGGCTGATCGGCACCGTCGACCCGATCGTCAACCGCACCCTGTTCTGGCTGACGGGCCACCCGATCGTCTATTTCTGGCTGATGCCGGCCTATGTCTCGTGGTACGGCCTGCTGTCGCGCCAGGTCGGCGGCAAGCTGATCTCGGACCCGATGGCGCGGATCACCTTCGCCCTGCTGATGATCTTCTCGCTGCCCGTGGGCACGCACCACCAATTCTCCGACCCGGGCTTCTCGTCCATCTGGCGCGGCATCCTGGTGGTGCTGACCATGTCGGTGGCAACCCCCAGCCTGGTCACGGCCTTCACCATCGGGCTCAGCCTGGAATATGCCGGCCGCCTGCGTGGCGGAAGGGGCTGGTTCGGCTGGTTCAGCGCCCTGCCCTGGGGCGATCCCAGCGTGGCGGCACAGGTTCTCGCCGCCGTCACCTTCATCCTCGGCGGCGCCACGGGCGTCGTCAACGGCAGCTGGCAGCTCAACGCCATCGTCCATAACACCACGTTCATCCCCGGCCATTTCCATGTCACCGTGGGCAGCGTCACCGCCATGACCTTCATGGCAATCAGCTTCTGGATGGTGCCGCACCTGACCGGCCGCCAGCTGGTCAGCCGCCGGCTGGCGCTGTTCTCCGTCTGGACCTGGTTCGTCGGCATGACGATCTTCGCCATCGGCATGACATGGGCTGGCCTCTACGGCGTGCCGCGCCGGGCCTGGGTGTCCGCCCTCCCGCACGAGACCTATCATGCGCTGTACGGCATGGCGTCGGTCCCGCTGGCCCTGGTCGCACTGGGCGGCGTCCTGCTGTGGGTGGCCAGCTACACGTTCTTCGCCGTCTTCTTCGGCACCATCCTGTTCGGCCGGCGCACGGCCCCGCCGCCGATACCCTTCGCCCAGTCCTTCGGCGGCCCGGCCAGCTCCACCATCGACTCGCCGCCCAACCCGGCACAGTCGGCCTCGCCCCTGATCCGCGCGCTGGATCACATATGGCTGCTCACCGGGGTCACGGCGCTGGCGACCGTCGCCGCCTACATTCCCATCCTGTGGCCCTTCCTGCACCATGTGACGCGGGCACCGGGCTGGATCCTCTGGTAGGACAGGCCGCGTGACGGCGCTCGCCCCACCGGTCCGCCAGTCGCTGCGGCGCGCCGCCTGCACGGTGGCCGCCATCCTGGCCCTGCTGGCGCTTTATGCGGGCTGGAGCGGCAACTTCGGCCGCTTCGGCTCTCCCGTCCCGCCGGTCCCGGCCCCCGGCCTGGCCTTGCGCGACGATCTGGGCCGCGCGTTCGACCCGGCCACGCTGCATGGACGGGCAACGCTGGTCTATTTCGGCTATGTGCGCTGCCCCGATGTCTGCCCGACCGTCCTCGCGGCGCTGGAACCGCTCTTCGCCCGCCTGGGCCCGGATGCGGCGCGGACCGGGGTCCTGTTCGTCACGCTGGACCCCACGCACGACACCCCCGCCGTGCTGCATGCCTTCCTCTCCCACTTCCAGCCCACCCCTACCGGCCTGACCGGCCGCCCGGCCGAAATGGCCCGGGCCGCCCGCGCCTGGGGAATCGGCTGGACGGGCACCGACGGCCACATCAACCACAATTCGGTCCTGACGCTGGTCGGCCCGGACGGGCGGATGCGCGCGCGCTACGGCATGACCCAACTGAACGATCCCGCATCCATGGCCGCCGACATCCATGCGGCCCTGTCCCCATGAGGGGCTGGAGCCCCCTCTTCCAGGCCGGCTGGATCGCCGCCGGGCTGCTCGGCGGCACCGCGATCCTGCTCCTGGCCGCCCGGCACCGGCGGCCGGCATGGCGGCTGGCGGCCGGGGCCACCGGCACGGCCCTGCTGGCGGCCTCCTGCCTGGGCCTGCGCGACCCGCTGACCTCGATGACCCAATACACGCTCGCCCTGATGACGCTGGGGCAGGTCGTCCCGCCCTTCCTGCTGCTGGCCATCCCCGCCCCTGCCCCACGCCCGGCCCATGTGGCAGGCTGGACCCGCGACCCCGGCGTGGCCGCCGCCCTGTTCGGCGGTCTGGCGGTGGCGACCGGCCTGCCCGCGATCCTCGACCGATCCTTGGCCAACGCCCTGTTCAGCGCACCCCTGGGCCTGCTGGACCTGCTGGCCGGCCTGCTCTTCTGGGCCCAGCTGATGCCCGGCAGCCGGGTCATCCGGCGCGCGCCGCTGGCCGGCGCCTATGCGCTGCTGGGCAGCCTGCCCATGACGGTGGTGGCGGTGGTGTGGATGACGGCGCCGCACGTACTCTACGCACCCTATCTGGACGTTCTCTGCCGGTGGGACCTGACCCCGCTCGAAGACCAGCACTGGGCAGGCTTCGTCATGCTGGTAGCCGGCCTGCCCCTCCAGGTCGTCGGGACATGGCTCCTGGTCGCGGCCCAGGCAACACCCTTGACCGACCCCGCCAAATCCCCTTAGTTGCCTCCATGATCACCCCGTCCTTCCTGTCTGGACTGTATTACGCGCCGCACTCATAGCGGCGGGGGCGTATTATTCTGTTCAACCGCTGCGTCGTCAGCGGTCGAACATTCAAGACGTCACCTGGCAACGCAGCTTCCCGAAAGCCGTGTCATGTCAGACAGATCGTCTCTTCCTTCCCCTCCCCTGGTCGGCCTGTTCGGCTTCGGCGCCTTCGGCCGGCTGATCGCCACCCACCTTGCCCCCCACTGCCCCATCCGCGTCCACGATCCTTTGCTTTCGCCGGGCCCCCTCCAGCCCGGAATCACGGCAACGACGCTGGAAGACGCGGCACGCTGCCCGATCGTGATCCTAGCGGTTCCGGTCGCACGGATGCAGGCGGCCGCGCGCGCCATCGGCCCCCACCTGCCGCATCGTGCGCTGGTGGCCGATGTCGGATCGGTCAAGATCCTGCCGGCGGACATCCTGTGCCGCGAACTGCCGCCGCATGTCCGCATCATCGCCACCCACCCCCTGTTCGGCCCGCAGAGCGCAAGGAACGGCATCGCCGGCCACCGGATCGTGCTCTGCCCCCTGCGCGGCACCAGCGCCGCCCCGCTCTCTGCGTTCCTGCGCCGGACCCTGGGCCTGGACGTCATCCTGACCACGCCCGACGCCCACGACCGCGACGCCGCGATGGCGCAAGGCCTGACGCACCTGCTCGCGCGCATCCTCTCCGAAATGGGCCCGATGCCCGAGCGGATCAGCACCAGCAGCTTCGACCTGATCCGCACCGCCGCCGCCATGGTGCAGAACGACGCACCGGAGGTCTCGCACGCCATCGCGCATCTCAACCCCCATGCGGGGGCAGTCCGCCGGCGATTCTTCACTATCGCCGGCCGGATCGCGGAAAGTGATGACGCGCACGACGCAGCCCTCTTCCCCGAAACGGCGTTCCAGTGAAAGATGAAGAGCTCTTCGAGAGGGAGAAGAAGATCATGACAACGATCGACCCCGTGACATATGTCGTCGCCGACGCACACACGGCGCGCCTGCTACGCCACGAAGGACACGCGCTGCACACGATCGAGCACATCGCGACCACCGAACATTTCGCGACCACGATCGCCGAGACGCTGAATCGCCGCGTGACGGACGGCACGATCAGCCGCTTCATCCTGGCCGCGCCGGGCCATCTCCTGCACGCAATCCGGGCGGAACTGGCCGCCACCACCCAGGACAGGCTGATCCTGGCCGTACCCAAGGAACTGGCACAGCTGCCGGACCATGAACTGATCCATCATTTCGATATTCCGGCGACCGGCTGGCCGTAACCCACCGCGGCGCCGGGGCTAGGCTCCGGCGCCCTCCGAGCCCGCCCCGTTCAGGCCAGGGCGCCGGGACCAGGCATCCAGATCGAGAAAAGCCTCGATCATCCGCTCCAGCGCGATCGCGCGATTCGGCAGGTCCGCCTGCCGCGCCTGCCAGTCCGCGACACGGCGCAGAACGGAATCGTTCAGCGTAACCGCCACGATTTCACCGTCCGCCGCCTTCCGTGCCGGCGGAGGCTCCTGGGTGGTCCGTGGCATCTGCAAGGCCGAACACAAGCCCGACACCTGCGCGCGCAGCGCGGTCAGATGCGACAGGATCTCGATGTCGGTCAGATCACGCATGACGATTTCCTCCGAACCGGACAGGCCCCCCAAAGGCGGGCCGTCACCCGACTTCGTAGCGCGCCATGCCCATGATGGTTGCATCCGCCACCCGCCCCCGGCATGGCGGCCTCCTTCTGGACAGCCGCGGACGTTCCCGGTCATATGCGCCATCGGCGGGCCAGCGCCCGGACAAAAGCCTGATGGATGCGACCAGTGAGACAGAGCGGCCATGCCGGAAACCCGGATGCGGGGATCGGAATCCTTTTCGCGTTCGAAAATCCGCTCCCAAGTGCCGAAGCCGACGCCGAAGTCTTCATTACCACTGCCCGCTACCTGGCCCGCCTGGCGCCTCGTGCGCGGCTGCACGTTCCCATGCGCGACCAGGCGGCCTGCGCGGCCCTGCGCGCGTCCACGGGCCTGACGGTGGTGCGGGCCTGGGCACCGCTCGGCCCCGCCATCCTGAGGCATCTGATGTGCGGCCTGACCATCGTCTGCCGCAGCGCCTTCCGCCGGGCCGATCTGGTCTATACCCGCAATCTGTGGATCGCCTGGATGGCCATCCGGTTCGGCCAGCGCGTGGTCTTCGACCATTATCGCCCGTGGCCCGACCAGATCCCGCCGCTGCGCCGCTGGCTCCACCGGCTGATGAGCCATCCCCGCTTCATCCTCAATATCTGCCATTCGGACTATACGCGGCAGAAATATCTGGAACTGGGCGTACCCGCCGCAAAACTGCGCTGCATCCATAACGGCTTCGAGCCCGGACGGCTGGATGCCGCCCCGGCGCCGGACGCCGCCCGACAGGCTCTCTCCATCCCCGCGGCCGCGCGGACCATCGTCTATACGGGCCGGATCAACCAGCGAAAGGGGCTGGAGGTGGTCATCGAGGCCGCACGCCTGCTGCCCGACCGCCTCTTCATCCTGGTCGGGTCCTATGGCGAAGGCCCCATCGAGGAGCAGGCCCGCTCCCTGTCCAACGTGCGGATCGTTCCCTTCCAGCCGTCGGAAACCCTGGGCCTGTATGTCACGGCCGCCGATGTCCTGCTGATCCCGCCCTCGCTTCAGCCCCTGACGCGCTTCGGGTCGACGGTGCTGCCGCTCAAGCTGTTCTTCTACATGGCATCGGGCCGCCCGATCCTGGCCGGCGACACCCCCGACGTGTGCGAAGTCCTGCGCCACGCGGACAATGCCTATCTCTGCCGCCCCGATTCCCCCCAGGCCCTGGCGGATGCAGTGCGGCGCATGACCGACGACCCTGCCCTGTGCGCGCGCCTCGCCGAAGCGGCGCTGGCGGAAAGCCGCACCCTGACATGGGAGGCCCGCGCCACGCGGATCATGGCCGCGATCTCCGAACGCCTGGCCGCCCCGCCCGCTCCCGTCGAAGGGTGGAAGGCCCCCCAATGGCGCCTGTATCGACGTCAATCCTGGCGCTGGTTGAAACACCTGCTGCGCACCGGCTCGCCGATCCTCCCGCCCTCCGGCTCCTGAACCGGCCGGCACCACCGATTTGACGAAAGCGGACCCCTCTTTTATCCTTGCGCGATCAGGGGTGCGTTCACACGCGGCGCAGGCCGCGCCCGTCCGGCGTGACGGGACGGAGGAAACAACTCGTGCGCCCCGACGCGACACGCGTCCCCGACAGACGGTTTTCATACCTTGATCATTCGCACCTATCTTCTGCGCGAAATCGGGAAGCCCCTGGCGGCCATGCTGGTCGTCTGCATGGCGCTGTTCGCCGGCTACAGCGCCGCCGACTTCCTGTCGGACGCGGTAAACGGCTTGCTGTCCACCAACACGATCCTGGAACTGATCACGCTCAAGCTCCTGATCAGCCTGGAAGTGCTGGTGCCGGTGGCGCTGTACCTGTCGATCGTGCTGGCGCTGGGTACCCTGTACGGCAATTCCGAAATCACGGCGCTGCATGCCCTGCGGGTCACCCCCGGCATGCTGCTGCGCCATGTCATGATTCTCGCCGGCTGCGTCGCCATCGGGGTCGGCCTCCTGTCGCTGGTGGTACGCCCCTGGGCTTACGACCGCCTGCATGCCCTGTCGCGCAGCGCCGAACTGACGCTGGACGTCGATGCGATGCAGGCCGGCACCTTCTATGTCGTGCAGAACGGCGCACGCGTCATCTTCCTGACCCGGCGCCAGGGCCCCAACGGCCCGGCACGCGATATCTTCGTCCAGCTGCACCGCGCCACCGATACCAGGATCATCCATGCCGAACTCGGCTATCCGGTGGCTGAAGACAGCAATGGCCGCACCGACCTCTATGTGCGTCTGAAGAACGCCCATATCTACGATATCGGCACCGCGCCGGGGGCGCACGACCAGATCCTGACCGTGCGCGAAATCACGCAGGACCCGAACCGCCACGTCGCGGAAGCACCAAACTACAGTTCGGTGACGGCCGGCAGCCTGCGCCTCGCCCTCTCGCACAAGCCGGCGGATGTGGCCGAATTCCAGTGGCGCCTGTCCACGCCCCTGACCACCATCCTGCTGGCGATGCTCGCCGTGCCGCTGGCGCGCGGGCGCCCCCGCCAGAACCGCTACGGCAAACTGGGGACCGCGATCCTGATCTTCTTCGTCTATTACCTGCTCTACACCTCCGCCCGCACCTGGGTGCAGCACGGCATGGTGGCATCTTTTCCCGGCATCTGGTGGGCACCCGTCCTGCTGGCGGCCCTGACGGCGTTCATGCTGCGCGGCCAGATCGCCGACCTGCTGTCCCAGCGGCGGGCGCGCGCGGCATGAAACGCTTCGATCGCTATATCCAGCTCGTCACGCTGCGCGCCTTCGTGCTGGTGGCCGTCGGGCTGACGGCGCTGTTCAGCCTGCTGGAATTCGTGGACCAGCTCTCCTTCGTCGGCCAGGGCCACTACCATCTGGCCGACGCCGCCGCCTACACCGCCCTGCTCGCCCCCGCACGCTTCATGCAGGTCACCCCGATCGCCCTGCTGCTGGCCTGCCTGCTGGGCCTGGGCGGCCTGGCCAAACATTCCGAACTCACGGCGCTGCAAGGGATCGGACTGTCGGAGATGCAGATCATCGGTGCGGTGCTGCGCCTGATCGTGCCGACGATCGTGATGCTGTTCCTGGTCGGGCAATTCATCGTCCCCTCGGCCCGCCACATGGCGCAGGAACGCCGCACCGCCGCCCTGACATCGGCGAATGCCGGCGACAACACGGCCTTCTGGGCCCATGGCGACCAGCAGTTCCTCGGCGTCCATCGCTTCGCAAGCGAGACGCTGGCCGAGGATATCGACATCTACCGTTTCGACGACCAGGGCGCGCTGACGCAATATCTGCACGCGGCCCACGCCACGATCGGCGCGGACGATGACTGGCTCCTGGCCGATGTCACACGCAAGGACATCGTCGCCGACCAGTTCCACACGAGCCATCAGGACAGCATGACGTGGCATGCCTTCCTGTCGTCACGGCAGATCCGTTTCCTCAGCCTGCCGCCCGAGAGCGTGCCGCCGATCGCGCTCTACCGCTACATCCGCGACCTGAAACGCCACCACCTGCCGGCCACGCGCTACGAGCAGGAACTCTGGTCGCGCATCAGCACGCCCTTCGCCATGATCGCGCTGATCGCCTGCGCCGCCCCCTTTGTCTTCGGGCCGCCCCGTTCGCAGAGCCTCGGCTATCGCATGGCGGTCGGCATCGCGATCGCCATCGTGTTCTCGCTGGGGCAGGAAATCACCAACCGGCTGGGCCTGCTGCTGGACCTGAACCCGGCGATCACAGCCCTCACCCCTCCCGTCCTGCTGATGCTGTCGGCGGCCTATTTGTTCATCCACACGAGGGAATAAGCGGCCGCTTCAAAAGCCCCGCCAGAAGGCGGGGGTGCCCCGTCACGGCACGAGGGGCGCTTCGACCTCGACCACAAAGACCGGCTGCTCGCGGCGACGGTCGCCGCCACCCGGCGGATCGCCGGCCAACCCATCCAGCCCGGACGCGAACGCGGCGTCGCACACGCGCTGCCGTGCCAGCAGCAGCATCAGGATCGCGGTAAAGCCCACGATCTCGAACGTGAAATAAGCCAGCGGCACCTGGCAGAAAACACACAGAAAGATGCCGATCGTCCGATAATTGGCCGACAGGATCGACCAGCCGCGCAGCAGCGGCGCAAAGGCCTCGCGATAGGCCAGCCGCACGACCGGCGCCCGGTCGGGATACGCAGCCAGCAGTCCCGCCAGGCGCTGGTTCAGCCCCGCCTCCCCACCAGGCGCGGTCAGCGACTCGAGCCGGTTATACAGCCCAAACAGCAGGTCCCCCATGCGCCGCCCCGACCGAACCTTCGCCCGCGCCATCGGCGGCGATCCACGCTGCCAGCCCCAGAAATTATAATCCTGCCGCTGCCGTTCATAGGCGGCGGACTGCACCGCGTGGCACATGCCGGCCAGCACGACCAGCGCCCAGACCCACGCCCCGTACAGGGCGGAAAGGGCCAGCGCCAACCCGACATAGACCGACACGAACGTCACGTAATCGCAGATACCGTCGAGAATCTTGCCGGTCTGCGACTGCTTGCCCGTCAGGCGCGCCAGCTGGCCGTCGGCCCCGTCCATGACATGCCAGACGACCATCAGCAGAAAGCCTGCCACCGCAAAACGCGGATCGCCGACATGATGATAGGCCACCCCAGCCAGCACGCCCGCCGCCATCCCGCCCAGCGACACGGCATTGGGCGCCACGCCCAGGCGAGCGAAATGCCGCGTCAACCACCCCGAAACGGGATGGATGACGTGCAGGTTGGTCAGTTCCTCGATTTCCGACGTGCGCCGCACGGGGTCTGTCTGCTGCAACACGATGGCGCCCTTGTTTCCTCAAATCCTCCCGACCGGCAAGGGTCGGGCGGTTCCTGTCAAAGCTGCCCCTGGGCCATCAGGCGCTCGGCCTTGTCGTACGCCACCGGGTCATCGACATCGATCCACAGACGCTCGCCGATATCGAGGACATAGGCCTTGTGCCAGCGGGCCAGCGTGTTCATCGCGCCGGAAATACTGTCCTCGCCCTCGGCCTGGCTGCTCTCCAGGGCGTCGAACATCACCGGTGTACAATGGAAGATGCCGGTATCGAAGGCATTGTAATCCGTCAGCGACTTGCCAATGCGCGCAATCCGGTCGTCCCGGCACAGCACCCGCGTCACGTCGTCCGGATCGTTCAGCATGCGCTCGACATTGCTGTCGATGCCCAGCGTCACCCCGTCCCGGCCGACGGGGACGGATGCCATCAGGCGATTGATCTGCGGGTCCAGCACATGGTCGCACATGGTCAGCAGAAACGGTCCGTCAAGGAACGGCCGGGCAGCCAGGACCGAAACCCCGTTGGCCCGGTCCCATGCCGGATTGGCGACATGCGTCACCCGCACCCCGTCACATTCCGCCATCCCGTCCAGGGCCTCACGCAATTCGCCGCCGCGATAGCCGTTGATGATGACGAATTCATCGACCCCGCCACGACGGGCGCGGTCGATGACCTCGGCGATCAGGGGCCGCCCCCTGATCGTGACCAGGGGCTTGAGCGGCCCCTTGTCACGCAGGCGGCTGCCCTGCCCCGCGGCGACGATCAGGCACTTCATCAGGCGGGAACGGCCTCAGTCGAGTGGGTGGCGATGAAATCCTCGACCATCTTGTGCGCTTCGTCATCCGTGTACTGGACCAGCGGATGCTTGCAGAAATACGCACTGGGCGCCGCCAGCACGCCGCCGACGCCGGAATCGAGCGCCAACTTGCAGCAGCGGATCATGTCGATGGCGACACCCGCCGAGTTCGGCGAGTCCTGCACCGACAGGCGCAGTTCCAGTTCCAGCGGCACGTTGCCGAAGGCATGGCCTTCCATGCGGATGAAGCAGACCTTGTTGTCGTTCTGCCACGGCACATAGTCGCTGGGGCCGACATGGATGTCCTCGTTCTCCATCCGCGTCTTCGCGACGGCCTGCACGGCCTCGGTCTTCGAGGTCTTCTTCGACGCCAGGCGCTCCTGGTTCTTCATGTTCAGGAAGTCGGTGTTGCCGCCCGTATTCAGCTGGTACGTGTGCAGCATCTTGACGCCGCGCTTGGCGAACAGGTCGGTCAGCACGCGATGGACGATGGTCGCGCCCAGCTGCGACTTGATGTCGTCACCGATGATCGGCACGTTCCGCTCGGCGAAACGGGCGGCATATTCCGGATCGCTGGCGATAAAGACCGGAATGTTGTTGATAAAGCCGACACCGGCTTCCAGCGCGCACTCGGCATAGAAGCGCGTGGCCTTTTCCGACCCGACCGGCAGGTAGTTCACCAGGATCTCGGCGCCGCTGCGGCGCAGTTCCGCCACCACGTCCTCGCGGCTCGGCTCCGGGGCGCCGGCCCGCACGAAGCTGCGCTTCTCGTCATGATTGGCCATGTGCTCGGACATGCCGTCCAGCACCGCGCCCATGCGCACGGTCACGCCGCTGTCGGGGATGTTCGGCTCGAACTTCACCACGCAGTTGGGGGCAGCGAAGATGGCACGGCTGACATCGGTGCCGACCTTGCGCGCGTCGATATCGAACGCAGCCACCACCTCGATGTCGCTGGGACGATAACCGCCGAGGCTTTCGTGCATCAGTCCGATGACTTCCTCGTTGTGGCGGTTCGGGCCATAATAATGAATGCCCTGGATCAGGGCACTGGCACAGTTGCCGACGCCCACGATCGCGATACGGATACCGCCCTTAGTCTTCATAATCTTTCCCTGCCCTCTTCGAGACCATAATAAACCAACAGTCGCACCGGCCGCCGGCCGCACGACGAATCAAAAACGCACATTGTCGCCTGAACAGATCCGGTATCGGCACGCGGCGCGGCAGCGGACCCTGTCGATAGCCGTGCCGCACGCACTCTCTGGTGTGATCCGCGCCGATCGCCACCAGCCACCTGCTCTCTCACCCGCGAGCATCGGGGAAATCCGGCGCCAGATCAAGAATGCGTCCCTGTCCGATTCCCCCTCCACCGGCGTCCAGCGCGCCCGTCGGTCGCGCCCATGGGCCGGCGCGGTCTCATTCCGCTGCTTATGTTACAGACACCGATGGGCTTTTAGTTAAATTAAATTAATCTTTATTGATTAAAAAAGCGCTTTCCTCGCCCGGAGGGTCGAACAACTATCCAAACTAGTCAAATAAAAACAGAATGTTATAGAAAATCCATCGGCTTACAAAAAACAAACATGCCGCAAGGACACTGTCTTCGTTCTGTCATATTTGACATAAAATAAAATCAATCTCCGCCGCAACCCGGCGGGCCGGTTACATTTTTACCGCCCGGCCGTGAAAAATCGCGGTCGCGGCGGCCACATTGCGCGCCGTCACACGGACATTCGCCGCCGCCTCCGCCAGAGCCTCCTCCAGCGTGCAGGGCCGGTTGACGACGCTGAAGACGGCATCGATTCCATGGGCATGCACCCGGGCCGCATCATGGCCAAGCGACCCGGCAATGCCGATCACCGGCCGTCCGTGGCGGCGGGCCACCCGGGCCACGCCGATCGGCGCCTTGCCATGCACGGTCTGCCCGTCGATCCGTCCCTCGCCCGTGATCACCAGGTCGGCGTCGGACAGGATGGCATCCAGCCCCAGCGCCTCCATCACGATCTCCACCCCGGGCCGCAGGGTGGCATCCAGGAACGCCAGCGCCGCCGCCCCCAGTCCGCCCGCCGCACCGGCGCCGGCAACGGCATCGACCGCGCGCCCCGTCACGGCCGCGACCTGCCGCCCATATCCCGCCAGCGCGTCGTCCAGCACGCGCACCATCTCTGGCGTCGCCCCCTTCTGCGGGCCAAAGATCGCAGAGGCTCCCGATGGACCCGTCAGCGGATTGTCGACATCGCACGCCACTTCGATCCGGCATCTGCCCAGACGGGCATCCAGCCCCGTCAGCTCGACGCGGGCCAGCCGCCCCAGCCCACCGCCGCCAAAGGGCAGTTCCACATCGTCACGGTCGCGCAGCGACACACCCAGCGCCTGGGCCATGCCGGCCCCGCCATCATTGGTGGCGCTGCCGCCGAGCCCGAGAATGACATGCCGGCACCCTTCGTCGAGCGCCGCCAGGATCAACTGCCCCACGCCATAGGTGGTGGCCGCCATCGGGTCGCGCCGGTCACGCGGCACCAGCATCAGTCCGGCGGCGGCGGCCATCTCCACCACCGCCGTCCGCCCGTCGCCCAGGATGCCGAACGCGGCGGTCACGGGTTCACCCAGCGGCCCGATCACCTCGCGGGTCAACATCCGCCCCCCGGTCGCCAGAACCAGCGATTCCGCCGTCCCTTCGCCCCCATCGGCCGCCGGCAGCTTCACATAGGTCGCGTCCGGATAGATCTCGCGAAACCCATCCTCGATCGCATCGGCCACCTGAAGCGCCGACAGGCTTTCCTTGAAGGAATCACACACGATCACGATCTTCATCGCCATTCCCCGTCTTTTATTTTTTCTGTACCGGCCGAACCTCAAAGCCTGCCTGGAAATGTGGGCTGGTGAGCGAGAGTGCCGCGCAAGCGGCACGTCCGGCGCGGGTTTCCGAGCATCGGAGCGGAGCGGCCTTGATGGCCGTGAGCACCGAAGCACAGGAAACGCGCGTCGGATCGCCACCAGCGCGCATTTCCAAGCAGGCTTTCAGCGGTTGACGCGGGTGGGGGGCATGCGCAGCACCAACACCACGCCCAGCACCGCCATCGCCGCCAGCAGGGCCAGCGCCCCGTCGGTCCGATGCGTCGCGTCCTTCACCCAGCCGACCAGATACGGGCTGACGAACCCCGCCAGCTGGCCCATCGAATTGATCAGCGCCAGACCGCCGGCCGCCGCCGCCGGGCTCAGATATCCGCTGCAAAGCGGCCAGAACATCGGCAGGCCGGTCAGCGCGCCGGCGGTCGCCACCGTCAGGGCCCCCAGCGCAATGGGCATCGAGTCCGGAAACCGCGCCGCCAGGGCCAGCCCGCCCGCCGCCATCAGCAGCGGAACCGCCAGATGCCACCGCCGCTCGCGCATCCGGTCGGCCGAACGCCCCATGACGATCATGAACAGGCTGGCCCCCACATACGGCACGGCACTCAGCCAGCCGATCGTCGCCGCATCGTGGATGCCGCTGGAGCGGATGATCGTGGGCAGCCAGAAATTGATCGCATAGACCCCGGCCTGGATGCAGAAATACAGCAGCCCCAGCATCCAGACGGCCGGATTGCGCAGCACGGCGCCGAAACTGTCGGCCAGCTTCTGCGGCTGCGCCAGCCGGTCGCGCCGCAACGCCTCGCCGACCGCAGCCCGTTCCTCCGGCGCCAGCCAGCCCGCCTGCTCGATCGTGTCGCTCAGCAGCATCACCATGCCGATGCCCAGGGCCACGGTCGGCAGCCCCTGGAGCAGGAACAGCCACTGCCACGCCGCCAGCCCACCGGGCGCGGAGGCGAAATGCGACAGCATCCACCCCGAAAGCGGGCCGCCCACCACGCCGGAAAGCGGAATCGCGGACATGAACAGGGTCAGCGCCCGCCCCTGCCGGTCGGAGGGAAACCAACGCGTCAGATACAACACCAGCCCGGGGAAGAACCCCGCCTCCGCCGCCCCGGTCACGAAGCGCAGCAGATAGAAACTGGCCGGCCCGGCCACGAACATCTGTGCCGCCGACAGCAGGCCCCACACGACCATGATCATAGCCAGCCACCGCCGCGCCCCCACGCGCTGCAACATCAGGTTGCTGGGCACGCCGAAAGCGATATAGCCAAGAAAGAAGATCCCGGCCCCGAGGCCATAGGCACGCTCGGACATATGCAGCGCATCGAGCATGTCCAGCTTGGCAAAGCCGACATTCACCCGGTCCAGGTAATTGAACAGGTAACAGACGAAAATATAGGGCACCACCCTGCCTGCGACCTTGCGAAAGGTCGCATCCAGCCGGTCCACGGCCGGCGACGAGAGTGCGGAGGCTGCGTGCATCATTCTTCCCCGATGCTTGTTCTTCTTGCCCGGCCACGTCCCGGGGCGGGATGCGGGCGGGGGGCACGTCACCATGCGGTGTCCGCGCCATTGGATCGACCCTACGGGCAGAATCGACCCGCCGTCTTGGTGCATATGCACGATAATTATGCCAGAATCGGTACAAAATTCCGGGCATATGACAGAAACACCATGGCCACACCGGACCACATGATCCAGACCGCCGCCCGCGACGGCACCGGGCGCACGGACATCGACCCGGCGCTCGCCCAGGCGATCGTCGACCGCTCGATGGCCATTACCGGCTGCAACATCAATGTCATGGACGCCCGTGGCGTCATCATCGCCAGCGGCGATCCCGCGCGGCTGGGCCAGGTGCATGACGGCGCCCTACTGGTCCTGGCCCGCAGCAGCGCGGTCGAGATCGAGGCCCGCGCCGTCCGGCAGTTCGGCGGCGCGCGGCCGGGCGTCAACCTGCCGCTGCGGATCGGCCGGACGATCGTGGGCTGTGTCGGGCTGACCGGCGCGCCCGGCACATTGCGCCCCTATGCCGAACTGGTCCGCATGGCCGCCGAGACGATGCTGGAACATGCGCGCCAGAACCGCACCCTGTCGCGCGACGCCCGCCTGCGCGAGGAACTGGTGCTGAGCTTGGTGCGCGAGGCCACCACGCCCCCAGCCCTGGCCCGCTCGGCAGCACGCCTGGGCATAGACCTGCGGCAGCCACGGGTGGCCGCGATCATCGAAATCCGGTCCGAAGGGCCGGACGCCGCCGCCTTGCTGGGCGAACGGCACCAGTTGATCAACCTGCTCTGCGAGCCGGAACGCGGCAACCTGGTCGCACCACTGTCGCTGGCCGAAATCGCGGTGCTGAAACCGGCCCTGACCGCCAAGGGCGCCTGGAGCCTGGACTGGCACCGCGAGCGGGCGCACCGCCTGCTGGCCCGCGCGCGCGCCGCCACCGGGCTGGATCTGCGGCTGGCACTGGGCGGCCTCGTGGATGGGACCGACGGGCTGGTCCGTTCCTTCCACACCGCCCGGGCAACGCTGGATGTCGGCCGACGCCTGCACCCGGCGCGCGACCTCCTGTTCTATGACGAGATGCGCCTGGCGGTCCTGCTGGACGCCCCGTCCCAGGACTGGCGAACCCAGGAACTACGGGCCCCACTGCGCCCGCTGCTCGAAACCGCCGGCCATGCGATGCTGCTGCACACACTGCGGACATGGCTGGCCCACGGCATGCGGCCGCAACCCACCGCCGCTGCCCTCGGGCTGCATCGCAACAGTCTGGACTACCGCCTCCGGCGGATCGAGACCATCTGCGGTGTCGACCTCGCATCCAGCAGGGACATCGTCGCCCTCTATCTGGCGCTGCACCTGACCCCGGACATGGCGCCGCCCGAATACGATCCTCCTGAAAACGCCACATAACGCCGCGTTCCGTTACAGACTGTTGCTTTCCCTCCGCCCCACCCGTGCCCATCATCGCCCCCAGTCCATTCACGGAGCCGACCATGCCATTGACCCGAATCCTGCTGCCCTGCCTGTTCGTCGCCTGCCTGCCCCTGCTGGCCGCCTGCGGCGGCGATGACTCCGATGGCGCCTGCCGTTCGGGACATGGCGGCTCGCACGGCTTCGGCGGCCACCACGGATTTGGCGGCGGCATGGGGGGCGGCATGGGCGGGGGAATGGGCGGCGGCTTCGGTGGCGGCGGTGGCGGCATGCATCACGGCATGGGCAGCATGGGCGGAGACGATTCCGCGTCCTCCACACCCTGCGCGCCCTCCAGCCACGCAAAAGGCAACGCACCCACCCGGATGCGCGAGGTCACGCCCGATCAGG
Source organism: Gluconacetobacter takamatsuzukensis (assembly GCF_014174275.1). GTDB lineage: Bacteria > Pseudomonadota > Alphaproteobacteria > Acetobacterales > Acetobacteraceae > Gluconacetobacter > Gluconacetobacter takamatsuzukensis. The sequence continues at coordinate 142,514 of NZ_JABEQK010000001.1, read as the reverse complement.
CGACGATCGGCGACGAGCAGCACTGACCCGCTCCGGACATCCCTGCATTGTCCGCCCTGCCACGCCCGCACGCAACCGGCCCCGCCCCCCGGCGTTTCGATTCCTGCCCGCGTCCAGCCCGAGAGGCGCGAAACGAAGGAGGCATCGAAATGGGTGAATTCAAGGACAAGATCAAAGGCCACGCGGATACGGTGGTCGGCGAGATCAAGCGCGGCGTCGGCAAGGCGACCAAAAATACCGAACTCGAAGCCGAAGGCGAGGCGCAGAAGCTGAAAGGCACCGCCGAAAAGGCCAAAGGCGCCGTAAAGGGCACCATCAACAAATTCTGAGCCTCAGGCACACGGTCGCCGGGGCCTGTCACAACGGCAGGTCCCGCCGATCGCAGATCGCTTCCATTGCCATATAAGACGTGACGGTATCCAGTTCGACCCGCGCGATCAGCGTGCGATAGATGGCATCGAACGCATTCATGTCCGTCGTCACGATCTTCAGCATGTAATCGTAGTCGCCGGCAATCCGGTAGAAATCGATCACATTGGGCACCGACACCACCGCCTCGCGAAAGCGGTCCAGCCAGTCCCGGGAATGGTGGCGCGTGCGCACCATCACAAAAACCGTCAGTCCCAACCCCAGGGATTCGGGATCGAGCAGCACCGTCTGATGGCGGATCAGTCCGCGTTCGCGCAGCGCATGCAGCCGCCGCCAGCAGGCATTCTGCGACAGCCCGATCCGCTCGGCCAGCTCGCGCTGCGACAATCCGGCATCGCGTTGCAGGGTCTGGAGCAATGCCCGGTCAAAATGATCCAGTTTTTCAGCCATTCCCGATCATATGACCCTATTTGACCCATTTCAATCGAGAGAATGATAAAGTTCTCCCGCCGAATCCCGTCTAGTTTCCAGCCATCCATTGACGGAGGCAGGCGACGATGCGCGACGGACAGGATCTCTTCCCCGATTTCACGATGTCCCTGCGCGCGGGTGGCCTGGACGGACTCCGCGCCGGCCTGATCGGCGAGGGCGCCCCCATCCCCGGCCCCTTCGGCACGCATGCGCTGATCTACGCCGATTACGTGGCCTCGGGCCGCGCCCTGCGCCAGGTCGAGGAATTCGTGATGACTCACGTCCTGCCCTGGTACGCCAACAGCCATACCGAAGCCTCGTTCTGCGGCCGGCATGTCAGCCGCCTGCGCCATGCTGCACGCGCCGCCATCGCCCGGTCATGCGGCGCCGGCGAAGGGTTTTCGACCATCTTCACCGGCTCCGGTGCCACGGCGGGGCTGAACCGGCTGGTGTCCCTGCTGGGCGTGCCGGAAGCGATACGCAACGGTGCCGCGCCAATCGTGTTCATCGGCCCCTACGAGCATCATTCCAACATCTTGCCCTGGCGCGAAAGCGGCGCCGAGATCGTCGAAATCGACGAGGCTCCCGACGGCGGGCCCGATCTGGCGCATCTCGCGGCCGCCCTGGCGGCAGCCGGCCCGTCACGCCTGAAAATCGGCACCTTCTCGGCCGCATCCAACGTCACCGGCATCATCACCGACATCGACGCGGTCACGGCACTCCTGAAAGCCAACGGCGCCCTCGCGGTCTGGGACTATGCCGGCGGCGGCCCCTACCTGCCGATCGACATGAAGCCCGGCACTGCTTGGGAAAAAGACGCCATCGTGGTCTCGCCCCATAAATTCGTCGGCGGCCCCGGCGCCTCGGGGATCACGATCGTCCGCGATGCCGCCGTGGCGCTCCGCCGTCCGGTTGTGACCGGCGGCGGCACGGTACGCTTTGTCTCCCCCTGGGGCCATGATTACGCCGACGCCATCGCAACGCGCGAGGAAGCCGGCACCCCCAACGTGATTGGCGATATCCGTGCCGCCCTCGCCTTCCTGGTCAAGGACGCGATCGGCCAGGATGTCATGAATACCCGCCACGACGCACTGTACCACGCGGCACGGGCGGTCTGGGACCGCAACCCCAACCTCGTGATCCTGGGCAACCCGCGCGCCACGCACCGGCTGCCGATCTTCTCGATGCAGATCCACGACCGGCAGCACGGCAGCATGCTCCACCAGCAACTCTTCACCCGCATGCTGTCCGATTGCTACGGCATCCAGGCCCGGGGCGGCTGCGCCTGCGCCGGCCCCTACGCCCACCGGCTGCTGGGGATCGACCGCACGGAATCCGACGCCCTGCGCGCCGCGATCCTGTCCGGTGCGGAAATGCGCAAGCCCGGCTGGACACGATTGAATTTCAGCGTGCTGATGGACGACGTGAAAGCCGCAAAGATCGTCGCCGCCGTGGACGCACTGGCCCGCGCGCCCTATCCGGTCGCCGATTCCTACGAGGTGGACCCTGCCACCGCACGGTTTCATGCGGTGGCAGGAGAATCTTCTTTTTCTGAAGAAAAAGAAGAAAAAAGACTTTTATCCGTTTAGGGAATCACGAAGCCTCCTGGGCAGCCTTCAACAGATCAAAAGTTTTTTGGTTCTTTTTTCAAAAAAAACAGAAACCTCACTCCACCACAGCCACGTCGATCGCACTCCCCCCGGCCCGGAACTTCTCCCCCATCTCTGCCAGCCCGGCCGTGATTTCAGCGGCCGACATGCCCGCACCGTCATTCTGCCCCCGCGCCGCATCGCGGATATCCTGGCTGATTTTCATCGAGCAGAATTTTGGCCCGCACATCGAACAGAAATGCGCCGTCTTGTGTGCATCCTTCGGCAGCGTCTCATCATGGAAGCAACGCGCCGTCTCCGGGTCCAACCCAAGGTTGAACTGGTCCTCCCAACGGAACTCGAAGCGCGCGCGCGACACCGCATCGTCATGCAGCCGCGCCGCCGGATGCCCCTTGGCCAGGTCGGCGGCATGGGCCGCGAGCTTGTAGGTAATCACCCCGGTCTTCACATCGTTGCGGTCGGGCAGGCCCAGATGCTCCTTCGGCGTAACGTAGCAGAGCATGGCAGTGCCGAACCACCCGATCATCGCCGCCCCGATGGCGCTGGTAATATGGTCGTAGCCGGGCGCAATGTCGGTCGTCAGCGGACCAAGCGTATAGAACGGCGCTTCGCCGCAATGGGCCAGCTGCTCGTCCATATTGGCCTTGATCTTGTGCATCGGCACATGGCCCGGCCCCTCGATCATCACCTGGCACCCATGGTCCCACGCCACACGGGTCAACTCTCCCAACGTGCGCAGTTCCGCGAACTGGGCGGCATCGTTGGCGTCGGCGATCGATCCGGGGCGCAGCCCGTCGCCCAGGCTGAAACTGACGTCATATTCCCGCATGATCTCGCAGATCTCGGCGAATTTCTCATACAGGAAGCTCTCGCGGTGATGCGCCAGGCACCATTTGGCCATGATCGAGCCCCCGCGCGAGACAATGCCCGTCACCCGCCGCGCCGTCAGCGGCACATAGGCCAGCCGCACCCCTGCATGGATGGTAAAATAATCCACCCCCTGCTCGGCCTGTTCGATCAGCGTATCGCGAAAGACCTCCCAGCTCAGGTCCTCGGCCACGCCACCAACCTTCTCCAGCGCCTGATAGATCGGCACCGTGCCGATCGGCACCGGACTGTTGCGTACGATCCAGTCGCGGATATTGTGGATGTTACGGCCGGTCGACAGGTCCATCACCGTGTCTGCACCCCAGCGCGTGGCCCAGACCATCTTGTCCACCTCGTCGGCCACATGGCCCAGCACGGCGGAATTGCCGATATTGGCGTTGATCTTCACCAGGAAGTTCCGGCCGATGATCATCGGCTCCAGTTCCGGATGGTTGATATTCGCCGGCAGCACGGCCCGCCCCCGGGCGATTTCATCGCGGACGAATTCCGGAGTCACGAAATCCGGAATGCTGGCGCCGAAATCCTCGCCATCCCGCAGCACCCGGTCCGTCGCCGCACGGCGCTGGTTCTCGCGGATCGCGACATATTCCATTTCCTCGGTCACAATCCCGGCGCGTGCATATTCCAGCTGCGTCACCGGTCGGCCGGCCCGGCCGCGCCGTACCACCCGCCCGGTATTGTCAAAGGCCGGCGCCAGCGTCGCCCCGCTAGCCCCGCCATTATCCTCCGGCCGCACCGCCCGGGGCTGGTCCACCACCGCACAGTCGCCGCGCCGCGCGATCCAGCCCGCACGCAGCGCCGGCAGGCCCCGCGCAATGTCGATCTCGGCCGCCGGGTCGGTATAGGGGCCCGAAGGATCATACAGCGTCACCGGCGGCTCGCCGGCGGTAGGGTGCAGGTCGACCTGCCGGAAGGGCACCCGTAAATCGGGAAACAGCGTGCCGCCCTGATAGACCTTGTGACCGCCGGCACGCGGCCCGACGGTCACATCGCCGGTCGCGGGGGTGCGCGTCGGCTGGCGCGGCGGGGTGGCGGGAGGTGTCTGGATGTTCATGGCGCGTCCTCTTTGCTCGTTGAGGGGGCGCGCCGGCGCGAAATGTCATGACGGCGGCACATCGCAGCGCCGCGCTCAATTCCCATCCCTTCGCCGGCATGACCCGGATCAGGTTCGACGGGTCAGGGGGAAAACACCCCTCTCTCAGCCGCTCGCATGCGACTCCCCGGAGAACGGAGCGATCTTAGTCCGGGCCCAAGGGCCCGGGTCAAGTGCAACCGGCGCCGTCCGGCAGCACGGCCCGTCACATTGTCGCGCGACGGGCGGGCCGCAACCACGGCCCGCCCGCACTGGTCACGATGCGGGGGGACGAATCGCGGCCTCCCGGATCTCGGGCCCGCAGCCCTCCCGGAAGGTCTCGAAGTTCTTCTCGAACCGCGCCGCCAGATCGGCCGCCGCACGGGAATAGGCCGCCGGCTCGGCCCAGGTCGAGGCCGGGTCCAGCAGGCTGTCCGGCACACCGGGCACATGGGTCGGGATCGACAGGCCAAAATGCGGCTCGACGCGAAACGGCACGTCATCCAGCCGCCCATCCAGCGCCGCATTGACCAGCGCACGCGTCTGCGCCAGCGCGATTCGCCGGCCGGTCCCGTACGGCCCGCCGGTCCAGCCGGTATTCACCAGCCAGCAGGTCACCGGCGTCCGCGCCAGGCTGGCCGCCAACTGCTCGCCATACAGTTCGGGCCGGCGCGGCAGGAAGGGCGCGCCGAAGCAGGCGCTGAAGGTCGCCTGCGGCTCCTTGCCCAGCCCCTTCTCGGTGCCCGCGATCCGTGCCGTATAGCCCGACAGGAAATGATAGACCGCCTGCGCCGGGGTCAGCCGCGCGATGGGCGGCAGCACGCCGAACGCATCGGCCGTCAGCATCACCACATGGCGCGGCACGCCGCCCTGCCCGTCCGGGCTGGCATTGGCCACGAAATCGATCGGGTAGCAGGCGCGCGTGTTCTCCGTCAGGCCGCCATGCATGAAGTCCGGCACGCCGTCCCGGTCGGCCACCACATTTTCCAGCACGGTGCCGAACCGGTGCGCGGCATCCCAGATCTCGGGCTCGGCCTCCCGCTTCAGGCCGATCACCTTGGCATAGCAGCCGCCCTCGACATTGAACACGCCGTCCTTCGACCAGCCATGCTCGTCATCGCCGATCAACTGGCGCGAGGCATCGGAGGAAAGCGTGGTCTTGCCGGTGCCCGACAGGCCGAAGAACAAGGCCACATCGCCGCCCGGCCCGATATTGGCCGAGCAATGCATGGGCATCACGTCCTGCTCCGGCAGCAGCCAGTTCATGACCGTGAAGATCGATTTCTTGATCTCGCCCGCATACTGGGTGCCGGCAATCACCACCAGCCGCTGCTCCAGCGACAGGATCACGCCGGTGCCGCTGCGCACTCCATGCGTGGCGGGGTCGAGTTCCAGGTCCGGCGCATGCAGGATCACGAAATCCGGCACGAATCCCGCCAGCTCCGACGCCGGCGGGCGGATGAACATGTTGCGCGCGAACAGCGCATGCCACGCATGGGTCGTCACCAGGCGGATACGGATGCGATGGGCCGGGTCGGCGCCCGCATACAGGTCCTGGGTAAACAGCTCCTGCCCTTCCAGATAGCCGCGCACATGGTCGCAGACCCGTACGAACGATTCCGGCGGAAGGGCGGCATTGATGGCCCCCCACCACACGCCGTCGCGCGTCGAGGGTTCGTCGACGATGAATTTGTCCTGCACCGACCGGCCGGTATGCAGCCCCGTGCGCACCATCAGCGCCCCGCCGGAAGACAATGCGCCTTCCTCGCGGCGAATCGCATGCCCGATCAGTTCGGGCGCATGAAGATTGGCATGCACCCTGCCGGCATGGCGCAGGCCGGTACCCGTTATTGCTTTTTCTGAACCCGCAGGCCGGAAGATATTATTGCTGTTCATTCTTTTTCCGTTTCCTGATCATTGTTTCCCCGATGTGTCGTCCCGGGATGGCCAATGTGATCCGATCAGCGTGGCAACTTCCCGATCGACCTCCACGCGCTAAATCACAAATGCGTGATAGCGCATTCCAGTATTGCCCCCTCCTTCTCTTGCCTTCCACCTGCCTGAGCATCGCATTGGCGGAAAGTTTCTTGAAAGACGCCGGAAATTATCACAAACGCGTTCCGGACTACCGTCTTTTTTGCATCGGATTCCCTGCTTTTCTTTGATTTTTCCGAATTCGCTTCATAAAATAATTGAATGAATGAAAAAGAAAATCCGCAGGCAAAGCTGCTCATCGACGTCATCGCGGGCATTTCCGCCGCTGGCGGCCTCCTGTTCGGCTACGACACCGGCATCATCTCGGCGGCCCTGCTGCAGATCACCCCGCAATTCCATCTCGATATCGGCGGGCAGCAGATCGTCACCTCGGCCATCATCGCCGGCGCGCTGGTGGGGTGCCTGGGGGCGGCGCCGCTGTCCGACCGCTGCGGGCGCCGGCGTACCGTGATGGTGGCGGCCGCCATCTTCATCATCGGCACGCTCGTGGCCGCGCTGGCCGACGGCACGCGAATGCTCACCGTGGCCCGCTTCGTGCTGGGCCTGGCGGTGGGGGCGGCCTCGCAGATCGTACCGCTCTATATTTCCGAACTGGCACCCGCCCACCGGCGCGGGCGCCTGGTGGGGCTGTTCCAGCTCGCGGTGGTCTCCGGGATCCTGGTCTCGTTCATCGCCGGCTACCTGCTGCGTCACGAAAGCTGGCGCCTCATGTTCGGGCTCGGGATCATTCCCGCCGTGATCCTGCTGCTGGGCATGGCATTCCTGCCCAACAGTCCGCGCTGGCTGGCCATGCGGGGCGATTTCGAAGGGGCGCGAACTGTCCTGCGCCGGGTCCGCTCCAGCCACCACACGGCCGAGGAGGAACTGCAAAGCATCATCGACGCGCATGACCATCAGGCCCCGTGGTCGGAACTCGGCCGCCCGTGGATTCGCCCCGCCCTGGTGGCCGCGATCGGCGTCGCCCTGCTCTGCCAGCTCAGCGGCATCAATGCCGTCCTCTATTACGCCCCCACCATCTTCTCCGGCGCCGGGTTCGGCGAGGGCTCGGCGCTCCTCACCTCGGTCGCGGTCGGGGTGGCCATCATCGTGGCGACGCTGTTCGGCAACTGGGCGGTCGAGGCCATCGGAAGGCGCGCCCTGCTGCTGTGGTTCCTCCCCGGGGCCAGCCTGTGCCTGCTGGCCCTGGCCGAGCTGTTCCACAGCCAGGCCGCGGGTACGCCCCATCCCCTGCTGATGGTGGCGGCCCTGCTGGGCTATGCGGTACTGAATGTCGGCAGCCTGTCGGTCACGATCTGGATCATCGGAGCCGAGGTCTTTCCGCTGTCGGTGCGCGGCAAGGGCATGGGCCTGGTGGCGGCCGCCCATTGGGCCGCCGACCTGCTGATCTCCCTGACGACGCTGTCGATGGTCCAGGGCTTCGGCGCAGGCGGCACCTTCCTGCTGTTCGGGCTGGTCAACGCCCTGGCCTTCCTCTTCGTGCTGCGCTTCGTCCCCGAAACGCGCGGCCTGTCGCTCGAGGAAATCGAAGGCCGGCTGCGTGCCGGCATCTTCCTGCGCACCGCGGACGGTCGCGGGCTGGGCCGGGCACGCTAGAGGCCCGGCCGAACAGGCGCACGACAGCTTGCCGGGGGCCGGCATGGCGATTATGCCCACAAGGGTCGCCCTGCCACCCGGACGAGGCCTGCCCGATGACTATCCCCCGCATCGATCCTTTCCATGCCGTCGGGCTCAGCACCCTGGCCCACCAGATGGCGGCGGAAGGGCGCGATATCGTGCATATGGAATTCGGCCAGCCCTCGACCGGCGCGCCGAAGGCAGCGATCGCCGAGGCCCATCGCATCCTCGACAGCGACGCCATGGGCTACTGGGAAAGCGCGCCGCTGAAGGCCCGCATCGCCCGCCATTATCTGGAAACCTATGGCGCGACCGTCCAGCCCGACCAGATCTGGCTGACCTGCGGGGCCTCGCCGGCCTTCGTCCTGGCGCTGAACAGCGCCTTCGGGCCCGGCGCGCGGGTCGCGCTGGCCCGCCCGGGCTATGTCGCCTACCGCAACACATTGCGCGCCCTGTATATGGAACCGGTCGAGATCGCCTGCGGCCCCGCCGAACGCTTCCAGCTTTCGGCCGCCGCCATCGCGGCGCTGGACCCGCCGCCCGACGGCGTCATCCTCGCCAGCCCGGCCAACCCCACCGGCACGATCCTGTCGGACGCCGAATTGCGGGCCATCGTCGATATCTGTCGCGAACGCGGCATCCGCATTGTCTCGGACGAGATCTATCACGGGCTCAGCTATATCGGGCCGGTCCGCTCGATCCTGCAGGACGAGCCCGAGGCGCTGGTGGTCAACAGCTTCTCGAAATATTTCAGCATGGCCGGCTGGCGCCTGGGCTGGCTGGTCGCGCCCCCCTCGCTGGTCGAGGCGGTGCAGGCGCGCGTGGGCAGCATGTTCCTGACCCCGCCCTCCCTCAGCCAGCATGCCGGCCTGGTGGCCTTCGACTGCCGCGAGGAACTGGAGGGCCATGTCCGCATGTACCGCCACAACCGAGACCTGCTGCTGGAACGGCTGCCGGAACTGGGGATCGAACGCATTGCCCCGCCCGACGGCGCCTTCTACATCTATGCCGATATCGGGCACCTGACGAATGACAGCCTGGCCTTCTGCGCCCGGCTACTGGCCGACACCGGCGTGGCCACCGCGCCCGGGCTGGATTTCGACCCCGTCGAAGGCAATCGCTTCATGCGCTTCAGCTTCGCGGTCTCGACCGAGCGGCTGGAAGAGGCCCTGCGGCGCATGGTCCCCTGGTTCGCCCGGGCAGGCAATGCGGAACGCTGAAGGCGCAGCCCGTCCCGATTGGCGCCTTGTCAGGATTTCACGGCGCGTCCTAACCTGACCGCATGTTCCGATCCCTGCGTGGGCTGCTGCTCTGCACCCCTTTCGTCCTCAGCGCCTGCGCCGATGACGGCGCCTGCACCATCGCTTCGGTCGGCGACCTGAACGTCCTGAACACGCAGGGCTCGCCCATCGTCAAGGCGACCCTCAACGGCCATCCGGTGGCGCTCATCGTCGATACCGGCGCCGTCATCACCAGCATCTGGCCGCAGCAGATCGACAGGCTGGGGCTGGAGGCCAGTTCCCGGCAGGTCCACCTCCGCGGCGTCGGCGGCGAGACCACGGGCACGATCGTCACGGCCCACACCCTCGGCCTGGGCAGCGCGACCGCGTCGGACGTATCGTTCGTCTCCGTGGGCACGCTGCTGGACGGCCACATGATCGGCGACCGCCCCATTGTCGGGCTGCTGGGGGCCGACTTCCTGTCCAATTACGATGTCGTCTTCGACCTGCCGAACCATCGGGTCAATCTGTACGACGTCCATGGCTGCAAGGGCGCCATCCCGCACTGGACCGGGGCCTATTATAAGGTCCCCATCAATCATGACGGCTGGGACCAGACCAAGATCATCGTCCACGTCACGCTGAACGGCCATGGCATGGACGCGATTCTCGACAGCGGCGCGCATCGAACGCTGATTTCCACCGACGATGCCGCCGCGGCAGGCGTCAGGACATCCGACCTCACCGGCGACCGCAAAGGCGTCGGCTACGGAATCGACGACGAAAAAGGCACCCGGTTCCTGCACCGGTTCGACAGTCTGGAACTCGGGCCCTTCCGCTTCTCCAATCCCGTCCTGACGGTGGGCCAGACCGACCACAGCCTGCTGGGCGCGGAATTCTTCCGCCGCCACCGGGTCTGGATTCCCAGGGCCCGGGACGCGCTCTTCGTCCAGCCGGTCGCCCCGTTCTATCGGGAGGTCACGCCACCGCCGCCGCCCGGCGGTCATGACGCAACATCAGGCCGCAATAAACCAGAATGACCAGATAGGCCGGCGCCGCGACCGCAACGAAGGCCGCATGCGCCCCGCTCAGTCGCGCCAGATGCACAAAGACCTGCGGCAGCACGCCGCCGCCGCAGAATGCCATGACCAGCAACGACGCGGCATGGTCGGCATACCGCCCCATCGCCCGCATCACCACCGGGAACAGCGCCGGCATGATCATCGCATTGGCAAAGCCGAGCAGCGCCACGCACAATACCGAAGGCAGCCCCGTCGTCATCCACGCCGCCCCGCACAGGCCCAGCCCCATGGCGCACGACAACGCCATGTAGCGCAATTGCGAGACCAGGCGCGGCACCACCAGCATGCCGGCCAGATATCCCGCCAGCATCGCCGCCAGGGTCACGGCGGTAAAATATTTGGTCACATCCAGCGACAGGCCGAAGGACCGGCCATACAGGCCGATCGCATCCCCGGCCATGACCTCCACCCCGACATACAGAAAGGTGCTGAATACGCCGAGCGCCAGCAGAAACAGGCCGCCATCGCGGGCGTCTTCCGGCCCGGATACCTCCGGCCCGATCGCGATCTCCGGCAGGCGCGAGCGCAGGATCCACACCGCCATCACCATCAGCAGCACGGCCATGGACAGATAGGGCACATGCACCGCGCGGGTGAAATGCACCAGCACGGCATCCCGCGCCGCCGCCGAGGGCGCGGCCTGCACCAGCGTCGCGATGCCGCCGATATCGCGCATCACCAGCGCGGCAAAGACCAGCGGCGCCAGGATGCCGGCAAACTTGTTCGCGGTCCCCATGATCGCGATCCGCTGCGCCGCGCGCTCATGCGGCCCCAGCAGCGTGACATAGGGGTTGACCGTCACCTGCAACAGCGACAGGCCGGCCCCGATCACACCCAACCCTGCCAGCGCGCCGGGATACCAGCGCCCGGTCACGCATTCCCCGAACAGCGCCGTGCCGGCCGCCATCACCATCAGCGCGATCGCCATGCCGGCCTTCAGCCCGGTCCGGCGCGCCAGCAGCGTGGCCGGCAGGGGAAACACGAAATAGGCCAGATAGAAGCATGAAGGGACAAGAAAGGCCGCGACGTCGCTGAGGCTGAAGGCAAGCTGCACGAACGTGATCAGCGGCCCGTTCAGCCAGGTGACGAACCCGATGCTGAAGAACAGCAGCGCCATGATGACGACCGGCCGCCAGCCATAGGTCCCAGCCGGACCGGTGGCGACAGCCGTCTCCATGCCGGCCCCGGCACCGCTCACAATCGCCCCGTCCCGCATCGCATCCGCCAACGCGGCATTGCCGCTGTCACGCGTCGTCACCACCCCAGCGCCACCTCCAGCCCCCTCCGTCTTCGCCGCGCAGACCACGAGGAAGACAGCCAGGAGGACGGGAATGATGACGATTTCGGCAAAAACCACAATGACGGAATGCACGAGGACCCGCAGCACCGAAACGGCCAGGACCGTCCCGAAAAACAGCAGAAGCGTCACCCAGCCCTGCCATGCGATGGGCAGGCCCGAACCCACCCCATAACGCCGCGCGGCAAACCACGGCCCCGATGGCTGGACAGGCATCCGTGCGCACTCCCCGTCACAGGACGATCATGCAGCGATCGGAGCACAGAATGATCGCGCCTGACCAGCCCGAAGAGCATGGAAACAGGCGTGGAGCGGCCTATGTGGCCGTGAGCACCGGCGCGCAGGAAACGCGCGCCGGATCGCCGCCAGACCGCATTTACGGGCAGGCTCTCAGAGCCAGTGCCACGTGGCCAGATACGGCGCCGCGCCGCCAAGCCCGCGCACCGCCAGCATGCCGGCCAGCCCTAGCATCACCGCCGCCACGATCCCGTCCAGCACCCGCCACGCGGCCGGGCGGGCAAAGATCGGGCGCAGCAGGCGCGCTCCGAATCCCAGGCCGGTGAACCACAGCACGCTGGCCGTCGCCGCCCCGGCCACGAACAGCGGCCGCGCCGCCCCCGGCAGGCCGCCGCCCACCGCTCCCATCAGCAGCACGGTGTCCAGATAGACATGCGGATTCAGGTACGTGAACGCCGCCGCACGCCCCAGCGTACCGGCCAGGCTGTCCGTCCCGCCGCCCCCATCGGCCACCATCGCGGCGGGGGCAAACGCGCGCCGCAGCGCGCCAAGCCCGTACCACGCCAGAAACACCGCGCCGCCCAGCGACATGACCCAGATCAGCGCGGGCATTTTCTGCACGATCACGCCCATCCCCAGCACACCGGCCGAAACCAGCAACACGTCGGACAGGGTACAGAACATCACCACGGGCATGACATGCCGCCGCAGCAATCCCTGACGCAGGACGAACAGGTTCTGGGCGCCGATGGCGACGATCAGGGCGGCCGCAAGGCCGAACCCGCTGGCAAAGCCGGAAGGAATCAACATGGCCGCTTCCATGCCGGTGGACGATCGCGTAATCCAGCTTAATTCTCTTCACCGGATTAAGAGAGGCTAAATCGGATGCTGGATTACGCCGCCCTGGCCGCCGTCGCCGCCGTCGCGCGCGAAGGCAGTTTCGACCGCGCGGCGGCGGCGCTGGGCGTCACGGCCTCGGCGGTGTCGCAGCGCGTGCGCACGCTGGAAGACCGCCTGGGCGCGGTGCTGATCGTCCGCGGCCAGCCCTGCGGCGTCACCACGATCGGCGCCCGGCTGTGCGCCCATGTCGAACGGGTCCGCCTGCTGGAGGGCGAGATGGCCTCCGCCCTGCCGGGACTGGCCAGCCAGATCGCCGAATCCGGGCCGCCGACGATCCGCGTCGCGGTCAATGCCGACAGCCTGGCCACCTGGTTCATTCCCGCCATCGCCGCCTTTGCCGGGCGGGGCGACCGTCTGGTCGACCTGGTGATCGCGGGCGAGGACCATACGGCCGAACGCCTGCGCTCGGGCGATGTGCTGGCCGCCGTCACTACCGACCACACGCCCGTCCAGGGATGCCGCACCGTTCCGCTGGGCGCCCTGCGCTATGCCGCCACGGCCTCGCCCGCCTTCGTGGCGCAGTGGTTTGCCAGGGGTGTCGACGCCGCATCCCTGGCGCGGGCCCCGGTCCTGCGCTTCGACCGGCGGGACGATCTGCACGCCCGCTGGGCCCGCACCCTGTTCGGGCACGAACCGGACATGCCCACCCACTGGATTCCCTCCACGCACGGCTTCATCGACGCCGCCCTGGCAGGAATGGGCTGGTGCATGAACCCTATTCCCCTGGTCGCCACGCACCTGCGAACCGGCGGCCTGATCAGCCTGACGCCGAATCACCATCTGGACGTGCCGCTCTACTGGCAGCATGCCCGCATCGGCACCCGCCTGCTGGACGCGCTGACGCGCGAGGTCGTCGCGGCGGCACAGGGCGGCCTGCTCTAGCTTCCCGCACGCCGGGAAACTCCTCCAGGACTCCCTCGGACAGGGCGCTAGGCTGCCGGCCGCGATTCCATGACGGGCAGCAGGGTCTCCAGAACCCGCGTCCGGTCCCTGGTCTCGAACTGGCCGATCAGCTTCATGAGTTCCTGGGCTTCATGGCCCAGGCTGGTGGACGAGGCCGTGGCCTCCTCGACCATCGCCGCGTTCTGCTGGGTCACCTGATCCAGTTGCGTCACCGCGGCGTTGACCTGCGCCAGCCCCATCGCCTGCTCCTGGGTCGACATGGCCATCTCGGCCACCAGCAGGTCGATCTGGGAGATCTTCGTCACGATCGCGCCCAGGACCTCCCCAGTCTCCTCGACCAGCTTCGCCCCGCGCCCGACCTGGGCGCCGGACCTGACAATCAGCCCCTTGATGTCCCTGGCAGCTTCCGCCGAACGTTGCGCCAGGGTACGCACTTCAGACGCAACCACCGCAAAGCCCCGCCCGGCATCGCCCGCACGCGCGGCCTCGACCCCGGCATTGAGCGCCAGCAGATTGGTCTGGAACGCGATCTGGTCGATCATGCCGATGATCTGGGAAATCTCCTGCGACGAGCCCCTGATCTCCCCCATCGCAACAATGGCCTCATGCACCACTTCGCCGGATTTCGTGGCATCGGCGCGCGCGGCCGAGGCCGAGGTGGACGCCTCCCTGGCACTCTCCGCACTCCGCGTCACCGCATTCGTGATTTCATCCAGGGTCGCCGCGGTCTGCTCCAGATTGGCGGCCTGGACCTCGGTCCGCCGGGCCAGGTCATTGGATGCCGAAGCGATCTCCTGCGCCCCGTTGCCGACACTGCCGGCCGAGGCCGAAATCGCCCCCATCGTGCTTTCCAGCGTCTCCATCGCGGCATTGAAGTCGCGACGCAGCTTCTCGTAGGCAGGGTCGATCGGCTTGACCAGACGATGGCTGAGCCTGTTGGCGGCCAGCTTGTCCAGCCCGTCGGCGACATCGTCCACGGCCTGGACCCGGCTGGTCACGTCGGTCGCAAACTTGACGACCTTCGTGACCCGTCCCCGATGGTCGAAAATCGGATTGTACGACGCCTGAAGCCAGACGACCTTGCCGTCCTTGCCGATGCGCTTGAATTCGGCCGAAACATATTCGCCCGCTCTCATCTTCTCCCAGAAGGCCGTATATGCCGGCGAACGGGCGAGATCCTGCTCGACGAACATCCGGTGATGCCGGCCCTGGATCTCGTCGAGGCGATACGACATGGATTCGAGGAAATGATCGTTCGCATCCAGGATCTCGCCATCCGGCGTAAACTCGATGATCGCCTGGGCGCGGGACACGGCATCCATCTTGCCCTTGAAATCGGCGGCCCGCATCGCCTCGTCGGTCACGACGACCGCGACCTTGACGACCTTGTACGGCTTTCCGAAAAAATTGCGCACAGGGTTGTAGGATGCCTGGATAAAGACCTCTCTCCCGTCCTTTCCAATGCGCACATAGTCCCTGGCATCGAATTCGCCACGCCGCAGCTTGTCCCAGAAAGCCGCATATTCGGGGCTGCGGGCATAGGCCGGGTCGACAAAAATGCTATGAGGCCGCCCCCGGAGTTCCTCCGGCCGATAGCCCAGCGCCTCACAGAAATTCCTGTTCGCGGTCAGTATCCGCCCCGCCAGATCGAACTCGATGATCGCCAGCGACCGATCGAGGGCGGCAAGCGTCGCCCCCGCATCCCCCAGACTACGTTTCAGAAAGCCGAACATTCATACCGCTTCCTCTACCCCGATCAGATCAGACCAGTTCATACCCAAAGCCGCCCGAAAACCAGGACCGAGGCTGCCGACAAAGCCGGTTCCGGATCGAATCCGGAATGTAACCCGGCAGGCCGGTCCGCGGACCATCCTCGACAGTCGCAGTCGCGCAGGCACCCGGCCCCCTGCCTTCAGCCCGCTCGGGACCTGCGCAGCAACCCCGCACCGCCGCCGGCCCGGGCACCCGGAAGCTCGACGATCTTCTCCCTCGCAAGGACACCAGATCGACGGCAGACAGCCCCGTCGCTCCCCGCGCGCGCTCCCAAAAACGATTGATTATCGATATCAATAACGGCGCTATATCGCAAGAGCGTGAACGGAGTCCATTGCGCTATCGTCACGGGACATCATCCGGCCGCTCGTTCGCCGGGGCACCACCGCCCCCTCGAACGAAACACGGCGCGGCGGAAATCCGCCACGCCCTGTACGCCACCCAGCCTTCAGGATGGATCAGCAAACAAGAAAGGTCAGCCGGTCAGCGGGCCGCCAGATGCACCGGCGCCGCGGCCGCCTGGGCCTGGGGGGCCGAGACGGCATTGACGACCGCCGGGTCGAACACCCGCAGGAAGCTGGTCGGATGAATACCCATCCACAGCGTGACCAGCGCGCACGGAACCAGCACCGCCAGTTCCGGCCCGGTCAGGTCACGCAGCATCGCCACCACCCCGCGCCCGGGCGCACCGAACATCACCCGGCGATAAAGCACCAGCATGTAGACCGCGCCCAGGATCATGCTGCTGCCCGCCAGGAACGCGATCCAGAACGAGACATGGATCGCCCCCACCATCACCAGCCATTCGCCGACGAAGGCACCGGTGCCCGGCAGGCCGATATTGGCCATGACGAACAGCATGCCCAGCGTCGCCAGCACCGGCATCTTGTGCGCAACGCCCGAGAACGCGTCGATCGACCGCGTCTCGGCCCGCCACGACACGGCAGCCACGCAGAAGAACAGCGCGGTGATGATCACCCCGTGCGACAACATCTGGAAGATCGCACCGTCGATGCCCTCGGGCGTCAGGGTAAACAGCCCGACCGCGATCACCCCCATGTGCGAGAACGAGGAATAGGCGATCAACCGCTTCATGTCCGTCTGCGCCAGCGCGACGATGGCGGCGTAGATGACGGCGATCACGCCCAGCGTCAGCACATAGGGCGCGAACAGCCGGGCCGCGTCGGGGAACATCAGCACCCCGAAACGCAGCAACCCGTATGCACCGGCCTTGGACAGCACGCCCGACAGCAGCGCCGTCGTCGGGGTCGGGGCCTCGGTATAGGCATCCGGCAGCCACGCATGCAGCGGGAACAGCGGCAGCTTCACCCCGAAGGCCAGGATAAAGCCCAGCAGCAGCCAGCACTGCATGGCGGGCGCGAAATTCGCGTGCATCAGCACGGGAATGTCGGTGGTCCCCGTCATGGTCCACATCGCCAGCAGCGCCAGCAGCATGAACAGCGAACCGCCGAAGGTGAACAGGAAGAACTGCATCGAGGCCCAGACCCGTTTCGGGCCGCCCCACACGCCGATCATCAGGCTGCCCGGGATCAGCGTCGCCTCGTAGAACACGTAGAAGAGAACCAGGTCCAGCGCCGAAAACAGGCCGACCAACGTGGTTTCCAGCAGCAGCAGCGCGACCATGTAGTCGCGCACCCTCGTCGTCACCAGCTTCCAGCCGCCGATCACCGCCAGCGGGGTCAGGAAGGTCGAGAGCAGCACGAACAGCAGGCTGATCCCGTCGACCCCGGTATGGTACGACACGCCGAACGAGGCCGCCCAGTCCGCCTGCTGCACGAACTGGAAGCCCGGCACCTGCGGATCGAATTCGGCCCAGATCACCACCGACAGCGCAAAGACCAGCAGGCTGGTCCACAGGGCCACCCATCGCGATGCGGTCTCGATCGCCTCGGAGGTGCCGCGCATCAGGAAGATGGCAAGCGCGCCGCCCAGCGGCAGATACGTGACCAGGGAGAGCAGGATGGGATGCACGTCGGTCTCATCGTCCGTGAAAGATGGCGAAGCCTATCCCCGTTCCGGCACCGAGACCAGCCACGCACCGCTCACGTTCTCCCGAGCAGCATCGGTTTTCAGCGCTTTACGCAACCCGGGCCCCGCGCTGACGTTGAAGCAGCCCCGCGTTTTCCACCCGTCGCGGCCCGGCGCGCCGCCTATCGCCGGCCGAACAGGCTCTCCAGGTCCGCGCGGCTCAGCTTCAGCCAGGTCGGCCGCCCGTGCGAACAGGTGCCGGCGCGCGGGGTCCGTTCCATGTCGCGCAGCAGCGCGTCCATCTCCGCCCGCGTCAGGCTCCGCCCGGCCCGGACGCTGCCATGACAGGCCATGCGGGCCAGGATGGCATCCAGCCGCCCGTCCAGCGCCTGGACCTCGTCCGGTCCGGCCAGATCGTCCTCGGCCATTTCCTCGGCCATGTCGCGCAGCAGCCCGGCCGGATCGTCGGTGCCCAGCAGCGCCGGCAGTGCTCGCACCAGCACCGCATCGCCGCCGAACGGCTCGATCTCCACCCCCAGGGCCGACAGCGTCCCGGCACGCGAAAGCACCGCCTCCGCCCCGCCGCGCGGCAGCGTCACCACTTCGGGCAGCAGCAGGCGCTGGGCACGCAGGGTCCCGTCCAGGTACTGGGCGCGCAGCCGCTCGTGCGTCAGCCGTTCGTGCGCGGCATGCTGGTCCACCAGCACCAGCGCCCCGTCACCCGACACCGCGATCACATAGGTGCCCATCACCTGCGCCACCGGCGCGCCCAGCGGATAATCCGCCGGATCGGCCAGCACGGCCCGATCCTCCACCGCCGCCGGGCCGGCGCCCTTCCCCGATGGAGGCGGCGCAACCGGCAAGGCTGCGTCCAGCACGCGCGCCGCCGGCCGGTCGCCCAGATCGAGTCGCGCGCCCGAGAACCCCGCCGGCCCCGGCGCCGCAAACACCGGCACCCCCGGCCGCGCAGGCGCGGGATCGGCCGGCGGATACCAGATCCGCGCCGGCGCCGACGGCCGTGACTGCAACAGTCCCGGCCGTACCCCGGCCACGCCCGCGCCTCCGCCCAGCGCACGGCCCAGCGCCCCGATCACCAGTCCGCGCACGGCGGCCGGGTCGGCAAAACGCAACTCGGTCTTGGCCGGGTGGACGTTCACATCGACCATGTCGGGCGGAATGGTCAGCGACAGCGCCACTACCGCATGCCGCCCATGCTCGATCACATGCCGGTAGCCGACACGCACCGCCGTGCGCAGCACCGGATCGACCACCGGCCGGCCATTGACCAGCAGGATCTGCCCGGCAGCCGTCGCCCGATGCACCGACGGGCCGCAGGCAAAACCGGTCAGCACCAGGTCGCCCTTCACGCCCTCGACCGCCAGCATCCCGTCCGCGCCCTCGGTCTCCAGGATCGCCGCCACCCGGTCCGCCATGTCCTGCGCCGGCAGGTCGAACACCACCCGGTCGTCCAGTTGCAGGCGAAAGGCGACATGCGGCACCGATAGCGCCAGCCGGCGCACCGTAATGTCGGCATGGCCGCCCTCGACCCGGGGGCTCTTGAGGAATTTGCGCCGCGCGGGCGTGGCAAAGAACATGTCCTCCACCACCACGCGGGTCCCGGCCGTGCCGGCGCAGGGCGCGGGCGTGCCCACCACCCCGCCTTCCACCGTCACCCGCCACGCACTGTCGGCCCCATGCGGGCGCGACGTCACCGCCAGCCGCGCCGCCGCCCCGATCGAGGGCAGCGCCTCGCCCCGAAAGCCCAGGGTTTCGATCCGCACCAGCGTCTCGTCGCGCAGTTTCGACGTGCAATGCCGCTCGACCGCCAGCATCAGGTCGTCCGGCGTCATCCCGCACCCGTCATCGACGACTTCGATGCGGTTGATCCCGCCCTGTTCCAGCAGGATCGCGATCCGCCGCGCGCCGGAATCGATTGCGTTCTCGACCAGTTCCTTCAACGCGGCGGCGGGGCGTTCGATGACCTCGCCCGCCGCGATGCGGTTGACCACCTGTTCCGACAGACGCCGGATCACCGGTCGGGCGGGCAGGCTGGACGAATCACTCATGCGATCAGGCTAGACCATCCGCCCCAGCGGGACGAAGTCCTTTTCAGTGAGGGGACAGGGCGGAGCCAGGGCCAAATGAAAAAGGACCGGCCACGGCCGGTCCCCTGTCCATCCCGGCCGGCTGACCGGCCGGAGCATCCGGTCCTACTTGCCGGGGGCCGTGCTCTTGACGGTCGGCGTGGCGCCCTGGGTCGGGCTGTTGCCCAGCGCCGCGTTCTGGCGCAGACGGCGATTCTCGGCCTCGCCGTCCACCTCGCCGCCGGCTCCCCCGCCGTTCCAGAACATCAGCTGGTTGATAAAGCCCTGCCCCGCCTGGCCCAGCTCGCCCTTGTCGGAACTGTCCGAGGCCGCGTCGGCCTCGTTCACCAGCGCGGCCTGGCCCGCGCTGGGCGTGCCGTCGGCGCCCTGCAGCGCAACGTTGGGCGACAGGGTCTCAAGCGCCTGCAATCTCGGGCTCTCGTCCTGCGGCCGCGACGAATCGCTGTGCGGCACCGCCAGTTCCTGGGTCGGCGGCATCGACAGCGGGGCGCGCGTCGTCACCGTATACTCGTCCGGCGAATCGCGTTCCAGGCCGAAGGCCCGATTGAGGTCCGAGCCGGAGCAACCGGCAAGAAGGACTCCGCCCGACAGCAGAAGTGCGAACGGAACCAGACGAGGGAATAGGGGCGCCATGCTTCGCTTTCTACCGCTCCTGCCCGGTTCCGGCAAGGCCGCGCCGCTCGGTCAGGTTATCGAACAGCAAAATGGCGATGCCGCAATCGATCGCGGCATCGGCCAGGTTGAACACATAGAAACTATGCCCGTACGCATGCAGGTGCACGAAATCGACCACCGCGCCGTAATGCAGCCGGTCGATCACATTGCCGATCGCCCCGCCCATGACCGTACCCAGTCCCGCGGCCACCCAGGGCCGATTCGTCCGCGCCAGCCAGATCGTCAGCCCCAGCACCACCGCCAGCGCCATGACCGTGAAGACGACCCGCCCCATTCCCCCCAGGCCACCCAGCATGCCGAACGTGATGGCGTGGTTCCACACCATGGTCAGGCTGAAAAACGGCAGCACGGGAACCGAAACCCGGTCCGGCAGGTCCAGCCCGTGCAGAATCCAGTATTTGCTGCCCTGATCCAGCAGCAGGACGAACAGGAACAGCGCGGCACCGATGACACGGCACCGCAAGGCCGGCCGGGAAGCCCCGGCACCCAGCACGGCCTCGCTCATGCGCTGGCCCGCGCGTCGACGACCGCGACGCAGCGCAGGCACAGTTCGGGATGGGCGGCATGGCTTCCCACCTCGTCCAGCACCTTCCAGCAGCGGGCGCATTTATGCCCCGACGCCGCCGAGATCGACGGCACGCCATGGGCACCGACCGCCCCGCCGTCCCGCTCTTCCCCCTCGGCCCCGCCGGAGAGGAAGATCGACGCCGCCCCCGGTTCCACCGTGATCGACGCCTGCGACACGATGGCCAGCTCGCACCAGTCGACATCGGCGAAGCGCGCGGCCTCTTCCTCGGACAGTTTCAGGTCCAGCGCCGCCTGAAGCGACGACCCCACGATGCCGCCGCGCCGGGCCGCCTCGATCTCGGTCGTCACCACCCGGCGCACGCCCCGCAGCGTCGCCCAGCGATCGGCCAGGTCCGGGCGGATCCATTCCTCGGGCAGGGACGGGAAGGATTGCAGATGCACGCTCTCGGCCTCGCCGAACCGCGCCGTCCACGCTTCCTCGGCGGTAAAGACCAGCACCGGCGCCAGCCACGTGCACAGGCAGCGATGCAGATGGTCCAGCACCGTGCGGGCGGCCCGGCGGCGCAGGCTGTCCACACCGTCGCAATAGAGCGCATCCTTGCGCACGTCGAAATAGAAGGCCGACAGGTCGGTGGCGCAGAACCCGTGCACGGCGGCATAGACGCCGACCCATTCATGCGTCTCGACCGCGCGGCCGATCTGCGCACCCAGCTCGGTCAGGCGATGCAGCACCCACTGCTCCAGCTCGGGCATCTGCTCGTAGGGCACGCGCTCGGCATCGGCAAACCCGTCCAGCGCGCCCAGCAGCCAGCGCAGCGTGTTGCGCAGCCGGCGATAGAGCTCGCCCTGCTGCTTCAGGATCTCGTTGCCGATGCGCAGATCTTCGTTGGTGTCGGAATTCATCACCCACAGGCGCAGGATATCCGCACCCAGCGAGTCGTTCACATCCTGCGGCGCCACGACGTTGCCCAGCGACTTGGACATCTTGCGGCCCTGCTCGTCCAGCACGAAGCCGTTCGTCACCAGCGCCCGATAGGGCGCGATCCCGCGCGTGCCCACGCTTTCCAGCAGCGAGGACTGGAACCAGCCGCGATGCTGATCCGACCCTTCCAGATACAGATCGGCCGGGAACGGCATCCCGTCGCGCCCCAGCACGAAGGCATGGGTCGACCCGCTTTCGAACCACACATCGACGATATCGAACACCTGCTCGTAATCGTCGGGGTTGCGTCCATTGCCCAGGAAGCGGCTGGCCGGCGCGCTGTACCAGACATCCGCCCCCTCGGTGCGGAACGCGTCCACCACGCGCTGCATCACCGCCGGGTCGCGCAGCACCTCACCGCTCCGCTTCTCGACGAACACCGCGATCGGCACGCCCCAGGCCCGCTGGCGGCTGATGCACCAGTCCGGGCGCCCGGCCACCATCGAGGTCAGGCGATTGCGCGCCTGGGCGGGCACGAAGGTCACATCCTCCAGCGCGCGCAGGGCGCGGGCCCGCAACTGCCCCTCGCCATCCATGCGGATGAACCATTGCGGCGTGGCGCGATAGATCACCGGCGCGCGCGACCGCCAGGAATGCGGATAGGAATGGACCAGCGTCGACCGCGCAACCAGGCCGGCCGGCGCCGCGCCGGACTCGTTGGCCTGCACCATCGCCTGCGTCAGGGCCGCGCAGACCGGGTCGGCAGCCTTGAAGACATGGGTGCCGGCAAATTGCGGCACCCACTCGGCATAGCGCCCGTCATCCAGCACCAGTTCCGGCACCTCGACCCCGTTCGCCACCGACAGGGCGAAATCGTCCTCGCCATGCGCCGGCGCCATGTGGACCAGCCCGGTGCCGGCATCGGTGGTGACGAAATCCCCGCCCAGCAGCGGCACGTCGAAATCGTAGCCCGCGCCGCGCAGCGGATGGGCGCAGATCGCACCCGTCAGCGCCTCGCCCGGCAGGGTGTAGAGCACATAATGCTCGGTGATGCCGGCAGCGGCGCAGAACGGCGCGATCAGCGCCTCGGCCACCAGCAGGCGCGCGCCCGGCTCCAGCAGCGCGCTGTCGGTCACCCCGTCCACGCGCAGCACCGCATAGGTGATCTCGGGCCCGAAGGCGATGGCACGGTTGCCTGGGATGGTCCACGGCGTGGTCGTCCAGATGACGGCCGAGACATCCTGCAACGTGTGCGCGGGCGTGGGGTCGTGGATGAAGGGAAACGCGACATGGATCGTCGTCGATTCATGGTCGCGATATTCGATCTCGGCCTCGGCGAGGGCCGTCTTCTCCACCGGGCTCCACATCACCGGGCGCAGGCCGCGATACAGCAGCCCGTTCAGCAGAAAGCGGCCGATTTCCTCGGCGATCGTCGCTTCCGAGGAAAAATCCATCGTCGCATACCGCTCGTCCCACTCGGCCTGCACACCCAGGCGGCGGAATTCGGCAGCCTGGATGCCAACCCATTTCGCGGCATAGGCACGGCATTCGGCGCGGAACTGAAGAACCGGCACCGAATCCTTGTCGCGCCCCGACTTGCGATATTCCTCTTCGATCTTCCATTCGATCGGCAGGCCGTGGCAGTCCCAGCCCGGGCGGTAATGCACCGCGAAACCGGCCATGCGATGGGCGCGGTTGACCACATCCTTCAGGATCTTGTTCAGCGCGTGGCCGATATGCAGGTTGCCGTTCGCATAGGGCGGCCCGTCATGCAGCATGAAGGACGGCCGACCCTCGGCCTGCGCGCGCAGCAGCCGGTCCAGGCCGCTATCCGCCCAGTGCGCCAGAATCTCCGGCTCCCGCTTCGGCAGGCTGCCCCGCATGGGGAAGCTGGTTTTCGGCAGGAATACCGTATCCCGATAGAGATCCTGTGACTTCGACTCGGTCATGACCCTGAATTTCTGGCTGCTGGCGACAATGGACAAAGATGTGACGGGAGGATCATTCCCTCCCCTCGCGGCCCCAACCTTATGCGGAGCCACGCACCCGATGGTCAAGCACGGGGGTCAGGCGCGGGCAGGATCAGGCGCCCGCCCACGCCAAGCGGTCGAGGTAGGTCCGGGCCGTCGCCGCATCCTCGGCGATCTGCGCCTTCAGCGCATCCAGCCCGTCGAAACGACGCTCCTCGCGCAGCAAGGTATGCAGCGCCACCGACAGGGTCTGCCCGTACAGATCCCCCTCGAAATCCAGCAGATGCACTTCCAGCCGGCTTTCCTGCCCGTCGTTGATCGTCGGGCGGCGGCCGATATTGGCCACCCCCGGCCAGGCCTGCCCGCCCGGCAGCCGCACCGTCACGGCATAGACCCCGCGCGCGGGTTCCAGATGCCGGCCCAGCGGCACGTTGGCGGTCGGAAAGCCCAGCAGCCGGCCGCGTTTGTCGCCATGCTGCACCACGCCCCGGATCGCCCAGGGGCGTCCCAGCTCCTCGGCGGCGCGCTCGGGATAGCCATCCTGCAACAGCCGGCGAATGCGCGTCGAGGAATAGGGGCCACCCTTGTCGGCCAGGGCGGGCACCGTCGTCATCCCGATCCCCAGCTCCTCGGCCCGCTCGGCCAGGAACGCGGCATTGCCGCCCCGGCGATGACCGAAGGCGAAATCGGCGCCGCAGGCCACATGCTTCAGGCCCAGCCCCTCATCCAGCACCCCGGTCACGAACCGCTCGGCCGTCATGGCGCTGAAGGCGGCATCGAAGGGAATCTGGAAGACATGGCGCACACCCAGCGCCGAAAGCGCGGCCAGCCGCTCCTCGGCCAGGGTCAGGCGAAAGGGCGGGTCCTGCGGGCGGAACAGTTCGCGCGGATGGGGCTCGAACGTCACCACCGCCAGCCCCAGGTCGGGCCGCGCGGTATGCAGCGTATGCAGCAGATGGGCATGGCCCAGATGCACGCCGTCGAAATTGCCCAGCGCCGCCGCCATGCCCCGCGCCTCGTCGGGGATATGGCGCCAGCTCGTATGCAGATGCGCCTTCATGGCATGTCGGGCAGGGCGAACAGACGCGTCACATCGCCCAGCGTCATGGCCACCGGATGCGCATTGCCGGGGCTGGTGCCGTCCTCCGGCCGGGCGAGCTGGCAGGTCCACACCCCCGCCGCCGCCGCCGCATCCAGCTCGGCCACGATATCGGACAGGAACAGGGTACGCCCGGGCACCCAGTCGGCCTTGGACAGGATGATGCGATAACTGTCCGCCTCGCGCTTGCCGCCGATCCGCAGATCGTAGAACCCGTCGAAGAGGCTGCACACATCGCCCTCGGTCGTATGACCGTAGATCAGCCGCTGCGCCGCCTCGGACCCCGAGGAATAGACCGCCAGATGCACCCCGCCCGCATGCCAGGACCGCAGGGCCGGCAGCACGTCGGGATACAGCACCGCCTGCAACGCGCCGGTGCGATACCCTTCCTCCCAGGCCAGTCCCTGCAAGACTTTCAGCGGCCCGATCTTCTCGTCCCGGTCCATCCAGGCATTCAGCTGCTCCAGCGGGTCCACGCCGGGGGCCAGCGCCGCGATCTCGGCCACCGCCGCGCGCACGACCGGGTCGTTGGCGCGCTGGGCAAGCAGCCCGGGCATCGCCTTGCGGGCATAGGGAAAGAGAACCTTGTGCACGAAAGCGACCGGAATGGTCGTACCTTCGATATCCAGCAGGACGGAGTCGATTCCATCCGCGTGCGTTGCCGCTTCGGCCACCGTTATCCGCTCCTCAAGCTGCCGGAAAGCGCAGGGCGATATCGTCGCCCGTATATTGGGCGATCCAGCCGGTCCTGTCGGTAAACACCCGCAGCGCCACGACATCGGGCTCCAGCCCGGCATCGAACCAGTGCGGAATCCCGGCAGGGACCGAAATCAGGTCGCCCGCGACGCAATGCACGTCATAGACGCTGCCCGCCACGTGCAGCACGAAATTGCCCCAGCCATGGACGAAGAACCGGACCTCGTCCTCGCTATGGATATGTTCCGAGAGAAATTTCGCGCGCAGCTCGGCCAGGTTCGGCGTCCGGGTCGTGATGCGCACCACATCGGCCGATCCCGCCCCCGTCTCGCCCATCAGCTCGTCCAGATAGGGGCGATAGGCCTCCAGCACCGCCTCGGGCGCGGCATCGGGCTCCGGCACCACCGGGCTCTCCCAGCGTTCGAAGCGCACGCCGATTCCGCGCAGGGCTTCGGCAATATCCGGTGCGTTTTCCGTGCGCAGCACGATGCGGCCCGGATCGTCGTCGCGATAGACGGTCAGGCGACTCATCGGCCGAGCTTCCTCTTTTCCAGTTCGCAGGCCAGCAGGAATTCCAGCCCTTCCAGCCGCGCCAGCGCCACGTCCATGGTGGCGCCCCACACATACACGCCGTGGCCGCGAATCACGTATCCCGCCGGCATCCGCCCCAGCTCAGGCGCCACGACGGTGCACAGCCGCGCAATGTCCTGGTCATTGTCGAATACGGGCACGCGCACGCTGGCATCGTGGGTAGTCTGCCCCGCGAACACCTTCTGCACTTCATAGTCCGACAGGGTGATGGCATCCCCGGCCGCCATCGACAGCACGGTCGAAGCCACGGAATGGCCATGCAGCACCGCCCCGATGGCCGGGTCGTGCGCGTAGAGCTGGCAATGCAGCAGGGTCTCTGCGCTGGGCCGGTCGCCCGGCTGCACCGCCCTGCCGTCCATCCCGACCTCGATCACGCCGTCGGGTGCGAGAAACCCCTTGTGCCCGCCCGACCGCGTGATCGCGATCCGCCCGTCCGGCAGGCGCCGGCTGATATTGCCGGCGGTGGCAGGCACCCAGCCGAACCGGTCCATCCGCCGGCCGGCGGCGATGATGTCCTGCACCGCATCGACCCACAGACCGGTCTTCGTCATCTGGTCCATATCGGAAAATGATCCTGAATCGTTCGCCCGTCCCCAGGCTCAGGGGGTGGAAGAACCGGAAGGGCGGCCCGGCGCCGAGTAGCTGGCATCGCGCTGCGCGCCGGCCGCCGGCCCCGGCGGGGCAATATGCCCCCCCGGCCCCGCATTCGTGTTTTCCATGCTCTCGTCGTCGGCCATGTTCTTCTTGAACGATTTCACGCCGCGCGCGACGTCGCCCATCAGCGTGCTGATCTTGCCGCCGCCACCGAACAGGACCAGCACCACCGCCAGGACGATCAGCCAGTGCCAGATGCTCAAGCTACCCATAACACACACCCTCGTTTCCGCGCCGTGGCGCCGCCGGCTTCCGGGCCGACACCGATCCGTCCCGATGATCCCGACATGACATGGAACCGCGAGGCCCGCCTTGCAAGCGCCCCCTCGCCCCGCGCCCCGTCACGCGTCCGGAGACGGACGGTCGGGCAGGTCGCGCGAGATGAACCCATATGTCGGATAGACGCTTTTACCCATGCTGTGAACCGGCTGCCACCAGACCCGCACCGCCGACCAGTCATTGGCGCGTGAGACATCGACCACCGGGATGCCATGATCGATGCGTCCGGGCACCCAGTTCGCCTGGTCGACCAGGATCGCCCGCGACCCGCGCACCTGCCGCACGACCGAGACATGCCCGTCCGGCAATCGGTGGGTGGCCCGAAACACCAGCACTTCGCCCGGCGCCGGCACCCGGGTATGGGCATACGCGCCTTCCGACTGCCGCCACCAGCCGGCGGCGGCACCGCTCAGCTGCAACCCGGTGACCGAGCGCGCATAGGGCGCGCACTGCAAGGCCCCGTTCCAGCCATGGCCGCTGCCACTCCCGCCGCCACAGGCCGCCAGCGGCAACAGGCCGCACAATAGCAGCCCCCGCGCGGCCTTGCCCGTTCCCCGGGCCACGCTCCCCGCCCTCACGCCGATTTCATCCGGATGATCCGGTCCTCGGCTTCCTCGGGGTCCATGTCCAGCGCCGCCTCGGCCGTCGCGCGGCCGAACCCGGCCCGGGCCATGGCATCCAGCGCCTTGCGGCGGCGCACCGCCCCGTCGCCGCCCGGCATCGCATCGTCCCCCGCAGTCACAGGGGCGAACGGCCCGGCCCGGCGCCGCCGCGCAAAGATCAGGGCCGCCGCCAGCTCCATCTCCTGCCCGTCCTGCCCCCGCGCCCCCAGCGTTTCATCCAGCACGGTGCCGACCATTTCCGCCTCCACCCCGCGCGCGGCCAGATGCGCCTGCACGGCGCGCCGCGACCGGCCGGAGCGGGTCAGCGACCGGGCGCGCGACCCGGCAAAGGCCGCGTCGTCCACCGCCCCCAGGGCCACCATGTCGGCCACCACCCGTTCGATCACGGCCCCCAGCGGGGCGGCCCGGGCCTCCACATCTTCCGACAGGGCCCCGCCCTCGACGGCACGCCGGGCCCAGCGCTGCACGGCGCGCTCCAGCACCTGCGTCAGCCCGGCGCGGGTGGTACCGAAACGGGCCAGATGCGCCAGCGCCATCGCGCGCAGCGACGCGCGATCCGGCACCGGCCCGGCAGCCCGGCGCCCGCCCGTTATCGTTCCACGTGCGGCCTGCTCGATCATGCTGGCCAGTATGGCATAAAATGTCGGGAATCGCGACAGTTACGTGTCGCAGCGGGCACCCGGGCAGCCCCGCCGCCCATCAGGTAGGGCGGCCGAACGCCTTCAGATGCAGTTGCTCGCCCTTGGCGCGGCCACCCTCGACCATCGGGTCCAGCGCCATCACGCGCTGCCAGGCCCGCTCGGCCGCCTGCCAGTCGCCGCGCTGTTCCTCGACCGCCGACAGCAGCCGCCACGCCACCGCATCCTGCCCGTCGCGCTGCAGGGCCACGCCCAGGTCGGTGATCGCCCCGGTCAGGTCGCGCGCCGCCAGCCGCGCCTGCGCCCGGTCGCGCCACAGGATCGCGACATCCGGCTGCAACACCAGCGCATCGTCCAGATCCTCGACCGCGGCCAGCGCCTTGCCTTCGACCAGATGCGCCTGGGCCCCGCGCTGCAACAGGCGCGTGGTGGGGGACAGCGCATGCCGCCGCGCCTGCTCCAGCCGCACTTCCAGATCCGCCGCCGCCGCGCGCGAGGACGCAGCCGCCAGCTGGGCGGTCAACGCCGAAAGGTCCGGAGTCGCAGCAGGGTCGGAATGGGCCGGATGCCCGGCCACGCCGGGCGCGGCCGGCGCTGGCGCGGCGCCACCAACGGGCGCCTCGGCCAGTGCGGGCAATGCACCCCCCAGCCACACGAGAGCGGCCAGCAGGGCACGTACGCGCGAAAACCCGCGCCAACCGCCCGGAAACCGGGGACGGGCGCGGGTTTTCGCGTCACCCAAAAAGAACGGTACGGCCAAGGCCGCCCGCGACATTCAGCCCTGACGGGCCTTCATGCGGGGATTCTTCTTGTTGATGACATAGACCTTGCCATGACGACGGACCACACGGCAGTCCTTGTCACGAACCTTGGCCGACTTCAGGCTGTTTCTGATCTTCATGACCCGACCCTCACTGGCGGCGGTAAACCGCGAAGACGGGCCGAATACCGGTCAGGCGCCCCCGAGTCAACCATCCGCCCCCCTTTTCGGCCCTCCGGAGCGCCATTTTCACTCCACAACCGGGGCTTCGAGCCCCGGCGGACGCACATGCGGCGCCAGCAGGCGGAAATCGCCCGCACGCGGCGACCGGGCACGCCAGCCCAGCCCGATGGTCCGCCAGGCCTGGCAACCCGTTACCGGCCGCATCACCACCGGCAGGTCCCGCAGGATGCCCGACTCCACCGCCAGACGCGGCAGCAGCGCGATCCCCAGCCCGTCCGCCACCATCTCGACGAGTGTATAGAGCGAGGTCACGACGAATTCCTCCTCGCCCTCCGTGCTGGTCCAGCCACGGTCCTGCCGGCACAGCGCCAGCGTCTGGTCGCGCAGGCAATGCCCGTCTTCCAGCAGCACCATCCGCTCGCCGGCGATCCGCTCCACCGGAATCGACTCCAGCGCCGTCAGCGGATGATTGGCCGGCAGCACCAGCATGAATTCATCCCGCCACAAAGGCAGCATCTCCGCCCCCTCGCACGGGCAGGGCATGGCCAGCAGCACCAGGTCCAGCCGGCCCAGCGCCAGCTTGTCCAGCACGTTGCCCGTCAGATCCTCGTTCACCGACAGGCGGATCTGCGGAAAATGCCGGCGCAGCCGCGCCACCAGCCCCGGCACCACAAAGGGGCCGATGGTCGGAATCACCCCGATCCGCAGCAGCCCCGTCATCGGCGCGCGAGAGGCATCGGCGACATCCTGCACCGCCTGCAA
Source organism: Gluconacetobacter takamatsuzukensis (assembly GCF_014174275.1). GTDB lineage: Bacteria > Pseudomonadota > Alphaproteobacteria > Acetobacterales > Acetobacteraceae > Gluconacetobacter > Gluconacetobacter takamatsuzukensis. Next base: position 112,609 of record NZ_JABEQK010000001.1, on the reverse strand, counting down.
CGCCTCCAGCGCAAAGCGCGCCCGCGCCGCCACCTCGTCCCCGATGGGGGTAAAGACCACGCGCTTGCCCACATTGCGGTCCAGCAGCTGAATATCCAGCTGCCGCTCCAGCGCCAGGATGCCCGCCGACAGCGTGGATTGCGTCACGGCGCAGGCCTGCGCGGCACGGCCGAAATGCCGCAGTTCCGCCAGGGTGATCAGATAGCGCAGTTGCTGGGCCGAAGGCAGTGGCGTCATCGATTTCTTCAATCGTCTGGATATAAATTATTCATTGGCATGATATCGGCTTCGGAGCCATAGAATAAAGGCCAGGCCGCGACCGCCCCGTGCGGGCCGCGGTCACGACCATTTATGCAAGGGAGCAAACCGATGCTGACAGTCGGCGATAAATTTCCGGAATTCGATCTGGCGGCCGTTCCCGGCGGCCCGGAAGGGCTGAAGGGCGACTTCGTCCAGATTTCGGACAAGACCGATGCGGGCAAGTGGAAGCTGGTCTTCTTCTGGCCGAAGGATTTCACGTTCGTCTGCCCGACCGAGATCGTCGCCTTCGGCAAGCTGGCCGGCGAGTTCAAGGATCGCGACACCGTGGTCTACGGCGTGTCGATCGACAGCGAGTTCGTGCACCTGAACTGGCGCCTGCACCATGAAGACCTCAAGGGCCTTCAGATCCCGATGCTGGCCGACATCAAGCGCGAGCTGTCGACGGCCCTGGGCGTCCTGTCGCCGACGGCGGGCGTCGCCAACCGCGCGACCTTCCTGGTCGACCCGGAAGGCATCATCCGCCATGTCAGCGTCAACGACCTGTCGGTCGGCCGCAACCCGCAGGAAGTCCTGCGCATCCTGGACGCGCTGCAGAGCGACGAGCTGTGCCCGTGCAACTGGAAGCAGGGCGAAGCCTTCCTGAAGCCCTGATCCCTCCCGATCAGGACGGTCCGGCCGCATGGCCGGCCCACGCCGCCTGTCCGGGGTCCCGGACAGGCGGAACGCGGGCCCCGCCCGCGACGGGCGCCGATCGCCGCGCGGCGACGCCCCGAAAACGATGACGGCAAACGCCCGTCCCCCGATTTTCCATTTGCCGGAGCCTTCCCGCGACCGCCCGCCCGGCCGACCGGGTTCCTCCGCCCAGCAGGTCTGTCCGCCATGTCGATCGAATCGCTCAAGGAACGCCTTCCGGATTACGCGAAGGATCTGAAGCTCAACCTGGGGTCCCTGGCCAACGACATCACCCTGTCGCCGCAGCAGCTGGCCGGCACCTTCGTGGCCTCGGCCCTCGCCGCGCGCAACGACGACGTCACGCGCGCCATCGTGGCCGAATACCAGGCCGTCCTGTCGCCCGAAGCTCTGGAGGCCGCCAAGGCCGCCGCCGCGATCATGGGCATGAACAATATCTATTATCGCTTCGTGCACATGGTCGAAGGCGACTACGCCAAGATGCCCGCACGGCTGCGGATGAACGTCATCGGCCGCCCCGGCGTCGAAAAGCTGGACTTCGAGCTGTGGGCCCTCGCCGTCTCGGCCATCAACGGCTGCGGCATGTGCGTCGAAAGCCACGAGCGCGTGGTCCGCGAGGGCGGGCTGTCGGCCGAACAGGTCCAGACGGCCGTCCGCATCGCCGCCACGGTCCACGGCGTCGCCGTCACGCTGGACGGCGCCCGCGCCCTGGCCGAACCCGGCGCGAACTGAATTTTTCCGGCCCGGCGCATCCTCGCACCGGGCCGGTTTTTCCGCCCGCCGTCATTTTTTCTCGCACGGGCTGTTGCCAGAATCGCCGGGCTTTGTTAATTCGCCCTCCACACACGGACGAGGGGCCTCAAACCCCAAGCCGATGCGGGTGTAGCTCAGTTGGTTAGAGCGCCGGCCTGTCACGCCGGAGGTCGCGGGTTCGAGCCCCGTCACTCGCGCCACCCTTTCCCAAAAAATCATGATCGCCTGCTCTCCGACGCCAGTATTCCGGCGCCGGCAGGCCGCACCCTACGGCGCGCTATAGGTCACGCGATAGATCGCCCCGGCCAGGTCGTCGCTCACCAGCACGCTGCCATCCGCCAGCGGCTGCACGTCCGCCGGGCGCCCCCAGGGCGTCTCATCGGCCTGGAACCCGTCCAGCAGCGGCGTGTAGGACGCCACCCCGCCACCGGGCGCGAATCGCACCGCCATCACGCGGTAGCCCGCCAGCCGGCTGCGGTTCCACGACCCATGTTCCGCGATCAGCGCCGCCCCCCGATAGGATTCGGGGAACATGCCGCCGTCGTAGAATCGCATCCCCAGCGCCGCGACATGCGCCCCCAGCTTCAGCACCGGCGGGGTAAAGGCACGGCAATCCTGCCCACGCCCGAAAACCGGGTCCAGGATGTCGCCCTGATGGCAGACGGGATAACCAAAGGATTCGCCCGGCCGGTCCAGCCGGTTCAGCTCGTCATTGGGAATATCGTCCCCCAGCAGGTCGCGCCCGTTATCGGTAAACCACAGCGTGCCCGTGCCCGGCTGCCAGTCGAAGCCCACACTGTTGCGCAGGCCCCAGGCAATATCCTCGCGGCCCGAGCCATCCGGATTCATCCGCATCAGCTTGCCGAAATGGTGGCCGACATCGCAGATATTGCAGGGCGCGCCGATCGGCACATACAGCTTGCCGTCGGGCCCGAAGGCGATGAACTTCCAGCTATGGTCGCCCATCCGCCACGGCAGGTCCGTCACCGCGACCTGGGGCTGCGGCGGGTCGTCCAGATGGTCCTCGATCCCGCGCAGCACCACGATGTCGCGCACGTCGGAGATATACAGGTCGCCATTGCGGAACGCGACGCCCACCGGCATGGTCAGCCCGCGCGCCACGATCCGCACTCGTGTCGCCCGCTCGGGCCCACCCGTCACCGCATAGACCACGCCCCCGGTCATCGAACCGACAAACAGCGTGCCCCGCGCCCCCACCGCCATTTCCCGCGCCGAAGGCACCTGGTCGGTATAGACCGAGGCATGAAACCCCGGCGGCAGGCGCAGCCGCTCGACCGGCGGCGCGGCACGCCCCATTGCCGGCGTCCCCAGCGCCAGCATGGCCCCCAGGCAGGCGATCAGCCCAAATCGCGTCATCACGCGTCTCCTCCGCCGGTCATGCTCCCGTGGCGCGGGCCAGTTTCAGCGCCAGGGCCTCGGCCCCCTGCCGCACATCGGCCCACGTTACGTCGAAATCCCGCACCGACCCGTAATACGGATCCGCCACCCCCTGCCCCTCGCGCCCCGCCACATGATCCAGCAGCAGCGAAAGCTCGGCAGCCGAATCGACGGGCCGGCGATTGCGCAAGATCTTCAGATGGCCCGGATCGAGGGCAACGATATGGGTAAAGGTCCGGAAATCCTCCGCGCTGACCATCCGCGCGCGATATTCGGCAATATCCAGCCCATGGCGGCGCGCCACCGCCTGCGCCCGGCGATCGGGCGCGTCACCCGCATGCCAGTCGCCGGTCCCGGCCGAATCGACCAGCCCTTCCAGCCCATGGCGCTCCGCCGCCACCCGAAACGCGGCCTCGGCCAGCGGCGAACGGCAGATATTACCGGTACACACAAACAGAACGGCGGGACGAACAGCCATCGCGTGATTTCCATCCTCGACGTGGGGCATGGTACTCGCGGCCATCATGATGGCCGCAGACCGCCCGCACTGTCGAGCCCGCCCCACTATCCCCTTGACGAGGAAAGAGGGCCGTCCGTTTCCAGACACCGCGTCCGTTTCCGGACAATTCCGCAGGAATGCGGAAAAATACCACGCCATTTCAAACAGATAAAAAATCCTCCCGATCGCTTACACTGTCTACCCGAACCGCAACACCGTGTGGGGAGCGTAGACCATGCTCACGACCATCCTGTCGAGCTTCTGGCGGAACCTGCGCCGCCATCGCCTGGACGCGATCCTGACCGTCGCGGGCCTGTCGCTGGGCATCGCGACCTTCCTCACCCTCGGCCTCGTCGCCCGCTACGAATACCGCTTCAACGCTTGGATCCCCGGCGCGCAATCGGTCTACCGAATCGACGAGATCTACGACCTGCCCGGCCTGCCCAGGTTGGAGGTCGCAGGCTCGACCTTCGCGATCGAACCCTATCTGCGCCAGGAGGTGCCGCAGATCGGTGCCAGCGTCCGGATCGATCCGCACAGCGTCTCGTTCCGGCATGGCGAGACGACGGGCACCGAAACCCTCGATTATGTCGATCCCACCTTCTTCGACGTGTTGCGCCTGCCTCTGATCCGGGGAAAAGCCGAGCAAGCCCTGCAAGAGCCGGACGGCATCGTGCTGTCCGACACGCTGGCCCGGAAATATTTCGGCCGTACCGACATAATCGGTGCCCGCCTGACCATCCAGAACGACAGGCATAAGCAGGATTACGTGGTCAGCGGCGTCCTGGCGCCCCAGCCGGCGAACACGACCCAGCCGATCGATGCCATGACGCGCCTTCCGGGCGCCGCACTGTCCGATCCCGCGTTCAGCCAATGGGGCGCCGGATCGGGAAGTATCTATATCCGGATCGACAATCCGGACGACGCGGCAACGGTACGCAACGCGCTGGACGAAGTGGAACATCGCCACGTCACCATGGGTCGGAACGATGCTGATCGAACCGACGCCCTCCGCGCCCTGCATTTCACGATCGTTCCTCTTCTCGAGACGCATTTTTACGATGCACACATATTGGGCGACGACACGGCCACCGACAGGCGCGTGATCGACTCGCTGTTCATCGTCGGCGTGCTGGCACTGGTCGCAGCGGCGATCAACTACGTCAACCTGGCCACCGCGCGCGCCCTGCTGCGGGCCCGCGAGGTGGCCATGCGCAAGGTGCTGGGCGCACCGAAAGGCATGCTGGTCGCGCAGTTTCTCGGCGAGGCAACCATGCTGGCCCTGGGCGCCGGGATCGCAGGCCTTGCGCTCACCGAACTGGCCGCACCTGTCGTGAACGCACTGGGCGGATGGCAGGTCTCGATCGACTATGCGTTCCTGCTGCCGGTCCTGCTCGCGGTCGTGCTGGCGATCGGTCTGGGTGCCGGCGCATATCCAGCCTTCGTGCTGGCATCGTTCAGGCCCGCCATCGTCCTGGCCTCCATGAAAATACCGTCCGGCGGCCGCATGGGCGCGCGGGTGCGGGCGGCGCTGGTGGGCGTGCAATTCGCCTTCGCGGTCGGCCTGGCGATCTGCACCCTGGTGGTGGACATGCAGGCCCGCCACCTGCGCACCGCCGATCGTGGCTTCGGCCGTGACGGGCTGGTCGAGATCACCACCCCGCTCGACCCCTCACCCGACGGGCGGCAGCGCATCCTGCGTGACGCGCTGCGATCCGTCCCCGGCGTGACGGCGGTCACAATGGCGAACTCGGCCCCCGGCCATGTCCGGATCATCGACGAGCCTGCCTGGCGACCCGGCACGATCGGCCAGCGGTCCAACGCAGGCTTCATCGCCGTTGGTCCCGATTTTTTTCGCACCCTCGATATCGTCCCCCTGGCCGGCCGGGTATTCGACGACGCCCATGGCGACGATGACACGAAGGCCGCAGAATTGTCCGGCCATGGCACGATCATCATCGATACGGTCGCGATGCGGATTTTCGGCTGGTCCTCACCGCGGGAGGCCGTCGGCCAGACACTGGTCTACCGGGCCGATTCGAACCAGCGTGCGATCACCGCGACAATCGCCGGGGTCGTGGCCCCGGTGCGCTTCCAGTCAATGCGCGATGCGCAGGGGCCGCAGATCTTCCGCTATTATCGCGAGCCGATGCCGTACGGCCGCTCCATCGTGCGCTTCGCCCACTCCGACCCGAAGATCATCATGGCGCGGCTGGCGGAAAAATGGAGAACCATCTTCCCCGAAATCGCGTTTTCGGCCCAGACAGTCGATGACGCGCTGGCCCAGTATTACCGTCCCGACCAGCAGCGCGGGCAATTATTCACACTGGGCGCCGCCGTGGCCCTCGCGGTCGCCTGCCTCGGCCTCTACGGTCTGGCGGCCTTCAATACCGAACGACGGATGCACGAAGTCGGCATCCGCAAGACGCTGGGCGCCACCAGCGGCCAGGTCATGCGGCTGATGCTGGCCCATTTCCTGCGCCCCGTGATGCTGGCGAACCTGGTCGCGTGGCCGGTCGCATGGGCCTGCATGCAAAGCTGGCTCGCCGGTTTCGAAAGCCGCGTCACGCTGTCGCCGCTCTATTTCCTCGGTGTCACGGCCTGCGCGCTGGTGCTGTGCGGCGTGACCGTCTTCAGCCGCACCATCGCCCTTGCCCGCGCCGAACCCGCACGGGCCCTCCGGACGGGATAACGGCCACGCGGCCCATCATCGCCGTCACCACCGCCATTCAGGCGCCGGATTCGTGATCCAGCCCGATATCCAGCGCCCGCACCGTATGGGTCAGCCAGCCGACCGACAGGATATCCACCCCCGTCGCGGCAATGTCGGGCGCACTATCGGGCGTGATCCCGCCCGAGGCCTCGGTCACGGCGCGCCCGTTCACCATCGCCACCGCTTCGCGCAACTGGGCAGGAGTCATGTTGTCCAGCAGGAACGCATCCGCTCCACCCGCGCGTAACGCCTGGGCCAACTGGTCCAATGTATCGACCTCCAGCTCGATGCTGACCAGATGCCCCGCCCGCGCCCGCGCCGCCGCCAGCGCCTGCGCCACGTCGCCGCCGGCCAGGGCAATGTGATTGTCCTTGATCAGGATCGCATCATCCAGGCGGAAACGGTGATTCGCCCCCCCACCGGCCCGCACGGCATATTTCTGGATCGCCCGCATTCCCGGCAGCGTCTTGCGCGTGCAGCACACGCGCGCCTTCGTCCCCGCGACGGCACGGACGATCCCCGCGGTGGCGGTAGCGATCCCGCACAGATGCGACAGGAAATTCAGCGCCACCCGCTCCCCGCCCAGGATGGCCGGCGCCGGGCCGCTCACGCGCGCGATCCGGTCGCCGGGGGCCACCGCGCTGCCGTCCGGCCGCTCGATGTCGAAGCGCACCGAAGGGTCCATCAGCGTAAAGGCCAGCCGGGCCAGCGCCAGCCCCGCCACCACGCCGGGCTGGCGCGCCACCAGGGCGGTACGCAGCATCTGGCCGGGCGCCGCCAGCGCGTCGGTAGTCAGATCGCCGCCGCAGCCGAGATCTTCCAGCAATCCCGCGCGCACCAGCGGTTCCAGCATCAGGTCGGGCAAAGGGGTCATGGCACGGTCAATCCATCGGCAGGGGTCAGGGCAGGATCGCGGGCCGACAAATCGGCCAGCATGGTCAGGGTCCGCGCCAGGGTCAGGCGCGAATGCACAGCAGTCGCCGCCATGCGCGGATAATCGGTGCGATAATGGCCGCCCCGGCTCTCCCGCCGGTCCAGCGCCGCCAGGCACAGCATGGCACCGACCAGCGCCCGATCATCGGTCGCGACATGCGGCGCCAGCGCCCGGGCGGCCCGGGCCAGCCCGGCCCCGTCGCGCAGAATGCCGGCGGCACGGCCCAGACAGGCGTGAATATCCGCCAGCCCCACCCCATCCCCGGCATCGGGCACCGGCACACCAACCGGGCGCGGCACAGGCAGAGACAGCGCATCGAGGTCGCGCGCCACAAATCCCGCACAGACAAATGCCTCCAGCAGCGAATTGCTGGCCAGCCGGTTGGCCCCATGCAGCCCGGTCGACGCCGCCTCGCCGCACGCCCACAGGCCGGGCACGGTACTGCGCCCGTTCAGGTCGGTCTCGATCCCGCCCATATGGTAATGCACGGCCGGCCGCACCGGCATCGGCTGGCGGTCGGGGTCCAGCCCCCGCGCCGCGCAGGCGCGGGCGATACCGGGAAAATGCCGGGCAAAATCCCCGCGCGTCGCCGCCCGCGCATCCAGCAGGACCCGATGCCCGGCAGTCAGATGCGCCTGGATCGCACGCGCCACCACATCGCGCGGCGCCAGCTCGTCGGTAAAGCGCGCCCCGGTCTCATCCACCAGGATCGCCCCGGCCCCCCGCACCGCCTCGCTGACCAGCGCGCGCGGCGCACCCTCCGGCCCATCGGCCAGCGCGGTGGGATGAAACTGCACGAACTCCATGTCGCGCAGCACCGCCCCGGCCCGCGCGGCACAGGCCAGCCCCGATCCCTGGCCGCCTACCGGGCTGGTGGTGGCGGGAAACAGCGCCCCCACCCCGCCGGTGGCAATCACGCAGGCACTGGTCGGCAGCGCCAGCACCACGCCGCCCCGCGCGATCTCGACCCCGGCCACCCGCCCGTCATGCAGGATCAGGCGACGCAGGCCCGCCCCCTCCATCACCGTAATGCGCGGCGTCGCCCGTACCCGTGCCACCAGCGCGCGCATGATCTCGGCCCCGGTGCCGTCGCCCAGCGCATGGGCAATGCGCGCGCGGGAATGCGCGGCTTCCAGATGCAGGTCGGGCCGCCCGTCGGCTCCAAGGTCGAACACCACCCCCAGCGACGCCAGCGCCGCCACGGCATCAGGACCAGCCCCGACAATGGCCGCGACCACGTCCGGGTCGCACAGCCCGGCTCCGGCCGCCAGCGTATCCGCCCCATGCAGGCCGGCCGAATCGTCCGCCCCGATCGCCGCCGCAATCCCGCCCTGTGCCAGCGCGCTGGCCGCATCCCGCGCCAGAGGCGCCGGCGACAGCAGCACGCAGGGCCGGTCCATCAGCAGCGCGGTCGCCAGGCCGGCCAGCCCGCCCCCGGCAATGACCGGCTGCCCGGCCAGCGCGGCCAAACCGGTCACGCCGCCAGCATCCGTTCAACCGCGCGGCGCCCGCCCGCCACCAGATGTTCGGGGATCGTCACCTCGTGGCTCATGGTCTCCAGCGCGTGGCGGATGGCCCGCAGGGTGATGCGCTTCATGTGCGGGCACAGATTGCACGGCCGGACGAATTCCACCTCGGGATGCGTGGCGGCCAGATTGTCGCTCATGGAACATTCGGTCACCAGCAGCACCTTGCGATGCGCACCGCTGGAGACGAAATCCGACATCGCCGCCGTCGAGCCCGAAAAATCGGCCTCCGCCACCACGGCCGGCGGGCATTCCGGGTGCGCCAGCACCGCCACGTCGGGATTGTCGGCGCGCCAGTCGCGGATCTCCTGCGGCGTGAAGCGCTCATGCACCTCGCAATGGCCGCGCCAGGTGATGATCTCCACCCCGGTCTCGCGCTGCACGTTCTGGGCCAGGAACTCGTCGGGGATCATGATCACCCGCGGCACGCCCAGGCTTTCCACGATCCGCCGCGCATTGGCCGAGGTGCAGCAGATATCGCTCTCGGCCTTCACCTCCGCGGTGCTGTTCACATAGGTCACGACCGGCACGCCCGGATGGGCACGGCGCAGGGCACGCACATCCTCGGCCGTGATCGAATCGGCCAGCGAGCACCCCGCCTCCAGCGACGGCATCAGCACCGTACGGTCGGGGTTCATCAGCTTCGCGGTCTCGGCCATGAAATGCACGCCGGCCATCACGATCACCTCGGCATCCAGCCCCTGCGCGTCGCGCGCCAGGGCCAGGCTGTCGCCCCGGATGTCGGCGATGCAGTGGAAGATCTCGGGCGTCTGGTAATTATGGGCCAGGATCACCGCCCGGCGCCGCCGCTTCAGCTCCAGGATGGCCGCGATGTCATCGGCGAACAGATCCCATTCCAGACGCGGGACGACACGGGAGACACGCTCGTAAAGCGCATCGAGCCGGGGCGGGGCAGCAAGGGTTTCGGACATCACGGTCTCCTTCGACCTTTATGCTCATGTTGAGCATAATCTAGATACATAACGTCGCCTTTGTGCTGTTCAACCCGCATCCAGTCGGCGTCAAGCCACGCCGGCGCGCCGCCTGCCCCGCATCACGAAAAAAACGGCACAATTCCAGTTTATTGACCGATGCAAACATATCCGTGAACGCCACGACCGGCCGCATCTTTCAAGGAAATTCTCAAATGGGGCGTGCCAGCGGCAATTTCGACCCGGCAATCCGCCGCGCGCCGATCACCTCGCGCCGGAAGCGGAACAGCCGCGCCGGCCGCCCGCGCGTATCCGGCGCCACCTCGCCCGTTTCCTCGATCAGGCCCTGCTGGGCCACCAGCCGGCGGAAATTCTGCTTGTGCATCGGCTGGCCCGCCACCGCCTCGACCGTGCGCTGCAAATGCAGCAGCGTGAAACTGTCGGGCATCAGCTCGTAGATCACGGGCCGGTAGCGGATCTTGGCCCGCAGGCGCGCCATCGCGGTGGCCAGCACGCGCCGCTCGTCGCGCGCCATGCCCAGCCCGGGCAGCACCGCCGCCCCGGGCGAGGCCGATTCCGGCACCAGCGCGGCCTCCCACAGCAATTCGTAGCGTTGCAGCACCAGCTCGTCGTCCCAGCCCAGCCCCTCCAGCCCGAAGGTCAGCGCCACGCGCTGCCGCCGGGCCTCCTGCTCGGCGGCCGAAGAGGCACGCGCCGCCCATTCATCCAGCAACTGCACGATGCGCAGCACCAGGTCGCGGCCCTCGGGCGCGGTCTGGTCTTCCCACGGGAAATAATCGTACCAGCCGCGCCACCCGCGCTCCCCCCGGCGGATGCGCGTCAGGGCGAGGTATGAAATCAGGACCCGCCGCCCGTCCGGCCCCACATCGGCCGGCGCATCGGCAAAGGTATAAAGCTGCTCCACATGCCCCAGCGCATGGCCGGTCTGGTGTTCCACCCACAGGCGCAGGCCGGTCTGCAGCGACCGGTGCCCCGCTTCCAGCGGCCCCGAGGGCAGCAGGCGCCCGCCTTCCAGCGTCAGCACCATCGGCCGGTCGTCGCTGACCGCGATCAGCACCGCGATCAATTCCGGGGGCATGGCGCATGTCCTTCAGCTTGCGTGGCAGGGGGCCGGTGATCATCCGGCCATATCATCGCGCGGCCGGCAAAAAAACCGCCAATGCGGCCGCTTGATATGCTCCCACCCCCGCACCACGGTCTCAGGGCCGGCGGAACCCGCGCGATGCCCGCCGGGACCGGACCGGGTGAAGAGGATGCGCCATGTCGACCCATTCGGGCACGTTCGTCTGGTACGAACTGATCGCCGGCGACCCCGCGGCCGCCGAATCCTTCTATCGCGCCGTCATCGGCTGGCAGGCCCGCGATGCCGGCGTGCCGGGCATGGCCTACCGGATCCTCAGCGCCGCCGAGCGCCCGGTCGCCGGCCTCATCGGCCTGTCGGGCCTCGACGCCGCCGCCCGGCCGGGCTGGATCGGCTATATCGGCGTCGATAACGTCGATGCCGCCGGCGCGCGGATCGCCACCGCCTCCGGCGCCATCCTGCACGCCCCGGACGATATTCCCGGCGTCGGCCGCTTCGCGGTCGTCACCGACCCGCAGGGCGCGCCCTTCGCCCTGTTCCAGGGCAATGGGGAAGCACCGATGCCGCCAGTGCCCGAGGGCACGCCGGGCCATGTCGCCTGGCACGAACTCTATGCGCGCGATGGCGAGGCCGCCTTCACCTTCTATGCCGGCCAGTTCGGCTGGACCCGCGCCGATGCGCTGGATATGGGCCCCGACGGCATCTACCAGATGTTCGCCATCGGCGGCACGCCCGCCGGCGGCATGATGACCGCGCCGGATGCCGACACGCCGTTCTGGCTGTTCTATATCGCCGTCGACACGCTGGACGCCGCATTGACGCGCGTCACCCAGGCCGGCGGCCACTGTATTCACGGCCCCCTGGAAGTGCCCGGCGGCCGCTGGGTCGCCCAGTGCCGCGATCCGCAAGGCACGCTGTTCGCCATGGTGGCGCCCGGCCGCTGAGGGCCGCGCCGCGTCAGCCGACGCCGGTCACGCGCGGCAACGCGTGGCCGGCCGGGGCGACCAGCGCGCCGGCCAGCGGCACGCCATCGCGAAACAGGCGCGCCCGTCCGATATCCAGCCCCAGCCCCTCGGTCCCCGCGGCCCCCAGCCGCTCGGGCAGGACCAGGATCTCGACCTCCCGCGCCCCCAGCGCGACCGCCAGTCGCCGCAACCCACCCTGCCCACCCGCCAGCGGCGTGGCATGCGCCGTCCCCCCCGCCGCGACCAGACGAACCTCGTGCGGGCGCAGAAGCGCCGTCGCCGGCCCGTCGCCCGCGCCGACCGGAAAGGACAGGACGTTGGGATCGTCCGGCAGGAACCGCCCATGGGTAACCCGCCCGGCAAACGCCAGCGCCTCGCCCAGAAATTCCATCACGAACGGCGTAGCCGGCGCGGCATCCAGCGTCTCGGCGGCGGCATCCTGCACGATGCGCCCGTCCTGCATCACCACCAGCCGGTCGGCCACCTCCAGCGCCTCCTCATGATCGTGGGTCACCAGCACCGTCGTCAGGCCCAGCTGGTCGTGCAGCCCGCGCAGCCAGCGGCGGATCTGCCGCCGCACGATCGGGTCCAGCGCGCCGAACGGCTCGTCGAGCAGCAGCAGCCCGGGCTTCGTCGCCAGCGCCCGCGCCAGCGCCACCCGCTGGCGCTGGCCGCCGGAAAGCTGGTCCGGATAGGCCCCACCCAGCGTCGGCAGCTGGATCAGCTCCAGCAGCTCGGCCACGCGCGCCGCAATGGTCCCCCGGTCCGGCCGCGCCCCCCGGGGCAGCACGTCCAGCCCAAAGGAAATGTTGCGCGCCACCGTCATATGCCGGAACAGCGCATAGTTCTGGAACACGAAGCCGATCCGCCGCTCGCGCATCGGCCGCCCCGCCAGCACCTGGCCATCCACCAGCACCGACCCTTCATAAGGCCCGTCCAGCCCGGCAATGGTCCGCAGCAGCGTGGTCTTGCCAGCACCCGAGGGCCCGACCAGCGCCACGAACGCCCCATCCTCGATGGTCAGCGACACATCGTTCAGCAGCTTGCGCGACGCCTTGGGCGCATGGCGCGTCAGGGACCGGATCTGGACGCTCATGACGAGCCCTTCCTGAAATCATGCTCGAGAAACGACCGCAGCAGGACGGTGGCCATGGCGATCAGCGCCAGCAGCGCCGCCATCGTAAAGGCGGCGACCGTCTGGTAGCCATTATAGAGCGTCTCGATATGCAGCGGCATGGTTTCGGTCAGCCCCGGAATATGGCCCGAGACGACCGACACCGCGCCGAACTCCCCGATCGCGCGCGCGGTCGTCAGCAGAATGCCCGACAGCAGCGCCCAGCGCGCATCGGGCAGCGTCACCCGCCACAGGGTCCGCCAGAACCCGGCCCCCAGCAGAAACGCCGCCTCTTCCGCCTCGCGCCCCTGCTGTTCCATGAACGGCATCAGCGTCCGCGCGACATAGGGAAAGGTGACGAAGAGCGTCGCCAGCACGATGCCCGGCGTGGCGAAGGCGATCTGGATATGATGCCGGTCCAGCCAGTCGCCCCACCAGCCCTGCCGCCCGAACAGCAGCAGCCAGACCAGGCCGGCAATCACCGGCGAGACGCTGATCGGCAGTTCGATCAGCGCGACCAGCACCCCCCGCCCGCGAAACCGGTATTTGGTCACCAGCCACGCCGCCATGATCCCGCCGGCGGTATTGACGATGGTGGCCACCAGCGTCACCAGCAGCGTCAGGCGGATCGCCGACAGCGCATCCGGGTCCAGCAGGCTGCGCCACGCCGCCCCCAGCCCCGCGCGCAGGGCCTCGACCATCACCAGCACCACCGGCAGCACCAGCACGGCCAGCACCGTCAGATAGGTGGCGGCGACCAGCACGGCATTGCCCCGGCGCGACGGCTCGCCCATCACGCCGCCCCCCGCGCGACCAGCCCGCGCGACACGCGGCGGCGCAGCGCGGCCACCCCGGTCATGCAGACCAGCGCGCTCAGCAGCAGGATCAGCGCAATGGCGGTGGCGCCTTCGTAATCATATTCCTGCAACCGCACCACGATCAGCAGCGGCGCGATCTCGCTATGAAACGGCTGGTTGCCGGCAATGAAGATCACCGAGCCGTATTCACCGATACACCGCGCGAAGGCCAGGCTGAACCCCGCCACCAGCGGCGGCAGCAGGGGCGGCAGGATGACCCGGCGAAAATTCTGCACCGGGCTGGCGCCCAGCAGCAGCCCCGCCTCCTCCAGCTCCGGCGGCAGGCCGCGCAGCACCGGTTCGACCGCACGCACGATAAAAGGCAGGCCGACGAACATCAGCGCGACCACGATCCCGGCGGGCGTATAGGCCACGCGGATGCCGGCCCGAGCCAGCAGCGCGCCGATCCAGCCGGTCGGCCCATACAGCGTGGCCAGCGTGATGCCCGTCACGGCGGTCGGCAGCGCAAACGGCAGGTCGATCAGCGCATCGATCGCCCGTCGGCCCGGCAGGCGGGCGCGCACCAGCGCCCAGGCCAGCAGCAGGCCCAGCGGCACGTCGATCGCGGCCGCCAGCGCGGCACAGCCGAAGCTGACGCGCAGCGCCGCATACATGCGCGTGTCGTGCAGCGCCCGCAGCATCACGCCGCCGCCATCCTGCCAAGGGCGCAACACCAGGGCCGTCAGCGGCAGCACGACAATCAGGCCGATCCAGACCAGCGTGAACGCGATGGATAGGGAAAGACCTGGCAGCCCATCGCGCCGCCGCAGGCAAAACACCATGAAAGAGTCCGTTATCGGCTATAGATCTGGTCGAACACACCGCCATCGGCGAAATGCGCCTTCTGGACCTTAGTCCATCCGCCCAGGCTGGCGACATCGAATGTTGTCGTTTTGGGAAAGACCGATGCCGTTTCCGCCACGATCGCCGGATCGACCGGGCGGAAATAATGCTTCGCCCCGATCCGCTGCCCCTCGGGCGTGAACAGGAAGTCGAGGAACCCCTTCGCCACCTCCGCCGTGCCGTGCGCCTGCACGTTCCTGTCCACCACCGCGACCGGCGGCTCGGCCAGGATCGTCACCGGCGGCACCACGATGTCGAACTTGTCCGGTCCCAGCTCGCGCGTCGCCAGCAGGGCCTCGTCCTCCCACGCCAGCAGCACATCGCCCAGCCCGCGCTGCACGAAGCTGTTGGTGGCGCCGCGCGCCCCGGTATCCAGCACCGGCACATGGGCAAACAGCGATTTCAGATACGCCGTCGCGCTGGCCTCCGACCCGCCGGGCTGGCGCAGCGCCCAGCCCCAGGCGGCCAGATAGTTCCAGCGCGCCCCGCCCGAGGTCTTGGGGTTGGGCGTAATCACCTGCACCCCGTCCCGCAGCAGGTCCGGCCAGTCCTGAATGCCCTTCGGGTTGCCCTTGCGCACTAGGAAGACGATCGTGCTGGTATACGGCGTGGAATTATGCGGCAGCCGCGTCTGCCAGTCCGCCGCCAGCAGCCCATGCTGGGCCAGGATGTCGATGTCGTAGGCCAGGCCCAGCGTCACCACGTCGGCGGGCGCCCCCTCCAGCACCGAGCGCGCCTGCGCCCCCGACCCGCCATGCGACGACGTCACCACCACCTGCTCGCCCCCATGCCCCTTCGCCCAGAAGGCGGAAAAGGCCCGCCCGGCATCGGCATAAAGCTCGCGCGTCGGATCGTACGAAACATTCAGCAGCCGCGTCGCCGCCGCCGCCGGACGCGGGCGCGCGCCTACGGCAAACGCCGTGGCGGCGGCAGCCGTACCGGCCAGAAAGCCACGCCGCGACGGCGCCATGAAACCGTTCTTCATATCGTTTCTCGTCCTGATGACAGTTTGCGGAGGGAAGGAAATCCGGCTCAGAACGTGGCCTGCACACGCCCCGCGACGGCATTGCCCGTCCGGCCGAGCAGATCCACGCCGCCCGAGACACCCTTCGACCGGGTGACGATGAAATGGTCGAAATCCAGCATGAACTTGAAGTGCTGGTTGGGATACCAGTTCAGCCCGCCGGCCCAGACCGTCTGCTGGTCGCCATTGATGCCGACCCCACCCTGGTTGGCGACATCGGACAGGTCCGTCACGCTCCAGCGGCCGCTGAGTTCCAGCGCCCCCCAATAGTCATGCGCCGGGTCGAAATCATGCTCGACGCCGGGGGTGGTGAACGCACCGGTCTTGACGTTGTATCCACGCCCCCGGCCGAACAGCGTGTAGTTGGCCGCGACATACCACCCGTCGAAATTCAGCGACGGCAGCGGCGACGCCCCGGCATTGCGGCCGCGCTCCACGCCGACATGGTAATATTCCCCCTTCAGCAGGAAATGCCGCCAGCGGAACGCCAGCTGCGGACCGGCCGCCCATATCTGCGACACATTGGTCAGCGCACCCGACGTCAGCAGCGAGGTCTCGCCCAGCGGCACTTCCATGTTGTCGCTGAACGTATAGTTGCGGCCGCTCGAATTCTGGTTGACCTTGAAGGCGCTGGTCGCCCCGGCCCCCACATGGACGTCGATATCCTTGCTGACATAGGGCCGGCCGACGATGCGGGCCACGGCACCGGTCTGGCTGTCGGTGATCGTCGTGTCCTTGCTCCGGTCGCCGAATTTCTGGCCGGTGAAATAGGCCGCCGCCTGCCAGCGATTTTCATAATGCTCGCCGCCGACGCTGAAGCGCGCGACACCGCCCGCCAGGTTGCGCACCAGGTCGATGATGGTCGGGCGCTCCAGGAATTCGAACGACGATGCCCGCTCCGCGCTTTCCTCTTCCATGCGCGGCTGGAAATAGCCGACGGTCAGCGTCGTATGGCGCAGGCCGGTATAGTTCGCATTGGCCTCGAACAGGCTGACCGACCCGTCCACCGAGCTGGAGCCGAATTCCGGCGTCACGTTCGCCACCCAATCCTTGTAGCGCCAGCTGAAATACAGGCGCAGGCGGCGGGCATTCTCGGTCAGCTTGTTGAAATTGCCGTTCGTCTCGCCCCTTTTGGGCCCGGCACCGATAAAGCCGCCGATATCCTCCTGCGCCGTCAGCCCGATCGAGAAACTGTATGCGCCATCTTCCGACGAAATCGTGGGCCGCCCCGCCGGAAAGCCGATCTGCATGCCCCCCACATGCACGGTCTCGTCCCGCGCGGTCGCCGCCCGGATCTCGGCCCAGGACGGAATCGGCCCTTCCGGCGTGATCAGCCGCGTCTCGGCATCCGTGCGGGGCCGCTGCGTGGCGGCCGGTCCCTGGGCCTCGCCGATCGTGGGCAAAGGTCCACCGGCCCAGCGATGCGCATGCACCACATGCGGCGCCCCGCCGGCCTCATGCCCGGCCGCGGCGGGCACGGCCCGTCCCTCATCGCGGGCAATCCGCGCCTGAAGCACGTGGATCTCCTCGCGCATCTGGCGCTGCATCTCCCGCATTTCACGCCGCAACGCCGTCACTTCGTCGTCATGCGAAGCCGCCTGCGCCAGCGCGGGCACAAAACCGGTGGACAGAGCCGTTGCCAGGGCAAGCGAACGCCGGACCTTGAAACCTTCTTTCATATTCTACGAACCTTCAACCCGGCACAAACAGACACATTTCACGATATTTTTCGCGTTTAATGCGAACCGCAATGATCGATGCCACGTTGTAATTTAACGGTCAATAGCGTTGTAAGAGTCATTGACCACGCTAGTTCGTTTAATTGAGACAAAGCCCGGGCGACGAGGCGATATTTTCACTATATTTAATTGTTATTTATCGAGTCCAGGCACACCCGCCCGATCGCCGCCGGCCCGCATCGACCTCGCATCGACCATGCAAGCGCTCAGAAACTGGCCTGAATCCGCCCCACGACCAGATTCCCGGTCCGCCCCAGCAGATTGACCCCGCCGGCCACTCCCTTCGACCGGCTGACGATGAAATGGTCGAAATCCAGCATGAACTTGACATGCCGGTTGGGGTACCAGTTCAGCCCGCCCTGCCAGACCGTCTGCTGGTTGCCGTCAACCCCCGTACCGCCCTGGTCGACGGCATCGGACAGGTCCGTGACGCTCCAGCGGCCGCTGAGTTCCAGCGCCCCCCAATCGCCATGCAGCGGATCGAGATCATGTTCGACCCCGGGCGTGATGAACGCAGCGATCCTGGGGTTGTAGGATCGCGGCCGGCCGAACAGCGTATAGTTGGCCGCGACATACCACCCGTCGAAATTCAGCGACGGCAGCGGCGACGCCCCGGCCTCATGGCTGCGTTCCACCCCGATATGGTAATATTCGCCCTTCAGCAGAAAGCGCCGCCAGCGCACGCCCATCTGCGGGCCGGCCGCCCAGATCTGCGCGACATTGGACAGGGCGCCCGAAGTCAGCAGCGCCGTCTCACCCAGCGGCACCTCGACATTGTCGCTGAACGTATAGGCGCGGCCCTTCGCATTCTGGTTGACCTTGAAGGCACTGATCGCCCCGGCACCCACCAGCACATCGACATCCCGGCTGACATAGGGCCGGCCGACGATGCGTGCGACGCCGCCGGTCTGGCTGTCGGTAATCGTCGTATCCTTGTTGCGGTCGCCGAATTTCTGCCCGGTGAAATAGAACGCCGCCAGCCACCGGTCCTCGTAATGCTCGCCGCCGACGCTGAAGCGCGCGACGCCGGCCGCGATGTTGCGCACCAGGTCGACGATGGTGGGACGTTCGAGGAATTCGAACGCCACCGGCCGCTCGGCGCTTTCCTCGTCCATGCGCGGTTGGAAATAGCCGACGGTCAGCGTCGTATGGCGCAGGCCGGTATAATTCAGGTTCGCCTCGAACAGCCCCACCGACCCGTCGGCACTCAGCGACCCGAAATCGGGGGTGACGTTCGCCACCCAATCCTTGTACCGCCAGGTAAAATACATGCGCAGGCGGCGCCCGTTCTGGGTAAAGCTGTTGAAATTGCCCTTGGCCTCGCCCGCCCTGGCACCGGTGCCCAGAAAGCCGCCGACATCTTCCTGCAACAGCCCCCCGACCGAGAAGCTGTACGCCCCATCATCCGACGAGATCGTGGGCCGCCCGGCCGGAAAGCCGATGCGCATGCCGCCGACATGCACGCTCTCATCCTTCGCCGTCGCGGCCTTCACTTCCGCCCAGGACGGAACCGGCCCTTCCACCATGGCCACCCGGCTCCCGGCATCCGACCGGGGCCGTACCGGCCCGGGCCCATAGGGCGCGCCGATCGTCGGCAGGGGCCCGCTCCAGCGCCGCGGCACGGCATGGGCGACACGGGGCGCCTCCCCGGGCGGGTGCGTGTCCCGCGCCTGCGGCGCCCGCCCTTCATCCCGGGCGATCCGGGCCTGAAGCACGCGGATCTCGTCGCGCATCTCACGCTGCATGTCCCGCATTTCGCGCCGCAGCGCCGCAATCTCATCGTCTCGGGGTGTCGCCAGGGCAAGGCTCGGCAGACCGACCACCGGCACAACCGTCGCCACAAGAAACAAATGTCGCGTTTTCAATACAATAGACACTATCGCCCGAACTCTCCGCGTCCACTCCCGCAGGAACGCACCGGATCGTGCAGGTTTCCCGCAACCAGCCGCCGAAAGGCTAGTCAGCCCCCGCCGATCGGTCAACGCCGCGCCATGTTTTACATCGCACCATCAGACATGAATTCACATATGCCGTTTCATACCCGCCAATAATGCGAATTTTTATTTTAATTCCCGCCACCCGGCCGCGCTGGCACACTCCTCGTCCCCGCCCATCGCAGGACGCACAAAAAAAGCCCGGCCTTCACGAGGAAGACCGGGCCGCAAGGTGCGATAACAATTATTGCTTGTTGTTATTCCCGCACACCGAAAGGTGCCGGCGTCAGCCGAACTGCCCCATGGTGTTATGCGCGCCGCCGGCCTTCAGCGCCGCTTCGCCGGCGAAATACTCCTTGTGGTCGTCGCCAATGTCCGACCCGGCCATGTTCTGGTGCTTGACGCACGCGATCCCCTGGCGGATTTCCTCGCGCTGGACGTTCTGCACATAGCCCAGCATCCCCTCGTCGCCGAAATATCTCTTGGAGAGATTGTCGGTCGACAGCGCCGCCGTGTGATAGGTCGGCAGCGTGATGAGGTGATGGAAGATCCCGGCCCGCTTCGCCGCATCCCGCTGAAACGAGCGGATGCGCAGGTCGGCTTCCGTCGCCAGATCGCTCTCGTCGTAGCTCTGCGCCATCAGCTTCGCACGATCGTAGGCCGAGAGGTCGCGCCCTTCTTCCTTCCAGGCATCATAGACCTGCTGGCGGAAATTGAGCGTCCAGTTGAAGGACGGCGAGTTGTTGTAGACCAGCTTGGCATTGGGCACGGCCTCGCGGATCCGGTCCATCATGCTGGCGATCTGCTCGATATGCGGCTTCTCCGTCTCGATCCACAGCAGGTCGGCACCATGCTGCAGCGCGGTGATGCAATCCAGCACACAGCGATCCGCACCCGTGCCGGCACGGAACTGGTAGAGGTTGCTGGGCAGGCGCTTCGGCCGCAGCAGCTTGCCGTCCCGGGCGATGATCACGTCACCGTTGCGCACGGTGCCGTCCGTCACCTCATCGCAATCCAGAAAGCTGTTGTACTGGTCGCCCAGGTCGCCGCGCTCGCTGCTGTACGCGATCTGCTTGGTCAGGCCCGCGCCCAGGCTGTCGGTGCGACAGACGATCACCCCGTCTTCCACCCCCAGCTCCAGGAACGCGTAGCGGACGGCACGCACCTTGGCCAGGAAGTCCTCGTGCGGCACCGTCACCTTGCCGTCCTGATGCCCGCACTGCTTTTCGTCCGACACCTGGTTTTCGATCTGGATCGCGCAGGCCCCGGCCTCGATCATCTTCTTCGACAGCAGGTAGGTCGCCTCGGCATTGCCGAACCCCGCGTCGATATCGGCGATGATCGGCACGATATGGGTCTGGTGATTGTCGATCTTCGACTGCACCTCGGCCTCGCGCGCCGCATCGCCGGCTCCCCGCGCGGCATCCAGGTCGCGGAACAGCATGCCCAGCTCGCGGGCATCGGCCTGGCGCAGGAAGGTGTAGATCTCCTCGATCAGGTCGGGCACCGCCGTCTTCTCGTGCATCGACTGGTCGGGCAGCGGGCCGAATTCCGAGCGCAGCGCCGCGATCATCCAGCCCGACAGGTACAGATAGCGACCCTTGAGCGACCCGAAATGCTTCTTCACCGAGATCATCTGCTGCTGCGCGATGAACCCGTGCCACGCCCCCAGCGACTGGGTGTACTGCGCCGGATCGGCATCATAGGCGGCCATGTCCTGGCGCATGATGGCGGCGGTGTAGCGCGCAATGTCCAGCCCAGTCTGAAAACGGTTCTGCAGGCGCATGCGCACGACATAGTCGGGGTTGATCCCGCCCCAGGTACCCTGCTTGGCCTGGATGATCTGGTTGAGCTTGGCGGTTGCCGATTCCTGATATGACATATGATGGTTTCCGTTATCCGTGGGAAGCGTGGCGTCACAAGGCTTAACGCCATAATACCCGGTGCAGGAAGGTGGAAACCATTCATCACGCTGTATTTCTGTAAAGCTTTTACAAACAGCGATTTCCAAATGAAAAGCCTTTTTACGACCGGCTCGCGGACCGGGCGCGCCTGCGCGCAACCCGGCCCGCACCCGCCTCAGCCGTGCGTCGGCATCGCGAATTCCGCGCCCGAGCGGATACCCGTCGGCCAGCGGGTGGTCACGGCCTTCATGCGTGTAAAGAAGCGCACACCCTCCGGCCCGTGCATATGGTGGTCGCCGAACAGCGAGTCCTTCCAGCCGCCGAAGGAATGAAAGGCCATCGGTACCGGAATCGGCACGTTCACGCCGATCATGCCCACCTGCACCCCATGGGTGAACGCCCGGGCGGCATCGCCGTCGCGGGTAAAGATCGCAGTACCATTGCCATAGGGGCTTTCGTTGATCAGCTTCAGCGCGCTGTCGAAATCCGGCACCCGCACCACGCACAGCACGGGGCCGAAGATCTCCTCCCGATAGATCGTCATGTCCGTCGTCACATGGTCGAACAGCGACCCGCCGATAAAGAACCCCTTCTCATGGCCGGCCACGACATGGTCGCGCCCGTCGACCACCAGGGTCGCCCCCTGCTCCACCCCGGCATCGACCAGCGCGCGCACGCGGGCCAGATGCTGGCCGGTGATCAGCGGCCCCATCTCGTTGCTGTTGTCGGTCCCCTGGCCGATCTTCAGCGAACGGGCACGCTCGGCCAGCCGGCTCACCAGCGCGTCGGCAACCGGCCCCACGGCCACGGCGACCGAAATCGCCATGCAGCGCTCGCCGGCCGACCCATAGGCCGCGCCCACCAGCGCATCCACCGCCTTGTCCAGATCGCAATCCGGCATGATGACGGCATGGTTCTTCGCGCCACCCAGCGCCTGCACACGCTTTCCGGCCGCCGTCCCCGTGGCATAAACATGCTTCGCGATCGGCGTGGAGCCGACAAAGCTGATGGCTTCGATCCCGCGATGCGCAAGGATGGCATTGACCATGTCCTTGTCGCCCTGCACCACCTGGAACACCCCGTCCGGCAACCCGGCTTCCTTGAAGATGTCGGCCAGCATGACGGCCGCCGACGGATCGCGCTCCGACGGCTTCAGGATGAAGCAATTGCCGGTGGCCAGCGCCATCGGCGCCATCCACAGCGGCACCATCACCGGGAAGTTGAACGGCGTGATGCCCGCCACCACCCCCAGCGGCTGGCGCATGGTATGGGCGTCGATCCCGCGGCTGACCTGCTCGGTAAACTCGCCTTTCAGCAGTTCCGGCGCGGCAGTGGCAAATTCCACCACCTCCAGCCCGCGCGTGACCTCGCCCTGCGCGTCCGACAGGATCTTGCCATGTTCGGCGGTAATGACGGCCGCCAGCTCGCTCATCCGGGCCTCGATCAGGTCCCGCGCCCGGAACAGGATGCGCGCCCGCGTCAGCGGCGGCGTCTCGGCCCAGGCGGGAAAGGCGCGACGGGCAGCGGCAATGGCGGCCTCCAGGTCGCTCTGCACCCCCAGCACGACCTGCGCCGCCACCGACCCGGTCGCCGGGTTGAACACATCGGCACGGCCCGTTCCGTCGCCCTCGCTATGCCGTCCATCGATAACGTGAGGAATGATCTTCATGATTCCGATCCTTGATATACGTGTTGATAATCAGACTTCCTGCCCGGATTCCGGAATCAGCACGGACAGCGAGGCCGCCTGGCGTTTCCGATCGCCACCGACAGGCAGCGTTTCAGGCACGAAGAAAAGGGTGACGAGAAAACCGACGATGCAGACCGCAACCGGATAAAGCAGCCCGGCAAAGACATTCCCGGTAAGATTGACCAGGCTGAGCCCGATCAGCGGCAGGAAGCCGCCGAAAATCCCGTTCCCGATATGGTAGGGAATGGAAATCGACGTATAGCGCACCGCCGGCGGAAAACTCTCGACGATAAAGGCCCCGTACGGCCCATAGATCATGGCCGCGATCACCACCAGCAGGAACACGGTCCCCGCGACCGGCAGGAAATCGATCGTGGTGCCATGCACGGCCGAGCGCAGCAGCATGAACATCGGCAGGTAGAGAATGACCGCCGCCGCCATCCCGCACAGCGACAGGCGCTTGCGCCCGATCCGGTCCGACAGCGCGCCGAAGACGATAAAGAACGGCAGCCCGCACACTGCCCCCAGCGCCACCGCCAGCGTGGCGGAGAGGAAATCCACGTGCATGACGCTTTGCAGGAAATAGAGTGCATAGAACTGCGCGGTATAGAACGTGATGGCCTGCGCGCAGGCCACGCCGAACAGAAAGGTCACGATCCGCCGCGCATTGCCCGGAATGGTAAAGGCATCGCGGATCGGCGATGCGGAAAGCTGCTTGTTCTTCTGCATGTCCAGAAAGACCGGCGATTCATGCAGCCGCATGCGGATGCGAAACGACACGCCGACCAGCACGATCGAGACCAGGAACGGCAGCCGCCACCCCCAGGCGCCGAAACTCTGCTCCCCCAGCCCCAGCCGCAGCCCGAGCACCATCGCCAGCGACAGCACGAACCCGCCCGAGGCCATGGCCTGGATATAGCTGGCCCATTTGCCCCGCTCATGCGGTGGCGCATGTTCCGCGACATAGGTCGCAGCGCCCCCATATTCCCCACCCAGCGCCAGCCCCTGGACAACCCGCAGTGAAATCAGCAGCACCGGCGCCAGATACCCCGCCGTGGCATAGGTGGGCAGAAACCCGATGGCGGCGGTGGAACAGCCCATGATCAGCAGCGTGGCCAGGAACGTGACCTTGCGCCCGAACCGGTCCCCCAGATGCCCGAAGATCAGGCTGCCCAACGGCCGGACGGCAAACCCGGTGGCAAAGGTCGCCACGCTGATCAACGTCGCCGCCACACCGTCCTGCGGCGGATAGAACAATTTCGAAAAGAAGATGGCCAGGCTTCCGTAAAGGAAGAAATCGTACCATTCGATGATGGTACCGACGCTGGAGGCGAAGACCAGCCCATACATCGGACGGGCGGCAGCGTGCGCATTCTGCATGACGGTCGATCCGTTTGCTGATGGGTTCAGGCCCAGACGCGACGATAAAGGTCCATGATCTCGCGCGCGGTCGGCACGCGCGGATTGTTGGCCGGCGAGCCCGAGGCCAGCGCCTGGTCCGCCATCAGCGGCAGCAGATTGTCCCACCGGCCGGCATCCAGCCCGAACGATCGCGGCGACGGCACCCCCAGTTCGGTATTGCGCGCCCGCAGCGCCGCAACCAGCGCCTCGCCGGCCGCCGCATCGGGCACGTTTCCGGCCACGATGCCCATGGCCCGGGCGCACTCCGCATAGCGCCCGGGGGCGCCGGCGAGCGACCAGGCCGTGATCTCGGGCAGCAGCATCGCGTTGGACAGGCCATGCGCGACATGGAAATGCGCCCCGATCGGCCGGCTCATGCCATGCACCAGGGCCACCGAGGCGTTGGAAAACGCCATCCCGGCCTCGAACGCCCCCTCCATCACGGCGGCACGGGCCGCGCGATTGCCGGGCTCGACGCAGCAGGTGGGCAGATGGGTCCAGATCCGCGCCATGGCCGTCAGCGCCAGCGCATCGGTAAACGGGCTGGCCTTGCGCGAGACATAGGCTTCCAGCGCATGGGTCAGGGCATCGATGCCGGTATCCGCCGTCAGGCGCGGCGGCATCGACAGGGTCAGCTCGTAATCGACGATGGCGATCCGGGGCTGATAGGCCGCCCCCATGCACAGCATCTTCTCGTCCGTCGCCTCGTCGGTGATGACGGTCACGCGCGTGGCTTCCGACCCGGTGCCGGCAGTGGTCGGAATGGCGACGATCGGCAACCCCGGGGCATCCTGCACGAACGGCGCCTTCAGCTGTGCCGGGCTGGTATCGTGCACCGCCAGCACGGCCACCATCTTCGCCGTGTCGATGGGGCTGCCGCCACCCAGCCCGATCACGCAATCATGCGTCCCCTCGCGTAGCATCGCCAGCGCCGCCCCCACGCAGGCCACCGTCGGGTCCGGCACGGTGTCGGTAAAGGCGCGCAACTCGATGCCCGCCTTGTTCAACAGCGCATGCACCCGCTCCAGCACGCCGGAAGCGGCCATGAAACGGTCGGTGATGATAAACGGCGCACCAAGCCCCGCCTGGCGCAACGCGGCCGGCAGTTCGTCGAGCGCACCACCGCCGAGGCGGACGAAGGGAGGCAGGGATAAGGCTGTCATGGCAGGGCTCCTGACCGGCCGGAGAGGCTTCGGGGCGGTTTGCAAAGTCACCCTGCCGGCGATCCGGCACGAGTTTTCAAACCGCCTCTTGTCCGCCGTATCGGCGGTGCCTCTTCTTGTTGATGTTGCCTCTGGGCTAACGCAGCGGCGCTCGCGCGAAAATTAGGCGTTTTCGCCCATGGCCTGTGCAAATCTGCACGGCAACACGCGACCCGATGTGCGGGATCATGGGGAGCAAGTGGGGGAGCGAGACAGATGAAGCGCGGGCTGGACTGGCGGGACCTGCAATATTTTCTGGCGGTCGCGCGCGGCGGATCGCTGTCCGTGGCGGGCCGCCAGCTCGGCGTGGACCATGCGACGGTGGGCCGCCACATCCAGTCGCTGGAACAGTCGATGGACGCCTCGCTGTTCGAGCGCCACCTGCGCGGCTACGCGATGACACGACAAGGTGAACGCCTGCTGGCGGCTGTCGAGGGCATGGACAAGGAAGCCGGACGCATAACCGAGACCGGCGAAGGCGGCCTGTCCGGCACGATCCGCATCAGCGCGCTGGAGGGCTTCGCCAATTTCTTCCTCGCGCCGCGGATCGGCCTGCTGCTGGCCAACAATCCCGGCCTGACGGTGGAAATGGAGACGATCCAGCAGATCGTCTCGCTGGCGCGCCGCCATGCCGATATCGCGATCACGCTGACCCCGCCGAACGGCAACCGCTTCGTGGGCGAGGAACTGGGCGAATACGCCCTGTTCATCTACGCCAGCCCCGACTACCTGGCCCGCCACACCCCGATCCACATGCGCGAGGACCTGACCGACCACATGTTCGCAGGCTATGTCGACGAACTCCTGTTCACGCGTGAGCTCGACTACCAGGGCGCCATGGGCATCCCCGCCCGCGCGGTCCGGATCCAGAATTCCAGCATCCACGCGCAGATGGAGGCCGCGTGTTCCGGCCTGTGCCTCGCCGTCCTCCCCGCCTTCGTCGCCGCCACCCGCCCCCAACTGGTCCGTGTGCTACCCGAAACGATGACCCTGCGCCGCATCTACTGGCTCGTCACCCGCGCTGACGAACGCGGCACCAGACGCATCCACCACCTCTGCGCCCTCCTCCGCCGCGAAGTCGAAAAGGAAAAACCCCTGTTCCTGGGGGAGACATGAAAAGAACGGTCAACAGTTCATGGTTCATCCCCGCGTGTGCGGGGAACACCGCAGGCCGATGATGATGGCAAGCCAGCAGGTCGGTTCATCCCCGCATGTGCGGGGAACACTCGATGCCGTTATCGACCGTGGTCACGGCCGCCGGTTCATCCCCGCGTGTGCGGGGAACACGACCCTCGGGGTCGCTGAGGGGTTCATCCGGTAGGTTCATCCCCGCGTGTGCGGGGAACACCTGCTGGTGGGAGAAGGCGCCTTTACGGGCGCCGGTTCATCCCCGCGTGTGCGGAGAACACGCGTATTCCTGGCCGAGGACCGGGTTATCCCGCGGTTCATCCCCGCGTGTGCGGGGAACACCATGTGCCGGCGGGCGAGGATAGGCGTGTGAACGGTTCATCCCCGCGTGTGCGGGGAACACATTTACAATCCTCCTCCCGATAGCTCCGGCGCCGGTTCATCCCCGCGTGTGCGGGGAACACTCATCCGGCCGACCTGTCCGGGCGCCTGATCGCGGTTCATCCCCGCGTGTGCGGGGAACACACGGTGCTGTCGAACTATGGCGAGGTCACGGGCGGTTCATCCCCGCGTGTGCGGGGAACACTCTTCCGACAAAACGTTGATATAAAACACCTATTTCCTTGTCAAAGATTCTACCGATCGAAATGCCCTGGTGTCAGCGAGGTCCCCGGCGCCCTGGCGGCGAGGTAGCGGCCGGCCCAGGCTGGGTCGGCAGCGCCGCTTCGGCCCCGAACGCGACCAGCCGAAGCCCGTCGAAATCCACGGGCACCCGACGGTTACGGCCGCAGGTATCGAATGCAAACCCGGCGTCGTTCGGTGCCGCCCAGGCGATAACGGCGTTGCCGTCCTCGATATAGGCACAGACCTGTCCCCAGATCATCTCGCGCACCCGGCGGCCATACGTGCCGATATAGACTCCGGCACGGACTTCCAGCAACCAGACGGCAAGCCGCCCCCGCAAGCGGGGCGGCGCGTTTTCAACCACGATGACCAGCATCACCCAGGCCTTTAGGGTCGTCAAACGCGACAGGCATGGCCTCGTCCGGAGCCACCGGCATTTCCATGCCGCCGGCCGCCAGAACCTCATCGATCAGGGGAATGAGCCGTTCCAGAATGTTGGTGCGCCGGAACGCATCCCGGCACCGATGACGCACCGTCGCAACAGGGTCGCTAACCCGCCACCCGTCCAGAAGGCGACCATGCTCGACGGCGGCGGCAACTCGAAAGGCTTCCGGCACTACGGTTTCGAATTTCACGATGTCCGCGATGTCATAGACGAAACTCTGTGGCTTGCCCGTATGCAAAAACCCGATTGCCGGCGCATATCCTGCCGCCAGAATGGCAGCTTCGGTAATACCATATAGCGCGGCCGTAGCCGCCGACAGGCAACGATTGACCACGTCGGCAGTATCCCACGCATGCGGGTCGTACGACCGTCCGTCCCATTGGGCCCCATGGGTGCGGGCCAGCAATCGATAGGTTTCCCGCACCCGCGCTCCTTCGATCCCCCGCAACTGGTCCACCGATCGCCGTTCAGGCGGGTCCTCTCCGAAGCGCAGCGCATACATTTTCCGCACGACCTTCAGACGCGCGGCATCGTCCAACGCCAGGCGGGCCTGAAGCAGCAGCCGGTCGGCACGGGCGCCCCCCGGCTGGCCGGATGCATAAAGCCGAACACCGGCCTCACCCACCCAGATCAACAACGTACCGGCACGCGCCGCCAACGATGCCGCGGCGTGACTGACACGCGTGCCCGGTTCCAGCATCAGACACACGATTCCGCCAATAGGGATATGGGTCCGAATACCCGACTGATCCACCAGGACAAAGGCACCGTCCAGAACGTCAAGCTGCCCTTTCTCGACAAACAGGATCGACGACCGTTCCTTCATCGGAATGGGTCGTGGCGGCGGCAGGCCAGGCATGGGGCGCGACATGACCTGCGCCTCCTATCCCGCGCGGCGGATCAGCATCAGGCCGCAACCGAAGGCCCGCGCCCGCCCGAATCCCCGCAACAAGGTCGCAACAAAATCCGCAGGCGCCGCCACCATCAGGTCCCCGGTCAGGTCAACGACGCCGAACGACACACGGGGCGCTCCGGCGCGCGCAATCCGCAGGACGTCATATGCCTCGACCGTGACGGGCGCCTCGGGCACAAAGCCGCTGCGCGCGCCCTGCCGCTCCAGCCAGGCCGCCGCCGCGCTTGCCACCGCGTCCACACGGGCCGGCGCACGTTTGTCCCTGGGCAGGTGATGAAGCGCGTCCATCACCACGTCATGCCGTTGGCTGCGCGTCTTGCCCGGCATCTTGCGATCAACGGTGGCATTCGCCCGCAACAGGAAACGCAACCGGTCCCCCTCGTGCAGCACCGGAGCAAACGGGCGGCTCTCGATCGCAAACAGCCCATGCGTGTCCATGGGAGGCCGGGCAGACAGGACCATGTAGCGACCGGGTTCCACCTGCCGCCAAAGAAAATCGCGATCGCGATCGGGTGTATCCCCAAACAGGGCCCATAGCAGATGATGCGCTGCCCCATGCTGCTGCGCCTGTCCTTCCGGCACCAGCAGGCGGGCGAATGCCTGCACCGGGGCGTCCCGCCGCAATGCGACGCGCGAGAGAATGGGCGTCATCATGCTTCCCCCTTCACGCCCGGCATCAGCACGGCCTCTTCCCGCAGGGCGAATTGCCATCGTGTCCGCGAAATCGGCTGGTCCCGCCGGACTTCGCGCCGCAGCACGCGCGCACCTCCGCCCTGCCGCGCCACATCGGCCGCATCGAGCACCAGCAGCGGCCGCCCACCCCGCGCCCGCACACGCCCGGCAAGCTGTTCACGGAAAGAACCGCCATGCACCCTCAACCGCGCCTCCGGCCCCGTATCGTAACGGTCCATCAACACCTCCGCCGCCGCCTCGCCACTGACCAGAACGGGTGCGAGAGGAAGGCCCAGCGGGCAGGATCGACGGCCAAGGGAGGGGGTGAAAACCGGCGCGGCCATCGCCGCCGCAATAATCTCCAGCGTCCAACACGGTGCATCCGCCTGCACCCACAGCGCCCCGAGATGCCATGCCCCGGTACGATAATCGCGACGGGAGAGAATAGTGGCCAGACCTTCCGCCGGTCCCGACAGTTCCTGGGCCCGCGTTGCCGGGCGCCATCCGCGTCGTGCCGGCGCCGTCTGGGTGGTGTGGTAATCCGTCATCGGCTCTCCGGGCGCGTGACATAACAGGGCCAACCCGTATTGTGTCGCCAGCGCCGACTGTGCAGCCTCGTCCTCGCGCGTCAGGCCAAGACAGGCCGCAACCAGCCCCAGCACACCAGACCGCGCCGGACGATCCCACCCCTCACGGCGCTCCCCCACCGCCAGAGCACCGAAGGAGGCAACAGGCGCCACCATGGCGAAGGTCAGAAAATGGGTCATGATGCCGGTCAGGTCCGGCAAAATGCCGCGATCTCCGCGAGGGTAGCACTACTGGAGTGCCCGAGTTCAAGGGCGCATTCAGCATCGCAACCCGGTCCGTAAACGTGGGCCAGATCGGCACGGAACGCTTTCAGATCACGGATTGAATTCTCCATCAGCGATGTCCCGGTCACGGGCTTTGCGAATGCACCCGCCAGAGTGCGCGGCTGCGCATCGCCCTTCTCGGCCAGGACGTAATGCGCACGTGCCAGCGCCGCGAAGCTGTTCTGCTTGCCGGAGGGGGCCACCGTCGCCGCAGCCTGTGCCAGTGCTGCCAGCGCCTCATCCATCACGCCGCTTTCGGCCTCGTCGCCCAGATTGGTCCGCAACAGGTCGCGGTTGACGCAGAGATAAAGATAGAACACGCCCGAACCGAACCCCGCCTCGCCCATGAAGCCGGCCCCAGCATCTTCCTGGGCACCTTTCAGGTCGTCGATCGCGGTGTAGTAATCGTCCTCGACCGTGACGTGATGCGTGGTAATGGCATGCGACACCTGTACGGCCGCCTCGCGGTTATAGACGGGATCGGCAGCCAGCATCCGCCCGAACAGGGCAATGTCCGCAGCAGAATCTGCATGGCACAGCAGGGTGTCCTTTTCTTTTGCGGGATCGACCTTTTCGCCCGCCGCCAGCCGGTCCGCCAGCGCCAGCGCAGCCGCGCGTTCCGTCGGCGAGACGAAAACAAGTTGCTCGGTATGGGCCGGATTCTTGTCCTTCTCGGGCTTGACCTTGCCGTACACGCCGGCAATCGCCCGGGCGATCTCCAACGCCGCCTTTTCCGCCACAGCCTTTTCCTCGCGCAGATAGCGGAAGATTTCATCGCCCAGGCGCTGGGTACGTTGCCCCATATGCCCGGCCAGCGCTTTGGCAAAGATGTCGGACGTGCGCCAGGCCCGCTTGAGCGCCTGCGAGGAAATCCGCAGGCGCGTAACACCGCCTACCACCGCTGTCTTGGGGTTGCCCGTATCGTCGCGATTGACGTTGGACGGCGGGTAGAAAGTCAGCAGATGCAGTTGCAGAAAACGGCTCACGATTGCAATTCCTCGACAGAGTCACAGGCCTGATCCGAAGGCGTCTCCCCCTCCGGCTCACCGGCATTCCAGTATTCGTACACCCAGCGCACGCGGATACGGTCCGCTGCCGCACTGCCCCGCCCCTCGGGGCGAGGCCACAGGAAGACGGCTTCAGCCAGGTCGCGCACATTCATTTCGGCATCGGCAAGCGCGACCAGACGACGGAATCCCCGCAGGCAATCGTCGAATTCCATCATGTCCAGCAGGCGACGAAACCGGATCGGCTTGCATAGCGCCGTTGCCCGGTCAGAGGCATCCACCGGACCGATCCGGCGCGCCACCCGCAGGCCGGGCCGATCCGTGCGCACATGGGCCAGCACACCGGCCACAAGCGCGATACGCTCCAGTGCACCATCTCCTCGCGCCCCACACCGACGCGCGAGCTCCTGCGCCGCCGGCTCGAACAGCACGTCGATCACGCTGCCGCAACGTCGCAGCTTTGCAAGCGCGGCCCGATCACCGGGATCGCCCCGCGCGGGATCAGGTTGCAACGCCCGCCACCATGCCTGGGCCTCCCTGGCCAAGGTCCCGGCATCGGTCCTGCTCATGCCCGTTTCCTTGTGGAAGTCGGCTTCTTGCTCTCAGGAACAGGCAAGTTCATCACCCTCATGATCGCACCACCCTCCTTTCCAAACCCCGAGACCACCACCCGCAACCGGTGTCGTGCCTGCGCCGCGCGCATCGCCTCCGCCTCCCGCATGTCCGGCGACAATTGCACTGCGGCATCGAACCGCGCCATGGCCTGCCACCGCAGCACCGTCACCCATTCGGCACGCGCAGTCTCGAACGCATAGGCGTCCTGTTCCGTCAGTTTATTGAGAAGATCAAAAAACGCCCCGGAGGTTCCGGCCCAGAACCGCTCGCGCACACCTGACAGCGACGTGGCATCCAGCGACACCGTCGCGCCACCGAACAAGGCTTCGCGCACCGTGCCGCGCAACACGCTGGCGACCAGATCGGCCGCCTCGACACAATCGCGCGCGAACCCGTCCAGCTTTTGCTGGCGAACCGGATCGGCCGTACCCGGCAGCGGCATTTCGCTTTCCACGAAACCCCGTGCCTTCATGTTGTCCATGTCGAAACCGGCAGCCAGCAGACGCGGCGACCAGGCGCACCCGGCATCGCGCGCCCGTTCGGCGCGCCATATCGCCACCGCGCTGGCGGGCAACCGGCTCCCGTCGCCACTCTCCACCACCACGCCGACCCAATGGCGATAACCGATCCCGCCGGGCTGGGGATGGACACTGAGCCATTCGCTGTCCGGCTTCTGCCGATAGCGCGGCGTCAGAGGATGAATGCATGCGCCGGCGCCATAGGGCATGCCGGTCCATCCGTCATAACTGGCGCCATAAGGCCGCTGGCGCCAGCCTGTCACCGTGGCGCCGTCCGGTCGTCCCGTCAGGTCGCATGACCCACCATCACCGAAATCGAGCCGGATGCGCCGGGGCATTCCCCACCAGCATTGCAACGGATGCGCGTTGTGCTCCGCCCGCACTTTCGTTCCGGCCTTGCCCGAGACCAGCGTGGGCGCCAGCCAGGGAAAGACACGCGCCAGATCATCCTCCGGCGCCGGCTGGCCACACGGCGTATTGGCCCAAACGACCTGCCACAGGCTCGCTCCTTCTCGCGGCAGAACCAGCGAGACCAGCGGCCCGCCGCCGCGCAGGCCGGTCATGTTCCCCGCTCCACCGCTGGGGGCCCAGGATTGCAACGTAAACAGCGCTATCGCCGCCGCCGGACGTCCCAGCGCCGTCACCTGCCCCCGATGCACGAACAGATCGGCATTCCTGCGCAGGGTACTGTCGCCGGGCGCCTCGATCAGCAATCGCTCCACCGGCTCCGACCCACTGGCCAGATCGTCATGATCCTGAAGAAAGCGCGCCCCCGGCCCGTCCAGCCAGAACGCTTTGGCCACACGGGCAAAAGCCAAGTCCAGCACCTCGACCGACGGCGGCATATGCCACAACTCCACCCACTGCGCCGCCTCGGCAGCAGGGAACGCGGTGGCCAACAGGCCAATCAGAAATTCAATGGAAGCAATACGGAAATCCGCGCGCGGCCAATCGAACGCCACAACCGGATCGTCGACCAGCCTCTCCACGATCTGAGCAGGACGAATACAGGCGACTGCTCCAGACCGCCTACGAACCGGCAGCCAGGAATCGGTGAGGAGATTCAGCGGAGAGCAGATCATCGCACAGACAATATCCTTGATATTGTGGGAAATAATTATATATTACATCGATAATATTCATACATTTTGTGGCGGTTCGACAAATCTATTTTTGCCATCCTATTTTTATAGAATGAATTCAATTCAGAAATAAAATAACACTGAGATGAAGGCATACCAAATGAATGGACATACACAGACAAAGGGCGTAATATTCGCATCTGTGGATGCATCTATGCGCTGACATGAGAATGGCAGCACAAGATGTAGCATAGTCTCTTCTACCGAACGTGCGCCACACGCCATATCCTCCTTTCATAATTCCCCGCCACGTCGAAGCTGAGCTTCGACGTGGCTTCCCTTCCATAAGCTTGAACCTCTCTTATGGTCAAGATTAATCCATATGTCTTGTGTTGGTAATTGTGCAAAGAACCCTGCTCGCGATGCTTACAATGCATTTCCAACAAAAAACAACATCCCCGCTAACGCGGGGAACAGCGCACATTTGCCTACCCAAGACGGGTCATCCCGCGTTGGCGGGAACTATCATGAACCCATAGACACGATCATACCCGACCACAACCTCCTCCCCCTTCTCGTTCCGACCGTCCCCACGCCATCCTTTTCCCGTTTCACGCAAGACCAGCAACAGCATGCTCTGCTCCGCTTCACGTTCCCAGCGCGACCATCCGGACCGGGCGTCGGTCACCGCCGATTCCAGCCCGACCGGCACGTGGCACGACGCCAGGCGGTACTGCGCCACTGAAACCTCGGACAAGGCCCAGGCACGTCGCAGATCGGATGGGTCGACCGGGTTCGCTTCCAGCGCCCAGGGCACCACCACCCCATCACGCACCACTGCAAGGCGCACCGTGACCTGAGGGATCTCCTGAAGGCGCGTCGGCGTGGCCAGTTCAGCCTCCCACTGCGCGGTCTCGGGGGCATAGCCACGATCGAACGCCAGGACATTCTGCGCCGCCAGCGTAGCTTGCGCCTGCCCTCGACCAGTTTCCTGTGTGTTCGCGGCAAGCAACGCCTCGGGCACGGCATCCGCCGTATCATCATCCCCAGCCGCCTCGATCAGCGCCCTGATCTCTCCGGGACTGTCGATGCAGCCCCGCGCGAACAGAGCCCGCGCGGTGCGCCACAACAACGCCGGGTCACGATACACCGCCGCAGTCCGAGGCAGAACGCGGCGCACCCATAGGCCATCGGGTTCAGCGACCGGTTCCGGCGAGACAACCAGCATTTCCAGCGCCGCGACGGGCCGCCCAGCGCGCGAATGACGCCATAATCGGCCCGCCCGCTGGATCAGCAGATCCATCGGTGCCAGATCCGTACACAACAGGTCGAAATCCAGATCCAGACTCTGCTCGATCACCTGCGACGCCATCAGCACCGCCGCCCGCTGGCCGGCCAGGCCATTCTTTCCGAAACGCGCCAGAACATCCCGTTCGATTGCCAGACGATCCACCATGGCAAAGCGCGCATGAAAAACCAGCACGTCCACGCCTTGGGCGCGCAATGTCCGCGCGGTCTCGATAACATCGTCCACCGAATTGCGAATCCATGCCACCGCCGCCCCGGCGGCAGCCCCCCGCCTGACCTCGCCCAACGCGGCATCGACATCCGCCAGACGCCGCACCGCGACGGAGCGGGCCAGCCCACTCCGGGCCGCGCAGGCATGTTCGTCGACTTCTCCGCCCCCCGCCACAGTCACGAGCGGATAGGCCGTGGCCGAAAGCGGCACCGGTTTTCCCCCCAGCCCGCTCCGAAACGCATCAATCAGCGCCTGACGCACCCGCCGCGTCAATGTAGCAGACAGCAGAATGGCCGATCCCCCCATTGCCGCATGAAAGCGCAGCAATTCGATCATCTCGCGCCGCATGTAGGGATCGAAGGCATGACATTCGTCAACGATCAGGATCTTCTCGGCCAAGCCCTGCTGCCGCACCGTTGCAAAACGCACCGGCAACACCGCCATCAATGCTTGGTCGATGGTCCCGACCCCGACCTGTGCCATCAACGCCCGGCGCGACTGGCTGCCCAGCCACGCGGCACAATGGGCTTCGGCCGTACCCTCCATGACGGAACCCGCGCGCGCCATATCGTCATCCGGCGCCAGAGCGTCGGCAAATCGCTCATCCAGCGACGCACGACCATGCGCCAGGGCCAGCGATGGGTGAGCCGACGGTTGAAAAAGCCGTCGATAGGCCGTGGCCAACCGGTCATACATGGCGTTCGCTGTCGCCATCGTCGGCAACGCAACGAACAGACCCGCGCCTCGTCCTACCGCCATCAGCCGGTGCGCCATAGTCAGCGCGGCCTCCGTCTTGCCGCTGCCTGTCAAGTCCTCGATGACGATCAGTGCCGGGCCATCAGGCAAGGCCACGCCTTCGGCCAACGCCTGGGCCGGCGATGGCTGACTGATATGATCGAACAACCCGCCGACGCCGGCGAAGGGCGCTACGGCCATCGGCGCCAGACCGGCACGAGTGACGGCCGAATGCGCCCGGGGCAAGGCATGATTCCAGAAATATGCCGCCGGATCGGCCAGTTCGCCTGGGGCGACATACGGAAACCACTCAACCCTGGACCCGATCCAGTCCGCAGTAACCGTCAGCCCCGCCAGCCGCCATTCCAGCCGCCGAAGCGCCGAGGCATCAGGCAGCGGGATCGGCGGCGGCCGAAACACTTCGAACAACAGGCCGACAATTCGTCGTGCCCAGACCATCGTCCGATCATCCAGCCTGTCGGCCCGCGTTTCCGCTACCGGACGTCCATGATGCCCGGCAACCGCGCGGAACAACGCACCCCGTTCCAAGGCAAGCCACCGCCGCCCCGAGGGCGACAGACCGAATAACGGCGCCAGTTCCGCATCCGCCATCGCATTCAGGAGCGCCAACCCGTCCGCGTCGTGAGAGGCAGCGGCCAACGTGGATGACAACGGCCCGAACGCTGCCCTGGGCCAGTGTTCCGGCACCTTGGCCTGAAACCCCGGCATCAGCTTGCCGATATCATGCAGCGCGACCAGAAACCCGATCTGGCGTCTGTCGAGTGTGCACTGCGACCATCCGGGCAGAAGAACCGCCACCGCCGCAACGTCGAGCATATGGGCAACAAGTGGGTGCATCGCAGGCCCCGAAAGACCCCCCACCCCAAATACATCAGTTCGCGCCTTGCCCCAGAATAGGGAAAGCCCGTCCGCACCTGGAATACACACCCGACCCTGCCCCCTTCTTGCGCACCGAAGCGGTCCCTTCGTCAAACGCGGCCGTTCCAGGCTCCCGCCCAAGCAGTAAACGGCACCGAGATCATATAGTCGTTTCCAGATCCTCACATAGTAAAGAAGGAGGAATCTTATCGATAAGACAATGTAGCGTTCGAAGAAGAAACATCCCTGCATGTGCGGGGAACAATGCAACCCAGCCGTCACGTCGTCCGACGCATGCGGTTCATCCCCGCGTGTGCGGGGAACACTCATGACGCGGGAGTTTCCGTGATGTCGACGCCGGTTCATCCCCGCGTGTGCGGGGAACACATCAGGCAGAGCATCGGGTCCGCACGCATCAGCGGTTCATCCCCGCGTGTGCGGGGAACACGAGGAGACGCGGTCGACGGCCGAGATCGTGACCGGTTCATCCCCGCGTGTGCGGGGAACACTCGGGCTCGACCGTGTTGTTTTTCACATGCAACGGTTCATCCCCGCGTGTGCGGGGAACACATGAAATCGATCGATCAGGACATGTTCCTGGCCGGTTCATCCCCGCGTGTGCGGGGAACACTTTTCCTGGTAGGTCGTGATCAGCCGCTCCACCGGTTCATCCCCGCGTGTGCGGGGAACACTCTTCCCAGAGCATATTGATATTAAAAGCCTATTTTCATGTCAAAAATTCCACCGACGAATAAGGGCCCTTGCGTCGCCCCATCTTCCATTCTCCCAGAGTAGCCGGAATATCCAGTTCTGACATCCCTCCCAAATGGCCGAGGCAACGGACAATGCCTTCGGGGGTCATTCCAAACGGCATGAGGCCAATCAATCGCCTTGACCAGGCCTCGGGCTTATCGTGATGCCTCAACCATGGCATGATACCCGTGCCCCGCACGCCCAGGAGCACCCCATGGACTCACCGGCAACCGCCCCCCGACCGGCCGGCGTCGCATCCGCGCGTCAGCCGGTCCTGTTCATGCCGCATGGCGGCGGCCCATGCTTCTTCATGGACAGGCCCGATACCTGGGACCATATGGCGGCCTATCTGCGCGAAATCGCCGCGACGCTGCCCGGGCGCCCCGACGCCATCCTGGCGGTGTCGGGCCATTGGGAAACGGCGGTGCCAACCGTCACCTCCGCCACCCATCCGCCGCTGATCTACGATTATTACGGCTTCCCCGCCCACACCTACCGGCTGCGCTATCCCGCCCCCGGCGCACCGGCCCTGGCGGCACGGGTGCGGGCCCTCCTGGATGCCGCGGGAATCGAGAATGCCGAGGACCCGACACGCGGTTTCGACCACGGCGTCTTCATCCCGTTCATGCTTGCCTTCAAACAGGCCGATATCCCGATCGTGGAACTGTCCCTGCGCCGCGACATGAATGCCGAGGCCGAAATGCAGGTAGGCGCCGCCCTAACCCCCCTGCGCGACCAGAACGTGCTGATCGCCACCACCGGCATGACCTACCACAATCTCGCGCATTTCATGACGCGCAACCCCGCCTCCGACGCCGCGGCACGGGCCTTCGACGACTGGCTGACACAAGCCGTGGAAGCCCCGCCGGAACAGCGGCGAGACGCCCTTCTGCGCTGGGACCGCGCACCGGGCGCCCTGCTGTGCCATCCGCGTCCCGAACACCTGCTGCCGCTGATGCTCGCCGCCGGCGCGGCAGGCCAAGACCTTGGGCGACGCGACTACAGTGACACCATCATGGGCAAGGCCCTGTCCGGCTTCCGCTTCGGCTGACCCGGGGGCGCACGCAATCCGCCCCCGGGCCCGTCCCCCGATTATTTCTTGGCCGGCTGCGACGGAGCGGCCGTCGGCGCCAGGGTCTCGACGAAATCCTGCGAGACGAAGACAATCCCGTCCAGCGCCTGCTGCAAAGCCTCGGCCGCCTGATTGGGCTGGCGCCCCTCGACAAACACGGTCGCCCGGTTGACCGCCCCTTCCATCTGGTCCAGCGGCGCCAGCGCGACGATGAAATCGATATCCTCGCCGACAACCTGCATCGTCTGCGCCGCCGCCTGGCTGTCGCCCGCCTTCAGCTGGGCGTTGGCCGAGGCAACCGCGGCCTTCTTTTCAGGCGCCATGATGTCGCTGGCGACGAATTCGCCACCCACCGGCAGCCAGTCGGTCGGCGTCGTCACCGGCTGATGCGAAGGGGCCACCGGATGCTGCGGCGCGGGCTGCAACGCGCTTTCCGCCGCGTTGAAGCGCTTCTCGGCCTTGCGGGCAGCCTCCAGCCGCTTCTGGGCGTCGTACAGCGGCGGCACCGCCTGGTCCACCTTGCCCTGCGCGACAAACTGCTGGGCGACGACAATGTCGGCCAGCGCGCGCTCGCCATCGTCGGAAATATGGTTCAGCGCACGGCCGGCCTTGAATTTTTCCCACGCCGCATGCAGCGGCGCGGCGTGTGACAGCGAGGGCACGGAACCAAGGGCTGCAACAACCGCCAGCGAGGCCACAATCCGCATGTCTGACATCCTTTTCGTCATGAACGTGTATTTTTAACATAATGTTGCTGAAGCCCGGAGAACAAGTCAGGGCAGGGATGCACTCCGCGATCATGAAGTTTTAAAGAATACCGATCCGTTACCGGTGCCGCGCCGATGACAGGACAGGACTGCTCTTCTAGGGTCCGCCCCGATACCGGGCAGGCCGTCTACCGGCAGAATGGGGCGAGGGCGACATGACGGATTGGGCGATCCGGCAGACCGGTTGGGCGTCGCTGCACGCCCGCGTCCGCCGCCTGACCAGGCGACACGATTCCGAGGACCTGTTGCAGACGGCCCTGCTCCACATCCTGGAACGCGGCCATGCGGGAATCGCCAATACCGAGGCTTATGTGCTCCGCACCGCACGCAACCTGGCCATCGACGAATATCGTCGCGAGCGCCGCGACTGCCTGGTCAACCTCCTCCCCGACCAGGCGGAGGCCATCGCCTGCCCGATGCCCCTGCCCGATGCGGTGGTGCTGGGCCGGCAGCAACTGGCCCGCCTCTCGACCGCCTTCGCGGCGCTCGAACCCCGCACAGCGCGTATCTTCCTGATGCACCGACTGGACCACCTGCCCTACCGCACCATCGCCGCCCAACTCGGCGTCAGCGTCAGCACGATCGAAAAACAGATCAGCAAGGCCCTGTGCGTCCTGACGACGGCCCTCCTGGAGGGCGACGCACCATGAGCGACAGCACCGTCCAGACCGCCGCCCGCTGGTCAGCGCGCCTCCGGGCCGAAGACTGCACCGAGGACGAACAGCGTCGCTTCACCGCATGGCTGGACGAACATCCCCGCCACCGCGAGGTCTTCTCCCTGATGTCCGGCGTCTGGGCCTCGTCGGCGGCACTGGCCGCCAGCCACCGGCAACGCACGGCGACACCTTCGCGCCGCACCGTCCTCGCCGTCGGGGTCGGGCTGGCGGCCAGCCTGTTCGCCCTCCCTGGCGCACCGGCCGAAGCGATGGTCCTGCGCACCGCAACGGGCGAACGGCGACGCTGCACCCTGCAAGGCGGCGCCGACATGCTGCTGGACACCCGGAGCACGGTCATCCTCCCCCCCACCACGGGCACCGACCGGGCGTGGCTGGCCTGCGGACGGATCGCCCTGACGCTCCCCATGGGGGCTGCCCCCCTGCGCCTGGCAACGGCAGACTGCACCCTCACATCCGCCGCCGGACAGTTCGATATCCGCCTGCTCGATGACGGGCTGGCCGCCACGGTCCTGGACGGATCGATGACGGCCCTTCCGACATCCGGCCAGACGGAGCCCATCGCGATCGGCCGCGGCATGCGCCTCACCCTGCGGGCCGGCAAGCCCCCCTGCATCGACCGCCCAAGGCTGGATGACCTGATCGCCTGGCGCACGGGGCGCGTGGCATTCCGCGATACGCCCCTGGCCGAAGCAATCGTGGAAATGAACCGCTACAGCGACAGGAAGATGGAAATCGCCTCCCCCGGCATCGGCGCGCTGCGGATCAGCGGCCTCTACCACACCGGCAATATGGCAGGCTTCGCCCACGCGCTCACCCGTCTGCTGCCGGTGCGGATCGAGGACGGCCCAACCCTGCGTATTGTGAAGCTTTGATGAAACGCACGCACGAACATTGAGGACACGACCGGGCAGTTCGTCACGCCTGTAAGCCGGCGCAACCGGCGCCACAGACAGGATTCCCCCGATGTCACGCCCGCCATCTCCCCACCCCTCCTCCCAGCGCCTCGCCTGCCTCCTGGTCATGACGACCGCGATTGCCGGCCTGCTCCCCGCACGCGCCCCCGCCGCCACGCCCACCCCTGCCGCCCCCGTCACCGTGCACCTGCGCGCCCAGTCCCTGGCCGAATCGCTCCAGGAACTGGCACGGATCAGCGGCCGGGACATCCTGTTTGCCAGCAGCGAAATCGGCAATCGCCGCGCCCCGGCCGTGGACGGCACGCTCAGCGTCGAAGACGCAGCAACCCGCCTGCTGCGCGGCAGCGGCCTGCACGCCGTGCCGCAGCATGACGGCGGATTGCTGATCGAAGGGCCGGCAGGCACACCCCCACACCCCACCCCGTCCCCCCAGGACGCGCAGAAAGACGCCGAACAGGTCACCGTGATCCGGCGCGCCGAACGCCTGGCCCCGTCGACGGTGCCGCTGACGATCACCGAGCCGACATCCGTGATCCAGAAGCGCTTCATCACCAACAACATCATTCCGCTGGCCAGCGTCGACGACATCATCAAGTTCCAGCCCAGCGTCTGGTCGCAGAACCCCAACGGTCCGGGCATGGGCAAGGCCGAGACGATCAGCCTGCGCGGCTTCCAGGATGGCCAGTACAACATGACGTTCGACGGCATCCCCTTCGGCGATGCGTCCGACCTGCACCACACGACATCCTCTCTCTTCATCTCGCATTTTCTCGACCAGGTGCAGGTCGATCGCGGGCCTGGCACGGCGGCGACCCTGGGCAACGCGACCTTCGGCGGCACGATCGGCTTCGACTCCCGCGAACCGGCGAAGCATTTCGGCGTCACGCCTTACGGTACCTACGGCAGTTTCAACACCCGCGCCGGCGGGATCGAAATCGACAGCGGCAAGACCCGTGCCGGTTCCATGGTGCTGGACATGCAGCATGAGGAAACCGACGGCTACCTGACCGGCTCGGCCGAACGGCGCAGCAACCTGCTGTTCAAGGACGTGATCGAACTGGGCGAGCACACCACCCTGACCCTGCTGACGACCTACGACAAGGAATGGCAATACACCACCCAGGGCGCGACTCTGGCGCAATATGCGAAATATGGCGACAATTACGGCCTGTGCTTCAATCGCGCGCTGCAATGCTATTACGGCTACAACCCCAGCACCTACCAGTCCGATTTCAGCTACGTGAATCTCAGGACCCGGCTCGCACCGTGGCTGACATTCGAAGACAAGCTCTACACCAACGGCTTCGTTCACGATTACACCGAATCGACCGATGCCAGCCAGGATGACCCGTCCGCCAACGGCGTGACCTTCTATTCGACCGCCGGCAAGAAGCTGGGCACCTACGGCACCGACATCCCCGGCAAATATGCCCGCGCCTCCTTCCGCGACTACGGCGACACGATGAAATTCCGGGCAAACACCCCGGTAGGCGACGTGCTGCTGGGGGTCTGGGCCGATGTGCAGGACGACCGGCGATACACCTACGCCGTCGACCTCAGCCAGGGCAGCATTCCGGTGCCGGGCAAGAACGGCTCCGCGTACAGCTACGATATTTCCGACCTCAACACGACGGTCCAGCCCTATCTCGAATTCGACTGGCACCCGATAAAGGGCATGACGGTCAAGCCCGGCATCAAATATTCCTATTTCCACCGCGACTATGACGCAGCCATCAACAAATCGACCAAGCTGCCGCTGAACGACAGGCAGACCTTCACCTCCTGGCAGCCCTCGATCGCCATCAACCAGATCATCCTGCCGGGCTGGAGCGCCTACGGCCAGATCGCGCGCGGCTTCCTGGCCCCGCCGATGAGCGTCTTCCAGACCCAGAATGTCGGCAGCGTCACCCCCGAGACGACGCTCAACTACCAGGTCGGCACCGTGCTCCAGAAGAAGCGCTGGA
This sequence comes from Gluconacetobacter takamatsuzukensis, assembly GCF_014174275.1. Lineage (GTDB taxonomy): Bacteria > Pseudomonadota > Alphaproteobacteria > Acetobacterales > Acetobacteraceae > Gluconacetobacter > Gluconacetobacter takamatsuzukensis. Next base: position 69,993 of record NZ_JABEQK010000001.1, on the reverse strand, counting down.
CCCTCTCGGCCGATGCCTACTACATCGATTTTTCCAACTACATCGCCTCGGCACAGATCAAGGTCCCCGGCATCGGCACCCAGAGCACCTCGGTCAACAGCGGCGGCGCGGTCTACAAGGGGCTGGAGATCGAAGGCCAGTACGCCATCGGCGCCGGCTTCTCGCTCTACGGCAATTACAGCGTGAACGACGCCCAGTACAAGCATACGCAGGTCCGCGTGGCGGCCACCCCGAACGTCCTGGCCTCGTTCGGCCTGCTGTACGATAACGGCAAGGGCCCGTATTTCTCGCTGATCGGCAAGTTCGTCGGCAATCACTGGGGACTGGACAGCACCACAGACAGCGACGGCCACACCGTGTTCGCCAACCAGTATCGCGTCGGCAGCACCACGACCGCCGACCTCGCCCTGGGCTGGCACTTCCATCACCTGGCCGGTTTCATGAGCGAACTGACCCCCAGCCTCAAGATCGCCAACCTGTTCGACAGCCACGCGATCAGCGATTTCGCCGGCAACCAGTCGGCGGCCAGCAAGGGTTATCCCGACGGTGCGCCGCTCTACTGGCGCCTGTCCGGCCGCAGCATCTTCTTCAACCTGTCGATGACGTTGCCATGAAGATCCACCGCACGCCCCGAGCCCCCCGCGCCATCGGCGCCGCCCTGCTCCTGGCCGCAACCCTGGCCGGCGGCGCCAGGGCGGCCAACGCCCCCTCCCTGGCCGGCGCAACGCTGGAAAAAACCGTGTTGATCGCCCGCCACGGCGTCCGCAGCCCGACCAGGCCGCCCAAGGAGCTGAAAGCCCAGACCGGCCGCGACTGGCCCGCTTGGCCGGTCCCACCGGGACAATTGACCCCGCATGGCCGCGCCGCCCTCGCGGCGATGGCCGACGCACTGGGCGCACGATACCGGCAACTGGACCTCCTGCCCACCGCAGGCTGCCCGGCCCCCGGCACCATCGCCATCTGGGCCGATTCCGCCGACGACCGCACACGCCAGAGCGGCGCGATCATGGCCGCCACCCTCGCCCCCCGCTGCGGCCTCGCTGCGCATGCCCTGCCCGCCGGCCAGGCAGACCTGTTCTTCAACGCCCTCGGCACCGGCGCCGCCACACTCGACCAGGCCCGCGTGACTGCCGCGCTGGCGCACGCCATCGCCCAGGACCGCGACCACCGGCCGAAACCGGTGCAGGATGCGCTGGCCCGCCTCCAGGCCCTGGTCGCCCCCGACGGCTGCGCGCAAACGCACGACCTATGCCTGACGGAGAAACTCTCCCTCTCGTGGCAGCACGGAGCACCGCACCTCAAGGGCGGCCCGGTCCAGGCCGCCACGATCGCGGAAAACATGATGCTGGCCTACGCGCAGGGCATGGGGCCGCAGCAGGTTGCCTGGGGCGCGCCCGACGACGCCACCCTGCTGGCCACCATCCTGCCGGCCCATCTCTACGCCGCAACGCTGACCCGCCGCCTGCCCGCCATCGCCATCCCCCGCGCATCGGTGCTCTCCCGCGCCATCATCGACCTGCTGGCCGACCGCCCGGTCACACTGCCCGACCACAGCGCAATCGGACCGGACGCACGGCTGGTCCTCTTCGCCGGCCACGATACGACGCTGGACATGCTGGCGGCGACCTTCGGCCTGGACTGGGCCTTCGCCGACCAGCCCGACCCGACAGCACCCGATACGACCCTGGCGTTCGAACGCTGGCGCCTCAAGGACGGCAGCCGCGTGGTGCGCGCGGTGATCCTCCACCAGGGGCTCGAACAGCTTCGCGCGGCCCGCAAGCCGGACCTGTCGGGCACCGGCGCCACAACCCTGCCGATCGGAACCTGCGCCGGGGCAACACTCTGCCCGCTCGGCCATCTCCGCCCCGCCACCATTTTCTGACCATATGGTCAAATTTTTCATTGCGCAAAAAATACAAATTCTGCGATAGATTCCCCTGGTCATGCTTCATGACGGAGATCGTCTATCGTGGACCCACGCCCGGACATTGCTGCCAACCGCCTGTCGCCCGAATGTCTGGCCATCCGGTTCGCCGACGCACACCCGCCGCTGACGGGCGGCCAGGCGGCGATCGAGGCCGATCGCTGCTATTTCTGCTACGACGCGCCCTGCGTGGAAGCCTGCCCGACGGGCATCGACATCCCCGGCTTCATCCGCGGCATCGCCACCGGCAACCTCGCCGGCGCGGCGCGGACGATCCTGGAATCCAATATCCTCGGCGGCTCCTGCGCCCGGGTCTGCCCGACCGAAATCCTGTGCGAGGGCGCCTGCGTGCGCACCGCGCAGGAGGAAAAGCCGGTCGTCATCGGCGCCCTGCAACGCCACGCGACCGACTGGCAGATGGATGAAGGCACCCAGCCCTTCCCCCGCGCCGCCGAAACCGGCCGCCGCATCGCAATCGTCGGCGCCGGGCCGGCCGGGCTGGCCTGCGCGCACCGCCTGGCCCTGCACGGCCACACGGTCACGATCCTCGATGCCCGCCCCAGGCCCGGCGGCCTGAACGAATACGGCATCGCCGCCTACAAGCTGCCGGATGATTTCGCCCAGCACGAGATCGATTTCATCACCGCCATCGGCGGCATCACCATCCAGACCGACCGGATGCTGGGCCGCGACATCACCCTGGCCGAGCTGGAAACGACATACGATGCCGTCTTCCTCGCCATCGGCCAGGCCGGCGTGCGCGCGCTGGGCATCGCCGGCGAGGAACGGGACGGCGTGTTGAACGCGGTGGATTTCATCGCCGGCCTGCGCGCCTCCTCCACCGGGGCCGACGTGCCGGTCGGGCGGCGCGTGGTGGTGATCGGCGGCGGCAACACCGCCATCGACGCCGCCGTGCAGGCCCGGCGCCTGGGCGCCGAGGAGGTCACGCTGGTCTATCGGCGCGGGGCCGAAACCATGTCGGCCACCAAGGTCGAGCAAGCCTGGGCCCAGACCAACGGCGTCGCCATCCGCTACTGGGCCGCCCCCCTGCGCATCGACGGCCCCGACGGCGCGGTCGGCTCGATCACCTTCACCCGCGGCCGGCTGCTGGACGGCCGGCCGGTCCACGACCAGGACACCTTCACGCTGGAAGCCGACATGGTGCTGAAGGCGGTGGGCCAGCTCTTCCTGCCGGACCCGCTGGATCGCGGCGCGATCGCCATCGAGAACGGCCGCATCAGGGTCGACGCCCACGGCCGCACCACACGCCGCCTGGTCTATGCCGGCGGCGACTGCACCCCGGGCGCCGACCTCACGGTGGTCGCGGTGCGCGAGGGCCGCGACGCTGCCGAGGCCATCCACGCCGACCTGACGACCGCAACGGGAGCCTGAACCATGGCCGATCTGCGCAGCCACTTCGCCGGCATCCGTTCGCCCAACCCGTTCTGGCTGGCCTCCGCCCCGCCGACCGACAAGGAATATAACGTCCGCCGGGCGCTGGAGGCCGGATGGGGCGGCGTGGTGTGGAAAACGCTGGGCGAAGACCCGCCGGTGGTCAATGTCAGCAGCCGCTACGGCGCGTTCAACTATAACGGCAACCGCCTGGTCGGCCTGAACAATATCGAGCTGATCACCGACCGCCCCCTGGCCGTCAACCTGGCCGAAATCAAGTCGGTCAAGCGCGACTATCCCGACCGCGCCATCGTGGTCAGCCTGATGGTGCCCTGCGTCGAGGAAAGCTGGAAGCGTATCCTGCCGCTGGTCGAAGAGACCGGGGCCGATGGCATCGAGCTGAATTTCGGCTGCCCCCACGGCATGTCGGAACGCAACATGGGCTCCGCCGTCGGCCAGGTCCCCGAATATGTCGAGATGGTCACACGCTGGGTCAAGCAGAACACCAGCATGCCGACCATCGTGAAACTGACACCCAACATCACCGACATCATGCAGCCGGCCACCGCCGCCCTGCGCGGCGGCGCCGACGCGGTCTCGCTGATCAACACCATCCAGTCGGTGGTGGCGGTCGATCTCGACGCCATGGCGCCGATGCCGGTGGTGGGCGGGCTCGGCACCCATGGCGGCTATTGCGGCCCGGCCGTCAAGCCGATCGCCCTGCGCATGGTGGGCGAAATCGCGCGCAACCCCGCCACCCGCGGACTGCCGATTTCAGGCATCGGCGGCATTTCGACCTGGCGCGACGCCGCCGAGTTCCTGGTCATGGGCGCCGGCACGCTGCAAGTCTGCACGGCGGCGATGCATTACGGCTTCCGCATCGTCGAGGACATGATCGACGGCCTGTCCCACTGGATGGACCAGAAAGGCTTCGCCACGATCGACGACGTCACCGGCCGCGCGATCCCGAATTTCGTCAACTGGAACCAGCTCAATCTGAAATTCAAGACCCTCGCCAGCATCGACCAGGATGCCTGCATCAAATGCGGCCTGTGCCACATCGCCTGCGAGGACACGTCGCACCAGGCAATCGCGAAACTGCGCGTCGACGGCACAAGGCGCTACGAGGTGATCGACGAGGAATGCGTGGGATGCAATCTGTGCGCCCATGTCTGCCCGGTCGACGACTGCATCACCATGGTGCCGCAGCCAGTGGAGGGCGTGCTGACATGGCCCCAGCATCCCAATAATCCCGCGCGCGTCGGCAAGTAAAAAGGCCCTTCAAACATCCTTCGGCGGCTCCACCGGCAACCGCCAGTCGATCGGCGTCAGCCCATGGCTGACGAGGAATTCATTGGCCTTGGAAAAATGATGGCAGCCGAAGAAGCCGTTATGCGCCGAAAGCGGCGACGGATGCGGCGCCTTCAGCACCAGGTGCCGTGACTGGTCGACAAAGGCCGCCTTGCGCTGGGCATACGCCCCCCACAGCATGAAGACCGCAGGCGTGCGCTGTTCGTTGACGCGGGCGATCACGGCGTCGGTAAACTGCTCCCACCCCCGCTTCTGGTGCGACGCCGCATTGCCGCGCTCCACCGTCAGCACGCTGTTCAGCAGCAGGACCCCCTGCTTCGCCCAGGATTCCAGATAGCCGTGATGGGCCGGCGGAATGCCCAGGTCGCTCTGGAGTTCCTTGTAGATATTGACCAGGGACGGCGGAATGCGCACGCCGGGCCGCACGCTGAAGCACAGCCCATGGGCCTGCCCGTCGCCATGATAGGGGTCCTGGCCCAGGATCACGACCTTGACGTCGTTCAGCGGGGTCAGGTCCAGCGCCCGGAAATATTCCGCCCCCTTGGGAAAGATCACCTTCCCGCGCGCTTTTTCCGCCAGCAGGAAATCCTTCAGCGCCTGCATGTAGGGCGCATCGAATTCGGGGGCCAGAGCCGTCTTCCAGCTATCGTCCAGTCTGATCGTCATGCCGGCATCAAGCGACGCCGCGCGCCAAAAATCAAGCAGTCCCGCCCGCCCCCGCCGATAAGGGCGGGGGCAGAACAGGTTCGGGGCGGCGATACCGTCAGGCAGCCACGTCCACCAGCACGATCTCGGCATCTTCCAGCGCCCGCACCACCAGCGTGTCGGTCTCCGAAATCGCCGCGCCATCCCGCGTGCCGACCGTCTTTTCCTCGATCTCCACGCTGCCCCTGGCGGGGACGAGATAACCCAGCCGCTCCACGCCCAGATGATATTCCGCGCGCTCGCCCTTCTTCAGGGTCGCGCCCAGAACCCGCGCATCGGCATGGATCGGCAGCGCATCCCCCCCGGTATCGGCATCGTAGCCCGAGGCCAGCGCCACGAACCGCCCGCCACGCTCGCCCCGGGGAAAGGCCCGCGTGCCCCACGATGGCGCATGCCCCGCACGATCGGGCATGATCCAGATCTGGAAAATGCGCGTCTTGCCGGGCTCGCGGTTATACTCGCTGTGCATGATGCCGGTGCCGGCCGACATCACCTGCACGTCGCCCGCCTCGGTGCGCCCCGAGTTGCCCAGATTATCCTGGTGCGTAATGGCCCCTTCGCGAACATAGGTGATGATTTCCATGTCGCGGTGCGGATGGGTGCCGAACCCCGTTCCCGCCGCGATGGCATCATCGTTCCACACGCGCAGCGCCCCCCAGTGCATCCGGCGCGGATCGTAATAATCCGCGAAGGAAAAATGATGTTTCGCATCGAGCCAGCCATGGTCGGCGTGGCCCAGTTCCGCGAACGGCCGAACTTCGATCATCGTGATCGCCTCCAATGTGTTGAATGTCTGGGCGGACCCTACGCCCCCACCGGCCCGCCGCGATACGGCAGGAAGCGAAACCCTTCGTTTCCGGAATTTCCGCGGCCCGAAAGCCGGCTTGGGGGCGCTGTCTGGACGGGCCGGGGCAGAAAATATATGCAGGGAAACCCCCTGGAACCCGACCGGCCAGACGCGGGGATCGTTTTCAAAAGGCTGTTCCTCATGCGATTGCCCGATTTCGAAGCCTGGGCGATTTTCGCGAAAGTGGCCGAATGGGGGTCCTTCGCGCGCGCGGCCGAGGATATCCAGCTCTCCAAGCCTACGGTTTCCAAGGCCGTATCCCGGCTGGAACAGGCGCTGGGGGCCAGCCTGTTCAACCGCAACTCGCGGCAATTGTCCCTGACCGAGATGGGACGCCACGCCCTGGGCCATGCCAGCCGCATCATCGCGGAAGCCGAGGCCGCCGAGGCACAGGCAAGGGACGGCACGCTGAAACCCTCGGGCCTGATCCGCATCGCCGCCCCGATGACGTTCGGCGTCAAGCACATCTCGCCGATCCTGCCCGCCTTCCTGGAACGCTACCCCGATATCGACCTGACGCTCGATTTCAGCGATTCGATCGTCGATCTGGTCGCCGAGGGCTACGACATCGCCCTGCGGATCTCCTCGCTGGCCGATTCATCGCTGCGGGCGCGCCGCCTCTGCGCGGTCAGGCTGCTGCTGGTCGCCACCCCCGCCTGGCTGGACGCGATCGGCCGGCCGACCCACCCGCGCGACCTGGAGGCACACAAGAGCTTCGTCTACACCAATACTTCCGCCCCGGGCACGATCCGGCTGCGCCATGCCCCGTCGGGCAAGGATTACGTGCTGTCCCAGGCATCGCGCCTGCGCGCGAACAATGCGGAAGGCTTCCTGCCGGCGCTCGAGGCCGGGCTGGGCTTCGGCCTGTTCCCCGAATTCATGATCTGGAACAGCCTCCAGTCCGGATCGCTGGAAATCATCCTGCCGGAATGGGAGGCCCCCGCGATCGCGCTCTATCTGGTCACGCCCCCCAGCCCCCTGCGCCCCGCCCGCGTCAACGCACTGCTGGACTATTTCGTCGACGCCTTCGCGCTGCCCCCCTGGGCACGGCAGGACACTCCGCAGGACTAACGCCCCTCACCCGGTCACCGCCGACTGTCGAGTTCCGCAACCAGCGCCGCATCCTCGTCCGACGGAGCCGGGCGGCCGTAGATATAGCCCTGGACTTCCCGGCACCCTTCCGCGCGGACCAGCGCAAGCTGGTCCTCGGTCTCGACCCCCTCGGCGACGATCCGTACCCCCAGCCGCTTGCCCAGGTCGGCAATGGCCCGCACCACGGCCGCGCATTCCGGCCGCTCCAGCGCATCGCGCACGAACGACCCGTCGATCTTGATCTTGTCGAACGCAAACGTCCGCAGATGCGCCAGCGAGGAATAGCCGGTCCCGAAATCGTCCAGCGAAACCCGCACCCCCATGTCCCGCAGCAACAGCAGGTCCTGGATGCCGCGATGCTCGTCGCTCAGCAGCGCCGTTTCCGTCACCTCGATCTCCAGCCGCTCCGCCGGCAGGCCGGAGGCCGCGAGCGCCGCCGAGACGCTATCGACCAGCGTCCCCTTGCCCAACTGCATGGCCGAGACGTTGACGGCGACATGCGCCTCGTCCACCCATTGCGCGGCACTCCGGCACGCCTGGTTCAGGATGAACTCGCCCAGCCGGTCGACCAGCCCGCATTGCTCTGCCACCGGCACGAACCGGCCGGGAGAAATCCAGCCCTGCTGGGGATGATGCCAGCGGGCCAGCGCCTCGCGCGACGTGACCCGCCCGGACGACAGATCGACGATCGGCTGGTAGAATACGAACAACCCGTCCCGGCTCGCCAGCGCGGACCGCAGCTCTTCCTCCAGGCGCACCCGCTCCTGCACGCGCTTTTCCAATTCGGGCGAGAACAGGCGGGAGGTCCCCCTCCCGGCCTCCTTGGCGGCGTACAGCGCCATGTCGGCACGCGACAGCAGGATATCGGGCTCCTCGCCATGCTCCGGCGCCAGGGCAATGCCGACCGACGCCCCGATCTGGATGGTCCGGTCGTAATCGAGGTCGAAGGGCGCGCCGAGGGCCGCCACGATCAGGTCGGCCAGCACCATGGCCTGCTGGCGGGAATTATGCGGCAGCAGCACGGCGAACTCGTCGCCGCCCAGACGGGTCAGCGTCACGGCGGGGCCGTTGCAGACCATTTTCAGCCGTGCCGCGACCTGTTGCAGCAGGGCATCGCCGATCTGGTGCCCGCGCGTATCGTTGACCAGCTTGAAACCATCCAGATCGACATAGAGCAGCCCGACGCGGTTGCCCGGCGTGGCCAGACGCTCCTCAAGTTCCCGGCGGAAGGTGATCCGGTTGGGCAGTTCGGTCAGCGCGTCGAAATGCGCCAGGTAACGGATGCGGTTTTCAGCCTCCACCTCCTTCGTCACCAGCGCCCAGGTCAGCATGGGCGCCATGTAATGACCGTCCGTGGCGGTGATGGCGGAAATCTTCAGGTCCAGCACCTCGTTGCCCAGGCGGATGCGCGCATTGTGCGGCAGGTTGTTCGGGTCGGCGAGGATACCCCGCTGGTGGGCCGGCGAACGGTGGAACACGTCGATCGAGGTACCGATCAGGTCATCCGCGCGGATCGGCAGAAGATGCTCGATACTGCGGATCAGCGCCTTGGACATCTGGTTCGCGTAGTTGATGATATAGCTCTTCGGCTCCACGGTCATGACCGCCACGGGCATGTTGTCGATCATGCGCAGCAGCAGCTCCTGCTCCTTCGCCCGGCGCTTTTCTTCCGCCCGGGCATTCACGGTCTTCGAAAAATCGCGATAGGTGCTGGTCAGCACGCCGATCCCGCCGATCGAATCGACCAGCAGGCTCACGACGGCCGCCAGATGCGTCGCCGTCTCGTCGACCAGGCACAGGATGAACAGCGTCACATTGGCGATGATCGCCAGCCGGATCGCCGCAAGCCGCATATGCGCCAGGCAGTACATGACCGCCAGCGTGGTGGTGGCGATATAGAAGAACAGGAAAGAACGCGTCGCCGCATCGCCATAGGGGTAAAGGGCACACGCCCACCCTCCCTGGGCGACGATCAGCCCGGCGGAAAAGCGGCCGGTATTGACCAGCGTCGCCTGGATGCGGTCCAGCGTCGGATCGGTATTGCGCGCCCGCAGCCACGACCGCATCCTGACGGCGCAGAACACGCTGCCCACGGCGGGGCAGAACAGCGAAAGCCAGTCGGGAGCCTGCCGGGCAAAGACGGCGGCAAGCAGCCACGCATTGGCCACCAGGATCACATACATCGTCGGCAGCAGCTGGGCACACCGGCGATAGCACGCGGCGGCCAGTTCGGAACTCTCGGCTTCGGCGGCGGAAAACCAGCCTTCACGGCCGAAGGGCCAGTTGATGCTCATTCCACGCCCTCTGTCCGCATCGCCGCGACCGCGTCCGCATCGGCCGGGCCGCCCTCCAGCCGCGCGATCTGCCCGGAGCGCAGAATGTCATCCACCGTCACCGGATGCCCCAGCAGAAACCCCTGCGCTTCCTCGCAGCCCTCGGCATTCAGCATCGAAAGCTGGTCGTAGGTTTCGATGCCTTCCGCCATCACCGGAATGCCGAAGCTCTTCCCCAGCGCCAGCACGGCGCGGATGATGGCCGTGGTCTGCGTCGTCGCCGACGAGGAACTGAAGAACGAACGGTCGATCTTGATCCGGTCGAAGGTGAACGACCGCAGCGTGTCCAGCGACGAATAGCCGGTGCCGAAATCGTCCAGGGCAATGCTCACCCCCAGCTCCCGGATCTGGCGCAGCATCTCCAGCGACCGCTCGCGATCGGCGAAAATGGTCGATTCCGTCAGCTCCAGTTCCAGCCGTTCGGGCGCCAGCCCGGTCTCGGCCAGCACGCTGCGGATCATGCCCGGCAGGTCGGCGTTGATGAACTGCACGGCGGAAAGATTGACGGCAATCGTATAGGGCGGCTCCCACGTCGCGGCCTCCCGGCACGCCGTGCGCAGCACCCATTCCCCGATCGACAGGATCAGCCCGCTCTCCTCGGCCAGCGGAATGAACTCGCCGGGCGGAATCTGGCCCAGCTTCGGGTGGTTCCAGCGCAGCAGGGCCTCATAACCCCGGATGCGGCCGGTCGAGACGATGGTCTGGACCTGATAATGCAGCGTCAGCTGGTTGTGGCCGATCGCGTCGCGCAGGTCGGCGGCCAGCGCCCGCCGTTCCCGAATCCGCTCGTCCATGCCGGCTTCGTAGAAGCAGACGCGCTGCAACGGGTTCGATTTGGCGCGATACATCGCCAGGTCCGCGCAGTTGACCAGATTATCCCGGTCGGCGGCATCGTCGGGAAAGATCGCAACCCCCAGGCTGCCCCCGGCCGCGATTTCCAGATTATCGACCGCGATCGGGGTCGACAGGGCCTTTTCGATCCGGGCTACGAACCCGGCAACATCCCCGGACTCGCCGATGCGATAGATCGCGGTAAATTCGTCTCCCCCGGTCCGGGCAATGAATTCGCCGCGTTCCTCGTGCAGCAGGGCCTTCATGCGTCGGCCCAGCACGCGCAGGACCTCGTCCCCGACCGCGTGCCCCCGCAGGTCGTTGATGTCCTTGAAACGATCCAGGTCAATGCCGATCAGCGCCAGCCGGCTCCGGCGCTGGATCGTCAGCGCGATCTCGAAATCCAGCCGGTCGTTGAAGTTCGCCCGGTTCGGCAACGCGGTCAGCGCATCGTTCAGCGCCATGCGCCGCAGGCGCTCGATGCTCTCGGCCCGGGTGCTGTCATCGATCAGGTAGCTGACCATGCCCATCACGAGAATGACCAGGCTCATGCCGATCACCGCCATGGTCATGGTCTTCAGGGCTTCGGAATGGGTGGGCGTCATCCCGTCGCCGGCCGTGACGACATGAAAGGCCGTCATGCCCAGAAAATGCACCGCAAGAATGGCACCGGCGAACAGACCCGCCATGGCATTGGTGCCCTGGCGGGTCTGTTTCAGCGCCATATGCAGCGCCGCCATGCACAGGACCGGGCCCAGGATGCCCGACCCGATCACATAGGGCCGGTCCCACGTCACCTGCCCATGGACGTGAAAGGCCATCATGCCGACGTAATGCATGGCCGCGATCGAAAGCCCGAGCAGCCCGCCCCCCACCACGGCCGGCCATGGCAGGACGCGACTGCCGGCAGCCAGAAACCCCAGAACGCTCCCGACGATGCAGATGAACAGCGAAAGCAGGGTCAGGAACGGGTCGAACGTCACGCCCGCACCGGCCCGGAAGCCCATCATCGCGATGAAATGCGTGCACCAGATCGCCACCCCGGTGGCCAAGGCGGTCAGCACATACCACCCGACCCGCTGCAACCCGCCGGTCTGCAGCGCACGGCGAAACAGGCGCGCCGTCACCCATGACCCGACACCGCACAGAAGCCCGGCGACCAGGACTATCCAAAGATCATGCTCGCGAATGACACAGACGAATAAAGAATTCACCGACGCATGTCTTTCTTCAGCTGCATGGAATCAACATTTTGTTAATTAATACCACTGGCGGAATATCCTTCAAGGCCTCATCCGGCACCACTGATACTGAATTCAGGCATGACCCGATCGGCACCAGCCATCGCGGAGCACCACCCGCCCGGTCCGGGAGGTGTGGCATGCCCCAGATCGAACAGGGCCAGCAAGCCCCCGACAGCCGGTTCGGAAATGCGCATGCCCGCAGCGGGCGGCAGTGCGGCCCTCACCGCAACCTGCCAGGGTCCCAGGGTCGCTACGGCCCACCCCGGCGCCCCGCGTCAGGGCCCGGACAGGGCCTCTACAGCCCCTCAGCCCCCACCATCGCGCCCGACCGGCCGCCGCTCATGCCGCATCAGCGCCCGCAGCGCGATCGCCAGATCTTCCCGGGCGGGCGCCTGCATGTCCGCGCGGCGCAGCAACCCCGGCACCAGCGCCGCCGCCCGCGCCGGATCGCGCGTCCATGCGCGCAGAAACGCCGCCAGCCGCCGGCCGACCGCCACAGGCAGCGCGCCGCCCGCCATGGCCTCGCGAATCTCGATCACACACATGCCCTGCACCGTCAGCGCCATATGCGCCGCGAAATAGGCGAAAAGCCGCTCCTGCGCCACGCCGCGCCCCGTGCGGACGGCCCGCACCATGCTGTCCGCGTTCGTCATCAGCCAGACGCGCGCCGAGGGCACGCCCCGGCCCGTCGCCAGCCCGGGCAATCGCCGCTCCGCCCAGGCGATCGTGCGCCGCAGATGGTCGTCGGGCCGAAAGGGCAGCACCAGCCGGAACATCGCCCCCGCGAAGAACACCGCCGCCAGAAACGCCATCGTACCGTTCAGGAACGCACTTTCGTCATACCGCCCGGCATTCGACGGCCCGATCAGGACCGGAAGAAACATGTTGAAGGAAAAGGCATGGTTGACCAGCCGCGGCGCCCGCGCGGCAAGCCCGCCGATCACCATGGGCACCAGCAGCAGAAAGGCCAGCATCTCCGGGGCCGTCACCATCGGCACCATCAGCAGCACATAGACGGCGGCGACGATCGCGCACCACATCGCCCCCCGGGCAAACCCGGCCGAGGCCAGCACCGGCACCTCGCGCGTCGCCAGCAGCCCATAGACCAGCACGACATACGCGATAAACCCGATGCCCGACGGCCAGGCGGTCACGTACCAGACCGCCGACGCGGCCAGCACCCCCGCCGCCACCCGCGCGCCGTTCCGCAGCCCCTGACCCGCCTGCCGCACCGACCGGGTGCGGAACCGGAACCGGTCCCCCGCGCGCGGCGCCGCGATGGCGTCGATATGCAGCCCCCCGGCATCCAGCGCCCGCCGCACCGACTCCCACGGCGCCCCGGCCCGCACCCGCGCCACGGCGGCCAGCAGGTCGGCCAGCGCCGCCCGCGCATGGTCGGCCACCCGCCCGGCAGAGGGACCCATCTCCAGTACATCGAATTCGATACGGCCGGACGCCGCCATGATATCCGCCAGCAGGGCACTCTCGATCGCCGGGCCGGGCGCGGCCCGATGCCAGCCTTCCATATGCTGCCGCGCCGACGCGGACACGCCTCTCAGGCGCGCCAGCAGCGCCCCCCGCGCCCGCTCGCGCAGCCCGGGCGAGAACAGCATGGCCAGCACGGCCTCGCAGAGAATACCCAGCGCGATATACGTCCCCCGCGCCATCGCGATAAAGAACGCATCGTCGGGCGAGACAATCCCGTCGGTGGCAACGATGGCGGCGGTAAAACTGGCGACCAGAAAGCCGTAGCTGCGATACCCGTCGAAAAACGTGGCCAGCCCGCAGCACAGCCCCACCCACAGGGCAAGACCGACAAAGAACAGCCCCGCCTCCTGCGGAAAGGCGGCAATCAGCGCTACCCCCACGCCGCACCCGACGACAGTCCCCGCCAGGCGCCACCGCGCCTTGGAAAACGACTCCCCGCGCGAGGCCGTCGCCACGGTCCACACGGTCAGCGGCGCCCATTGCGGGCTGCCCAGTTCCATCCACATCGCGATCAGCAGCGACAGGATGGCCGCGCACGCGGTCCGGACCGCAAAACCCAGGTCGGCCCGCGAAGGCGCGAACAGCCAGCCCCACCGCCCCCCGATCACACCCGTTTCCACCGCCCGCCATCCCCCGGTCCCGGCGGCGGACAGTGGCGGCCGGCGCGGGCGGCGTCCAAGTCATTCTCGTGATCAGGTCATAAAGGCGGCTTATGATGGGGGGAGGAAAGCGCTCTTCTTTCTCTGAAGAAAAAGAAGCAAAAAGACTTTTGATCTGTTCGGGAGCCTCGCGTGCCCCAGCCAAAAACTCCTGAACGAATCAAAGTTTTTTGGTTCTTTTTTTCAAAAAAAGAACCGCTTCCCTACATCGTCAGCACATCCGTCAACACCAGCCCGGACGCCACATGCCAGCACCGCGCCATCAGCGCGCTGGTCATCGGCTGCCGCACCCGCACCAGCCCCACCGAAGGCATCGGCGACGGGTCGAGCCGCCGGACCTGAAACGGCACGCCCCCCATGCGCGACGGCAGGGCCGCCACCGGCAGGATCGCGGCCAGACGCCCTACCCGCAGCTCCGCATGCAGCAGCTCCAGCGCATTGGTCTCGAACCGCACATCCGGCGTGCTGCCCGCATCCGCGAAACAGCGGTCGATAATCTGGCGGCTGCGCATCGAGCGATCCAGCAGGCACAGCGGCAACCCGGCCGCCTCCCCCCACGAACAGCGGACACGCCCCGGCAGAACGATGCCCGGCCCGCCCACCAGCACATGCTGCTCGACATAGAGCTCATGCGCCTCGATCTGACCTCCGGCCGGCAACTGGTCGAGATACACGATCCCCAGGCCGAAACGCTGCTCGGCCAGGCCGCGCAGGATGTCGCCATGGGCCGCCACGGTCAGTTCCAGATGCAGCGCCGGAATCGCGGCACGCAGGCTCTCCATCAGCAACGGCGCCAGTTGCTGCGCCGGCGGCATGATGCCGATGGCCAGGCTGCCGCCCGCGACCTCATGCGCAAAACCGGCCTCCTGCCGCAACCCGTCCAGCGCGGCCAGGCTCTGCCGGGCCCAGGCCAGCACGCGCTCGCCTTCCGGCGTCAGCCCCAGCACCCGCTGCCGGCGCCGGACGATGGTCACGCCCAGCTCATGCTCCAATTGCCGGATCGCCGCCGACAGCGCAGGCTGCGACACACCGCAATGTTCCGCCGCGCGCGAGAAATGGCGAAACCGATCGAGCGCCACGAGATAGGTCAATTGCCGGAGGAACAAGACGCCCTTCCTTCACATTACGGAACGTCCTGCTCTCCTTGCGGAATGCGCGGAGCCCCGCAAGCCCCGGCAGGTTTTCAGGCGCTAAAGAAGCTGCTGAACCCCATGGCCCGCAACGCACGCCGATAGGCGATGGAACTGCGGTCGGCCATCACATGCGCCTCCAGCGTGGGGTCCAGCGGCAGGTTCTCCGGCTTCTGGGCCTCCACGATGGCCCGGTCCTCCTCGAAGACACGCCGATTGAATGCGTACACATCCTCGACCGGCAGATCCCGATCGAAATTGCGGCAGATGGGCGCGAACATCCGGGTCTTCCGCGCCGAAACCGGCGAGGCCGCGTTCATGATCACCAGCCGGCCGTCATCGGGGAAATGAATCTCCAGCGTGGCGGTAAACGGCACATGCACGCGAAAATGGCGCAGCCATTCGAACCCCGGCCGCCCCCGGTCCGAAACGCCGATCGGATAATTGCCGACACTGCTGCGATATTCCGCCTCGAAACCGGTCGGCGTCGGGGTCGGCATATAAGGCGGCACCACCGCATTATCGGGGTCGGCAAAGGTCTCGGTATGGACGAACGCGAAATGCGCCACGTCGATAAACCCCTCCACCTGCCGCCCGGCAAATCCCGCAATATCGATCCACGGGCAGGTGATCTGCTGAAAGGCTGGATCGTCCCAATGCGGCATCGGCGGAATGGCGGGGTCGCCACCCGGCTCCAGACAGGTCCAGATCAGGCCATAGCGCACGACCGCCGGATAGGTCCGCAGATGCAGCCGCGGCGGGATATTGTTGTCCGGATTGGCCGGTACATGCTTGCACCGCCCCCCGGTGCCGAAGACGAAGCCATGATAGGCGCAGGCAATCGTCCGGCCGTCGCCCCTGCCCATGCTCAGCGGCACGCCGCGATGCGGGCAGAGATTATCCGCCACCACGATCTCCTCGCCGGCCCGGTAGAGGACCAGCGGCACATCCAGCAGCGTCGCGCCCAGCGGCGCAGGGCCCAGCTCACGCTCCAGCGCAACCGGATACCAGCAGCGGGCCAGACGCCGCCAATCCTCGGCAAGGAAGGTGCAGTCGCGCGGCAACGCCCTCTCGGCCGGGGCCGGGCTCTGGGGAACGGCAGACATCGGGGGCCTCCTGCAATGCGGGTCGGTCCCCATGGTTTCACGGCCGCTTCATTCGCGTATATATCATAATTTCATCTTTCCCGTTCGCAAAATCAGAGCACCCTGTCCATGCCGGCTTTCTCGCGGTTCCTGCTCTATTTCCTGGCCGTCGCGCGCCACGGTTCGATCCGGCGCGCGTCCGAGGAATTGCGGATCGCCGCCTCCGCCATCGACCGCCAGCTCCTGCAAGGCGAGAAAGCGCTGGGCGCGCCGCTGTTCGAACGCCTGCCGACCGGCATGCGCCTGACGGCGGCGGGCGAGATTCTGCATGCCCATGCCCGCCGCTGGCATCGCGATTTCGCGGACGTCACCCGGCAGATCGACGACCTGAAAGGACTGCGCCGGGGGCAGCTCACCCTGGCGGCGCCCGAGGCCCTCACCCACACCTTCCTCACCGGCATCATTGCCCGCCTGCGACAGACCCACCCCGGCATCGTCGTGAATCTGCGCATCCACGACAACGCGGAAATCGCGGGCCTGCTGGATGACGGCAGCGCCGACCTGGCCCTGATGCTCGACCCCGAGGGCATCCGCAGCCTGCATGTCCGCAGCGCGGCGCTGTTTCCGCTGGGCTTCGTCTCGCCCCCCGGGCACAGGCTGGCGCGGCTGGCATCCGCGCGCTTCTCGGCCTGCGCCGACGAACCGACGATCGTGCCGGCCTCCCCCCTCGCCGTCGCCGGGATCTTCGCACGCCTCGAAGCCGATTGCGCGGTCGCGGCGCGGATGGTGACGACCAGCAACAACGTCCAGCTCATCAAGTCGCTGGTGGCGGCCGGCACGGGAATCAGCCTGCTGAGTTCCCTGGACGTGATGGAGGAAGTCGCGCGCGGCCTGCTGTGCTTCACACCGCTGGCCCACGCCTCCGTGCACCCGCTGGCACTGTCACTGGTCCACGATCGCGGGCGGCACCTGTCCGCCGCCGCCCGCCTGGTCGCCGACACGCTCGATCACGCACTGACCGATCTCGCGAACATGGGTGAAAATCCCACCCATTTTCCATCATCACCCGATCGATGAAGTCACCAGTTGGTGAAGACCATGTCTCACGATCCGGTGAGACCCGACGGACCGTGGATCGTAAGCCAATGGTTCATAAAATATTTCTTAAATTCCAAGCAATTCATTCATATAAAACATAATCGATATTCAAATCGGTATCTATTGTCCTTCCCACATGAGAATGCTGAGAATGACGCCGTAGAGGATGTTTTCATGCATCCATGAAATAATAACAAAGAATCGGCTAACGATACCATGCTTCTCGCGGTGGCTTCCCCTTGTCGCGTGCCTCCCTGCCTTGAGGAAAGACGCTTCTCAGGCCAGCCGGTTTCCAGCATCTTGCAAAACAGGTCGCCTGATACACGAAAATTCGCCACGCTCTGGACATTTCTTGCTTTGTCCCTGCTCACGGCGATGTCTTGCACGACCGTACGCGCCTGCCTCGCCGATACCCTCAAGCCGGCGACCAAGACCGTAAAACAGAAGCGCCCCCTCGCCGAAAGCAGGCTGAATCCCCTCTTCGACGGGGAAAGTCTCTCCAGCCTCCTGTGCGCGGACGACGACGCCCTGCGCGCCGGCGATCCCAGTGCCGATTATTTTGTCGTCGACCGGTCATCGGGCAACCTGATTCCGCAGGCCGGACCATGGCGCCAATGGCTGAGCCGGCACGGCTTTACCTTCGACATGATCTACAAGGCCGAGGGCATGGCCAACATCGCAGGCGGCCAGTCCCAGGGCATGGATTATGTCCATGATTTCCGCGTGACCATGCTGTTCGACCTGGGCAAGCTGCTGGGGCTGGACGGCTGGTACGTCCACGGACTGGTCATGAACCGCGAAGGCCGTCAGGTCGGGTGGGACCATGTCGGCGAGCGCAACGTGCTGCTGACCGAATTGTGGAGCATCCACGGCCCGGCCGCGGCCCGGCTGGCCGACCTCTATGCCGAAAAATCGTTTCTTGGCGACCGGCTCAACATCAATATCGGCCGCATCGCGCTGACCCACACCTACGGCACTTCGGCACTGCTGTGCACGTTCATGATGCAATGTTCCGCGCCGATGGCCATCCGCGCCCCGCCGGGCTGGAGCGTCTATCCCAAGACCTCATGGGGTGGCACCCTGCGCTTCCGCCCGCTGCGCGACCTGACCTTGCGCACGGGCATCTACAAGATCGCGCCGAAGGTCGAGGACAATACCGGCTGGGCCTGGGCCAGCGAAACCACCACCGGCATCCAGACGCCGGTGGAACTGACATGGGAGCCCTTTTTCGGCCCGCACAGGCTCGTCGGCCACTACAAGTTCGGCTACGGGCACGACACCTCGCGCTATCCGGACCTGATCGGCACCATCCCCGCCGCCGACCGGGCTCTGGTCCACGCCCATCCCGACAAGCCGCTCGACACGTTCTATGTCGAGGCGGACCAGATGATCTATCGCACGCGGGGCACCAGCCAGATGTCCGGCGGCTACCTGCTGGCGGGCTATATCCACAATACGCCCAGCGTCTCCACCTTCGCCGACGAATTCTATTTCGGCACGTCCCTGATCGGGCTCCTGCCCGGACGGCCGAATGACCGGCTGGGGCTGATGTATTCCTATTACCAGATGAGCCCGCGCATGGCCGACGGGCAGAGGCTGCTCCAGGCGGCGGGCCTGCCGCTGGGGCCCTATGTCAATGGCCCCCAGACCCATTCGGCGGTGCTGGAGGCCTATTACAGCATGCCCGTGCTGCCCGGCCTGATCGTGTACCCCGAATTCGAATATGTGATGCGCCCGGGCGAGACATCCGTGATTCCCAACGCGACGCTGGTCGGAATCAAGGCTATCGCAAATCTGTAGACCGTGCGGACACGGCATGGCCCGACGAGCCATGCACGCAT
Source organism: Gluconacetobacter takamatsuzukensis (assembly GCF_014174275.1). Classification (GTDB taxonomy): domain Bacteria; phylum Pseudomonadota; class Alphaproteobacteria; order Acetobacterales; family Acetobacteraceae; genus Gluconacetobacter; species Gluconacetobacter takamatsuzukensis. The sequence goes on along the minus strand of NZ_JABEQK010000001.1, from coordinate 51,013 downwards.
GCAAGGAGTGGAAACAGGCATGAACAACACGGCCACCGCGCCCCTCTCAACGTCGCCCGCCGCCCGACCCGGCACGCTCGCGGGGCAGGACCAGGCCTACGATCTGGCGACAGCCCGGCATGTGGTCACGGCCTCGCTGCTGGCATGGCTGCTGGATGCCTGCGATTTCTTCATCGTGCTGTTCACGCTCGACGACGTCGCCCGCAGTTTCCACGTCTCGCTGCAAAGCATCCTGCTGGCCCCGACGCTGACCCTGCTCACCCGCCCGATCGGCGCCTTCCTGTGCGGCCACGCCGCCGACCGCTACGGGCGCAAGCCGGTCATGATCGCCACCATCGTCGTCTATTCCGCAATCGAGATCCTGTCCGCCTTCGCCCCCAACCTCGCGGTCTTCCTGGTGCTGCGCACCCTGTTCGGCGTGGCGCTGGGCGGAGAATGGGGGGTCGGCACGTCGCTGATCATGGAGAGCATCCCGCCATCCTGGCGCGGCACCGCCTCGGGCATCCTCCAGGCCGGCTACCCCGCCGGCTACCTGCTGGCCTCGCTGGTCTTCCTGCTGCTGCCCGTCCTCGGCTGGCGCGGCCTGTTCATCCTCGGCGGCAGCGCGCTGCTGGCGGCCGTCTATATCTGGCTGCGCGTGCCCGAAAGCCCCGAATGGCTGCGCCGCCGGCACGACCAGGGCACCCGCGCCACCAAACCACCCAGCCTGTGGTTCATCGTCCGCAACAACGCGGCGCTGTGCCTGTTCGCAATCACGCTGATGGCCGCCTTCAATTTCATGAGCCACGGCTCGCAGGATTTGTATCCCAAGGTCTTCCTGGGGCTGGAGCGCAATTTGTCCCACCCCTCCATCACGCTGATCGTGGTGCTCTACAACATCGCCGCCATCGTCGGCGGCCTGTTCTTCGGCGTGCTGTCGCAGAAGATCAGCCGCCAGTACAGCATCGCACTGGCCGCCCTGCTCACCCTGCCGTTCCTGCCCTTGTGGGCCCTCTCCCACTCCCCCTTCTGGCTGGCCGTCGGCGCCGTCTGCATCCAGTTCTGCGTCCAGGGCGCGTGGGGCGTGGTCCCCGCCTATCTCAGCGAACTGTCACCCGCCTCGGTCCGCGCCACCTTCCCCGGCCTCGCCTACCAGTGCGGCAATCTGATCGCCGCCAGCAACGCCCTGCTGCAAACCGGCATCGCCTCCTGGTTCGGCACCGACCTGGCACCGGCAATGATGCTGACGGTCGGTGCCGCCGCCCTCGTGGTCCTGACCCTGATCCTGCTCAACGCCCGCCTCTACGGCCGCTATCGCCCCATCCAGTAACGACCCGCCAAATCAGAAATCGGGCATCGTGGGGGCCAGCAACCCGCCCATGCGCAACGGCGCCATGCGGCGGGCCAGTCCGGTGGCATCGTCGGTCTCCACCATCATCCCCGCCACGGTCGCCACCCCTTCGGCCGGCTGCAACCGCTCGCCGGGCATGCGGCGCAGGAAGCGCGCAATGGCCGCATCCTTTCCCATGCCGATCACGCTGTCGTAATCGCCGCACATGCCCGCATCGGTCTGGTAGGCCGTGCCGGCGGGCAGGATGCGATGGTCGGCCGTGGGGGTATGGGTATGGGTGCCCACCACCAGCGAGGCCCGCCCGTCCAGCACATGTCCCATCGCCCATTTCTCGCTCGACGCCTCGGCGTGGATATCCACCACCACCGCCTGCACCGTCACCCCCAGCCGATGCCGCGCCATGATGTCGGTCACGGCACGGAACGGGTCGTCCAGTGCCTCCATGAACTGCCGCCCCATGACGTTGATCACCAGCGCCTTGCGGCCATCCACCAGCTCCACCACCACGCTGCCCTGCCCGGGGGTGCCGGGTGGATAGTTGGCGGGGCGAATGATACGCGGCTCGGCATCGATCTGGCCGACCAGGTCCTTGCGGTCCCAGGCATGGTTGCCCAGCGTCACGACATCGACACCGGCAGCGAACAGGTCACGGGCGATCTGCAGCGACAGGCCGAACCCATGGCTGGCATTCTCGCCATTCACCACCACCAGATCCAGGCGCAGATCCCGCCGCAGAGTGGGCACCGCCTCCATCACAGCTTCGCGCCCCGTGCGGCCGACAATGTCGCCCAGAAACAAGATCCGCACCCGTCTTTCCTTCTTCCACCTCGGGGCTGCCACTCTTCTTTTTCCAGAGAAAAAGAAGCAAAAAGACTTTTGATCCGTTCAGGGACATCACGTGTCCCAGCAAAAAGCTCCCGAACGAATCAAAATTTTTTGGTTCTTTTTTCCAAAAAAGAACAGAACCCCTTCACACCCGAATCACCTCGCGCTCCGTCACGATAAACGGCAGCGGCACATCATACGGCCCCACCGGCACCGCCGGCACTTCCTGCGCCGACAGGCCGAAGCCTATCGCCGGCACGCCGGGCAGTTCCGCCAGCGTGCGGTCGTAATAACCGCCCCCGTATCCCAGCCGGAACCCCCGCCTGTCAAAACCCAGCAGCGGCACGAACACCAGGTCCGGCCGCACCGAGGCACCGTCGGGGTGCAGCGTGCCGAACCGGCCGGCGCACATCGTCGCCTCGGGGCACCAGCGATGAAAGCTCAGGGGCTGGCCGCGCGGCGGCGTCCGGGGCAGCAGCACGCCATAGCCATCCTCGTGCAGCACCGCGCACAGGCCCCGCAGGTCGACCTCGCCGGGCAAGGGCCAGACGGCGGCAACGCAGCCACCCGGCGGCAGCGCGGCGCGGACATGATCCGCCATGCGGCGCACAAGCGTCGCGCCCGCCCCCGGCAACGGCGCGGCCGCACGCAGGGCGCGCAGACGCCGGCGCAGGTCGGCCTTGGCCGCGGCCAGCGCGGGCGGATCGGATTCGGGAAGACCGGAAGGGGAGGAAGTGTGCGGAGCCGCCATGACCGTTGGTCTTTCAGCCCTCCCGGACCTGCTCACGCAGGTGGGCGCCAGATAACATGACCAGGATCATGCCAGAGCCAGCTCCCTAAGGAAGTGCTTATCGGCCCAGGGGTTGAGTTGCCTGACGAGCCCGGCAGCCCCGCTCCCCATATCTAGGGATGTTCGAGCGTCGCCGCAATGGTTTCGGCGCGTTCCACCAGCAATGCCAGCTGCTCGCGCCTGCGCTCGTTCTCCACCCGCGCCTGCCGGCCCTCGGCCAGCTGGCGCGCCGTGTCGGCGGGCATCTTCTCGGCCGACAGATCGTGGATCTCGTCGGCCATCAGCAACGCCGCCAGGGCCAGGATGCGGGCCTCGCCGCTCTGGCCGCCGATGGCGCGGATATGCTCGATCCGGCGCTCGACCTCCAGTGCCATGGCCTGGAGATGGCGTTCCTGGCCGTCCTTGCAGCCGACGACATAGGCATAGCCGTTGATACGGACCGTGACCTGCGCCATGGCTCAGCCCTCCTCCATCCCGTCGACATCGTCATCGGGGCCCAGCACATCGCGGACCCGCGCGATCAGGGCATCGATATTGGCCGCCAGCGTCTGGAGGTCGGGGGCCGGGGCCACCGCCTCGTGCCGACGATCCAGGGCGAAGGCGATACGGTTCAATGCCTGTTCCAGGCGGTCTGCGGGATCGGTCGTCCCCCAGGCAACCGGGCTGTCCGGTCCTTCAGCGTGCCCCACGGTCGTCATTCCCGTCACTCGACGTCTCGCTATCCGCCGGGCCCATACACCGGCACCGATCCATGCATGTTCCGCACGGCTCGCCCGCCAGTCCAGATTTCCGGACAGACACTCACCCTTGAACTGATCGCCCGCGCAGGGTTCAACGTCAAGCGATGATCCATCCCCCGCCCCCCCGGCGCGTCTTCGCCGTCGCCTCGGCGGTCGAGGTCCGCGCCGTCCTGGCCGTGCTGGCGGGGCACGCGGCGCCCGGCCCGCCGGACTGCGCCCTGCTCTCGCCGGCCGATGCGGGCTGCTTCATGGGTCCCGCCTGGTGGCGGGCGCTGCTGGCCGAAACCGGGGCGGTCCTTCCCGCCTTCCTCGATTGCGGCCCGGCGGCGGGCCGCGCGGCAGAGGCACTGGGCCTGGGCCTGCGCCACATCGTGCTGCACGGCACCGGCCCCCAGGCGCGCACGATCCACCTGCTGGCCCGCTCGCTGGGCGCGACCTGCCTCACCGCCCGGCCGCCCCATTGCGTGGTGGGCCCCGCTCCTGCGCCCGAACGGCTGCGGGCCTATCTCTCCGGCACCGATTGACGCGCCGATACGCGCCCGATCCCCCTGTCGCTATGCCGTCGGCCGCCCTATGATCGGCGGACGATGTATGATTGCCAGCTTTATCTCGTCACCCCCCCGGTCCTCGATCCGGTCGCGTTCGCGCCGGATCTGGCGCGCGCCCTCGATGCCGGACCGGTCGCCGCCGTGCAGTTGCGCCTGAAGGACGTACCCGACGATACGATCCTGCGCGCGATCGACATCCTGCGCCCGGTGGCGCAGGAACGCGACGTCGCCTTCATCCTCAACGACCGGCCCGACCTGGCCCGCCGCAGCGGTTGCGACGGCGCCCATGTGGGCGGCGAGGACATGGACGCCGCCGCCGCTCGCGCCCTGCTGGGCGACGCCCTGCAACTGGGGGTATCGTGCTATGACAGCCGCGACCTGGCGATGCGCGCGGGCGAGGCCGGGGCCGACTATGTCGCCTTCGGCGCGTTCTACCCCTCGCCCTCCAAGGAGACCGAGATCCGCGCCTCCGTCGAACTGCTCACCTGGTGGAGCGCGATGATGGAACTGCCGGTCGTGGCCATCGGCGGCATAACCGCCGAAAACTGCGTCCCGCTGGTGCAGGCCGGGGCCGATTTCCTGGCCGTGATCAGCGCCGTCTGGTCCCACCCCGAGGGCCCGGCGGCCGGCGTCCGCGCCCTGAACACGGCCATCGACGCCGCCTGAGCGGCATCCAGCCGACTGGAGCCGCCGGTCAGGCGGGCGCCAGCAGCGAGCGGGTCAGATACAGCACCCCGTTCGATTGCGGCAGCCCGTCGATCCACACCGTCGCCATCCGCCCCGCACCGTCGGACAGCACCAGCCGCCCCGCCAGATCGCGCCCCACCAGCACCGTCCCCCCGGCGACCGTCGGCAGGCTGACCCGGTTGCCGGGCGCCTCGGCCACCATCCGGCGCAGCCGTTCCGCCGGATAGGCCCCCCGCACGATGCTGTAGGCCAGCGCCTGACGCAGCACTCCGGGCGCCGGAACGTCACCCGAAGGGCCGGCGGCCCGCGCAAACTGTTCCATCGGCAGGTTGGGCACGGCAAAGACGGTAAACGGCCCCGCCCGCCGCAACGGCGCCATCATCCCGGCCAGGTCGAGCGCCCGCGTGTAGTCGGCCAGTTCGATGCTGCCGCGCAGGGTCTCGTTCAGCGGCCGGTCGCGATAGATCGGCATGTCGGGCGCGCCATACGCCACCTGGCTGTCCGGCCGTCCCTGGTCCAGCGCCGGCATGTAGCTGTGCTCGACCGAAACGGTGGGAATGGCGGCGGCCCGGCTGTCGCCGCGCACCTGAAACGCGTCCTGCCACCCGGCGGGCGCGCACGCCACGACCGGGCACGCCAACAGGCAGGCCATCACAATGCGCACCGCGCCCATTCCACCCCCTCGCGGGGCGGACCGGCGCCGCCCCGTCGTCATGCAGGCCTCAGCGGGCGGCGATCAGCATCCGTCCCCGCGCATCGTCCAGCCCGATACCCGGCCGGCAATGATCTCGAAGGTCGTCTGGCAGGTGCTGGTATAGACGGTGCCGCCCATGCCGCCCCAGCCGCCGCCCCAACCGGGGCCGCCCCAGCCACCACCCCAGCCGCCTCCCCAGCCACCGCCACCCCAGCCGCCGCCCCAGCCGGGGCCACCGCCCCAACCCCAGCCCCAGCCGCCGGCACCGGGCGAATAGTTGGTTTCGCTGTCGATATAGGCCAGGAACGTATGGCCCTGCGCCTCGTACGAACGGGTGGGCACGCCGAAGGTGCGGATCACGTCCACCTCGCCCCGGCCGACCATCGAATTGAGCTGCTTGCGCTGCTCGGGAGAGGGCACCTCGCACGCCGTCAGGGCGAGCAGGGCAGCCAGCGGTAGGAGCGAGAGGTATTTCATGATCCGGTTACCGATCTACAGGATAGAATTTATCATGACGTTAACGTAGCATAACGACCATGACGTACGAATTGGGGACGAAATTACAAATATTTCAACCCACCCGTGCTTTAGCCCATCCATAAAATGTCATTTATGCGGGTCGTCCCGGCCGCCAACATGACCAGCCGATCAAATCCCAGTGCTATGCCCGCGCAGGGCGGCAGGTGCGCCAGCGCCGCCAGAAGCGCCTCGTCCATCGGCCAGTCCGCGCCGGCCCCGGCGCCATACAGCGCCGCCCGCCGGGCACGATCCTCCGCAAAGCGCGCGCGCTGCTCCACCGGGTCGGTCAGCTCCTCGAACGCATTTGCCAGCTCCATGCCGGCCGCATAAAGCTCGAAGCGCAGAGCGGTGCGCGGATCGGCCGGATCGCGCCGCGCCAGCGCCGCCTGGCTGGCCGGCCAATGGGTCAGGAAGGTCGGCCGCTCCCGGCCGATCGCGGGCTCCACCCGCTCCATCAGCAGGCGAAAGAACAGATCCTCCCACGTCTCGCCGTCCCGCAGCACACACCCCGCTGCCACGGCCAGCGCCCGGGCATCCCCCTCGGTCGGCAGCAGGTCCACCCCCGCATGGCGGGCAAAGGCCTCCTGCATGGTCAGGCGTTCGAACGGCCCGGCCAGCCGCAGCGGCACGGCATCCCCCAGCCCCCCGGGCGGGGCAAGGACCGGCGGCAGCACCGCGCGCATCAGGGCCTCGGTCTCGTCCATCAGCGCCGACAGCGACGCGCCGGGCCGATACCATTCCAGCATGGTGAATTCCGGGGCATGCAGATGGCTGCCCTCCTCGTTCCGCCACACGCGCGCCAGCTGAAAGACCGGCAGGCCGGTCGCGGCCACGATCCGCTTCATGGCGAATTCGGGGCTGGTATGCAGGAACAGCGCCTCGCTCGTGCCGTCATGATGCCGCCGCCGGGTCCCGAACACCTTCAGATGCACCTCCTCGCCCGGCGTCGGCACCGCATAGGGCGTCTCGACCTCCAGGTAGCCGCGCGCATCGAAGAAGGACCGCACCCCCCGCGCCACCAGCGCCCGCCGCCGCAGCAGCGCCAGCCGGCCGGCGATGCGATCGGGGTCGGGGTCGCGATCCGGAGCGGAAAAGGGGGCTGAACCGCCGCCGTCGGTCATGCAGGACTCCTGTTGCGGGACGAAGACCGGTCGAGTAGAGCCAGCCGATGACACGATCGGTCAACCATCCCCAGGACGATTTCGCCCCCCTGCCGGGCCGGACGCTGCGCGACATCCCCGCGCTGGTGGCCGCCGGGCTGGTGCCTCCGGATGCGGCCCCGGCGCTGGAGGACGTGGCCCGGCAATACGCCACCGCCATCCCCCCCGCCTTCGCCGCGCTGATCGAACGCCCCGACGATCCGATCGGCCTCCAGGTCATCCCCGACGAAGCCGAACTGGCGGTAGCGGCGCACGAACGCGCGGACCCGATCGGCGACGACGCCCTGTCCCCGGTGCCCGGCATCGTCCACCGCTATGCCGACCGCGCGCTGCTCAAGCCCCTGCTGGTCTGCCCGCTCTATTGCCGCTTCTGCTTCCGGCGCGAACATGTCGGCCCCGATGGCGGCGTGCTGGACGACGCCGCCCTGGCCCGCGCGCTGGACTGGCTGCGCGACCACCCCGCGATCCGCGAGGTGATCCTGACCGGCGGCGACCCGCTGATGCTCTCCCCCCGCCGCCTGGGCGCCATCGTCCGGGCGCTGGAGGCGATGCCCCATGTCACGACCATCCGCATCCACAGCCGCGTGCCGGTGGCCGACCCCGCCCGCATCACCGACGAACTGGCCGATGCGATGCAGACCGACCGCGCCATGTGGGTGGTCATGCACGCCAACCATGCGCGCGAATTCACCCCGGCGGCCCGCGCGGCCCTGCGCCGTATCCAGGCCCGCGCGATCCCGGTCCTGGGCCAGTCGGTCCTGCTGCGCGGCGTCAATGACAGCGTCGCGGCGCTGGAGGGGCTGTTCCGCGCGATGGTCGAGGCCAGGGTGAAGCCCTACTACCTCCACCAACTCGACCCCGCCCCCGGCACGGCGCGTTTCCACGTGCCGATCGCCGAGGGCCGGCGCCTGCTGGCGGGGCTGCGCGGCCGGGTGACGGGCCTGGCCTGGCCCACCTACACGCTCGACATCCCGGGCGGCCATGGCAAGGTACCGCTGGGCCCGGACTATCTGGAAGCCGGGGAAGACGGGCCGACGGTGCGCGATCCGGCGGGCGGGCGCCACAAACTCGCCTCGGAATCCGCCCCCAACCTTGCCCTCGGCGCCCGAGAGCGTTAGAAGCCCGCCTTCCATACCCCATAGTCAGACAGGGCCCACAATGAAACAGCAGGCGAACCTGATCCGTGCCGGACAGGTCATCGAGCACGAAGGCCGTCGCTGGACCGTCCTGAAGCAGCAGATCATCACCCCCGGCAAGGGCGGCGCCTTCATCCAGGTGGAGATGCGCGACCTCAAGACCGGCAACAAGACCAACGAGCGCTGGCGCACCGCCGACACCGTCGAACGTCTGATGACCGAGGAAAAGGAATATACCTATTCCTACATGGACGGCGACAATGTCGTGCTGATGGACCCCGAGACGTTCGAGCAGACGCTGATCCCGCTGGACCTGCTGGGCGACCAGGCACCGTTCCTCCAGGACAATATGACCCTGGTGGTCAACCTGGTCGAGGGCGACCCGGTGGGTGTGCAGCTTCCCGCCCAGGTGACGCTGGAAATCGTCGAGGCCGATCCGGTCGTGAAGGGCCAGACCGCCAGCTCGTCCTACAAGCCGGCGAAGCTGTCGAACGGCGTCAAGACCATGGTGCCGCCGTTCATCGAAGCCGGCGAACGCATCGTCGTCCGCACCGAAGACGCCAGCTACGTGGAACGCGCGAAGGGCTGAGGCCCCCGCGCATCCCCCCGAAACCGCTTTAGCCAGACAGGATCGACCGCCGTGGCCATGCGACTCTCTCCCCATATGACGGTGATGCAGAACGCGGCGCAGAAAGCCGCGCGGCGCCTGCTGCGCGACTTCAACGAAGTCGAGCAGCTCCAGGTCAGCATCAAGGGCCCGGGCGATTTCGTCTCCCAGGCTGACCTGCGCGCCGAAGCCGCGATCCGCGAGGAGCTGGAGCGCGCGCGCCCCGGCTACGCCTTCCTGATGGAAGAAAGCGGCGCCTCGGGCAGCGACAACTGGACCTGGCGCTGGATCGTCGATCCGCTGGACGGCACCACCAACTTCCTGCACGGCATCCCGCACTGGGCGATCTCGATCGCTCTCCAGCGCCGCCTGCCCGACGGCACGATCGAACTGGCGGCGGCCCTGGTCTACAACCCGGCGGCCAACGAGCTGTTCTGGGCCGAAAAAGGCGTGGGCGCGTTCCTCAACGAACGCCGCATCCGCGTCTCGGCCCGCCGCGACATGCACGAGGCCCTGTTCGCCACCGGCATTCCCTTCGCCAAGGTCCCGGCGCAGCGCCGCCTGCCCTTCGCCCGCACGCTGGGCGCGCTGATGCCGCAGGTCGCGGGCATCCGCCGCTTCGGCGCGGCGGCGCTGGACCTGGCCTGGGTGGCCGCCGGCCGCTACGAGGGCTTCTGGGAACTGGGGCTGAAACCGTGGGACTGCGCCGCCGGCCTGCTGCTGGTGCGCGAGGCCGGCGGCTACGCCACCGACCCCGACGGTGCCGACCTCCACGACATGGGCGACTCGGTCAATGTCGTGGCCGGCAATGCCCAGCTCCATGCAAAGCTGCGCGAACTGGTGGCCGAAAGCCTGGTCGCGCGGCCCTGAGCCGCCCCGGGGCTCCCGGGCGAAACCGGTCCGGACGCCCCACCAGCGTTGCTGCATCCTCGCACCCCGTCCCTTCGACCCGGGTGCGATCTGGTCTAGGCTGCCCCTGATCATGCCAGATATCCGCCTCGCACCTCCTCCGCACGCCACCCCCCGCCGCCCGGCCGCGTCCCGCGCCCTGCTGGCGGCGCTGTCCGTGCTGGGCGGGCTTGCGTTCGCTCCGGCCCACGCGCAGGTCACGACCGACGACAGCGCGCTCTCGGCCCTGCCGGCGGCCAGGCCCGCGCCGAAACCCCACCCGGACCACGCCACTCCCAAACCCGCCACGCCGGCCCGGCCCACCGCCGACAAGCCGGCGGCCCCTGCCGCCGACGCGCCCAAGGCGGCCCCGACGCGCCCCGTGCCTGCCGCGACCATCCCCACCGCGCCTCCGCCCCCGCCGGTCATCCGTCCCCCCGTGGTCGATGTCCCGCTCCATCCGCCCACCCTCCCGCCGGAGGTCCCGGCGAAGGCCGACGCCGTCGGCGCCGCCGTCGACCTGCCCCGCGGCGTGCGCCTGACCTTCGCGGCCGGCAGCGCGGACATGAACGCGGCCATGATCGACCGGGTGAAGGGCTTCGCCACCGCCCTGCTCCAGGTGCCGTATGCCCGGGCCGAAATCGACGCGACGGCCTCCGGCGCGGCCGACGACGTCTCCACCCCCCGACGCCTGTCGCTGACGCGCGGCCTGGCGATCCGCTCGATCCTCATCCATGCCGGCGTCGCCACGACGCGGATCTATGTCCGCGCGATCGGCGTGCCCGCCCCCGGCGCGACGAAAAGCCCGGACACCGCAAATGGAACGCCTCCGGATCATGTTGACGTGACCCGGTCGGATATGGTCGCCTCGGCGTCCCCGCCTTCCCCCGCCCCTTCGGAGCCGCGTTCCGCACCGTGACCCAGCCGACCACATATCTTCTGCGTATCGTCCTCTTCCTCACCGCCGTCGTGCTGGTGGCCGGCGCCCTCGGGCGCATGCTGTATGCGGCCTTCTTCAACAATCCGATCCTGGACGGGCTGATCCTGGCGATCCTCGCCTTCGGCATCCTGTGGAACATCCGCATGGTACTGCGGCTGATCCCCGAGGTCCGGTGGGTGGAAACCCTGCGCCAGCCGCGCGACGGCCTGGCCCAGCCCACCCCGCCGCGCCTGCTGGCGCCGATGGCGTCGATGCTGGCCACCCGCAACCGCGCCGACCGGCTGGTCCTCTCCACCCCCGCGATGCAGTCGATGCTCGACAGCCTGTCCTCGCGCCTGGACGAGGGCCGGGAACTGTCGCGCTACATGACCGGGCTGCTGATCTTCCTGGGCCTGCTGGGCACGTTCTACGGCCTGCTGCTCACGGTGGGCTCGATCGCCGACGTGATCGGCAGCCTGTCGGTCGGCTCGGGCGACCTGAACATGATGTTCGACCAGCTGAAGACCGGCCTGGCCAAGCCGCTGCACGGCATGGGCACCGCGTTCTCGGGTTCGATGTTCGGCCTGGCGAGCGCCCTGGTGCTGGGCTTCCTCGACCTCACGGCGGGCCAGGCCCAGAACCGGTTCTTCAACGAGCTGGAGGAATGGCTGGCCGGCCTGACCCGCATCGGCTCCACCATCGGCACCGGCGACGGCGCCGACGCCGGCATCCCCGTCTACGTCCAGGCCCTGCTGGAGCAGACGGCCGAGAACCTGGAAAAACTCCAGGCCCTGATCGCCCGCGGCGAGGAAGGGCGCCACCAGCAGCAGACCCTGCTGGCCAGCATGAACGACCGGATCGGCGTGATGACCGAGACGATGCGCGCCAGCCACGTGCTGATGCAGCGCATGGTCGAGGATTCGGGCCAGCAGCAGCTCCGGGGTATCGAGACCCAGTTGACCCGCATCCTGTCGGACATGGAACAGGGCCGTACGCAGATCGCCGCCGACATCCGCGGCGACCTGCGCCTGCTGACGCGCACCATCGCCGCGTCCGCGCCCGCCGGCGCGCGCGCGCCCTGACCGCCCCCGGGATCGCGAGGTAAACGCCATGGCACGCCGCCGCCGCCAGACCCATGCCGGCCTGGACGCCTGGCCGGGCTATGTGGACGCATTGTCCACCCTGCTGATGGTCGTCATTTTCGTCCTGCTGGTCTTCGTGCTGGGGCAGGCCTTCCTGTCCGTGGTGCTGGCCAAGCGCCAGCAGGCGATGGAACAGCTGACGCAGCAGGTCAGCAAGCTGAACGACATGCTGGCGCTGGAGCACGACCGCGCCCACACGCTCCAGCTCTCGGTCGCCTCGCTCCGCTCCGCGCACGACAAGGACGTAGCCATGGCCTCGTCTCTGACGGCCCAGGTCTCCCAGCTCGCGGCCGAGCGCGACAGCGTGACCCAGGCCAGCCAGCAGCAGGTCGCGGCCCTCGGCGCGCAGCTCGACGAACTGCGCCGGCAGCTCGGCGCGGCGATGACGATGCTCGACATCTCGCAGCAGCAGGTCCACGACCGCGACCACAAGATCGACGATCTGGGCCTGAAGCTCAACGTGGCGCTGACCGACAAGGTCGAACAGCTCCAGCGCTACCGGTCCGAATTCTTCGGCCGCCTGCGCGACATCCTCAAGAACCAGGAGGGCGTGCAGGTCGTGGGCGACCGCTTCGTGTTCCAGAGCGAGGTCCTGTTCCCCCCCGGCAGCGCCGAACTGTCGCCCAAGGGCGTGAGCGAGATCCGTACCCTGGCCCACACGTTCCGCCAGGTCTCGGGACAGATCCCGGCCTCGATCCCCTGGATCATGCGCGTCGACGGCCATGCCGACCGCCAGCCGATCCACAGCGCCTTCGCCAGCAACTGGGAACTGTCGTCGGCCCGCGCCATCACCGTGGTCAAGCTGCTGATCGCGGAAGGCATCAGCCCCCAGCACCTGGCCGCGACCGGCTTCGCCGATTTCCAGCCGCTGGACAGTCACGACACCCAGGCGGCCTATGCCCGCAACCGGCGCATCGAATTCCGCCTGACCGATCGTTAGTGTCTTCCCCCACACCCGGGCTGGTCGCCCGCATCTTCCGCAATACCGGCTACCTGCTCGGCGGCAAGGGCATGGCCGGCGTGCTCGGCTTCCTCACCACCGCGCTGGTGGTCCGCGCGCTGGGGCTGGAGGGCTACGGCACGCTGCTGCTGATGCACGCCTGCGCCTCGTCCTTCTCGGTCGGCACGCGCTTCCAGTCCTGGCAGCCCCTGCTCCATTTCGGCAACACGCTGTTCGGGCGCGGCGAGCAGCCCCGCTTCCAGGCCCTGCTGCGCCACTGCATGATGCTGGACGCGCTCGGGGCCGTGGCCGGCACGATCCTGGCCGTGGCCGCGATCATGACCTTCGGCCGGGTCTTCGGCTGGCCCGCCAGCGCCCAGGGGCCGGCACTGGTCTACATGAGCTCGGTCCTGTTCATGAACACATGCTGGGCGCTGGGCGTGCTGCGCCTGACCGACCGCTTCCGGCAATCCGCCCTGGCCGACCTCGCGATCAATTCCACCCGCCTGGTCGGCACCCTGCTGGGCATGGGCCTGCACTGGCACCTGGGCGGCTTCATGGTGGTCTGGTATCTGGGCACCGTCATGTCCTTCACCGCCAATTGCAGCATGGCATGGCGGGCCATCCGGCATACGCCCAGCCTCCAGGGTTTCCGGCTGGCGGGCCCGGTCTGGCACACGGGCTTTCCGGGCATCTGGCGCCTCACCCTGTCCACCAGCGGCAACCAGGCACTCGCGGCCCTGACCTCCCGCGTCACCGTGCTGCTGGTGGGCGCCGCCACCAGCCCGGCGGCGGCGGCGGTCTACAGCGTCACCTGGCATGTCTGCGACGCCCTGGCCCAGCCCGCGCAACTGCTCACCCCGGCCCTGTATCCCGAGCTGATCCGCCTGCGCGACCAGGGCGACCGGGCAGGGATGCGCCGCGTCATGTTCCGCATCTTCCAGGCCCTGGGCCTCTTCTCCGTCCTCGCCCTGCTGGTCGCGGCCACAATCGGCCCCTGGGTGTTCCAGACTCTGCTGGCAGTCCGGACCGACAATCTGGCCCTGCTGATGCTGCTGACCTCGGCCGCGATCCTCGACCTGTGGGACGTCCCGCTCGAACCGTTCCTGGTCTCGCTGGGCTACGCCCACCGCCTGCTCACCGGCCGCATCGCCGCCACCACGTTCTGCCTGCCGGTGCTGTACGGGCTGGCACGCGTGTGGAGCGTCAACGGCGCCGGCCTCGCCACCCTGCTGGTCGAGGCCCTGATCCTGTCCACGCGCGTCGTGCCGTTCCTGCGGCTGCGGCGTCTGTAATACAGGCAAGGGCTTTGCCCTTGACCCACCAAAGGGCAGTCGCCCCTTGGAAACCCAATCGTTACCGCATGATCGGGGGGTGCCGAGCCTTGCGTCGCTTCTCAGGCTTCGGCGGGCAGGGGCATCGGGTCGGTGGGATGCTGGGCGCCCCGATAGCGGTCGAACATGCTCATCTGGTGCACGCAGCTCAGGGTGCAGGTCGGGCTGCACGATTTCTCGGTATGATATTCGCGCTTCAGGTCCTCGGGACCGTATTCCAGCAACGGCACCGCCGGATAACCGCGCTGCTGCGAACACCAGTGCACCCTGCCGTCCTCGGTCACATACAGGTAGCGCGCCCCGGCCCGGCACTTCCAGTCGTTCGGCTTCCCATGCATCAGGTTCTTCTGGAACAGCCGGTAGTTCAGCGTATGGACCAGCGAGGGCGAGATTTCCGTCACCCGGCGATAGGCCTTCATCTGCTCGTCGCTCAGCGCCTTCAGCCCGCCGGTGTGATCGTGCAGCACCCCCACCGAGTGCTGCAATCCATAGCGCGCCGCCGTCTCGGCAATCGTCACCACGTCCTGCGTCCGTTCGCCGGTCACGCCCAGCACCGAATTGACGTTGACCTTGAACTGCGCATGCTTGGACAGCAGCGCCAGCCGCCCCTCGACCGAAGACAGGCTCTTCATTGAAATATCGTCGGGGGTGATATTGTCGATGCTGACCTGCATCCCCTGCAACCCCGCCGCGTTCAGCCGGTCGATCCAGGCGCGCGACAGGCGGAAGCCGTTGGTGATGGTGGTCACGATCATGCCGTGATCGCGGGCCACGCGCACGATCCGGTCCAGGTCCGGATGCAGCAGCGGCTCGCCACCGGTAAAGGTGATCGAGGCCGTGCCCAGCTTCGCCAGATGATCCACCCGCGCCTTGAGGTCCTCGAAGGGAACCGGCGCCGAGAAATCGTCGAATTCATTGCAATAGCCGCAGGCCAGGTTGCAGCGGCGGGTCACCACCACCTGCGCCAGCAGCGGCGTATAGCGCGTGGCAATGGCCTTGGCCGCGAACCGCACCCCCGCACCCAGGTTACTGATGCGGCGGGCCAGGGGAATATCGTTCATCGTTGCCATATCGTCCGAGGAACCGGCGAAAGCCGGCAAAGGGGGCGCATCATAGGGACCGCCCGCGATGCGCGATAGCCCGGACTAGGGGGAATCCACCCCGCCATGGGCCTGCAGCAACGCGTCGTACCGGCATTCCAGCATTTCCGTCTGCCGCCGCAGGTCGAATCGCTCGACGACGAAGGCCCGTCCGGCATGCCCCATCGCCGCCCGCATCGCCGCGTCGCCCGCCAGCCTGTCCATGGCGTCGGCCAGGGCCTCCACGTCCCGGGGCGGCACGACCAGCCCGCTGCGCCCCTCAGCCACCCCCTCGGGGATGCCGCCGACGCGCGAGGCCACTACCGGCACGCCGCAGGCCGCCGCCTCCAGCATCACCATCCCCAGCCCCTCGACGCGCCCGCTGGCGGTCAACACGCTGGGCAGCACCAGCATCATCGCCCGCCGCATCCATTCCATGACCACCGCATGCGGCCGCGCGCCCAGAAACAGTACCCGCGCACCCACCCCCAGCGCGCCGGCCAGCGCTTCCAGCCGCCCGCGCAGCGGCCCGTCCCCGATAATCGCCAGGCGCAGCCCCGGATGGCGGTCCGCCACCCGCGCAAAGGCCCGCAGCAGGTATTCCGTGCCCTTCATCTCCACCAGCCGGGCGACATGCAGGATGACCGGCGTCTCGTCCGCCTGCGCGCGCGGCTGGTATGCGCTGCAATCAACGCCGATATAATGCACATGCGTCCGCCCGGCCGGAAAACCGTGCGCCAGCGCCTGGTCGCGCAGAAAATGCGAATTGCACAGGAACAACTGCCCGCGCCGCGCCAGCGCGCGCCGATGCAGCGGATAGTTCGCCCAGGCGGGCGAGCACAGGAAACGCCGATCCGACAGCGTCACGTCGAACCCATGGAACGTCGTGACCAGCGGCACGTCCAGCCGCCGCGCCACCTCCATGGCATAGACGCCATCGACCCCGAAATGGGCATGGACCAGCGCCGGCCGGCGCTTCCCCAGCAGGCGCAGATAGGGGGCGGGGTCGCGCGTGGCCATCTGCGCCACCATCCGGGGCCACGCGGCATGCTGCCAGAGGTCACGCAACAGCAGCGCACGCGCGCCCTCCGGCCCGGCCCCGAAGCGCATGCGCCCCATGTAGAGCGGCGCATACCGGCGCAGGGCCTGGGCCTGCTGGGCGATAAAAACCTCGGAAACCCGGAACTGGTTCTGGCGGAAGATGACGATTTCACGCAATGGCGGGGCTCTCTCGATCGCATGGGCCGCCCAAGGCCCGACAGGAAAGGCGCGCCGGCAAGCGGGCCCGCAGGGGCGCGGCCGGCATGTGCCCATGCACAGCGGATCAGCGCGGCCTTGACGGCCGCGCGCACCGGAGCGCAGGAAACACGCGTCGGATGGCCGCCTGCGCGCATGGCCCACCGAGCCCGGAGGCGGGCGGCACTCTACCGTCGGGCAACGACAAAGCGAAAGGGCGCGCACTTGACGGCGATGCCGATAGTTTCGAAACCGGGCATCGTGATGACCGGCCTCCCGACCCGGGCCGGCCGCCCTTCTCCCCGCGCGACGGAAAGCCGGATACCATGACCATTCCCGCCCGCATCCATTTCTGCTGGATCGGCCCGCGCCTGCCCTGGGCCTATGTCTTCGCCGTCCTCTCGGCCGCGGCGACCGGTGGAATGGACGCGGTCATCCTCCATCACACCGATCCGCTCGAAGATGGCCCGCAGAAACGCGCGCTGGAACGCGCGCCCGGCGTCATCCTGTCCCGCGTCGACCCGCAACGCGACCTGCCGGCGGTGGAACAGGCCGCCGACCTGCCGCCTGGCAGCCTGGTCGCGCTGTATGAGGGCGTACGCACCCCGGTCCAGCGCGCCGATATCCTGCGCACCGCGATCCTCTACCGCGACGGCGGGGTGTATCTGGACATGGATACCATCACCACCGCGTCGCTGCGCCCGCTGCTGGAATCCGGTCCCTTCGTCGGCACCGAACGCATCGTCTGGCCGCCCCATGTCCGCACCTCGCGCTCGCCGCTGCTGCGGGCCAAGCATATCGGCCTGTCGCTGCTCCGCCAGGCATTCCGCAAGTGCCCCGGCGGCTGGAAGGGCTTCCGACGGGTCGAAGGCCTCTATCCGCTCGGGCTGAACAACGCGGTGCTGGGGGCGCCCCCCGGCGCACCGTGGCTGCGCGCCTGCCTGCGCGCCATGCTGGCCCTCTCGCCCGAACAGCGGCTGCAACCCTACGCGCTGGGCCCCCACCTGCTGCAACGGGTCGTGGAACAGGACGGCACGGGCGACCTGACCATCCACGATCCGTCCGTGTTCTATCCCATGCCCCCCGAAATCTCGGAACATCTCTTCCGCACCAACCGGCGGGCAAGGGCCGGGGATATTCTTCTGCCCCGGACATGCGTGGTCCACTGGTACGCGTCCGTCCGCACCCGCGCACGGGTGGGCCGGATCACGCCGGCCTATGTCAGGGCCCACCGCGACCGCGAATATTACAGTGCCCTGGTCGACGCGACGATCCCCGACCTGCCGGCCGACGGCGACTGAAAAGCCGTTTGCACAGCCGTCCCGCCGGGTATCCCCTTCACCATTGACGGCAAACCCGGCAATCTCCAGAAACGGGCCATCGCCTGGGGGCTGGTTTCGCAACCGCCGGTCCTGGGCGAGGGCCCGGACACGCATCTGCACCAAGCGGGGGAAACATAATCATGTCGATCGAGAGCATGAAGTCACAACTCTCTGCCAAGCCTGGTTTTATCGCAGCCCTGGACCAGAGCGGGGGCTCCACGCCCGGCGCCCTGAGCCACTACGGCATCCCCGAAAGCGCCTATCATGGCGACGACGAGATGTTCCGCCTGATGCATGAGATGCGGGTGCGCATCATCACGGCACCCTCCTTCACGGGCGAGAAGATCATCGCCGCCATCCTGTTCGAGCGCACGATGGACGGGCTGGTCGGCGACAAGCCGGTTCCCGCCTATCTGTGGGAAGATCGCGGCGTTGTCCCCTTCCTCAAGGTCGACAAGGGGCTGGAGGAGGAAGTGGACGGCGTACGGCTGATGAAGCCGATTCCGGGCCTGGACCCGCTGCTGGCCCGCGCCGTGAAGCTGGGCATCTACGGCACCAAGGAGCGCTCGGTCATCGGCCTGGCAAACCCCGAGGGCATCGCCGCCGTCGCGGCGCAGCAGTTCGACCTGGCCCGCCAGATCGCCGCCCACGGGCTGGTGCCGATCCTGGAGCCGGAAGTCCTGATCAAGAGCCCGCAGAAGGCCGCCGCCGAGGCGATCCTGCGCGACGAGCTGGCACGCGGCCTGGACGCCCTGCCCGGCGACTATCAGGTGATGCTGAAGCTGACGATCCCGGAAACGCCGGACCTGTATCTCGACCTGGTCCGCCACCCGCGCGTGCAGCGCGTCGTGGCCCTGTCCGGCGGCTACACGCTGGACGATGCCTGCACGCGCCTGGCCGCCAACCACGGCATGATCGCCAGCTTCTCCCGCGCCCTGCTCGGCGAACTGAAGGTCTCCATGACCGACGCCGAATTCGACGCGACCCTGGCCAAGGCGGTCGAGAAGATCTACCGCGCCTCGACCATCAAATCCTGAAAACCTGCCTGTAAACGCGCGCCGGGGCCGATCCGGCGCGCATTTCCTGCGCTTCGGCGCTCGAAAACACACGCCGGGCGCGGCCCTGAGGGGTCGCGCCGGTCACACTGTCACGTCGACCGGCCGAAAGCGCATCCGCTCCAGCGACCCGCGCGTCTCGGCGATCATCGTTCGTGGCGGCAGCAGCAGGCCGGGCGCGTCCAGGCCGGCCACGGCACCCGCCAGCAGCACGACATTGCCCTCCCGCCCCTCCGCCTCCTCGAACAGGCGCACCTCGCCCCAGGGCGCCACCGCGCGTCCGGCGGTAACAGTGGCATGCGCGGCCATGTCCGGCCGCCCGGGCCCCTCGAACAGGTTCATCGCCAGAAACCCATCCTCCGCCAGACGGTATGCGACGTCGGACAGAAACCCCGCGCCCAGCAGATGCCCGGGCACGACGTCCCCCTGAAAGGCATCGACGACGATCGCGCCGAAACGCCGGGTTGCGGGCAGCGCGCGCAGATACGCCGCCCCATCGGTCAGATGGCACGGAATCCACGACGGCAGTCCGAAATGCTGGCGGGCGATGGGAAAGGCCAGCGGATTCACATCCACCAGTTCGACCGCCCGCTCCGCCCGGTCCAGCATCGTGGCCAGCGACCCGCCGCCGCAGCCGATCACCAGCACCGGCTCGTCGGGCCGGGTGCCCGCCAGGCTCTGCAACAGGAAGCCGAACAGCGCATGGACATAGGGCGCATAGCTCACCCCGTCGGCATCGCTCTCGCTCTGGCAGCAGCGCCCCTGCCAGTAGATACGGCTTTCGGTCCGCACATCCTCGCTGATCCAGATATCGCCATGGTCGCTGATATAATGGGCCAGCACCGCATGGTCCTCGGGGATGAAACCTGCCGGCATGTCAGGGAACGGGCCCTGCCGGCGGCACGGGCCGCGCCCGCACATCGGCCAGCGCCCCCGGCAGAGCCAGCCAGACCAGGATCGGCGCCAGCCCCAGCAGGGCGCCCGCCCGCCACCAGCCATAGGCCAATGCCCCCACCGCCCCGCCGCAGGCAAAGGACAGGACGATCCCGCCATGCAGCGCCAGCCGCTGGCGAACCTGCGCCATCCGCTCCGCATCGCCCGGCCGGCGCACGGCATCCAGCCAATCCGCAAGCTCGATCCCGAAATCGGTCAGCATGCCGGTCATGTGCGTCGTACGCACCCTCGCGCCGGAAATGCGCGTGACCGTCGCATTCTGCAATCCCATCAGAAAACTCAGCCCATAGGCCAGCACAGGCCCACGCGGCCCCGCCCGCAGCCCGATATCCAGCGCCCCCAGCAGGGCCAGCAGCACCGCCTCCAGCAGAATGCTGTAGGCATAGATGGCCCGATGCTGCCGATGCCGGCCCGCATTGACCAGACAGGCCGACAGCACCGCTCCGGCCACGAAGGCGCCGATCAGCCCCAGGCAGGACAGCGCGGCCGACAGGTCCGCCGCCCGCAGGTCCATCGACAGGCTGGAAAGATTGCCCGTCATGTTGGCCGAGTAATAGCCGACAGCGAGAAAGCCCGCCGCGTTCACCCCACCGGCGACCGCCGCCAGCGAACAGCCCAGCCGCCGGTCCATGACAAACGTCCTGGCGTTTCCCTCGCGCAGCAGCATCCTACCCGCCCTGTTTCACGCCATCCGCCGCCATGAAGGACTGGAGCCCGGCATTCAGCGCGCGCTCGAAGGCGGCAAGCGTCTCCTCGCTGGCATAATGCTCGATCCCTTCGGCATCGATGCGCACATTTTCGGTGCTGATCCCCAGCGCGGTCAGAAAGGCCTCGACGATTCCATGGCGCCGCCGCACATCCGTCGCCAGCGATGCGCCCGCCTGGGTCAGGAACACGCCGCGATAGGGCTTCTGCGTCACCAGCCCCTCATTGGCCAGCCGGGCCAGCATCTTCGCCACCGTGGGCTGCGAAACGCCGAGCCGCGCGGCGATATCCACCTGCCGCGCTTCCATCCCCTCGTCGAGCAAATCGGCGATCAGCTCGACATAATCCTCGACCAGCACATTGCGCCGTGCCGCACGGTTGGCCCGAAACCCCTCGGATTGTGACTTCACGTCCACGATACGAGGCGCTTTGGCGGTCCCCGCCTGTCTTTTCAATGGATCACTCTCGGCCAGACAATATTCCGCAAAGCATAAAACATTCCCCCGCTTCAGTCCATGCGGGCGACGCAGCAAGGGGCGGCGGGGACGGGCGCCTACGATACGGCAGCCGCGTCGATGTCCGCTGGCGTCCCCTTCCCCGGCTCCGTCCGGTCCATGATGCTGGAAACCGGGGCATCGAACGTCCACGTCACCCCGGCCGGCGCATAGCGATAGATGACCGACGCCCCCAGGACGGCGAGCGGATTCCGCTCGATCACCGCGGTCCCAAACCCTTGGGCGGCGGGCGCCTGCACCGGGGGGCCGCCGCTTTCCTCCCAGACCAGCCGAAAGCCGGCACCCCCCTCCCGCTCCCGCACCGCCCAGCTTATCGTCACCGTCCCACTCTCGTTCGACAACGCGCCGTATTTGATGGCATTGGTCGTCAGCTCATAGATCGCAAGCCCGATCCGCTCCGCCGTTTCGGGCAGAAGGCGCAACCCGCCCTCCCCGTGCAGCAGCATGCGTTCCTGGTTCACGTCGCCGATCACCGCGGTCTGCGAGGCCAGCAGCTTTTCGATCGTGATGCCCGACCACTCCCCGTTGATCAGAAGATCCTGGTTGCGCGCGATCGCGGCGATCCGCTGGCCGAGAACGGACACGAACGGCGCCTGCGGGTCCGGCACGGTCCGCCGGATCAGGGCCTGGACCACCGCGAGCATGTTCTTCGACCGATGCGTCAATTCATGCAGCAGCGACGCGATCCGGCGGTCGCTGGCACGCTGCACGGTCACGTCGCGCGACACGCAGAGAATGGCCTCCACACTCTCATCCGCATTTTTCAGCGGCGTCAGCATATTGTCCCAATAGCGCGGATTCTGGCCCGGCAACTGGCTCACCCCGAGGAAACGCGCATTCTCCCCCTGCCGCGCCTTCAGCAGCGCCTGCCGTCCCGCCTGATGCGATTCCTTCGGAAGCAGGCATAGCCAGTCCATGCCGAAGCCAGACTCCTCGGCAACGTCCAGCGCCAGGCAACCCGCCCTGTTCATATGCGACAGCGTGCCGTCCGGCCGGACGAGCTTGATGCAGTCGACGCTGACATTGAGCATTTCCGCCTGCATCCTGATATCCCGCAGAAGCGCCAGTTCCCGGCGCTTCCGGGCATTGATGTCCATCAGGCTGTACAGCCAGCCGCCCCCGCCCTCCGCTCCGCCGGGCAGCGGCCGCGCCCGCAGCAGAAACCAGCGCGCCCCATCGCCCGGATGCAGAAGCCGCAGCTCAGTCTCGCACGCCTCCCCCGCCCGCAGCCCATCGCGCATCTCCTGCTCGACCCGCCGCCGATCGGCCGGAAGAACCGACTCCACCCATCCGGACGAAGCAAAGCCCGCCGTCCCATATTCCCGCCAGGCCCTGTTGAAATATTCATGGCTACCATCGCGCCCACAGACACAGATCATATCCGGGACAAGGTCGAGAGCACTGTAACGGCTTTCGGAAAATAGGTTTTTGTCTTGCGCCATGCGTGCTTCTGACTGTCTGATTCTTGCCTGTTATGGCTGACCTTATGACAGGATCGATGATAAATTATGGCGATCCGTTCCTCATGAAAGAAAATTCACCCATTGCCGCCGATTCTTTCAGGAATCGTCGTCCCAAAACCCCTGCCGCCCGCGGGCCGGCGGCGTGCCAGTTGCTGTGACGCCGGCTTCCTGCCATGCAGGCCGGATGATTCAAGACCGGGATTTCGAGATCTTCCTCGCCACCGCACCGGGCCAGGAAGACGCGCTGTGTGGCGAAATACGCCTGAAGGGCTTCAGGCAGCCGCGCGCCGTTGCCGGCGGCGTCGTCATCCGGGGCGGCTGGCCGGAAGTCTATCGGGCGAATCTGTGGGTCCGGGGGGCCAATCGCATTCTGGCGCGGATCGACACCTTCCGCGTCATCCATCTCGCCCAGCTCGACCACCGCGCGCGGCTGGTGCCGTGGGCCAGCGTCCTGCGCCCCGATATCCCCTTCCGGGTCGAGGCCTCCTGCACCGGCTCGCGCATCTATCACGCCGGGGCCGCCGCCGAGCGGATCGAGAATGCCATCCGCAAGACGGTCGGCGCCCCCTGCGCGCCCGATGCCGCCCTCATTATCCGGGTGCGGATCGACCATGATCTCTGCACGATCAGCATCGACAGTTCGGGCGAATTGCTGCACCGGCGGGGCCACAAACAGGCCGTCAACCGGGCCCCGATGCGCGAAACCATGGCCTCGCTGTTCCTGCTGCAATGCGGCTATGATGGCAACGAGCCGGTCTTCGACCCGATGTGCGGCTCGGGCACGTTCGTGATCGAGGCCGCAGAGATCGCGGCTCGCCTCAATCCCGGCCGCTCCCGCCATTTCGCCTTCGAACTCCTGGCCAATTTCGACGAAGCCGCCTGGCAGAAGATGCGCGAGGCCCGAAGCATGCGGGTCCCGGCAGCCCGCTATTACGGCAGCGACCGCGATGCCGGAGCCATCGCCATGAGCCTCGCGAACGCCGAACGCGCCGGCGTCACCGATTACACGCATTTCCAGCAGACCCCGATCAGCGACATCCGCCCCCCTTGCGAAACGCCGGGACTGGTCATCGTCAATCCGCCCTACGGCACCCGCATCGGGGACAAGAAGGCGCTGCTCCCGCTCTACCGTGCCCTCGGCCGCACATTGGCCGACCATTTCACCGGCTGGCGGGTGGGCCTCGTCACCACCGAATCCCACCTGGCCCACGCCACCGGGCTGCCGTTCCTCCCCAACACCGCGCCGATCCCGCATGGCGGCCTGCGCGTAACGCTGTTCCAGACGGCTCCCCTCCCCTGATACCATAACGGAAACGGTCCGTTCGGGCCGCGCCACCGAGGCTCCCCACGCAGCCTCCCAGTCCTTCGCGTGCGGATGCCCTGCCATGATCGACATTCGACAGATGCGCTATTTCGTCGTGCTGGCCGAAACGCTGCATTTCGGTCGCGCGGCCGAGCGCCTGCATCTCAGCCAGCCCCCCCTCAGCCGCCAGATCGCGGCCCTGGAAAAGGAACTGGGCGTCCGCCTGCTCGAACGTCATTCGCGCCATGCCACGCTGACCCGTGCCGGGCGGCGCTTCCTGGATGATGCAAAGGCCGTCCTGGCGGCGTTCGACCAAGCCTGCCTCAACGCCCAGCTTGCGGAACGCGGCCAGTTGGGCGAACTCTCGATCGGCTTCATGATGTACGCGACCTACACGGTCATCCCGGGCCTGGTGCGCCGTTATGTGGCCAATTACCCCATGGTCCACACCACGCTGCGCGAGGTCGTTCCCGGCTCGCTGGCCGCCGATATCCTGGCCGGCCGTTTCGACGCGGGGATCATGTTCGACCCCGGCTTCATTCGCGGGCTCCAGACCAGCATAATCCTGAGCGAACCCCTCTGCGTGGCGGTGCCCGCGGACCATCCGCTCGCCCTGTGCCCCCTGATCGCGGCCAGGGACCTGGAAGGCGAGCCCCTGATCGCGGCACCGGTCGAAGTCTCGACGATGCTGCGCGAAGCCATCGTCCAATATTGCCGCTCAGGCGGTTTCGAGCCGACGATCCGGCTGGAAACCCAGCTTCAGCATACAATCGTCAACCTGGTCGCACAGGGGCTGGGCATCGCCCTGGTCCCGCAGGGAATCCGCAAGGTGAATGTCGCCGGCACCATCTTCCGCGACCTGGACAATGCCCCCATCGTCAATCATGTCGTCGCGTGGCAACCGGGCAACCTGAACCCCGCTCTCGTCCCCTTCCTCGCGGAATGCGAAAAGAGATTTTAAAAAATCCCTGCCATATACAACAGAATTCATGACACCAATACCGGATCCGGCACCGGGTGCGCAACGCCCTGCCCGTTCAGCTCTCCCCCGCTCAGCCCCCGGCCTGCCGCCCATGGCGAAAACACGCAGGATCATGATCGTCGATCATGCCGACAGCCTGCATCCACGCATAGACGATCACCGGCCCGACAAACCGGAATCCCCGCGCCCGTAGGGCTTTCGCCATGGCCTGCGACAGCGGCGACTGCGCCAGCACCGCGCCGGTCATGTTCCGGACGGGCGCATCCGGCACCATGCCCCAGGCAAAGGCGGCGAAATCCTCTCCGCGCTCCATCATGGCCAGATAGGCCCGCGCATTGCCGATCGTCGCCTCGATCTTGGCGCGCGCCCGGATAATACCGGGGTCCGCCATCAACCGCTCCACATCCCCGGCATCGAACCGCGCGACGCGCGCCGGATCGAACCCCGCGAACGCACGGCGGAACCCCTCCCGCCGACGCAGCACCATCAGCCACGACAGACCCGCCTG
Source organism: Gluconacetobacter takamatsuzukensis (assembly GCF_014174275.1). Lineage (GTDB taxonomy): Bacteria > Pseudomonadota > Alphaproteobacteria > Acetobacterales > Acetobacteraceae > Gluconacetobacter > Gluconacetobacter takamatsuzukensis. The sequence continues at coordinate 25,632 of NZ_JABEQK010000001.1, read as the reverse complement.
AAAACCCTCCAGGCACAGCATTTCCCACAACATCCGGCTATCGCGCACCGGCACGCCCCATTCCTGGTCGTGATAGGTCCGCAGCAACGGGTCCGTCTGCGCCCAGCGACAGCGTGTAACAGCGGTCGTTCCGCCAGCAGATGCATCATCCATCCCGGCACCCTACCACAAGACGCACCGGACGCCCCCGATACCTAAACGCCGCGACCACATGAGGCGGGGACCGCAGCCATTCGGGAGCGGCACAATGCAAATCGGGCTCCGCCCTATGACCGGGTTTGGTGGAGGACCGGAACGACAAAAGGCCGCCCTTTTTGGCGGCCTAGTGGTTGTTTTCAAACGGAATATATGGTTGCGGGGGAAGACAACCAACGATACTTGCGATTGGTAGACCGTGAGATACCCCGTCTCGCTGCATGACAGAGTCACCATGCCAAAGCGCATGGGCATATCCAACTGGAATCCTTGTCATAGGCATTCCGCCTCATATATGATCCCATATCATGGTCAATATATGAGGCACGCCGTCATGTCCGAGACCACATTCCTCGCCGACGCCTTCGATCCATCAGGGCTGATCGCGGCGGAACGGCTGAGCAATATGCTGCATATCACGAGGAGTGAACTGGCCGCCACGCTGGGCCTGTCACGTGACGCCGTCTCCAAAAGCGCCCGCCTTGGCCGTCCCGCCACCCAGGCGAGGCTGCGAGACATGGTCGAGATCCTCAATCGCGTCCGGCCATGGGCCGGTTCAGCCCAGCAGGCTTTTGCCTGGTACCGATCACAACCCTTGCCCTCCTTCGGTGATCAGACTGCCGAGGCGCTCGTCCGAGAGGGACGCGCCGATGCCGTCCGGCGCTACTTGGATCGGATTGCGATCGGCGGTTACGTGTGAGGTTTACCGGCCGGGTATTCCGGGCTCATAATCCCCGCTGGTCTTTCACCCCATTATCAGGCGATGGTGCGGCGCTCCATGGAGGTCGGTTCAATCCGGTCGGCACACCTGCCCTTTACACCTCACTTCGGATGGAGACAGCTTGGCTCGAAGCCCAGCAGGGTTTTCCATTCAAGCCACAGCCTTTGACCATCTGTGCCTATGATGTCGATAGCGAGCCTGTCCTCGATCTGACCGACCCGTCCAATCTTGATAATCCTGGTTTCTCCTCTTTCGCCCTCGCCTGTCCCTGGGAAGACCTTGCCGACCAAGGCAAGACGCCGCCGTCATGGGAACTGGCAAAGGCGCTCATAACCGGCGGGATGGCTGGCATTATCGTCCCAAGCTTTGCCCCGGGAGCGATAGAAAATGACAGAAATCTCGTCTTCTGGAATTGGTCAGGCAATCCTCCCTCCCGCGTGACGGTCATTGACGACGAGAGGCGCTTACCAGCCACCGCAGCATCATGGCCATAAACGAATGGGAAAGCGGAATTGCCGAATGGTAGTCGTCCAACGCCCCGGCTTGGTGCCCGCTATGGGGGGTGAGCCGAATGTCGGCAAAGGAGAAAGCAGCACACCATTCGGTGTGTTGCTTTCTACGTGCGTTTGATCTTCAAGTAGAATGTGATTTTGATATATTGTTTTCTTATGGAGAGAGGAATAAACAGTGACAAAAATAATTCTTATAAGAGCCTGTTTGGGAAATCGGTCTGATGTGATTCAAGCTCTGGATGTGGACGCCAGAGCAGAGGGGCCGTATGGCCAGGATCACCCGTAAGACGAAACGCTACCCGTCTGACATGACAGACGAGGAATGGAAGCGGATCGCGCCGTTGATGCCAAGTCCTGGGCGTCGTGGCCGCCCACGAGAGGTCGAATTCCGTGAGGTGATCAATGCGGTGCGCTATCTTGTTCGTTCAGGCTGCGGTTGGCGCATGCTGCCGATCCATTTCGGGCATTGGCGCACGGTCTATGGCTGGTTCCGGGAACTGGCGCGACGGTTCCTGTTCCAGACCATCCATGACGTTGAACTGATGCTCGACCGGGAGCAAGCAGGCCGCGAGGCCAGTCCGACAGCGGCGGTGATCGACAGCCAGAGCATCAAGGCGCCTCATGCAAAGACAAGGGGTTACGATGCCGGCAAGAAGATCGTCGGACGCAAGCGCCATATTGCCGTCGATACGGACGGGCGCCTCCTGATGGTCAACCTGACCCCGGCCGACGTCTCCGACAGTGCCGGCGCCCAGATGATCCTGGATGCGATCCGCAAGCGTTGGCCATGGGTGAAGCATCTGTTCGCCGATGGCGCCTATGACCGCCTGAAGTTGATGGACAAGGCGATTTATCTGGATTTCATCGTCGAGATCATCCGCCGTCGCGACGGAGCAAAGGGTTTCGAGGTGCTGCCGCGACGCTGGGTGGTCGAGAGGACTTTCGGCTGGATGACCCGCTGGCGGCGGCTCGTGCGTGATTACGAGCGCCGCGTCGACGTGTCACAAGCCATGATCTTCGTCGCCATGGGCGCCAATCTCATGCGCAGAAATGCTCACTCGTGATTTTCCAAACAGTCTCTAAAGGGCTCAACAAATTCTCATAAAACTGGATCGGCACGAGAGTTTGCGTCAACGCATCTGACGGGTTTTACATACATCGGACACTCTCCTACAATTCCAGTTGGAGTTCCATCCGGAATTCCGCCGACAGGTGATTTTGTCGCGGTAGGAACCTGCATTAAAAGTGGCGTCGTGTATCAAGTGGGCATCGCAAGTGCTGGCGATACGGGCTCATTAATTGATAGGAATCTGACATATTTCAGTTCACTGCCTAATTTAGATATCATTGTGATTTGCTCGAAATCGTCCGGATCATCAGTCGATAGAGTGTTGCATCACATTTATAATTCGGCTGGGCTTTTTCATGGTTCTTTACTACACGTAACCGGTACCTTCAGGTTCGCAACGCGCAGTCGCCGTATTGCCATTGATCAAACGCGTGTCGCAAATGATGTTTTTCAGTTAATTTAAGAACAAATTTTAGAGTAATTTTAAATTACATATTTTAATAATTTTAATTTGGAAGTTATAGAATTATTTTGCTTTGCATCGCCAATCTGTCTGGCGGTTCAATTTCCGCTTTTACACGTGAACGAAATGCTACTGATGACTGACATGAAGGCGACTGCTGCCTGCCTGCACCGCCCACGTTGAGCAGACAGGCGGTTCAGGGGAAGGAGAGCGGTCTGTCTGTTTCAAATCTATTGAGCGAATAGGCTATTATGCCGGAAAGAGGAAAAGCTCTGGTCAGGAATTATCCACCTTCAGGGCGAGTGGCAACCCTTTACTAGACATTACCCCAGGTTTTGCATAAATGAGCAAATTGATAATGAAAAAAATATCCGATTTTTTCTGCAATTTTGTGCGGAAAACGAAAGCAACTTTCAAATCGATGTTGACATTGAAAACATCCGACAAAATTGCAGCTGTCGCTGCGGTCATATCCGTTGCCGCCGCTGCTGCAACAGTTTGGTCTTCATATTTTTCCAAAGATCAAGCGTTATCCGCGCGTCTTAGCGCTAAAGCTGCGCTGGACACTCTCCAACGGTCAGATGAGAACCTAGTCATTCTGACTGACGTAGATCGTGATGCTCCAGTAACACTAAGTGGCATGATCATTGGAAATTATTTAGCTTTTTCGATTAAATTTTCAGCACATGCTGTGATTATCAACACAGGCGGTTCTCCAGCCATAGTGATGGATAGCATTGTAGAAACGGACTCCACTGCATCACAGCTTGAAAGTCGGGTCGATATCTTTGACGCGTCAGACGGAGCACCTTGGTCGAAACTCGCTGTTATTCAGCCAAATGATCCCCTTCGTCTTATCTTGCGTGGATCTCTGAGCAGTAGCAGTCGTCGATCCCCTAGTGTGACAAAAGATTTATTGGGGCTTTTTACACAGACTGAGGTCCAAAGCGGTCGTCTAGATCGTCAATTTAGCTCGTTTGCAGCCCTTAGAGAGGAAATACAAAAGCGTTATGGAGAGGGCGTTGGCCGCGAGTTCGATAGCTTTCTTTATGGACCCGCATATAAATCGGGTCCAATCTCATCAACTCCATGGTCTGAAAAGGGAGAAGTTGGATTTTCGCGGATCATCCTCAAACTCAGCACGGCATCCCACCGGGTTTATCGAAGTTCTCCTGGCTTGTTGGTTGTTGGTCCAGACCCTTCCTATAGCATTCAGTAGATAAATTAATATGCGTAACCATCACAATGAAATTAGAGAATTTATTATATCATTAAAGTAAACCCATGTTGGTTAATGAAATGCCAGACTGAAGAGTATAAATTTCCTGACGTCTGCTTTTCGACTGTCCCCGACGAACTATGAATGACCGAATTGAGGGCGACTGCCGCCGGTCTGCTTTGTTGCCGCTGAACTGACAGGCGGTTTTTGGGGGAGGACGGAATGTCGGCTCTCGGTTCAAAGCGACACCGCTCCTGCCATCCCGCGTGTGAATTTATGATCGCTTGACCATGAACCTAGGTTAAAGGTTAGAGACTATCTACCCATCCATCTTGGGGACGTTCCGGTCATGAGCAAGCGCATCCTTCACGTCATCACCAACGTCGCTCATTATGCCGACCCGTCACACCCGACGGGCTTGTGGCTGTCGGAACTAAGTCATGCCTGGGATGTCTTCGCGGCTCAGGGATACGAACAGCGCCTTATGAGCCCCGCAGGGGGACCGTCACCGCTGGAACCCCGTGCGCTGAAATGGCCCCTGCTCGATGCCTCCGCAAAGGCATGGCTGAACGACCCGACACGGGTGGCATTGCTTTCATCCACCGCGCGACCCGACGAGATCGATACAGCCAGCTATGAGGCCATCTATTTTACCGGCGGTCACGGCGTGATGTGGGACTTTCCCGACAGTGCGGGTTTGCAGGCTATCACCCGTGCCATCTGGGAAGGGGGCGGTATCGTCTCCGCCGTCTGCCATGGCTATTGCGGTTTACTGAATACCCGGTTGTCGGATGGCGCGCTACTGGTATCCGGCCGACGCATCACGGGTTTCTCCTGGACCGAGGAAGTTCTCGCCGGCGTGGCGAAGGAGATGCCCTACAACGCGGAAGCGGAGATGAAGGCACGCGGGGCTCTCTACGACAAGGCATTGCTGCCGTTCGTGCCCCATGTGGTCACCGATGGCCGGCTGGTCACCGGGCAGAACCCGGCTTCCGCCAAAGCGACCGCGCGCAGGGTTTCAGAATTGCTTCGCGCGTAAGGAAGCGACCGGCATTTCAGCATCTTCGCCCAGCAGCCGGGTCAACACGCGGCGGGCGTTGGTGGCGCAGTCGATATCGTCCGGACGGGCTTCGATCTCGTCGATGACCTGCAGCAGATGCGCCTTGCTCCGCGTGAGCCGGGCTTGCAGCGTCTCGATATCCGCGACCTTGCGGGTCAGCGCGCCGACCAATGCGTCGTGTTCCCAATGTTCCAGATCGGCGGGCAGCAGCCCACGAATTTCGTCAAGACTGAAGCCCGCGCCCTGAGCGAGGGCGATCAGGCCCAGGATTGTAACAGCCTCCGCCGGATAGGACCGATAGCCGTTTGCCTTGCGATCCACGGCCTTCAGCAAACCGATCCTCTCGTAGAAGCGGATACGCGAGGGCGTCAAACCACTCCGGTGTGCCAGTTCCCCGATCTTCACGACGCTTCGCCCTCCGTGAAATCATCTCTTGACCTTAAAGTTAACTTGAATGTCAGGCTCTGCCCAGAACGTTTCTCGTGGAGTCCGGTCCATGTCTCTGTTTTTGCCCCTGACGTTGCCCAATGGCGCCGTCATTCCCAACCGTCTCGCCAAGGCGGCAATGGAAGAGAATATGGCCGATGCCGACCATGCACCGTCCGACGAACTGATTCGCCTGTATCGTGCCTGGGGACAGGGGGGAGCAGGTCTGGTCATCACCGGCAATGTGATGATCGACGCCAGAGCCATGACCGGGCCGGCAGGCGTGGTGCTGGAGAATGACAGGCATCTTGACCGGTTCCGTACCTGGGCGCACACCGCACGGGCCGGTAGCACCCAGATCTGGATGCAGATCAACCACCCCGGTCGGCAGATGCCGGCGAGCCTCGGGCGGGAAACACTCGCGCCGTCCGCCATCCCCCTTGATCTCGGCCGGCAGTCGAAGATGTTTCCGGTGCCGCGCGCCATGACGGCGGCCGATATCGCCGACGTACAGCAGCGTTTCGTCAATACCGCGCGGCTGGCCGAACGGGCCGGTTTCACCGGCGTCGAGATTCACGCCGCCCACGGCTATCTGCTCAGCCAGTTTCTCTCCCCGCTGGCCAACCACCGGACCGACCAGTGGGGCGGCAGTCTCGAAAACCGGGCACGCCTGCTGCTCGACATCGTGCGTGACACGCGCGCGGCGGTACGGCCGGCGTTTTCAGTTGCGGTCAAACTCAACTCCGCCGATTTCCAGCGCGGAGGCTTTTCGCCGGAGGATGCCCGCTCCGTCGTGCGCATGCTGGGTGGCCTCGGCGTCGATCTCGTCGAACTGTCGGGCGGCAGCTACGAGGCACCTGCGATGATGGGCACTGCGCGCGACGAACGCACGCTGGCGCGCGAGGCCTATTTCCTCGATTTCGCCCGCGAGATCAAAACCGTCGCCACCATGCCGCTGATGGTGACGGGGGGCATCCGGCGGCGCGCGGTCGCCGAAAAGGTGATCGACAGCAGCATCGCCATGGCGGGCATGGCCACCGCTCTGGCGATCGAACCCGACCTGCCGAAACGATGGAAGCAGGGGCACGACGACGCGCCCGCACTGAAGCCGATCGGCTGGAAGAACAAGGCCCTCGCATCAGCGGCGCACATGGCGGCCGTGCGGTACCAGATGGTCCGACTTGCCTCCGGCCGACCGACAAGACCGCTTGTCTCGCCTCTCATGGCCTTCATCCGGGCGCAACTGACAGGCCGCAGACAGGCGCGGGCCTACCGCGCATGGATGGTAAACGGCGCTCCGCCCTGGAAGGCTGGAGACACGGCAGCCGGTATGACCATGTGCCCCCTTGGCGGCAAGGCATGACCGACATGGACGGACGCACCATCGATGTGGCGTTCGGCGGCCACAAGGTACCGGTCCTGGCCGGAGGCTACTACGACCGTTTCCGCTCCAACCCGGACCTCGACGCCATCGCGCGCGATCCGGCGGCGGGAAACATCGACTTCTTCCGCCGTATCCCGAAGCAGAAAATAGCGTCACGGATCGGGCCGGTATGGGCGCCGAATTTCTATTATCGTAGCAGCAGCGTGCAACTCCTCATGTCGGCGCCAGTTTCCCGCCTGAAGGCGATTTTGCCGGATCCGCTCGAGCCGCTGCGCGCCTGCCCCGGATACGGCCTGGTGGCGCTGACGTTCTTTTCCTACGCCGTCTGCGACAACGATCCGTACGACGAAGCCTCCATCGCCATCGTCATCCGCAGACCCGGCGCATGTGGTCCGCACGCGCTGGAACTGGCAGCAGCGATACGGCGCCGTAGTTTCCACGCCCATGTGCTCGCCCTTCCCGTCACGACCGAGATTGCCCGCGTGCGGGGCGTGGAATGCTACCAGCTTCCCAAATGGCTGGCCGGCATCACCGTGACGATTGGAGCCGAAGTGCGGGCAGCCACACAGGCACCCGATGGGACCCCGGACCTGACCCTGCGGGCACCGGCACCGGATTTCGTCGATGTACCGTCACAATCGCATATGGGTGCCAACACGATGATCCATCAGATCGACGGGCGCTGGCACAGGACGACTGTCCGTTCGAACACGCTGTCCTTCGCGCAGAGAATGCTGCCACGCGATGTCACCCTGTCGCGTCATGGCGGCCCGATGAGCGATCTTCTGGGCGGCTTGGGCGTTGCAAGACCATTGCGGCTCGATGTCGTTCGGGATGCGCAGCTGGTGCTGAACATGCCCGAGCCGTTCACCATGCCCGGATCTGGATGAAAAGGATCAGTGCCTGCCTTCATCACGCTGATCCCGACGTAACCCTTTCATCAACCAGACGGAGGAACAGTCCATGTCATTCGTAACGACACAGGATGGTGTACAGATTTTTTACAAGGACTGGGGACCGAAGGACGCCCAGCCGATCGCCTTCCATCATGGCTGGCCGCTCAGCGCGGACGACTGGGATGCGCAGATGCTGTTTTTCCTGTCGAAGGGCTTTCGGGTCATCGCTCATGACCGGCGTGGGCACGGACGCTCGTCGCAGGTGAGCGAGGGCCATGACATGGACCACTACGCCGCCGATGCCTCGGCGGTGATGGAGACGCTTGACCTGAAGAATGCCGTCCATGTCGGTCACTCGACCGGTGGCGGCCAGGTCGCGCGCTATGTCGCGCAGTTCGGCCAGCCACAGGGCCGCGTCGCGAAGGCGGTTCTGATCAGTGCCGTGCCGCCGCTGATGGTCAAGACGGATCGCAGCCCCGAGGGCGCGCCGATCGCGGTGCTGGACGGGTTGCGCGCCGCGCTGGCCGCCAATCGCGCGCAGTTCTTCCTCGACGTGCCGACCGGCCCGTTCTACGGCTTCAACCGTTCTGGCGCGGAGATTTCCGACGGTACGATCCGCAACTGGTGGCGCCAGGGCATGATGGGCAGCGCCAAGGCCCATTACGAAGGTATCAAGGCGTTCTCCGAAACCGACCAGACCGAGGATCTGAAGGCGATCACGGTACCTACCCTCGTGATGCAGGGCGATGACGATCAGGTCGTGCCCTACAGGACCGCGGCGCTCCTGCAGCATCAGCTGATCAAGGGCAGCACGCTGAAGATCTATCCGGGTTTTCCGCATGGCATGCACACGACCCATGCCGATACGATCAACGCCGATATCCTGGCCTTTATCAAAGACTGAGCGGCCGTTCATCCGCGGGGTGGCGCACGGTGCCCCCGCATTTTGGAGTAAGTAAACGCTCATAATGCCGGAAGACGCCGGGTCCACCCGATATCACGCTCTCCATGATGCCGAGAAGAAGATGATGAAGATCAGATAATTCTGACAGTCCGCTTTACGTTGCACACATCGAGACGCTGTATGCCGTATTTGAGGGCGGAAGCTGTTTTCCATCCCGTTTGCAGCCGTGGTGCTATCACATCGGCCGGCAGGACGCAGGAGCGAAATGGACTGACAGGACCTCATTGTGAGCGACGACAATACGCGTTCAAGCCGTCTCCCACATGCCGCATCACGTCACGCACACTGGGAACGTTGCGAAGGTCGCGATGGGTAATCATCCAGAAGGTTAGAGTGGCGGGTATATAGTCTGGCAAGACCGGCACGAGATCCGGGTTGTCCTGCGCAATGGGCGTTTGGCAATAACCGATACCAACGCCGGCACGCAAGGCTGCCAGCAATCCGACATCGTCGCTGCAATCGAGGGCCGGGCGTTGGCCAAGTGCCATCAGTTCGGGGAGACGACGCAAATGGGCAGACGACGCGATCAGACGATGCCGGGAAAGCTCGGTGAGGTCGTGCGGGATGCCGTGGCGTTGCACGTAGTCTCGATGGGCATACAGCTTGATCGGCACGGTCCCGATCTTGCGGCCCCATAATTCCTGCTGTGTCGGCTCGGTGTGCCGAACAGCCACATCGGCTTTGCGTTCGAGTATGTTCTCGACGGCGTCGGTCAGGGACAAAGTAATGCGCGTCGTCGGATGGTCGTCAAGAAAAGCCGCCAGGATCGGCGGCAGGACCATCGTGCCGGTGATCTGGCTGGCGGTGATGGTCAGCGTCGTCGTTTCCGCAGCACTTGCCGATTTCGCCAGCCGCTCGAGGGTATGCGCCTGATCGATCATGGATGCCGCGATCGGCATCAGGGCGCTTGCATGAGCGGTCGGCACAAGCCCCGACTTTGATCGCGTAAAGAGCGTCTGACCGATCATCGCTTCCAACTGGGCGATCTGACGGCTGACCGTTGGTTGTGTCGTCCCCAGAGCGCGTGCTGCTCCCGACAGGGAGCCCGCGCGGCACGCTGCCGCAAAGCTTCGCCAGAGATGCCAGTCGATCTGATCCATACGAAATTGTAGAGTTTATCTGTCATGACCGGCAATACCCTGCAAGGCAGGCAAGGCATTACCCTGCGGACAGGAGGAACACGATAAAATGTGTTTTTTCGGTCATTCCAACGTCTTTTGGAGACGGATCCTTGTCGAACTTTCCTGGTCCACGACGTCATATCGACACGCAAATCGAGATCGCGGCTTCCCCCGAATGTGTATGGTCGGTGTTGACAAATACGGAAGCTTATCCGTCCTGGAATCCCTTCATTCGCAAACTGACCGGGCGCCTGGAGCCTCGTCAGCGACTGACCGTCTGTCTCGGTGGGGGCAAGGCGGATGGTGGGATGGTGTTTCATCCCGAGGTCGTCACCGTCATCCCGGGCCAGAGGTTGCAGTGGATTGGCCGCCTCTGGGGATTACCCGGATTGCTGACCGGGACCCATGATTTCGAGATCACGCAAACCGGCCATGGGACATTGTTCCGCCACAGCGAAGCGTTCGCCGGGGTTCTGCTCTGGTTCTATGATGTTGAGACGGTTCGGGCCGAGTTCATCAAAATGAATCGGGCCCTGAAATCCCGTGCCGAAGCGGCGTGACATCGACCAGATATCCCGACAGCACGACGGAGCTGGCAATCAGCGGTTCAGATCGGTGCGGCATCGCAGGAAGCCGGCTCAACCACCGGGTGCTGTCAGGCTCGCCTTTCTGGGTCGCGTCCAGAAGCGCGTCGTCGTCCTTTCGCTCCTGACGAATCCGCGCCGACAGGCTGCAGAAACGCTGAGTGCTCCGTTCTGACCAGGCCGGCAGCAGATCGCCAATCGTCCGGGCGATACGCCCGTTCCCATCTTCAAATGGAGCTGAGCCTTCATATCACGCCGACCGTCCCGGAAATGGCGTCGAACCGCCTCTCCTTACGGAGCCTGAAGATGCTCTAAAAGAACTCTGCTACGGTGACGCCGAAGGGGATAGTTGGGCGGCCGATCAGCCGGGCGAGTTCGCCGCCGTCATCGAACAATGCCCCCTTCGCGACGCCCGCATCGGTGTCCGACAGGATCGTGGCAAACAGCTCCGGCACGCCGGCTCCGAGCAGCGCCGTTCGATACGCGTCGGGGTCCATGTTCCGATAGGGGAGCGGCTTCCCCGAAGCCTCGGCTACCGCCGCAACGAACTCGGCCAGCGTGTAGGATGTATCACCGGCCAATTCGTAGGTGCGGCCAGCATGATCGCCGCCAGCCAGCACGACCGCCGCGGCCCTGGCATAGTCGGCGCGGGCCGCGGACGAGATACGTCCCTCCCCGGAGGCGCCAAGGAACACGCCATGCTGCAGGGCAGGCGCGATCCGCCACGTATAGACCTCGGTGTACCAGCCATTCCGCAGTAGCACGAACGGTATGCCGGACGCTTTCAACGCGGTTTCCGTGTCTCGATGTTCTTCCGCGAGGAATAGCGGCGAGGTGTCCGCATGAAGGATGCTGGTATAGACGATCAGGCCGACACCCGCGTCCTTCGCCGCGGCAATGACATTGCGATGCTGCGCCGTGCGCTGGCCGATTTCACTGCCGGAAATCAGGAGCAGCCGGTCGACGCCAGCGAGCGCACTGGCCAGTGTATCCGGCCGGGCATAGTCGGCCACGCGAACCGCCACGCCCTTGTTGCGGATTGCGACCGCCGCCTCCTTGGCCGGATCGCGTACGCCCGCCACGATGGCACTGGCGGGCACCGCCTCAAGCAATGCATCGATGACCAGGCCTCCGAGGTGGCCAGTGGCGGCGCTGACAAAAAGCGTGGGTTGGGCGGGCATTGCCGGTCTTCCTTGTGGTTCGCAATCGACACAAGGTAATTAAGTGAGACCATAGACGGCGTGAAGGAGGCAGGATTTTGGGACAGGGTGAGGCAAAAGTAACCGCCCCGGCATTCGATGCCACCGTCCAATTGTTCGCCGACCGACAGCCCGGCCAGCCGGTCGATCCACAATGCCCGGTGCGGGACGTTCTCGATCGCATCGGGGACAAGTGGTCGACGCTGATACTGGGCACCCTCGCCACCGGCCCGCACCGGTTCAGCGCCGTGCAGCGCGCGATCCCGGACATTTCCAAGCGGATGCTGACGCAGACCCTCCGCGATCTGGAGCGTGACGGCCTGATCGCGCGCACGGTGTTCCCCACCAAGCCGCCCAGCGTCGAGTACCGGCTGACGCCCCTTGGTGTTACGATCCTCGAACCGCTGACCTCCCTTGTCCGATGGGCCAATCAGAGCCATGCCGCCATCCGGGAGGCCCGTCTGGCGTTCGATCAGGCGTCCTGAAGCTGTTCCAGATCAGCAATCAGCCCCGGGCCGGTCGGTACCCATCCCAGTGCCTGCCGCGTCAGTGCGCTGGATGCGCGCATGTCGAAGCCCGCGAACATCGCGAAGCGTCCGAAGAAAGCAGGTGCTTCGTCGGGCAAGATGGATCGGACCGGCAGGTCCAGGCGCCGGCCGAGCGTCTCGACGATATCGCGCATCGCCACGCCCTCTTCGGCCACCGCATGCCAGGCGGCGCCCGTGGCCCCCTTTTCGATGGCCAGCCTGTAAAGACGGGCGACGTCGAGAACATGCGCGGCGGGCCAGAGATTATGTCCCTCGCCCACATAGGCACAGGTGCCGTTCTGGCGGAACGTCTCGATCAGCGGCGTGATGAGCCCCTGCTTGGCTGTATCGTGAACCTGCGGAAGGCGCACCACCGAAGCGCGGATACCTTGCGGGATCAGCGCGAGCGCCGTCTGCTCGGACACGCGCGGGAACGGAAAGTCCGGCGGAATCACATCCTTTTCGGTCGCCACCTGGCCCGGCGGCGCCAGTCCCGCCAGACCGCCCGTGGCAAGAAACGGCTTGTCGGAGCCGGCAAGCGCGGACCCGATCGCCTCGATGGCGCGGCGATCCGCTTCGCAACTCGCCAGGAAGTTCGACCAGTCATGGATGAACGCCAGATGAATCACGGCATCCGAGGCCGCTGCCCCCTTTCGCAGGCTGTCGAGATCCTCGAGCGCGCCGCGCTGCACCTGCGCGCCGACGGCGGCGAGGGCGCGCGCCCCGCCATCCGAACGGGCCAGGCCAAGCACGTCATGACCAGCAGCAATCAGTTCCCTGACGGTCGGCATGCCGATGAATCCGGTTGCACCGGTGACGAATATACGCATGAGCGAAGTCTCCCGTTTTCTGGTGAAGACAAATCTCGGCCTATGCCCTATTCTGTTAAAGTAGTGATCTTATCGTATTATAGAGACTAACAGGATGAACGAGCATCAGGACGGTGGCAAACGGCTCGGCACCTGGCTGAAGGACCGTCGCGCGAAGCTCGATCCGGCTGCCTTTGGCCTTCCGCAGGAACGCCGCCGCACGCCCGGCCTGCGGCGCGAGGAGGTTGCACAGCGGGCCAATATCAGCCCGACCTGGTACACCTGGCTGGAACAGGGTCGTGGCGGCGCCCCGTCTGCCGATGTGCTGGACCGGATCGCGCGCGCCCTGATGCTGACCGATGTCGAGCGCGAGCATCTGTTCCTGCTCGGCCTCGGTCGGCCGCCCGATGCGCGGTATCGCAAGAGCGGCAGCGTCACGCCGCGCCTGCAACGCGTGCTCGACGCGCTGGATCCCAGTCCGGCGCTGATCCGGACCGCGACCTGGGATGTGCTGGCCTGGAACCGGGCGGCGACCATCATGCTGGGGGATTACAGCGCCCTACCACCGGCGGAACGCAACATCCTGCGGATCATCTTCCTCGACCCGCGCTCGCGCGCCATGCAGCCCGACTGGGAAAGCATGGCACGCTACGTTATCGGCGCCTTCCGCATCGCAACGGCGCGCGCCGGCGCGGCGGAGGAGGTCGCGCCCCTGGTGACGGAACTCTGCCGGCTTAGCCCCGAATTTCACACGATGTGGCATGAGAACAGCGTCAGCGAGGCGCCCGCTGACATCATCAAGCACATCGATCACCCGGTTCTCGGCCCCTTCGCCTTCGAACACTCGACATTTTCGGTCGATGGCCGGCCGGACCTGACCCTGGTCGTCTACAATCCCGCGACACCGGCCGACGCCGAAAAGCTCAGGGTCGCCGTCGACGCCACCCTGCCTCAAGGAACCTGACAATTTGCGCCTTATCTTCGCTCTTCCCTGCCTGATCGTCATCCTGAACTGGCTCTGGCCGCTGGCCCTTCCCCTCTGGCTGAAGGTGCCGGCCGCCATTCTGCTGCTCGTGGCCTCGCAATATCATTTCTGGTCCCGGCTTTCCTCGGGCTCCGTGTTCGCGCCCGAGTTTCCGCGCGCCCTTGTCATCCTGTTCAACTGGGCGTTCGGAGCCATGCTGTTTCTGACCCTTTTCCAGATCGCGCTCGATCTCGGCGCCCTGGCCATGGCGTTGGCACGATGGCGGCCGGTCCCTATTCCTGACGGTGCCCGCGAAGCGGCCGGGGGCCTCGCTGGCCTGCTTGCCGCCGTCGGCGTCGCCAATGCGCTGCGCGTTCCTCCGATCAGGGACGTGACGGTCAGGATCGCCGGACTGCCGCCCTCATTTGAAGGCTATCGACTGCTGCAGTTGAGCGACCTGCATGTCAGTCGACTTTTTCCAACCGCGTGAAGCCGAGCGATGGTGACGCGGGCCAATGCCGCCGCGGCCGATCTGATCGTTGTGACGGGCGATTTCATCGACGGCTCGGTGGCCATGCGCCACACCGACATCGCGCCGCTGCAAGGGTTGCAAGCTCCGGACGGGGTTTTCGCGGTCCCCGGCAACCATGAATATTTCTTCGATTATGCCGGCTGGATGCGCCATCTGTCGGATCTGGGCATGCGCATGCTTGCGAATACCCATGCGGTCGTCACGCGGGACGCCACCTATCTGGTCATCGCCGGCGTGACGGACCTGTCCGCGCCCGGGCATGGCCATGCCGGCCCGGACCTCGACGCGGCCCTTGACGGCATGCCCCCGGGCGCGCCGGTCGTGCTGCTCGATCATCAGCCGCGCAATGCGCGATCCGCTGCCGAGTGCGGCGTTGCCCTCCAATTGTCGGGCCATACGCATGGCGGCATGCTTCCGGGCCTCGATCGCCTCGTCGCACGCGGCAACAACGGGTTCGTGTCCGGCCGCTACGATATCGGCGGCATGACGCTCTATGTCAGCAACGGCACCGGCCTATGGCCCGGTTTTGCACTCCGAATTGGAAAGCCCTCCGAGATCACGCGGTTCTGCCTGCGATCGATCGAGCCCGACCGGGTGCCCGAACCCGGTTGAGAGGACATTCGTCCTGCGCGCCATCGATCCCGAGGTGCTAACCGTCCAAATCGGGCAGACCCCGCTGGCACATTGCAGATGCGCCCAATCCACGACATCTTTCACGTTGTCATCGCGGATCATGGCGGTGATGGCGGCGAATTTCCCTGCCGAGGCTTCCTCTTCCGGTAGGTATTCATAACCAATGCCTGAATCCGGGCGGCTGGGCAGCACGATGCGGTTGGTCCGCGGCACCTCCTCGCCATACAGCGTCGTGCGAATACGCCCTGCATCCACCGGCGCGGCGATCTCGTGCGGCCATATCCGCCGTCTCAAACATCGGACGCGTGAACATCAGTTCCTAATCCAGCGACAGGTGCTTGCGCTTGAGCGCAGGGCCTCTCCTCCGACGACTTCCCCACTCCAATGTCCCTGTTCATGAACAGTGCGCATTAATGGTATCAAAGATAAAACTGCCGTCACGATATCCGCAGCGCGGCAGTCCCGGAGCAAGGAAAGACACCATGAATCCAAAAGTTCTGATCGTCGGCGCAGGTGCGGTTGGGGGATATTTTGGAGCCCGAATGGCAACAGCGGGACATGACGTAACATTCCTGGTGCGTCCCACCCGGCTGCGGCAACTGCGTACGGATGGGCTCCGGCTGATCAGTCCGCTGGGGAATGCGACCCTCGCGCCGCAAATGGTGACATCCGACGACATCGATGGCCCTTATGACATCATTCTTCTCAGCGTAAAGGCATATTCTCTCGCGTCCGCGATGGACGATTTCGCCGCCGCCGTCGGCCCGGATACGCGCATCGTACCCCTTCTCAATGGCATGCGGCATATCGATGTGCTGGCAGAGCGTTTCGGAGATCCGAAGGTCCTGGGCGGGACGTGTTTCATCGTCAGCAAGCTGGATTCTGAAGGACAGGTCGTTCAAGTGGGATCACTCCCCAAACTGACCTTTGGCCCACGATCCGCTGGCGACAACGCCCCGATCCGGAACCTCAAGGACGCTCTCTCCGGTCCTGGCTTCGAGACTATATTGTCTGACCACATCATTCAGGAGATGTGGAACAAATGGGCTCTGCTGGCATCGCTAGGCACCGTATGCTGCCTGATGCGGGCCACCGTGGGGGAAGTGGCCAGCGTGCCCGCGGGGGAGGATTTCGCGCGGGCGACGATCGGCGAATGCGCTTCGATTGCGGCGGCGGCGGGATATCCGCTCACCGAGGAGACCCTGGATGGTATCGTCCGGCTGCTGACTGCAAAGGAATCCTCCCTGACATCGTCCATGTTCCGTGATCTGTCGCAGGGCGCTCCCATTGAGGCGACACAGATCATTGGCGACCTCGTGAAGCGTGCCCGCGCGCATCAGATTGCCACACCGATTCTCGATCTGACCAATCTCAATCTCAGTGTCTACGAACAGAGAAGAAAGTAGGATCTACCCGAAGGCGCTTTGCGGAGTTATCGGAACTTAGGCGCTCGATACGTTTCATGTCGTTTTAGATACGCACAAATTTTCTCCGGCCTTCTGAGATCCGTCCGGCCGACCGTGCAAGAGGTCAATCGACCAAAGGCTTTGAGCACTCAGACCAGCGCTGCGCCGCCGTCGATCTGAGTAGCCTCTGCTTTACGCCCCGAGAGCATTCCATCAGGAATGAGGCACGTAAAGCAGATCATCTTGGATATGGCGAGTGGCTCAGCGCCATCAGGTAAACGGAAAACTTAGAAACCCAATTCGTTTGCCAAATCAGAAACTTATGAGACACCCGCCACGTATCCGCCGCCTACTTGTCTAGTAAGAACAAATTAGCCTCCAAGATGCAAAGCGACGTATTCCAACTTCCGGTTGTCTGTCGACCATAGTCCTTCGATCTGTTGTGCCAAGTGATCCGGGAAGATGTAGGTCTGCCCGTCGATGATACCTCTAACGATATTAGCTGCCGCGGATTCGGGTGTGGCCTTTTCCGGGTATGGCACCGATCTCGCTAAATCAGTGTCGATTGGTCCAGGATAAATACCAATGACTGTGATGTTGTCCTTTTCCAGGGTTCCGCGCAGGGACTGGGTGATCGAATGCAGAGCCGCTTTGGAAGCTGAATAACCGGCCATCAAGGGAACCGCCGAAAGGCCAACGACGCTAATCACATTCGCGATTGTACCGGACCTGCGGGCTACAAACTGTGGGGTGAAAGCCCGCAGAACACGGAGAGTGCCAAAAAAATTAGTGTGCATGTCATTTTCGAAAGATTCCCAGTCGCTGCTGAGATAATCGCCGAGGGCGAGTGTTCCAGCATTGTTGACGAGAACATCGACATCCTTCGCAGTATTGACTACCGCTTTTACGGATGCATTACTCGTGATATCGAGCTGCAACGGGATCACTCGGGGGTCTCCAAACGACGGGAGCGTATGCGGATCGCGTGCGGTAGCATAGATTTTCGCTACACCGGCCTTCAGCATTTCCCGTAAGATCGCCGCGCCGATGCCGCGGTTCGCGCCCGTAATCAAAACAGTTTTATTCGAAAGGGACATAGTCTTTCTCCGACTGATAGTGGGGGTGAATTGATCCGCGAGGCGGCGGTCCTCGCGGGTCCCACGCCCCATGTCGAAGGGCCAATGGATTGCTATTCACTTTTTCCATTCACTCACCCTCTTGCACGCGAGCACCGGTGAAGTGTGGATCGACCGCCGGTTCCCCGGGTTCGCTATCCTTCATAGGTCCGATGCGATACCAGATCGCATAAAGCGCCGGCAGGAACATCAGGATCAGCCCCGTTCCGGCCGCCGTACCGCCGATCAGCGTATAGGCCAGCGAGCCCCAGAACACCGATTCCGTCAACGGGATGAAGGCCAGCACGGCCGCCAAGGCCGTAAGAATGACCGGACGGGCTCGCTGCACGGTCGCCTCGACCACCGAATGGAACGGATCGAGCCCCGCTTCTTGATTGACCTTGATCTGTCCGATCAGAATCAACGTGTTGCGCATCAGGATGCCCGACAGGCCGATCAGCCCCAGGATCGCGTTGAAGCCGAATGGCTGATGGAAGATCAGCAGGGTCGGCACGGTCCCGATCAGCCCCAGCGGGGCCGTCAGGAACACCATGAACATGCCGGAGATGGACCGGGTCTCGAACACCAGGACGATCAGGGTCAGCAGGACCATCACCGGAAAGATCGGCACCAGGGCCTTGTTTGCCTTTCCGGATTCTTCCGCGTTGCCACCGGCCTCAATACGATAGCCGGGGGGCAGCGTCGCACGGATCGGCGCCAAAGCCTGATCGACCTCCGCCGTGACCTGCGGCGGCTGCAGGTTTTCGTCGATATCGCTCTGGAGCGTGATCGTCGGGATCCGGTCGCGCCGACGCAGGATAGGGTCTTCGGCACGGATCTCGACATGACCGATCTGGCCAAGCGGAATCAATTGGCCCGTGCGGTTGCTGATGGTCATGTCGCCCAGCTTCGCCGGGTCCAGACGATCGGGTCCTGCGCTGCGAACCACGAGATCGACGGTCCGGACGTCCTCGCGAACCTGCGTGACTGGCACGCCCAGCAGCAGGAACTGGATCTGTTCGGATGCTTCCTGGGGGGACAGGCCGATCAGTTGCAGCCGCGCCTGGTCCAGCACGAAATGCGCCGTCTGTACGCGCTCGCCCCAATCGGCATTGACCTGCCGCGTATGCGGATTGTTCCGCATGATCGTGCCGACCTGGGCCGCGATATCACGCACCCGATCCGCATCCGGTCCCATGACACGGAACATGACCGGGAAATGGGTGTAGGGGCCGAAGACGAACTGCGTCACGCGGATCCGGGCATCAGGCGCCATTCCTTGAGCCACGGCTTGCCGCATACGATCGCGCAAGCGGTCGCGGTCCTGGGCACTTGGTGTCAGGACAACGACCTTCGCGAAGGAAGGGTCGGGCAACTCGGGGTTGTACGCCAGGAAGAAACGCGGTGCGCCGGCACCCACATAGCTGGTGACGATCTTTGCCTCGGGCTGTGTCTTCAACCATGCTTCCACACGGGCCGTGACCCGCGTAGTGGCTTCGATACCGGTTCCCTCCGGCATCTGCACCTCGACCAGCAGTTCCGGGCGGTCCGAGCTGGGGAAGAATTGCTGCCGGACGGCGCCCATGCCAACGAAAGCCAGCAGGAACAACGCCAGCACCGCCCCCGCGACCAGAAATTTACGCCGCACGACCCACACGACAAGGCGCCGGAAACGGCGGTAATTGGGCGTGGCGTAGATATGTTCGTAGGCGCCGTCGATCCGCTTGATATCCGGCAACAGCTTGACACCGAGATAGGGCGTGAACACCACGGCCACGAACCAGGAGGTCAGCAGCGCATAACCGACGATCCAGAAAATGTTGCCGGCATACTCGCCGGCGGTCGAGCGCGCGAAGCCGACCGGGGTGAAACCGATGATCGTGACGAGCGTACCGGCCAGCATCGGGGCTGCCGTGTGGCTCCAGGCATAGGCAGCGGCCTTCGTGCGTTCGTACCCTTCCTCCAGCTTCACCACCATCATTTCGATCGCGATGATCGCGTCATCGACCAGAAGGCCCAGCGAGATGATCAGCGCCCCCAGCGTGATGCGGTCCAGCGCCCGACCGGTCACAAGCATGATGACCATGACGATCGACAGCGTCAGCGGCACGGCGGCCGCGACGACGATGCCGACCCGCCAGCCCAGGCTTACCAGACTGACGACCATCACCACCGCGAGGGCCACGAAAAACTTCAGCATGAACTCGCCGACGGCGGCATGAATGATGCCGGCCTGGTCGACGATTTTCGTCAATGTAACCCCGACGGGCAGTCCTGCCCCCAGCGTCTTCTCCGCCGCGGCCAGGGACTGGCCGAGCTTCAGCCCGTTCCAGTGATCCTGCATCACGACGTTCAGCACCAGAGTCTGGGCCCCGGCATGCCGGACAAGGTAGGTCGGTGGGTCCTCGTATCCCCGCTCCACCGTCGCGATGTCCGAGATCTTGAGCGTCCTGCCGCCCGCCACGATGGGGATGTCGCGAATTTTCTCCAGGTCGTCCAGCGCACCGTCCAGCCGCACGAAGACCTGCGGGCCGCGCGTATCGATCGAACCCGCGGCCGTCACCGCATTCTGACGCTGAAGTGCCGCGAACACGTCCTGCGCGCCGATCCCGAGCGTGACCAATCTGGCATTGGAAAAATTGACGAAGATCTGTTCCGGCCGTTCGCCGATAATATCGACCTTGCGCACGCCCGGCACATGCAGCAGGCGCTGCCGCACCGTTTCCGCCTGACGGACCAGCAGGCGTTCGGGCAGTCCATGACCGTCCAGCGCATAGACCGCAAAATCGACATCGGAATATTCGTCATTGACGAATGGTCCCTGCACGCCCCTCGGTAGAAGGGGCATGGTGTCGTACAGCTTCTTGCGCGTCTGGTAGAATTGCTCGGGAACGGCCGCAGGCGGCGTGTTGTCCCTGAGCGTAATCATCATCAGCGCCAGGCCTGGCCGGGTCAATGTTTCTACCCGGTCGTACCATTGCAGTTCCTGCACGCGCTTTTCCAGCGGATCGGCCACCAGGTCCTGCATTTCCTGCGCCGTGGCGCCCGGCCAGATGGCGGTCGCCGTCAGGGTCTTGACCGTAAAAGGCGGATCCTCGGCCCGACCGAGGCTGAAGAATGCATAGGCTCCCGACAGGGCCAATGCCACGATCAGGAACAATGTAATCCCGCGCTCGCGCACCGCGAGGGCAGAAAGATTGAATCCGCTCATTGCATCGCGACCTTTGTCGAGGCGATCTGCACATGCTCTCCGGCATGCAGATAGTGACCGCCGGCCGCAGCGATCAGCATGCCCGAACGAAGATCCGCACCGGGGAGGATCGTCGCTGTATCTTCGCTGATATGTGCGATCTGTACCGGATGAAAGCTGACCGTCGATGCCCGGCTATCCACGCTCCAGACGCCGGGTCCCCTGCCCTCGTCATCGACGGCGCCCAACGGCACGACGAGCGCGGACGGATCGTCGCTGGCTTCAGGCAGGTGGACACGCACCGTCGCCCCCAGCGGCGCGTCCGCGCCTGGCCCGTCCATGACATAACGGGCCTCGAACGTGCGGGTACGCGGGTCGGCGGCGTCGGACAATTGCCGCAGGTGCGCGGATACGCGAGAACCCTCGTCATACAGTTCGGCTTCCGCCGCGGAATGCAGGATCGGACGCACCCCTTCCGGTAGGTCGACCGCAGCCTCGCGCGGGCCGGCATGCGCCAGCACGATCACGGTCTGGCCGGCCGCGACGACATGTCCGGGTTCCGCCAGGGTCTGGACGACGACACCGTCTTCATCCGCCCGCAGCAGGGAATAATCGTCCTGGTTGCGGGCAATCTTCTCCTGGGCAATCGCCGCGTCCAGTTGCGCACGGGCACTGTCCGCTGCGGCCTTCACCTGATCGTAGGCCGAGGCTGCCACGGCACCGGTCGCGACAAGACCGCGATAGCGGCGCTCGTCCGCCGCGGCCTGGACCCAGCGGGCGCGCAATGATGCCACACTGCCGACCTGGGTCGTCACGGCATGGAGGTAATCCGTCGGGTCCAGGCGCATCAGCACCTGCCCCTTGGACACTGTCTGCCCGGTATCCACCAGGCGCTCGACAATCTTGCCGGACACGCGAAAGCCGAGATCGCTTTGGACGCGGGCCGCTACGACCCCCGTATAGACATGCTCGGCTGTCGTTGCGGACTCGATCCGCACCGTCTCCACAATGCGGTCGGCCGTGCGCGGATCAGGATCGTCTTTGGATTTGCAAGCCGACAGCCCGAAAACGGTGCAGATGCCGGCCGCTGCAAGAAGGGACAGGCGTGTTCCAGCCATGTTCGGGCTCCCAACGGGTTTGGAAGCCCAAATTGTACACGAGTGACCATATTGTCAATCTGTCACATAAAGCCCTGTGTCCCATTCACGGCGCGAGACTTCTCAAGACGAGACTGGCCAGCGTCGCCGCATCATCGTCCAGCGTGTCCATGTGCTGTTCGAGCAGGAGGGGATGATAGATCGACTGCAGGACCAGCATGATGGCGTGACAGGTCTCGTCAACGGGCGTCTTGCGCTCGAACTCGCCTCCCTCGCGGCCTTCGCGGATCAGGTGCTCCACCATGCCGCGCAACGCATCGGCAAAACTCCTGGCAGACGTCCATTCCTCCTCCACCGCCGAATAGACGATATCGTGCAGTTTACGCTCGTGGGAAAACAGCGCGACCGTATTGCGCGCCAGAGCGAGGAAAACCCTGCGCATTCTGTCGGAAGCCGGCTTGTCTTCCTCAACGATTGCCTGGATATCCGCCTGCATCTTGCCATGCTGAAGCGCGCAGATCGCCTCGCCGATCGCCTTCTTCGATTCGAAGAATTTGTAAATGTAGGCCTTTGACAGCCCGATGGCATCAGCCAGATCAGCGATCGTGGTCTTCTTGTATCCGTAATGCCCGAAATGCTCGATGGCCGCCGTCATGATCTGATCCCGGCGTTCATGATCGACCGGGCCGCGTTGTCCGCTGTGAGGCGCGCGCATCCTGTTCCTCCCGACTGAATTCCGCCTTCTAGATAGAACGCAGCTTGTAAATTGACAACGAGTGACGAATATGTATATCGGTCACTTGACAACACCAGGACGATGCATGTCCGGGGCTGATCGAAAGTCGTGCGCCATGAATCTTTCGCTTCCCGCATCCCAGCGGAACGCCAATCCCCTGCGTCATCTCACGATGGGCATGCGACTGCATTCTGCCGCAGCCTTGGCCATGACGCTCCTGACGACGGCCTGCGCGGTCGGCCCCAACTATCATGCGCCCGCTACGCATCTTCAGCCCTTCCACAGTGCCACCGCCGTCGATGCACGCCAGGCAGCCGCAGCTCCACCGCTGGATACATGGTGGGAGGGATTTCACGATCTCGAACTCTTACGCATAGAACAGCGTGTCCTGGCTCAGAACCTTGATCTCGCGGCCGCGATAGCGCGCGTCCGCCAGTCGCGAGGCGCCGCGGAGGCGGCCACGGCGCGTTTGCTCCCGACCTTGGATTTCAATCCGCAGGCATCCGCAAACCGACTGTCTCAGGAGGGGCTGATCGGCCATGTCGTGCGCACAGTACCGAACTTCCACCGCGACTATCGCACCTATGACGTCAGTGGCGCTGCAAGCTGGGAAATCGACCTGTTCGGTGGCCTGCGACGCGGGCAAGAGGCAGCGCGTGACGAGGCAGAAGCCGCACAGATGGAACGCGTAGGGGAGCGTATCACGGTGGCCGCCGACGCGGCGGACGCATATTTCCAGATCCGAGGAGACCAAGCCCGCCTGGCAGTAGCGGAAAGGCAGATCGCGGTGGACGCCCATCTCCTGGAACTGGTGCGGCAGCGGCGAACGAGCGGCGTTTCGAATGAGCGCGAACTGGCCCAGACTGAGGCCCTGTTGCAGTCCGCCCGCCAGACCGTGCCGCTGATCCGCATTGCGCTCGAAGCCCAGCTCAATCGCCTCGACGTGCTGATGGGCGCGCAGCCCGGTACCTATGCTGCGGAACTGGGAACGCCGTCCGAAATTCCGGCCATCCCGGCTATCGGCGCCACCGACAAACCCACGGACATGCTGCGCCGCCGACCGGACATTCTGGCTGCCGAACGCAGACTGGCGGCATCAAATGCCAGGATAGGCGCAGCACTCGGCGACTATTATCCCAAGCTCTCCCTTTCCGGCATCCTGGGATTTCAGAGCATCAATCCTCAGCATCTATTCACGGCACCGGGGTTCCAGGCTGTCGGATCAGGCGCCATTCGCTGGCGGATCTTTGATTTCGGCAAAATCGACGCTGAGGTACAGCAGGCACGTGGCGCCAATGCCGAGGCCCTCGCGCGTTACCAGGTGACGGTTCTCCACGCCGCCGAGGATATCGAAAATGCATTTACGACCCTGGTACAGACCGAGCAGCGCACTGGTGAATTGCAGACTGAAGTCGCCTCGCTGACCCGCGCACGCGATCTTTCCCAGCAATCCTTCCAGGCGGGTATCATTCCTTTGACGGACGTATTGGACGCTGACCGGCAGCTTCTCGACTCGCAGGACCAACTGGCCCTCAACCGGGCGAACGCGGCGCGCGCGGCGGTCAGCTCCTTCAGAGCCTTGGGGGGAGGCTGGCCTACATGAAAGCGATCATCAACCGAACATGGAAGAGGTTGGCTCGTTTCTCTTCTACATACTTATTATTCTGCTTGTTCGTGGGGCAGCGATATTCTGATCTGCTCCCGGCAAATTGGATTGTTTTTGGTTAGAGTTTTCCGTGTCGTTTCTCTGGTTGAGAGAAGCGGAAAGCGATGAAGGCATCGAAATTTTCGGACACATAGAAGGCGTTCGTTCTGAAGCAAGGGGCTGACGGCATCCCCGTCGCGGAGGTTTGTCAGAAGGCTGGGATCAGCCAGGCGACATACTTCAACTGGAAGAAGAAGTATGACGATCTGCTGCCGACGGAGCTACGGCGACTGGTACCGATCACGACCCGTGCCCTCCTTCGGTGATCAGACTGCCGAGGCGCTAGTCCGGGAGGGACGCGCCGAGGCCGTCCGACGTTACCTGGATCGGATTGCGACCGGCGGTTACGCGTGAGGTTTACCGGACATGTATTCAGGGCTCACAATCCCCGCTGGTCTTTCACCCCATTATCAGGCGACGGCGCGACGCTTCATGGGAGACGATTCAATTCGGTCGGCACGCCTGCCCTTTATACGTCACTTCGAATGGAGACGGCCTAGCTTGAAGCCCAGCAGGGTTTTCCATTCAAGCCTCAGCCCCTGACCATCTGTGCCTATGACGTCGATAGCGAGCCCGTCCTCGATCTGACCGATCCGTCCAGCCTTAACGATCTTGGCTTCTCCCCCGTAACCCTGGCTTGTCCCTGGGAAGATCTTGCCGACCAGGGCAAGACACCGCCATCATGGGAACTAACAAAGACGCTCATAGCCAGCGGAGTAGCTGGCATCGTCGTCCCGAGCTTTGCCCCTGGAGCGACGGAAAATGACAGAAACCTCGTCTTCTGGAGTTGGTCAGACAATCCTCCCATCCGCGTGACTGTCATTGACGACGAGAGGCGCCTGCCAGCAACCGCAGTATCATGGCCATAAACGGATGGGAGAGCGAAATTGCCGAATGATAGTCGTCCAGCACCTCGGCTTGGTGCCCGCTATAGCCGGGGAAGCGACAGGTCCTCTGTTCGACAGGGGACGTGGAAATACAGACGTCATTCTGTTGGGCTGCCTGCGATGACTGGTCCGGTTTCATAGTTAGTTGATATGCGCTTCTGATGCCAGCCTGGCCGGGAGGTGAAGCGTAGCGGAACCGAGCGGCCAGGCTGGCATTC